>NZ_JBIZWA010000001.1:0-1987504 GCF_044769865.1 Salinibacterium sp. GXW1014
CGAGGTTTTTGGCATTTGACATTGTGCACGCTGTTGAGTTCTCAAGGAACGGACGCTCCCGGTGCCCCACCTTCCGGCGGCAGCTGCCGAGGCAACTTCCCAAACTTACCACCCTCTGCGCTGGAGTTCTGACGGCCCAGTGGCCATGCAGACCCGCTGCGTACTCCGTGAAGAAGTCGAGAGTGGGAAGGGTTTTCTATCCTAGACCCGAAGATCGTGGCTTTGCAACTGGAGTTGCGGGCCGGAATCTTCGGCGGCTTGCGCCTTCGGATTGTGTCCCACGTGAGGCCGGGAAGCTCTGCGGCTTTCCGCACCTTTGGGGTGACGAGTGATTACTTTACGCAGCCTTTCGGAGCCGCACCAAATCCGGTTGCGCCCCGGGCGTGTCGCGGGTCATTCGCCTGTGTTGGCGGGCGCGCAATACTCCGTGACGTGCGCCTGCACAGCCTCGATTTCCGCTACTGCCTGCAGGTCGAGGAGGTCTCCTGCTCGATGCGGCTCCGGAAGATTCGCGGCACTCGCGACGATCTGGTCGATCTGCGCGCTGGCCGACGTCACCTGCTCCGCGATGACCGCCGGCGCGAGAGGAACGAGGCCCTGCCACGACGCGGCATAGGCGGAGATCGCGGGGACGTAGCCGGCAGGGTCGTCTGCCGCGGGCCAACCGAAGTCCGCGGCATCCGTCGCCAGTACGGGCGATCCCGCCAAGGCCCCACAGAACGCGGCGCTCTCCTCGACCAGCGCCGCATGAGCCGCGGCGGCGGCTTGTGCGCTCTCCTCATCGGCGAGCTGCTTCTGCTGCTCAGACCAGAGGAAGACACCGGCAACGATGAACACGAAGGTCATGCCGACGGCCACCCAGAGTGAGGCTCGCGCAATGGCGGATGACCACCCTCGGTAGGCGCGACCGCGTGCGGATGCGACCAGGCCCAGCACGAACCCGACGGGCGGGAGCACGATCGAGGCGGCGAGGGCGATGCGGTCGAGGAGATCCACTTCCTGCGGAGTCTCGTGGGCTCGGGGGGCCAGCGGCCCGAGGACGGGGTGTCCCGGAGGGGATGCAGTTGCGGTGGTCGGCCGGGGGGTGTCCCCTGCCGACGGTATTGGCGCGAGGTCGTGCGATGGAGCAACGGCTGGGACGATCGGGGCCGACAACGCGACGGACGGGTTTGCCTCTGGCCGCGACGGCGAGCCTGGTGGGACCGGTGCGCCACCGAAGGGCGAGGTCGCCGGTGCTGCGGTGGGAGGCGTGGGCGATACCACTGGGGCGGCGACGGCGGGCGGCGAGTACAGCTCGGCCGCCGAGGGAGCCCGAGTCGGCGTTTCGGCGTCGGGGCGCGGGGGAACGGTGAACGCTGCCGGACGAAGACCATACGCCGCAGCATCCGGAAGTCCTGTACCGGGGT
This sequence comes from Salinibacterium sp. GXW1014, assembly GCF_044769865.1. Classification (NCBI taxonomy): domain Bacteria; kingdom Bacillati; phylum Actinomycetota; class Actinomycetes; order Micrococcales; family Microbacteriaceae; genus Salinibacterium; species Salinibacterium sp. GXW1014. Next base: position 1,407 of record NZ_JBIZWA010000001.1, read on the forward strand.
CGGCCCCGGCGGACGGGTCGGCGTGGGGCGCGTCCTGCGGGTGGGTGGACTTCGTCGGCTGCGAGAAGGGGCCATGCGACGCGAAGGCGTGGGTCACGGGAGGTACGGCGGGGCGCGGCGGTTCCTCGAGGGGTGGCGGCTGCAGGGGCGGCGTCGCGGACGCATCCGGCTGGGGAGTAGTCGGCGGGGCAGTAGTCGACTGAGCAGCAATTGGCGCGGAGGGCTGCGACTGAGCAAAGGGTCGCGCGGGCTCGGAGCCATACGCGGGCGGGGTGACGCCGGAGTACTGCGGCGGTGTCAGCGGCTCAGCTGCCGCAGGAGACGCCGGCGCGGGGATGTCGCGGAAGCGCGACGTGTCGACGGGAGCCGGCTCGTGAGCCGACGGTTCGAAGGAGCGGCGTTCGAAGCCCAGCGCCTCGAATGCGCTGAATCCTCCCGTGTCAGGGCCCACCGTCGGGGGCGTCGACTGCTCGCGGGAGACGGTCTCTCCCACCTCTGCGCGGGCGCTCTCGCGGAGTCGCCTGCGATCGCGACGAAGTCCGCCGTCGGGACTGCTCGGGGCACCAGTCCCCTGACCGACATCAGGCTTATCGTCCACGCTCTCCCCTCAAAAGTTCGCCCCATCCTAACGAGGCGAAACTGTGCTTACCGTGCGACGACGCCCGCAAGCGTTTTCTTGCCGCGACGCAGGACAGCGAAGCGAGAGAACAGGAAGCGATTACCGATCGCCTCCCCGACATCCGTCACCTTCACGTTGTTGCAGTAGACGCCGCCCTGCTCGATCGCCCGACGCGACTCACCCAGGCTCTTGGTGAGCCCTGTGTCGACCAGGAGCTGGGCGAGGGAGGAATCGACCGTCGCCTCGGCGCGTGGCAACTCCGCTAGGGCGGCGGTCAACGTGGGCTCGTCGAGCGCTGTGAGGTCGCCTTGGCCAAACAAAGCCTCTGCTGCGGCGATCGCGGCGTGCGTTGCCTCTGCCCCGTGCACGAGCGAGGTTACCTCGAACGCGAGGGTGCGCTGGGCCTCACGGCGGAAGGGCTCGGTTGCGACCGCCTCGGCCAGCTCCTCGATGCCTGCACGCGACAGGAAGGTGAAGACCTTGAGCCGGTCGATGACATCCGCGTCGTCGGTGTTGAGCCAGAACTGGTACATCGCGTAGGGGCTCGTGAGCGAGGCATCCAGCCACACGGCGTTGCCCTCGCTCTTGCCGAACTTGGTGCCGTCGGAATTCGTGATGAGCGGCGTGCCGATGGCGTGGACGCTCGCTCCCTCTGCCTTGTGGATGAGATCCGAGCCGCTCGTGAGGTTGCCCCACTGGTCGGAGCCGCCCGTCTGGAGCACGCAGTCGTACTTGCGGTAGAGCTCGAGGAAGTCCATGCCCTGGAGCACCTGGTAGCTGAACTCGGTGTAGCTGATGCCTGCGTCGGAATTGAGTCGGGCGCTCACCGCGTCCTTCTTGAGCATCGTGCCGACCCGAAAGTACTTGCCGACGTCGCGCAGGAAGTCGATCGCGGAGAGTGGCGAAGTCCAGTCGAGGTTGTTGACAAGGCGTGCCGCGTTCTCCCCCTCGAAGCTCAGGAATCGAGACACTTGACCCTGCAGGTAACCGACCCACTCGGCGACGACCTCTGGCGTGTTGAGGGTGCGCTCGGCCGTGGGCTTCGGATCGCCGATGAGTCCCGTCGAGCCGCCGACGAGGGCGAGCGGCCTGTGACCCGCCAACTGGATGCGGCGCAGCAGCAGCAGCTGCACGAGGTTGCCTAGGTGCAGGCTCGGCGCCGTCGGGTCGAAGCCGCAGTAGTAGACGATGGGCGGGCCATCCAGCAATTGCTTGAGCGCCTCGGCGTCTGTCGACACGTGAATGAGACCTCGCCACGACAGCTCGTCCCAGAGGGACTCGAATGAATCGTCGTTGCTCTGCTGCTCTAGATCCTGCGCGCTCGCTGACACTCGACCAAGGCTACCAGCGGCGAAGCGGCCGCCTCACGCACCCGACGAGTCGGCGAGGGTCGTGCGGTTGCGCCCGGATGTCTTCGAAACATAGAGCGCGGCATCCGCTCGCGACACCAAGCTCGCGAGGCCGTCGCCCTCGTTCCACTCGGCAACGCCCATCGAGACCGTCACCGCACCCGTGATTTGGATATCGCGGCCGCTAATCGCCAGGCGAAGTCGCTCCGCAAGAGCGAAAGCAGCCGCAGCGGATGTCTCGGACAGCACCAACAGGAACTCCTCTCCTCCCCAGCGAACGACCGAATCGCCCGCGCGCACCCCGCCGTCGAGGACACGCGCCACCTCAATGAGCATCTGGTCGCCCACCGCATGCCCGTGGGTGTCGTTGACAAGCTTGAAGCGATCGATATCGCACATGAGGACCGAGAATGTCGTGTGCGCGGCGTCCGATGCTGCCCGCACGCCGACAAGTGCCTCTTCGCCGCCACGGCGGTTGTAGAGCCCGGTGAGCGGGTCGCGCTGGGCTTTCTGGTGCTCGTCGAGCCTCTGCCCGATCTCCTGCGTGACGTCCTTCCCGACGTGGACGACATGACGCGTGCCCATGACGGGGTCGAAATACGACCGTCGTCGCGATATCGAGATAGAGGGCCCCTTCGCGCCGACCGCGCGTGCGTATGAGATTGCGGGCCGAGTTGCTCGGCTCGGCTATGGGTTGCACCGTCCGCCAGTCGAGGATCTCGATGTCGAGCACATCGGGACCCTGCCCCAACACGTCCTCGTCGCGGAGGCCGCTCAGGCGTCGAAATCCGTCATTGACAAAGACGATTCCGGTGTCGTCGGAGATGATGACGGAGTCATCGGAGAGGTTGACAGCCTCGAAAAGGGTGTCGCGCATCTGTTGGGCCCCGATCTCGCGCGAGGCATCCCTCTGCAGCCAGACGAAGTACTCCGGATGGCCATGCTTGTCATGAACGGGGGACATCGTCCAGTCGACCGCGTAGAGGGAGCCATCTGGCCGCACCTGCACCGTTCGGGACTCGTGCACGCGGCCCTCCGCGAACGCGTCGCGCACCTTGGCAAGGCGCACGGGATCGGCATCCGGCCTCGCAAACATGAGTGGCGACCTGCCCTCCATCTGCTCAAGCGTGTAGCCGGTGAGCCGCACGACCGCGTCGTTGGCGAAGAGGATGCGCGGCTTGCCGGTCTCCTGGCCGGCGTCGGTCACAAAGGCAGAGGTGGGGATGTGCCGTACGGCCTCGCTGATGACGGCAAGGCGAGTCTCGGTCGCGAAGACCCCCGGTTCGTGCACCATGCGGCCGACGGTACCACCGCCGGCCGCAGAGAGAACCCCCGCCCTCGCGGGCTACTGCGCGCGCTCGGGGCTGCGAAGCACGCTCGTCACGACGGGCCGAGTCGCGACGAGCGATAGGGCGACGAGCGCGATTCCGGCGACGAAGGCGAGAGCGATGACGAGCAGCGACGTGGGAGCGACGACGAGCGCGTACCCCGCGAGCGGGAAGACGAGCAGTCCGCCGAGTGCCGCCGACCCCAGCGAGACCCAGCACAACGGCACGAGGATGGCGCGAGCCCGCGCCTGCTCCTGCACCTCGCGCGGCATACCGACCCGGTCGAGCCCAACATAGAGGTCACGGCGGTCGAGCACGGCGGATGCCTGGTTCACCCCGACCGAGCAGGCGACCATGAGGAAGGATGCGACGAGGGTGATGATGATGCCCGTGCGCACATCGACGTAGAGCGCCAGCTCGTTGGCCGGTCCACCCTCCTCGATCAGGAACGAGACGCCGGTGCCACCCACGACCGCGACGAAACTGGTCATTGCAAGTCCGCTGACCTGACGCCACGCGACCTTGGGCGCCTCGAGGGTCGTGCGCGCGGCGATGAGGCGCGCTGCAGTGCGGGCGCGGGCGACCTGCAGCCGAGCGAAGACCCAGATGAGCCATGGGCCGACCAGGTTGAGCACGGCAACGCCGACCGCGAAGCTCGCGGCGATGGCCACCGCGACCGCTGTGTAGTCGGGCAGTACGCCGAAGCTCTGCAACACGACGACAGCGATGATGATGACGACTCCTCCGATGAGCCCGCGGAGCCAGCTCATGCGCGGCGCGCTCTGCTTCAGTCTCACGCCCAGCGGCGAAATGACAACCTTGCGAAGGCCGACGACAGCACTCACAGCAGCGAGCAGCACGATCCCGGCGATCACAACGGCGATGGTGAGGGGATTCAAGATGATCGATGCAGCGCCGATGGGCTCGCCCCCGAAGGGGATGAGCCCGACCAAGGGAGAGGTCGCAAAGTAGAGGATGACGCCCACGAGCGCGCCTGCCGCGGCGACCATGACCGACTCGAGGACTGTGATCGCAACGACGTTGCCGGGAGTCGCGCCGAGCAGGCGCAGGGTCGCCAGGCGGTCATCACGCCGACGCGCCGAGAGTCTGGCGGCAGCGCCACTCAGGCTCGCAAGCGGAATCACGAGCAGCGCGAGGGCGAGCCCGCTCAGCACCTGGTACGTGGCCGCATTCAACTCGTCGGGCCAGTTCCAAAACATCACGCCACCGCCCGCGACCGTGAGGAGCAGGGCGGAAGTGATGGCGAAGGCGACGCCGGGAAGCACGAGCGTCGAGACCGAATCGGCGCTGGGCCGGGCGAGCATCCACGTCAGGGTGACGATTGGGGCGCGGCGCCTCGATGGCGCGAGGCGCACTGGGGCGGGAGCGCGCACATCCGTCATGCTGCTCATGCCGTGACCTCCGAGACGGTCGCCGCAGCCCGGACATCGAGGCGGCCGTCGCGCAGCCGCACGACGCGCGAACAGCGGGCGGCGACATGGTCGTCGTGCGTGACGACGACGAGCGCACGGCCGTCTTCCGTCGCGGCACCGAGCAGTGCCGTCATCGTCTCCCCCGAGGTCACGGAGTCGAGGGCTCCCGTCGGTTCGTCGGCGAAGATGACCCTGGCACCCGTGACCTGGGCGCGCGCGATCGCGACGCGCTGCGCCTGCCCACCCGAGAGCTCACCGATGCGGCGTCGCTCAAGACCCCCGAGGCCGAGCCGGGCAAGCCACTCGACCGCGTGGGCCTCAGCGGTCGCCCGTGTGCGCCCCGCCAGGAGGAGGGGAAGGGCGACGTTCTCGACGACCGTGAGTTCGGGGATCAGCAGGCCCTGCTGGAACACGAAGCCGAACTCCTCGCGGCGCAGCCTCGACCGCTCTGACTCCGCGAGGGCATTCACGGCAATGGCACCGTTTGGCGTGTACACGACGACCTCGCCGCTCGTCGGCGTGATGATGCCCGCGAGCGCGTGGAGGAGCGTCGTCTTGCCCGATCCTGAGGGCCCCATGATGGCGACGGACTCGCCGGGATAGATGGCCAGGTCGACCCCGTCAAGGGCGCGCGTTCCCGGGTACGTCATCGAGACGCGCGATGCCGAGAGGAGAGGTGTTGAGACGGAAGAATTCATGCTTCCAGCCTCGCCGACACAGCACGCAACCACATCGGTCGGGCGGCGCATCCCGCATCATCCTCGCGATGTATTCCGGGGCTTCGGCACGTGCCGCTTGTAGGCCGAGGCCGCGGGGTCGACCGGGCCCCGCCACCGGGTCACCGTGCTGCTTCAGGGCGAGTGATAGCGTCGAATGATGGCAACGAGGCGCTGGATCTCTCTGTTCGCACTCTGCACACTCCTCCTGACCGGGTGCACCGCATCCGGCGCACTGAACGGCTCACCCGAAGCACTCGAATGCACCGTCATGTATCGCGCGGGCGAGGACGCCCAGCCCGAGCAGGCCACCGTGCGGGTAGAGCGCCAGATCGGCCCGGAAGGGGACACCGAATCGGTGACCTTCGGCGCTGAGACTGACGCAGAGGTGACCGTCTCGGTCAGCTACCACGCGAACTCGCCCGCTCACGGGCTAGTCCAGGCCTGGGTGACGTCGAACGACGGCGAAACGCACCGGGAAATCGTCGAGTTCGAAGGCGAGTACCCCGGCGGGCCTGAAAGGCGCCAGGACAGTGGAAATCGGCCAGTCGTCACGTACGTTTGCGACGCCGCTGGCTGACGACACACGCCGACGCAGACTCACGCCTTGCGGGGGACGCTGCGGCGATATGGAGAAACTGTCGGGTCGTTTGGAATCCAGAAGCGCCACGGGAAGGCATCCGTGCCGCCGGGCCCGGACACACCGGTTCTGGGGCCGCTCTGGTACTCCACGGGACCCTGCGAGAACTCCAGGCGAATATCGCCCGTCTCGAGGTCTTGCCCACCATCGCTGAGCATGATTCCCAGTGCGACTGTGAGCCTGCCGGGACCGCGGGCGAGATCGGCATCAGTCTTGCTGCTGTGACGCCGGGACCGAGCGGTTTCGACCCCGTCGATCACCTCACCAGCACGAAGGAGAACACCCGACGAGGTCCCCTCCGTGCCTGTCACGATGTTGGCACACGTGTGCATTCCGTACGTGAAATAGGTATAGAGATGACCCGGCGGGCCGAACATCACCGCGTTACGGGCAGTCTTGCCACGGTGTCCGTGCGAGCCCGGATCCTCAGCTCCCAAATACGCTTCGACTTCGGTGATCCGGATGGTCACGCCGCGGCCGATCAGGCGCGCCCCGAGGAGCTGCGGAGCCACGTCGGGAGACGGACGGGCGAGAAAGGAACGGTCAAACACGTGGTGCGCTTCAAGCTCCTCCGACATCACCGCACTGTCAGGTCGCGCACCCGTGCTGTGAGGGCGCCGAGTTGCTCCGCGACGCGTTCCGGTGCGGTGCCGCCGACACCGTTGCGGCTCGAGACGGCACCCTCGATCGAGAGGACCTCGCGCACCTGGCCCGTGAGGCGGGGATCGATCGACACATAGTCATCGTCGCTCGGCTCGTGCAGCTCGAGCCCGCGTGCCTCGCAGAAGGAGACGAGCGCACCGCTGATCTCGTGTGCCTCGCGGAACGGCACATGCTGGCGCACGAGCCACTCCGCGACATCCGTTGCCAGGGAGAAGCCCTGCGGCGCGAGCTCCGCCATGCGCTCGGTGTTGAACCGCAGGGTCGCGAGCATCCCCGTGAAGGCGGGCAGGAGGACCTCGAGCGTCTCGACGGAGTCGAAGACCGGCTCCTTGTCTTCCTGCAGATCGCGGTTGTAGGCGAGCGGCAGGCCCTTGAGCGTCGTCAGCAGACCCGTGAGGTTGCCGATGAGTCGGCCGGACTTGCCGCGCGCGAGTTCCGCGATGTCAGGGTTCTTCTTCTGCGGCATGATCGACGAACCCGTCGAGTAGCCGTCGTCGAGGGTGACGAAGTCGAACTCGCGCGTGTTCCAGAGGATGATCTCCTCCGCCAGGCGCGACAGGTTGATGCCGATCGTCGATGCGATGAAGGCGAACTCGGCGACAACGTCGCGGCTCGCGGTCGCGTCGATCGAGTTCTCGGTTGGCGCGGAGAGCCCGAGTTCCTTCGCCACGAGGGCGGGGTCGAGCCCGAGGGAACTGCCCGCGAGTGCCCCCGAGCCGTAGGGAGAGGCGGATGCCCGCACGCCCCAGTCCCGCAGGCGCTCGAGGTCTCGCACAAGCGGCCAGGCGTGAGCCAGGAGGTGGTGCGCGAGCAGCACAGGCTGCGCGTGCTGCAGGTGTGTGCGCCCCGGCATGATCGCCGTGGGGTGCGCATCCGCTTGGGCCGCGAGCGCATCGATCAGCTGCACGACGAGGTGGCGGATGTTCGCCGCGTGGTCGAGCAGGTAGAGGCGCACGAGCGTCGCGATCTGGTCGTTGCGGCTGCGGCCCGCCCGGAGCTTGCCGCCGAGTTCCGGCCCAGCGATCGTGATGAGGTGACGCTCGAGCGCGCCGTGGACATCCTCGTCAGACTCCTCCGCCGTGATCTGCCCCGACTCGACCTCGGAGGCGAGGCGGTCAAGGGCCGCGAGCATCCGCGCAAGCTCGTCCTGGTCGAGGTAGCCCGCCGCCGCGAGCGCCTTGGCGTGGGCCTTGGATCCGAGGATGTCGTAGGCCGCGAGCTGCCAGTCGAATTGGGTCGACTTGCTGAGGCGTGCGAGCTCGGGCGAGGGCCCGTCGCTGAACCGGCCGCCCCAGAGCGAGCCCGTGTTGGTCTCGCCCGCCATCAGCCCTGCACCCCGTTGCGCTCCAGGAGCCAGACGAGCAGCGCCTTCTGGGCATGCAGGCGGTTCTCCGCCTCGTCCCAGATGACACTCTGGCCGCCGTCGATCACGTCGGCCGTGACCTCGTAGCCGCGATCGGCCGGGAGGCAGTGCATGAAGATCGCATCGTCCTTCGCGAGCGCCATCAGCTCCGCATCGACTCGGTAGCCTCCGAGGAGCTTGACGCGCTCGGCCTTCTCCTCCTCCTTGCCCATGGACACCCAGGTGTCGGTCACGACGACATCCGCCCCCGTGACGGCCTCCTTGGGGTCATAGAAGCACTCGACCGAACCGCCCGTCGTTGCCGCGATCGCCACCGCGTCGTCGATGACGGACTGCGTCGGGTGGAAGCCCTCCGGTGCCGCGATGCGCACGTGCATGCCGGCCGTCGCACCCGCGAGCGCGTAGGACTGCGCCATGTTGCAGGCGCCGTCGCCGATGAAGGTCACGGTCTGACCCTCAAGCGCACCGCGGTGCTCGCGAATGGTCAGCAGGTCTGCGAGGAGCTGGCACGGGTGGAAGTCGTCGGAGAGCGCGTTGACGACGGGGACGGTCGTGCCCTCCGCCATCTCCTCGAGCCCAGCCTGGCCGTAGGTGCGCCACACGATCGCGGCAACCATGCGCTCGAGCACCCTCGCGGTGTCGGACGCGGTCTCCTTGCCACCGAGCTGGCTGTTGGCCGTGCTGATGATGAGCGGCACTCCCCCGAGGTCGGCGATGCCCACCGCGAAGGAGACGCGCGTGCGCGTGGACGACTTGTCGAAGATCACGGCCACGGTCTGCGGGCCCTCGAGGGGGCGTCGTGAGAAGCGCTCCGCCTTGAGAGCGACAGCGAGGTCGAGGATCTCGCGCTGCTCCGCCTGGCTCAGGTCGTCATCGCGAAGGAAATGCCTGGTCACTGTGCGGCCTCCAATGCCGTGCTGAAGAGTCTGCCGAACTCGTCGATCTCGACGTCGCCGACAATGAGGGGCGGCGCGATCCGCACACTGTACTCGTTCGCCGCGTTGACGATGAGGCCTGCTTCGAGCGCGGCCGCAGACACCTTGTTCGCCACCGGCTCCGTGAGGCCGACGCCGATCAGCAGGCCGCGTCCGCGCACCTCGTCGACGAGCGGGGAGCCCATCTCGCGGATCAGTTCCCGCAGCTGCGTGCCGCGCTGCTCCGCGTTGCCGATCAGGTCGGATGCCTCGATCTCGCCGAGCACGGCGTTGGCCGCCGCGGTCGCGAGCGGGTTGCCGCCGAAGGTGCTGCCGTGGTGGCCCCGCTTGAAGAGCTCGGATGCCTCACCGAAGGTCACGAGGGCGCTGATGGGCATGCCGCCCGCGATGCCCTTCGCGATCGTGACGGCATCGGGCTCGATGTCGAACTGCTGGTAGGTGAACCAGGTGCCCGTGCGGCCGACGCCCGTCTGGATCTCATCGAGGATGAGCAGCGCGCCGTGCTCCCGCGTGAGCTCGCGGGCCCGCACGATGAAGCCCTCCGGCAGGTCGACCACCCCGGCCTCGCCCTTGATGGGTTCGAACACGACGGCGGCGACGGTGTCGTCCATTGCCGCTTCGAGCGCCTCAATCGTGCTGTCGATGTGTTCGACGCCGTCGAGGAGCGGGCCGAAGGGATCGCGAAGGGCAGCCTTGCCCGTGAGGGACAGGGCGCCCATCGTGCGGCCGTGGAATGCGTTCGTGAGGGCGAGGATGCGGCGCCGCCTACCGCCGTCGTTGTTGAGTCGCGCGAGCTTGAACGCGGCCTCCATCGCCTCCGCGCCCGAGTTGCCGAAGTAGACGCGGCCGCGCTCCCCCGCCCCCGTGATGCGCTTGAGCCGCTCAGCGAGCTCGATCTGCGGGGGCGTCGCGAAGTAGTTGGAGACGTGCGCGAGCGTCGCGACCTGGCTCGAGACCGCGTCGACGAGCGCCGGATGCGCGTGCCCCAGCGAGTTCACGGCGATGCCGGCGAGGAAGTCCAGGTATCGCTTGCCGTTGGTTCCCCACACGTAGCAGCCCTCACCCCGCTCGAGCATCGTGAGGGGTGTCGCGTGCGAGCCCATCATGGCCGCACCGAACCTGCTGCTCCAGTCGTGATTCACCACTACCCTGCCTTCGCTGTCGAGTCGTTGTCGTGTGGGGTGGCGTCGGGCACGACCTCCGTGCCCACGCCGCTGCTGCGGAACACCTCGAGGAGGATCGAGTGGGCGACGCGCCCGTCGATGATCGCGGCCTTGTCCACCCCGCCCGCGACGGCTTCGAGGCAGGCCGTCATCTTGGGGATCATGCCGGACTCGAGCGACGGGAGCATCGCGGAGAGCTCAGACGCCGTGATCCGAGACACGAGCGAGTCGCGGTTCGGCCAGTCGGAGTAGAGCCCCGCGACATCCGTCAGTACCACCAGCTTGACGGCGCCGAGCGCGACGGCGACGGATGCCGCAGCCGAGTCCGCATTGACGTTGAGTGCCTGCCCCGGCACCTCGCCATCGGGTGCGACGGAGGAGACGACGGGGATCTTGCCCGCGTCGAGGAGGGCGTGGAGCACAGAGGGATCGACATCGACGACCTCACCGACGAGCCCGAGATCGACCTCTTGCCCGTCAACGACCGTGCCGCGCCGACGGCCGCGGAAGAGGCCCTGCGTCTCACCTGAGACCGGCTGCGCCAGGTCGCCGTGCTCGTTGATGAGGGCTGCGAGTTCCCCGCTGACCTCCCGCGTCAGCACGTCACGCACGACCTCCATCGCCTCGGGGCTCGTCACCCGCAGGCCGCCGCGGAATTCGCTCTCGATGCCACGCTCCTTGAGTGCGCGGGAGATCTGGGGGCCGCCACCGTGCACGACGACAGGACGGATGCCCACGTGGTGCAGGTAGACCATGTCGGCCGCGAAGGCCCGCTTGAGGTCGTCGTCAACCATCGCGTTGCCGCCGAACTTCACGACGATGATGCGGTCTCGAAAGAGGGTCAGCCACGGCAGGGAGTCGATGAGCGTCTGCGCCTGCACGGCGTTGAGGTCGGTCGGTTCGGCCATCAGCTTGAGTACGCGCTGTTCTCGTGCACGTAGTCGTGCGTGAGGTCGTTCGTGAGGATCATCGCGCCAGCATGCCCCGCGTGGAGTTCAAGCTGCAGCAGCACATCGCGACCGCTCAGGTCGACCTCCTCGCGCGGCCGGTCCGGGCCACCCTTCGTGCAGACCCGCACGCCGTTCATCGACACGTCGACGTTGTAGGGGTCGAACTCGGCCGAGGTCGTGCCGATCGCGGCCAGCACCCGGCCCCAGTTGGGGTCGTTGCCGAAGATGGCCGCCTTGAAGAGGTTGTTGCGGGCGATCGACCGTCCGACCTCGACGGCGTCGTCCTCGCTCGCGGCGCTCATGACCTCGATCACGATGTCGTGGCTCGCGCCCTCGGCATCCCGCTGCAGCTGGAACGCGAGGTCGACACAGAGCGACTGCAGCTGCACCGTGAACATCGACAGGTCAGGACGGACTCCGGATGCCCCGCTCGCCATGATGGTCACCTGGTCATTGGTCGACATGCAGCCGTCGGAGTCGAGCCGATCGAAGCTGATGCGTGTGGCCGCGCGGAGGGCCTCGTCGAGTTCGGCACTCGTGAGTTCAGCATCCGTCGTGATGACGACGAGCATGGTCGCGAGCCCGGGCGCGAGCATCCCGGCGCCCTTCGCCATGCCGCCGATCGTGTAGCCGTCGCCCCGCACCGTCGCGCGCTTGGGCCGGGTGTCGGTCGTCATGATGGCGCGGGAGGCGTCGTCGCCGCCCGTCGCGCTGAGCGCCTTCGCCGCGACATCGACGCCCGCGAGCACGCGGTCGCGGAAGGTCTGGTCACCCACGCCGATGAGGCCCGTCGAGCAGACGAGCACGTCACCCGCCGAGACATCGAGCGCCGTGCCGACCGCCTCGGCGGTCGCGTGCGTCGTCTGGAACCCGAAGGACCCCGTGAAGCAGTTCGCCCCGCCCGAGTTGAGCACGATCGCAGAGACGACACCATCCTGGATGACCTGCCGCGACCAGATGATCGGGTTGGCGACGGCCCGGTTGGAGGTGAATACGGCGGCCGCCGACTGCAGGGGGCCGCGGTTGACGACCAGCGCGAGGTCGAGTCCGCCCGAATCCTTGAGGCCGGCCTCGATACCGGCGGCTTCGAAGCCCGCGGGCTCGGTCACTCCCCCGACGCCACTCTCCACCGGCTGCCTCATGGCGCCACTCCGTTCGTCTCAAGACCCGTTGCCTCGGGCAGCCCGAGGGCGATGTTCATCGACTGCACGGCGGCGCCCGCCGTGCCCTTCACGAGATTGTCAATCGCGCTCACGACGACAAGCCGGTTGGCCGCCTCATCGACAGCGAGTCCCATGATCGCCGTGTTCGCGCCCAGCACGTCGGCCGTCTTCGGGAACTGCCCCTCGGGCAACACGTGCACAAAGGGTTCCGTGCCGTAGGCGAAATCCCAGGCGGCCCGAGCATCCGAAAGGCTGACGCCCGGTAGCAGCTGCGCCGTGCTCGTCGCGAGGATGCCCCGCGACATCGGCACCAGCACGGGCGTGAACGAGACCGTGGCGCCCTCCGCGCCGGCGACCGTGAGGTTCTGCACGATCTCGGGGGTGTGCCGGTGCGTTCCCCCGACGGCGTACGGCATGGCCGAACCGTGGATCTCGCTCGCCAGCAGGTGCGTCTTCAGGCTCTTGCCGGCGCCGCTCGTGCCGACCGCGAGCACCGAGACCAGGTCCTGCGGATGCACGAGCCCGGCCTGGATGCCGGGGGCCAGGCCCAGCGTGATTGCCGTGACGTTGCATCCGGGCACCGCAATGCGACGTGCGCCGACGATCCGTTCCCGCTGGCGCGAGCCGTCAGCGAGGAGAAGTTCTGGCATGCCGTAGGTCCAGGCACCGTAGAACTCGCCGCCGTAGAACTTGGTCCAGTCTGCCTCGGACGTGAGGCGGTGATCCGCCCCGCAATCGATCACCAGGGCGTCGTCACCGAGGTGATCGGTCAACTCCCCCGATTTGCCGTGCGGGAGAGCGACGAAGACGATGTCGTGGCCTGCGAGATTCTCGGGCGTCGTGTCGACGAGCGTCAGGTGCTCAAGCGAGCGGAGGTGAGGTTGCGCCGCAATGAGCGGCTGCCCGGCATTGGAGTGGGCGGTGACGGTGCTGATCGTGACATCCGGATGGTGAGCGAGAATGCGCAGCAGCTCGCCACCCGCATAGCCGCTCGCGCCGGCGACGGCAACGGAGAGGGTCATGGGTTCTACCTTAAATGAGGAACGGACGATGAAAGGCCGGAGGCGGCGACGCGGCGGCTGAGCGAACGGCTCAGCGAGGCGACGTCGCCGAGAGTCGGCGCACGCGGAACAGCTCGGGGCGACGCTCGCCGAGCAGGGTTCCACGGATCATGTCCACCCGAACACTGTAGCGCGTGCCCGGGTTCCTCACCGCTACTCGCGCAGGGTTGCCCCGAAACGCTCCGTCGCAACCGCGACGCCCGCGAGACGAGCATCGGATGCCTCGGCCGCCGTCAGCGTGCGGTCAGGCCCGCGGAACCGCAGCGCGAACGTGAGCGAACGACTGCCCTCAGGAATCCCCTGTCCGCGATAGTCGTCGACCAGCTGCGCACTCTCGAGCAGCGCACCGGCACCCTCGGTGAGCGCCGCAAGTACCTCGCCCGCGGGAACCTCGAGAGGCACCACCAGCGAGACATCCTGCGTCGCCGCCGGGTATCCCGAGATTGGCGAGGTCACGACCTCGCGGGCGCCGAGCTCGATGAGTGCGTCGAGGTCGAGCTCCAGGAGCGCGACAGTCCGCGGGAGGTCGAGATCATCGGCAATCGCCGGCAGCAACTCTCCCGCGATTCCGACGACGCGGTCGCCCGCGAAGATCTCGGCGGTGCGGCCCGGGTGGTACGCGGGGTGGTTGCCCTGCTCGACCCGGAATTCGACCGCGAGGGCGAGTGCGAGCTGGCGGGCCGCGTCGATGGCGTCCGACACGGATGCCGGCACAGCGCCGATGCCCGGCTGGCGCACAACGCGGTCGCCGAGGAACAGCGCCGCGATATGCCACGGCTGCGGCGGGATGCCGTCGTTCAGCGTCGCCAGAACCTCGTCGCCCGGGTGAGCGTTGCCGACGGGCAGCGCGCCGCTGCCGTAGGTGCGACCGGCCTCCGGCAGGAACACCGTGCCGACCTCGAACAGCGCCAGGTCGGTGAGACCGCGCGAGAGGTTGCGACGGGCCGTCTCGAGCAGGCCCGGCACGAGGCTGCGGCGCAGCAGCGGCACGCTCGCATCGAGTGCGTTCGCGAGCCGCATGGCCGGGGCATCGCCCGAGAAGCGCGCGTGCGTCGCCTCCGAGAGGAAGGGGTACGACTGCACCTCGGTCAAGCCATTCGCGGCGAGCATGTTCGACGCCGCGCGGCGCAGGCGCTGCGAGCGGGACAGACCACGACCGGGAGGGGCGACGGGCAGAATCGAGGGGATGCGGTCGTAGCCGACGAGTCGGGCGACCTCCTCCGCGAGTGTGGGCTCGTCGGTCAGGTCGGGGCGCCACGACGGCGGCGCCACGGAGAGCCCCCCGGCCACCTCCTCGAGGCTCGCGCCGATCGCCTCGAGCGAGGAGCGCACCTCCTCGGCCGTGTACTCGACGCCCAGCAGCGACGTCGTGAAGCCATCGCGCAGCATGATGGGCGAAGGGGCGGATGTCTCGAACAGCGTTGAGCCAAGGGTGTCGACCGTGCCACCCGCGAGCTCGACGAGAAGCTGCGCCACGCGCGCCGCGGCCGCCTCGGCAACCAGCGGATCCACACCACGCTCGAAGCGCTTGGATGCCTCGCTCGGCAGCTTGTGCCGGCGGGCCGTGCGCGCGATCGAAACGGGGTCGAAGTTCGCGGCCTCGATCAACACGTCGCTCGTGGCATCCGAGATCTCGGTCGTCGCGCCGCCCATGACGCCCGCGAGGCCGATCGGGCCGGACTCATCGGTGATCAGGAGATCTTCCGTGCTGAGCCTGCGCACCTGGTCGTCGAGCGTCGTGAGGGTCTCCCCCTGGGTCGCGCGACGCACCGTGATACCGCCCGTGAGCTTGGCGAGGTCGTAGCCGTGGATCGGCTGGCCAAGCTCGAACATGACGTAGTTCGTGATGTCGACCGCGAGGGAGATGGAACGGACACCCGCGAGCTTGAGTCGCGAGACCATCCAGGCCGGGGTCGGCCGGGTCGGGTCGATGCCGCGCACGACGCGCGTGACGAAGACCGAGCATCCGACGTTGCCGCGGATCGGTGCCTGGTCGTCAACCGTCACCGGGAAGCCCTCGTGCGTGGCCTCGACGAGTTCGAGCAGCTCGGGCGAGAGCGCGGGGTCGCGGAAGGCCGCCCCCGTCGAGTTGGAGTATTCGCGAGCGATGCCGCGGATCGAGAAGGCGTAGCCACGGTCGGGCGTGACATTGACCTCGACCGCATAGTCGTCGAGGCCGAGGAGCGCGATCGCGTCGGTGCCGGGCTCCGGGTCGAGGCCGAGCTCGGTCAGGCGCAGGATGCCGCCGTGCTCGTCGCCGAGGCCGAGCTCCTTGGCGGAGGCGATCATGCCGTCACTCACGTGACCGTAGGTCTTGCGCGCCGAGATCGGGAAGGGGCCGGGGAGTACGGCACCCGGGAGCGACACGACGACCTTGTCGCCGGCGAAGAAGTTGTGGGCGCCGCAGACGATGCCGCGCGGCTCCGCCTCCCCCACGTCGACCTGGCACCAGCGGATCGTCTTGCCGTTCTTCTGCGGCTCATCGACGAACTCGAGCACGGTGCCGACCACGATGGGTCCGCTCAGCTCGGCGCGGTGGATGTCCTCCTCCTCGAGCCCCACGCGCACGAGTGCGGCATGGAGGTCCTCGGGGGTCGAGCTTGCGGGGACCTCGACGAATTCACGAAGCCACGAGGCTGGGACGCGCATCAGACCACCATTCCGAACTGCTGCGAGAAGCGGATGTCGCCCTCGACCATGTCGCGCATGTCATTCATGTCGTTGCGGAACTGGAGCGTGCGCTCGATGCCCATTCCGAAGGCGAAGCCCTGATACTCCTCGGGGTCGATGCCGGCCGCGCGGAGCACATTGCGATTGACCATGCCGCATCCGCCCCACTCGACCCAGCGGGCGCCGCCCTTTGCATTGGGCTGCCACACGTCCATCTCGGCGCTCGGCTCAGTGAAGGGGAAGTAGTTGGGGCGCAGGCGGATCTTCGCCTCCTCGCCGAACATCGCGCGGGCGAGGTGCTCGAGCGTGCCGCGCAGGTGCGCCATCGTCAGGCCTTTGTCGATCGCGATGCCCTCGATCTGATTGAAGACCGGGGTGTGGGTCGCGTCGAGCTCATCCGTGCGGAAGGTGCGGCCCGGTGCCACAACGTAGACGGGCAGCGGGCGCTCCAGCAGAGAACGGATCTGCACGGGCGAAGTGTGCGTGCGCATCACGAGGTGCGAGTCGACCGGGTCGATGAAGAAGGTGTCCTGCATCGCGCGCGCGGGGTGGTCCTCATCGAAGTTGAGCGCGTCGAAGTTGAACCACTCGTTCTCGAGCTCGGGGCCCTCCGCGACCTCCCAGCCCATGCCGACGAAGACATCCGACATCTGCTCCATGAGGAGGGTGAGCGGATGCCGCGCCCCGGGAGTCCAGCGGGAACCGAGGGCCGTGACATCCACCGCCTCAGCCGCAAGCCGCGCCGTCTCTTCGGCCGCCGCAACCTCGTGCTCGCGCGCCGTGAACGCCTGGTTCACGCGGCCGCGGGCCTGGCCGACGAGCTTGCCGAGGGCGGCCTTCTGGTCGTTGGGCACGTTGCGCAGCTCGCCGTTCAGCCTGGCGAGCGCGGATGCCTCGCCGAGGTGGGCAGAGCGGACCGACTTGAGCGCGGCGGTGTCGCTGGCCTCCGCGATAGCGGCGAGGGCGGCATCCACCGCCTCGGCGACACTGGACTCGGTGATCAGGGGTTCAGACACGAGGCTCAAGTTTAGTCTGCCTCGTACCGAGCCCCCGTCTACTTGATCTCGCCCTGGTTGGTCGCTTGGACGGCCGGCGCGACCTTCGTGACCCTCGGGTTGCGTCTCGAGCGCACTTCAACCCACTTCGCGACCGCAGAGAGCGCGAGGCAGAGCAGGATGTAGATCGTGCCGAAGACGATCGTCGACGGGATGATCGGCGAGCCGTAGGTCACCTGCCCGCCGTAGAACTTGGCAAGGTACAGCAGCTCCTGGAACGTCACGATGAAGCCGAGCGCTGTGTCCTTCAGCACCACAACGAGCTGCGAGATGATGACGGGCATCATTGCGCGGATCGCCTGCGGGTACTGGATCAGCAGCATGACGGCGGACTTTCGCATCCCGATCGCGTATCCGGCTTCGGTCTGGCCCTTGGGCAGCGACTCAATACCAGCCCGGAAGACCTCAGCGAGCACCGAGCCGTTGTAGAGGGTAAGCGCGATCACAACTGCCAGGAACGGGGTCATGAACGTGACACCGAGCGGCGGAAGCCCGTAATACATGATCATCATGAGGATCAGCACGGGGATCGCACGGAAGAGCTCCGTGAAGAGCATGACCGGCACGCGGATGATCGCGTGATCACTCAGGCGACCGATCGAAAGCAGCAGTCCGAGCACGAGGCTCGCGACCGCTGCGACAGCGAAGGCTGAGAGCGTACGCAGCGTTGCGTCGATGATGTTCTGGTGAACGAGCGGGAAGGTGAAGATGCGCCACTTCTCCGCGGTGAACTGGCCAGTCACCGCGAGGCGATAGACGATGAAGCCGAGGATCGCCAGCACGACGAGCACGGTGACGACCGCGAGAATGCGGTTGCGCACGATCGCCTTCGGTCCGGGGACGTCATAGAGCACGCTGCTCATCGGGCCACCCTCCACTTGTTCTCGAGTCGTCGCTGCACGAGCGACAGGACCGTCACCAGCACGACGAAGATCGCGGCGACCCACAGCAGCACGACGATCGCCGGTTCGCCGCGCTCAGAGAGGTACGCGCGAATGGCGCCGGCCTCAAAGACAGAGAAGCCAGCTGCGACCGTCGTGTTCTTGAGGAGTGCGATGAATACGCTCATCAGCGGCGGGATGACCGCCCGGAACGCCTGCGGCAGGATCACGAGCGACATGGTCTGCCCGAAGGGAAGCCCGATCGCCCTCGCGGCCTCAGCCTGGCCCACGGGAACCGTGTTGAAGCCCGAGCGGATGACCTCGGCGACATACGTCGCCGTGTAGAGGCTCAGCGCCATCATTGCGAGCGTCATGTAGGAGAGGTTTCCGAGCTCAAGCTTCGGATAGCCAAAGGCGAAGAAGAACATGAGCAGGGTGAGCGGGGTATTGCGGATGAAATTGACGTAGACCGTGCCGACACCGCGCATGATCGGTACTGGCGAGACCCTCATGCCGCCGACGATCGTGCCGAGGATGAGCGCGGCAACGCCCGACACCACGAACAGGATGATCGTGTTCCTGAACGCGGGAACGAAGATGTCGAGATTGTTGATCAGTGGATCCACGTCAGCGACAGTCCTTTCGAAGTGCGGGAAACGGCGGGAAGGAATGGCGGCGCCGCCTGAGCGGCGCCGCCATCCGTTGAGGGCTTAGTAGTCCTCGATCTCAGGCTGCTCGACCTCGGTGCCGGACTGGCCGAGCGTCGCGTCGTAGATCTCCTGCCAGCGGTCGCCACCCTCGGTGAACATGTCGTTGATCTGGCCGCGGAGCTCGGAGCCCTTCGGCAGGCCAACGCCGTACTTCTCCACCGTGAACGGCTCACCGACGACCTTGAGGTTGTCGGGGTCCTGCGAGGCGTAACCAAGAAGGATCGCCTGGTCGGTCGTCACTGCGTCGACCTGCCCGTCAAGAAGCGCCTCGACACACTGCGAGTAGGTGTCGAACTCGACAGTCTCGGTGTCGGGGAAGTTGTCCTTGATGTTCTGGATGGGCGTGGATCCCGTCGCGGAACAGACCGTCTTGCCAGCAAGATCATCCTCGCTCTGGATCGTGTCGTCATCCGCGGCCACCAGGATGCCCTGACCTGTGATGAAGTACGGACCCGCGAAGTCAATCTGCTCCTTGCGGCTGTCGGTGATCGAGTAGGTGCCGACATAGAAGTCAACGTCGCCGTTCACGAGAGCAGACTCACGGTTGGCACTCGGGATGGCCTCCCACTCGATCTGGTCCTCGGCGTAGCCGAGCTCCTCGGCGACCCACTTCGCGATCTCGATGTCGAAGCCACTGCGCTCACCGGTCGCTGCATCGAGGTAACCGAGACCCGGCTGGTCCTCCTTGACACCGATCGTGATCGAACCCGACGCCGTACCCTCGCCATCGGTCGTGTCGCCGCCGTTGCCGCTGTCGCCCCCAGCGCATCCGGTCAGGACGAGCGCAGCCGCGGCGAGCGTGGCCACAAGTGTTGATCTCTTGTGCATGTTGTTCCTTTCGTAAGGAGTCGCGGCGAAGCGCGACTCCGCCCTGTGTGCAGGTCTCAGTGGGTCAGGAGCTTGGAGAGGAAGTCTTTCGCGCGGTCGCTCTTCGGGTTGCTGAAGAACTCCTCCGGCGCCGCCTCCTCGACGATCTCACCGTCCGCCATGAACACGACCCGGTCGGCCGCCTTGCGAGCGAAGCCCATCTCGTGGGTGACGACGATCATTGTCATGCCCTCGGCCGCGAGGTGCACCATGACGTCGAGCACCTCGTTGATCATCTCGGGGTCAAGCGCGGACGTCGGCTCGTCGAAGAGCATGACCTTCGGCTTCATCGCGAGCGAGCGCGCGATCGCCACGCGCTGTTGCTGACCACCCGAGAGCTGGGCAGGCATCTTGTCTGCCTGCACCGCCACGCCGACGCGCTCGAGAAGCGCACGCGCATCCTTCTCAGCCTCCGCCTTCGCCCGGCGACGCACCTTGATGGGGCCGAGCGTCACGTTCTGAAGGATCGTTTTGTGTGCGAAGAGGTTGAACGACTGGAAGACCATCCCGACATCGGCACGGAGCGCAGCCAATGCCTTGCCCTCCTTGGGCAGCGCCTTGCCGTCGATGCGGATCTCACCCGAGGTGATGGTCTCGAGGCGGTTGATCGTGCGGCAGAGGGTCGATTTGCCCGAGCCTGAGGGCCCGATGACCACGACGACCTCGCCCTTGTTGACCGTCATGTTGATGTTCTTCAACGCGTGGAAGTCACCGTAATGCTTCTCTACGTTCTCCAGGACGACGAGAGGTTCACCATGTGCCGCGTGAATCGGGTTGCTCGTGGTCTCAAAACTCGAGGTCATGTGCCCAAGGTAGTCCGGTGGGACCCTTGTCGGGGAGATCCGGCGCGCCGTTACTTGTTCGTAACCGATGAGCTCCGCTGCGCGAATGCGCTCTCATAGAGACAGACGGATGCTGCGGTCGCGAGGTTCATCGACTCTGCCCGCCCATAGATCGGCACCGAGACGGCCCGGTCAGCCAGGGCGAGGTAGTCATCGCTGAGGCCCCGGGCCTCATTGCCGAACAGCCACGCGGTCGGCTGCGACAGCACGCCCTCCTGCCGGGCGGCGAGCAGGTCGTCACCCTTGATGTCGGCGGCGAGGACGTTCAAACCCGCATCGCGCAGGCGCTCCCGCAGCGCGGGGAACTCCGCGCCCACCGCGACGGGGATGTGGAAGAGGGAGCCCGTCGTCGAGCGGACCACCTTCGGGTTGTAGAGGTCGACCGTGCGACCGCTGAAGATCACGCCGTCCGCGCCCGCGGCATCCGCTGCCCGGATGATCGTGCCCGCGTTGCCCGGATCGCGGACCTCCTCGAGCACGACCACGAGTCGCGGACCGTCAGACAGGAGATCCTTCACCGAGACGGGGAACTGTCGACAGACGGCGACGACGCCCTGCGGCGTGACCGTGTCGGCCATCGCCTCGAGCACCTGCTCCGTCACGAACTCGACCATGACATCCGCCTCCTCCGCCGCAGCAGCGAGGTCTGAGTGCCGCTCGAACGCCGTGGGCGTGGCGTACAGCTCCTGCAGGAGTTCGGGGCGCCAGGCAAGCGCCTCCGACACGGCCTGCGGGCCCTCCAAAAGAAAGAGCCCGGTCTCAGACCGGGCGTCTCTCTTGCGAAGTTTCGCTACGCCACGCACACGGGGTGAGCGCGGGTTGTCAAGCATGGCCTAAGTCTAGGCCGGGTGTGCGGCTATGCCGACACCTTGGGAGCCGACGTGTCGGCAGGCAGCGCCGCCTTGGCGGTCGCGACGATGGCCGCGAACGTCTTGGGGTCGTTCACTGCCATGTCGGCGAGCATCCGACGGTCAACCTGCACACCCGCGAGGCCGAGGCCCTGGATGAAGCGGTTGTACGTGAGGCCGTTGGCGCGCGACGCAGCGTTGATGCGCTGGATCCACAGGCGACGGAAGTCACCCTTGCGGGCACGACGGTCACGGTACGCGTAGACGAGCGAGTGGGTGACCTGCTCCTTCGCCTTGCGGTAGAGGCGCGAACGCTGGCCGCGGTAACCGCTGGCGCGCTCGAGGATGACCCGACGCTTCTTGTGGGCGTTGACGGCCCGCTTTACTCTTGCCATTTTCTCTGTTCCTTAGTTCCGAATGCGGGGGCGGCTCAGCGGCCGGCCTTGCCAAGAAGGCGCTTGATGACCTTCGCGTCCTGGGGTGCCAGCACCTGGTCGGCGTTGAGGCGGCGCTTGCGCTGCCCCGACTTGACCTCGAGGTTGTGGCGCATGCCGGCCTGCTGCTTCATGACCTTGCCGCTACCGGTGACCTTGAAACGCTTCTTGGCCCCTGAGTGGCTCTTCTGCTTAGGCATCTCTCTCCTTGTTCACTGTCGTGCTTCATCACGCCCGTGCGGGCGAAGACTGGGGGTACGGACTACTCCGCAGGCGTTGCCTCGCTGGACTCGTCCTTGGCCTCGCGGGGCTCCTTGGACGACGCCTTGCGGGCATCCGTCTCGATCTTGATCTCGGCCTTCGTCTTGTGCGGGCCGATGACCATGACCATGTTGCGACCGTCGATCGTCGGGGTGGACTCGACCGTGCCGAGCTCCGCGACATCCTCCGCGAAGCGCTGCAGGAGGCGTACACCCTGCTCGGGACGCGACTGCTCGCGACCACGGAACAGGATCATGGCCTTGACCTTGTCACCCTGCTTGAGGAAGCCCTCGGCGCGCTTGCGCTTGGTCTCGTAGTCGTGCTTGTCGATCTTGAGCCGGAAACGAACCTCCTTGAGGATCGTGTTCGACTGGTTGCGCTTGGCTTCCTTCGCCTTCTGCGCCGTCTCGTACTTGAACTTGCCGAAGTCCATGATCTTGACGACCGGAGGCCGGGAATTGGGAGCAACCTCAACCAAATCCAGGTCGGCCTCCTGAGCGAGGCGCAGGGCCTCCTCAATGCGGACAACGCCGACCTGCTCGCCCCCGGGGCCAACGAGACGGACTTCCGGGACGCGGATTCGGTCATTCGTTCTGGGATCGCTGATGCGGTCCTCCTCATGTACTCGTCTGCGAAAACTGTGTGCCTGGCCTGCGGCGGATGCCGTGGCGACGAGAGGGAGGATTCACCCAGAGAGACCCCGCACAGGATGCGGAACTGCACTGGCACGGCACCCTTCAGTACTACCGACGAGCACGAGGTGCGCGTCAGCGGGGTGCCAACAACCCGGTAACCTTTAAAGCACGGCGGTCAAGCGCGGGTGGGAGAATCTCCACTTTCGTATCCGGAACCGACAACGGTTCCAGAGCCCGGACGATTCTAGCAGAGGAAATCTTGATGAGCGATACCCCGCGTCCCGGTGGACACGAGGCCCACGACAACGACATCTACGACATGCCGGCCGGCGCCGCACGCGACATCGCCGATGTGCCTGCAATCGAGGTCATCAACACTGTGGCCGTGCATCTCATGAGCGCCGCGGCCGTCAAGTGCGGCCTCGCTGACAACCCCGACACCGAGACGGACCTCGATGAGGCCCGCAAGCTCATCACTGCCCTCGCGGGACTCATCACGGCCGCTGCCCCCGACCTCTCCGACTCGCACGCGCGGCCGCTGCGCGACGGGCTCCGTTCATTGCAGCTCGCCTTCCGCGAGGCATCCGCATTCCCCGACGCACCGGGCAAGGGCCCGGGCGAGAAGTACACCGGCCCGGTCTCCTAGGCTCAGCCCGCAGCGGGCACGACGCGGACAGCGAGGGAGTCGACCCCGAGGGCAATTCCCTCGCTGCGTGACCACCGCTCCTGCAGGCGCGACAGCAGCTCCTGCAGTGCACGTTCGTCGAGGCCGGGCTTGAGCGCCAGCTCGACGAGCAACTCCGGACCCTGCAGCCGCGCCGCGGGATCGCCCGCCCGCAGCGTCACCGCCGCGACATCCGCTTCTGACGCGACGGATGCCTCGAACTCGCCAATGATTGCTGTGCTGTCGAACGGCGCCAGCCACGGCAGCGACTGGGCTACCGCCCAGAGCGCCGGCCGGCGGATGACGAACTCCGTCTCGCTCGTGGGGTCGACAACGACGAGCTCGGTCGACTCATCCGCCGCCGCAAGCGCCACCCGCACCGCGTCAGCGGGCACGGGTCGAGCCGAGGGATTCCATGCCTGCATGGCCGCCACCGAGCTGAAGACGGGAAGCACATTGCGCCCGTCTGGGCCAGCGACCGTCACGATCGCAAGGTCTGCGCTCTTGTCGACCGTCACGCCGTGCTCGTTCGTGCCCGCCTCGCCAAGCGACGCAACGAGCGGGATGAGAAGACGACATCCGCGGATCGCGTCGACGACCTGCGCGGACGAGGTCTCCCCCCGCCGGAAGGAGGAGATGGCGGCGATGAACTCGGCCGGCGCCGAGCCATCGTCATCGGCAAATGGGGTCTCGCTGAACGAACGGCCCGCCCAGGGCTGGCCGGCCGAATCGGTGCCGCCGATGTGGTGGCTGTGTGAGGGACCCGCGGTCACGCGCCCGCGACGTCCAGGGCCTCGGCGAGGGTGAAGGCACCGTTGTAGAGGGCCTTGCCGACGATGGCACCCTCGAGTCCGAGCGGGACGAGCTCCCGCAGTGCGATGAGGTCATCGAGGCTCGAGATGCCGCCGGAGGCGATGACGGGCTTCGGAGTGTGCTCGAGCACCTGGCGGAGGAGATCGACGTTCGGCCCCTGCATGGTGCCGTCCTTGGTGACATCCGTCACGACGTAGCGCGCACATCCGGCCTCTTCGAGACGGTCCATGACCGACCAGAGGTCGCCGCCATCCTGGGTCCAGCCGCGGGTCGCGAGGGTCGTGCCGCGCACGTCGAGCCCGACAGCGATCGCCTCGCCATACTCCGCGATGACATGCGCTGCCCATTCCGGGTTCTCGAGAGCCGCCGTGCCGAGGTTGAGCCGCTTCGCGCCAGTCGCCAGCGCCGCCTCGAGAGAACGGTCATCGCGGATGCCACCGGAGAGCTCGATGTTGAGCGAGCCACGCACCTGGCGGATCACCTTCTTGATGATGCCGTGATTGTCTCCGCGCCCGAACGCCGCGTCGAGGTCGACGAGGTGGATCCAGTCGGCCCCCTGATTGGCCCAGGCCTCGGCGGCCGCGACCGGATCGCCGTAGCTGGTCTCGCTGCCGGCCTCGCCGCGCGTAAGACGCACAGCCTTGCCGTCAGACACATCGACGGCGGGGAACAGGGTCAGGCCGGGTGTCGTGTTGAACTCGCTCATCATGGGCTTTCTTCGGGGGCATGCCAGGGGAAGGAAAAGAAGGCTCGCGCTAGGGCGCGCAACAAGTCACCGATACTACTCCGGAAGCCAGCGGCGGCGAATTCGATGACTCAGAGCGTGCGAAGCCAGTTGCTGAGCACGCGGATGCCCGCGCCGCCGGACTTCTCGGGATGGAACTGCGTCGCGCTCAGCGGGCCATTCTCAACCGCCGCGAGGAACCGTCCGCCGTGGTCGGCCCACGTGAGTCGCGCAGCCGGGAAGGGCGGCATCGCGTCGATGCCCCACTCCTTCGCCGCGTAGGAGTGCACGAAGTAGAAACGCTCATCCTCGACACCGTCGAAGAGCACCGAATCCTCGGGCACCTCGACGCTGTTCCAGCCCATGTGGGGAACGACGGGAGCGTCGAGCTCGTCGACCGTGCCCGGCCACTCCCCCAGCCCCTCGGTCGTGACGCCTCGTTCGACGCCCTTCTCGAACATCACCTGCATTCCGACGCAGATCCCGAGCACGGGGCGCCCTCCCGCAAGGCGACGATCGATCATCTCGCCGCCGCCGACCTTTTCGAGCGCCGCCATGACGGCGGAGAACGCACCGACTCCCGGAACCAGGAGGCCGTCGGCCTCGGCGACCCGCTTGGGGTCAGCCGTCAGCTCCACGTCAGCGCCGGCGAGCTCCAGGGCCTTGACCGCGGAGTGCACGTTGCCGCTGCCGTAATCGAGTACGACGACACTGGGCTTGACGAGACTGGGCTTGGACGCGAGCGTCACAGAGCACCCTTCGTCGACGGCACCCCGCTCACGCGGGCATCCCGCTCGATCGCCTTGCGCATTGCGCGCGCGAAGGCCTTGAATTCGGCCTCGGCAATGTGGTGGGGGTCGCGGCCGCCGAGCACGCGCACGTGCACCGTCAGCCCAGCGTGGAACGTGATGGCCTCGAACACGTGGCGGACCATCGACCCCGTGAAGTGGCCTCCGATGAGGTGGAACTCAAACCCCGCGGGTTCGCCCTCGTGCACGAGGTAGGGCCGACCGGACACATCGACGACGGCACTGACAAGCGCCTCGTCGAGTGGCACCATCGCGTCGCCGAAACGCGAGATTCCAGCCTTGTCGCCGAGTGCCTGGGCGAGCGCCTTGCCCAGCACGATGCCGATGTCCTCGACCGTGTGGTGCACGTCGATCTCCACGTCGCCCTTGGCGCGCACCGTGAGGTCGATGAGCGAGTGCTTGGCGAAGGCCGTCAGCATGTGGTCATAGAAGGGCACCGAGGTACTGATGTCGGCGCGCCCCGTGCCGTCGAGGTCAAGTGAGAGCTCGACGCTCGACTCGCTCGTCTGGCGCGTCAGCTGCGCGACACGACGACCCGATGTTTCGGCCTGCTCTGCCATTGCTGCATCCTCATCTCGCGGCATCGCCGACGTGCGGCGAGCCAATTGGGGTGGGCGAATGCCCGCATCAAGTCTAGCGAGCGGCGGACGCTGCGGCCGCGGTGTTCACCGAGCGCCGAATGATGCTCCGCCGAGGGCGCGGAGCGCGTCAAGGAACAGCGTCGTCTCGCGCTCGGTGCCAGCCGTCACCCGCAGGTGGTGCGGGATTCCGAGGTCACGGATGATGATGTCGCGTTGCAGTAGCGCCTCGAAGAGCGCGTGGGGTTGGTGGACTCCCCCGAACAGCACGAAGTTCGCCTCGCTCGGCCAGACCGTGAAGCCCAGTTCGGGCAGCTCCCGCAGGAGTCGATCGCGCTGCCCGCGGATGTCACCAACCATCGCGAGCATCTCGCTCGTGTGGTCGAGCGCCGCCACCGCCGCTGCCTGGGTGAGCGCAGAGAGGTGGTACGGCAGGCGCACGAGGCGGATCGCATCGCAGACCGCAGGATCCGCGATCATGTATCCGACGCGAGCACCCGCGAAGGCGAAAGCCTTGCTCATGGTGCGAGAGACGATGAGCCGCTCGCGGCCCTCGAGCAGTGAAAGCGCCGAGAGCGATCCTTCAGGTGCGAACTCCGCGTAGGCCTCGTCGACGACAACCATCCCGTCGGTCGCGTCGTATGCAGCCACGATCGTGTCGAGGGAGACGGGCGTGCCGGTCGGATTGTTGGGTGCACAGAGGAAGACGAGGTCGGGCTTCGTCTTCTCGATCCACTCCGTCACGAGCGTCGGCGAGAGTTCGTAGCCGGGATCGCGCTCTCCCGTAACCCAGGTGGTGTCCGTGCCCGCGGCGATGATCGAGTGCATCGAGTAGGTCGGAGGGAAGCCGAGCACGGAACGCCCGGGGCCTCCGAAGGCCTGCAGCACCTGCTGGAGCACTTCATTCGAGCCGTTCGCCGCCCAGATGTGCTCAGGGGTCGCGCCGTGGCCGACATAGCTCGCGAGGCGCTCGCGCAGCGTCGTGAACTCCCGGTCGGGATAGCGGTTGATGCCGATGAGGGCCTGCGCGAGTGAGGTGACGACGTCGTGCGCGACACTCTCCGGAATCGGATGGGTGTTCTCGTTGACGTTGAGCGCCACGCTCACCTGCTCCTGGGGAGCTCCGTACGGAGTCAGCCCGCGGAGGTTGTCGCGAATGGGGAGGTCTGCGAGTGATGCCACCGCCCCATTCTAGGAGCGGGCGAACCGAGCCTGCTCAGTAGCGAGCGGGGACGAGGAGTTCCTGGCCGGGCACGACGTCGAGCGAGTCGAGCTGGTTCACCTGCACGAAGGATGCGATCACGTCGCGCGGGTCGGCGTCGGGTGCGACCTCGCTCGCGATCGACCAGAGCGACTGGCCGGATGAGACGGTCACGGCTTCAAGCGGAGCGCCCGCCGTGCCGCTCGCGGTCGCCATGCCGCCGTTGAGGCCGAGCAGGAGCGCCGCGATGACGAGAGGGGTTGCAGCGAGCGTCGTGAAGACGACCCGGCCGCGCCGGGTGAGGCGAAGGCGAGGGCGGGCGGCGATCGACTCGACCGGGCGCAGCCTCGGGTACTCGCGGGTGGGTGATGCGGTGGTGCTCATTGCTGACTCCTTTCGCCGTCGTGCTGCCCAGTTGGCCGCTGTGGCCTCGGGAGAAGGTTCCGCACCCGGCACTCGGCCGGGAGCGCCGGGGTGCGGAACTTTGTACCGAACATATCTTCGAATTGGTCGAAGCGCAAGCACCGGAAATCCAGAAGATTCCGCGATATATACCGCGACACACTCGAACAGATGTTTGTATCTGGGCATCCAGGCGGATACAGTTTCGATTGTTGAGAGACAGCACACCAGCACCCACCGACATTCGGATCGCGTGACGAGGAGACCATGGACGAGAAGCCCTCACCCCGCAGGCGCAAGAGCCTCAGCGAGAAGCAGCTCGCCATCCTCGAGTTCATCCAGCGCGCGGTGTCGACCAAGGGGTACCCGCCGAGCATGCGTGAGATCGGCGATGCCGTCGGCCTTGCGTCACTCTCAAGCGTCACGCACCAGTTGGGGCAGCTGGAGCTGAGCGGTTACCTCCGCCGGGACCCCAACAGGCCTCGCGCGATCGAGGTGCTGATCGACCTGCCACAGAACGACCGCAGCGAGAGCCCCGACGACGCGATCCTGTCGGTGCCGCGCGGCGACGCGGCAATGGTCCCCTTGGTGGGACGTATCGCGGCCGGTGTTCCGATCACGGCCGAGGAGCAGATCGACGAGGTGTTCCCCGTGCCGCGGCAGCTCGTCGGCAAGGGCGAACTCTTCATGCTCAAGGTCGTCGGAGACTCGATGATCGACGCCGCCATCTGCGACGGCGACTGGATCGTCGTGCGGCAGCAGAAGACTGCCGAGAACGGTGACATCGTCGCGGCGATGCTTGATGACGAAGCCACCGTCAAGGTCTTCCAGCAGCGCGACGGTCACACGTGGCTCCTGCCCCGCAACAGCGCCTTCGCCCCCATCCTCGGCGACTACGCCGAGGTGCTCGGCAAGGTCGTCGCTGTCCTCCGGGCGGTCTAGCGTCTCCCCCGTGCGGCGGTACCCGGAGGCGTAGCCCGCTTCGCGAAGACCATCCGTGCGATGGATGCCCCAGCAATGCGCGGTGCCCTAGCGTGAATGCCGCGGGACGACAGTCCCTGCAAGACAACAGAGAGGGGCACCTTGATCAAGGCGACAGCGCTCACGAAGCGCTATGGAAGCCGAACGGCGGTCGACAATGTCGACTTCACCGTGCGGCCCGGCACGGTGACGGGCTTTCTCGGCCCGAACGGTGCCGGCAAGTCAACCACCATGCGCATGATCGTGGGGCTCGACAAGCCGAGTGCCGGCAGTGTCACCGTCAATGGCAAGGCGTACCGCGAGTACCGAGCTCCCATGCGCGAGGTCGGTGTACTGCTCGACGCCAAGGCTGTGCACACGGGTCGCAGCGCCTACAAGCACCTGCTTGCAATGGGGGCGACGCACGGCATCGGCAAGGCCCGCGTGCAGGAGGTCATCGAGCTGACCGGCCTCGCGAGCGTCGCGCGCAAGCGTGTCGGCGGTTTCTCCCTCGGAATGGGGCAGCGACTCGGCATCGCGGCTGCGCTGCTCGGCGACCCGGCGACGCTCATCCTCGACGAGCCCGTCAACGGCCTCGACCCGGAGGGCGTGCAGTGGGTGCGCAAGCTCGTGCGGCATCTCGCCGCCGAGGGACGCACTGTGCTGCTCTCCTCCCATCTCATGAGCGAGATGGCACAGACCGCCGACCACATCATCGTGCTCGGGCGCGGCCGCGTGCTCGCCGACGCGCCCGTCTCCGACATCATCGCGGGCGCCGGTGGCTCAACCGTGCGCGTGCGCACACCGCGTCCCGAGCTGCTGGCCCAGGCACTTCCCGATGCGCAGCAGACTCCGCTCTCCGACGGTGCAATCAGCCTGAACGGCGTCACGGCGGAACAGGTCGGCGAGGCCGCTGCCGTCCACGGGGTCGTGCTCCATGAGCTCACGCCCGTCGCGAGCTCACTTGAAGAGGCCTACATGGCCCTCACCCAGGACGAAGTCGAGTACCGCGCCGGTGGCGCCGTGCCCGTGGGAGGTACCCGATGACCGCGACATCCGTCTCCATCCCGCGGGGCGCACGACTGAGCTTTGGCGGCCTCGTGCGCTCCGAGTGGATCAAGTTCACGAGCCTGCGCTCGACCTACTGGAGTTCCGGCATCATTCTCCTGCTGTGGGTGCTCCTCGCGCTGCTGCTCTCATCCGTCGCCAACTTCTCGGCGATCGATCCCATGACCGGTGAGGACCTCCCCGCCACCGATGAGACTCGCCAGAGCGCGACGATGTCGGCGGTCACGAGCGGCGTCATGTTCGGGATGCTCGTGGCGGGCATCCAGGGCGTGCTGAGCATCTCGGGCGAGTACTCGACGGGCATGATCAGGTCGAGCCTCGCGGCGGCACCGGGGCGTCTCAGCATGTACGCGGCCAAGGGCGTCGTGACGTTCGTCTGGATGTTCCTGCTCGGAGCGGTCAGCGTGCTCGCCGCCTACCTTGTGGCGATGCCGTTCCTCAGCGCGGACGACATGCTCGCGCCCCTCGGGGCCGAGGAGCTGCTGGCCATGCTGGGTGCCGCGACCTTCCTCGGCTTTGTCGGGCTCTTCGGTCTCGGCATCGGCACCCTCGTCCGCTCGGGCGCGGGCGGGATCGCGATCGTCGTCGGCGTGCTGATGGTGCTGCCGATGGCGCTCGGCATCTTCTCCATCTGGATCGAATGGATCTCAGATGTCATCCCCTACATGTTCGACTCTGCGGGCAACGCCATGATGACGATCCCAGGCGGCGAGGCCACCCCGACGCCGACCGGGATGATGTCGACACTCGAGCCGGGCATGGCCACGCTGGTCGCGCTCGCGTGGACTGCCGCCAGCCTGCTGCTCGGAGCACTCGCTCTCAAGGGGCGCGACGCCTGATCATGCAGGAGCGCGTGCGGGGCCCCGGTCGGTTCGTCGACCGGGGCCTCGCCCGTTCGCGGCCGCAGAGGGCGGCGACAGCCAACTAGGAACTCGGCGTCGACTCGCCCCGGACTGCCACGTCCACCGCGCGCAGCTGGGAGGCGAGTTGCCCGTCAACCATGGCGTGAAGCTTCGTGCCGTGCTCACCATACGTCGACGCGAGCACGCGCCCCCGGTCGTGCGCGAGCGCGACGAGGTCTCCCCTGTCAAAGGGCACGACGACCTCGATCTCTTCAGCAAGATCGGGCAGCACGTCCTGGATGCGCGCGAGGAGCTCCTCCACGCCCTCCCCCGTGCGTGCCGACACGAAGATACCGTCGGGCTCGAGGCCGCGAAGCAGCAGCCTCTGGTCGTCATCCGCCAGGTCGGCCTTGTTGAAGGCGACGATCTCGGGGATGTCCCGCGCACCCACCTCGCCGATGACGTCACGCACGGTCGCGAGCTGGCTCGCGGGATCCGGATGCGAGGCGTCGACAACGTGCACGATGACATCAGCCTCGGCGACCTCCTCGAGCGTCGAACGGAACGCCTCGACGAGCTGGTGGGGCAGGTTGCGGACGAAGCCGACCGTGTCGGTCAGCGTGTAGTTGCGACCATCGGCCGTCACTGCCTTGCGCACCGTCGCATCCAGCGTCGCGAAGAGGGCGTTCTCGACGAGCACGCCGGCCCGCGTGATGCGGTTGAGCAGGCTCGACTTGCCCGCGTTGGTGTACCCCGCGATCGCCACGCTCGGCACCGCGAAACGGTTGCGGTTCGCGCGCTTCGCCTCACGCGCCGGCTTGAACTCCTTGATCTGGCGCCGAAGCTTCGCCATGCGGGAATGGATGCGGCGACGGTCGAGCTCGATCTTCGTCTCACCCGGACCGCGGCTTCCCATGCCCGCCCCGGCGCCACCCACCTGGCCACCCGCCTGGCGGGACATCGACTCGCCCCAACCGCGAAGACGCGGAAGGAGGTATTCAAGCTGCGCGAGCTCCACCTGGGCCTTGCCCTCGCGGCTCTTGGCGTGCTGGCTGAAGATGTCGAGGATGACGGCCGTGCGGTCGATGACCTTGACTCGGATGACGTCTTCCAGGGCCCTCCGCTGGCTTGGGGACAACTCACCATCGACGATCACGGTGTCGGCGCCGACCGCGGCGACGACATCCCGCAGTTCGTGCGCTTTGCCCTTGCCGAAGTAGGTGCTGGGGTCGGGCGTCGCCCGCTTCTGCAGCAGCCCGTCGAGCACGACAGCACCGGCCGTCTCGGCCAACGCGAAGAGCTCCCGCATGGAGTTCTCCGCCTCCTTGAGCGTGCCCTGCGAGTAGATGCCGATCAGGACGACCTTCTCGAGGCGCAGCTGCCGGTATTCGACCTCTGTGACGTCTTCGAGCTCGGTCGAGAGGCCGGAGACCCGGCGAAGCGCCTCGCGCTCCTCGCGGTCGAACTGCTCGCCATCCGTCTCACCGGTCGGGGCAGCGCCCGGATCTGATTGGAGCGCCTGGGCACGTTCACTCGTGAAGATCGTGGAACCTGCAGGTCGGGTCGCCGCGTTGGCCAATACGCGCTCGATGACATCTTCGTCACGACGCTCTTCAGATTCAGCTTCAGTCATTGGGTTAACCCTAGCTCCTCGCTATTCGATAGGTTTCTCTCCATGGCCAACGAGCACTACTTCTCCGCTGAACCGGAGAGTGAGCTCAAACTACGCCCGCTGACTGTGAACCTCGCGGGGTTGCCCCGCACACTCACGACCGCGGGTGGAGTATTCAGTCCCGATCGCATCGACGTCGGCACCCAGGTGCTTCTCGCCAACACTCCCCCTCCGCCGCCGGGAGGGCACCTGTTGGATCTCGGCAGCGGTTGGGGCCCCATCGCCCTCACCATGGCGCTCGAATCACCTCACGCGACCGTCTGGGCGGTCGACGTGAACGAGCGTGCGCTCGACCTCGTGCGCCGGAATGCCGAGGCCCTTGGTCTGTCGAATGTGAACGCAGTGCTGCCCCAGGATGTTCCCGACGACGTGATCTTCATGGGCATCCGGTCGAACCCGCCCATCAGGGTGGGCAAGAACGTGCTCCACGACATGCTGCTGCACTGGCTGCCGCGGCTCGAGGCTGCGACCGACGCCTGGCTCGTCGTGCAGAAGAATCTCGGTTCCGACTCGCTGCACCGCTGGATGGAGGGCGCACTGCCCGCGGGCTTCACCGTCACGAGGGCGGCCACGAACAAGGGCTTCCGCGTGCTGCGCGTTCGCCGACGCTGAGGGCGTCAGACGCTCAGGTCACCCTCGAAGACAAGCACCGCTGGACCGCTCAGCGAGACGTGCTCGCCATCCTCAGCCGCCCACATCCGCACGCCGAGTGATCCGCCCGGCACGTCGACGCGCCAGTGGTCGGGGGCACCCGCCCCTGCCCAGTGACGCGTCGCCAGCGCAGCCGCCGCGGCACCCGTGCCGCAGGAGAGCGTCTCGCCGCTCCCACGCTCGTGCACCCGCATTGTGATGCGCCCGACACCATCCACGACGAGCGGGTCGTGCGGCACGACGAACTCGACGTTCGCCCCCTCCGGCGCCTCCGGCTCGAGGACGGGCGGGGCCGAGAGGTCCGCAGCATCCAATTCCTCCTTCGACGACAGCGCCACGACGACGTGCGGGTTGCCGACGTTGATGCCGAGAGCCGGACGGGCGACGGGCACGCCTGCGGTGCGGACAAGGGGGTCGGAGCCGTCGAGGCGCCAGCGGCCGAGGTCAACCTGGAATCCGCGCTGGTTGCGCTGGAGGTCACGCACGCCGGCCCGCGTGCCCACCGTCAGGGTGTCATTGCGGCCAAGCTCGACGAGGCCGTTCGCCGTGAGGTACTCCGCGAAGACACGGATGCCGTTGCCACACATCTCCGAGGGCGAACCATCCGCATTGTGGTAGTCCATGAACCACTCGGCAGCCTCATCCTCTGCGAGGGCAGCCGCCCCCTCCGGAAGCTTGGACGAGCGGACCGCCCGGATCACACCATCGCCCCCGACACCGAAGCGTCGGTCGGCGATCGCGGCGAGCTGCTCGGGGCTCAGCTCGATCGTGCCGTCTGGGTCGGCGAACAGCACGAAGTCATTGCCCGTGCCGTGCCCCTTGGTGAAATGGATCTCAGGCATTGTCCAAGGATACGTGCGCGGCTGCGCCTGCCAGTGCGTGGGCAGCCGCGGCATCGGCCCGCTCGGGGTCGTCGTGCTCGAGCCACAGCGCCGAACGATAGCGGCGGAACCAGCCCACCTGTCGCCGTGCGTAGCGCCGGGTGAGCGCCTGCGTCTGCTCGATCGCGGCGTCGCGGGAGAGCTCGCCCCGCAGTTGGGCGATCGCCTGCGCGTAGCCGATGGCGCGCTGTGCCGTGACGCCGCGCTCGATTCCGGCGGCCATGAGCGACTCGACCTCGTCGAGCATGCCGGCGCGCCACATGCCCTCCACCCGCGCATCGAGTCGCTGCACGAGCACGTCGCGCGGCGCAGTGAGGCCCAGGATGCGCGTGTCCGGCCACCAGGGTGCGTCCTCGGGCAGGCCCGCACCGAAGGGCTCCCCCGTGATCTCGATCACCTCCAATGCCCTCACGATGCGTCGCCCGTTGTGTGGCCCGATCGACTTCGCCGCGTCGGCGTCGTGCTCCTGCAAGCGACGGAAGAGCACGCCGGGCCCGGATGCCTCGAGCTCGGCCTCCAGGCGCTCGCGCACGCCAGCATCCGTTCCGGGGAAGCGGAAGTCGAAGAGCACCGAGGAGATGTAGAGGCCCGAGCCGCCCACGAGGATCGGCGTCGCGCCTCGCTCCGCGATCTCGGTCACGGCCGCGCGTGCCTGCTCCTGGAAGGCAGCGACGCTCGCCTCCTCATCGACGTCGAGCACGTCGAACATGTGGTGCGGGATACCTCGACGCTCCCCCGGGGGAATCTTCGCCGTGCCGATATCCATGCCGCGGTAGAGCTGCATGGCGTCGCCGTTGACGATCTCGGCCGAGCCACCGGCATCCGCGATCCGCTCGGCCAACTCGAGCGAGAGTTCACTCTTGCCCGTGCCGGTCGCGCCGACGATCGCGATCAGGGGCGGCTGCTCGGCCACAGTGCTCAGCGCTCTCCGTCAGCCGAGTCGTAGATCGGCACGGTCGCCACGCGGAGGGAGGGCAGGCCCAGTGAGACCCGGCCCGGCGTGCTCGTGCCTGTCGGCGCCGGCACACCGCACGACGCTGCCTCCGCACGGTCCCAGGCATCGCCGGAACGGGTACGACGGATGCTCGGCGCCGTTCCCGGGGCGGAATCCGCGATGAGGTAGAACGGCTTGGCGTCGCTCACGACGACCGTCACGATGTCACCGGGCCGCGGCGTCGGCGAATCTTCGGGAAGCGCGAAGTGCACGAGGCGGCTGTCCTCGGCGCGACCGGAGAGCCGGTGCGTCTGCGCGTCCTTCGTGCCCTCGGCCGAGACCATGACATTGACCGTCGTGCCGACGAGCTTCTGGTTCTCCTCCCAGGAGATGCGGTCCTGCAGCTCGACCAGCCGCTCATACCGCTCCTGCACGACTGCCTTGGGCACCTGGTCGGGCATCGTGGCCGCAGGGGTGCCGGGTCGGATGGAGTACTGGAAGGTGAAGGCGGAGGCGAACCGCGCCTGCTCGACCACTCGAAGCGTCTCCTGGAAGTCTTCCTCGGTCTCGCCCGGGAAGCCGACGATGATGTCGGTCGAGATCGCGGCGTGCGGGATGCGATCGCGCACGCGGTCGAGGATACCGAGGAATCGCTCCGAGCGGTAGCTGCGCCGCATCGCCTTGAGGATGCGATCGGAGCCCGATTGGAGGGGCATGTGGAGCTGTGGCATGACGTTGGGCGTCTCCGCCATGGCGTGGATCACGTCGTCGGTGAAGGCGGCAGGGTGCGGACTCGTGAAGCGCACGCGCTCGAGCCCGTCGATTTCTCCCGTTGCACGGAGCAGTTTGCTGAAGGCCTGGCGGTCGCCGAACTCGACGCCGTAGGAGTTGACGTTCTGGCCGAGCAGCGTGACCTCGATCGCGCCGTCGTCGACGAGCGCCTGGACCTCGGCAAGGATGTCGCCGGGACGGCGGTCCTTCTCCTTGCCGCGGAGGGCAGGCACGATGCAGAAGGTGCAGGTGTTGTTGCAGCCCACGGAGATGGACACCCAACCGCTGTGGGTCGATTCGCGCCGCGTCGGGAGCGTCGAGGGGAACACCTCGAGCGACTCGAGGATCTCGATCTCGGCCTTGCCGTTGTGCCGCGCACGCTCGAGGAGTGTGGGAAGGGACCCCATGTTGTGCGTGCCGAAGACGACATCGACCCAGGGGGCCTTCTCGAGGATGACGTTCTTGTCTTTCTGGGCGAGGCAGCCGCCCACCGCGATCTGCATGCCCTCATGGCGGCGCTTGATCGAGGCGAGCTGGCCGAGGTTGCCGTACAGCTTGTTGTCGGCGTTCTCCCGCACAGCGCAGGTGTTAATGACGACGACATCCGGCTCAGTGCCGTCGGCCCGCACGTAGCCCGCCGCTTCGAGCGAACCGCTGAGCCGCTCGGAGTCGTGGACGTTCATCTGGCACCCATAGGTGCGCACCTCGTAGGTGCGCGGCGATGTGCTCTGGGGCGATGCGGGAGACGGAGCGAGCGAGGTCATGATCACGCTAGCCTAACGCCGCTGGGCCGCCCCGGTGGGGCGCTCAGGAGCGCTCGAGGGTCACCGTGAGCGTCCGCTCGCTCAGCGTCGAGGTGGCCGTCGCCTCGAGCGTGTCGGCGGATGCTGCGTAGTCGGCCCGGTAGACGAGATCACCGTGCACGGCGTCGACGTGCACGGTGATCGTGAGCACTCCTGCGTCGAGCTGCCAGGTGTCGCGCGGGTCGTGCCACTCGCCGTCGTTGAAGGCGACGACGACCGTGTGGTCGGGCTCGAGCGTGAAGGAGGTACGGTCGCCCGCACTGTCCATCCCCCGCCACGAGGTGCCGACGAGGGATTGCTCCTGCAGCGTCTCTTCAGAGACCACGCTGGGCGAGGGGGGTTGCGGACTTGCGGACTCGACGGCGGGAGGCATCGTCGAGCATCCGGCGAGGGCAGCGACCGCGAAGCCGCACAGGATGGCCCGGCCCAGATGCGTAGCTCGGCCCGGTTGCATGACCCCATGGTAGTCGCGGGCTGTTGCGTGGACCTCAGCGGAAGCGGACGCCTCCCGGACGGGAGCGCGGAGAACCGAGAGCCTGGTCGACGGCGTCGCGGATGACCTCGGACGAGTAGCCCTTGCGCTGGAGGAAGCCCGTGAGACGGCGCTTGGCGGTCTCGTGATCGTAGGACTGCAACTGGGAAGCTCGCTTCTCGGCGAGTTCGATGGCACGTTCACGCTCGTCATCCCGCCCAAGTGACTCGAGGGCCGCGTCGATGATCTCCTGGTCGATGTGCCTGCGCCGGAGCTCCGCCACGATCCCCTGCCTGCCGAGCCCCTTGCGTTCGTGCTGCGTGCGCACGAGGGTCTCTGCGAGGGCAGAGTCATCGACCAGCCCGACAGACTCGAGCCGAGAGACCTCGTAGTCGATCGTCTCGTCGTCAAGGTCCCTGGATCGAAGGAGATTCTCAACCTCCCAACGAGACATGTTGCGACGGCCGAGCCCCGCAAGGCTCACGTTGGACGCGCGCTTCGCCTGGCGCTCAGGAACCGGCGGCGCCTCGTCTGGGGCCTCATCGACCCCCGGCACCGCCCACCCTGCGTCGGCGGCGCGGGCGCCGGGGAGGTAGGCGACGGGGGCGAGACGCTCGCCCCCGTCACCGCTGCTCGGGGACACTACGTCAGGCCCCTACGGCCTTGCGGCCGGCGACCTTGGGCGCGATCGGCTCGACGTTGTCTGCCGGTGCTGCGGCAGCATTCGGGTCTTTCGTGATGCCGAGCTTGACGAGGATCTTGTCTTCGATCTCCTTGGCAACCTCGGGGTGCTCGATGAGGTACCGCCGGGAGTTCTCCTTGCCCTGCCCGAGCTGGTCACCGTCGTAGGTGTACCAGGCACCCGA
The DNA here is from genome assembly GCF_044769865.1 of Salinibacterium sp. GXW1014. Lineage (NCBI taxonomy): Bacteria > Bacillati > Actinomycetota > Actinomycetes > Micrococcales > Microbacteriaceae > Salinibacterium > Salinibacterium sp. GXW1014. Next base: position 39,104 of record NZ_JBIZWA010000001.1, read on the forward strand.
CTTGCGGACGATGCCGTGCTCGACGCCGAAGTCGAGCAGACTGCCCTCGCGGGAGATGCCGACGCCGTAGAGGATGTCGAACTCGGCCTGCTTGAAGGGCGGCGCCATCTTGTTCTTGACGACCTTGACCCGCGTGCGGTTTCCGACCGCGTCGGTGCCCTCCTTGAGGGTCTCGATGCGGCGGATGTCGAGGCGAACCGAAGCGTAGAACTTGAGCGCCTTACCACCCGCAGTGGTCTCGGGGCTGCCGAAGAACACGCCGATCTTCTCGCGGAGCTGGTTGATGAAGATCATGGTGGTGCCGGTCGAGTTGAGACCACCCGTGAGCTTGCGGAGTGCCTGGGACATGAGTCGCGCCTGCAGGCCCACGTGGGAGTCTCCCATCTCGCCCTCGATCTCGGCCCGCGGCACGAGTGCGGCGACGGAGTCGATGACGATCAGGTCGATCGAGCCCGAGCGCACGAGCATGTCGGCGATCTCGAGCGCCTGCTCACCCGTGTCTGGCTGGGAGACGAGGAGCGAGTCGATGTCGACGCCGAGGGACTTGGCGTACTCCGGGTCGAGCGCGTGCTCCGCGTCGATGAAGGCCGCGATGCCGCCGGCGCGCTGCGCATTGGCGATTGCGTGCAGCGTGAGCGTCGTCTTACCCGAGGACTCCGGGCCGTAGATCTCGACGATGCGGCCGCGGGGCAGGCCGCCGACGCCGAGCGCGACGTCGAGGGCGATGGAACCGGTGGGGATGACCTGGACGGGTGCACGATCGTCACTGCCGAGGCGCATGACCGAGCCCTTGCCGAACTGCCGGTCGATCTGCGCGAGTGCGGTGTCGAGTGCCTTCTCGCGGTCGGCTGCTGATGCCATTGTGAAGCTCCTGTCGTTGCGCACGCCCGGAATGTCTTCGGCCGTGACGAGGTGATGTGCCTGTCTTCTGTCGCCTTGCAGGAGGACCGATGGTGCAAGGTCCGACTGCGTACGACAAGGCTGGTTGTCGGCGTATCGCCAGCACCACAGACACTAGGAGGCACCACCGACAGTCATCGGGGGTGCAGCCGAAAGTGTGAGAACTGCCTTCGATCCACCGCTGTGAAGGAGCCTACTCTCGACCGAACACATGTTCGAGTAGATGTTCGGCGTGTCGTCCCTGAGATCCGAGCCGATGTGCTCCGGTCAGGGCTCGCGCAGACGGCCGACGCCGTGCCACCGGTCCTGGGGCACGTCGGATGCCTTGCACAGGGCAACCCAGATGTCGCGCGGGGAAGCGCCCTGGCGGAGCGCGACCTCGCCGGTGACGCCGCCGAGCTCGGTCAGCACCAGGTCGTGCACGAGCATCCGGCCATAGGCCTCGCCGAACTCCTCGCTGACGGCGATCCAGAACTCACTCAGGCGCACGATGCCCCCGGGAACGGCAGGGCGAAGAGACTCAGCGGACCGCCATGTCTGGCTCGATGGACGACTCGAACCCGTCGCGCGAGAACTCGCGCTTGAAGGCGCTGCCGAAGTCTTCCGGAACAGTGTCGGGAATGACATTGAGGCCCTCGATGATCGCCATGCGATCACCGACCTCGTGCATGATGACGGAGATCGGAGTGTCAAGCGCTTCTGCGACTGAGGCGAGGATCTCGGAGCTGGCCTCTTTCTGACCGCGCTCCACCTCACTCAGGTAGCCGAGCGCCACACTGGCTCGACTGGCAACCTGACGGAGGGTGTGCCCCTTCTGCAGGCGGAAGTCCCGCAGAACGTCCCCGATTTCCTGACGAACGAGAACCATTGGACCCTCCCCAAAATGTACGTGACTGGAAGCCTAGCGTGGGTGAAACTCTAGTCATCGCAGTCTGTGCGGTGCTTGTGAATGTACCTGCTGTAACCGGATCGTAGCGAGGGGTATTCCCAGAAACGATCAGCGGAGTCGCTCGAGCACCGCCAGCACAGCGGCATCCGCTGCCTGGCGACGGATGGCGTCGCGGTCACCCTCGAACTCGTGGGCCGAGACGCGGAGGTCGGAGTCGATCGCGACGCCGATGAACACAGTGCCCGGCTCCCGGCCGTCCTGCCAGTCTGGGCCCGCGACGCCCGTCGTCGAGACCCCGATGTCGGCGGGCACGCCATCGACCGCGAGCACTTCACGAACGAGGGATGCCATCTGGCCCGCGACATCCGGATGCACGGCCCCGTGCACATTGAGTATCGAGGCGTCGACGCCCAGCACGCTGCGCTTGAGTTCGGTGTTGTACGCGACCACCCCGCCCAGCACGGTCGCGGATGCCCCGGGCGTCGCGATCAGGTCAGACACCAGGAGGCCGCCCGTGAGCGACTCCGCAACGGCGATCGTGAGCCTGCGCTCGATCAGCAGCTCGACGAGTTCGCCGGAGGCGCTCACGCCGCCCTCCCCTGCCGCGCCTTGAGGAGATAGTCGAGGCCCGAGAGGAGGGTCGCCGCGACCGCGGCCGCCATGAGCACGCCGTTGACCCAGTGGATCCAGTCCCCCACGACCGTCCACAGCGGCACCAGGAAGAAGGAGATCGCGACCGACTGCAGCACGGTCTTGAGTTTGCCGCCGCGCGAGGCCGGGATGACCCGGTCCCGCAGCATCGCGACCCGGTAGAGCGTGATGCCGATCTCGCGGACGAGGATCACCGCGACGACCCACCACGCGAGCTCGTCGAGCAGGGCGAGGCAGACCAGCGCGCCTCCCGTCAGCAGCTTGTCGGCAATCGGATCCATGAGCTTGCCGAAGTCGGTCACGAGATTGCGTCGGCGGGCAATATGCCCGTCGATGCTGTCGGTCGCGATACCGACGACGAAGACCGCAGCAGCGGCCCAGCGGAGCGGCGAATGTGTTCCCGCGTCGGCCAGGAGCATCCAGAAGAACAGGGGCGCCATGAGGATGCGCACGATCGTGATGATGTTCGGCACGTTCAGGACGCTTGCCGGCGTGTCTCCCGCGCGAATGACGCGGCCACGCAGTGAATCGGGGAGCCCCACGTGCGTTACTCCCTGTCGGTCAGCTGCCAGGCATCCTCGTTGCCAGACGCCTCGACCTCATCGTAGCCGCTCGTCATGGCAGCGACAGGGTCTTCGGCGTGCGAAGCCTGAGCGGAGGGGACGGCGGGCGCGGCCGAGGAAGCCGGCGGCTCCTCCCCGCGCAGGCGCGCCAGCACGCCGGGGAGCTGCTCGGGCGTGACCAGCACGTCGCGCGCCTTGGACCCCTCCGAGGGGCCCACAATCTCGCGGGACTCCAGGAGGTCCATGAGGCGCCCCGCCTTGGCGAAGCCGACACGGAGCTTGCGCTGAAGCATCGAGGTCGAGCCGAACTGCGTGCTCACGACGAGTTCCGCGGCCGCGAGCAGCACCTCGAGGTCATCGCCGATGTCGCTGTCGATCTGCTTCTTCTCGGCAACCTCGGTGACGTCCTGCCGGTATTCGGGCCGCGCCTGCTGCGTCACGTGCTTGACGACCGCGTTGACCTCGTCTTCGCCGACCCAGGCACCCTGCACGCGGATCGCCTTGTTGGCCCCCATGGGGAGGAACAGGGCATCGCCCTGGCCGATGAGCTTGTCGGCACCGGGCTGGTCGAGGATGACGCGGGAGTCGGTCATGCTGCTCACCGCGAACGCGAGTCGGCTCGGCACGTTGGCCTTGATGAGGCCCGTGACGACATCGACGCTCGGCCGCTGCGTCGCCAACACGAGGTGGATGCCGGACGCGCGGGCGAGCTGCGTGATGCGCACGATCGAATCCTCGACGTCGCGAGGTGCGACCATCATGAGGTCCGCAAGCTCGTCGACGACGACGAGCAGGTAGGGGTAAGCCTTGAGCTTTCGCTGGCTCCCCTCCGGCAGCACGATCTCGTTGTTGATGACCGCAGCGTTGAAGTCGTCGACGTGCCGGTAGCCGAAGCTCGCGAGGTCGTCGTACCGCATGTCCATCTCCTTCACGACCCACGCGAGCGCCTCAGCGGCCTTCTTGGGATTCGTGATGATGGGCGTGATGAGATGCGGAATACCGGCATAGGGCGCGAGTTCCACCCGCTTCGGATCAATGAGCACCATGCGCACCTCGGATGGCTTGGCGCGCATGAGGAGCGAGGTGATCATCGAGTTGACGAACACCGACTTGCCCGAACCCGTCGAACCGGCGACAAGGAGGTGAGGCATCTTGGCGAGGTTGGCGACGACGAAGCCACCCTCGACATCCTTGCCCACACCGATCGTCATGGGGTGACGGCTGGCGGTGCTCGCCTTCGACCGCAGCACGTCGCCGAGGGAGACGATCTCGCGGTCGGTGTTGGGGATCTCGATACCGATCGCGCTCTTGCCGGGGATGGGCGAGAGGATGCGCACCTCGTTGCTCGCGACCGCGTAGGAGAGGTTCTTGCTGAGCGCCGTGACGCGCTCGACCTTCACGCCGGGACCCAGCTCGATCTCGTAGCGCGTCACCGTCGGACCACGGCTGAATCCCGTGACCTTCGCGTCGACCGAGAACTGTTTGAGCACCTCGGTGATCGCTGCGACAACATCGTCGTTGACCTGCGACCGCGACTTGGGAGGCGTGCCCTGCTTCAGGGTCGACGATACGGGGAGCCGGTAGGGTGCCTGCGGACGCTCGGACTCTGCGTCGAACTCCCCCTGGCGACCCTTCTCCGACGCCGTGTCGCTGAAACCGGGAAGGAGCTCGACGGCAGAGTCGCCGTCGTCGCGGATGCCCGTGCCCTGGCCAGCGGCCGGCGGCACCTCACCCGTGAAGCGCTTGACCGCATCCTCCGCCTTCGCGAGTTCCTCGAGCAGCTCGACGCCGCCGAAGGGGTTCTCGGTCACGGGAGGCGCATCCGTCGGCACGATGTCGGTCTCGTTGGCGCGCGCAACGACGGGGCTGTCGAAGGCGGGATCGGTCTCGCGCTGCGACTTGTTGCGGCGCCACCAGGGCAGCGTTGCCGCCTCCTCGGGGTCGATGCCCAGGTCGCCGAAGTCTGTGATCTCGGTTGTGGCATCCGCCTTCGAACGTTCCGCACCCTCGGGGAGCTGCTCGCCGAAGAGGTAGGCGTAGAGCTCGCGGAAGCGGCGACCGATGCGGTTCGGTGGCGTCTTGGTGATGATGAAGATCGACAGCAGGAGCAGTACGCCCATGAGCGCGACGCCCAGCCAGGCGACGCCGAGCTGCACGAAGGGCTGGCCCGCGATCCAACCGAGGATGCCGCCCGCGTAGGCGAGCGCGACAGGACCGTCGGTCGGCTGCGGCGTGCCGCCGAAGATGTGACACAGGCCACTCACGCTGACGAGGAGCACGGCGAGCCCGATGCCGATGCGGCCGTTGTCATTGACGGAGGCCGGATGCCGGAAGAGCCACAGCGCGAAGAGCACCATGATCACCGGGAGCGCGTAGGCGACCCTGCCGAAGAGCCCGCCGAAGGTCCAGGCGTCGAGCGCCATCGCGACCGGGTCATTCGGCATGAACCACTCGACCACGGCGCCCGCGATCGCGAGCAGGAAGATGAAGAAGGGCACGCCGTCGCGGCGCTCCTCCTTGGCGAGCGTCTCGCGCCCGAAGAGGCGGGCGGCAGCGCCCACGACGTGGGCGGCACCGAGCCAGGCGCTCGTGACGACGCCGCGCTCCGGCGCAGGTGGCTGCGCGGGGAGTTTCTTCGTTGCCGCCGTGCGCGCGGGAGCCTTCGCGTTGCGCGCCGAAGCGTTCCGCGCGCGCGACGTCGACTTGGTGCTCGTAGCCATGCGACCACGGTACCTGCGGCCACCGACGAAGGCCGGTTAGGGGTGCGGCGTGGTCGGGATACCGCTCTAGGCCTCGATCACGACCGGGACGATCATGGGCCGGCGACGGTGCTGCGTGTTGACCCAGCGGCCGACCGTGCGACGGATGACCTGGCTGAAGGCGTGAGCGTCGCGCGTGCCGTTCTCGGCGGCCTCCGCGAGGGCCTTCACCACCTGTGGCTTGACGGCGTCGAACACGGCCTCGTCCTCCGCGAAGCCGCGGGACTGGATCTCCGGCCCGACGATGACGCGGCCCGTCTGTGCGTCGATCGCGGCGAAGATCGAGATGAAGCCCTCCTCGGCGAGGATGCGGCGATCCTTGAGGTCGGCATCCGTGATCTCACCGACGGTCGAGCCGTCGACGTAGACGTACCCGAGGTCGAGCTGGCCGACCACGGTCGCCTCGCCGTCGCGCAGGTCGATGACCGTACCGTCCTCGGCGATGATCGTGTTCTCCTCCGGGATGCCCGTCTGCACCGCGAGCTGCTGGTTGGCGACCAGGTGCCGGTATTCACCGTGCACGGGAAGCACGTTCTTGGGCTTCAGGATGTTGTAGCAGTAGAGCAACTCCCCCGCGCTCGCGTGGCCGGAGACGTGCACCTTGGCATTGCCCTTGTGCACGACGTTGGCGCCCAGCTTGGTGAGACCGTTGATGACGCGGTAGACCGCATTCTCGTTGCCCGGGATGAGGCTCGACGCGAGGATGACAGTGTCTCCCTTGCCGATCTCGATCTTGTGCTCGAGGTTCGCCATGCGGGCCAGCACCGCCATGGGCTCGCCCTGCGACCCCGTGCTCATGTAGACGATCTTGTCGTCTGGCAGCTGGTCGGCCTTCTTCTGGTCGATCAGCACCCCCTCGGGCACCTTGAGGTACCCGAGCTCGGCCGCGATGCCCATGTTGCGCACCATCGACCGGCCCATGAAGGCGACCCTTCGCCCGTTCGCGTGGGCGGCATCCAGCACCTGCTGCACGCGGTGCACGTGGCTCGAGAAGCTCGCCACGATGACCCGGCGCGGCGCCTTGGCGATGACCGACTCGAGCACGGGACCGATGCCCCGTTCGGGCGCGGTGAAGCCCGGGACATCCGCGTTGGTGGAGTCGGGGAGGAAGAGGTCGACCCCCGCCTCGCCGAGGCGCGCGAAGGCGCGCAGGTCGGTGATGCGGTCATCGAGGGGCAGCTGGTCCATCTTGAAGTCGCCCGTGTGGAGGACGGTGCCGGCGACGGTCGTGATGTGGACGGCGAGGGCATCCGGAATCGAGTGGTTCACGGCGACGAACTCGAGATCGAAGGGACCGAACGTCTCCTTCTGCCCCTCCTTGACCGTGAGGGTGTACGGCGTGATGCGGTGTTCCTTGAGCTTCGCCTCGATGAGCGCGAGCGTGAGGTTCGAGCCGATGAGCGGGATGTCCTGCCGCAGGCGCAGCAGGTAGGGAACGGCGCCGATGTGGTCTTCATGGCCGTGCGTGAGCACGACGCCCAGCACGTCGTCGAGTCGGTCGCGGATGGGTGTGAAGTCGGGAAGGATGAGGTCGACGCCGGGCTGGTGCTCCTCGGGGAAGAGCACGCCGCAGTCGACGATCAGGAGCTTGCCGTCGATCTCGAAGACCGTCATGTTGCGGCCGATCTCGCCGAGACCGCCGATCGGGATGACCCGGAGCGTTCCTGGCTTGAGCTTGGCGGGTGCGTAGATGTGTGAGTTCATGGCGTCCTGTGGTGTCGCGGCCCGCAGGCCGATGGAAGGGCCGCTAGCCCCCGGTATGAAGTTGTGGGTCGCTGCTTGGTCAGCGAGTCGTGCCTGCCACCTTGGGCAGGGCACCGCCGGCCGCCGCGTTGCGGTCGGGACGGAAGTTGCCGAGGTCGAGACCAGGGATGTCGCCGACGAGCGCGAGCTCGTCTTCGATCACGGCGGCCTCGAAGTCCTCCGGGCCCACGAGGGGCAGCCGCACGCGAGGAGAGCCGATGCGCCCGAGACCGTGCAGGATGTACTTGGCTGCGACCGTGCCCGGGACGTGGGTCATCGTGGCGCGGACAAGGGGCTCGAGTGACTTGTGGGCGACAGTCGCGGTGGTCAGGTCACCAGCGTTGACCGCGTCGACGATGACGCGGTAGGGGGCGGGCGCAATGTTCGCGGTGACGCCGATGAGCCCTGTCGCGCCGATCGCCAGGTGTGGCAGCACATTGGCATCGTCGCCCGAGAAGTACATGAGATCGGTCTGGTTGAGCACCCGACTGACCTCCGAGAAGTCACCCTTGGCATCCTTGACCGCGAGGATGTTGGGGTGCTGCGCCGCTCGCAGAATCGTCTCGTAGCGGATGGGAACGCCCGTGCGGCCCGGAATGTCGTAGAGAATGACGGGAAGATCCGTCGCATCGGCGATGAGGCGGAAGTGGGTCAGGATTCCGGCCTGGGTCGGCTTGTTGTAATACGGCGTGACGATCATGACGCCATCAGCGCCAGCCTTCTCGCTCGCCTTGTAGAGCTCGATCGCGTGTGCTGTCTCGTTGGAGCCACCACCCGTGATGATCTTGGCGCGATCACCCGCAACCGCCTTCGCCACCTCGACCAGGCGAATCTTCTCAGGGTCGGTCAGGGTGCTCGTCTCACCGGTCGTGCCCGTGACGACGATGCCGTCCGCTCCCCCGCTCACGACATCATCGATGTGCTTCTCGACGTCATCCCACGCGACCTCACCGTCTGCCGTGAAGGGCGTGACGAGGGCTACCAGTACCTGGCCGAAGGGATTGTCGAGAGAGCTCACACACCGAGATTACCGCTCGCACGCGGCATCCGAGCCATCGAGACGACACCGAGACCAGTTTCAATAGTTCCAAATATTCATATATAGTGGATGCATGAACCTGCCAACCTCCGATCTGCCCGTCGCCCAGGTCAAGGCAGAGCTCTTCAAGGCCATGGGCCACCCCGCCCGTATCCGCGTGCTGGAGGCACTCTCTGAGGGCGAACGAACCGTCGGCGAGATCGCCGGCATGGTCGATCTCGAGATGTCCACACTGTCGCAGCAGCTCGCGGTGCTGCGCCGAGCGGGGGTCGTCACGACCAGGCGGCAGGGCAACAGCATCCACTACGCGCTTCGGGACGAGCGGATGTCGCAACTCCTCGCGATCGCGCGGCAGATCATCGTGAGCAACCTCCGCGACTCCCGCGAGATGCTCGAGAGCCTCGACCGCAGGCCATGACGGAGCAACAGCCGAAAGGGCGAGGGCGGCTGCGCTCACTACTGCCCGGCCCCGCAGACCTGCACGCGGCCCGCCGGTCCCCCGGGCGTGACCTCGTCGCGGGCCTCACGGTCGCGGTCGTGGCCCTGCCGCTCGCGCTCGCCTTCGGCGTCGCATCCGGCCTTGGAGCAGAAGCGGGACTCACCACCGCCGTCATCGCGGGCATCATCGCGGCCGTCTTCGGCGGCAGCAACCTGCAGATCTCCGGCCCCACGGGGGCCATGACGGTCGTGCTGCTGCCCGTCGTGCACGACTTCGGCGCCCAGGGCGTGCTACTCGTCGGCGTCATGGCCGGCATCATCCTCGTCGCGCTCGCGGTGTCGGGCATTGGCCGCGCCGTGCGCCTGCTGCCGACCTCGCTCATCGAGGGCTTCACCGCGGGGATCGCGGTCGTCATCGTGCTGCAGCAGGTTCCCTCCATGCTGGGGCTCGACCCGGGCGAGGGAGAACAGGTCTGGGCCATCGCTGGCGACGCTGTGGCGCGATGGACCACCGACATCGACGTGACACCCCTGCTCATGACGCTCGGGGTTGCGGCGGTCATCCTCCTCGGCGCGAGGCTCCTCCCCGCGGTTCCCGCCTCGATTCTCGTGATCATCGTTGCGACGCTCATCGCGGAGTTCTTCGACCTCGGCCTGCCCACGATCGGCGCGATTCCCGCGGGCATCCCCGCCCCCACTGCTGACTTCATCGACCTCTCCGCCGTTGCAGCCCTCATCCCCTCGGCCCTCGCGGTGGCCGCCCTCGCGGCCCTCGAAAGCCTCCTCTGCGCCACCGTCGCCGACTCCATGAGCGTCAACGAACGGCACGACCCCGACCGTGAACTCCTCGGTCAGGGCCTTGCCAACATCGCGGTGCCCTTCTTCGGTGGTGTTCCCGCGACGGCAGCGATCGCCCGCACCGCGGTCAACGTGAGGGCGGGCGCCCGCTCACGCATCGCCGCAATCACGCACTCCCTCGTGCTCCTGGTCGTCATCTACGCCGCCTCCGGCCTCGTCGGCCACGTTCCACTCGCCGCGCTCGCGGGCGTGCTCCTCGCGACCTGTGTGCAGATGATCGGCTTCGGGTCGATCTGGGCGTTCGTGCGCGCGACGCGGGCCGACGCGATCGTGCTGATCCTCACCTTCGCCATCACGGTCGCGGTCGATCTGGTCACGGCCGTCGTTGTCGGCGTCATCGTTGCCGCCCTGCTGGCCCTCGGGAGCGTCTCGCGCAGCGCCCGCCTCGAGCAGGTACCGCTCGAGGAGGACCGTGGCGACCACAGCGCGGAGGAACTCGCCTTGCTGTCGGACCGCATCGTCGCCTACCGCTTCGACGGGCCGCTGTTCTTTGGTGCCGCCCACCGTTTCCTGCTCGAGCTCACCGGCGTCTCGGATGTCGATGTCGTGATCCTGCGGATGTCGCGCATCTCCACACTCGACGCGACGGGCGCGACGATCCTCGACGACGCCGTGCGGCGCCTCGAGGCCCGCGGGATCGCGGTGCTCATCTCGGGAGTGGACCCCGTGCACAGCCGCGTGCTGCGCACGCTCGACGTCGCGCCCCACCTGCGGGAGACCGGCAGGGTGTTCGAGCACACCCCGCAGGCGATCACCTATGCACGAGAGCTCGTCGCTGGGCGTTGACGAACGCCCTGCAGTTCGGCACGACTTAGGCGCGCTCGTAGCTCACGAAGCGGTAGGAGAGCCCCGAACGGGACTCGTGCCAGCCCTCCTCGGGGTCCGACCGCACGACCTTCCACTCCGGCCCGATCACGGGGGCCTTGGCGTCGCCCTCGAAGACGGCCCTGATCTCGGTCACCTCGAGCCGCTCGGCCTCGTCGATCACGGCAGCATAGATCTCGCCGCCGCCGATGACCCACGCCATGTCATCCGGATCGACGTCGTCAGCGGCCATGACGAGCGCGTTCGCGACCGAGGGGGCCGCCTCGGCGCCCTCTGCGGCCCATCGGCTCTGGCGCGTCACGACGATGTTGCGTCGACCCGGCAGCGGGCGGAAGCGCGGTGGGAGGGAGTCCCAGGTCTTGCGGCCCATGATGACCGGCCCGCCGAGTGTGACCCGCTTGAAGCGTGCGAGGTCTTCCGGCACGTTCCACGGCATGATGCCGTTGCGGCCGATGATGCCGCCCTCCGCCTCGGCCCAGATCAGGCCAATCCTGGGGTTCGTCATACGGCAACCGCCGCCTTGATCGCGGGGTGGTGCTGGTAGTTCTCCACCGTGAAGTCCTCGTACTCGTAGTCAAAGATGCTTTCCCGCTGCCCCGCGATGCGGAGCGTCGGGGAGGCATACGGTTCCCGCGTGAGCTGCTCGGTTACCTGGTCGACATGGTTGTCGTAGATGTGGCAGTCACCGCCCGTCCACACGAACTCACCGAGTTCGAGGCCCGTCTGCGCCGCCACCATGTGCGTCAGCAGCGCGTAACTGGCGATGTTGAAGGGTACGCCGAGGAACATGTCGGCGCTGCGCTGGTAGAGCTGGCACGAGAGCTTGCCATCGGCGACATAGAACTGGAAGAGCGCGTGGCACGGCGCGAGCGCCATCGAGGGAACGTCGGCAGGGTTCCATGCCGACACGATCAGACGCCTCGAATCGGGATTGCTGCGGATCTGCTCGATCACCTCGCTGATCTGGTCGATCTGCTCGCCGCTCGGCGTCGGCCAGGAGCGCCACTGCACACCATAGACGGGACCGAGTTCGCCCGCGGCATCCGCCCATTCGTCCCAGATCGTGACGCCGCGCTCCTGCAGCCAGCCGACGTTGCTCTCGCCCCGAAGGAACCAGAGCAACTCGAGCGCGATCGACTTGAAATGCACCCGCTTGGTCGTGATGAGGGGAAAGCCCTCGGCGAGGTCGAACCGGATCTGTCGGCCGAACACGCTTCGCGTGCCCGTTCCTGTCCGATCGGATTTGTGGGTGCCGTTGTCGAGGACATCGCGGAGGAGGTCCTCGTAGGGTGTGGGGATCGTCGCGCTCATCGGCTTGATGCTACCTCTCGCGATCGTTGCGGGCGAGGGCGATGGCCCTTCGCACCGCCTGGCGTGCGCGTCGGCGGTCGCCGCTCGCGTCATAGGCCAGGCCAAGGCGCAGCCAGGACTGCCACGACTCGGGAGAGGCCTCGACCTCGGCCTTGTAGGCGGGGAACGCGGCATCCGCCGCTTCGCGGATCGGCCGACCGCTCGCGCGGACCGGCACCGAGTGCTCGGGCAGTCGGCCCTCGTGCTCCAGGCGTGCCAGGAGACGTTCGCTGCGCACCCCGAAGAGCACCTCGCTGACGAGCCCCCACACTGCGATCAGGGGCAGCACCGCGAGGGCCGCTCCCATCACGGCCGCGACGGCATCGCCGCTGAGGATGAGGGTGACCGCCAGCTGGCCGACCGCCCAGATGTAGAGCACGAGGAGGGCCGCCATGACGACGACGCCGAGCTTCTTGACCACGATCAGGCCTCGTCAGCCGTGAGCGCACCGAGGTCGAGCAGGTGCTCAAGCCCGACGGTCACACCGACCGCATCGGGGAGGGCCGCGAGCGCGAGTCGGATGCCCTGCTCGTAGGCGGCGGGCGAGATCGTGTCGTGCACGACGCTCAGGAGCTCCCCCGTGCCGCCGAAGATGACCTCCTGGCGGGCGACGACCCCGTGCAAGCGCAGGCTGTGCACGGGGATGCCCGCCACCTGCTGGCCGCGAGCGAGCTGGTCGATGTGCGGCGCCTCGACGGGCCCCTGCGACCTGCGCGCCTTCGCCATGAGCTCGGCGGTGCGCACGGCCGTGCCGGAGGGCGAGTCGACCTTTCCGGCGTGGTGGGCCTCCAGGATCTCGATCGAGTCGTAGAAGCGGGATGCGACCATCGAGAGCCTGGTCGCCAGCACAGAGCCGAGCGAGAAGTTGGGGATGATGATGACGCCCGCCTCGGGCGCCGCTGCGAGCGCGCCACTGAGGCCCTGGATGCGCTCCGCCGACCAGCCCGAGGTGCCGACGAGCACCTTCCGCCCGTGCTGCACCGCGAACTCGACGACGTCGGCGCTCACGTCAGGGCGCGTGACATCGACGACGAGGTCGGCCGCGAGCATCTCCTCGAGGGATGAGGACGAGTTCATGGACGCCACCAGCTCGAGGCCGGGCTCCTGCTCGACGATGCGTGCGATGAGTGAGCCCATCCTGCCGTTCGCGCCGACGACGGCGACCTTTGATGCCATGGGGCAAATCTACCAAGGACCGCCCGACGTCGATCTCGGCTCCTAAGCTGGAGGCATGCCCGTCTTCCGCGAAGCGAGCGTCGCCGACGACGACGCCCTCGCCCTCCTGACCGAGTATTTCTCCGCCCGCGCGGAGTCATTCCCCGCCGGCCCGGAGGCGTACCGCACGGTCTTCCCCTCCCCCGACGACTTCGTGCCGCCGCGAGGCGTGTTCCTGATCGTCGAGGGCGAGGACCTCGCAGGGGACGCCGCGGATGTCGGATGCGGTGGCATCCGGCGCATCGCCCCCTCTGAGACGGGTGCGGCCCGCTTCGAGGTCAAGCACCTCTACGTGCAGCCGCACACGCGCGGCACCGGGCTCGGAGCGGCCCTCCTCGCAGAGCTTGAGCGGCGGGCCGTCGAACTCGGCGCCGACGAGGTCGTGCTCGACACGAACGCGAGCCTCGAGTCAGCCGCCCGCCTCTACAGCAAGGCCGGCTATCAGACGATCGAGCCCTACAACGACAACCCCAACGCCAACAATTGGTACGGGAAGGCCGTGCGCGACACCCCTCAGTAGGGCTGGTCGACGGGCAGCCCCGTGCGCAGCTCCGGCGGGAGATGGCCCAGGTCGTTGTGCGTGATGAGCTCGGGAGCCTTCACGGTGCGGACCCGGATGATCGTGAGCCCGCAGTTCGCCTGGTTGATGCCCATCCATCGCCACGAGGAGGCGGAGAAGACCTCGCGCACGAAATTAGCGATCACGAAGTTGTGCGTGATGAGGAGCGTGTGACGGTCTTCGAGCGACGGGGTCATCCACTCGCCGATCGCGTCGGCCATCTGGGCCTCGCCTGCCTCGATCTGCGCCTCCGTCACGGAACCGAAGAACGGCTCGAAGGCGGCGGGCATGTCTGCGCCGGGCCCCGAGGGCACGCAATCGAAGAGAAGAGCAGACGGCTCTGAGGTGATGCCCGGGAGGCGCTCCGTGATGGTGTTCGCCGTGTCCTCTGCCCGCTGCAGCGGCGAATGGAACACGCTCGTGAACGGAACCCCGCTCAGTCGATCAGCGATGAGCGTCGCCTGACGCTTTCCACGCGCCGAGAGCGGCCCGTCGGGGAGGCCGTGCTCGGCGTCCTGTTGCTCGCCGTGACGGACGAGATAAATGAAGTGGGACATCGTCGTCTCACTCTCCTTCGATTGTGGTGAACTGCGGGCGGGTTCGAGCGTGGATGCCCTCGAAGGTGGCGTCGTCGACCCGGCCGACCGCCGCGAGCGCGACAGGGCCTCGCGACAATTCGTCGGCCAACTCGGCCACCGCATCCGTCGTGACGAGAGAGAGTCGACGCAGCGCCTCATCGAGGTCGAGGAACTCGCCGAGCATGATCTCTGCCCGGCCGAGCCGCGACATCCGCGTGTCTGAGTCCTCAAGGGCGAGGGCGGATGCTCCTGCCAGCTGGCCGAGGGCACGATCGAGTTCGCCCTGGGTGATGCCACCGCTCGCGACGCCGCGGAACTCATCGAACATGAGCTCGGCCACCGTGCCTGCCTTGGCGGGAGAACAGGCGGCGAAGAGGCCGAACACGCCCGCATCGGAGTAGCTCGAGGCGAAGGAGTACACGGCATAGGCAAGGCCCCGCCGTTCGCGCACCTGCTGGAACAGGCGAGACGACATGCTGCCGCCCAGCACCGAGTTGAGCACCGTGAGCACGCTGCGGCGGTCGTCGCTCGCCGGTAGTGCAGGGACGCCGAGGTAGAGGTTGACCTGCTCGCTCGGACGCTCGACCACGAGGCTCCGCGCCTGGGGAACCCAGGCACCTGCGGCAGGCGGGCGCCTGGGGGCGGAGGCGCGCTCGACGCCCAGGTCCCACCCGCCCGCCGACAGGTGACGCTTGACCGCCGCGACCAACTCGTCGTGGTTGACCGCTCCCGCGACCGTCACGACGAGGTCGTGGGGCGCGTAGTGCGCGCGGTAGTGCGCGTGCACGGCATCGCGCGAGACGGCGGCAATCGTCTCGGGGTTACCGCCGATGGGCCGGCCGAGCGGATGCTCGCCGAAGATCGCCTCGTAGAATCGCTCGCCCGCGTAGTCGCCGTTGTCATCGTCGGCCATCGCGAGCTCTTCGAGAATGACGCCGCGCTCGGTCTCGAACTCGACAGGGTCGAGAAGAGACGAGGTGATCATGTCGGCAAGCACCTCAACTGCCATCGGCAGGTCGGTGTCGCGCACCTTCGCGTAGTAGCAGGTGTATTCCTTGGCCGTCGCGGCATTGTGTTCGCCGCCAACCTCGTCGAAGGCGACGGCGATGTCGAGCGCGCTGCGAGAGCGGGTGCCCTTGAAGAGGAGGTGCTCAAGGAAATGCGTCGAACCGACCGCGTGCGGCTCCTCGTCGCGCGAGCCGACCGCCACCCAGAACCCCACTGTGGCGCTGCGAGCGGACGGCACCCGCTCCGTGAGGATGCGCAGGCCGGATGGCAGGACACTGCGCCTGACGAGGCATCCACCTGCCGCCTCGTAGGTCTGATCTCCCGCCGAGAGGGGTAGCTGCATCGCGCCGTTCATCACTTCGAGCCTACGGCACGTGCTTCGCACGACGTCCCCGCTCCGCCCCGCGCTCGCGATTGTCCGGGTGCGAGCAAATGCCCCCCGGAAACTGGGAAATGTACCCCGGAACGCCGACATACAGAGCTGTCTGTCCCCGTCGATCTTGCTAGCCTGAACTCATCAGGAACACGGGGCACGCCCCGGGAACCGGCTCCACCAAACCCGAGGTGGGGGGGGCCTGCACCAAGGCCTGCAATAGTCGAGAATCACACCCGCGAACCCGAATCGCGACGTGCTCCGGCGGAAGACCCGAGATTCCGCCGGAGCCCGCTCTCGCACCAGTGATCATCTAGCCAAACCCCGAGGGAGTCAGGTCGTGGCTGTAGACGAAGCGGGCGGCGCAATGCAGCGCGGCTCCTCGAGTGCCCTTTCGACCGACCCTCCACGCACGGGGCTGAGCATTCCCTCCGACGCGACCGCGCCGGTCTTCGCCTCCGGCCCAGGAGCCAGGGGACGCATCCTCGCGACAGCCATGCGCCTCTTCTACTACGAGGGCATCCGCTCGGTCGGGATCGATCGGCTCATCGCCGAATCCAGCGTGACGAAGGCGACCTTCTACAAGCACTTCGGCTCCAAGGACGCCCTCATTCTCACCTACATGCAGTGTGTGCACGAGGAGGCCGTCGCGACCGTCAATGCGCTCGCCGCCGACGCCGGAGATGGCGCCTCGACGCTGCACGCACTGGTTGCACACCTGCAGCGCGACGCGCAGCGCGACGACTTCCGCGGCTGCCCCTTCATCAACGCGGCTGGTGAGTTCCCCGACGCCTCGCATCCCGTGCGCACGATCGTCACGACCCATCGTGACTGGTACACGGCCTTCATCTCAGAGCAGTTCCGCCTCGCGAGGCATCCGCTGCCCGGCGACGCAGCGGACGAGTTCATCCTCGTGCGCGACGGAGCGATGGTTGGTGGCTATGTCGGCGACTCCGTCGCCACGACCGCCGCCCTCTCCCGGCTCGGCGATCACTGCCTCGCCGGCCTCTGACGACGAGGATCAATCCGAGGCTGCGTCGAGCGCTGCCATTTGCTGTCGAGTCAGCGCCATCTGCCGCGACTGCATGACGTCGAGGAGCTCCTCGGTCGAATGTGCCGCGACGACAGCGGCAGTCACGCCCGGCTTCGAGATCGCCCAGGCAGCCGCGACACGGGCTGGAGAGGCGTCATGTTCCTTCGCGATGATCTCGAGCCTGTCAAGCACACGGAGGCCCCTTCGGTCGATGTGAGCGAGCGCCTTCGACCAGATCGGTGAATCCACCGCGGCGCTCTTGTCGCGGTACAGCCCCGTGAGGAACCCGTGCGCGAGCGGACGACGAGCGAAGAACGCCGTGCCGGTCGTCGCGACATACGGCGCCAGCTCCCGCTCGAACGCGCCCCTCGTGACGAGTGAGTACTCGTTGAAGATCGCCGCGACCCGCGGGTACCTCGCCTCCTCGGAGCGCGTATCAATCGCCCGGATGCGGGCGGCCGCATGGTCAAGCACCGCGACGTGCCCCACCTTGCCAGCGCGGCAGAGCATGTCGAGCGCCTCGAGGGTGTCGTCCAGCGGCACGGTCGGGTCGTCCCCGTCGAGCGTGAGGAGGTCGATACGGTCGACGCCGAGGCGCCGCAGGGAGGCCTCGGTCGCCCGGGCGACGATGCGGGGCGCGAGGCCGCGGGCATCCGGATGTCGCCCGATCGTTGTCGCCACGACCATGCCTGCCGAGCCGCGCGAGCGCAGCCACGAGCCGATCATGACCTCGCTGCGCCCACCCGCGAAATGGTCGGCGGTGTAGATGAGATTGCCGCCCGCGTCACGGAAGGCGTCGAGCATCGACGCGGTCTCCTTCTGCCCCGAGACCCAACCGAATACTCCGCCATCGACGCCGACGGGAGCGACCGACAGACCTGTGCCGGTGATCGCTCGCATGAGACCAAACCTATTGGCGATATACGGTTCCATACACCCCCGGCCGGGCGCGAATGGCGCATGGGTCGAACGCCCGGGCACCCAACAGGCTTCGGTGGCAAGCTGGGATGAGGAGGTCACCATGTCTGAATCACAGAAGGTCACCCGACAGGAGGCGCTGACAAGCGACTCGGGGCGCACCTGGCTCATCGTCGCCGGCGTGATCGCCGCACTCTGCCTCGTGATGCTCTGGTTCATGCGCGAATTACCGCCGCTCGGCGCCGCGACAACAGGCATGGTCTCGATCGTCATCGCCTACCTCGCGATGGTCGCCATCCGATTCGGCGTGGCCCGCAGCCGTCTCAAGCTCGGGCTGCTCGCGGTGCTGACCATCGCCATCGTGCTCATCTTCATGACGGTCGGCTGGATCACGGTCTTCGCCGCTTAAGACGACGGATGCCCGCCGCGCGTTCCTGGGGAACGCGAGACGGGCATCCGCTGGGCTGTGCCGGAGGACTAGCCCTCCTGCGACTCGCCCTCTGCAGCCTCTGCAGTCTCGGCCTCGTCGATGACGGGGGCGAGGGAGAGCTTTCCGCGGTCGTCGATCTTGGTGATCTCGACCTGGATCTTCTGGCCGACGCCGAGCACGTCTTCGACGTTCTCGACACGCTTGCCACCGGCGAGCTTGCGCACCTCCGAGATGTGGAGGAGGCCGTCGCGGCCCGGCATGAGCGAGACAAAGGCGCCGAAGGTCGCGATCTTCACGACCGTGCCCAGGAAGCGCTCGCCGACCTCAGGGTTGAGGGGGTTCGCGATGGCGTTGACCGCCATGCGGGCCGCCTCGGCCGAGGGGCCGTCGACCGCACCGATGTAGACCGTGCCGTCGTCTTCGATTGAGATGTCGGCGCCCGTGTCGTCCTGGATCTGGTTGATCGTCTTGCCCTTCGGGCCGATCAGCTCACCGATCTTGTCGACGGGGATCTGCACCGAGATGACGCGAGGCGCGGTGGGCGCCATCTCGTCGGGGGTGTCGATCGCCGAGTTCAGCACGTTGAGGATGGCCGTGCGGGCCTCCTTCGCCTGCTTGAGCGCACCATCGAGCACCGACGACGGGATGCCGTCGAGCTTGGTGTCGAGCTGGATGGCCGTGATGAACTCGCTCGTGCCGGCGACCTTGAAGTCCATGTCGCCGAGCGCGTCTTCAGCACCCAGGATGTCGGTCAGCGCCGCATAGCGCGTCTCGCCATCGACCTCGTCGGAGACGAGGCCCATCGCGATGCCCGCGACGGGAGCGCGCAGCGGCACACCCGCGTTGAGCAGCGACAGGGTCGATGCACACACGGAACCCATCGAGGTCGAACCGTTGGAGCCGAGAGCCTCGGACACCTGGCGGATCGCGTAGGGGAACTCCTCGCGGCTCGGCAGCACCGGCACGAGGGCGCGCTCGGCGAGGAAGCCGTGCCCGATCTCGCGACGCTTCGGCGAACCAACGCGGCCGGTCTCACCGGTCGAGTAGGGCGGGAAGTTGTAGTGGTGCATGTAGCGCTTCTTGGTGACCGGGCTCAGCGAATCGATCTGCTGCTCCATCTTCAGCATGTTGAGCGTCGTGACGCCCATGATCTGCGTCTCGCCGCGCTGGAAGATCGCGGAGCCGTGCACGCGCGGGATGACCTGCACCTCGGCGTCGAGCGGACGGATGTCAGCGAGGCCGCGGCCGTCCATGCGCACGCCCTCGGTGAGGATGCGGTCGCGCACGATCTTCTTGGTGACCGACTTGTAGGCGGCAGACACCTGGCCGTTGGCCTCGGCGGGAAGCTCCCCTGCCTCAACCTTGGCGGCGATGGCCTGCTTGACCTCGGCCTTGAGCGCGTCATCCGCGTCCTGGCGCTCGACCTTGCCGGCGATCTGGTAGATCGAGGCGAGGCGCTCCTGCGCGAGCTCGGCGACCGCGTCGTAGGTGCCCTGGTCGTAGGCGGTGAAGACCGGGTAGTCCTGGATCTCCTTGGCCGACTGCGCGGCCAGCTCAGACTGTGCCTTGACGAGCTGCATGAGGAACGGCTTGGCCGCCTCGAGGCCCTGTGCCACAACGGTCTCGTCGGGCTTGATGGCGCCGCCCTGGATGAGGTTCCACGAACCCTCCGTGGCTTCGGCCTCGACCATCATGATGGCGATGTCTTCGTTGCCCTGCGCGTCGACGACGCGACGGCCGGCGACCGTGAGGTCGAAGACGGCACCCTCGAGCTGCTCGACGGTTGGGAATGCAACCCACTGGCCGTCGATGAGCGCGAGACGGATGCCACCGATCGGGCCGCTGAAGGGCAGGCCCGAGATCTGCGTCGACGCCGAAGCGGCGTTGATCGCGAGGGCGTCGTAGAACTCGCCCGGAGCGATGCTCAGGACGGTGATGACGATCTGCACCTCGTTGCGGAGGCCGTCGACGAAGGACGGGCGCAGCGGCCGGTCGATCAGGCGGCAGACGAGGATGGCCTCGGTCGAGGGGCGACCCTCGCGGCGGAAGAACGAGCCGGGAATCTTGCCCGCGGCGTAGGAACGCTCTTCGACGTCGACCGTGAGCGGGAAGAAGTCAAAGCCTTCGCGCGGCTGCTTGCCGGCGCTCGTCGCGCTCAGCAGCATGGTGTCTTCATCGAGGTATGCAGCAACGGCACCCTGTGCCTGCTGCGCGAGACGACCGGTCTCGAAGCGGATGGTGCGCTTGCCGAACTTGCCGTTGTCGAGAACGGCCTCGGCGAACTTGATCTCTGGACCCTCCATTAAGGGCTTCTCCTTTGTTTACCGTCGCCCCCCGTGTGGGCGCGACTCATACATCGGAGCAGGAGCGGGCAGTCAGGGGCACACGCGTTTGCGCGGGCGCCGGGCTCTGGCCAACAGTAGAAAACCACCGTGCCCCTGTGCGGGAAACGGGAACTCACCACCGGTGACCAGCCTCGTGCCGGCCTGCTCCGTTTTGTTTTCTTGCTCTGGTCGCATGACTGCAACCTCGGGGAGTCTATCAGCGACTCCCCGGGCGGGACAGGGGCGCGCGGCATCCCTCTTAATCACATGAGCATCACAGGACGGGCAGGCGAGCCGCGCCTACCGTGGAGGCATGATGGCCACACCGACACTTGAAGACATCACCGAACTGGCCGACCGCCGCTCGATTGCGAGCGTCATGATCTCGATGCCGACGTCTCCTGTCGCCTCGGAGGTCGAGCGGTTGCGCCTCGACTACAAGAACTCGGTCCGCGAGGCCGAGCGGCAACTAGAGGCCGCAGGGGTGGGCACGGATGCCCGCGCCGCCGTGCGCCGCAACCTCGACGACCTCGTCGAGGGCGACTTCTGGACCCATCTCGCCCAGGGCGCCGTCGTCTTCGCGTCGCCGGACTTCGCCCGCGAGTACAGGGTGCGAACGGCCGTCCCCGCACGAGTCGCGGTCGCCGACCGCTTCGACGTCGGCCCCGTACTGCGCTCCATCGCGCTCGCGCGCACCGGCTACGTGCTCGCGATCACGGAGGGCTCAGTGCGACTCGCCTCCATCGCTGCAGACACCGGCCCGACCGAGGTGCCACTCGAACTGCCCGCTGACCTCGGCAGCGTGCTCGAGCACGCCGAGAACGATGGGGGCGCCGACCGGCAGAGGGCCAAGGGGGCGATGGGCGACAAGATCGAGCTCCGCAAGTACTGCCGCATCGTGCAGGACGCCGTGACACGCGCGATCGATGGGCGCGAGCCCCGCCTCGTGCTCGCCGCGAGCAACGAGCTCGCGACCGCATATCGGGAAGCCAACACGTACCCACGCCTGCTCGCTGAGGGCATCGACTCGAACCCGTCATCCCTCAGCCTGCAGGACCTCGACACGGCGGCACGAGAGGTGCTCGTGAACGACTACGAGCGCTCACTCGCCACCTGGCGCGAGACCTTCGGCACGCGACTGAACCACGGCCGCGCGAGCGTCGACCTGCAGGAGATCGCGCGGGCCGCCACCGTCGGCGCTGTCGAGGAACTGCTCTTCGACATGGCCGACGACACCCAGGGCCTCATCGCCGAGGACGGCAAGGTCAGCGACCCTCCCCTCACGGAGGCCTCGACCTTCGGCATCTTCGATGAGATCGCCATGCGCGTCATCCGCACGGGCGGCACGGTGCACGCGGTGCGCCGAAGCGACCTGCCGGGGTCGACGGGAATCGCCGCCATGCTGCGTTTCGAGCAGGAGGGCGCGAACGCCTGAGCGCCGATGCGCCCGTCAGCTGGGCTGGAATCCACCCAGCCCGGCTGCCGCGTTCGCGAAGCCCCATGGGTCGTCATTCGCACCCGCGCGGTCGCTCGCCTCGACCCTGCTCGCGAGCTGACGTGCGGCCCGCTCGATGCGGGCCGCGAGTTCGCCGCCGGCCTCCGAGCCCCAGTCGTCCGTCGCCGCGAACACACCGGTCGCGACCGGTTCGGCGCGCAGGTAGGCGAAGAGCGGACGCAGGGCGTGCTCGATCACGAGCGAGTGGCGCGGGGTGCCGGCCGTGGCCCCCAGCAGCACGGGCATCTGCTCCAGGGAGGCAGGGTCGATCACGTCGAAGAACGACTTGAAGAGCCCGCTATAGGAGGCGCTGAAGACGGGGCTGACGACGATGAGTCCGTCGGCACCCGTGACGGCGTCGATCGTGGCCTCGAGTGCCGGCGATGCGAAGCCCGTGAGCATCATGCTCGTGAGGTCCCGCGCGTGGTCGCGCAGCTCGACGGTCGTGACATCGACCTCGATGCTGCGCTCCCCCAGCGCTTCGACGGTCGCCTTGGCGAGCCGGTCCGCGAGCATGCGCGTCGACGAGGGCTGACTGAGCCCGCCGGAGACGACGGCGAGACGGCGTGTGGCGGTCATGAGGCGACCTCCGCCTTCTCTGCGGCGGCCTGAACCGCGGCCTCTGCCTTGCGAGCATCGTGAGTCGGGGCATCCGGAACCTCGGCGGGACGGTTCTTGGCGAACTCCTCGCGCAGCACCGGCACGACCTCGCCGCCCAGGATGTCGAGCTGCTCGAGCACGGTCTTGAGAGGAAGGCCAGCGTGGTCCATGAGCCAGAGCTGGCGCTGGTAGTCGCCCACGTAGTCGCGGAAGCCCAGCGTGCGGTCGATGACCTCCTGGGGGCTGCCGACCGTGAGCGGGGTCTGCGAGGTGAACTCCTCGAGGCTCGGGCCGTGGCCATAGACGGGCGCGTTGTCGAAGTAGGGGCGGAACTCCGTGACGGCGTCCTGCGAGTTCTTGCGCATGAAGACCTGCCCGCCGAGGCCGACGATCGCCTGCGCGGCCGTGCCGTGGCCGTGGTGCTCGAAGCGCTGGCGGTAGAAGTTCACCATCTTCGCCGTGTGCGAGCCTGGCCAGAAGATGTGGTTGGCGAAGAAGCCATCACCGTAATACGCCGCCTGCTCGGCGATCTCAGGGCTGCGGATGCTGCCGTGCCAGACAAAGGGGGCGACCCCGTCGAGCGGCCGCGGCGTGGACTGGAAGCCCTGCAACGGGGTGCGGAACTGGCCGCTCCAGTCGACGAAGTCCTCCCGCCAGAGCCGACGCAGGAGGGCGTACTTCTCGAGTGCGAGCGGGATGCCCTGGCGGATGTCCTCGCCGAACCACGGGTAGACCGGGCCGGTATTGCCGCGGCCGAGCGTGAGGTCCATGCGACCGTCGGAGAGGTGCTGGAGCATCGCGTAGTCCTCCGCGAGCCGCACGGGGTCGTTCGTCGTGATGAGCGTCGTGGCGGTCGAGAGGATGAGCTTCTCGGTCTTCGCGGCGAGCCAGCTATTGATCGCGACGGGGCTCGACGGGAAGAACGGCGGGTTGTGGTGCTCCCCCATCGCGAAGACGTCGAGGCCCACGGCTTCGGCGTGCTGCGCGATGGTCACGATGTCCTTGATGCGCGAGGCATCCGTGGGCGTGTGGCCCGTCGTCGGGTCGGTGGTGATGTCGCCGACGCTGAAGATGCCGAACTGCATCTGCCCCATGTCCTTCTCCTTGCTTCGATACGTTTGCATGTATCAAGACAAACGCACGGATGCCCCGGATATTCCCACCTTGCGAACCTTCTCAATGACGGGGGCGGGTGCGAGTATCGGGGCATGCGCTGCTCCGTCGTGCCCCCGTACCTCCTCGCCCGAATCGCGAAGAGCGATGACCCGCGCTACGCGGCCGCCTCGGAATCCGCACGCCGTTCACTCCTGGTCGATGAACCCATGCGCCGCCAGCGCTGCGAAGTGCCCGCCTCGGCCGACGCGCTGGCACCCGCTCCCGGGATGCACGGCGTCGCGGCAGCGCGTCGCACCATCTACGACGCCGAGCGCACCACGACGCTGCCGGGCCGCATCGTGCGGGAGGAAGGCGACCCGGCGAGCGGAGATGCCGCCGTCGACGAGGCGCACGACGGCCTCGGACACACGCACCGGATGTTCCTTGACGCCTTCGGGCGCGCATCCATCGACGGCCACAACATGCGACTCGACGCCGTCGTGCACTACGGCGATCGCTATGACAACGCCTTCTGGGACGGCAGTCGCATGGTCTTCGGCGATGGCGACGGGCAGGTCTTCGAGAGCTTCACGCGCTCGCTGACCGTGATCGGCCACGAGCTCGCGCACGGGGTCACACAGCACGCGGCGGGGCTCGAGTACCAGGGCCAGAGCGGAGCGCTCGCCGAGTCGATCTCCGACGTCTTCGGCACGCTCGTCGAGCAGTATGCGCTCAGCCAGCGCAGCGACGAGGCCAGCTGGCTCATCGGCGAGGGACTCTTCACCCCGCTCGTGCAAGGGCGCGCCCTGCGATCCATGCTTGAGCCTGGAACCGCCTTCGACGACGACGTCATCGGCCGCGACCCGCAACCTGCGCACATGCGGGACTACATCGTCACGAACGAAGACAACGGCGGGGTGCACCTCGACTCGGGGATCCCCAACCGCGCATTCGCGCTTGCCGCCATCGCAATCGGCGGCAACGCCTGGGAGCGCGCCGGCCAGGTCTGGTACGACACCCTCACCTCGGGGCGCCTCAGCCGCACCGTCACGTTCACGGTGTTCGCGGCTGCGACCGTGGAGGCCGCGGGCGCGCGCTACGGAGCGGACTCCCCCGAGACCCGAGCAGTGCGGGAGGGCTGGGATGCCGTGGGGTGCCACAGTGAACGACCACGAGGTCAAGCTCACCATTGTGCGGAGCGGGGGCTTCGCCGGACTCAGCCGACAATGGAGCGCCGTCATCGACCCGCAGGAACCGGAATGGGAGGAACTGCTCACCCGCATCCCGCGCGACGATGTCGCAAACGACACCGGCCAGCGTGATCGCTTCGTCTACCTGGTGACCTGCGAACCGCCCACGGCCGAGCGCCCCTACTGGCAGTGCGAGGTGCCAGAGGGCCAGTTCACAGGGCCGTGGCAGGACCTGCTCGAGCGAGTGCGGGCCGCGGGGGACAGCGACGGAGACGAGAAACGGGCCGCCACCCGAAGGTGACGGCCCGTCCAAGAAGATCGCGGTGTCATCGGAGACTCCCGAAGGGAGACCGACTCACGACTCCAGAGGTTATCGACGCAGACCGAGGCGCTCGATGAGCGAGCGGTAACGGTTGATGTCGACGTCCTGCAGGTAGCCGAGGAGTCGACGACGCTGACCGACCAGGAGGAGCAGGCCACGACGCGAGTGGTGGTCGTGCTTGTGCTCCTTGAGGTGCTCCGTGAGGTCCTTGATGCGCTGCGTCAGCATTGCAACCTGGACCTCGGGGGAACCCGTGTCGCCCGGGTGGGTCGCGTACTCTTCGATGATCGCCTTCTTGACGTCTGATTCAAGAGCCATAGATGGGATCCCCTTCCTCTCGTTGCGCGGTGCCGGTCACAGGATGTGCCAGCTCTCTTTCTCCGCGGCCGTTCTAACGGCAACTGCGCAAGTCTACCACCGGTC
This sequence comes from Salinibacterium sp. GXW1014, assembly GCF_044769865.1. Lineage (NCBI taxonomy): Bacteria > Bacillati > Actinomycetota > Actinomycetes > Micrococcales > Microbacteriaceae > Salinibacterium > Salinibacterium sp. GXW1014. Next base: position 64,682 of record NZ_JBIZWA010000001.1, read on the forward strand.
CCTGCCGTCCGCGCCACAGCGTGCACGGATCGTGCTCGCATAGCGTTGGCCGGGTGAGCAGCAGAGAACCCATCTACACGACGGCCATCACGGCGGGGCGCGCCCTGTTCTCCGCCCTTCGACTGAGGCCGCTCGTGACGGGTGCACAGAACCTCCCGGATACAGGCGGCGCGGTCATCGCCATGACCCACTTCGGCTACCTCGACTTCGCCCTCGTGGAGTGGGCAACCTGGCGCCACAACAGGCGGCGCATCCGGTTCATGGCCAAGAAGTCCGTGTTCTCGAAGCCCGTCGTCGGCTGGCTCATGCGCGGGATGCGACACATCCCCGTCGACATGGAGGCGGGCGCCGAAGCCTACGCCGACGCCATCGCGGCGCTGCGTCGGGGCGAACTCATCGGCGTGTTCCCCGAGGCCGGGGTCAGCGCATCGTTCACGGTGCGGGAGCTCAAGACGGGCGCCGTGCGCCTCGCGGCCGAGGCCGGGGTGCCCCTCGTGCCCGTTGCCGTCTGGGGCGGCCATCGCCTGCTGACGAAGAACCGCCGCATCCGCACGAGGGAGCGCTTCGGCGTTCCCGTGTCGTTCGCCATCGGGCGGGCGATGCATCCCACGACGACGGATGACCCGAAGACCGGCACCGAGGCGCTGCGGGAGGAGCTGCGGTGGCTCGTCACCCAGGCGCAGGACGGCTACCCCGACTCGGGCGCGGGGCAGTGGTGGCAGCCGCGTGAAGGCGGTGGCACGGCACCCACGCCGGACGAGGCCGCCCGCGCAGATGCTGAACGCGACCGGCGGCGCCGTCTCGAACGCCAGTCGCGAGAGGGGTGACCTTGGCTGCGCTCAGCCGAGGCTGTCGACGCGGATGACCGGCGAGACGGCCGACACGGGCTCGCGAGCGGGTCCGCGCTCGGCGCGCAGGTGCCGCACCGCGCCGGCGATGATGAGCCCCTGCCCCGCGATGTAGGTGAGCATGACGATGAAGCCCGGCTGCCACAGCTCGACGCTCGGCATGAAGCGGGCGACCGCGAGCACGGTGTCGGAGAAGAGGAACAGGAAGCCGCCGAGCCCCACCGGCACGATTGCGCGCGTCGCCGACACCGCCATGAGCCCGAGGACGATTCCATACGCGGCGAGCGGCCAGACGAGCCAGCCCACGTGGGGTGCGAGAAGCGCGACGAGCGCGATCCACCAGCCCACATAGGCGAGCGAGACGAGCGGGAGCCGCCGGACGGTCAGGTGGCGCACGATGAGGAGCACATAGAAGACGTGGGCCGCCAGGAACCCGCAGAGCCCAGCGAGGAACCACTCCTCGCCGGGAAGCATGAGGGCGATATCGCCCACCCACGACAGTGCGATCGCCGCCGCACCCAGCAGGATGACGGACCGCCGCGCTCCGGCAGCGTTGAGGAGGAACGCGAGGAGCAGGAGCGGCATGAGCAGCGGCTTGGTCAGGGCGACGAGCGCCGCGGCATCCGCACCCCCAGCGACAGCGGCGAGCGCCACCAGGTGCACGGCACCGACGATGGCATAGGGCGCGAAAGCGAGCAGAACGCGGTTCCGCGGGGCGATCTTCATGTCCGAAGCGTAGCGCCGTCGGGGCGAGTGGCGCGCCCCTGGCTCGGGGTGGCGCATCCGCAGTAGCGTGAACGCATCATGACCCAGCGAAGCCGCGACGCATCGACCCCGGCGGGCCGTGCCCTCATCACGGGCGCGACCGCCGGGCTGGGCCTCGAGTTCGCCCGGCAGCTGGCCGCGAGCGGTCACGACCTCGTGCTCGTCGCGCGCGACGCGGCTCGGCTTGACGAGACGGCCGACGCGCTCGCCCGCGCGCACGGCGTGCACGTCGAGGTGCTGCCCGCCGACCTCTCCGTGCGCGAGCAGGTGGACCGCGTCGCGGAGCGCCTCGCAGACGAGGCCTCCCCCATCTCGATGCTCGTCAACAACGCGGGATTCGGACTCACGCGACCGTTCCACGCCAACGACATCGAGGAGGAGCAGAAGCATCTCGACGTGCTCGTGACCGCCCCGCTTCGACTCGCCCACGCGGCCCTTCGGAGCATGCGGGCGCGGCATGAGGGCACCATCATCACGGTCGCCAGCGTCGCCGCGTACTCGCCGCGGGGAAGCTACGGGGCCGCCAAGTCGTGGGTGCTGAGCTTCACCCGCTGGGCCAACCTCGAATACCGCCGCGACGGCGTCACCGTCTCGGCCGTCGCCCCCGGGTTCGTGCGCACCGAGTTCCATGAACGGATGCGCGTGCGCACCGACACCATCCCCTCGCCCCTGTGGCTGCACCCGCCCCGCGTCGTGCGGGCAGCTCTCGCCGGGGCGCGCCGAGGCCGCGCCGTCGTCGTGCCGAGCACGCGCTACAAGCTGATCGTGGCCGCGTCCCGCCTTCTTCCCGATCGTGTCGTGGCGGCAGGCGCACTCAAGCCTCGTCGCTGAAGCCCCCGGCCTCGCTCACGCACCGGAGAGGATCCGAGCCAGGACGATTGCGACGATCGCGAACGCCACAGACGCAGCACCCAGGAGGATCCACAGCTGCCGGGTCAGGCGCGCAGCAAAGACCTCGGCGCGCGCCCGCGTGAAGGCCGCCGTGTCTGCCGCGTCGACGCATCCGGGAGTCACCTCCCGCGCCCACGTCGCGGGCCTCGATGCGGCCTGCACGAGCTCGGCGAGGCGCTCGTCTGTGAGCGTTCGCGGCTGCCGCTGGATCCACCGTGTGAGTGCCCGGGCGTCCACGACCGCCACATCGAGCGGGCGCTCCGTCATCGTGACGGCGCCCGCATCGATTACGGCCAGCACGCCCGTCACGCGCACCTCGCCCCCAGCCTCCTCCATGAGGCAGCGCTCGACGGCCCCAACGGAGTGCCGAGCACGGCGCAGCTCAGGCAGGGGATGCCCCGCAACACGGAGGCCGAGCGCCGACACCACGACCTCCTCCCCCGCCGCATACAGTGCGTGCACCGCGAAGACGCCAGCGGGGCCAACGACGACGTGGTCGATCAGCTTTCCCTCGAAGCTGGCCGACACGGAATGCAGCACAAGGTTGGAGGAATGCAGTCCCGAGAGGCTGCGGCACACCTCGAACTCGCCGGCCGCGGCCCAGAACCACGAGCGGCTCTCGACGCTCAGGGGGCTCCGCCCCAGCAGACGCGCGAGCCAGCCGCGAGGCGCGACCGCCGACTGTGCCTGGAGAAAACTCCGGATGGCAGTGGGGTCGGCACGCACGGCGGCCGCTGTGTCGTCGTCAGTCATGGACCCGTCTCAAACCGATGGTGGAGTGCTCGCCCCGCGCGTCGGGTCGCCCGGCACGGGACCACAGGGGACCCGTGCCAACAGCATCGCCCGAGCCGGGGGTTTGCGGTATCCCCTTGACGGGGGCCGCGGATGAGTGAGGAAAGTTATTGCGGAAGGGGCTTGATTCCCCGCGCGGGGAGGCGCAAGCTTGATGTAGAACAACTCATCGCCCGGAAGAGCCGCACCAAGTGCCGCACCGGGCGATGAGTCCGTTACGGGGTGTTTTCTGCGGCGGAAAAGAGCACCGGCGTCAGGAACTCCCGCACGTCCTCGACCTCCTCCATCGAGATGCCGTGACCGATGCCGTCGTAGCGGCGCCGTGTCAGGGAGCAGTGTGCGGGCAACCAGCGCTCCGTGGCATCCGTCGCCTCCGTCGGGATGACCGGGTCAGCCACATCGCGCCCCCAGAAGAGCGGGGGACGAAGCTCGGCGAGACGGTCATCGGCGGGGCACTCCCCCGGCACGACGAAGCCGGAGAGATTGACGAAGGCGGCGAAACGCTCGGGCGCGAAGCGCATGAGGTGGGTCGCGAGGGCGCCGCCCTGGCTGAAGCCGAGCACGGCGACCGGGCCTGTCGGCGCAACACGGTCGAGCCAGGCGAGGATGCCGCGCGTCGCCGCCGCGACGCCCTCGGCGGAGGGCAGGCCAGGCTGCGCGGGCGGGAACCACGTGAAGCCGCCGCCGAAGAACGGCAGGGGTGCACGCAGGGCCGCGTACACGACACCAGGCAGGAGCACGGGGGCGAGCTGCATCAGGTCATGCTCGTGGGAGCCGCGCCCGTGCAGCAACACCACGAGGGGGCGCTCGCCCAGCGTCTCCCTCGGCTCCGACCACACGACGAGCGAATCGTCGACCTCAAGTGCTTCTGACATCAGTCATCCTCTCCTGTCGGGTGCTGCTCGAGCGGCCCCAGCAGTGCCGTGGCCACGGTCGAGTGCACCGAATCCTCATTGCTCGGGTGGAAGGCACCCGCGAGCACATCGCGCATCAGTCGGCCCAGTTCGTCGCCATTGCGGTACGACCGCCCCCCCGCCACACGCACGGCCTGCTCGACGACGAACTTGGCCGTCTCCGTCGCGCGCAGCCTGACCCCCGTGAGGGCGCGGAACCACTGGTCGCCGCGGTCGACCCCCTCGTCGACATCGCGGGCGACCGCCTCGAGCTGCGGCATGAAGCCGTCGAGCGCGAGCGCGGCATCCGCGAGCTTCCAGCGCGTGTCGGGGTTCTGGTCGGCCGTCAGTCCCGTGCGCTGCGAGCGACGTGCCTTCGCCGCCTCGACCCCGAGCTCGAGTGCGCGTTGACCGACGCCCGCGTAGACGGAGGAGAGCAGCAGCAGGAAGTTGGCAAAGATCGCAAAGACGAGCGGATGCGCGGAGGGCCCCAGCGGGCGCTGGCCGAACACGCGGTCAGCCGGCGCGTAGGCACCCACGAGCCGGGTCGTGTTGCTCTGGCTCGCGCGCATGCCGATCGTGTTCCAGTCGTCGAGGATCTCGACGCCCTCGCATCCGCGCTCCACGAAGGCGTGCACGAGCTGGGGTTCCGCGCCGGAATCGTCCCTGCCGAAGATGCCGAGCCTGGTCCACACGGGAGACAGGCTCGTGAACACCTTCGTGCCCGTGAAGCGGTAGCCGCCGTCGGCGGACGGTTCCGCAGTGGTCGTGCTGCCGAACAGCACGAGGTCGTTGCCCGGTTCGCTGATTCCGAACCCGAAGACCTCACCCTCAGCAGCCTCGCGCAGCACGAAGTCGAGCGTCGAGTCGCCCCGCTCGTGCAGGAGCTTCGCAACCCCGGTCCACACGAGGTGCATGTTGACGGCGAGCGCGGTCGCCGGCGCCGCGCCGGCGAGCCGGGCCTGCTCGCGCGTCGCCTCCAGGAGGGACATCCCCAGGCCGCCGAAGCTCGCAGGCACCAGCATGCGCAGGTACCCGAGCTCCGCGAGATCGCGCAGGTCATCGTGCGGGAAGGAGTTCTCGCGGTCGTGCCGGTCGGCCCGCGAACGGATGGTCTCGAGCAGCTTCGGAGGCAGGATACTCACCCACTCAGCATCCCACGCTGGGGCGAGGCGATACAGGATGCCGCTAGTCCGCCGCCGGGGCGGGCAACTCCCCCACGATCGTGAGCCGCTGCGTCGCCCGCGTCATCGCCACGTAGAGCGCGTTGACGCCCCGGGGAGCCGCCGCGATGCCCGAAGGGTCGACGACGACGACCGAGTCGAACTCGAGGCCCTTCGAATCCTGCGGCGAGATCACGACGATCGGGGTCAGGAGGCTCTCGGAGCCACGCGAGACGAGGTCACCGAAGCGCTCGCTGAGGGCCGCCAGCACCGATTCGAGCGCGCCCTCCATGACGACGACCGCCATGGTGCCCGCCGTCGAACCCGAACGCATCGCCTCGACCGCCGTCACGACATCATCCGCGAACTCGACGGGCCACGGCGTGCTGCGCACGGCCTTCGACGGGGTCACGGGTAGGCCGTGGGCGATCGCGAACTGTTCCGCGACCGAGGCAATCTGGCTCGGGGTGCGGTAGTTGACCGTGAGCTCCTCGAGGCGCCAGCGCGCCGCCTCCGCGCTACGGCCCACGAGCGGGCGGAGCGCCTGTCGCCAGGTCGGCGCGGCACTCGCGGCTGAGCCCTGCGCGATATCCCCCACGATCGTGAAGGAGCGCAGCGGGCAGCGCCGCAGCAGCACGCGCCACTGCATGGGCGAGAGCTCCTGGGCCTCGTCGACGACGATGTGCCCGTAGGTCCACGAGCGGTCGCTCCCGGCCCGCTCCGAGGTGGTCACGCGGATGCCCGTCTCGGCGAAGTTCGCGGCGAGCGACTTCGCGTCGATCATCCCGTCGACCTGCATGTTCTCGATGGCCTGCTCGGCGTTCTCGATGTCGCGCTTGCGCTGCTGCTTCTCCTCCCGCTTGCGGGCGGCGTCCACAGCGTCGAACTCGCCCAGGAGCTCGGCGGCCTCGTCGAGGAGCGGCACGTCCTCGACCGTGAAGGGGGCATCCCGGGGCCTGCGCAGGAGGGCGCGCTGGGCATCCGACCAGGTGGGGGTCAGCTCGGCGAGCCACTGCGGCCGCGCGTAGAGGTCCTGGAGCAGCTTCTGTGGCGTCAGCGGCAACCACGCCGTGTTGAGGGCGACGCGCACGTCGTGGGCCGTGCGCAGGTCTTCCTGCAGCATCGGCAGGTCGGCACCGTCGATCGTGTTGCCCTGCGCCCGCAGCTGCGCCGCCCACTGCTTCGTGAGCTCGCCGAGAGCGGTCTTCACGAAGGTGACCCTGGCCTCGTTGTATGGCTTGCGTGTGTCCCGTGCTCGAGCGATCGCGCGCTCGACCGTCGACGGGTCGAGCATGACGGTGTCGCCATTCACGAGCATGGGCACGGGCGCGGCCGGCACCCGCTGGCGCGAGCGCACGGCACGGGCAATGAGTTCCGCCATCCCGCCGCGCCCCTTGAGCGCGGCGACAGCGGGCTCATCGTTCGCCGTCGCCTGGAGGCCCGGCACGAGGCCGCCCAGGCTTGCCAGCACGACGCCCGTCTCGCCGAGCGAGGGCAGCACCGACTCGATGTAGTGGAGGAACGACGCCGAGGGCCCGACGATGAGCACACCCGAATTGCCGAGGCGCTTGCGGTGCGTATAGAGGAGGTAGGCGGCCCGATGCAGGGCCACGGCCGTCTTTCCCGTGCCGGGGCCGCCCTGCACGACCAGCACACCCGCGAGGTCGGAGCGGATGATGCGATCCTGCTCCGCCTGGATGGTCGCGACGATGTCGTTCATGCGACCGGTGCGTTCGGCCCCGAGCGCCGCGAGCAGGGCGCCCTCCCCCTGGTGTCCGCCGCCCTCCGTGAGGAGTTCGGAGTCGAATATCTCGTCCTCGATGCGCACGACCTCGCGGCCGCGGGAGATGAGGTGGCGTCGCGCCCGCGCCCCCAGGGGCGTCGCCGCAGTCGCCTGGTAGAACGCGCTCGCCTGCGGCACACGCCAGTCGAGCAGGATGGGGCGCTGCTCCTCATCGCGCAGGCCGATACGGCCGATGTAACGGCTCGCCGGGTCATCCGCATCGCCGGATGCTTCGAGCTGCAGTCGGCCGAAGGCGAGGCGCTCAGTCACATCGCGCAGCTGCGCGATGCGGTCCTCGTAGAGCCGCGCGAAGGTGTCACGCTCCGTGCGCCCCTGGTGGGTGCCTCCCCCGCCCTGTGCACGCACGGCCACGAGCTGGCGCTCCGCGTCAGCCCTCAGTTCGTCGAGGCGCGCATAGAGCCCCGACACGTAGTCGCGCTCGTGGTCCAGCCCGTCTTCGATCACTCCGCAGCCCCTCAGAAATTTCCGGCCCTCAAGTCTACGGCACCGGCTGGCAGGCTCAGACGCTCGCGGATCCATCCATTCGTCGCCTCGCGTCGACGATGCGGTCGAGCATGACCGACTCGTCATAGTGCGCGGCGGCGCGGTCCCTGCCGAGCACGATCCGGTGCCGGGCGAAGGCAAGCCGGGTGGCGCTGCGCGCGAACTGCTCGAAGGCGTCGCCGATGCCGTGACTGCGCGCCCACGCAGCCGCGGCCCGACGGCCCTGGCCGGTCGAGAGAATCCCGACCTCCTGTGCGGTGAACCACCCTGCGGCCGCATACTCCTGGAGGTGCCGCATCGTGAGATCGCGCTCCTGCCTCCGCAGGAAGTACACGATCACGAAACCGATGACGAAGAGCGGCACCTGCACCGTGAAGTAGTAGGCGTAGAAGTCGGTGACGAAGAGCGCCGAACCGTTCCAGAAGGCGTGCAGGAGGATCGCCGGCACGAGCCCAAGCGCCGCCCAGCCGACCATGCCGAATGGCGTGGCCCTGCGCGAGGCGAAGCCCATGATCACGCCCGTGCACGCCGTGAACATGACGTGCGCGAAGGGCGACATGAGCCCGCGCATGACGAAGATCTCCCCCACCTCGCCGAAGCCCTGGGCCTCGCCGAGCGCGAGGCCGAAGTACTGGATGTTCTCGGTGAAGGCGAAGCCGACCGCGATCATCGCACCGTAGACGATGCCGTCGACGGGGCCGTCGAACTGGCGACGGACGACCCAGAAGAGGATCAGCAGGCCGAGCGCCTTGCCGAGCTCCTCAACGATGGGCGCCTGCACGACGAGGCTCAGGAACAGCGACCAGAAGCCATCACCGATGCCCACGACGGCCGCCACGAGCTGCACGCCCAGGTCAAAGAGGAGCGCGATGGCCACCGAGGCTGCCGCACCCCACAGGAAGGCGAAGGCGAGTGCACCGCGCGGCTCGGGCTCCCAGCGGTCGATCCACGAGATGCCGAGCAGCACGATCGCGAGGGGAACGAGGGCCAGGATGCCTGCCACGACGAATGCGGTTGCCCCCAGGAACGCGAGCAGGTAGACCGTGACCATGAGCGCGATGAGCGAGAGCACCGCGTAGCCGACGATCGCCCAGACGAGCACGGTGTTGTCGCCGCGCGGGCGCCCGGCCAGCACTGGCTGCGTCGAGTGCAGCACCGGCTGCGGGTTGGCGGCAGGGTGCTCGCTCGCCTGCGAGCCGAAGGTCACAGCTGTTGCTCGCGCAGGATGCTGAGGGCCCGGTTCACGCGATCGCTGAGCCCAGTGACGCCGCGGTTGGCGCGACGCTCAAGCACCTCGATGGCCTGCACGAGCTGTTCGCGCTGCCGCCCGTTCACAACGCCCCAGGCCGCGCGGGCCCTGAGCGAGAGGCGCGCACCGCGTGCCGCGAGCACGGCACTCGCGGCCGGCGGGATGAGCGCAGCAAGGCCCAGGAGGGGCCATGCCGTGACGGAGCTGCCGTCGGCCCGCAGGTCCTGCCCGATCGCGACCCACGCGGCAGCGAGCGCCAGCACGCCGAAGACGATGGGGATGAGCCGGAGCCACCTGGCGATGTCTTCGTGACGCACCGATTCGCGGGCGTCGATCACCTCGAGCTCGGCACGCCAGCGCGCGATGTCATCCTTCGTGACCTTGCGCGCCTTCGCATCCTTGACCCGCATGCGCAGCACGCCGTAGCCCTGCACATCGCGGGTGAGCAACCGCACGAGGCCGACGACTAGCCCGACGGCTACGACGAGGATGACAGCGAGCGCAAGGAGCACTCCCCCCGCCAGCTGCCATTCCTGGTCGAGTACGAGGCCGGCACCGACCGCGATGCCGAAGGCCGGGATGAGCGCCGAGAGCGCGGCAGCGGGAACGACCCAGAAGACCTCATGGGCTCGGCGCCGGGCGAACTGCACATTGCGCGTGCGCGCGGAACGCACGTCGTACCAGGCAGTGCCGACATCAGCGACCTGGAACACGAGGGCGCTGAGCCACAGCACGAGCAGCCAGAGCGTGGCATCCCACCAGAAGTTCATTTCGTCGAAGCTACCCGCTGCGCGCGGGCAAGTCGAGCGGGCACACCGGCCCGGCCGATTGTCAGCACCGCACATGCGACTGCGCGCATATGATGCGTCGCATGGAGTACAGCCGTCACGAGTCGAAGAGCGAGCGGCTCGACCGCAACTGGTCTGAGTTGCTGCAGGAACTGCGCGTGACGCAGACCGGTTCCCAGATTTTGACGGGCTTCCTGCTCACGATCGCGTTCCAGCCCCGCTTCAGTGACCTCGACGCCTACCAGGTCACCCTCTATATGTCGCTCGTCTTCGTCGCGATCGGCACCACAGCCGTGGGCCTCGCTCCCGTCAGCCTGCACCGCCGCCTGTTCCGCAGCGGCGAGAAGGACAGGGTCGTGGAGTGGGCAGACCGCCTCGTCAAGGCGACCCTCGTGGGCGTCGCCGTCGTGCTGGCCGGCACGCTCTCCCTCGTCGTCGACATCGTGCTGGGCCGGACGGCGGGCATCATCGCGGCGATCGCCTGCGTCGCCGTCGTCGTCATTCTCTGGTTTGCCCTGCCTGGCCATCGAGGTCAGCGCGGGGAATGATCGGGATCGCCGAGGTGGTCGGCACGATGCCGCTGAGCCGCTCCGGGCTCAGCACGCGCCGCACCTCCTCCTCCGACATGTAGCCGTTCTCCACCACGAGGTCCGCGATCGACGCAGTGGTCGTCAGCGCCGCGTGCGCCAGCGTCGCAGACGCCACGTAGCCGATGTACGGGGTGAGGGCCGTCACGACGCTGACCGAGGTCTCCACCTCGGAGGCGAGGCGCTGCACATTGGGTGTGATGCCATCGATGCAGTTGATGCGGAGGGTGCGGCATCCGTTGGTCAGCCAGGCAAGCGACTGCAGGATGCTGTGGGCGATGACGGGCTCGAAGGCATTGAGCTGCAACTGGCCGGCCTCGGCCGCCGCCGTCACGGTCGCGTCGGCGCCGATGATGCTGAAGGCGATTTGGTTGACGACCTCGGGGATGACGGGGTTGACCTTGCCCGGCATGATCGACGAGCCCGCCTGCTTGGCGGGGAGGAAGATCTCGCCAAGCCCGGACTGCGGGCCCGAGCTGAGGAGCCGCAGGTCGTTGCAGATCTTGGAGAGCTTGACCGCCGCACGCTTGAGCGTGCCGCTGACCGTCATGAAGACACCCGTGTCGCTCGTGGCCTCGATGAGGTCCATCGCCGTCACGGTGTCGATGCCCGAGACCTCGGCCAGGTGGCGGCAGACCGCCTCCGTGTAGTGGGGCGGCGAGGTGATGCCCGTGCCGATCGCCGTCGCGCCCATGTTGATCTCGCTCAGCAGCGGGATCGTCTCGCGCAGGCGGTCGTGGTCCTCCACGAGCGTGTTCGAGAAGCCCGTGAACTCCTGGCCGAGGGTCATGGGAACGGCGTCCTGCAGCTGCGTGCGGCCGACCTTGACGATGCCCGCGAACTCTGCACCCTTGCGCGCGAAGGAGTCGGCGAGCATCCGGTGCTCCTCGAGGAGCCTGCGGATGCCGAAGACGAGCGAGAGCTTGACGGCGGTCGGGTAGACGTCGTTGGTGCTCTGGCTGCGGTTGACGTCGTCGATCGGGTGCAGGTGCTGGTAGTCACCGCGCTCGTAACCCATGAGCTCGAGACCGCGGTTGGCGATGACCTCGTTCGCGTTCATGTTCGTCGAGGTCCCCGCGCCACCCTGGATCACGCCCACGACGAACTGGTCGTGCAGCGCTCCCCCAACGATCTCCTCGCAGACGCGCTCGATGATGTCGGCCTTCTCGGGCTCGAGGGCGCCGATCTCCCGGTTTGCACGCGCCGCCGCCTGCTTGACGCGCGCAAGGGCAGTGACCAGATCGGGGTACACGTAGATGGGGCGCCGCGTGATGGGGAAGTTCTCAAGCGCGCGGGCGGTGTGGATGCCCCAGTAGACATCTGCCGGGATGTCACGCTCGCCGAGCGAATCCCGATCAATGCGTGTGGGGCCCGCCATCTCGTCGTCGACGTCGCCCCCAATAATGGTGACAGGTGCTGTCACCGCGGGCTTGTCGGTGTCGTCTGAAGGAATCGTCATCGTCTTCTCTCTCACGCCCGGTAGGGATCACCAGATGGCGCTTGAAAGCCTAGCAATCCGGGCCGTGAAGGCGGCGTGACCGTCGGTACCGCGCCCAGGTCGCGGGCACGCCTCCCTGGCTCGCGCAGCCGCACTGGCCCCGTCCGGGGGCCACGGATGCCCGGAACGACGGGGAAGTAGCCCGAAATTGGCCATGTCGCAGGTGGCCCTCTTGCCGCTACTATTCTCGGAACGCACCAATTGATTAGTCTTTCTCACTCTCTGGCGTGCCTGGGGAGCGGGGATCCAATGCACGACAGCAGTTTTCCTGGGGGACAGGGCCCGCTCCATTCGGAGCGAGCTGCATAGAGAGGGTTAACGCCTTGCTAGATGATGACGTTGTGACCGTACCCGCCGGGTGGTACCCGGACCCGATGGGACTCCCACAACTTCGTTGGTGGGACAACCACTCGTGGACCGAGTTCACGTCTGCCGCGCGCACGCCACTGATCGTGCAGGACGAACCGCGGCTGGCCTATGCCGACGATGACCTTCCCTCGCGGCGTTCCCAGCGCGAGCAGCGCACGGCCGCGGACGGCGCCCGGCAGCAGCCGATGTCCAAGGCGGAGCTCATGTCGACGCTCAAGGAGCTCGAGCCGCCCAAGCCGCAGCAGATCGAACGCAACCAGCCGGCCCCCGATTTCTCCGCCGACGAGGCGGCTGCTGATGCTGCACGCCGCGAGGCGGAACAGCGCGAAGCGCAGCAGCGCGCCGCCGAGCAGGAGGCCGCCCAGCGTCGGGCCGCCGAGCAGCATGCGGCACAGCAGCGCGCGGCACAGCAGCAGGCACAGCAGCAGGCACAGCAGCAGGCACAGCAGCAGGCCTACGAGCAGCAGGGCTACCCGCAGCCCGGCTTCGGCCAGCAGCAGCCCGGCTTCGGCCAGCAGCAGCCCGGATTCCAGCAGCAGCAGGGCTACCCGCAGCAACCAGGGTTCCCACAGGGCTACCCGCAGCAGCCGGGCTTCGGCCAGCAGGCGTACCAGTCGGCACCCGTCGGCGATCCCTTCGCCGACTTCGTGCAGGCGCCGGAGGAACCACGGTCCGCGCGCTCCTCGGTCAACTACAGCGATGCGCCGAGCTTCCCGCAGCCGCACGGCCCGGGTCAGTCCTACGGCGACCCGGCAGCGCAGGCGCAGTATGCGCGGCCAGAAGAGCCGTACGCCTACTCCCGTTCAGCACAGCGACGCCTCGACCGCTCGCAGGTCATCTACACGCCCTCCGTGTGGGCCCTCGCGATGCTGCCGCTCATGGTCATGGTCGTGATCCTGCTCGTGGTGTCGTCGGGTGCCCAGGCGGTGCCGCCCGTCGTGACGCTCGCGATCTACGGCGCGGCCTACGCCGCGGCGGTCGTGCTGGCGTTCTTCGATCGCCGCTCGCTCCTCACGGCAGGCCACCGGGCACCCGCCCACTGGGCTCTCGCCTTCCTGACCGCGCCCGTCTACCTGGTGGCTCGCTCCGTCGCGACCAACAGAGAGTTCGGCAAGGGCATGACGCCGATCGTTGTCTGGAGCTCGCTCCTCGTCATTCAGATGCTCTCCGTGCTTGCGGTTCCCGGCATCGTCATCTCGGCCCTGCCCGAGGTCTTCAAGGCCGAGGTCGAGCAGTCCATCGCAAACGATGCGGCGATCGTCGGCACGACCCTCGACGTCGAATGCCCGAACCCCGCCGTGCAGATCGGTGTGCAGTTCACCTGCGTCGGCACGACCGAGACCGGAAACCAGGTCGAGATCGCGGTCAGCCTCCAGCGCAGCAACGGCTGGATCGACTGGCGCGTCGACTCGCAGATCTGGAAGTCGGGCGCACTCGGCTAGTCCGTCATCCACACGCCAGAAGGGGCCGCATCCACGTGGATGCGGCCCCTTCTGTGTGCCGGCAGGCCAGGCAGGCGCAAAGAAACGCACGTCTCGCTGAGCGAAAGGGCGCGGACATGCCCGTGGGCGGTGAGCGCGCAGTGTAAACACCACGCGGTCACCGCTCGACGAATGCGCAATCCCCCGTGCAGAATCCCTGAGAGATTTCGGGCCTCTTTCCCAACTGCACTGCTCACGAGGGCCGGGTAGGGGGCCTTGTCGGTGTCGGCCTGACAGTCGCGGTCAATACCCCCGTATTCCGCGACGGGCCGACACCGGCCCCGCTACCCGGGTTGCCCCGTGTTGCGTTGCTGCAAGACTAGAAGAATCCGACCGTGTGGTATGCCCCCACTTCGGGGTGTCCCCCGACGGGTGTCCGCATTAAGGAGGACACGCTGACCAGGGGTTTCGCATGCACGATCGCCCCAGCGTCACTCCCCGATCGCCGCCCGGAGGAGCGCCACGAGTGCCTCGACCTGGATCTCCGAGGCGTCGACGATCTCCTCGTCACTGCCATCGAGGGCACGTGCCGCGAGGCCCGCCTTGCTGTCGATCAGCTCGGCAATCTTGGAGTCGATCGTCTGGGCTGCGATGACTCGCCACGCCGTGACGGGCTCCTCCTGGCCAATGCGGTGCACCCGGTCGATGGCCTGGGTCTGCTCCGCCGAGGTCCAGCTGAGTTCCGCGAGCACAACGTTGGACGCGGCCTGCAGGTTGAGCCCCACGCCAGCCGCAGTGAGCGACGCGACGACGACCGAAACCTCGGGATCGTCGTTGAAGGCGTCCACCTCCGCCTGCCGCTGCGTGGCCGTCTGGTCGCCACGGATCGACACCGTCTTGAGCCCGCGACGCGCGAGGGTCTCCTCGGCCGCGTCCATGACGTCAATGTGCTTGGCGAAGAACACGACCTTGCCGACGGAGCGCGCGAGCTGTGCCGTGTAGTCGGCAGCGAGCACCGCTTTCGCCTGGCCGATGCGACGAACCATGCTGAAGACGTTCTCGCCCGTCGTGGACGACTTCGACTCCTCGAGTTCGGCACGGGCGACCATGCGCATGAGTTCGTGGCTCGGGGTGTCGCTGCCCTCGCGCGAGGAAACGAGCGAGAGGTAGCGGTTCTTGAGCCGCTGGCCGAGCTCGCGCTCCGCCTCCTTGATGCCCCGGCCGAGGTCATCGTCCAGCTCGACCGGGAGGTCGGCGATGCGCTTCGACGGCAGGTTGGAAGCGACGTCGAGCTTCTTGCGCCGCACAATGCCCATGTCGATGACAGCCTGCCGCGCCTGGGCGAAGAAGCCGAAGTCCGCCGGCGTGAGCCCGGTCTCCTCAAGCTTGGCCATGAGCTCGAGCGTGGGCTTCTCGCCGTCGATCCAGCCGAGGAACTGCCAGATTGCCCTGAAGTCCTCGATCGTGTTGATGAGCGGGGTGCCCGTGAGGGCGATCATGAGGGCGCGCGGCCGTAGCGAACGGATGCTCTCGGCGAGCGAGAGCACGTGGCGCGAGCGCTGTGACTCCCTGTTCTTGATGAAGTGCGCCTCATCGACGACCATGCCCTGGAAGCCGAGCGTGCGAAGCCATCCGACGTGCCGGTCGAGCACGTCATAGTTGACGATCACGACATCGGCGTAGGCATCCAGGTCGTCGCCGTCGCCGTGGATGACGGTCGCCGTGCGGTTGGGGGTCCAGCGCTCGACCTCGCGCGCCCAGTTCATCTTGACGACATTGGGCACGACGACGAGCAGCGGGTAGGAGTTGGTGGCGGATGCCGCGAGCAGCGCCTGCGCCGTCTTGCCGAGGCCCGGCTCATCGGCGAGCAGGTAGGTGCGGTGACCTTCCCTCGCGCTCGCGACGAACTCGGCCTGGTGGTGAAAGAGCTCGAGCCCGCCGGGAACGCGCCGGTCGCCCTGCGTGGGCTCGGGAAGCTCCATGCTGGCCACGTTGCCGCCGGAACCGTACTCGAACGCCCTGAAGAGGGGGTCGAGGAGTTCCCAGTTGGCGAGGCGCCGCGTCTGCGGCACGGCCTTCGGCACGACCGAGAAGTCGGGGGCGAGGAAGGGGTTGCTCAGCTGGCGGGAGATGACCGAGCGCGGCACTACCTTCTTCTCCGCCTCAGGGGTGGGTGCGGGCGTTTCGGCCGCAATGATCAACTCATCAGGGCTGAGCTCGGCGCCGGATGCCATGAGCATGTCGCGACGCAGTTTGCGCGCGGCATCCGAGACAGGCGCGTCCTCCGCGAGAAGGGCGATGAGCGAGGTGTCGCGTGCCGCCGCCTTGGCGAGGATCGTCGCGACACCGTCGAGACGCTTGAGGAGCTCGGCGCGGTCGGCATCCGAGACCTCGGTGTCGCTCTTGGCCCGCGCACGTTCCTCGCGCATCAGGAGGGCGATCACCTGGAACTTGGTGCGGTTGGCGGGCGAGACCCTGCCCCGCTCCGCCGCATTCTCGATCTCGCGTACGGCGCGCGCCAGCACAGGGATGATGCCGGCGTCGTCGCCAGGGCGCACGCGACGCTGGGTCGAGCGGCGGCCAGATCCCTTGGATGGGGTGCGTGACTTTCCGTTGATGGTGTTGCCTTCCGAACGGCCGGAGCGGGCCATGTTCCTCCTGAATCGGCGGATGCCGAGGTATTCACGCCGAGAAAGGTCGAACCCGGCTGCACCGCACCGTGTGGTGCGCCCTTCGAGTCGCTGCGAAGCGGGATCAGCGTCGCCCTCGGGGCAGCGATTCCAGACTCAAGCAACGTGAGAACACGGTCGAGACGGTGAACGGAATCGTCAGCGCACTTTCCAGTTTAGTGCACGGGACGCAGATCGCGCACCGCTGGACCTTCAAGTCGGGTGCCATCGGCGGCAAATCGTGAGCCGTGGAGGGGACAGTCCCAGCTCAGCTCGGCATCGTTCCACTTGAGCACGCCACCCATGTGCGGGCAGACCGCGCCCACCCGCATGAGCTCTCCCGCGACGCGACAAGTGCCGACGGGCGCGAGCTTCGGTCCGCGCCCCACCACACCCTGGCCTTCCGTTGGATCAGTGGGGCCCTGCAGGAGCGCCTGCGCCCAGCCCTTGACGGCGTAGACGCCCTCGGCTGCTCCCGCACCGATGACAGCGCCGACATCCGCGAGGCTGACCCCGTGACGGTAGAGCTGCTGTGCCCACGGCATGTTGCCGCCCAGCAGCAGGTCGGAGAGCGCGAGGGCCGCGCCGACAGCATTCGTCATGCCCCACTTGTCATACCCCGTCGCGACGAAGACGCGACCGCGACCGCCCGGCATGGGGCCCACGTAGGGAACGCCGCTCACCGGTTCGTAGTCCTGCGCCGCCCACGTGTGGGTGCGCTCAGCCCCCGGGAAGTAGCGCTGCGTCCACTCCTCGAGCCCGTCGACCGCCGCCTGCTCCGAGCGAGTGCGGCCCACCGTGTGGCCGTTGCCGCCCACGAGGAGGCGCTCCTCTCCCCCGACCGGGGTCGTTCGCAGCGAGCGGGTCGAGCTGTCGAGCGAGAGGTACATGGCCTTGGGGATGTCACCGGGCACACGGTAGGCGAGGGCATAGGAGCGTTGCGGCTTGAGCTTGGCGAAGTAGAGGCCGCGGTCGAAGATCGGGAATCCCGTCGCGACGACGATGCGTCCCGCCGTGACCTCCCCCGCCGAAGTACTCAAGCGCACAGAGGGGCCCGCCGACATCGAGGTCACACGCACTCCCTCATGGATGACGCCGCCGTGGGCGACCGTGTCTGCTGCGAGTTCGTCGAGCACGTTCATGGGGTCGAACTGCACTTGGTCGGCGAGCCGCATGACGGCGGTCGTGTCGAACGGCAGCTCCTCTCCCCCGTCCGCCGTCACCGGCAGGCCGAGGCTGAGCGCAGCCCTGAACTCCTCGCGCACCTTCCGTGCGCCCTTCGCGGTCGTCGCATAGGTCACGGCATCCCGCACCTGCACCGGCACATCGTGCGCCTCGCAGTAGCGCAGGAGCCACTCGCGGCCCTCGCGGTTCCCCGCGACGTAGGCCTCCGCCTGCTCCCTCGTGCGGTGCTTCAGCACGGTCGAGAGCCGACTGCCCTGCAGGAGGGAGAGCTTGGCCGTCGTGTTTCCCGTCGTCACGGCGCCGATATGGCGCGCCTCGAGCACGCCGACCGCGAGGCCGGCGCGGGCAAGCAGCAGTGCGGTCGTGAGCCCCGTGAGGCCCGCCCCGATGACAGCGACGTCATAGTGTGCCCCCTCGGGGAGCGGCGTCGCGTGGGGTGAGACGGTCGGCCGGGTCTCATCCATCCAGATCGATCGCATGCTGCCTCCTTGAACCGTGCGGGTCTGCCCTGCAGGCTTAGCACGACACGCTTCGCCTTCACTGGGACTGCTGGCAGCCCCAATAGAGTCGGCTCGTGAGCACCTACACCGCACCGGATGCCGCAGCCGCTGTCTCTCGCCTGCAGTCACTCATCCGCATTCCCACCGTGTCGCACCTCGATGAGGCGGAGGTCGACTGGGAGCAGTTCCGCCGCCTGATCGATGTCCTTCCCGGGCTGTACCCGCTCACGCACGAGCATCTCGACCGCGAGCTGGTCGCGGGCCACTCGATGCTGTATCGCTGGGCCGGGCGCGAGGAAGGCGCTCCATCCGTGCTCATGGCCCACTACGACGTCGTCGCCGCGAGCGACGAGGGGTGGCGACATCCGCCCTTCTCGGGAGAGATCGTCGAGGAGGGCGGCCAGCGGCTCATCTGGGGCCGGGGAACCCTCGATGACAAGGGCAGCATGGTCGCCATCCTGGAGGCGGTCGAGGGGGCGCTCGCGGAGGGATTCCGTCCGCTCCACGACATCTACCTGTGCTTCGGGCATAACGAGGAGACTGCGGGTGATGGGGCCGCGCGCGTCGTGGACCTCTTGGAGTCCCGCGGTGTGCGCCCGCGGCTCGTGAGCGACGAAGGCGGCGCTGTCGTCGAGGGGATCTTTCCCGGAGTGGACGACCCCATCGCGGTCGTGGGCGTCGCTGAGAAGGGCATCATGTCGCTCGTGCTGACAGTGGAGCAGCAGGGGGGCCACGCCTCCACTCCCCCGCGGCTCGCGGCGACGGCTCGCCTGGCGCGCGCCATCGTCGCCCTCAACAAGCGCCCCTTCCGCGCTGGCTTCACTCCCACGAACCTCGAGATGATCCGAACCCTCGGGGCCCACGCGCGCAACCCGCTCCGCTTCGCCTTCACCAAGCTCTGGCTCACGAAGCCCCTGCTCCTGCTGCTCTTCAAGCGGCTTGGTGACGAGACGGCCGCGATCGTGCGCACGACGCAGGTCGTGACGCAGCTTGATGGCGCGATGGCGGCCAATGCGCTCGCGGAACGCGCCACGGCGACCGTCAACATCCGCATCGCGATCGGCTCCTCGGTGGCTGAGGCCGTGGAGCACGTGCGGCGCGCCATCGATGACCCGCTCGTGCGCCTCGAGGCGCACGGCCCATCCGAGCCGTCGCCCGTCTCGCCGACGAACGGTGCCGCCTGGCAGGCGGTCAAGGACTCAATCGAGGAGACCTACCCCGGCACGATCGTGACGCCCTACGTCATGCTCGGCGCGAGCGACAGCAGGCACTTCACGCGCATCAGCGACCATGTCTACCGCTTCAGCCCCTTCGAGATGTCAAAGGAGGAGCGGGGCACCCTGCACGCCAAGAACGAGCGGATGCGCGTCGACACCTTCCTGCGCGGAATCGAGTTCTACGGGCGCCTCATCGGCCGTCTCTGACGTGCCAGGAGGGGCCGCTTGCTATGAGGGCTCGCTGAGCCTGATCGCCTGGATCGGCCGGCTCATGGGCGGCAGGTCGCGGAGACGCTCGACCGCTGGGAGAAGCTCATCGAGCCACACCTCGTAGCCCGTCGGGCTGAGATGCAGGCCGTCATCCGTGAGTTCCGAGCGCAGGGCACCTTCCTCTGTGGCCATGCTCGGCCAGAGGTCGAGGTAGTGGGCGCGCACCGTGGAACAGAACTGTCGGAGATGGATGTTCGCGCCCTGGATCGCAGGCGCGAACTCCGCCGTCCTCGGCATGATCGACTGGAGAAGCAGCCGCACGCCGGGCAATTCCCGCCGCAGGTGCACGAGAGCAACCTCAATATTGCGCACGAGATGCTCCACCGAACGGCGCATGCCAAGGTCGTTCGTGCCGACCAGCATCAGGATCTCTTCGGGCTGCGCGGCCACGATGTCATCGATCTGGGCGAGCACGTCATCGCTCGTGTACCCGGGAACCGCGAAGTTGGTCGACTCGGCGTCAGGGAACCACGCATCCCAATCGCCGTTCGCGGTGATGCTGTCGCCGACGAAGGCGATCTTCCGTTTCGGGTCGTGCTGTTCGCCCATCAATCTGTCCTCTCACCGCTGCCGAACATCCTGCAACCACTCGCTGGGAGAACGCCAGACGCCCGCGGCGCTGTGATCCCCTAGGTTCCCGGTGCAGTGTCAGCGAGCCAGCCGTCGAGCGAGGAGGGCGTATCGGTGATGATGCCGTCGACCCCCATCGCGAGCGCCTCGGCCCAGCTCTCCTGCTCGTTGAGCGTGTAGAGCAGGATGCCGAGCCCTGCGTCATGCAGCAGGTGCACTGTCTCGGGGGCGACGGCAAGCGCCTTGGGGTTGGTCACGAGAGCGATCGCGTGGTGGGCGTGCACCTCAGCCACGGCATCCTTCGGGAGTTCCCTCGCGAGGACGAGCCTCGGGATGTCCGGCGCGCCCGCGAGGAGCTGCTGGAGCGTCTCGGGTTCGAAGCTCGCGGCAACCGTTCGGTTGCCGACGCCGTGCTCGGAGACGAGCGCGGCAACCGCCGCGATACCCTCGGCAGGCCACACCCCCTTGAGCTCGATCATCGCCTTGGTGCGGGATGTCGCGAGCAACGCGAGGAACTCGTCGAGCGTCGGAATCGTGACGCCCGTGTACTCACTCGAGTACCAGGAGCCTGCATCCAGCCGACGCAGTTCCGCCAGGGTGAGCGAGTCGACGCGCCCCGTGCCATTCGTCGTGCGGTCGACCGTCTCATCGTGGATGAGCACTGGCACGCCGTCGGCGCTGAGTCGCACGTCGACCTCGACGAAGACCATGTTGCCCTCAAAGGCGCGCTGCACCGCGGGGAGTGTGTTCTCAGGTGCCTCAGCGCGGTCGCCGCGGTGACCGGCGATGAAAGCGGGATCCCCTGGCGCCCGCAGGGTGCCGAACATGCTCGCCGCCTGGGTCTTGGTGGCCGCCGGGCCTAGCACGAGCACCAGCACGAGGGCCAGCGTGATGCCGGATGCGGTGAGTGCGCGCCTGCTCCGGGCGAGCAGGAGGACTGTCGCCATTGACGATCTCCTGAGGTCGGGTGACCCCACGGTGTGTGGGGTGTGCCCCCACCATATACGGCCCCGTTACCGTTTTGTTACTTTTTGACCTGGCCCCACTTCGGGGGACGAACACGCGCCCAGGCGACGGCACCCGCTGCAAGGGCGGCGAGCAGCACGCCGCCAGTGACCAGGAGCGGGTAGGCGCCCGACGCGCCGTCCTCACTGGTCGAGCGGCGGTCCGCGCGATCGTCGCTCCTCGTGCGCGGCTCATCCTTGCCCGCCGTGCTCGCGGCTTCTTCCTCCGTCTCGGCGTCCGCATCTGCGGCGGGCCCGTCTTCGGCAGGCGCCTTCTCGGCAGGCGCCTCCTCGACAGGGGCCTCTTCCACGGGAGCAGGGGCAGGCTCGACCGGGGCGGGAGCCGGCGCTGGAGCGGGTGCTGGAGCGGGAGCCGGTACTGGGGCCGGCGCAGGAGCGGGGGCAGGCGCGGCCGCGGCGGCTCCCTGATACTTCGCGAACACCTGCACCGACCAGGTGGTGCCGCCGGCGGCGATGTGGGCGATGCCGATATCCGTGTAGTCACCGAGGATATTGGCCCGGTGCCCGGGAGAGTTCATCCACCCGGAGTGCACGGCGGACGCATTGGGATAGCCCTGCGCCACGTTCTCGCCAGCAGCCTGCCAGCCGGGCGGGATCTGCGAGGCGTAGGACGGGTTGTGGGCGAGGGTGCCTGTGGCCGCCATGTGCTGCGCCCACCCGAGGGCCACCTGGCTGAGCGAGCCGTTGAGCGTGAGGGGGCCGAGGCCAGCGGACGCGCGACTCTGGTTCGCGAGCGCGTGGATGGTGCCCTCTTCCGCTGCCGAAGCGGGGCTCGAACCGCCGAGCACCGCGACCATCGTGAAGAGCGCAGCAACCACCGCCGCCCAGAGCGAGCGCTGCGCAGTGTCTTTGCGCGCGCGAATATCCATGAGACCCACCTGCTTGTACCCCCGAGACCAAAACAAGGGGACAACGCTACGTGGGGCTTATGCAAGCGCCCTGTGTGGCACCCGTAAGGAGGCTGAACTCAGATGAGCGATTTGGTATGCCAGACCGTCTTCGTCTCGGTGAAGAACACGACGCGCTCGAGCGACGGGGCAGGCACGCCGACCTCGGGGCGACGCACGCGCATGAGCGTCTCCGCCGCCGCGATCTCGAGGTCCACCCAGTCGAGGTTGCCCGCACCCGCGAGGTCGATCGCGTTGACGTCGGCGTGGCCCGCCAACCAGGGGGCGACCTCGCTCGCGGAGCCCGTGAGCACGTTGACGACACCACCGGGCACGTCACTCGTCGCGAGCACCTCCGAGAGCGTGATGGCGCTGAGCGGATGCTGCTCGCTCGCGACCACGACGACCGTGTTGCCCGCCACGAGCGCTGGGGCGACCACGCTCGCGAGGCCCAGGAGCGAGGACTCCTGCGGTGCGATGATCGCGACGACGCCGGTCGGCTCGGGGGTCGAGAGGTTGAAGTAGGGGCCGCTGACGGGGTTGCCGTTGCCGGCGACCTGCACGTACTTGTCGGCCCAGCCCGCGTACCAGACCCAGGTATCGATCGCGGCGTCGACCTGGCGGCCCGCCTCCCGCTCCGACACGCCCTCGGAGCGGCGAACCTCGTCGATGAACTGTGCGCGACGCCCCTCGAGGAGCTCGGCGATGCGGTAGAGCACCTGGCCACGGTTGTAGCCCGTTGCGCCGGCCCAGCCGTCGAGCGCCTTGCGCGCGGCGACCACCGCGTCACGGGCATCCTTGCGCGAGGCCTTGGCGGCATTCGCGAGGAACTCGCCCTTCGCCGTCGCGACCTCGTAGGTGCGACCCGACTCGCTGCGGGGGAACTTGCCGCCGATGTAGAGCTTGTAGGTCTTGGGGATCGTGAGGTGCGACATCACTTGGCGCCCTTCTTGGTCGTGGTGGCGGGCAGGGCCTGCTCGGGCGACGCGACGGAGGCATCCCATCCCGAGGACTCGAGGTATGCGGCGAGGCCGTGGCGGCCACCCTCGCGGCCGTAGCCGGACTCCTTGTAGCCGCCGAAGGGGCTCGCGGGGTCGAAGCGGTTGAAGGTGTTCGCCCAGACGACGCCCGCGCGCAGCTTGTCGGCAACCGCGAGGATGCGGCTGCCCTTCTCGCTCCAGATGCCGGCGGAGAGGCCGTAGGGCGTGTTGTTGGCCTTCGCGATCGCCTCCGCGGGCGTGCGGAAGGTCAACACCGAGAGCACCGGGCCGAAGATCTCGTCGCGGGCGATGCGGTGGCTCTGCGAGACGCCCGTGAAGATGGTCGGCGCGAACCAGAAACCCTTCTGCGGCAGCTCGCACGCGGGCGACCAGCGCTCGGCACCCTCCTGCTCGCCGATCGCGCTGAGCTCGCGGATGCGTTCGAGCTGCTCGCGGGAGTTGATGGCGCCGACATCCGTGTTCTTGTCGAGCGGGTCGCCCACCCGAAGGGTTGAGAGGCGCTGCTTGAGACGCTCGATGACGTCGTCGTGGATGTTCTCCTGCACCAGCAGGCGGGAGCCCGCGCAGCACACGTGGCCCTGGTTGAAGAAGATGCCGTTGACGATGCCCTCGATCGCGGCGTCGATGGGGGCGTCGTCGAAGACGATGTTCGCCGCCTTGCCGCCCAGCTCGAGCGTGAGCTTCTTGCCGGTGCCGGCGGTCGACCGGGCGATTGCCCTGCCCACGGCGGTCGACCCCGTGAACGCCACCTTGTTGACGTCGGGGTGGTTGACGAGGGCCGCGCCCGTGTCTCCCGCGCCGGTGATGATGTTGACGACACCCTTCGGCAGGTCTGCCTGCTGGAGAATCTCGGCGAAGATGAGCGCCGAGAGCGGCGTGGTCTCGGCCGGCTTGATCACGACCGTGTTGCCCGCCGCGAGTGCGGGGGCGATCTTCCACGCGAGCATGAGCAGCGGGAAGTTCCACGGGATGACCTGGGCCGCGACGCCGAGCGAGCGCGGGTTCGGGCCCATGCCCGCGTGGTCGAGCTTGTCGGTCCAGCCCGCGTAGTAGAAGAACCAGGCGGCGACGAGGGGCACGTCGACGTCACGGCTCTCCTTGATCGGCTTGCCGTTGTCGAGGCTCTCGGCGACCGCGAGTTCGCGCGAGCGCTCCTGCACGAGCCGCGCGATGCGGAAGAGGTACTTGCCGCGGTCGGAGCCGCTCAGGCGCGACCAGGTTGTCTCGTAGGCGCGACGTGCCGCCGCGACCGCGAGGTCGACATCCGCGGCGTTGGCGTTGGAGATGGCGGCGATGTGCTCCTCCGTCGCGGGAGAGATCGTCGCGAAGCCGTCGCCACGTCCGTCGACAAACTCGCCGTCGATGAAGAGCCCGTAGGACTCGCGCAGGTTGAGGATCGCCTTCGACTCGGGAGCCGGTGCGTATTCGAGGAATGACATGGTGCGCTCCTAAGCGACGGTGACGTAGTCGGGGCCCGAGTAGCGGCCGGTGGAAAGCTTCTGGCGCTGCAGGAGCACGTCGTTGAGCAGACTGGACGCCCCGAAGCGGAACAGGTGCGGCTGCAGCCACTCCTCCCCCACGACCTCGGCGACAGCCACGAGGTACTTGATGGCGTCCTTCGTGGTGCTGATGCCGCCGGCCGGCTTGACGCCGACCTTCTCGCCCGTGAGGCGGTGCCAGTCGCGCACGACCTCGAGCATGCTGACGGTGATGGGCAGCGTGGCCGCCGGCTGCACCTTGCCCGTGCTGGTCTTGATGAAGTCACCGCCCGCGAGGATCGAGAGCCAGGATGCCCGGCGCACGTTGTCGTAGGTGTTGAGCTCGCCCGTCTCGAGGATCACCTTGAGCGAGGCGTAGCTGCCGTCGGGCTTGCGGCAGGCCTCCTTGACGGCGACGATCTGGTCGAAGACGAGACCGTAGCGCCCGGAGAGGAACGCCCCGCGGTCGATGACCATGTCGATCTCGTCGGCCCCCGCCGCGACCGCATCGGCCGTGTCGGCGAGCTTGATCGCGAGCGAGGAGCGACCGCTGGGGAACGCCGTCGCAACGGCGGCGACCGCGATGCCACCGTCGTCGGGGTCGCCGTGGTGCGCGCCGAGCGCGGAGACCGCATCCGCCACCATGTCGCCGTAGACGCAGACGGCGGCGACACGTGGTGTGCTCGGCTCGGCGGGGTCTGGCGTGATCGCCTTCGCGACGAGGGAGCTCACCTTGCCGG
Organism: Salinibacterium sp. GXW1014; assembly: GCF_044769865.1. Taxonomy (NCBI): domain Bacteria; kingdom Bacillati; phylum Actinomycetota; class Actinomycetes; order Micrococcales; family Microbacteriaceae; genus Salinibacterium; species Salinibacterium sp. GXW1014. The sequence continues at coordinate 89,775 of NZ_JBIZWA010000001.1, forward strand.
GGGTGTCGGCCCCCTCGAGGGTCGTCAGGTCGATGAGGGAGATGATCTTGTCGATCGCCCAGGCCTTCGACGTGGTCTTGATCGAGCGCGAACCGAGCGAGGCAGCCCTCGCCTCGAGGCCCACTGCGTCGATGCCCGGGATGCCGTCGAGATAGCGCGTGAGGCTCGACTCCGTGAGGTCTGAGCCGATGAGACGCAGGGCCCGCTCGGCGGGCGCGAGTGCGACCGAGGTGTTGTCAGGCGACATGGGATGCTCCTTGTTCTGTGCCGTGAGCGGCGCCGTGCGCCGAATCCTGCGTGAGTGCCCTGGCCGTCTCCTCGTCGGTGACGATGACGGAGCACAGGCCGCTTGAGACAACGGCCCTGGCCACGGGATGCTTCGACCTGCCCGCGATCACGAGCACCGAGGTCGACGCCTCGCGGAGCACATCGTGCCCCACACCGACCGTGCGGGCGTCGAGGGCCGGGTCGACGATCTCGCCGTCGGCGTTGATGAACCTGCCCACGACATCGCCGACGGCGCCCTGCTGCACGAGCTCGTCGACATCCGCTGCGCTCAGGTAGCCGCTCTCGACGAGCACGCTACTGCCGTCTGCCACGCCCGCGCTGAAGAGGAACGCCGTGGCGGTCTTCGCGAGCTCGAGCACGTTTGCAACGGTGCGGTCGGACTCGATGGCGGCCTTCGTGGCGGCGTGCTCGAGGATGGCGGGGCTCGGGAGGAGGATCGCCTGACCTCCGGCCTTGTGCGCGATGAGGGCGGCGGTCGAGGCAGCACTGCCCGCTCCCGCCCCGGGGGCGCTGCTGAGGGAGATGCCGCCGTTGATCTGCACGACGCGCACCTCGTTCGCCCAGCCGGGCGCCAGCCGGTCAGCGACAGCGCTGAGGGTGCGACCCCAGCTGATGCCGAGCACGCGCGGAATGGGTCGGAGGGCAGCCAGATAGTCGGCCGCGGCGCGGGCAACACTCGCCTGCACATCGGCGTCATCGGCAGCAGGCACGACGATCGCATCGGAGAGACCGTATCGCTCCTGCAGGAGACGCTCGAGGCTAAGGCGGCGAGCCCGCGGGTGCACGATCTCGATCCGCACGATGCCGCGATCGCGCGCCTTGGCGAGCAGGCGGCCGACCTTCCAGCGGGTCGTGCGCAGGAGCGCCCCGATCTCGTCCTGGGTCTTGCCGTCTTCGTAGTAGAGCTCGGCGGCGCGCACCATGAGGAGTTCGTCTGACACGCGGGCACCGCCTCTCTCGACCTGGGGTGCTACTAAGGCTAGGTGCGGCTGCGGCGCTTGGCAACATCCGTAGCCAGCGCTGCTCATATGAGCAGAGTCGCCTCGCGGCACTCCGCCACTAGCCTTGGCACATGCCCCTCGCGCTCGCTGTCGACTTCGGAGGAACCAAGGTCGAGGCTGCACTCGTCGATGAGCGCGGCACAGTGCTGGCGGGCAGCCGGCACCGGGCCGCGACCGGTCGGGACGCGACATCCGCCGCCCTCGTCGATGCGGTCGAATCTGTCAGCATGCGGGCACTCGCCAGCGCCGCCGACGCCGAGATCGTCGGCGTGGGAATCGGCAGCGCCGGCCCGATCGACGCGGATGCCGGCCGTGTCAGCCCGCTCAATGTGCCCGCGTGGCGCGACCACCCCCTCCGCGCACAGCTCGAGGCCCTCGTGCCTGATGCCCCCGTGCGACTCGCGATCGACGGCCTCTGCATCGCTCTAGCCGAGCACTGGGTCGGTGCCACCCGCGGCACCCGCACCAGCATGGGCATGATCGTCTCGACGGGCGTCGGCGGCGGACTCATCGTCGACGGCACCCCCTTCCAGGGCCCCACCGGCAATGCAGGCCACATCGGGCACCTCGAGGTCGGCGGCTTCGACGACCCCTGCGCCTGTGGCGGCACCGGATGCCTCGAGGCCATCGCATCAGGACCGCGCACGGTCGAGTGGGCCCAGCGCCAGGGCTGGACGGGGGCCACGGGAGAAGACCTCGCGGCCGCCCATGCGGCCGGGGACCCTGTTGCCCGTGCCGCCGTCGAGCGGGCCGGCACGGCGCTCGGTCGCGCGATCGCCTCAGCGACCGCCCTCTGCGACCTCGAGGCCGTCGCGATCGGCGGCGGCTTCAGTCACGTGGCCCCAGAGCTCTTCACCCACATCAGGGCTGCGATGCTGCCGCGAACCGGATGGAGCTTCGTCGAGAAGGTGCGCGTGACGCCCTCCGCGCTCTCAGGCGAGGGGCCCCTCATCGGCGCCGCGGCGCTCATCCACCGCGCCTGAGGCGGGCGCTGCCAGCGCACGCGCCTCGAGTTCATCCTCGAGCATGGTCGGGCGCCCCAGTTGGCGACCGACAACCGCCGTGAGCACCGCCGTCGCCATGAGGTAGTACAGCGGCAGGTCCCATCCGCCGCTCACATCATGAAGCAGGGCGAACAGGAAGGGCCCGAGCGCCGCGACCGTGTAGCCGACGCCCTGCGCGAAGCCACTCAGCGCGACGGAGCCGGCCTGCGTGCGCGTGCGCAGGTTCACGAGGGTGAGCGACAAGGGGAACGTGATGGACCCGGCACCCGCGACGACAACCCACAGCCATGGTGCGGCGACCGGGAAGAACACCAGCCCTGCGTAGCCGATCAGGAAGAACACGATTCCGGCGTACAGCAGCACGCCAACATTGCGCAGGCGGCTCGCGAGCGGCGGGATCACGAGGGCCGCCGGAAGCCCGATGAGCGCATACACGCCCAGCATGGCCCCTGCCTCCGCCTCGCCCACTCCCGTCTTCTCGACAAGGAGGAGCGGAAGCCATGCAAACGCCGAGTACACGTGTGCCGACGACAACGAGAAGGTCAGGGCGACGGCCCAGGCGACCCGGGAACGCCAGATTCCCGCCGGGATCCGCGGAGCTGGCGGCGCCGGCGCGTCAGACTGGGCAGCGCATGCGCGACGGTGACGGAGCAGGATCACGAGCCACGGCAGCAGGCACACGAGCGCCGAGACAGCCCAGACGGCGAGCGAGGTGCGCCAGCCCGCGGCATCCGTCACCGGCGCAGCAATCGACGACGGCACGGCCGCGCTGACCGACACGATGCCGACGTACACCGCCGTCACCAACCCGATGCGGTCGGGAAAGTAGCGCTTGACGAGGGGCGGCAGCAGCACGTTGCCGACGCCGGCGCCTGCGAGCGCGACGATCGTGCCGAGCAGCAACACCCAGAATGACGGCGCCACCGCACGGAACACGTGGCCGAGCACCATCGCGATGATCGCCACCGCGAGCAGCCGCTCCACCCCGAAGCGCCGAGCGATCGCCGCCCCGAAGAGGGCCGAGGCAGCGAAGGCGATGGGTGGGACGGTGCCGATAATGCCCAGCTGGATTGAGCCGAGCGTCACATCCTGGGCGATGTCGAGCGCAACGGGAGCGATCGCCGAGACCGCCGTGCGCACGTTGAACGCGACGAGCAGGATGCCGATGAGTGCCGCCGTGCGCCCGGCCCAGAGCGGCAGCGGTGTGGCCGGATGCGTCACGAGTGCGGGAGGCCCAGCACCCGTCGCGTGTCAGCCACGTCATCGCGTAGCTGGTCGATGAGCGCCTCGACCGTCGTGTACTTCACCATGCCGCGCAGGCGTTCGGTGAAGGTGACCTCGACCGTGCGCCCATAGAGATCGATGTCCTGGTCGAGCACGTAGGCCTCGACCTGCCGCTCCGGCACACCCTCGAAGGTCGGATTGTTGCCGATCGAGATCGCCGCAGGGTAGGTTGTGCCGTCAACCGTGAGCCAGCCCGCATAGACACCGTCGGCGGGAATGAAGCCCTCGGGCCGCGGCCGCAGGTTTGCCGTGGGAAAGCCGAGCTCACGCCCGCGCTTCTCGCCCGGGACGACAACTGAGCGCACCGTGGGCTGCATGCCGAGCACCTCGGTCGCCTCTCGCACGTTGCCTGCCGCGAGCGCCTCCCGGATCCATGTGGACGACGCCCGGCGACCCTCGGCGGCGCGCACGTCATCGACCAGGCGAACCTCAAAGCCGTGCACGCGGCCTGCGTGCTTCAGGGTCTCGACAGTGCCCACACCACGGTGACCGTAGCGGAAATCACTGCCAACGAAGACAAGACGCGCGCCAAGCGCACCCACGAGGATGTTCTCGACAAACTCCTCGGGTGTCTGCGCCGCGAAGGACTCATCGAAGGCAACGATCAGCGTCGCCTGCACGCCGGCGCCCTCGAGTCGTTCGAGCTTCTGCTCCGTGCTGATGAGGGCCTCAGGAGCCCGAGCCGGGTCGAGATGGGCGAGCGGATGCCGGTCGAAGGTCACGACCGTCGGCACGAGCCCCTGCGCCTCCGCCATCGTCAGCAACTCCCCGATGACGGCACGGTGACCCGCGTGCACACCATCGAACTTGCCGATCGTGACGGCACTGGGGCCGAAGCCGGCCGGCACCTCATCGAGGGAACGGAAGCGCTCCATGGTCAGCGACCTCCCACAGCGTCGCCCACCGCAACCGCGTCGGATGTCTCGATGTCACCGCGGCGCTTCGCCAGCCAGATCAGACCGAGGATCGGCAGCACGAGCGGGATGAACACGTAGCCGGCGCCGAACCACGACCAGACCGAGGGGTGTGCGAAGAGCTCCGGCATCGTGAGGCTCAGCGTGCCGACCGCGAGCACGCCAACGAGCTCGAAGATGATCGCGACGAGGGCCACGAGATACCAGGTGCGCCCGCGCCCGAGGAGTGCGGCGGTTGCCGCGATGTATACGACAGCGGAGACGGCGGAGAGCACGTAGGCGAGCGGCGCCTCGTCGAAGCGCTCGATGATCTGCACCACCGAACGCGCCGTCGCCGCAAGGGCGAGGATGCCGTAGACAGCGATGAGCACGCGGCCGACGCCGACCGCGCGCGAAGAGGAGTGAGGAGGCATCCCTCCAACTTTAGGCGATGGAATCAGGCAACCTGCACGAACCAGATCTCGTTCATACGCCACACCATGACCGCGACGGCCAGGCACACGACACCGAGGATCACGTTGCTCCACCGATTGCGCTCGATGAGGGCCCAAAAGCCCGCGAGCGGCGGCAGCAGCACGGCGGAGACGAGGTAGGTCCAGAACTCCAGCAGGCTGCCGGACGCCACATTGCCCACGACGGGCGCGATGAGCGCGACAACGACCTGGCCGAGCAGGAACACGAACACGACGGCGGTTGCGCCGAGGGTGAGGTCGTTGGGCAGCCGGCCCATGAGGCCCGCGACGAGGCAGAAGAGCCCGGCGGCGACCGCAACCGCCACCTGCACGACCGTGAACCACTCAACCATGCGTCAATCCTTGCAGATGCGAGCGCGCTCGCCCGGCGTCAGGCACCGGTCGGAAAGTTCACGAGCACGCGTGCCCGGCCCGCCTTGATCGTCACGAGGCCGACGAGATGGCCGTCAGGCGCGATGACCGCGACGGGATCAGCGGATGTCTCGGCCCCTGGCAGCTCGACCCGCTGCCCGTTCTCGAGCGCGCGCACGGTGTCGGCGTCGGCGTCAATCGTCGGGAAGAGGGTGGCCGCGACATCCGCTGCCTCGCGCAGGAGGGGCGCGATGTCGAGTTCGACGCCGCGCTCGGGCAGCACGAGGGCATCGGCGACCGAGAAGGGCCCCACCCGCGTGCGGCGCAGGGCCGTGAGGTGCCCGCCGACGCCGAGGTCGCCGCCGAGGTCGCGGGCGAGGGCGCGGATGTAGGTGCCCGAGGAACACACGACGCGCACGTCGAGGTCGAGCGCCTGGCCCGCTGGGCGGGGTTCGCCGAGCACTTCGAAGGCGAAGATCGTGACGCCCCTCGCCTTGAGCTCAACCTCCTCGCCAGCCCGCGCCAGCGCGTAGGCGCGCTTGCCGTTCACCTTGATCGCGCTGACCGTGCTCGGCACCTGCTCGATGGGGCCCGTGAGCCTGGCGATGCCCTCCGCGATGCGGGCCGGGTCGAGGCCCGTGGCATCCGTCGTCGCGATCGTCTCGCCCTCGGCGTCGTCCGTCGTCGTCGAGGCGCCCAGCCGGATGGTCGCGGTGTACTCCTTGTCGAGGCCCACGAGGAAGGTCAAGAGGCGCGTCGAGCTGCCGATGCCGAGCATGAGCAGGCCCGTCGCCATGGGGTCGAGCGTGCCCGCGTGGCCCACCTTCTTGGTGCCGGCGAGGCGCCGGGTGCGCGAGACCGCGTCGTGACTCGTGATGCCCTGGGGCTTGTCGACGAGGAGGATGCCGGAGCGCGGAGTATCGGGGGCGTTGCTCATCACGGGAGACCACGCTACCCGGCGGCACCGCGGCCCGGGCGGCAATAGGGTTGGGGCATGCAGATCGCGGTGCTCGGGGCAGGCGCCATGGGGGGAACCATCGCCGCCCTGCTCGACCGCGCAGGGCACGACGTCGAGGTGACCGCCCGCGGGGCTGGGCTCGAGGCGATCCGCGAGCACGGCATCCGGCTCAGCGGCGGCTGGGGCGAACACACGGCCCGAGTCGGGGCGGGCGAAGCGCTGACGCGCGTTCCCGAGCTGGCGATCGTGGCCACCAAGGCGATGGATGCCGCGGCCGCCGTCGCCGCCAATGCAGAGCTCCTGGGCGGGGTACCCGTCGTGGTGTGGCAGAACGGGCTCGGCGGCATCGAAGCCGTGCAACAGCTGCTGCCCGACTCCCCCGTGATCGGTGCCCTCTCCCTCATCGCCGCGACCTACCGCTCCCCTGGCGACGTCGTCGTCACGGCACCGGCCGGCACCTGGCTCGGGATGCTCGAGGGCGACCCCGCGCCGGCCCACGCCGCGGCGGCCGTGCTCGGCGATGCGCTGCCCGTGACGGTCGTCGAAGGGTTCGCGGGCGCACGCTGGACCAAGCTCGTGATCAACCAGGTCAACGCGCTGCCCGCCATCACGAACCTCAGCGTGCAGGAGGTCGTCGCGCACGACGGGCTGCGCCGCATCATGGCGCTCAGCATGCGGGAGGCCGTGCGCATCGCCCTCGCCGACGGCGTGCGCTTCGAGGAGGTCAACGGGGTCACGCACGAGATGCTCGAGGGCATCGCGGATGCCGAGCCCGCGGCATCCGAGGCACTCCCCCGCTTCATCGCCGACTACCTGGGCGAGGTGCCGAACCCGGGCTCGACGCTGCAGAGCATCCGCCGCGGGCAGTTGAGCGAGATCGACTACCTCAACGGGGCCGTCGTTGCCGAGGCGCATCGCATCGGGAGGCAAGCACCCATCAACGCACGACTGGCCGAGCTCGTGCACGAGGTCGAGGGGAGCGGGCACTTCCTCACGGCGGAGGAAACACTCAGCGCGGTCGCCGTCTGATCAGGACGGGTCGAGCTCCCGGTCGAAGACGTGGAGGCCGAGGTCAGCCGAGAGGCGCTCGCACACACGCACGCCCCGCACACTGTTGCCGACGGGGTCGAGCGGCGGGCTGTAGACGCCGATACCCGCGACGCCCTGCACCGACGCCACGAGGCCACCCGCGACGCCCGACTTGGCGGGGAGGCCCACCCTGCGCAGCCAACGACCCGAGCCGTCATACATGCCGCAGGTAGCCATGACGCTCAGCACATCCGTCACGACCCGCCGGGAGACGACCTGCTCCCCCGTGCGCGGATTGCGCCCGCCGAACGCGAGCGTTGCCCCCATGACGGCAAGCACCTCGGTATCGACCAAGACTGCACAGGCTGCCGCGTACACCTCGAGTGCCTCATCCACCCCGGGGTCGAGCGTGCCCATCGAGCGCATCAGGTACGCGAGCGCCCGGTTGCGATCGCCTTTCTCCTGCTCCGCCTCAGCGACGCCCTCGTCGACGCGGAGCTCGCGACCCGCGAACGCCGAGAGACCCACCAAGATGCGCTCGCGCTTGGCACGGGCATCCGAACCCTCGACAAGGTTCGCCGTGTAGATCGCGCCCGCGTTCACCATGGGGTTCGGGGGCCGACCGGTGTCCTCCTCCAGCAGCACGGCATCGAAGGACTCCCCCGTCGGCTCCGTGCCCACCTCCTCGTGCACCGCGTCGTAGTTGTCGCGCAGCGCGAGCGCGTAAACGAAGGGCTTGACCGCCGACTGCATCGAGAACTCGTCGCGGGCGTTGCCGACCGAGCGCACGTCGCCGTCAGGAAGAGCAAGGGCGATGCCAAAGGCATTCGGATCGGCCTCAGCCAGCTGCGGCACGCTGTCGTCGACCTCGCCCCCGTGCTCCTCCACGAGTTCGCGGTGTAGCGCCCCCAGGTCGTAGCGGGCGGCGGCACGAGCGAGGGTGTTGGTCATGCGCCCAGTCAAGCACCGGATGTCGCGAGCAGCCTAGGCTTGGGCGGTGACGATCAGCCGGGCCGTGAACGAATGGTTCGAGGAGCACGGCCGCGACCTCCCGTGGCGCGAACCAGGGTTCACAGCGTGGGGAACGCTCGTGAGCGAGATCATGCTGCAACAGACCCAGGTTGCGCGGGTCATCCCCCGACTGGCCCAGTGGCTCGAGCGCTGGCCGACGCCCGCCGACCTCGCCGCGTCCCCGCCCGGAGACGCCGTGCGGGCCTGGGACCGCCTCGGCTACCCGCGCCGCGCGCTCGCCCTCCACGCCGCCGCGACGGCAATCAGCGAACGGCACGGCGGTGTCGTGCCCGAGGACGTCGATGAGCTCCTCGCCCTCCCGGGCGTCGGCGACTACACGGCGCGGGCAGTCGCCGTCTTCGCCTATGGCCACCGGCATCCGGTCGTCGACACCAACGTGCGAAGGGTCATCGCGCGCGCCGTCGATGGCAAGGCGCAGGCAGGCCCGCCCTCGACGCGCAGGGACCTCGCCGCCATGGATGCGCTCCTGCCGGCGGATGACGCGGCCGCCCGCATCACCAACGCGGCCGTGATGGAGCTCGGCGCGATCGTCTGCACGGCGCGAAGCCCGCTCTGCGAGGCGTGTCCGATCGCGGCGCAGTGCGCGTGGCGTGCCGCGGGCTATCCCGAATACGACGGCCCCAAGGTGCGAACGCAGGCTCGATTCGAGGGCAGCGACCGGCAGGTGCGCGGCCTCATCATGCGCGAGGTGCGCGCGGCAGACGTCCCCGTCACGCCCGCAGAGATCGCAGGACTGTGGGCGGATGCCGGGCAACGTGAGCGGGCGCTCGCGGGGCTCCTGCGTGACGGCCTGCTCGTGCAGGTCGACGGCGGCTACGAGCTGCCGTGAGCGCTAGCGCTCCTCGTCGTCGTCCTCGTCGATGACGCGGGGCTTGACGTAGGGATCCTCGTCACCCGCATACTTCGCCGTCGCCTTCTGGCGCTCAATCTCCTCGTCGCGCCGGCGAGCCTCCGCGAGGAGCTCATCGAGGTGCTTGGCGTTCTCGGGGAGGGCATCCGCGATGAACTCGATCGTCGGGGTGAGGCGCGACGTGAGGTTCTTGCCGACCTCACTCCGCAGCATCCCCGTCGCCGACTTGAGGGCCGCAGCCGAATCGGCCCGCTCCTCGTCGGAGCCATAGACCGTGTAGAAGATGCTCGCGTGCTGCAGGTCGCCCGTCACCCGCACATCCGTGATCGTCACGAAGCCGAGCCGCGGGTCGCGGAGGCCACGCTCGAGACGTCGAGCCACGATCTGCTTGATGTGGTCCGCCATGCGGGCGGCCCGTGTCGGGTCAGCCATTGCCTTCTCCTAAGACTGTGAGTGGGTGCCGCCGACCTTCGTCGACGGCACCCACCGTGCCGCTGGGCCCTATGCCCGCGGCTTCTCCTTCATCTCGATCGTCTCGATCTCGTCACCGATCTGGATGTCGTTGAACTTGCCGAGACCGATACCGGCCTCGAAGTCCGTCTTGACCTCGGTGACGTCGTCCTTGAAACGACGCAGCGACTCGATCGCCAGGTTGTCGCCCACGACGACACCCTCGCGGATGACGCGTGCCTTGGCGTTTCGCGTGATCGTTCCCGACCGCACGATGACACCGGCGATGTTGCCGAACTTCGAGGAGCGGAAGATCTCGCGGATCTCGGCGACACCCGACTGAACTTCTTCGTACTCCGGCTTGAGCATGCCCTTGAGCGAGCTCTCGACATCCTCCAGTGCGCTGTAGATGACGTTGTAGAACCGCACATCGACACCCTCGCGAGTGGCACGCTCGCGTGCCTTCGGGTCGGGGCGCACGTTGAAGCCGATGATGATCGCGTTGTCGATCGTCGCCAGGTTGACGTCGCTCTCCGTGACAGCACCCACACCACGGTGGATGATGCGCAGCTGCACCGAGTCGTCGACCTCGATATCCATGAGCGACTCCTCGAGGGCCTCAACGGCACCCGAGACATCACCCTTGATGATGAGGTTGAGCGACTCGACCTTGCCATCTTCGAGGGCCTTCGTGAAGTCCTCAAGGCTGAGGCGCTTGCGGCTGCGAGCCAGCGTCGCGTTGCGCTCGACCGCCTCACGCTTCTCAGCGATCTGACGGGCCGTGCGGTCATCGTCCGTGACAAGGAACGTGTCACCGGCGCGAGGTACCGAGGTGAGACCGAGCACCGCAACAGGGCGGGCCGGGGTGGCCTCAGTCACGTTCTCGCCGTTCTCATCGAACATCGCACGAACGCGGCCATAGGCCGTGCCCGCCACGATGGGGTCACCAACGCGGAGCGTTCCCGACTGGATGAGCACGGTCGCGACCGCACCACGGCCCTTGTCAAGCTTGGCCTCGATCGCAACACCGCGGGCATCCTTCGACGGGTTGGCACGCAGGTCGAGGCCCGCGTCTGCCGTCAGGAGCACCGCGTCGAGCAACGTGTCGATGCCCTTGCGCTGGAGCGCCGAGACGTCGACGAACATCGTGTCGCCGCCATACTCCTCGGCAACCAGACCGAACTCGGTGAGCTGCTGGCGCACCTTGGCGGGGTTTGCCCCCTCCTTGTCGACCTTGTTGACCGCGACGACGATCGGCACATTGGCCGATTGCGCGTGGTTCAGGGCCTCAACCGTCTGCGGCATGATGCCGTCGTCGGCCGCGACCACGAGGATCGCGATGTCGGTGACCTGCGCACCACGGGCACGCATGGCGGTGAAGGCCTCGTGACCGGGTGTGTCGATGAAGGTGATCTTGCGGTCGACACCCTCGTGCTCGGCCTGCACCTGGTAGGCACCGATGTGCTGCGTGATGCCACCGGCCTCACCAGCGCCGACGCTCGTGTTGCGGATCGCGTCGAGCAGCTTCGTCTTACCGTGGTCGACGTGACCCATGACCGTGACCACGGGGGGTCGCGCCATGAGGTCTTCGTCGCTCTCGTCTTCAAGCTCCTGGTCGAGATCGATCGAGAAACCCTCGAGCAGCTCGCGGTCTTCGTCCTCAGGCGAGACGATCTGAATCTTGTAGCCGAGCTCCTCGCCGAGCACCTCGAAGGTGGCCTCGTCGAGCGACTCCGTCGCGGTCGCCATCTCACCGAGGTGGAACAGCACCGTCACGAGGTTGCCGGGGCTCGCATCGATCTTGTCGGCGAAGTCCGTGATCGAGGCGCCGCGGCGCAGGCGGATGACCGTGTTGCCGTCACCGCGGGGAACACTCACGCCGCCGAGCGACGGAGCCTCCCGCATCTCGAACTCTGCCCGCTTCGTACGCTTCGACTTGCGAGCCTTGCTCTTGCCGCCACCGCGGCCGAAGGCACCAGCCGTGCCACCACCGGGACCACGACCGCGGCCGCCGCCACCCGGGCGGGGCGGGCCGAAGCCACCAGCGGGAGCTCCACCGGGAGCGCCGGGACGGAAGCCACCGGCACCGCCGGGCCGACCGGGGCCGCCGGGACGGAAGCCACCGGCACCGCCGGGACGACCAGCGCCAGCCGGGCGCGGCGCGCCGGGACGCGGGCTGCCGGGACGGGGAGCCGCGGGACGAGGGATGTTCGCCGGCGTCGGCCGGGTGTTCATACCCTGCGTGCTCGCGTAGGGGTTGTTGCCGGGACGCGGCGTGCCCGGGCGCGGAGCGCCGGGGCGCTGCATGCCCTGCGTGCTCGCGAAGGGGTTATTGCCTGGGCGGGCACCACCGGGGCGCGGGGCACCCGGGGTGGGCGCACCACCCGCAGGCGGAGTCGCACCCGAGTCGGGCTTCTCCGCAGCGGGCTTGGCCGGGGCCTGTGCTGCCTGGGCCTCTGGCGCCGGGGTCTCAGCCGCCGGGGCGGCTGGCTTCTCCGGAGCCGGAGCAGGCGCAGGGGCGGGCTTGCTCGCAGCCGGCTTGGCCGAGGAGTCAGCCTTCGGCGCGGCGTCCTTGGCCGGGGGCTTGACGCCCTCCGCCTCGAATGCCTGCCGAAGCTTACGGGCCACTGGGGGTTCGATGCTCGAGGATGGGCCCTTGACGAACTCGCCAAGTTCCTTCAGCTTCTCGAGTGCTTGCTTGCTTTCTATGCCGAGTTCTGCCGCGATCTCGTGCACGCGTGGTTTCGCCACAATTCTCCTGTCTCGGGCCTACTCCGGACAGGAGCAGGCCATCACTTGAGTACGGGTCTCATTTCGAGCCGCTCATTAGTTGTCACGCATTGTGTGTCACTGTTTCGTTCAGCCGTTTCGTTAGGGAGCCCCATGGGGAGGCTCCGACTGGTGAAGTGCAAGGACGGACTGCTTGACCCCGGATGTATCGAGTGCCCCGCCAGCCCTCAGCGCCCGCCCGAAGGCCCTGCGCTTGAGGGAACTGTCGACGCATTCCACAGTGGGATGCAACCAGGCACCACGGCCGGGAAGCGAAGCCGAAGCATCCGCCACCACGATGCCATCGCGCGCCACGAACCTCACAAGGGAGGAAGCAGGAGCACGCCCACGGCAGCCGAGGCACGTTCTTACGGGTTCCATACTACCCCCTTGAGGCTGTGGCTCCCCCGGCTTCAGTCTTCGAGGATGCTGTCCGGCTGGATGTCGATGCGCGCGCCAGTCAGCTTCGCGGCGAGGCGGGCGTTCTGGCCCTCCTTGCCGATCGCCAGCGAGAGCTGGTAGTCGGGAACGAGCGCCCGCACCGCCTTCGTCGCCTGGTCGATCACGAAGGCGGAACTGACCTTGGCGGGCGAGAGCGCATTCGACACGAAGGTCGCGAGGTCTTCCGAGAAGTCGACGATGTCGATCTTCTCGTTGTTGAGTTCCGCCGTGACGGCGCGGACGCGCTGCCCCAACTCGCCGATGCAGGCACCCTTCGCGTTGATGCCCGGCTCATTGGCCTTCACCGCGATCTTCGTGCGGTGCCCCGCCTCGCGGGCGAGGGAGACGATCTCGACGATGCCGCTCGCAATCTCGGGGACCTCAAGCGCGAAGAGCTTGCGCACGAGCGAGGGGTGCGTGCGCGAGACCGTGATCTGCGGCCCCTTGAGCCCCTTGCTGACGCTCGTCACATAGACGCGGAGGCGCGAACCGTGGGCGTAGTCCTCGCCCGGCACCTGCTCCTCGGGCGGCAGGATCGCCTCGATCGTGCCGAGGTCGACGTGGATCATGCGGGGGTTCGGCCCCTGCTGCACGACACCGGCGATGATGTCGCCCTCGCGGGCCTTGAACTCACCGAGCACCGCATCATCCGCAATGTCCCGAAGCCGCTGGTTGATGACCTGCTTGGCCGCGAAGGCGGCGATGCGGCCGAAGTCGCTCGGGCTGTCCTCCGCCTCGCCGATCACATTGCCGTCGTTGTCGAACTCGGGAACGAAGACACTCACGTGGCCCGTCTTGCGGTTCAGCTCGACGCGAGCGCGGCCCGGGTCGTCGGTCTTGGCATCCGCTGGTGCCGTGTGCTTGAGGTAGGCCGTGAGGATCGCCTGCTCGATGATCTGGACAAGCTCCTCGAAGGGGATCTCGCGCTCGCGCTCCATCAGTCGCAACACGCTCAGGTCAATGTCCACCGAGGACCTCCACTATTCAGCTCTCCGCCCGCGCAACCACCACGCAGGTCCTCGACTACGGTACCGGAGACTCGCGTGAATATCCGCCGAGACCTCCCGGTGAGGGTGCTGCGTGACTAGCGTTTGCCGCATGGACACACTCGAGGAGATCATCGGGGCCGCTGGCGGCCAACTGTGGACGTGGATCGTGCTGCCAGTCGTCGTCGGCCTGGGGCTCTACTTCACCATCCGCACGGGCGTCGTGCAGTTCCGCATGATCCCCGACATGATCCGCACCCTCACCAACAAGACGCCGACGGATGCCTCGGGCAAGGCGCAGTCGATCAGCGCGTTCCAGGCGTTCACGGTCTCGGCAGCATCCCGCGTCGGCGTCGGCAACATCGCGGGCGTCGGCACGGCCATCGCGGTCGGCGGGCCGGGGGCGGTGTTCTGGATGTGGCTGATGGCCTTCATCGGCGGCGCATCGAGCTTCGTCGAGTCGACCCTGGGGCAGCTCTACAAGGTCAAGGACCGCGACGCATTCCGCGGCGGACCGGCGTACTACATCGAGCGCGGCCTCGGCGCCCGCTGGGCCGGCATCCTCTTCGCCGTCGTGCTCATCATCTGCTTCCCCTTCGCATTCAGCTCCCTGCAGGCCAACACCATCAGCGCGAGCTTCTCCTCAACCTTCGGCGGCGACACGACGGCCGTCGCCTGGGTCGTCGGCGTCGCCCTCGCAGTGTTGACGGGGCTCGTCGTGTTCGGCGGCATCCGTCGCATCGCATCCGTCACCCAGTCGGTCGTGCCGGCGATGGCGCTCATCTACCTCGCCGTCGGCATCGTCATCGTCGCCCTCAACGTCGGCGAGGTGCCGCGCGTGTTCGGACAGATCTTCGCGGGTGCCTTCGGATTCCAGGAAGTCGCGGGCGGACTCATCGGCACGATCATCCTGACCGGGGTGCAGCGCGGCATGTTCTCCAACGAGGCCGGCCTCGGATCGGCGCCCAACGCGGGAGCATCCGCCGCCGTGACCCACCCCGTCAAGCAGGGCCTCGTGCAGACCCTCGGCGTCTACTTCGACACCTTCCTCGTCTGCTCCATCACGGCGTTCATCATCCTCGTGTCGAACCCCGACCTCGGCTCGCTCGAAGAAGGCATCAGCACGACGCAGGACGCCATGGTCGCGAACCTCGGCTCGTGGGCATCCGTGCTGCTGAGCGTCATCATCTTCCTGCTCGCCTTCAGCTCCATCCTCGGCAACTACTACTACGGCGAGGCGAACATCGAGTTCATCACGACAAACGCCAAGGTGCTCACGGGCTACCGCGCGCTCGCTGTCGTCGCCGTGCTCGGCGGCTCCGTGGCATCCACCTCGCTCATCTGGACCATGGCCGACGGGATGATGGGCGTCATGGCCCTCGTCAACCTCGTTGCGATCGGGCTGCTCTCCGGCATCGTGCTCAAACTGCTTCGCAACTACAGCGAACAGCGTCGCGCCGGCAAGGACCCCGTCTTCACGCAGGACCAGGTGCCGGGGCTGAAGAACGTCGAGTTCTGGCAGGACGCCGACACGGTCACGGGGCCGGTCGCGGTGCCGCGTGCGCCGCGGCGGCGCTGACTGGTCGCGCGGGCGCGCTCCTTTGCGACGAATGACTGGGTTTCGGACAGATGATCGTGCCGCGGCGCAGTCATTTGTCCGAAACCCAGTCATCCGTGGATGATGTCGCGTCGGGGCCGGATGGTTCTGGTGCTGGCGGTCACGGAGTGGGCGTGGCAGCCGCATCCTCAGCCGTCGCGTCATGGTCGACGTCTGCACTGTCGGCGCCCGGGAACTCCACGAAGGACGCCATGAAGCCCGCGCACGCAGCGGCAACGACCGCGCAGAACACGCTCACCGAGAGGTAGAGGCCAGAGGGGTCACCGAAGGTGACGGCGTCAACAAGGCTGAGGATCGTGGCCAGGACAGCCACCCCGAGGCCCGCACCCAAGACCGACAGCGCGACCCGACGACCGGGACTCTGCTCGATGCGCCGGTCACCGAGCCAGACGGCGGCGAAAGCACCGAGCAGCGCCGCGACAGCAACCAGACTGCAGAGGACGATGAACAGGACGGTGATCCCGAGGAACCCGGCGGGGTTCGTGGCGAGCATCCCTCCCCCGAAACCGAAGCCCAACACCACGCCCGAGGCAAGTGCGACCTGGAACGCGCGCACGAGCATCCGCCGGTAGCGCCTGAAGACGAGCATGGCGCGAGCCTAGCGGGGACCGCCACGGGGGCGACAGGGTCGCCAGCGCTACTGTTTCCGTCTCGCGCTACAGCGATTGCTGTAGCGCGGGACGGGAACCGTAGCGGTGCGGTGTCGATGCGGCCCTGGCGGGCCTACTCAACCCACGGTGGAACAGAGGGTCAGTCGAGGGACTTGTAGGCCTCGACGAGCTCCGCGATCGGGGTGGGGGTCTTGACGCCCGTGCGACGGTCCCAGAGCTCGACCGTGCCATCCGCAGCGCCCTTGCCGACCACGACGATGATCGGCACGCCGATGAGCTCCGCGTCGCCGAACTTGACGCCAGGTGAGACCTTGAGGCGGTCGTCGAAGAGCACGTCGGCCCCCGTCGCCTCGAGGTCGGCGACGAGCTGCTCGGCGACGCCGTAGACGGTCTCGTCCTTCGTCGCCGCGACGACATGCACGTCGAAGGGGGCGACCGAGCGTGGCCAGATGAGGCCGCGGCCGTCGTTGTTGAGCTCCGCGATCGCGGCGAGGGCGCGCGTGACGCCGATGCCGTAGGAGCCCATCGTGACCGTCACGAGCTTGCCGTTCTCGTCGAGCACCTTGAGACCAAGCGCCTCCGCATACTTGCGGCCGAGCTGGAACACGTGGCCGAGCTCCATGCCGCGGGCGAGCTCGACGGGCCCCGAGCCATCCGGAGCTCCGTCACCCTCGCGCACCTCGGCGATGTCGACGATCTCGTCGGAGATGAAGTCGCGGCCAGCTGTGAGACCCAGCACGTGCTTCTCGGACTCGTTCGCGCCCGTGACCCACTGGGTGCCCTCGACAACGCGGGGGTCGAGAAGATAGCGGATGCCCGTGAACGAGGCCTCGCCCAGCACGGGTCCCTCGGCCGACCAGGGGCCGATGTAGCCGCGCACGAGGAGGGGGTTCTTGGCAAAGTCGGCGTCGGTCGCCGCCTCCACCTCGGCCGGCGCGAACGCCGCCTCGGCGCGCTTCAGGTCGACCTCGCGGTCGCCGGGGAGGCCCACGACAACGAGCTCGCGCGCACCCTCGGGCGACACGAGCGCCAGCACGACGTTCTTCAGGGTGTCGGCGGCCGTCCAGGGGCGGTCCTCGCGCGGGTGCTGCTCGTTGACGAGCGCGACCAGCGTCTCAATCGTGGGCGTGTTGGGCGAATCGAAGACGGTCGGGGTGCCGTGCTCATCGAAGGGCAGCGGCTCGGGCGGCGTCGTCGCAAAGGCCTCGACGTTGGCCGCGTAACCGCCGGCCGAACGCACGAAGGTGTCCTCACCGATGGGCGTCGGGTGAAGGAACTCCTCGCTTCGCGAGCCACCCATGGCGCCAGCATCCGCCTTCACGATGACGACCTCGAGGCCCAGGCGCGCGAAGATGCGCTCGTAGGCATCGCGCTGGGCCTGGTACGAGACATCCAGCCCCTCGTCGGTGTAGTCGAAGGAGTACGCGTCCTTCATCGAGAACTCGCGTCCGCGCAGAATGCCCGCGCGGGGGCGCGCCTCATCGCGGTACTTGTCCTGGATCTGGAAGATCGTGAGCGGCAGGTCCTTGTAACTCGAGTAGAGGTCCTTGACCGCGAGGGTGAAGACCTCCTCGTGCGTGGGCGCGAGCAGGTAGTCGGCGCCCTTGCGGTCCTTGAGACGGAAGAGGTTGTCGCCGTACTCGGTCCAGCGACCGGTCGCCTCGTAGGGCTCGCGCGGCAGGAGTGCGGGGAAGAGCACCTCCTGGGCGCCCGCCGCCTCCATCTCCTCGCGCACGACCTGCTCGACCTTGCGGCGCACCTTGAGGCCCAGCGGCAGCCAGGAGAAGACCCCCGGGGCCTGGCGTCGGATGTAGCCAGCGCGGACGAGGAGCCTGTGGCTCGTCACCTCCGCGTCGACGGGGTCCTCGCGGAGGGTGCGGACAAAGAGTTGGGAGAGGCGTGTAGACACGACTACAAACTTACCGCCGCCCTCTCACGATTCGGGACGGTGGGCCCAGCATCCTGAATTGTGAAAGCCAAGTCCTGAATTGTGAAAGCCAAGTCCTGAATTGTGAAAGCCAGATCCTGAATTGGGAACGTCAGGCGCGGTAGGAGGCGGCGAGGCGGTCGAGGCCCTCGTCGAGTGAGATGTGGGGCGTCCAGCCGAGGGCGGCGCGGGTCTCGCGCTGGTCGAACCAGTGCGCGGTCGAGAGTTGCTCGGCGAGGAAGCGCGTCATGGGCGGCTCGTCCTCCCCCGGGCGCACCCGCCACACGCCCTCGACAAGGCCGCCGGCCGCGCGGGCCAGCCTCGGCGGCACGCTCCACCGGGGAGGCTCAACGCCCGCGGCGCGGCAGATGCGGTCGAAGAGCTCCGCGATCGTGCGCGGTTCCCCGTTCGTCACGACGAAGGAGCGCCCGTGGGCCTCCTCCGCCCGCTCGAGCGCCGCCAGGAGAGCGGATGTCGCGTTGTCGCGGTAGGTCGTGTCGATGAGTGCGGCACCCGAGCCCAGCAGCGGGAGCCTGCCCTGGCGCGCCCGCTCGACGATGCGACCGATGAGTTGCTCGTCGCCCGGACCCCACACGAGGTGGGGGCGCACGACGATGACTGCGAAGCCCGGGGCATCGGCGGCGAGCGCGATCAGCTCACCCCGTGCCTTGGTGCGGGCGTAGTCGCCGTGCGCGCGCTCGGGATCGGCTGGTTCGGCACCCTCGCCCATGATGGCGTCGCCAGCGTGCGCAACCGAGGGCGAGGAGACGTGCACGAAGCGTGAGACGCCCGCGCGCCGGGCCGAGTCGAGGAGCCCGCGCGTGCCCTCGACGTTGACGGTCACGAACTCGGCGGGGTCGCCCGCCATCGAGACCTTCGCGGCGAGGTGCACGACGGCATCCATTCCCTCGGTCGCGCGGTCGCGTGACGCGGCATCCGTGACGCTGCCGAGCACGTCCTCGACACCGTCGATGCCCGGGTGTCGGCGCTGGAAGGTGCGCACGTCATGGCCCGCCGTCAGGAGCGCCTTGGCGACGTCACCGCCGAGGGCGCCGCTCGCCCCCGTGACGAGCACCCTCATGCGGGCCGTCGCATCCGCTTGCCCGCCAGAACCTCGCCCGCCCATTCGGCGAGCGCCGCGCGGTCGATCTTGGAGTTGTGGCGGATGTCGGTGGGCAGGTGCGGCACGAGCAGCACGGCCGCGAGGGGTCGCCCGACCGCCTCGCGCACCGCGCGTGTGAGGTCGGCGCTCGCGACCCGGGGGCGGTAGCATGGCGGATCGGTCTCGGCGACGACGACGAGCTGCTGGGTTCCGCGCGGTCCGACGCCGACGGCGGCGGCGCGTGAGAGCTGCTCGACGCGTTCCGCCCGCTGTTCGATGCCGACGGGCGTGACGACGCCCTCCACCGTGACGATGACGTGGGGCAGGCGCCCCTCGACCCAGAGCCGGCCCTCCGCGTCGAGGTGGCCGATATCGCCCGTGCGGTGCCAGCGGCCGGGCTCCGTGGCATCCGGCGCCTCGCTCGCCGACTGGGTGGCCCACAGCCGGTCGTAGTGGTCGCGCAGGTGCGGCGCCGAGACGACGATCTCGCCCGTCACACCCGGGACGTCGACGGGGGCGCCGGTCGCGCGGCCCTCAGCATCGAGCGGACTGATGAGCACGCGAGCGGATGCCGCGGGCACCCCGACGCACACTCCGCCCTGTTCCGCAGCATCGAGCTCGGACACCTCGCGAATGCCCTCGAGCGTGATGTCGGTGAGCAGGAGTCCCTCCGTCATGCCGTAGGGGGTGTGGATGCTCGCGGCCGGCACGAGCTGCTGCACGCGTTCCAGGAGGCTCGCGGAGAGCGGGGCGCCCGCCGAGAGGAGGGTCGTGACCCCGCCGAGTGCCTCACGGTGGCGGGACTCCAGTCGCTCGGCCGTCTGCAGCACGTTCGCGAGCGCCGCTGGCGAAGCGAAGACGATGCGCGCATCCACGGCCGCGACGGCGTCGGCGATCGCGGTCGCGGTGAGGGTCGAGGGCGCCGTGACATCCATGTCGGGCGTGACCGAGGTCGCTCCCAGGGCCGGGCCAAGCAGCGCAAAGGGGGCGAAGCCCGCGACGAGGCCCGTGCCTGGCGTCACCCGGTACTGCTCCCGCAACACCGCCGTGAGCGCCGAGAGCTGGCGGTGCGTGTAGGCGACGCCCTTGGGCGGGCCCGTCGACCCCGAGGTGAAGAGGATCGCGGCCGGGTCGTCAGGGCTGGGCGGCTCCGGCAGCTGGAGGTCGCGACGCCCCACATCCGCGAGTTCGGTGAGCGAGGCGGTGACGCCGAGTGCGCGTGCGACGGGAGCGTCGAGCCTGCGCGTCGAGAACTTCTGTCCCGGCCAGCCGAGACCACGCGCCGCGACGAGCGCCTTCTGGATGCCGATGACGTGGTCGGGCCACGAACCCCGCACCGCCCTGCTGAGTGCCGCAACCCCGAGGCCCGCGTCGGCCACGACGACGATCGCACCGATACGCAGGCACGCGTAGAGCACGGCGGTCAGGTCGGCGCCCGCGGGCACGAGCACCGAGACACGATCGCCCTTTCGCACGCCGTGCGCCAGGAGGCCGGCGGCGAGCTCGTTCACCCGGCGGGCGAGCATCCGCCAGCTGATGGCGCGCGGGGTGCGGCGGCCGCGCGGTGCCATCTCGACGAGGGCGGTGCCGTCGCTGTCGCGGAGGTAGTCGAGGCGGGACCAGAGCGGCGGATGCTCGTGCTCCGGCTCCTGCTGCTTTGGCTGCTCCTGCGGTGTCGGCGCCGGAGCCACCTTCTCCTCGAGCCAGCGCAGCACGGCCGACACATAGTCGGCGTCCTCCGCCACGAGATGGCCCGTGCCCTCGAAACGGTGCACGTCGGCGTGTGGCATCCGGTCGACGAGGTCGGCGAGGTACCGGTCGCTGAAGATCGGGTCGCGCGGGCCCCACAGCAGCAGGGCGGGAACATCGAGCGTCCGAAGCCCTTCGGCGATGCGCTCGAGCGCGGGGAAACTCGGATGATTCGCGTCGACGGGGATGTCGGCGACGAAGTCCCCGATTCCGCGGCGCCGTTCCGCACTGTCGTAGGGCGCGGCAAAGGCAGCACGGACGGGCCGCGAGAGAGGCGGACGGGCGAGGCCGAGCGCGACCTCGAGGAAGGCGGGCGCCTGCACCGTCCCGGCGTGCCGCACGGGACGCTGGAGGGCGAAGCGCAGGGGCGCCGGGATGGGGGCGTTCTCCGGCTGATGGACGGCCGTATTGAGCGACATGACGGCCGCGAGCTGCTCGGGGTGCTCGACCGCCCAGCCGAGCGACACCGTGCCGCCCCAGTCATGCCCGAGCGTGACGACGGGGCCCTCGAGGCCGAGGGCGTCGGTGAGGTCGCCAAGATCCTCGACGCGATCGGCGAGGCGTCGCACCGTGCCCGTGCGCTCGGAGAACCCCATCTCCAACTGGTCGACCGCGACGACACGCCATGGGGTGGCACCCGACTCCGCGGCATCCGTCGTCGCCGTCACCAGGTCACGCCACAGGTATGACCAGGTGGGGTTGCCGTGCACGCACAGGATCGTGCCAACGGGCATCTTGCCCAGCGCCTCAAGGTGGGCACCGTTGTCGAGCACGTGCCACGTGTGGCTGCCGCCCGTGTGCGAGGGCACCTCGACGAGCCGCGAGAAGGAGGCGCCGAGGCCCGGCAGGCCGGCGGGAGGGAGCGTCGCGGGCGACGCCACCGCTGAGCCGCTCACCAGGCGATCTCGGTCATGGCGGTGTTGAGGCCGGAACCGACCCCCATGCACAGCACACGGTCGCCACGTTTGAGCTTGGGGGCCTCCATCGCGAGCGTAATTGGCAGCGACGCCGGACCCACATTGCCGAGCGTGGGATAGGTGACGGGCACGCGGGAACGGTCGAGCCCCGCCGCCTTGATGATGCCGCCCGTGTGCACGGCCGAGACCTGATGCGTGATGTAGCGGTCCATGCGGCCCCAGTCCCAGTCGCGCTTGGCCTCGTTCCAGGCGTCCATGACGAGTTCCATTCCGCTCGCGAGCAGGCGCTTGGCATCCGTGAACATGCCCTTGACGTCGCCGACGCAGAGGTTGTGGTGCTGGGTCGCGGAACGCGTGATGCCACCCAGGATGCGGTGCCCCTCCGGGTGCAGGTCACTCGGCCCCAAGACGGCCGCAGCGGCGCCGGAGCCGAGCGTGAGACTCGCGAACTCCTCCACGAACTCGTCCTTCGTGAGCTCGGACCCCGAGAGGCGTTCGAGCGTGTTGAGGTGCAGCTCGTCGGCATCCTCCCCGTCGACGATCACGGCGTACTTGATCTGCCCCGACTCGATCAGCTGGGCCGCGAGCGTCATGCCGTTGACGAAGCCGAGGCACGCGTTCGTGATGTCGAAGTTCATGGCGGATGACGGCAGGCCGAGCCCGTGATGGATGCTGACCGCGACGGAGGGCTCGAGGTGCTTTCGCGTCACCGAGGTGTTGATCATGAGCCCCACCTCGGAGGGGTCGACCTTCGCCTCCGAGAGCGCGCGAGCCGCAGCATCCGTCGCCGCCTCGACGAAGGTCATGCTCGAATCCCACTGCCGACGCTCCATCACGCCGGCGACGCGCTGCAGGAGCCCCTTCGGGAGGCGCAGCCGGCGCAACGACGCGCTCAGGCGGTCATCGATCTCCTCGGAGGTCACGACAACGGGCGCCGTCGTCGTCGTCACCGAGAGCAGGGACGTATTCCCGTGTCGGAATGTGGCGTTGCCACCCATCGTCTGCTCTGCACTCGCGCTGGTCCTCATACGACCTGACGCTATGCCGGGACGCCTCCGAAGTAGCTGGACGTCGCCTGAATGGCGATGCCCGCTAGACGGTGACGACCTCCGGCGAGCCGAGTTCGCCGGGCATGTCCTCCGCGAGGCGCGCGGCCTCCTGGATCAGCGTCGCCACGATCTCCGACTCGGGCACGGTCTTGATGACCTCGCCCTTGACGAAGATCTGGCCCTTGCCGTTGCCGGATGCGACACCCAGGTCGGCCTCGCGAGCTTCACCCGGTCCGTTGACGACGCAGCCCATGACCGCGACGCGCAGCGGCACCGTCACGTGCTTGAGCCCCTCCGTCACCTCATCCGCGAGGGAGTAGACGTCAACCTGGGCGCGGCCGCAGCTGGGGCAGGAGACGATCTCGAGCTTGCGCTCGCGCAGGTTGAGCGACTGCAGGATCTGCAGGCCGACCTTGACCTCCTCGACGGGAGGGGCGCTGAGTGAGACACGAATCGTGTCGCCGATGCCCTCCGAGAGCAGGATGCCGAAGGCGGTCGCCGACTTGATTGTGCCCTGGAAGGCGGGACCGGCCTCCGTGACGCCGAGGTGGAGAGGCCAGTCGCCGCGCTCGGCGAGGAGCCGGTAGGCCTTGACCATGACGATCGGGTCATTGTGCTTGACCGAGATCTTGAAGTCGTGGAAGTCGTGCTCCTCGAAGAGGCTCGCCTCCCACACGGCGCTCTCCACGAGCGCCTCCGGGGTGGCCTTGCCGTACTTCTGCAGCAAGCGCGGGTCGAGCGAACCGGCGTTGACGCCGATGCGGATGCTCACGCCGGCATCCTTCGCCTCCTTGGCGATCTGCGCGACCTGGTCGTCGAACTTCTTGATGTTGCCGGGATTGACGCGCACTGCGCCCACGCCCGCCTCGATCGCGGCGTAGACGTAGCGCGGCTGGAAGTGGATGTCGGCGATGACCGGGATCTGGCTCTTCTTGGCGATGATCTTGAGCGCATCGGCGTCGTCCTGATGCGGCACAGCCACACGCACGATGTCGCAGCCGGAGGCCGTGAGCTCCGCGATCTGCTGGAGGGTCGCGTTGATGTTGGTGGTCTGCGTCGTCGTCATCGACTGCACGCTCACGGGGGCATCGCCACCCACGAGCACATTGCCCACCGAGAGCTGGCGGGTCTTGCGGCGGGGAGCGAGTACTTCGGGGATTCTCGGCATTCCGAGATTGATGGCAGCCACGATGCAAGTCTACGCGGGCTCGCCTCAGAGACCGGTGATCAGAAGAGGGTGATCGGCTTGACGATGTCGGCGTAGATGAGCAGCGCGCTCATGCCGCCGAGGAGTACGACGACCGTGAGCGTGAGCGGAATGAGCTTCGCCGTGTCGACCGGGCCCGGGTCACGGCGGCCGAAGAGCTTCGCGATGCGACGACGCAGGCCCTCCCACAGCGCGCCCAACACATGGCCGCCGTCGAGCGGCATGAGCGGCACGAGATTGAAGACGAAGAGGGCAACGTTGACGGATGCGACGAGGCCGATGAGGAAGCTCACGCGCTCGACGATGGGGATCGTGTCGACCGTCGTGATCTCGCCCGCGATACGACCAACGCCGACGACCGAGAGCGGCCCGTTGGGGTCCCGCTCCTCCGGACCGAAGGCCGCCTCCGCGACATCGACGAGCCGCTGCGGCAGGTTCAGGATGACCTGCGCCACCGCGACCGTGTTGTTCCACACCTGGGGGAACGCGGCCGTGACGGGCTGGCGCACAAGCTCGTAGGCGGCGGTGATGCCGACCATGCCGACCTCCTCCGTCAGCAGCTCGCCGTCGGCACCCTCGACGGCCATGCCATCCTCATCGAAGACGTAGCGCTCATTGAGGTACGGAGTGATCTGGAGGGTCTCCCGCTCACCGTCCCTCTCGACGACGAGCTCGAGCGTCTCGCCCGGCGATTCGCGGAAGATCGCGCTCCCCTCCTCCCAGGAGGTCACGGGGGTGCCCCCGACGCTCAGCATCCGGTCGCCGGGGAGCACGCCCGCCTCGGCCGCTGGGGCCGTCGGCGCATCGGGATCGCACTCGTCCAGGGCTGAGCCGGCGGGAACCATGCACTCCGCGACCGAACCGATTGTCGTGCTGGGCTGCTGCACGCCGAAAGCCGACAGCACGACCATGAAGAGCACGAGGGCGATCAGGAGGTTCATGAAGGGCCCGCCCAGCATGATGATGATGCGCTTCCAGACGGGCAGGCGATAGAAGGCGCGGGCATCCTCTCCCGGCGCGATCGTCTCGGCACTCGCGACGCGCGCGTCCTGCACGAGGGTCTGGAAGAAGCCAGTGCTCGCCTCGCGCGCACGACCGCCCTTTGCCGCGGGCGGGTACATGCCCGACATCGAGATGTAGCCGCCGAGCGGGATCGCCTTGATGCCGTATTCGGTCTCGCCGCGGCGCCGGGACCACAGGGTCGGGCCGAAGCCGATCATGTACTGGCCGACGCGCACACCGAAGAGCTTGGCCGGCACCAGGTGCCCCACCTCGTGCAGCGCGATCGACAGCGCCAGGCCGACGACGATGACGATGACGCCCACGATGTAGAGCAAGACGGATTCCACTGTCCGAGGATACCCGCCCCTCTGCCCGCCCGAGCTGTGCCCCTGTGGGCCGTCGCGCGACGGGGTTAGCATGACCCAGAGAGCCAGCATGAGGAGTTGAGACGTGACGACGCTGCGAGCCGACGAGCACCTTCTCGGCGGCCGATACCGCCTCTCCCAAGAGCTGGGCCGGGGCGGGATGTCGACCGTGCACCGTGCCACGGATGAGGCGCTGGGGCGAGAAGTCGCCGTGAAGGTGCTCGCGAACGGCCTCACCGATGCGGAGGGTCTCGCGCGCCACCGCGAGGAGGTGCAACTGCTCGCGAGCCTCAGCCACCCGGGCCTCGTCACCCTGTTCGACGCCGCGACCGACGAGGAGGCCGACTGCGCCTTCCTCGTCATGGAACTGATCGACGGCCAAGACCTGCGCACTCGGCTCATGGAGGGCCCCCTGCCGCCGACCGAGGTCGCCGTGATCGGCCGGCACCTCGCGGAGGCACTCACCTACACGCACTCCCGCGCGGTTGTGCACCGCGACGTTAAGCCGGGCAACATCCTGCTCCCGCGGCGCGACGGCGAGGTGACCGGCGCGCCCGCCAAACTCGCCGACTTCGGCATCGCCCGCATCGTCGACGGGGCCCGGCTCACGGCGACCGGCACCGTGCTCGGCAGCGCCGGGTACTTCTCGCCCGAGCAGGCACTCGGCGCGCCCCTCACGGGCGCAAGCGACTTCTACTCGCTCGGGCTCGTGTTACTCGAAGCGCTCACGGGCGAGCGCGCGTTCCCCGGATCCGCCGCAGAGTCCATGGCCGCCCGGATCCATCGGGATCCCCATATGCCGGCGGGACTCGACGCCGAATGGACCGAGGTGCTGAGCCTCATGACGGCGCGTGATCCGGAGCAACGACTCAGTGGGCTCGATGCGGCGGAGCGGCTCTCACAGCTTGCGTCACGCCCGTTGGCGGAGGCGACCCAGCCCCTGCACCCCGCGGCATCCGTCGATCCGACCCTGCCATTCCCTGTCGCCGAGACGACGACGCAGGATGTCGGCGATGCAACCAAGCCCGAGCACGCCGGCGATTCGACGAAGCCCGAGCACGCCGGCGAGAAGCCGGAGGCGAGGGATGCAACGCGCCCGAGCCAGCGTCGCCGGATGCTGCTGTGGGTCGCCATCGTCGCCGCCCTCATCATCGTGGTGACGGTGGTTGCCGTCGCCCTCCAGTCGAGAACCGCAGACCCGATCTCTCCCTCCTACCCCGCTGTGGAGGGCGAACTCGGCGAGAGCCTTGAGCAACTGCAGAGGAGCGTCGAGCCGTGACTCGCATGCGCACCATCGTCGCCGCAACGGCACTCTGCCTCGCAGCGAGCCTTGGACTCTCCGGCTGCGCCACGGAGGGCGACTACTCCCACGCGGCGGCGGAGCGCCTCCAGGAGCGGGTACTGGGCGCCACCGCGGCCGCGGCATCCGCCGACTACGCGACCGTGCTCGGCGCGCTCGACGCACTCGAGGTCGACCTCGGCGACGCCCTCGCGCGAGGGCACGTCACGCAGGCGCGCCACGACGCCATCGCGGCGGCCATCGCGCACGTGCGCAAAGAGGTGGACGCGATCATCGCGGCGCAGCAACCCGAACCCGAGCCTCAGCCTGAACCGCAGCCGGGAAGTGGCGAGGACGAGCCGAAGGGCCCCGGGAAGGAGAAACCCGATAAGCCCGGGAAGCCCGAGGAACCGGGCGGTAAGGGGCCCGGGAACAAGGGCGGCCCAGGCAACAACGGCAAGGGGAATGGCTGAGCCTGAAGCTGTTGAGGGCCGGGGCTCTCAGCGCCGCGCTATGAGGCGGTCGGCACTCTCGCGGGCGGCACGCTCCGCCTCGAGCACGCCCTCGAGCGACATCTCCCGCGGCTCGTGCTCGTCGACCACGCGCTCGACGACGTCGAGGATGTCGAGATAGCCGATCGCTCCCGCGTGGAAGGCCTGCACGGCCTGCTCGTTCGCCGCGTTGAACACGGCGGGATAGGTGCTGCCCGCGCGACCGACGCGCTTCGCCAGCTCGACGGCCGGGAAGGCGACCGAGTCGAGCGGCTCGAAGGTCCACTGCTGCGCCGTCGTCCAGTCGAGCGGCACGCCGACACCCGGCACGCGGTGCGGCCAGTCGAGGCCGAGCGAGATCGGCAGCCTCATGTCGGGCGGCGAGGCCTGGGCGATCGTTGAGCCGTCGACGAACTCGACCATGGAGTGCACGATCGACTGCGGATGCACCGTCACTTCGATGTCATCGAAGGGCACATCGAACAGCAGGTGCGCCTCGATCACCTCGAGCCCCTTGTTCACGAGAGTCGAGGAGTTCGTCGTGACGACGAGGCCCATGTCCCAGGTCGGATGCGCGAGCGCCTCGGCCGGAGTCACTGACGTCAGCTCCTCGCGGGTGCGGCCGCGGAACGGTCCGCCGGATGCCGTCAAGACGAGGCGCCGCACCTCGGCGCGGGTTCCCGAGGCGAGGGCCTGGGCGATCGCGGAGTGCTCGGAGTCGACCGGCACGATCTGGCCCGGTGCCGCGGCATCCGTCACCAGCGACCCACCAACGATGAGGCTCTCCTTGTTCGCGAGGGCGAGCGAGGCGCCCGAGCGCAGGGCCGCCAGCGTGGGGCCGAGGCCGACCGAGCCCGTGATGCCGTTGAGCACGACGTCAGCCTGCACCGATTCCACGAGCCGCACCGAGTCGTCAGCGCCCAGCGCCGTCTGCGACACGCCGAAGCGTCGCGCCTGCTCGGCGAGCGCCTCGGCATTGCTGCCTGCCGTCAGGCCGACGACCTCGAAACGCTCGCGATTCGCCGCGATGACGTCGAGTGCCTGCACACCGATCGAGCCGGTCGAACCGAGGATGATGACACGACGCACTATGGCCCTCCCGGACTGGTCAGTAGACGGATGCTAGGTGGTCGCGAGCACGTCGACGACCCACACGAGGGTGTCGGTGCCCGTGACCGACGATGCCACATCGCCGCCGGGACCATAGCCGAGCGAGGGAGGGACGACGATGACGACGCGGGAGCCGACCGACGCGCCGATGAGTCCCTGCTCGACACCTGGCAGCAACTCCGACAGGGCGATGCGCTCAGGGCGCAGGGCACTCCAGTTCTCCTCGACCGTCAGGCCGTTGCGCCAGAGCACGGAGCGGTAGCGGATCGTGACATCCGCGCCCGCCCTCACGACGGGGCCGTCGCCCAGCAGCGCCGGAACCGAGACGAGTTCGGTCGGCGCGGGCACGTCGGGCACCGTCACGACGGGCACGCCGAGCGAATCGTCGACCGTGGGAAGGGCGGGATCGATCTCCTGGGGTTCCCCGTCGGCGACCTCGGCCGCCACCGAGACGATATCGAAGACGTAGACGAGCGGGTCGTCGGCACCGAGGCCGGGCACGAGCCGCTGCCCCACGGCATCCTCCGGATGCACGACGGCAGCAACACGCGAGCCCGCCGTCGAACACAGCAGGGCGCGCCGCACACCGGGCGTGGCGGAGCTCAGGTCGAGGGGAATCACGGTGTGACCCACCCCCGCGGCGCCGTATCCCGAGGCCTCGACGGGCTCGCCCGTCGCGCCATTGAAGGCGACGAATTCGACCGTGACGAGGGAACCAGGCACCGCGACGCGGCCATCACCCTCGACGAGCACGAGTCGCTCGGTCGTCAGGGGGCGCAGTGGGGTGTCGAAGGAGACCTCGGGGCGCAAGAAGAGTTCGCCCTCCGCCGACACCCCGAGCGAGGCGTTCTCCGGCGCGCAGCCGGGGGCGTTCTCGTCAGGCTCGGGAGGGGTCTGGCAGCCAGCGAGCAGGATGGCAGTGGCCGAGAGGGTCGCCACGAGGGCGAGCCGCCGCGCCGCCCTCACGAACCCACCACGACAGTGCTCGGCTCGTGCCCGACGGGAAAGTTGACCGACGAGGCGATGAAGCATTTGCGTGCTGCCTCCGCGTGTGCCGCGTTCGCCGCCGCCACCATGTCGGCACTCGCGACCGTCACCACCGGCCTCAGGGTGGCCGAGATGAAGGAGCCGCCGCCGTCATCCGTCTGCCGCATCATGCCCACGGCCGCATCCGTGTATGCCGTCACGATGACTCCCGCCGCAGAGGCCACGTGCAGGTAGCTCAGCATGTGGCACTGGCTGAGTGCCGCGAGCAGCATCTCCTCGGGGTTCCAACGGTCCGCGTCGCCGTGGAAGGTGCGGTCAGAGGAGCCCTCGATGTCATGCTTGCCCGCCGCGCCCACGACATGGTCACGACCGTACGCGCGGTAGTGGCTCGTGCCGGAGCCCCGATTCCCGGTCCACTCGACGGTGACGGCGTAGCGGTGTTCGAGGTTCACACGAACAGCCTACGACGCTGGCGGCGGGCCGGTAGCGACGCGCTACCTTCCGTAACGCTGCCGCAGGTCGGCCTTGCGGATCTTGCCGCTCGCGGTGCGTGGGAACTCCTCGACGAAGACCACGTTCTTCGGCACCTTGTAGCGCGCAACCCGCCCCTGCAGGTAGTCACGCACGGCCTCCTCGCCCAGCTCACGGCCCGACCGCAGGCTCACGATCGCCCACGGCACCTCGCCCCACTTGTCGTCGGGCACGCCGATGACCGCGACGTCGGCGACGGCATCCAGCTCGCGGATGGCCTGCTCCACCTGCGCCGGATAGATGTTCTCGCCGCCGGAGATGATCATGTCCTTGAGCCGGTCGGAGATCGTGAGGAAGCCATCACCGTCGCGGTAGCCGATGTCACCCGTGCGGAACCAGGTGCCGTCGGCATAGGCCTCGGCCGTGGCATCCGGCCTGTTCCAGTACTCGCGGATGACATTGGGGCCCGACACCTGGATCTCGCCCGGCTCCTCTCCCGCGACCTCGGCGCCGTTCTCGTCGATGATGCGGATGTCGGTGAAGAAGTGCGGAAGGCCCGCGCTGCCCGCCTTCGCCCGGCTGCGTGCCGCGGGGATGCTCGTGACCCCGGGGGCCGTCTCGGTCATGCCGTAGCCGCCCGAGAAGGCGAGGCCGCGTTCCTCGTAGGCGTCGATCACGCGGAGGGAGACGGCTGAGCCGCCGCAGGTGAGCTGCCGCAGGGACGAGAGATCGGTGGATTCCCAGTCGGGGTGCTCGCACAGCAGCTGGTAGGTCGTGGGCACGCCGCTCATGCTCGTGACGCGGTGCTTCTCGATCGCCGCGAGCACCCGGCTCGGGTCGAACCTCGGCTCGAGGACCAGGGTGCCGCCCTTCAGGAGGGTCGGCAGCAGGCCCATGCCGAGCGAGGCGACGTGGAACAGCGGGGAGATCATGAGCGCGACCTCGTCGCTGCGGTAGTCGTAGTCGACGAGCACGTTGAGTGCGTTCCACGTGAGGTTGCCGTGCGTGAGGAGCGCGCCCTTCGGGTTGCCCGTCGTGCCGGAGGTGTAGAGGATGATCGCTGCGTCATCGAGCGAGACGGGAACGTCGATGCGCTCGGGTGTTGCAGCGTCGATGAGCGACTCGAACTCCTCGACGACGACGCGCGCGGATTCTCCTGTGGCGTCGCCCGTCGCGTCATCGAGCGTCGGCAGCGACGCGGTGATGGGGGTGCCGAGGCCGTTGTCGTTGACCGTGATGCGGTGGGTCACGGGTGAGGCTGCGACGCCCCGCGCCGCGACCGCGTCGAGAGTCTCCGGGTGAACGAGGATCGTGCTGCCGGAGTCATTCAGGCCGAAACGCAGCTCGGGGGCCGCGAGTCGTGCATTGAGCGGCACGAAGACGGCGCCCAGGAGGGTCGTCGCGAAGAGGGTCTCGATGAAGGCAATGTGGTTCTCACCGAAATAGGCCACCCGGTCACCACGATTGACGCCGCGGTCGCGCAGAGCGACTGCAAGCCGCTCGACCCGCGCAATCAACTCAAGGTAGGTCGTGCTGTGACCGGCGAAGACGATCGCCGGCTTCTCTCCGGACTTGTTCCTCCGCCGTTCCAACCACGAGCCGATCCCCTGATTCAGCATTGAATCCCACCCTTCGGGCATGGCGTATTCGCGCCCCACACGCTAACGCCCCGACCGCCATGGTCGGGATTCACACGGTATTTTCAATCATTGAGTTTGTCAACTAACGCGGTCCGGGATCTGGACCCTCCGCGCGGTGCCGTCTGGATCGAGCGCCCACGCGCCGCCGGGCCGTCCCGAGAGGGGCGGCGGCAGGAGAGACTGACTGGAGACGAGGCGAAATTCCGAGACCGTGCACCGATCGAAGAGCACGGTGCCCTTCAGCCGAGCGCTCGGGAACGCTGACCATGCCGCCTGCCATTCCGCGGGATCCCCGAGGGCAAGCGGATGCTCGCCCTGCGCCCAGAGCGACGTCGCCTCCTGGGGCGAGCACAGGGCGCGTCCCGCACCGCGTGCCAATCCTGCGATCGCCGTTCGTCGCGTCGTCACCACGGCGGATACTCCGTCGCCCTCTCCCAGCCCGCAGGGCACACGAGTCCGGAACGGCGGCACGACGAGCGCATTGGGCGCGAGGGCGACCTGCACCTGCGCACCGCGCCAGCGTCCACGCCCCGCCGGCGCCGAGCCATCGTGATGGGCGCCGTCGCCGCCCGCCATGACGTGTTCCTGCCGCGACGGGAGTCGCAGGAGCAGTCGGGAGTCGAAGAGGGATGCGAGGGCCTGCATCGAGGGAGTCAGCCGCTGCGCCGCGACGGCGCAGTGCGTCGCCGTCGCTGAGCCATCGCGCAGCACCATTGCGACAAGATCCAGGAACGCCCCCGCGTGGCTGTCGGGGAAGCGGGCCACGAGGCCGTCGAGGTCATCGAGCACGAGGATCCGGTGCCGCTCACCACGGTGCTCGGCTGCACCATCCCGGAGAGCGCTGAGCTGGTCCCACGCGAGTTCGACATCGGATCCGATGTGCACGAGCTGCAGTCCGGACTCCCTCGCACCTGCGGCCACGGCGGCGAGCGCCGCTGACTTTCCCGAGCCTCGGCCCCCGAGCACCAGCAGATTGCCATGCTCAGTGGGGCACCACTTGGCAATGGGCTGGCGTTGCTCCTCCGGCAGGTCTGTGAGCCCGAACGGGATGGCCGGGCCTGCCGAGGCGGAGACTTCTTGCGTCGTCAGCACATCGTCCCACGCGATGCGGGCGGGAAGCGGAGGCAGCCACGGCCGGCGTGGCCGAGCCGTTCCCTCCCACCGCTCACCGAGGCTCCGCACGAGTTCCTGTGACGCGAGCGCCACCTGCGTCAGCACCGGCTCGTCGCCCGCGACGCTCACAAGGCATCGGCCGACCGGATGGCGCGGGAGCGACGCGGCGGCATCCGTGCCGACTACCGCCACACTGTCCTGGCTGTTGTTGACGCGGAGTGACAGTCGCAGGGCACAGTTGGCCAAGATCGCGTCGCGTACGACGCCGCCGGGCCGCTGCGTGCACAGGATCAGGTGCATCCCGAGGGATCGGCCACGCGCGGCGATGTCGGCGAACACCGGCTGGAGCTCGGGAAAGTCGGCGACCATGGCGGCGAACTCGTCGACAACGACGACGAGGCGTGGCAGTGCCACCTCGGGGCCCAGCTCGTCGATCGACCGGGCTCCCGTGCGCGCAAGCACGTGTTCGCGGTGTCGCACCTCCGCCCTCAGGCTCTCGAGGGCACGTTCGGCCGCTGCATGGTCGAGGTCCGTGAGAAGGCCCACGCTGTGGGGCAGCGTGTCGACGCCCACGAAGCTCGAGCCGCCCTTGAAATCGACGAGCAGGAAGCTGACCTCCTCTGGCGAACGTTGGCGCGCCATCGAGAGGATCCAAGCGATGAGCAGCTCACTCTTGCCGCTCCCTGTCGTGCCGCCGACGACGGCGTGTGGGCCGTCCGCGACGAGATCGATCGTGACACGGCCTGCGGCACCCGCGAGGAACGTCGCGGCGAGCGATCCCCGCCCGGTGCCGGAGGTCGAGGTCCCCGCCGCCGCCGCCGACATTGTCCACAGCGCAGCGAGCTCGACGGAATCCGGCACCGCTCCCCCACCGACGGCGAGGCCCTCCTCCTCGGCGGCTGCCATGAGTGTCGCGGCGAAGCGGGCCGCATCGACCGCCGAGACGAAGTCGGCCCTCATGGTGCGCGGCACGAGGGGCACCCCGTCGGCGTTCAAGACTCCGAGCTGCGGATGTCGCAGCATCCGGAGTTCGCCGCCCGAGACCTCGATGCCGACGCGGCATTCGCGGGGCAGCTGCTCGATCGAGTCGGCGACGACGACGGGGATGCGAACGGGCGCATCGCCCGGCCGCTGCGGCGGAGCGAGGAAATCGAGCCGCAGCCCATCGTGGCCTTCACTCGCGACGAAATGCGGGAGCGCACGATGCCACGCCTCAAAGCCACCGCGGAGTTCGAAGAGCGAGGGCGGGAGTGAATCGGCCAACTGCACGGCGACGGCTCGCGCAACCGCACGGGCCGGCACACGCGAGCCGCAGATGCCGATGCCAAGCCGCGCATCGACCGAGACCGGCGCACCCTGCAGCCTCGCGGCCTCCTCTCGGAGCGACACGAGCGCGAGGCGGCCCTCGTCGTGCTGGCCGTGCGCCGTGACTCGCCGCCGCAGCCACCGGCGCCCGACAGGCGCGTGCTGCACCTCACTCACGCCCGCGGCCTCTCCCGTCACGCGGATGCCACTCGCCCGCTCCCCGAAGCCCAGGACGATGGGCATTTCCCCTGCGACCAAGCGCCAGCGCTCCGCATCATGCAGCGCGGCGGGAAGCAGGGAACTCGCGGCGCGCAGGCTTCGCCGCAGGCCGTCACGGAGCCGGTCGTGTTCCACGAGTATGCGCTGGCGCGTTGCCGCGACATCCGCCTCGAATCTCCGCAGCTCGCGCCGGAGTCGTCGCCGGCCCTGCACCCGCGCATCGATGAGGCTGCCGAGCGCCACGAGTGGCCCCAGCACAGCGAACATGAGGGCGAAGGGTGAGCGTGTGAAGAACCAGAGCGCGAGCGAGGCGACGACAGGAGCGAGTGTCGCGAGCACCGGGAAGCTGTAGGGCTCGGGAGGCTGGGGCGGGCGCGGCAGGGCGATGTCTCGGGGTTCGATCACCCCATGAGCACAGCATTCGTGGCCGCGCTCGAAGGCCCGCTCCGAGCAGAGCGTGGAGCCGAGCCGCGGATGCGCGCGGTGGAGGAGCGGATCAGCTCACGACGAAGAACTGCTCGCCGATCTCGACGCGGCTGCCGCGCACGACCCGGTACCGCTTGTCTGCCTCGCACCGTCGAGGGGCGGCATCCGGTTCCTTGAGCACGGTGCCGTTGCCCGAGAAGCGGTCCTTGATCCAGAAGACTCCCGCCTCCTGGCCGAACTCGAGGTGCGTCTTCGACACCGAGCGCCCCGTGTCGAGCACGCGAACGAGCTGGTCGAAGAACTCCCCCGGCTCAGGACGCGGATTGCGACCAACCAGGCCGGTGCCATAGACGGTCACGCTTTCACCCGTGCTGAACTGCAGCACGAACCGCTCCCCGCCGCGGCGGTGCACGATGCGGGTCGCCTCGACGTCCTCATCGTCTGCGTCGGCTGAGGTGACGGGCGCGGCCGGGCGCCGTGATGCCGCGGGGCTCACGAGAGGAAGTGCGACAGGAGTGCTCGATACGGCCTGGGGCGGCTCCACGACGGGCGACGCTACGGCCGGAGCCGCCGAGCTCGCTTCCGCGGCGGGCTCGGCCGGGGGCTGTGCATCGGCGACACTCGTCGGAGCTGAGCTCTCATCCACAGGCGGCGACGGCACAGGCGACGACGGCACAGGCGACGACGGCACGGGCGACGACGGCACCGCATCCTCCACCTGTTCGGGCCGGGCACCGGGAGGCGACTGCACGAAGACCGGCATGGTCGGGAGAGGAGTCGCAGCGGCTGGAACGCCGGGAGCCACGAGTTCGGGTGACGTGCTGGGCGGCATGCTGGGGGCAGCCGGCGCAGGCTCGGCGCGACGCGTGTCGATGACCCCCGTGAAGGCGGCGGTGACGGACTTCGAGACAGAGCCGCATTCCCCGCAGAAGATGTCGCCGGGTCCCATCTGGCTGCCGCACTGCTGACAGGTGAGCGGGTTCCTCACGACAGGCGCGGGAGCGGGAGCAGGTGGCTCGGGTCTGGCATCACCCGTCACTTCGTCGGGCGACGTCTCGGTCGCAGCCGCCGATGCGGCATCGACCGCCGCCTCAGCCTCGGCCGAGAGGGACCATCCCTGGCTTGCGGATGCGGCGTCGCGCTGTGGCGTGGGCGGCGGCGGCACAAGACCTGCCTCTGCCGTGGGCGTTGCCGCCTGCGGGGTGGGTGCCTGCCCCGATTCCTCGGCGGGTGGCGGGGGCGTGATCGCGTCAGCGGGGGCGCTCACACGACGACCGCACTCGCCACAGAAGATCGCCCCGCGCGGCAGCGCGGTGCCGCAGTGATTGCACGTCATGTGAGGCGTCTCTCTCGGGAAAACAATTCCTTGAGACTATAGCCAGCGAGCGATCGGAGCGAGACTGTCGCCTTGAACCGTTCCCAGCGGGTGCGGGACGAGGCGATCCCCTCCTCGAGATCGCGGACCGCGAGCCACACCTGTCTCGCCTCGTCGTCGTCCACCCGCTCGGGCGCGAACACAGCACGGTCGGCGACGGATGCCAGCACGAGCGGCTGCACTCCGCCGACGGTCTCGGCAACCTCACTGCGGGTCGCCGACTTCGGCACGGCATAGCCATAGTCGACAACGATGTCCTCGAACTCGCGCCACCCGCCGCTGACGCGGGCCGCGGCGGATGCTGCCCGGTGGCGCAGGTACCGGCGGCGCGCCTTCGCAAGGAGGACGGCGAGGAACGGCGAAAGCAGGACGAGCAGCACGCCCGCGACCCACGCGAGCACCTTGAGCGCGGCGAGGAGGACGGCCATGAGGGGATCCTCGGCGGGATCGTCGTCGGGGCTGGCCTCGAGTGGAACCTGGTCGCGCCGGGGGTCTGCTTCGACGGCGGGCGGCGGCACGGGACTCTGCGGTCGCGCGACGACGGCGGGCTCCTCGGGCTCCTCATCGGGGATCTCTCGCACTGGCGGCGTCGGATCGATCGCGACCCAGCCGTACTGGGCGGTGTCGACCTCGATCCAGGCCGAGACATCCGAACCCCGCACGATGGCCGCATCTTCGCCGCTACTCTCGGGGGCGAAGCCGAAGACCACTCGCGAGGGGAAGCCGATCGCGCGGGCCATGAGCGCGGCCACGACAGAATACTGCTCCTCGTCGCCGATCATGCGCGGCTCGGTCAGGAGCTCCTGGATGCGGTCGATGCCGTGCCCAGACCTGCTGAGCGGCTCGTCGTCGGCCACACCGTGGCTGACATACCCCTCCGCCGCGAGTGCATCGAGCATCGCGTCGAGTCGTTCGCCAGCCGACTCGGCGTCGCGCACCCAGTCGTCGAGCACGATCGTCAGTTCCTCCGGCACGACGGCCGGTTCGGGCACGGCTGCCGTGCCCGGGATGAGGCGACTGAGATCATCGGGCTCGTCCGGGAGCCGGAGATCAAGCTGGTAACGGTCGCCGGCATCCAGGCCCTCGAGCACGACCCCGGAGCGTCCCGTCTCGTTGAAGAAGAAGGAGTCGCGCAGCTCGGCCGCGTTGCTCCCGCCGAACTCGATCGAGGTGAGCAGGCCGACGGTGGGAACCCAGATGCCCCGATACCCGCTCACCTGCACATCCACGCTCGCCGCTTCGCCTGCCGAGGCGTCTCGCGGGATCGCCGTCGGGAGCCGTGTGAAGGAGCCCGACTCGCTCGTCACGGCGTCGCTTCCGACGCTGAAGACGACGCCGTCGTAGGTGTCGAGGGTCGCCAATCGGATGCGCGCCCCCTCGGGCAGGTTCGTGACGGAGAACATCGCCGAGTCGGCAAGCGCCGGCTGGTGATACTTGCGGAACGCGCTCAGCGGGCTCCCGTGCGCCCGCGGGTCGAAGGGTTGCTCGACGATGTCGCGGAACACCGCCCGCTCCCCCTCCGGAGCCGAGACGGCTGCCGAGGTTCCGCCGATCGTGACGGCGACGGCGGAGATGACGATGGCGGATGCGGCGGTGCGCAGTGCCGCGAGGGTTTCGAGTGATCCGCTCCCATGCGTCGTCGCGGAGGCGAGCGCACGGATGCCCTCGCGACGCCGGTGCCATCGCCGCCAGCTCAGCCAACCGAGCACGACGACGAGGTAGAGGAGCGTGAGCGCGACCGCCGCGGGGGCATCTCGCGGCCCGAATGCGAGGCCGAGCACGAGCACGACCGTGGGCGCGAGCGCAGCGAACTCGCCCCACTCGAACCTCACGGCGACCGTCACCGCGATGACGACCGCGACGAGGATGAGCAGGAACGCCGGCACGAGGAGCGACTGGTATGCCCCGACCGGCAGTGCGATCGTGAGGAGCTGCCTCCAGCCCAGGGCCGCGGCCCTCACGAGCTCGAGTAGCCCCTCCCCCGTCGGCAGGACGCCGAAGAGCGCACTCGAGGGAATCGCGAGAGGCACTCCCAGGAGGAGATATGCGAGCACCGTCGCTACCACGAGCACGGGGCCGGGCCACCGGAATCGCGCACCAACGAGGGCGATGGCGCTTGCGGCGAGGATCGTGACCGCCGCCATGATGAGGAACTGCTGGTGCTGGTAGATCGGCCAGAATGCCGTCGCGGCGATGACCGTCGCGACGATGACGAAGGTCGTTGATGTCGCGACGAATCCGCTCGAGTTCTGGCCGCGCTGCATCATGCTGCCGCCGACCGTGCAAGGCTGCGCTTGAGGTCTTCCAGGTATCCGATCGTCAGCACGCTGAGCCCCGGCACTCTGCGGAGCCCTGGGACGGTCTCGGGGTCGCAGACGATGGCCACGACCTCGACGCCGGGAGGAAACCGTGTCGACGCCGTGCGAAGCTCGCCCGGCGTGGGCACCGAACCGCAGATCAGGAACGCAACTGACACGCCCGCGACCTGCTCCGCGGTGACACGCGCGATGTCGACAAGGCCGAGGGATGCCGCGTCTCGCTCGACGAGGGCGAGGTCATCGAGCAGGCGCCCCGGGTTGAGGGTGCTGAGTGAGCGCACCGCGAAGACCTTCTGTTTGGCGAACTCGGGTGTCGTGGCGCCGACGACGACCGAGATGTTGCGCACGTCGCGGATGGCGCGGATGCCGAGCGAACCGGCGACGCTTACCGCCATCTCGAATTCCTCGTCATTTGCGTAGTCACGCTCCGCGAGGCTGAGGGCGATGACGAGATGGCTGCGGCGGGTCTCCTCGAACTGCCGCACCATGTGCGTGCCGGTCTTGGCCGTGCTCTTCCAGTGGATGTAGCGCCGCTCATCTCCCGGCGCGTATTCGCGGAGCGCATGGAAGGAGACGTCGCTGTTCGTGACGTCCCGCGTGGGGTTGCCCTCCAGGTCGCGGATCATGCCCGTGCTCGTGCTGGGGATCGCGGTCGTGCGCGGATGCACATAGAGCTCGTGCACGTCGGTCCAGGAGATCTCGCGCCGCACGAGTCCGATGGGGTCTGCGCGCACGGTGCGCACGGGCCCCACGGGAAGCCTCCCGCGGCGGGCGGTGGGGATTGCGAACTCGTGCTCGAAACGCTCGCCCGATGACAGGCCGGGGAGGGCGAACTCGGCGAGCCCGGGGCCAATCGGCACCTCAGCCTTGACGCCGAAGGCGCGGCGGCGACTGGGATTCTCGATCGTGAGGCGCGCGGAGGCGGGATCGCCGACCACGACGCGGCTGTGCGGAATCGAGAGCTCGATCGTGAAGGCGTTGCGGCCGACGAGGTAGATGACGGCGATCAGCACGAGCACGAGCGAGCTGTAGGCGACCGCAAGGAGCTCCGGCCATCGCAGCACGTACCCGAAGACGAAGGCCGCGACCGTCACGATCGCGAGGCTCCACCCGAGCGGCGTCACGACGGCACCCACGCGCGCCGCGATCACCCCGATCCACCCGCTCACACTCCTGAGGGCGCGCACGGCCACGACGATGAGGTCGGCGAGGATGCCGTCGCGATTGCCCACAAGCCGCGAACGGGTATTGGTCACGGTGTTGGCGGTCGTACCGAGCCCCTCAGGGCGCCGCGTCGCGCTTGTGACGCTCGTGCGCGTCCTTGCGCGCGCGGCGCTGCGCGTCAGCGCGGTACGGGATGCCCCAGGCTTGAGCGCGCCGGGACGCGTCGCGGGTCGGGGCTCGTCGCTCTGTCGGCGTTCGGGCGTCACACGGCCTGCCTGTCGCTGGGCGGCGAGGTCTCCATGAGGATCTGGCTCATGACGCTCGAGGGGGTGACCCCGTCGAACTCGGCTTCGGGGTCGAGCACGAGGCGGTGCGCGAGCACGGGCTCAGCGAGTGCCTTGATGTCGTCGGGAATCACGTAGTGCCGCGCTGCGGCGGCCGCGAGTGTCTTCGCGGCGCGGATGAGGGCGAGGGCGCCGCGCACGCTCGCGCCGAGCCGCACCTCATCGGCCGAGCGGGTCGCGTCGACGAGCCGGGAGACGTAGTCGTTGACGGAGGGGTCGACGTGCACCGTGCGGGCGAGCGCCGCCATCTCCACGATCGTCGCGGCGGGAACGATCGCGGGCACGATCGTGTCGTGCGCCTTGACGCCGGCCCCCTCGAGGATGCGGAGCGTCGAAGCGTGGTCGGGGTAGCCGATCGAGGTCTTCATGAGGAAGCGGTCGAGCTGTGCCTCCGGCAGGCGGTAGGTGCCGGCCTGCTCAACGGGGTTCTGCGTCGCGATGACCATGAAGGGCGCGCCCACCGGATGCGTGACGCCGTCGACCGTGACGCGTCCCTCCTCCATTACCTCGAGGAGTGCCGCCTGGGTCTTCGGGCTCGCCCGGTTGATCTCGTCGGCCAGCACGATGTTCGCGAAGACGGGTCCCTGGTGGAACTCGAAGTCGCCCGAGCGCTGGTCGTAGATGCTCACGCCCGTGATGTCACCGGGGAGGAGGTCGGGCGTGAACTGCACCCGGTTGCTGCTGCCCTGCACGCTCTGCGCGATCGCGCGGGCGAGGGAGGTCTTGCCCGTGCCGGGGAAGTCCTCGAGCAGGAGGTGGCCCTCGCTGAGGAGCGAGGTGAAGGAGAGCTTGATCACGAAGGTCTTGCCGAGCAGCACCTGCTCGACGTTGGAGACGAGCCGGTTGAAGATGTCGGAGAACCAGGCGGCCTGTTCGGGTGTCATTGTCATGCTGTTGCCTCTCGTCGTGCCGTGGTCACTCGCGCCGTACTCGATGTCATTCTTCGCTGTCGCCCGGCTCGGTCACCGGGGGCGGTGGCGGGGGCGGAACCTCGCACTCGGTCTCCCCATATTCTGGGTCCTGGTACCCGCCGACCGTCGCCTTGATACGCAGTGCCGTCGAGTTCTCGGGCACGGCCATCTCGGGCGTCCAGGCCTGCCATGCCCCCAACCAGATGCCTCCAGGCGTGCGGAACTGCACACGGTAGCTCGGCGCGCCGAAGCCCGCCACGTTGGCCGGCGGGTTGGGCGTGAAGGCTTCGCCCGCGATACAGCTGAGCACGCTCGCTCGCGTGGCAACGGGCGTCAACTGCTGGGGGGCGGATGCCGCGCCACACAGGTCTGCGCTGTCATCCCTGCAGGCCCTCACTTGCACCGTGACGGGCTGCCCGTAGACGGTGGACAGGGCGGGCGAGGTCACGAAGTCGCCGCGGGCGACGGGGCGCCAGGCGCCGTTGCCGCCGATCATGACCTCGTAGCGGGCGGCAGGACGAAGTGCCGAGAGGCTGCGTACGCGCACGTCGTGGTATCCGCCCGTCGAGTGCTCGATCACGAGGTCGACGGAGGCCTGTCCCGGCTCTCGCTTGCTCTCGACGGCACCCGAGACACTCACGGTGCAGAAGAGCCCGTTGTCGGAGTAGACGGCATAGGTGTACTGGACGCCGTCGATCGCACTCGTGTCGACCCATCCGCTCGCGACATCCGCCGCGATGCGTCCCGGGTAGGAGCCGGGCGTGCATGCCGCGGGCGGCGCACTGCCGCCGCTGAAGCGCGCGACGTGATAGGTGCCGGCGCGAGCCCCGTTCCAGCCGGCGCCCGTCCAGGTCACGGCGATGTGTCCCTCCGTGCCGGTGAGCCGTGCCGCGACGGGCACGGCGGGCGGTGCCCCGACGGCCGTCACGGCGACGGGCGAGGAGTGGTTCCACTCCTCCGTCGTCGCCTGCGCGCCGTTCCGGGCGAAGACGACGACCTGATACGCCTGTCCCGCCTGCACGAGCCTGCCGACCGTCGTCGTGAGGCTCGTGGATGTCGTCGCGATGTCGGTCTGGCCGACACCCGGCCCAGAGATGCGCACCGTGTAGCCGGAGACGGGAGTGCCGGGCGAGGGGTCTGGCACGCGAGACCAGGAGATCGTGAGTTCACCTTCCGCACCGCCGCTCGCGCGCGCCGTGACATCCGTCGGCGCCGCCGGCAGGTAGTCGACCCGCAGTGGCACGCTCGCGGGACTCGCCTCGGAGGCACCGAGGGAGTTCGTTGCGATGACACGGAACTCATAGGAGACCCCGACCTGCAGGTCGCTCAGGGTGCACAGCTGCTCAAGGCCACAGTTCTTGCGGTAGCCGCCATTGCTGTCGCTCACGACCTCGAATGAGGTGATGGGAGAGTTGTTGAAGGCGGGCGGCGTGATGCGCAGGGTCAGCGCACCGTTGGTGTGACCGCCCGCGCGGCTCGGCGCGGCCGGCGTGTCGGGCACGTCCTGGACCGAGATTGTGACCGTGCCCCACATGTACCGGCTGGGGTCGCCCGTGGCATCCGCGACCTGGTACTGCAGCTGGGTGTCTGTCGGGGCCGCGGACCCCGACACCGACACGGTGAGGCGGCTGCGGTCTGCGCTCGGCACGACCGAGACTCCCTCGGGGAGCGTTCCGCCGTCGAGGCCCCGGATCGCGACGACCGAGAGGGGCTGGCCCGGGAAGGGGTTCGCCGCAGCATCGTTCGCGAGCACGTCGATCGTCGTCGTCTCACCGCGGGGTGTCACAGCCCTGTCCGGCGCCGGCCGCGCGAGTGGCCGGGTCGAGGCCACGACGCGCAGGGTGATTGTGCCCGCCTGTCCCTCGCTCAACTCATCACGCACGCCGAGCGTGATCGCCGTCTGGCTACCCTTCACCGCGGCAGGATCCGCCCGCAGTGTGAGCGTGCTGCCCGTCAGCGTGTAGCTGAAGTCGCGCGGGAGCGGCTCCAGCACGCGGTAGGCGAGCTCGTCGATGTCGTCGGGGTGCGGATAGTTCGTGAGCCGCAGGAGGTCGAGCGATTTCTCCTCGGACGGTTCGAACTCGATCGTGCCGCCCGCGAACACGGGTGGCTGGTTCTCGCGCGGGGTCACCCGGATGGGCAGCACGAGCGTCGCAGTGCGCGCCCCCGCGGCATTCGCGCTCGCGCCGTCGGTGACCTCGAAGGCGATCGAGGCGGGACCGAAGTACTTGTCGGCGGAGGTGAAGACGAGGGTGTCGTCGTCGATGACAAGGGAATCGCCATTCGCGTTGGTGGCCCGCACGGTCGTGCGGTCGGTGAGGCGCACGCTGTTGCCGCCGACCGCGATGACATGATCGTTGATGTCGATCACCAGGCGGGACTCGCTCGCGACCGTGAGGGGCTTCGCTCGGCGGTCGAGCTGCGGGAGGGCATCGTCGAGGCCCGGCACGCGGATGAAGGCGTAGGAGATGACCTCCGGGTCGTCGGGATGCACGACCGAGAAGGGGATGATCTGCCGTCGCTCCGCAATCGTGACCGTCACGTCGCCGTCATCGGTCACGACCGCGTTCTCGCTGAAGCGCTCGAGCAGTCGCACCGTCAGGGTGTTGGCCGGACCGTCGGCGAAGAACACGTTCTGAAGCACGTCGACCGTGACGGTCTCGCGCTCGAGGATGTCGGAGAGCGTCAGCACGGTGTCGTTCGCGACGGGGTAGGCGTGCGGCGC
Organism: Salinibacterium sp. GXW1014; assembly: GCF_044769865.1. Taxonomy (NCBI): domain Bacteria; kingdom Bacillati; phylum Actinomycetota; class Actinomycetes; order Micrococcales; family Microbacteriaceae; genus Salinibacterium; species Salinibacterium sp. GXW1014. The sequence goes on from NZ_JBIZWA010000001.1 coordinate 133,030, forward strand.
CTCCGCGTCGACCACGACCGTGATGAAGGCCGAGCTCGTGCCGCCGAAGCCGTTCTCGACCTCGTAGACCAGGCCGTACTGTCCCGGCTCCTCCGGCACATCGATCACGACGATCTCGCCATCGATCTCCGCGCTGATCTCGGGCGTGTTCGGCAGCACGGAGGTGATCGTCAGGGTGCCGCCATCCGGGTCGATGTCATTCGCGAGCACCTGCACCGAGACCGAATCACCCGGCCGCGTGACGACCTCGTCGGCCGTGGCGATCGGGTTGCGCGCCTCCTGGAGCGGTGGGCTGATGCCCACCCGCACCTTGCCGATTGCCCGTGCGCCGAGGCTGTCCATGACCGTGTAGGTGAAGGTGTCGGTGCCGGCCGAGTAGCCGCCGGCCTCGTACTCGATCGTGTCGGTGCCGACATCCGTCACCGCGCCTTTCTCCGGGGCGGATTCGAGGCCCAGGAGCTGCACTGAGTCGCCATCCGGGTCGATGCCCGTGAGGGGCACGCGGATGCTCACGGTGCCGCCGGCCGTGACCCTCGCCGTGAGCGTGCTCGGCGTCGGTGCGCCATTCGTCGCCTCGACGACCTCGCGCACCGCGATGCGCACCTGCGCCTGCGAGGTCTGCCCGTCGGGCCCCATCACGGCGTAGACGGCCGTGAAGTCGCCCGTCTGCTCCGGCGCGAGGTAGCGCAGCCGGTCACCGGATGCGAAAAGGAGGCCAGACCCGGAGGCCCGCTCGACGAGTTCCTGGCTGAGCGTGAGCGGTTCGCCATCCGGGTGGAGGTCGTTCGCGAGCACGGGGATGTCGATCGTGTCCCCCACCCGCACGGTGACGCTGTCATCCGTCGCGACAGGCGCCTGCAGCTGCGCCGGGGGGATCTCGATGACCGTGATGGTGCCGGCCGCCTCCGCGAGGCCGTTCGTGATGAGGTAGTCGACCGTGACGGGGCCCGCGTCGAGCGGTGCCTCGAGGCTGATCCGCACGGAACGCTGCTCAAGCACTTGAGCGCGCACGCCGGGCGCCTGCTCGGTCGAGACCGAGGTGACCATCAGCACTCCCCCGGCGGGGTCGATGTCGATTGAGGCGACATCAATCGTCTGCTCGCTGAGCGTCTTGACGAAGACCGTCTTCGGCACGGTGATTGGGGTCGAGTTGGCGTCGGGTGGCGCTTCGACATCGATGCGCACGAGCCCCGTGACCGTCTGGCTCCCGTCTGTGACGACATACTCGACGTAGAAGGTGCGCACCTGGTCACTCGTGAAACGGAAGGTGCCGTTCTCGAGATTGGGCGTGATGGTGGCTCCCGTACGCGATGGAACCGCGCTCAGGCGCACCGTGCCCGTCCCACCGCGAACATGCTCGAGCGGGCTGACCCGCACCTCGCCGCCCGCGTAGCTGCGCACAGCGAAGGGGTCCGCGATGATCGGGACCTCGCCCGCCGGGTTGACGGTGACCGAGAGCGACCCTGCGCCGCGGGCCATGCCATCCGTCACTGACACGGCGACCGTGCGAAGCGTCGCCGCCGCGCCGCCCTCCTGGAACACGACGGCGCCCTCCGGCTTGTAGCTGACGCCGTCGGGGTCAGCGGTCGAGGCTCCCGCAAGGTAGATGACGTCGCCGTCGGGGTCAACCCAGTCACCAAGGACGTTGGCCGTCACCCGTCCGCCCTGCGCGACACTGCTGCGAGACTGTCGCACCTGCTGGGGCGCCCCGTTCTCGCCCGGGCCACGGATCTCGACCGTCACGGTCGCCGAGGCCGAACCACCCCTGCCATCGGTGATCGTGTAGGGGAAGGACAGCGAGCCCTGTGCGGCAGGGCTCAGGGTCAGCTGCACCTGCTGCCCGTCGCGCACGAGGTCGAGCTGGCCCACAGACTCGTCGATGGCACCGATCTCGGACACGACCAAGACGTCACCATTGGCGTCGTAGTCGTTCAGGAGCACGGGCAGCACGGTCGAACGACCGGGCCTCGCCCCGAAGACATCATCCGTCGCGACGGGCGGAACCTGGGTCTTCTCGAACTCGGGCGGAGAATCGAGGTCGTTCTGCTCGACCTGCTCCTGGTTCTCCTCGACCTCGATCAACTCGCTCCAGTTGTCGATCAACTCGCCGCCCGCCTGCACCGCCCAGGTGCGCCCGGAGCGCGGTTCGTTGAGCACGACACGGTCGCCATTCACTGCGAACTCGAGTCGCCCTGCCCCGGCGTTCGCCCCCGCGAGCTGCAGCTCGACGGCCGCCGAGCCCCTGCAGTCGCGCCAGGCGAGCCCGTCCGCCCACGCGGCGAAAGAGCAGCCGCCGACGACGATCGGTGCCGCGGAGGTCGCAGAGCGATCCGCGACAAGGGACTCGACGGCGCCGTCGAACCCAATTCGGAGGAGACCCTCACTCGTGGCGAGGAGGATGTTGCCGGACTCGGGGCCGGGCTGCTGCAGGCGCATGCTGTCGCCCGCCTCGACCGAGTCGGAGAGGTCCACGACCGTGCCGTCCAACCACAGGGAGCGAGACTCGTAGTCGACGATTGCGACCCGCTCGCCGAGGGCCGTGATGGCGACATCCTCGCCCTCGGCGTCGAAGTCGATGGCCCGCGTTTCAGCGCCCGAGGTGAGGGCGATTGCGTCGGTTGCGAGATCGACCCGGTAGAGCTGCCCCGTGTCAGCGGAATACGCGTGCAGGAACCCGCTGGGCGTCACCGTGATGGCCGCGTTCGCACCCAGGCTGAGGAGTGGTTCGGTCGCCGCATCGAAGGAGCCCAGCTCTGCCGAGGTCGTGATCCACACCTCGCCCGTGTCCTCCGCATAGACGACCGCGGCGTCTCCCGCGAGGAAGACCTGCGGGCCCTCGGTCGGGAGGGCGACGCTGTCGACGACCTCCGACATTGCTGGGTCAACGATGTCGAGGCGGGTGTTCGCCCTGTCGACGAGCAGCACGGTGCTCCCCTGCTGCACAACGTCGATCTCATTGCCGGAACTCTCGACAACGGTGTTGAGCAGCTGGATCTCGGTGTTGGCGCGACCGATGACCTGCTCCTGGCCGTTCGCGACCCACACCGAACCGTCGCTGAGGTCGAGCCGCTGGGCCGTGTATCCCTGCGAGACGAAGGCGACCCCGACGAGAATCGCCGCGATCACGACAATGCTCGCCACCGTGATCGCCGACGACGCGTTGCGTGAGAGCCAGGCCCTGATCATGGCCGTATCGTCGCGCACTTCTGGTTGCTCGGCGCGCCCGCAGCACCGGAGCGATTCACGGTGACCGTGATGCACACCTGCTCGCCGGGCTCACCGGCCACGACGAAGGCGGGGTTCGTCTGCATGCTGCTTGCGCCCTCGGATGTCGCGATCTGGTACGAATCGCCAGACCTGAGACCCGGATCCGGCCAGGTGAACAGCACGTCACCCGATCGTTCCCGAGCCTCGATGTCGGTGACGACGGGCGTCGCCGAATTGGCTCGCACGAGGATGTAGACGGCCGTGCCCGCAAGGGCCAAGACGAGGACTGCCGTGACGACGAGCGTCCACGTGAGCGCCTTCGCGCCCTTCGTCGGCGGCTGGGCGAGCGAGCCACTCCGGCTCGGCTGCGCGTGTTCTATCGGCGCGCTGTCGGATCCTGAAGCAGCCGATCCCCTGCGCCGGCGACGGGAACGTCCCGGCGAGGTGCCCGCATCGGCGCCGAGGGCCCGCACCCGCGTGCGGTCCTCGAAGTCGGAGACGGTGCCGAGTGCCCAGTCATCCATCGCCACTTCGATGGGCGTCTGGGGAAGGCCGAGCTCCGACTCGATCGTCTGCAGCTGGTGCACGAGCTCGAGCACGGTGCGGGGACGGTGCTCAGGGTTGCGGGACATCGCACGCTCGAGCGCGAGCTCAAGCGCGCGCGGCACGTCGGGGCGGCTGATCGGTTGGGGCCGTGCGCGACCGATGCGGGCGATGAGGTCGGCGCTCGTGTTCGACTTTCCCGGAATCTCGAAGGGCGAGCGCCCCGCGAGGAGCGAGTACACGGTTGCGGCGTATGACCACACCTCGGCCGCGACCGAACCGGAGTTCTCGCCGAGCAGCACCTCGGGCGCCGACCACGGGATCGACATCCCGACCGCCTCCTCGGCGTCGGCCCCCGCGAGGGTCGCGGCGATGCCGAAGTCCGAGAGCACGGGATGCCCGTATGCCGTGAGCAGGATGTTGGAGGGCTTGATATCACGGTGCAGCACGCCGGCGCGGTGTGCCGTCTCGATCGCGCTGCCGATCTTGACGGCGATGCGCAACACCTCAGCGACGGGAATCGACTCGCGGCGGTAGCGCTCGCTGAGCGCCGAGGAGCACATCTCCATCACGAGGTAGGGGCGGCCGTCTGAGGACACGCTCGCTTGGTACACCGTAAGGATCGACGGATGCGAACTCAACTGGGCCATGAGATTCGCCTCGGCCTGGAACATCTGCCGCACGTGGTCGTTGACGACCTCACTCAACAGCACCTTGACCGCGACCTGGCGGCGGGGCATGTTCTGCTCGTAGAGGAAGACATCCGCGAATCCGCCGGAGCCGAGGATGTGCACATGGCTGAAGCCGGGCAGCACGGGCGGCTGTGACGGCAGTCGTCTCGCCATTCAGCCACCCCCTCGGCGGATCTCGTGGAGTTGCGGGATCAGATCGCACGGATGCGGCCGGTCTCCCTGCGGCGCCCGGCGAGCTTTCATTCTAGGCGAGCGACTTGCGGGGTTGAGTTGGAGGAATCCCCGATGACGGCCGCATTCAGGCCCCCATTCGGGGGTCATTCCTCCTGCGTGGGGAGTTCGGCCGTGCGGGGAATCGTGTCTTCGTCGTCACCTTCCGACTGCTCTTCCTGCGCCGCCGAGCCGCCTGCCGCGTCGTGGGGCGCTGCAATGACATCGATCACGACCGCGGTCACGTTGTCACGCCCACCGGCATCGAGCGCTCGCACCACGAGCTCCTGCACGACCTCGGAGCAGCTCGTGCCCGCAGCGAGGATCTCGCCGATGATGCGGGCGTCGACCTCCTTCGTGAGGCCGTCGGAGCAGAGCAGGAGGCGCATCCCCTGGCGCACGGGAATGTGCCAGAAGTCGGGGACGGGATCGGCGTTGAAGCCGACCGCCCGCGTGATGATGTTGCTGTCGGGGTGCGACTCGGCGTCGCCCGCGGCGATCATGCCGGCGTCGACCATCTCCTGCACGACCGAGTGATCGACCGTGACCTGCGCGAGGCGGCCATCCTGGAGCGCGTAGACCCGGGAGTCCCCGACGTTGAAGACGAGCCAGGCGACCTCGTCCTCCTCCATCGTCAGCATGGCCCCCGTCACGGTCGTGCCAACGCCGAGACTCGCCTCATCGCTGACCTCGCCGATGTCCCGCGTCGCGAGGCGCAGGGCCGCACCGATCTCGGCGGGCGCACCGAACGGACCCTCGGTGGCCTCGGAGAGGCGGCGCACGACGGCGGCGCTCGCAAGGTCACCGGCGGAATGGCCCCCCATGCCGTCCGCGACCGCGAAGAGCGGCGGCGAGGCCACGTAGCTGTCCTCGTTGTGCTTGCGACGGTGCCCCGTGTGCGTGGCGACGCCCCAGGCGAGCTCGATCTCGCCGCCCGAGGGGATGGCGACGCGATGGTTCGCCGTGTTCTCGCCGATCTCGGTCACTGCGGGGCTCCTTGGATCATGGATCTCTCTCCGGTCGTGCGCTGAAGGGGAAGGATCTCGAGCACATTGCCGTCGCCGATGTCGACAACCGTGCCTGGCGTGACGACGAGAGACTCCCCCGGGCGAAGCGCCCGTGGCGTGGCCCCCGGCATGGTCACAGTAGTGCCGTTTGTCGAACGCAGGTCGGTGAGGATGACGGATGCCCCCTCCTGCCGCACCTCGAGGTGCGTGCTCGACACCTCCTGCTTGGGCGACGGCACGCGCACAAGCCGGGGTCGCACTCGCTGCGGCACGCGCGGGAGGCTGGGCCTCCTGCCGATGTGCGCTGGACGGTCGAGCTCGATGGGCTCGTGCGAGTTGACCGTGAAGCGGTAGGTCGACGCGGCGGCCGGGCTCGGAGCCGGCGCCGCACTCGCCTGCAGCGCATCCGTGCCCTGCGGGAAGGACTGATTCGGCGCATCCGGATTCGCTGCAGCGACACCGAGCGCCGGCGCATCGACCGCGGGTGGCCGGAGTCGGGTGACGAGTCGCGTGTCAGCGTCGTCGGGTTCCGCGTCGAGCGCGTCCGTGCGCAGCGGCCTGATGACCGTGTCCTCGACATCGCGCTCCACGCCCCCAAGCCTATTCGCTCCCGCGTGGCGAGCGTGTTCATGTCGCGGTGCGACACCCCCATTCGCGGGCGGCTGTACGGGATGCGACTGGTATCCTCTTCGAGGCAAGAGCAGGGAGATTTGGGTGGAGTTCCTCGACGACGACCCTGCCGTGGCGCAGAAGCGTCCTCGTCACCGTCGCCGCAACACGCTCGGCACCCTTCTCGGCCTGCTCATCGTGGGAGCGCTGACCGCTGGCGGCATCTGGGTCGCCAACAACCCGCAGCCGATCATCGACCGCGTCACGGTGTGGCAGTACGAACCAGACCCCGTCATCGCGGCGCACGCGGAGCGCCTCCAGCTGACCGAGCACGGGCGCTTCCTCTACTTTGCGAGCACTCCGGTCGTCAGCAGCGGCGAGACGTTCAGCGAGCAGTGCCCCATCGACCACAACGAGCAGGAGTTCGGCGTGCTCGGATGTTACGTGCACGCCGAGAAGACGATCTTCCTGTTCGACGTGACCGACGAACGGCTCGACGGCGCCGAGGAGGTCGTCGCGGCGCACGAGATGCTCCACGCCGCCTGGGACCGCACGGGCGAGGCTGAGAAGGAACGACTCGGCACACTCCTCGAGGAGGAGTTCGCGCGGCTCATCGACGACCCCGACTTCTCGGCGCGGATGGAGTTCTACTCCCGACACTCCCCCGGCCAGCGCGCCAATGAGCTGCACTCGATCATCGGCACGGAGGTTGCGGAGATCTCGGCCGAGCTCGAAGAGTACTACTCCCGATACTTCGCCGACCGTGCGATCGTCACCGGCCTGCACTCCTCATCCCACGCGGTCTTCGTCGACCTCCAGGCCCAGGCCGACGCGATCGTTTCGGAGCTCGAGCAATTGAAGGCGTCCGTCGAGAGCGACTACGAGCGATACACGACGGGCTACGACCAGCTCAACGGCGACATCAAAGTGTTCAACCAGCGTGCCCAGGACGGCTTCTACACCGAGCAGGGTTTCGCCTCCGCGCGCTCGCGACTTCTCACCCGCGGGGCCGAACTCGACGCGCTCTACGCCTCAATCCTCAAGCGCGTCGAACGCCACGACGCGCTCGCGGCGCAGCTCAAGACGGTCAATGAGACCTCGGCGCAACTGCAGCGCGGCCTCAACATCGGCGGCGAGGTGCGCGCCGAGGTCGATCCCGGCTGATGGTGTCGCGAGGCCTCAGTCGGAGACCATGAGGCGCGAGACGGCGCTCGTGCGGGCGAGTTCGGCCTCGATGCCCGCGACGGCATCCGCGAGGGGGCACTCCACGAGTGACCTGAACGACTCGGCGTCGCGCGTGCTCACGTGGGAGGAGACGTTGACGGCTGCGAGGGTGCGGCCCCGGGCATCCGTTATCGGCATTGCCATCGACCGCAGGCCGTGCTCGAGCTCCTGGTCAGTGAGTGACCATCCCCGCTCGCGCACGCGGTCGAGCTCCCCCAGCAGGTCAGGAATCGTCGCGATCGTGCGACTCGTGCGGCGCTCGAGCGGCACGGCCTCATAGCGGCGCACGACCTCCTCCCTCGGCAGCGCCGCGAGGAGCACTCGCCCCATCGAGGTCGCGTAGGCGGGAAAGCGAGTGCCGATCGTGATGCCGATGCTCATGATCCGGCGCGTGGGCACGCGGGCCACGTAGACGATGTCGGTGCCGTCGAGCACGGAGATCGAGGTGGTCTCCTCAACGCGGGCGGCGAGCTGTTCGAGATGCGGCATCGCGAGGTCCTGCAGTTGCAGGCCCGAGAGGTAGCTGTAGCCGAGGTCGAGCACGCGCACGGTCAGCGCGAAGACCTTGCCGTCGGTGCGCATGTAGCCCAAGTCGCAGAGGGTGTGCAGAAATCGGCGCGCCGTCGCCCGCGTGAGCCCTGTGCGGCGCGCGACCTCGCTCAGGCTCATCTCGGAGTGCTCCGCGTCGAAGGCCCGGATGACCGCGAGACCGCGTGCAAGCGACTGGACTCCGGATGCCCCGGCGGGCAGTGTCGGCGGCACGGCGCGGCCCGCGGGGTCACCCGTCGCCGACGCCGTGCTGCTCGTGGACACTGCCCGCCCGTTCTCTCGCTAGGGGGTGCGCGTGGCGGTGGAACCGGTCGCGGCCTCCGCCTTCGCCCGCTGGATCTGCTCGTAGACGTGCCCGCGCAGTTCCGTGAAGCGCGGCAGCGACCGCGTCGACAGCTGGTCGCGCTCCTCGGGCAGGTCGATGCGCAGGTCCTCCTGCACCACGGTCGGCGAGCTGGAGAGCACGACGACGCGCTCGCCCAGGTACACGGACTCGTCGATGTCGTGCGTCACGAAGAGCACCGTGATGCCGAGCTGCTTCCACACGCGCCGCACGAGGTCTTCGAGGTCGGCGCGGGTCTGGGCGTCGACGGCCGCGAAGGGCTCGTCCATCAACAGCACCTTGGGCTGGTAGGCGACGGCGCGGGCGATCGCGACGCGCTGCTGCATGCCGCCCGAGAGCTGCCAGGGGTAGCTCTTCGGCACGTGGTCGAGCCCGACGGCCTGCAGCGCCTCGTCGACGAGGCGGTCACGCTCCGCCTTGGCGACGCCCTGGTTCTTGAGCGGCAGTTCGACGTTGTCGCGGATGTTCATCCAGGGGAACAGGCTGCGCCCGTACTCCTGGAACACGACCGCGAGCCCCTTGGGCGGCCCCGTGACGATCTTCCCGTCGAGGGCGACCATGCCGGAGGTCGGGGCGAGAAGGCCCGCGATGCACTTGAGCAGCGTGGTCTTGCCCGAACCGGAGGGCCCGACGAGGCACACGAACTCCCCCTCGCGGATGTCGAAGTGCAGGTCGCGCACGGCCTCGATGTCGCCGGCATCCGTTTGGTAGACCTTCTTGATGTGCTGCACCGAGAGCGCGACACCCTCGGGAATCGTGATCGACTCGGTGCGGCTCGTCTTGATGGTTCTCGTGCTGGCGGTGCTGGGTGTGCTGCTTGTGTCGTTCGTCATCGGTCAACCTCTCTCAGGCCGTGGTACCAGCGAAGCACGCGCTTCTCGGTGAACTGGAAAATCAGGGAAAGCGCGACGCCGAGGAGGCCAAGCAGGATGATGCCTGTCCACATCTCAGGCACCGCGAAGGTGCGCTGGAACTGCACGATCGTGTGACCGAGGCCAGACGACGCGCTGCCGAGCATCTCGGAGATGACCATGAGGATGAGGCCGATCGAGATCGATTGGCGCACCCCCGTCATGATCTGGGGGCTCGCGGCACGCAGCACCAGGTGACGCAGGCGTGCCCCACCCTTGATGCCGTAGACCGCGCAGGTGTCATTGAGCACTGAGTCCACGGCCCTGACGCCCTCGATCGTGTTGAGCAGCACGGGCCAGATGCAGCCGAAGACGATCACGGCGATGCGCATCTGGTCGTTGATGCCCATGACGAGCGCGAAGACGGGGATGATGACGGGCGGCGGGATCGCACGGAGGAACTCGAGTGCTGGTTCCATGAGCATCCGGAGCACCCGCACCGAGCCGATCAGGATGCCCAGCACGACGCCCGCGATGATCGACACCACGATGCCGATGAGGATGCGGCCGATGCTCGGCAGCACGTCGCGCGTCATACGCTCGCCGAACCACACGTCGCCGAAGATCTCGAACAGCTGCAGCGGCTTCGGCACGAAGAAGTTCGTATTGCCGATCGTGAGCGCCCACCAGAGGATGAGCAGTACGACCGGGAGGCCCACGAAGAAGCCGAATCGCTTGAGGAGACTCATACCGCCACGTCCTTCCGCACGGAGGCGTGCCAGCGCAGCACACGCTTCTCGATGAAGCGCATGACCATGTTGATGATCACGCCGATGATGCCCGTCGCAAGCACGAGCGAGTACATCGCCACCACGCTGCCGCCCGAGCGGTTGAGTTCGATCTGCTTGCCGATGCCGGGCGTTCCGATCACGAGTTCCGCCGTGATCGCCAGCACGAGCGCGACCGCCGCGGCGAGTCGAAGCCCCGTGATGAGGTAGGGCAGGGTCGTCGGCCAGACGACGTGCCTGACGCGCGCCCACCAGCCCAGTCCGTAGCTCCGCGCGGTGTCCATCGCGACGCTGTCGACATCCGCAGTGCCGTAGAGCACCTGGATGAGGATCTGCCAGAACGAGGCGTAGACGATGAGCAGCAGGGCCGACTCGATGCTCACGCCGAAGAGGAGCACGGCGAGCGGGATGAGCGCGACCGACGGGATCGGGCGCAGGAACTCGATCGTCGTGTGGGTCGCCTTGCGCAGGAAGTTGCTGCCACCGATGAGGAATCCGATCGCGGTCGCCGCGACCGCCGAGATCGCGAGACCGATGGCCCAGCTCGTCATGGTCTGACCGACGCTCGTCCAGAAGCTCGCCGAGACGAGATCGGTGCCGAGCCGTACGAGCACGTCGCTTGCCGGCGGGAAGAAGCGCGGGTTCACGAGGCCGGTGCGTGACGCGATCTCCCATACGGCCAGGAAGAGGATGATTCCCACGACGCCCAGCACTGGGGCCGCAAGGGAGTGCTGCGTCCAAGGCACCCGTCTCACGGGGCCGCGGGGTGGAGATGCTGCGACTGTCACGTCATTTCTCTCTCATCGTTGAGGGTGCGACCGTGGCCGCGGTTCGGGTGGGTAAGCATGGCAACCGGTGCCGCTGCGGCCAAGCCGCAGCGACATCGGCGCCGGGTGGGATCAGTCGAGTGCGAAGAAGGTGTCGAGCTCGGGTGCGGTCGAGAGACCGCTGAACTCGACGGCAGCATCCGCGAGCCTCTGTGCCGCATCGAGGTCGACGTCGGCGCGGAAGCGCGGGAGGGCGATCTGCTCGATGAGCTCGGGCGAGATCTCGGTGTAGGTGCCGAGGATGCGACGCACCTCGTCGGGGTTGTCGCCCGCGTACTCGAGCGAGCGCTTCATGGCCGTGCGGAACGCTTCGACGATCTCGGGCTTCTCTTGGATCGTCTGGGCTGTCGTGAAGTAGCCCGCGACATCCAGTTCGGGGTCGAAGCCGTTGAAGTTGTAGAAGAGCACCCGTGCGCCGGCGTCGACCGCCTGCGTGAGGAAGGGCTCGACGATCCAGGCAGCGTCGACCTGCCCGTTCTCGAGCGCCGCCGGCGCGTCGGGGAAGCCGACCTCGATGAACTCGATGGTCGAGGCGTCTCCGCCGTCGTCGGCCACGATCTGGCTCACGGTGCTGTCACCAATGTTGGCGAGCGTGTTGACCGAGACGGAGCGTCCCGCGAGGTCAGCGGCCGTCTGGATGTCGGAGTCGGCACGCACGACGACCCCGCCGAAGTCCTTCTCGAGGTCTTCGCTCGCGGTGACGCCGTTCGCGACGACGCTGAGGCTCATGGGCGTGTCGGTGCCGAACTGCTCGTTGGCGAACATGAGCGACACATAGTTGCTGAATCCGAAGTCATAGTCGCCGCTGACGACGCCGGGCACGATTGCCGCGCCACCACCGGCCGTGTCGATCGTGACGTCGAGGCCCTCCTCCTCGAAGAAGCCCTGGTCGACGCCGAGCCAGATGGCTGCGGTATCGGCGATGGGAATGACGGCCGCGCTGACCGGGGTCAGTTCGCCGTCTTCGCCAGGGGTGTCCCCGCCGTTGGACCCCGAGCATCCCGCAAGCGCGAGTACGCCAACCATTGCCGCTGCTGTAACAATCTGCCTCTTCATGCCACCACTTCCTTGTGTGCGTATTGGCCCCTGTTGTTCGCGTGGCGAACAAATGTTCTCCACGCACACAACAGTTGTCGACTTAAACTATCGACGCCATCACGTAATGGCAAGACACGCGGCGGATCAGTCCGTGGGCGGATCCTCCGCGAAGACGGTCTTGACGACTGCGAACGCGGAATTCGCGGCGGGAACCCCGCAGTAGATCGCAGACTGCAGCACGACCTCGACGATCTCGTCCCGAGTGAGGCCGTTGCGCTGGGCCGCGCGCAGGTGCATCGCGAGCTCCTCCATGTGCCCGTGCGCGATAAGCGCCGTCATCGTGATGGCACTGCGCATGCGGCGGTCAAGCCCCGGCCGCGTCCAGATCTCGCCCCACGCATAGCGCGTGATGAGCTCCTGGAAGTCCGCCGTCGCGGGCGTGATGCCCTGCGTGGCACGGTCGACATGGTTGGCACCAAGCACCTGCCGGCGCACGGCCATGCCCTCGTCGTAGCTCTCCTGGTTCGTGCGGCCTTCTCGTGCCATGGTCATGCTCCCTTGCGAGGTGTCGTGATGAAGGTGTCGATGAGGGCGGATGCCACGGCCTCCGGCTTTTCGACGGGTGCGAGGTGTGCCGCGCCCGCGATCTCGACCCCGATGCCGCCCGGCACCGCGTCCGCGACCGAGCGCGCCTCCTCCGGCGTGATGACGGGGTCGAGGTCGCCCCACAGCGCGAGGAGCGGCACCGAGATCTCCCCAAGACGAGGCCGGATGTCGCTTGCTGCGAGCGCCTCGCAGCACAGCGCGTAGCTCTCATCGTCCGCGTAGGCGAGGCTGTTGAGCAGGGCGCCCGATGCCTCCGGCTGCGCCTCAATGAAGCCGGGCGCGAACCAGCGCTCGGCCGAGCCCGCCACCAAGACGGGGGTGCCCTGCTGTCGCACGGTCGCGGCACGCTCGCGCCAGGCATCCTCGCTGCCGATCTTCGCCGAAGAGCAGATGATCGAGGCTCCGAGCAGCCGCTCCGGATGCCGCAGCGCGAGTTCCAGGGCCACCTGGCCGCCGAGCGAGACACCCGCATAGTGGAACTGGTCTATGCCGGCCTGCCGCGCGGTCTCGGCCACGGCATCCGCAAGTTCGGCGACCGTGAAGGCGTCGCGTGCCGCGGGAGACTGGCCGTGGCCCGGCAGGTCGACCGTGAGGATCGTGAAGTGCTGCTTCAGCAGCGGGATCGCACGGCCCCAGAGGATGCTCGAGGTGCCGAGCGATTGGCCGAGCACGAGGGCTGGCCCCCTGCTCCCCTCGACCGCGATTCCTGCCAGCACCGGCTGCGTCACTCTGCGTCCTCCGTGTCGGCCGCTCGGGCCGCGTCGATGATCCTGTCGATGATGAGACCCGCGTCGCCCACGTAGCGGGCGGGATCGAGCGAGGCCGCGAGCGTCTCGTCGCTTACCTCGGCGAGCGCCGCCTCACCCCGCAGCAGCGCAAAGAGGTCGGCATCCGGGTCGCCAGCAGCGCCCGTGACGAGCTCCTGCAGCCGGTCACGCCCGAGCCGCGGCCCGTACTCGAGCATGAGGCGCTCGCTCACGATGAGGGGTCCGCTCAGTTCGAGGTTGCGGCGCATCGCCTCGGGGAACGCCCGGAGCCCACCCGCGAGTTCGGCCGCAGCGTGCGCTGATCCCCCGACGAGGCGGAGCAGCTGTCGCAGCGCCTGCCACTCGGCGTGCCAGGCCCCCTCCGGGCGCTCGTCGACCGCAACGGCGCTCGCCTGCAGTTCGGCCGCGAGCGCAGGGGCCTGCCGAGCCGCCGAATGGATGAGCAGGCTGAGCACGGGGTTCTGCTTCTGGGGCATGGCCGATGAGCCACCGCGGCCCGCCACGACGGGTTCGCCGAGCTCGCCGAACTCGGGTCGCGCGAGCAGCAGCACGTCGATCGCGACCTTGCCGAAGGCGCCGGCCGCCTGCGCGAGCGCCGCACCGAGTTCCACGACCGGGCTCCGCTGCGTCTGCCACGGCACCGACATCTGCAGTCCGAGCCGAGCGGCCACGCGCTCCGCGACCGCGAGTCCCGTGCCGGTCTCGCCGATGACCGAGTATGCCGAGAGCGTTCCGCCCGCGCCGCCCCACTGCACCGGCAGGGAGCGAGCCGCGCGGGCGAGCGAGCGCCGTGCCGCCGCGACCCCGCCGAGCCAACCCGCGGCCTTGAGCCCGAAGGTGCTCGGCACGGCGTGCTGCGTGAGGGTCCGCGAGACCATGAGCGTGTCGCGGTGCGCATCGGCGAGCGTCATGAGTCCCGTCGCCGTCGCCGCGGTGTCGCTGCGAATGAGTTCGAGCGCCCGCTTGGCGACGAGCATGAGGGCCGTGTCGAGGATGTCCTGGCTGGTCGCGCCGCGATGCACCCAGACGGATGCCGCGGCATCCGTCGCCCCGACCGCAGCCCGCAGGTCCTTCACGAGCGGGATGACGGGGTTGCCGCCCGAGCGTGACCGCATGGCCAACTGCGCAATGTCGACCTCGAGTTCGTCGGCCGCGCGGGCGACGACCTCGGCCGTGCCCGCTGCGGCGAAGCCGAGGTCCTCCCACGCCCACGCGAGGGCCGCCTCGGCCTCGAGCATCGCCCGCACAATCGCGGCATCCGAGGTCGCGGCGCCAATGGGCGTGCCAGCCCACTGCGGCGACAGCAGCCCGAGGTCTGCCGTGTCGTCGGCCGACGTCACCCGATCAGTCCTTCTGCCGGTAGTCGAGGAACACGGTCTCCGACTCGCCCTGCATATGGACGTCGAAGACGAGGTCGCCGCGCTCGTCGCGACGGGCGATGAGCGTGCCCGCCCGGTCGCCGACTGACGACAGGAACGCGTCATCCTTCGCGCGCTCGGCTGCCTCCGGCAGGTAGATGCGCGTGTAGAGGCGGTCGAGCAGGCCGCGGGCGAAGACGATGAGGGTGATGAAGGGCAGCGCGCCCTCACGCGTCGCTCCCGGTTCCACCGTCGTGAACGAGAACATGCCGTTGTCGTCGACGGCGGCCCGGCCGAAACCAGTGAAGGTGTAGCCGTCGCGGTGGAGCGACCCCTCAGCGGTGGGCACCGTGCCGTGCTCGTCGGCCTGCCAGATCTCGACGATCGCATCCGGGATGGCCGCGCCGTCACCGTCGAGCACACGGCCGGAGAGACGCACGGCGGCCGGATGCGTGCGGTCGACGAGCTGCTCGCCGCCCTCATAGGGCAGCGCGTAGCCGAAGAAGGGGCCGACCGTCTGGCCGGGGGTTGCGGGAAGCCTGGTCATCAGTGGTCACCCTCCTCGGGCTCGGTCCACGTGCGCTTCGAACCGTTGAGCACGATGTCCCAACGGTAGCCGAGCGCCCACTCAGGCGAGGTCACCGAGTGGTCGTAGCGTGCGACGAGGCGGTCGCGCGCATCCTGGTCGACGATCGACTGGTAGATCGGGTCGAGCGCGAACAGGGGGTCGTTGGGAAAATACATCTGCGTCACGATGCGCTGCGTGATCGCAGTGCCGAAGACGGAGAAGTGGATATGCGCGGGGCGCCACGCGTTGCTGTGGTTGCGCCAGGGGTATGGGCCGGGCTTGATCGTCTGGAAGCGATACCAGCCATTCTCATCCGTGATGGTGCGGCCCGTGCCCGTGAAGTTCGGGTCGAGCGGCGCCGGATGCTGGTCACGCTTGTGCACGTAGCGACCCGCCGAGTTTGCCTGCCACACCTCGATGAGCTGGCCGGGCACGGGGCGTCCGTCGCCGTCGAGCAGGCGGCCCGTCACGACCATCCGCTCGCCGAGCGGGTCACCGTTGTGCTGGATCGTCAGGTCGGATTCGACCCACGACACGTCGCGGTGGCCGAAGGCGGGCGAGTGCAGCTCGATCGTCTCGGGGTCCGCGAGCGCGAGGCTCTTGGTGGGGTGGCGCAGGAGGCTGCTGCGGTAGGGCGCGTAATCGATGCGGGTGCGCTCCTCGACGGGGCCGCCCGCGGCGACGCCGTCGCGGTACTCCTGCTCGAGCGCCTGCATCTCCGCGTTGATCTCGTCTTGCGTCGCGGTCGTGGCGAGCGGGTCGGTGGAACGCTGGGGGCCGTCCTGGGTCTCCTCGGCGCTCTGCACGCCGCCGCCCTGGGTGTCTGGGGTGGGGTTCGAATCAGTCACAGCCACACCTTCCCAGTGCCGGGCAGCATCACCAAGCATTTCTTTTCACTCAGTGGAAAGAAACTTTGCTCAGCGGCGCACGGCCGTGTGGAAGAGGTCGCGCCACCGCCGCCCATCGCTCTCAAGGCTGACCCCGAGCGCCTCGGAGATCTGGGATGCGGCATCCTTCAGCAGCGGCACCGCGCGCGCGACGCTCGCCCGGTTGAGGTGCGAGACGAGCCCGACCGCCGCATACGGTGGTCCGTCGCTCACGAAGATCGGCACCGCGATCGACGCGTTGCCGAGCGTCATCTCCTGGTGCGCGACGCTGTAGCCGTTGGCGCGCACGGCCTCGAGCTCGCCGCGCAGGGTCGCCTCGTCGACCCGCGAGTGCACGGTCGCCCGCCGCAGCGGCTTCGAGAAGAACTCGTCGAGGAAGGCATCATCCTGGAACGCGAGGAGCGCCTTGCCGACACCCGTCGTGTGCAGGGGCAGGCGGCCACCCATGCGGCTGATGGTCGGTACGGAGCGGCGCCCGACGAGCCGCATCGCGTAGAGCGCCTCACCCTCGTCGAGGATCGCCAGGTGCACGTTCTCCCCCGAGGCCTCGTAGAGGCCCAGGAGGAACGGGAGGGCAATCTCGCGAAAACGCAGGCTCACGGCCGCGAGCTCGCCCCGCTCCCACAGGCCAGTGCCGATCGAGTACCGCAGCCCATCCCGCTCGAGCAGTCGCTCCGACACCATCTCGGCCGCGATGCGGTGCGTCGTGGCGACGGGCAGGCCGGCACGCGTCGCGAGTTCCGACACGGTCAGGGTGTCGTGGTCCTCATCGAAGGCGCGCAGGATGCACGCGACCCGCGCGACCATCGACACCGCCGCATCCGCCATGCCGCCAATCGTATCGACGCCCGCAGGTGTTACGCTGCCTCGCTCAAGCCGCCGCGAGGCTGTTGCGCACGACCAGTTCGAGTTCGCCCTCGCGGCCGGGCTCAAGAGGGAATCCGACGGATGCCGACCACGCGCAGAGCTCGTCGAGCGTGCGAATGTCGGGCTGCTGTTCCAGGAATGCCCGCACGAACTCGCCCTTGCCCTTCTTGTTGAAGTGGTTGAGCGCGCGGCGACGCCCATCCGCGTCATCCGCCACGACCCGCACGAAGCGAGCATCGGGACGCCGCGGGATCGGGCCGAGCGCCGCGTAGGCCTCAGAGCGCAGGTCCAGGATGATGCCCTCCCGCTGCGCGAGCACTTCGCCGATGGCCTTGGCCCACACCCGCTTGAGCGAGATGCCGGGCAGTTTGGAGTCATGCGAGAGCCGGTAGGCCGGGATGCGATCGCCTGCGCCTACGAGACCGAACAGGGCGGAGTGGATCGCGATCGTGGCCGTGGCGAACTCGCGCTGTTGCTGATTGAGGGAGCGCGCGTCAAGGGCGTCGAAGAGCACCCCGGTGAACCGATCGATCGCGGGAACCGTTGCTGAGGTCCGCACCTCGCGATTGCGCTCGATCTCGCCACGGAGCGACGGCCCCACCTTGAGCGCGAGCGCCATCGCGTCAACGTCGCGCGCAAGCTCGCCGAGTGCATCGAGCACGGTCTCTCGAGGCGCCTGCAGTTCGGGAAATGACAAACGCCCCAGGTCGAGCGCTGATCCCTCCTCCCCTCCGGGGTACTTGGACTCCGAGGGAGGAAGGATCAGCAGCATCGACGCTGGGGCGTGTGACGTGGTGGAATCAGGCGTTCGTGAGCGCCGCGTGGCGGGCCACGATCGTGATCGTGTTGTGCTCTACCGAGAGGAAGCCGTCTGCCGCGTCAGCCGTGACACTGCCGCCGTCCTCGAGCGTGACGCGCACTGCGCCCGCGCCGAGGATCGCCAGCATGGGCTCGTGGCCGGGGAGGATACCGATCTCACCCTCCGTCGTGCGTGCCACAACCATGCGGGCCGAGCCGGACCACACTTCCTCGTCTGCAGAGACGAGGCTCACCTGGAGAGAGGCCATGACTAGCCGTTCTCCTTCTGGATCTTGGCCCACTGCTCTTCGACGTCGGAGATTGCACCGACGTTGAAGAACGCCTGCTCGGCCACGTGGTCGAACTCGCCCTTGGCAATCGCATCGAAGGACTCGATCGTGTCCTTGAGCGGCACCGTGGAGCCCTCGACACCCGTGAACTTCTTCGCCATGTAGGTGTTCTGCGAGAGGAACTGCTGGATACGGCGCGCACGCGACACCGTGATCTTGTCCTCTTCGGAGAGCTCATCGACACCGAGGATGGCGATGATCTCCTGCAGCTCCTTGTTCTTCTGGAGGATCTGCTTGACCGTCGTGGCAACGCGGTAGTGGTCCTCGCCCAAGTAACGGGGGTCGAGGATGCGCGAGGTCGACGTCAGCGGGTCGACGGCCGGGTACAGACCCTTCGACGCGATCTCACGGCTGAGCTCAGTCGTGGCGTCGAGGTGGGCGAAGGTGGTCGCCGGAGCCGGGTCGGTGTAGTCGTCGGCGGGCACGTAGATCGCCTGCAGCGAGGTGATCGAATGTCCACGCGTCGAGGTGATGCGCTCCTGGAGGATACCCATCTCGTCGGCAAGGTTCGGCTGGTAACCGACGGCGGAGGGCATGCGGCCCAGCAGCGTCGAGACCTCCGAACCGGCCTGCGTGAAGCGGAAGATGTTGTCGATGAAGAGCAGCACGTCCTGCTTCTGCACGTCGCGGAAGTACTCCGCCATCGTGAGCGCGGAGAGGGCGACGCGAAGACGCGTTCCCGGCGGCTCGTCCATCTGGCCGAAGACAAGGGCGGTCTTGTCGAAGACGCCCGCCTCCTCCATCTCGTGGATGAGGTCGTTGCCCTCACGGGTACGCTCACCGACACCGGCGAACACCGACACACCACCGTGGTCCTGCGCGACGCGCTGGATCATCTCCTGGATGAGGACGGTCTTACCGACACCGGCACCACCGAAGAGGCCGATCTTTCCACCCTGCACGTAGGGGGTGAGGAGGTCGATGACCTTGATGCCGGTCTCGAAGAGCTCGGTCTTGGACTCGAGCTGGTCGAATGCCGGGGGCTTGCGGTGGATGGGCCAGCGCTCCGTGATCTCGATCTTCTCGTCGGGGCCGGCGTTGAGCACCTCGCCGATGACATTGAAGACCTTGCCCTTGGTGACGTCGCCGACGGGCACCGAGATCGCGGCACCCGTGTCGCGCACCTCCTGGCCGCGAACGAGGCCGTCGGTGGGGTTCAGGGCGATGGCACGGATGAGGTCGTCACCGAGGTGCTGTGCGACCTCGAGGGTGATCTCGTGCGAACTGCCCGCCATGGTGACGGTCGTCTTGAGCGCGTTGTAGATGCCCGGGATCGCGTCGTGCGGGAACTCGATGTCGACGACAGGACCGGTGACGCGTGCGATGCGTCCGACGCCGCCGGCAGCGACGGGAGGCACGGTAGCGGCGGCCTTCTTTGACGCGGCTGGCTTGCGCGCCGCGGGCTTCTTTGAAGCGGGGGCTGTGTTGGTCATTGCTTCCCTGTTCTCTCTAGCTTCACGTTATTTCGAGCTCGACAGGGCGTCGGCCCCGCCCACGATCTCGGAAATCTGTTGGGTGATCTCTGCCTGACGCGCGTTGTTGGCCAGACGCGTGTAGTCGAGGATGAGGTTGTCTGCGTTGTCGCTCGCGGACTTCATCGCCTTCTGCGTCGCGGCGTGCTTGGCCGTCGCCGACTGGAGCATCGCGTTGAAGATCCGGCTCTCGATGTACACCGGCAGGAGCCCGTCGAGCACGTCGCCGACCTCCGGCTCGAAGGCGTACAGCGGGAAGACCTCGTTGGAGTCGGGCTCCTCGACGCCCTCGACGACCTCGAGCGGCAGGAGGCGCACG
Organism: Salinibacterium sp. GXW1014; assembly: GCF_044769865.1. Taxonomy (NCBI): domain Bacteria; kingdom Bacillati; phylum Actinomycetota; class Actinomycetes; order Micrococcales; family Microbacteriaceae; genus Salinibacterium; species Salinibacterium sp. GXW1014. The sequence continues at coordinate 152,910 of NZ_JBIZWA010000001.1, forward strand.
ACCTCGGGGGTCTGCGTCAGCATGCTCACGAAGCGGTTGTAGACGATGTGGATCTCGTCCACACCGCCCTCATCCGCCGGACGCACGAAGGCTTCGACAAGGTGCTCGCCGATCTCCTTGGCGGTGTCGAAGACCGGGTTGTCGGTCTCGCCCACCCAGCTCTCGACGAAGTCGCGCTTGCGGAAGGCGAAGTATCCAACGGCCTTGCGCCCGACGAGGTAGTACACGACCTCCTTGCCCTGGCTGCGCAGCAGCGTGGCAAGCTCCTCGGCCTCGCGGAGCACGTTCGAGTTGAACGCGCCCGCGAGTCCGCGGTCGGAGGTGAAGATGACGACCGCGGCGCGATCGACCCTCTCCGGCTCCGTCGTGAGGATGTGGTCGACATTCGAGAACGTGGCCACGGCCGACACCGCTCGGGTGATGGCGCGTGAGTACGGAGTCGATGCGGCCATGCGGGCCTGCGCCTTGGCGATGCGCGATGCCGCGATCAACTCCATGGCACGAGTGATCTTCTTGGTCGTCTGGGCAGAACGAATCTTCTGCCGGTAGACCCGAAGTTGCGCTCCCATGTATCTCTCAGTCCTCAGTCATTGGTTCGATGCGTGTCAGGAGAAAGCTCGTCAACGCTTCTGCTTGACGATCTTCTCCTGGTTGACGTCTTCCGCCTCCAGCTCGTCGAACTGCTCGTTGCCGGCCGTGATGAGCGGCTTGCCCTCACCCGTCTGGAACTCGAGCTTGAACTTCTCCACCGCGGCGTCGAGCTGCGAGACAGTGTCATCGTCGAGCACGTTGGTGTCGCGAAGGGTGTCGAGCACCTTGGTGTTGCGGCGCAGGTAGTCGAGCAGCTCGCGCTCGAAGCGCAGGATGTCCTCAACGGGCACCTCGTCGAGCTTGCCGTTCGTGCCTGCCCAGATCGCGACGACCTGGTCTTCGACGGGGTACGGCGAGTACTGCGGCTGGCGCAGCAGCTCGGTGAGGCGCTCACCGCGGGCGAGCTGGCGACGGCTGGCCGCGTCGAGGTCCGACGCGAAGAGCGCGAAGGCCTGCAGCGAGCGGTACTGCGCGAGCTCGAGCTTGAGCGTTCCCGAGACCTTCTTGATCGACTTGACCTGGGCGTCACCACCGACTCGCGAGACGGAGATACCCACGTCGACCGCAGGACGCTGGTTGGCGTTGAAGAGGTCGGACTGAAGGAAGATCTGGCCGTCGGTGATCGAGATCACGTTGGTCGGGATGTAGGCCGAGACATCGTTGGCCTTCGTCTCGATGAGCGGGAGGCCCGTCATCGAGCCAGCGCCCAGCTCGTCGGAGAGCTTCGCACAACGCTCCAGCAGCCGGGAGTGGAGGTAGAAGACGTCACCGGGGTATGCCTCACGCCCCGGCGGACGACGCAGGAGAAGCGAGACGGCACGGTAGGCCTCAGCCTGCTTCGACAGGTCATCGAAGACGATGAGGACGTGCTTGCCGCCGTACATCCAGTGCTGGCCGATGGCCGAGCCGGTGTAGGGCGCGAGGTACTTGAAGCCGGCGGGGTCAGAGGCGGGAGACGCGACGATCGTCGTGTACTCCATGGCGCCTGCCTCCTCGAGCGCGCCCTTGACGGCGGCGATCGTGGAGCCCTTCTGGCCGATGGCGACATAGATGCAGCGCACCTGCTTGTTGACGTCGCCCGACTCCCAGTTGGCCTTCTGGTTGATGATCGTGTCGATCGCGATGGCCGTCTTACCGGTCTGGCGGTCACCGATGATCAGCTGACGCTGTCCACGGCCGATCGGGATCATGGCGTCGATCGCCTTGATGCCGGTCTGCATGGGCTCGTGCACCGACTTGCGGGCCATGACGCCAGGGGCCTGGAGCTCAAGGGCACGACGACCCTCGGATGCGATCTCGCCGAGGCCGTCGATGGGGGCACCAAGCGGGTCGACGACGCGACCGAGGTAAGCGTCACCCACGGGCACCGAGAGGACCTCGCCGGTGCGGGTCACCTCCTGGCCAGCCTCGATGCCGCTGAACTCACCGAGCACGACGACACCGATCTCGCTCTCGTCGAGGTTGAGGGCGAGGCCGAGCGTGCCGTCAGCGAAACGGATGAGCTCGTTCGCCATGACGCCGGGGAGTCCCTCGACGTGCGCGATGCCGTCGGCCGCGTCGACCACGTGGCCGACCTCGGTCGTGGTGGCCTGCGCCGGGTCATAGGACTTCACGAAATCCTTGAGCGCGTCGCGGATCTGATCTGGGCTGATCGTTACGTCTGCCATGTGCGTTTCCTTGTCTTTGCGGCGCCTCGCGGCACCGTGGCGTTGTGAGCCGGTGTCAGCCGGCGAGTTGCAGTCTGAGGTCGGCGATGCGGGTTGCGACGCTGCCGTCGATGATGTCGTTGCCGATAGCGATGCGAAGCCCGCCGATGAGCGAGGGGTCGATCACCACGTTGAGCTTGACGGTGCGGCCGTAGCGGTTCGCAAGCGACTGCTGCACCTTGACGCGCTGTGCATCGGTGAGGGGCGCTGCAGCCGTGACAGTTGCGATCAGGTACCCGGAGGCATCCGCGACCGTGCGAGTCGAGTCGGCGACGAGCTGGCCGATGCGCCGACCCCGGGGCTGCTGCACGAGGTGCCGCACGATGGCGAGCGCCTCGGAGGACAACGCCCCAGAGAAGAGCCGATCGACGAGGGCTGCCTTGGCGGCAGGCTCACCAAGCTTGCTGCCGATCGCGAGCTCAAGCTCGGGATTCGAGGTCACGGTTGCGCCGAAGGAGAAGAGCTCCCCCTCGAGGTCCGCGCCCTGGGGAGCCGCGGAGGCCACGGCCCGAAGGCCGAGATCCTCGATGCCCGCAAGCATGTCGTCGATCGACGACCACCGCTGAGTCACCACCGTCTCAAGGAGTGAGATGGCCACGGGACTCAACGACGATCCGAAGACCGCCGTGAGCGCGGCACGCTTGTTTGCGTCGTCCCCGGCGGTCTCACCCAGCAGCGTGCGCAGCTGGAGCGAGGAGCCGATCGTGCGGCCCGCCGCGAAGAGCTCGTCCGCAAGGGCGAGCGAAATCGACGCGCTGGCGGCCTCGAGCGCAGCGCGTGACGCCGCGGTCGCCTCTCGTGTCGCTGATCCCATTGCTTACTTGCCGTTCTTCTCGGATGCCTCGAGGTCTGCAAGGAAGGAGTCGACGAGAGCCGTCGCTTTCTTGTCCTCGCTGAGGCTCTGGCCCACGACGCCCGCCGCGAGGTCGAGCGCGAGCGAGCCCACCTCGTTGCGCAGGGAGACGAGTGCCGCCTGGCGCTCGGCCTCGATCTGCGCGGACGCGTTGGCGGTGACACGTGCGGCCTCGATGGAGGCCTGCTCCTTGAGCTCCTGCAGGATCTTCGTGCCGTCGACACGGGCCTGCTCACGGATCTTGCCTGCCTCGGCGCGAGCCTCGGCGAGCATCTCGTTGTACTTCTCGAGCTGCGCGCTGGCCTCTGCCTGGGCGGCCTCAGCCTTGGCGATGCCACCCTCGATCACGGCGGCACGCTCGTCGAGCATCGTCGTGACCTTGGGAAGGATCATCTTCCAGAAGGCAAAGAGGATGATCGCAAAGCAGACCAGCGACCAGATGATGTCGTAGTCGGCCGGGATCAGCGGGTTCTGGGTGGCTTCACCCTCCGCTGCCAGGACCAGTGCGTCAAGCATTGAGAATCCTTAGTTGGTGAAGATGAAGTACGTGGCGATGCCGATGAAGGCGAGCGCCTCGGTGAAGGCGATACCGATCCACATGAGCACCTGGAGCTTGCCCTGCAGTTCAGGCTGGCGAGCGACGGACTCGATCGTCTTGCCGACGACGATACCCACGCCGATGGCCGGGCCGATCGCCGCGAGGCCGTAGCCGACGGTCGCAATGTTTCCGCTGAGTTCAGCAACGGTTGTTACGTCCACGTTGTGTTTCCTTCCGTAGGTGAGGCGGGCGGCTGCCCGTCCCCTGGGTCGTAGCTGGGTGGTGCTTAGTGTTCGTCTGCCAGCGCGAGCTGGAGGTAGACGGCAGTCAGGATCGTGAAGACATAGGCCTGCAGGATCGCGACCAGGATCTCGAAGAACGAGAATGCAATTCCGAACACGAGGGTGCCTGCGCCGAAGAGCGGGAACAGCCCCTCCGTCGAGAAGAAGAAGAAGTGCGTCGCGGCGAAGAACAGCACGAGCAGGAGGTGGCCCACGATCATGTTCATGAGCAGTCGCAGCGTGTGGGTCACGGGGCGCACGATGAACGTCGAGATGAACTCGATCGGGGTGACGATGATGTAGAGCACCGGCGGCACGCCAGGGGGGAACAGCGAGTTCTTGATGAAGTTGCCGGGGCTCTTCTTGATGCCCGCGTAGATCCAGGTCACGTAGGCGATCGCAGCAAGTACGAGCGGGGTGCCGATCACGGCGGTGCCGGCGATGTTGAATCCCGGCACGATACCTGTGATGTTGAATGCCAGGATCATGAAGAAGAAGGCCGTCAGGATCGGCAGGAAGCGGCGACCGTCCTTCTTGCCGAGCAGGTCTTCTGCGATGCCGACGCGCACGAAGTCGAGGCCGTACTCGATGAGACCCTGGAAGCGACCGGGCACGAGGCGCAGGTTGCGGGTACCCAGCCAGAACACCAGCACGATGAGCAGCGTCATGAAGACGCGAATCATCATGATGCGGTTCATCGCGAAGGGGGTGCCTTCGAAGAGCACGATGTCCGGGAAGAACTCCATGATCGATGGAGCATGGAATTCGTCACCGACAGCCAGCGGGACGAATGATGTCAGAGCGTTAACTAGCAGCTCTCTCTCCTGTATCCGGGCGTCGTGGAACGCGGTGACGAAAAGGGGGGGCTTTCGGAAATCACTCTATCAATACTTCAGGGGCCGAGAGTACACTCAGCGCCCCTCATCCGTCGTCTCTTCTTCGCCGGGCAGTACTGCGTCGCTGACATAGGGCATCCGGGACCGCGCAATGACGACGACATCGACCACGAGTGTGCCGATGATCGCCGCCACGAGGCTGAAGAACAGCACCTGCGGATGCACCCAGTCCTGGTCGCGCAGCACGAAGATCAGCACGAAGAAGACGATGAACTTGAGCAACCACGCGCCCATGACGATGCCGAAGAAGGCGGCGAGGTCGTAGCGCGAGGCGATGATGATGCTCAGCGAGGTCACGCCCAGGAAGACCATGGCCATCGCGGTGCCGATGAGCGCACTTGCGACACCGCTCATCCCCGCCACGGCGAATCCGACGAGCGAACCGACGACGGCGATCACGAGGGCGAGCAGAGCGCCGTATGCCAGCACTCGCTTGAAGACGGGGATCGAACTCATTGATGTTCCTTCGAGGTGTAGTCGTGACGGGCGTCAGGGTCAGACGCGTTGGCTGCTTCGTCGAGCGGGTCGAGGCTTGGGTCGAGTTCCTGCCCCGGTTGTGCCCGCTGCACGGCAGCTTCGAGCACCTTGCGCTTGGTGATGGGCGCGAGGGTGAACCATGCGCTCACGGCGAAGCCTGCGACGACGAAGGCGAGGGCCCACCAGAAGGGCACGAACATGAACAGGAGGGTGCCGACGGCGACCACGCCCGTCCAGGCATAGAAGATCAGCACGGCATGGAAGTGCGAGTGGCCCATGTCAAGCAGACGGTGGTGCAGGTGCTTGCGGTCGGCCGAGAACGGCGACTTGCCCGCGCGCAGCCGACGGATGACCGCGAGTGCGAAGTCGAGCAGGGGCACGATCAGCACCGCGAAGGGCAGGAGGATCGGGATGAAGGCGGGCAGGAGCTGCCGGCCCGATTCCAGCGCGGCGGGATCGACCTGCCCCGTGACGGAGATCGCGGAGGCAGCCATAAGAAGGCCCACCAGCAGGGCGCCCGCATCCCCCATGAACAGGCGCGCCGGGTGCCAGTTGAGCGGCAGGAAGCCGAGGCAGGCGCCGGCGAGGGCGACCGTGATGAGGGAGGCGAGGTTGAAGTACTCCGACTCCCCCACGCCGTTGGAGAGGATGTAGGTGTAGACGAAGAAGACGCCGTTGGCGATGATCGCAACCCCCGCGACGAGGCCGTCGAGGCCATCGATGAAGTTGACGGCGTTCATGACGAGCACGACCGCGATGACCGTCAACACGAGGCCGGTGACGGTGGGCACGATCGTGACGCCCCCGATCGGGAGCGTCGTGAGCTGGATGCCCTGCCAGACCAGGATGCCCGCGGCGAGCATCTGACCCGCGAGCTTCGTGAGCCAGTCGAGATCCCAGATGTCATCGGCGACGCCGATGAGCACGATCAGGAGGGCTCCAGCCAGGAGCCCCAGCACGGGACCGGGATCGACGAAGACGAGATGGAATCGGTCGAGTTGCGACGCCACGCCGAACGCGACGAGTACGCCGATGAACATCGCGACGCCGCCGAGGCGCGGCGTGGGGCGCGTGTGCACGTCGCGTTCCCGGATCTTGGGATAGAGACGGAACCGCAGGCTCAGCTTCAGGATGACGAAGGAGAGCACGAACGTCACAACGGCGGAGAGTCCGCCGATGAGCACGTAGAAGATGATCCTCATGTGGGAGAGCCGCCACCCGTCGACCGCTCGAGCACGGCGGCGATCGCGGCATCCGTCACCGCTCCGTGGCGCACGATGGTGACGCCGTGCGAAGCGACGCGGGAGGCATCGATGATGGTCGAGCCCTGGGTGCCGCCCTCGCCACCATCGAGGTAGACCGCGACACTGTCGCCGAGCATCCGCTCAGCCTCCTGCACCGTCGTCGCGGCCGGCTGGCCCGTCAGGTTCGCGGATGAGACCGCGAGCGGCCCGGTCTCGGCGAGCAGCGCAAGCGCGATGGGGCTCGCGGGCATGCGAAGCGCGACGGTTCCCGCCGTCTCGCCCAGGTCCCAGTCGAGCGACTCACGCGCGGGCAGGATGACCGTCAGGCCGCCGGGCCAGAACTCCTCGACGAGTGCGCGCACCTCAGCGGGCACCTCAGCAGCGAGGGCGTCGAGCGTCGCGAGGTTCGGGATCAGCACGGGCGGAGGCGACTGGCGACCGCGTCCCTTGGCGTCAAGCAGGCGCTGCACGGCCTTTGGACTGAAGGCGTCGGCTGCAACACCGTAGACGGTGTCTGTCGGCATGACGACGAGCTCCCCGCGGCCGATAGCAGTCCTCGCGAGGCGCATGCCGCTGAGGAGTTCGCCCGGGTCTGAGCAGTCGTGAATGGTCGCCATGTCGGGGGTAATCCTAGCGGCGGGCCGCTGTATGGGCCGTGTTCATGGGCGGATCGCCGTCGTCGCCCGGTCGCGGCCGAGCAGATCGCGGTGGGAGGCGATCGCAAGCCAGCCGTCGCCTCGCAGGAGCTCGGCCATCGACGCTGCCTGCTCCTCGCCGTGTTCCATGACGAGCAGTCCGCCGGGGTGGAGCAGCGCGAGGCCGCGCCGGGAGACGACACGAACGACATCGAGGCCGTCGGCACCGCCGTAGAGGGCGTGAGGCGGGTCGAAGAGCTGCACCTCGGGGTCGCGAGGGATCGCTTCGGCTGGGATGTAGGGCGGGTTCGAGATGACGACGTCGACCGTGCCCTCGAGTTCGGCGAAGGCCTCCCCCAGGTCGACGAACTCCAGCACGGCGTTGCCCGCGCCGCTCTCGTCGAAGTTGCGCTTCGTCCAGGGGAAGGCCTCGGGAGAGTTCTCGGCCGCGTAGACGCGTGCGCGAGGAACCTCTGTGGCCATCGCGAGGGCGATCGCGCCTGAGCCTGAACCCAGGTCGACCGCGAGCGGCTCGGGCGATGCGACCGCCTGGAGGGCATCGATCGCGAGCTGCACGACCTGCTCGGTCTCGGGGCGGGGCACGAAGACGCCGGGCCCGACCGCGAGTTCGAGCGAGCGGAACGGTGCCCTGCCGGTGATGTGCTGCAGCGGTTCGCGCGAGGCACGGCGACGCACGAGGGCCGTGAAGGTCGAGGCATCCGTCTCTGAGACCTCGGTGCCCGTCACAGCCCGCGCCTGCACCTCGCCCCGGCTCAGCCCGAGCACGTGCCCGAGCAGGAGTTCGGCGTCGACCTGCGGCGTCGGCACTCCTGCCGCGGCAAGCGACTCGACCGCGGCAGTCCGCAGCTCAGCGACGGACGACACGTCAGGACTGGTCGCCGAGGTCGGCGAGCCTGGCCTCCTCATCGAACTGGATGCATGACTCGATGACCGGCCCGAGCGCCCCGTTCATGACGCTGTCAAGGTTGTAGGCCTTGTAGCCCGTGCGGTGATCGGCGATGCGGTTCTCGGGGAAGTTGTAGGTGCGGATGCGCTCCGAGCGGTCCATCGTGCGGATCTGGCTCTTTCGGGCGTCAGAGGCGGCCGCCGCGATCTCCTCCTGCTGGCGCGCGAGGATGCGAGCACGGAGGACGCGCATGCCGGCCTCACGGTTCTGCAGCTGGCTCTTCTCGTTCTGCATCGACACGACGATGCCGGTCGGGAGGTGCGTGATGCGCACGGCGGAGTCGGTCGTGTTGACCGACTGGCCGCCGGGGCCGCTCGAACGGTAGACGTCGATCTTGAGGTCGTTCTGGTTGATCTGCACCTCTTCGGGCGCATCCACCTCGGGAAAGACGAGCACGCCCGTCGTGGACGTGTGGATTCGACCCTGTGTCTCCGTCACGGGGACGCGCTGCACGCGGTGCACACCGCCCTCGTACTTGAGGTGGGCCCACACACCCTGCGACGGGTCGCTCGCGTTGGACTTGATGGCCACCTGCACGTTCTTGTAGCCGCCGAGGTCGCTCTCGTCGCTCTCGAGCATCTCGGTCTTCCACCCCATGCTCGCCGCGTACTGGAGGTACATGCGCAGGAGGTCGGCCGCGAAGAGTGCGCTCTCGGCGCCGCCCTCACCGCCCTTGATCTCCATGATCACGTCGCGGCCGTCGTCGGGGTCGCGCGGGATCAGCAGGCGCCGAAGCTTCTCCTGCGTCGTCGCCACGGCCTCCTCGAGCGCCGGGACCTCCTCCGCGAAGGCGGAGTCCTCCTTGGCGAGTTCCCTCGCCGCGGCGAGATCCTCCTGGGCCTGCACCCAGTGCTCGTGTGCCGACTTGATCTGGCTGAGCTCCGCGTAGCGGCGGTTTACCTTCTTGGCTCGCGCCGCGTCGGCGTGCAGGGCCGGGTCGGACAGCTGCGTCTGCAGGTCCTCGTGCTCGGCCAGCAGCACGGCTACTGACTCGAACACGCTCAGTCCTCCTTGTTCGCCGAGGCGCCCGGGAGGGACTTCTGGATCTGCATGAGGAACTCGACGTTCGACTGCGTCTCACGCAGCTTGCCGAGCACGATCTCGAGCGCCTGCTGCGTGTCGAGGCCCGCGAGGGCGCGACGCAGCTTCCAGGTGACCTTGACCTCGTCGACGCCCATGAGCATCTCCTCGCGGCGGGTTCCGGATGCGTTGACGTCGACGGCAGGGAAGATGCGCTTGTCGGCCAGCTGGCGCGAGAGGCGAAGCTCCATGTTGCCGGTGCCCTTGAACTCCTCGAAGATGACCTCGTCCATCTTGGACCCGGTCTCGACGAGCGCCGTCGCGAGGATCGTCAGCGAGCCGCCGTCCTCGATGTTGCGCGCGGCACCGAAGAAACGCTTCGGCGGGTACAGCGCCGAAGAGTCGACACCGCCCGAGAGGATGCGGCCGGATGCCGGCGCAGCCAGGTTGTAGGCACGGCCGAGGCGCGTGATCGAGTCGAGGAGCACGACGACGTCGTGGCCCAGCTCGACGAGACGCTTGGCGCGCTCGATCGCGAGTTCGGCAACCGTGGTGTGGTCCTCAGCGGGCCGGTCGAAGGTGGAGGCGATGACCTCACCCTTGACGGTGCGCTGCATGTCGGTGACCTCTTCGGGCCGCTCGTCGACCAGCACGACCATGAGGTGGACCTCGGGGTTGTTCTTGGCGATCGAGTTCGCGATGGCCTGCAGCACGAGGGTCTTGCCCGCCTTGGGCGGCGAGACGATGAGGCCGCGCTGACCCTTGCCGATCGGCGACACGAGGTCGATGATGCGGGTGGTCAGCTTCTGCTGCTCGGTCTCGAGGCGCAGGCGCTCCGAGGGGTAGAGCGGCGTCAGGTCACCGAAGTGCACGCGCTCGCCAGCCTGCTCGATGGGCAGCCCGTTGATCGAGTCGATCTTGACGATCGCGTTGTACTTCTGGCGGCCGCCCTGGTTGTCGCCCTCGCGGGGCTGGCGGATCGCGCCAACGATCGCGTCGCCCTTGCGCAGGTGGTACTTCTTGACCTGGCCGAGGGAGACGTAGACGTCGTTGTTGCCGGGGAGGTAGCCCGTCGTGCGCACGAAGGCGTAGTTATCGAGCACATCGAGGATTCCGGCGACTGGGATGAGCACGTCATCCTCGCTGATCTCCGGCTCGAAGTCGTCGCCGCCACCGCGACGCTTGCGGTCACGGTAGCGGCCGCGTCCCCCGCGCTCGGAGTCGTCGCCCTGCTGCTGGCGCCCACGACCACGGTCGTTCTGGTCGCCCTGCTGCTCGTCCTTCTGCTGCTGGTCGTTGCCGCGGTCCCCGCCCTTGCGGTTGCGGTTGCGGTTGCGGTTGCGCTGCGGACGCTCGCCGGAGTCGTCGCCCGAGTCGTCACCGTCGCGGTCGCGGTCGCTCGAGGCACCGCTCTTGTCGGCACCGTTCTGGTTCTTGTCGGCACCGTTCCGGCCGCCGTTCTGCTCGCGCCCGTTGCCCTCGGCATCCTGTGCCTGGCGCTCCTGGTGCGAGGCCTCCTGCTGCTCGCGCTGGTCGCCACTCTCGGCTGCCTGCGAAGCGTCGGCCTTCTCGGACTCGCCACGGCTCTTGCCGCGGCGGCCCTGCGACTTCTGCGCCGGAGCGGCGGCCTCGCTGCTCGCGTCACTGGCATCCGCCTGCTGGCCTGCGCCGGCGTCGTCAGCGGGCGCGTCGACGCCGGACTCGCCACCGTTGGCGTGGTCGGTCGCCGACTTGGGCGAGGTGCGCTTGCGCGCGGGCGCCTTGCGCGCCGGCTTCTCGGCGGCGGGCTCACCCGCGGGCGCCTCGGCCGGTGCTGCCTCCGTCTCAGCTGCCGCGCTCGTCGTCGTGATGACGCCGTCGGCTGCTGTCGCCCGTCGCGGCGCACGCTTGCGCGGCGACGACGTCGCGGCCGCTACGGCCTGCTGGCGCTCAGAGGATTCGTTCTGGCTCGGCGCGGACTGCGACGCAGTCTCGGCCTGGGGTGCAGCGTCAGCCTGGGGTGCGGAGCTCTGCTCCGCGTCGGCCGGCGACTGCGTGTTCTGGGTCTCGTTGATTGCCTCCACGAGGGCTCCTTTGCGAAGTTTGGTCGCGCCACTGATGCCGAGGGACGCCGCAAGAGCTTGAAGCTCGGGGACGCGCATCGATGCCAGATCTGCGTTCGAATCCGGCCGTGCGGCGCGGACTGCGGGATCAGTCACTAAGAGGTTTCCTTTCCCAGCCAGGCGCCGAATCTGAAGAGGATGTGGCAGAACCTGACGGAGAGCTAGTCGCGCGTCGACCTCGGCCTCGACCACTGGCCTCTACGGCGAAGCGGGGAGAAGGAGAGCGACGAAGCGATGCTGGTGATGGTGCAACCCGTGGCGCGAGATCGTGTCTGTGCCTGGCTAAGCCGAAGGCCTTGCCGGGTGCAGGTTCACTGTAGCACCTTTGAAGTCAACGGCGAGCATGAGCGACTGCCACGCGACACCCCGGTGGGCGGCCACGAGCTCGGCCGCGACGAGGCGTTCAGCGGGGTCGCTGCAGAGGACGAGCACGGATGGGCCTGCCCCAGAGACGACGGCAGCGTGGCCATGGGCACGCAGTTCCTCGACGAGCGCGACGGTGTCGGGCATGGCGCTCGCACGGTAGCTCTGGTGCAGGCGGTCTTCCGTCGCATCATGAAGCAGTTCAGGGCTCTGAATGAGCGCCGCGATGAGGAGCGCGGACCGGGAGACGTTGAAGATGGCGTCTTCGTGCGGAACAGAGGCAGGGCGGAGGCTGCGGGCCAGCTCGGTTGAGAGCGTGTGCTCGGGCACGCATACGAGTGGCGAGACACCGCGGTGCACGATGAGCTTCTTGTGCTGCGGTCCGTGCTCAGCCGTCCAAGCGATTGTCAGGCCGCCGAAGAGCGCAGGGGCGACATTGTCTGGGTGGCCCTCGAGTTCCGACGCGATCGAGAGGAGCGCGTTGGAGTCGAGGTCGACGATGCCCTCGAGGAGCCCCTTCGCCGCCATGATTCCGGAGACGATCGCGGCACCGGAGGAGCCGAGCCCTCGCCCGTGCGGGATGCTGTTGTGCGCCACGAGGTCGAGGCCAGGCATCGGCACGCCGTAGCGCTCGAGCGTGAAGCGGATCGACCGCACGACGAGGTTCGACTCGTCGGTGGGCACCTCCCCCTCACCGATGCCGTGCACCTCAACGGTGGCGCCCGGCTGCTCCCGCACCGTGACCTCAAGGTCGTCATACAACGCGAGCGCGAGGCCAAGCGTGTCGAATCCCGGGCCCAGGTTCGCTGATGTCGCGGGAACCTTGACCGTCACCGACCTCCCGATCGGCGGGGCCTCCAGAGTGGTCATGCCGTCGCTTTCTCCAGTCCGAGCACGCCGGCGACCTGTGCCGTGTCGACGGGAACGACCGTCGGCTGCACATCCGCGCCGTCGGCACCCCGCAGGGCCCACTGGGGATCCTTGAGGCCGTGGCCCGTCACGGTCAGCACGACGGTCGACCCGGCGGGAACGATGCCAGCCTCCGCGCGCTCGAGCAGGCCGGCGACGCTGATCGCGGACGCGGGCTCAACGAAGATGCCGACCTCTGCCGAGAGAATGCGGTGCGCCTCGAGGATCTTGTCATCGCTGATGGCGCCGAAGTAGCCGTCGCTCGTTTCACGCGCCGCAAGGGCGAGCTCCCAGGACGCCGGGTTGCCGATGCGGATGGCGCTTGCGATCGTGTCGGGATTCTTGACGACGTGACCATCGACGATGGGCGCACTTCCCGCGGCCTGGAAGCCGAACATCCGGGGCAGTCGGGTCGATACGCCGCGCTCCAGCTCCTCGCTGTACCCGCGGAAGTAGGCCGTGTAGTTGCCCGCGTTGCCGACGGGGATGAAGTGGAAGTCCGGGGCATCCTCGAGCACCTCGACGACCTCGAACGCGGCCGTCTTCTGGCCCTCGATGCGGTCGTTGTTGACCGAGTTCACGAGGTGGACGGGGTAGTTCTCGGCGAGGTCACGCGCGATGTCGAGACAGTCGTCGAAGTTGCCCTGCACCTGCAGGAGCTGGGCGTTGTGTGCGATCGCCTGCGCGAGCTTGCCCATCGCGATCTTGCCCTCCGGCACGAGCACCGCCGCGGTAATACCGGCATGTGTCGCATAGGCGGCCGCCGATGCGGAGGTGTTGCCGGTCGAGGCGCAGATAACAGCCTTGGCGCCGTGCTCGACTGCCTTTGTGACCGCCATCGTCATGCCGCGGTCCTTGAAGGACCCGGTCGGGTTCATGCCCTCGTACTTGACCCACACCTTCGCGCCCGTGCGCGCCGAGAGTGCCGGGGCGGGCAGGAGTGGGGTGCCGCCTTCGCCGAGGGTCACGACGGGGGTGGCATCCGTCACGTCGAGCCGGTCAGCGTACTCGCGGATAACTCCGCGCCATTGGTGGGCCATGATGAACCTTCTACTCGGAGCCTTCTATCGGTGGTGCTTCGGGATCGCCGTGGTGGGCGACTAGTCGGTGCCCTCGACGCGCAGCACGGAGGTAACTGCCCTCACGGTGTCGCTGTGCGCCGCGAGAGCCTCGACCGTGTCTGCGAGGGACGCCTCGGATGCCTCGTGCGTGCCGATCACAAGGGTAGCGGTGGCCGCGGCGCCGTCGTCGCCCGGCGAGCTGACCGACTGGTGCACGGTCTCGACCGAGACACCGTGCTCGCTGAACACGGCCGCGACGGATGCGAGCACGCCGGGCCGGTCATTGACCAGGAGGCTGATCTGGTAGCGGGTGCTCACGCTCTCGATCGGCAGGAGGGGCAGGTCGGCGTGCGTCGACTCCGCGAGGCCGGGACCGCCGATGACGTGCCGCCGGGCGGCCGAGACGACGTCGCCCAACACGGCCGAGGTGGTCTCGAGCCCGCCGGCGCCGGCACCGTAGAACATGAGGTCGCCGGCGGCCTCCGCCTCGACGAAGACCGCGTTCTTGGCGCCATGCACTGCGGCGAGCGGATGCGTGCGGGGCACGAGCGCCGGGTAGACCCGCGCGCTCACCCCGGCGTCACCGTCGGCGTCGATGAGCCGCTCGCAGATCGCAAGGAGCTTGATGACGTAGCCGGCCCGGCGCGCGGCCTCGACCTGCTCACCCGTGACCGAGGTGATGCCCTGGCGGTAGACGGCCTCGATGGGCACGGCGGTGTGGAAGGCGAGGCTCGCGAGGATCGCCGCCTTCTGCGCGGCGTCGTAGCCCTCGATGTCTGCCGTGGGGTCGGCCTCCGCGTAGCCGAGCTCGGTCGCGGCGGCGAGGGCCTCCTCGAGGCTCTGCCCATCCGTGTCCATGCGGTCGAGGATGTAGTTGGTCGTGCCGTTGACGATGCCCAGGATGCGGTTGACGTGGTCACCCGCGAGGCTGTCACGCAGCGGACGGATGATGGGGATCGCGCCCGCGACGGCCGCCTCGTAGTAGAGCTGCGCGCCGACCTGCTCGGCGGCGGCGAAGAGTTCGGGGCCGTGGGTCGCGATGAGCGCCTTGTTGGCGGTGACGACATCCGCACCCGCGTTGAGTGCCTGCAGGATGTAGCTGCGCGCGGGCTCGATGCCGCCAATCAGCTCGATGACGATGTCGGCGCCCACGATGAGCGATTCCGCATCGGTCGTGAGGAGCTCACGCGGGATGTCGGCGCTGCGCGGGGCATCGACATCCCGAACCGCGACACCGATCAGTTCGAAGCCGGCGCCAGCACGGAGCGCGAGCTCGTCGCCGTGCTTCTGCAGCTGCGCCACCACCTGGGCGCCGACGGAGCCCGCACCCAGGAGGGCGACGCGCAGGTTTCGGTACTCGATCATGGCTATCCGTTCCTTCTCGCCGGGACGATTCCCGCATCCCTCGACAGCAGGTCTTCTTCGGTCTCGCCGCGCACGATCACGCGGGCCTGCCCGTCGCGAACCGCGACGACCGCGGGCCGCGCGAGATAGTTGTAGTTGCTGGAGAGTGACCAGCAGTAGGCGCCCGTCGCCGGCACGGCGACTAGGTCACCTGCGCGCACATCGGAGGGCAGATAGTCGGAACGCACGACGACATCGCCGCTCTCGCAGTGCTTGCCCGCGACGCGCACGAGCGCCGGTTCGGCGTCGGATGCGCGGCTCGCGATGCGCACGGTGTAGTCGGCTTCATAAAGGGCCGGGCGGATGTTGTCGCCCATTCCCCCATCGACGCTCACGTACTTGCGCACGGCGGATTCGGCGTCGGTCGTGCCGCCCATGGCCACGAGCACGTCTTTGACCGTGCCGACCTCATAGAGCGTGAAGGTGGATGGGCCCACGATGGCGCGGCCCGGCTCGACCGCGACGACGGGCACGGGGATGCCGAGCCGTGACGATTCCGCGGCGACGATCTGGGCGAGGGAGCGCGCGATCTCGGGGAGGGAGATGGCCTCGTCGACGCTCGTGTAGGCGATGCCGAAGCCGCCGCCGAGGTTGATTTCGGGAACAGGGCCGTCGTTGAGCAGTTCTGCCTGCAGGGTCATGAGCCGACGGGCGGATTCACCGAAGCCGACCGCCTCGAAGATCTGGGAACCGATGTGTGCGTGCAGCCCGGTGAACTCGAGCGAGTCGTGCGAGCGGATGCGGGCGACGAGCGACGCGGCATCCGCAAGGGCGATGCCGAACTTCTGGTCTTCGCGAGCGGTGGCGAGGTATTCGTGCGTGCTCGCGTGCACGCCGCTGTTGACGCGGAGCCGCACGCGCTGGCGCACGGTGTGGCGCGCAGCCGCCTCGGCGACGCGCTCCACTTCTTCGGCGCTGTCGATCACGATGACCCCGACACCGGATGCCACGGATCGGTCGATCTCGCGGAGTGACTTGTTGTTGCCGTGGTGGCCGAGGCGAGCCGGGTCGACGCCAGCCGCGAGCGCGACCGCCAGCTCGCCTTCGCTCGCGACGTCGATGTACAGGCCCTCTTCGGTCACCCAACGTGCGACCTCGGCGGAGAGGAAGGCCTTGCCCGCGTAGTAGACCTTGGCCGAGCTGCCGACGGCGGCGAACTCCCGGTCGAATGACGTGCGGGCCTCGCGCGCGCGGTGGCGCACGTCGGACTCGTCCATGACGTAGAGAGGCGTGCCGTATTCGGCCGCGAGCTGCGTCGCGGGAACCCCGTCGATCTCGATGACGCCCTCGGCACCGCGGGAGACGCTGCGGGCCCAGATCGCCGGGTCGAGCCCGTTGGCGTCAGCGGGCACGGCAAGCCAGTCGGGGGCGAGCGGGTTGGAGGTCACAGGGGCCTTACGGTCGAGAGAGCTTGAGCGGTTGTCGGGGTGCGCGCCGGGCACGCCTCCACAAATCCTATTACTCGGCGGGCGCTTCGCCCGCCGAGGTCTCCTCCGTGAGGCACTCGCCGCGGGTCGAGAGGGCGTCGAGATTCGTGGGCACTCCGCTGCCGTGCGCCGTGAACTCGAGCGCACCGTCGTCGACCGTGACGCCCGTGAGGCGGATCGACTCGGGCAGGAGCGACGCCGAGCACACCTTCACGCCCGCGGTGGCGAGGTCGACGAACTGGCTGAGGTCGATGTCGACCGCGTCGCCCGCCGTGACCCCGACCGCCGTCAGCACGAGGTGGCCCGTCTCATCGAGCGTGGGCTCGAGCGCGACCGAGAAGGGGATGACCGTGCCGAGCACCTCGATCTCGTTGGCCACGGCGACCGCACCGTCGGCGATGCTCACGTCGCCTGTGTACCCCGCATTCTGGGCGAGCCGGTCGAGCCCCTCCGGGCCGAGCGTGAAGGTCACGTCGACGTCATCGAGTTCGCCCTGTGCGACCTGCATCAGCATCGAGAAGCCGTTGATGGTGACATCCGCCCCCACCGCCTTGCCAGGCACGCGACGCTTGATCTCGGCCTCGGCCCGCGTCTCGGCGAAGTCGCGCAGGCCCATGTCGATCAGCACGAAGGCGCCAGCCAGCATGGCCGCGGCGACCGTGAGGCCGATGATCGCCTTCAGGATGCGTCGGCCAACGCTCGGCTTCGGGTTGCGCGGATCGACGGGCCGGCGAGCCATGGCTACATCCTCTCGGGAGCTGAGACGCCGAGCAGGCCGAGCGCAGTGCGGAGTACCTGGCCGGTGGCGTCGTTGAGCCAGAGCCGCGACGAATGCACGGATGTCACGGGCTCATCGCCGAGCGGCGTGACCCGGCAATTGTCGTACCAACGGTGGTAGGAGCCCGCGAGCTGCTCCGCGTAGCGGGCCACACGGTGCGGCTCGCGAAGTTCGGCGGCGTGCGCGACGACGCGCGGGAACTCGGCGAGCGCCCCCAGCAGCACGCTCTCGGTCTCGTGCTCGAGCGTCGAGGCGTCGAAGCCCTCGCGGGAGACCCCGGATGCGGCCGCGTTGCGGGTGACCTGGTTGGTGCGGGCGTGCGCGTACTGCACATAGAAGACGGGGTTGTCGTTGGTGCGGCGCTGCAGGATCTCGGGATCGAGCGTGAGGGGCGAGTCGGCCGGATAGCGCGCGAGGGAGTAGCGCAGGGCATCCGTGCCCAGCCAGGCCTGCAGGTCGTTGAGCTCGATGATGTTGCCGGCGCGCTTCGACAGCTTGGCGCCATTGATCGAGACGAGCTGGCCGATGAGCACCTCGACGTCCTTCGCGGGGTCGTCACCGGATGCGCCCGCGATCGCCTTGATGCGGTGCACGTAGCCGTGGTGGTCGGCGCCGAGCAGGTAGATCTTGTGGCCGAAACCGCGGTCGGTCTTGCTCAGGTAGTACGCAGCGTCGGCGGCGAAGTAGGTGTAGATGCCGTTGCCGCGCTTGATGACGCGGTCCTTGTCGTCGCCGAAGTCGGTCGTGCGCACCCAGATCGCGTCGTCTTCGTCATAGACGTGGCCCTGCTCGCGCAGGCGCTCAACGGCGGTGTCGATCTTGCTCGGTGCGCCCGCGTGCAGCTGCCGCTCTGAGAACCAGACGTCGAAGTGCACGTTGAAGCGGGCGAGGGAGTCCTTGATCTCCTGCAGCTGCAGCTCGTAGCCGAGTTCGCGGGCAGTGGCCAGCGCCTCCGCGTCGGGCAGGTCAAGCAGGCCGGGCTCACGCTCGAGCACGGCCTTCGCGAGGTCGGCGACATACTGCCCGGGGTAGCCGTTCTCGGGCGTCGGCTCCCCCTTCGCGGCGGCGAGCACGCTCGCGCCGAAGTTGTCCATCTGGTTGCCGGCGTCGTTGATGTAGAACTCGTTGGCGACATCCGCACCGGCGGCGCGCAGTACGCGGCCGAGCGCGTCGCCCAGGGCAGCCCAGCGGGTGTGGCCGATGTGGAGCGGCCCGGTCGGGTTGGCCGACACGAACTCCAGGTTGATCGTCTGGCCGGCGAGCGCATCGCTGCGGCCATAGGCGTCGCCCTGCTCCACGATCGACTTGGCGAGTGCCCCGGCAGCCGCGGCATCGAGGGTCACGTTGATGAACCCGGGGCCAGCGACATCCACTGCCGCCACACCTTCGACATCCTTCAGGGCCGACGCGATCTCGGTGGCGAGCTCGCGCGGGTTGGCGCCCAGCTTCTTCGCGAACTTCATGGCAACGTTCGACGCCCAGTCACCGTGGTCGCGGTTGCGGGGCCGGTCGAGCCGCACGTCGTCGATGGTGACGGATGCGTCACTCCCGCGGGCCGCGATCGAGGCGGTGACGATATCGAGCAGGGCGGCGGAGAGTTCAGCGGGGGTCACGATTCGAATTCTATCGGGTGGGTCATCCGGAGGCGGGTGGCCACCCCGGGCATGATGGAGGGGTGAACCTCGTGAAGCCCTCCCCCGTCCAGGCCCCCGCTGGCATCGTGCGTCGACGTCGCCTCACCTGCGTCGGTGTCGCCCTCGCGGGGCTCCTCGCCCTCAGCGGCTGCGCGACGAGCGAGCCCACGCCCACTCCGGATGCCTCCGGTTCACCCTCCCCCTCGGCGAGCCCCACGGTGACCCCCTCCGCGAGCGCCGAGCCGAGTGAGGCACCCGTCCCGCCCGCCGACGAGGCGGCCCCCGTCGGCGTCACCTGCCAGCAGCTCATCACGCCCGACGACCTCTACGCCTACAACCCCAACCTCGCCTACATCGAGGGCGAGGCACCCGCGGCCGGCACCGCTGGCGCACGAGCCGTCGCCGCGAAGGGCGTCGCCTGCGTCTACCGCAACCTCACGAGCAACGAGACGATCGTCGTCGCCGCGTCCAAGCCCGGGCCGACCGCGCTCACGCAGCTGCGCGCCGAACTCTCGGCAAGCGCGACGCCCGCCGACGGGCTCGGCGGCGAGGGATGGTTCGGGGGCGGCACCGCGACCGTCATCGCGGGCGAGCACCTCGTGACCGTGACATCCGACATCTTCACGGCCGCCGCCGACGCGGCCCAGCTGGCCACGACCGCGGTCTCGCACCTCGGTTAGCGGTGACAGTTCGCCGCGCGGCGTGCTGCTAACCTAGTCACGCACTTCGGGCCTCCACGCCCGGAGAGCATCCGCCCTCGTAGCTCAGGGGATAGAGCGCCGGTTTCCGGTACCGAAGGTCGGGGGTTCGAATCCCTCCGAGGGCACTTTCTGAGTCTTTCTCACGCGGCAGATGGTTCGGGCTCGAGCGTTCGAACGGCGAGAGCACCACTAGCCAGCATGACCCCCAGCGGCATGGCGACCGCTTCGAACGGCGCGCCCACGAGCCACAGGATGTCCCGGGCGAGATTGCCCGCGACGTCCACCGCGCCCAGGAGGTCGTGCTGCCATTGCTGCAGTGATTCCTGCACAACCAGACCCAGCACGGCCAGCGCGACACCGACCCAGAACAGCCGCTTGAGGATCCGGCGCGCGAACAGGGCTGCCCCTGTGTCCACGAGGTCATTCGCTCCGGCGTCGCTCGGTGACCTGAAGCGTTCGGATGCTCGAATGACGATCAAGAACGCGATGAGCGCAAGGCCGAATTGGAGCGCAACCTGACCGAGCACTGCCTGCGTCCAGTGCAGTGCCGGGGCGTTCAGCCCAGCGTCTCCCCAGAGCGCGAACACCAGCGGCACAAGGTACAGCCGAGCGATCAAGCCGGTGAACGCCAGGACTATCCCCATCCAGAGAAGCTGCTTCCAAGTCGGCGTGGCGACATCAGAACTCCCTCGATCTTGGTGAGTTTCATTCACTCACCATGGCAGAACGCCGCGTTCTTCACCAGCAATCTCTCCTGACGCACACCTCCGGCTAGTGACCATTGCGTTGCGTCATAGACGCACAACGCCCCCGCGTTACGGGGGCAAATCGGGATCTCCAGCACGGTCCAATGTGCCTCTTCCCTGTCGCTCGCCCTACGGCCACAGTTTCCTCTGTGCGCGCCAGCTTTATCTGTAGCAGCGGGCCCAAACCTGTAGCACTCGCTCGTCAGACGCGCGGCGTGTAGCCCGCGAGCGGCGTCGGCCCGGGGCTTCTCTCCCACACGCCCGTGAGGCTCGCGGCCACGTCGCCGGGCAGTGCGTCACCGACGCGACGGATGACGCTGAGCACCGCATCCCCGGTCGTAATGGTCGTGACCGTTCCGGAGCTGTCGACCTGCAGCTCGGACGGCACGGGAACCTCACGCGACTCCGAGCCGCTCCCCCGCACCTGCGCCGTGCCGGCGATGAGCTCGCGCTGGCCATCCTTCTCGACGTAGAGCTCGGCTTCCGTGCCGCCATTCAGGATCGTGGAGGCGAGCACCTGCGCATACACGGGGTCGCCGGTGGCGTCGTAGGCCCAGCGCTGGCCGAGCACCGAGTGGTCCATGGTGCCGATGAGCGCGGCATCCGCCCCCTCGAGCGGAGCGCCGCGGTAGGTGACGGGCACATGGAGCGCCTCGCCCTGCCCGGCGCTCAGGATGAAGGTCTCCATTCCGACCTCGCCGGCCGGGTCATCGAAACGATAGGTCGCGACGCTGCGCCACTCCTCCTCGGACGGATAGGCCCACGGCTGTTCAACGAGCCAGGGGACGATCAGTTCGAGCTTGCTGGGACGCAACTGCGCGCGGAAGAGGATGGCCATGGCCACAGGATAGCGACGCCAGTTGGGCGCGCGATCAGGCTCGCAGGATGACCTTGCCCGTCGTGCCGCGCGACTCGAGTGCCTCGTGCGCGCGGCGTGCATCCTCGAGCGAGAACGCCTCGCCGATGCGCACCGAGAGCGTGCCCTCCGCGATCGCGGCGAAGAGGTCGCCCCAGCGCCACTGCCGCTCCGCCTCATCGCGCAGGAAGTGCCACAGGCTCGGCCGCGTGACGAGGAGCGAGCCGCCCGCATTGAGCCGCTGCAGGTCGAAGGGTTCCACCTGCCCGCTCGCCCCGCCGAAGAGGATGAGCGTGCCGCGCGTGCGCAGCGAGGCGAGCGACCCGTCGAAGGTCGAACGCCCGACACCGTCATAGACGACCGCGACACCCTCCCCATCGGTCATCTCGCGACTCCGCTCCGCGAAATCGTCGTAGGAGAAGACATCCGTTGCCCCAGCAGCCCTGCTCAGTTCGGCCTTCTCAGCGGTCGACGTGGTCGTGAAGACCCGCACGCCGCGCGAGACGAGCCACTGCGTCAGCAGCAGCCCAACCCCGCCCGCGCCCGCGTGCACGATGACCGTGTCACCCTCGGCCGGCGGCGTGATCGACGTCGAGAGGAAGTGCGCCGTGAGCCCCTGCAAAGGCGCGGCCGCCGCGACATCCGGGTCGACGCCCTCTGGCACGCGCATGGCCAGGTCAGCCCGCACCGTGAAGTACTCGCAGTAGGTGCCGGCGGCATCCACCGTCGCGACCCTGTCGCCAACCTCGAGTGAGGTCACGCCCTCGCCGAGCGCCTCGACGGTTCCGGATGCCTCGACCCCGGGCGTGAACGGGAGTTTCGCCTTGTACACGCCCGCGCGCACGTAGGTGTCATAGAAGTTGACGCCGGCCGCGTGGGTGCGCACTAGCACCTCGCCCGGTCCCGGTTGCGGCGTCGGCCGCTCCGTCAGGACAAGCTTCTCAGGACCACCCTGCTCATTGACGACGATGCTGCGCATGACATGACTCCACTCTCGTCAGAACCCGTCATCCCAGCGTAGCCACCCGCCCGCGACGCGTCACCGGCCGCGGTTCGCCCGCCGCGCCTCACGCGGCGCCTTGCCTCCGAGGAACGACCGCGCCGAATCGACGAGGAACCCCTGCCGCAGCGCCTCCCGGCCGATGAGCATCCTGAACCCCATCGAGTCGCGGTTCGCGAGCGTGACCTCCGCCGTGACGACCCGGCCATGCATCGAGATGTCCATCAACACGACGATGCGCTCCGTCGTGTGCCCCGAGGAGCTGCGCACCGACCTGTGGTCGTGCACATCGCATTCGATCTCGACCGCATCCCGGTGCGACTTCTGCCACGGATGCACGGAGAACCGCACGCGCTCCCGCTCGCCGGGAATCAACTCGATGTCGAAGGCGTGCAGGCTCGAGGTGCGCGCGCCGGTGTCGAGTTTGGCCTTGATCCAGGGGACGCCGGATTCCGGAATGCTCACCCATTCACGCCACCCGACAGTGGTGATTGAATGAGGATCCTGTCCCATCCCCCCATCTTGTCAGGGCAAGCACAATGAAACTCGCAATTCTTTCCCGCGCGCGCCAGTCGTACTCCACCCAGCGGCTGCGTTCAGCCGCCCTCCAGCGCGGGCATGAGGTCAAGGTGCTCAACACCCTGCGCTTCGCGATCGACCTCTCGGGTGATGAGCCAGACCTGCACTTCCGCGGGCGCCCGCTCTCGACCTACGACGCGATCCTGCCGCGCATCGGCAACTCCATCACGTACTTCGGCACGGCCGTCGTGCGGCAGTTCGAACAGATGGATGTCTACACGCCCAACACGGCCAACGGCATCACGAACGCGCGCGACAAGCTGCGGGCGACACAGATCCTCTCCCGCCACAACATCGCCATGCCAGCGACGGCCTTCGTGCGGAACCGCGCCGACGTGCGGCCGGCGATCGAGCAGGTCGGCGGCGCCCCCGTCGTCATCAAGCTCCTCGAGGGCACGCAGGGCATCGGCGTCATCCTGGCCCCAGATGCCAAGGTCGCCGAGGCCATCATCGAGACACTGCACTCCACCAACCAGAACGTGCTGATCCAGCGCTTCATCAAGGAGAGCCGGGGCCGCGACATCCGTGCCCTCGTCGTGGGTGACCGCGTGGTCGCAGCGATGCGCCGCAGGGCGGTGGGCGACGAGTTCCGCTCCAACGTGCACCGCGGCGGCAATGTCGAGCCCGTCGAGCTCAGCCCCGAGTTCGAGCGCACCGCCGTGCGCTCCGCCCAGATCATGGGGCTCAAGGTCGCCGGCGTCGACATGCTGGAAGGCTCGGATGGCCCACTGGTCATGGAGGTCAACTCCTCGCCGGGCCTGCAGGGCATCGAGACGGCGACGAAGCTCGACGTCGCCGGCGCGATCATCGATTACATCTCCAACGAGGTCGCCTTCCCCGACATCGACGTGCGCCAGCGCCTCGCGGTCTCGACCGGGTACGGCGTCGCGGAACTGGTCGTGCACGCGGGCGCCGACCTCGTCGGCAAGACGCTCGGCGAATCGGGCCTGCTGGAGCGGGACATCACGGTGCTGACGCTCAACCGCGGCACCTCCGTCATCCCGAACCCGCGTTCGCGCCAGCTGCTGCAGGCCGAGGACCGCCTGCTGTGCTTCGGCAAGACCGAGGAGATGCGCTCCATGATCCCGAGCCGCAGGAGGCGCGCGAAGGTGCGTCGCCTGCCGAAGGCCCCGCCCGCCGAGTAACGCATCCGCGGTGACATCTCCCGGATGCCACAGCGGGCTGAACGGTGGCTCCCTTGCGAATCGGGTGGGGCGGACTAGCGTTCCTCGCATGAGCAGGTTGAACACCCCACGCCTCGCATGGGCTGCCCTCATCGCCGCCCTCCTGGGGTTCACGGGCTGCGGCCTCACGGTGCCCACGGATCCCGACGGCACGCTTGAGGGCGTCACCGACGGCGTGCTTCGAGTCGGCGTGACCCCGAACGACGACCGCGTCACGATCGACGACAACGGCGAGCCATCCGGCAATGATGTCGAGCTGATCGAGGACTTCGCCGACAGCGTCGACGCCGAGCTCGAGTGGGTGCCGGGCTCGGAGGAATCGCTCGTGCGCGACCTCGAAGCGGGGCGGCTCGACCTCGTGATCGGTGGCTTCACCGACACGACCCCCTGGTCGAACAAAGCCGCAGTGACGCGGCCCTACCTCGAAGTCACAGAACCCGACGGCACAACGCTCAAACTCGTCATGCTGGCGCCCATGGGCGAGAACGCCTTTCTCACGAAACTCGAGACCTTCCTGACAGAACACGAGCAGAAGGACGAGCGGTGAAAGGCAAGTACGAGCTTCGTGAACTGAGCGATGAGAAGGAGGCGACGCTCACGCAGGCGGTGCGCCTCGAGTGGATCACGATCGCCTTCCTCGCCGTGACCGTCACGCTGGTCTTCCTCGTGCTCGGCAATTCGCAGGCGATGAAGGCCGCGTGGCTCGAGGACATGCTGTCGTTCATCCCGCCCATCGCGTTCCTTGTCGCCGTGCGCATCACGCGCCGCAAGGCGACCATTCGGCATCCCTATGGCTACCACCGCGCGGTGGGCGTCGGGCACCTCGTCTCGGCCCTCGCCCTCACGGCCATGGGCATCTTCCTCATCATTGACTCGGGGTCTGGTCTTGTCACGGGCGAGCATCCCTCGATCGGCACGGTCGTGCTCTTCGGCAACGTCATCTGGCTCGGCTGGCTCATGATCGGCGTCATGCTGCTCATCGCGGTGCCACCGGTCATCATCGGCCACAAGAAGATGAAGCTCGCAGAAGACCTCCACGACAAGATCCTCTACGCCGATGCCGACATGAACAAGGCCGACTGGATGACGGCGGTCGGCTCGGCGGTCGGCGTCGCGGGGGTCGGGATCGGCCTGTGGTGGTTCGACTCAGCGGCCGCCCTCTTCATCTCGAGCAGCATCCTCTGGGACGGACTCCGCAATATGAAGGGCGCCGTGCTCGACCTAATGGACGAGCGCGCGACGACCTTTGATGACCGGCGACCACACCCCGTCGCCGGCGAGATCCAGGATTACCTGCGCGGTCTCCGCTGGGTGCGGGATGCGGGGGTGCGGGTGCGCGACGAAGGCCATGTCTTCCAGGTCGACGCCTTCGTCGTGCCGAAGTTCGGCCGCACGCCCCCACTGCGCCGACTCGACGAGGCACGCCAGGGATGCATCGCGCTCGACTGGCGCGTGCACGACATCCTCATCGTGCCCGTCGACGAGCTGCCCGAGATGGTCGAGAGCGCGCGTCACCCCGAACGCGAACGCCACGAGTGACTCAGTCGGTGTTGCCCGAGTGCGCCTCGAGGAAGTCGTAGAGCTCGCTGTCGTCGACCCCCGGGAACGTGCCGGATGGCAGCGGCGAGAGGATGTGCGCGTGCAGCTTGGCACTCGCCCAGGCCCTGCCCGACCAGCGCTCCGCCTTCTCCCCTGAGGGCCGGCGGCAGCAGTTCACATCCGGGCACCGTGACGTCTCGCGGTTGCGGGTGTCGCGGCCGCGGAACCATTTGGCGTCATTGAAGGGCACACCGAAGGTGATCGAGAACTCCTCCTGCGTGCCCGTGCCGGTCTGCGTCGAGTTCCAGTAGGTGCCCGTCGGGGTGTCGACGTACTGGTAGAACTCGGTCGTGCGGTTCGTGCGCGTGAAGGCGAGTCGGGCGCTCCAGTGGCGACACACGAGCTGGCCCTCGGTCGAGCCCGTGACATCCGTCGGCAGCAGCAGCCCGTCGTTCTCGTAGCCCTTGTAGAGCGCGCCGTCGTCGCCGACGCGCAAAAAGTGGACGGTCATGTCGAGGTGGGATGTCGCGAGGTTCGTGAAGCGCAGCGCCGCCGCCTCGTGGGTCACCCCGAAGGCATCACGGAAGTCCTCGATCGCGAGGTTGCGGTCGCTCTTGGCCTTCGTGAGGAAGTCGACCGAGGGGCCGAGCGGCATGAGGCACGCGGCCGCGAAGTAGTTGATCTCGAGCCGCTGCTGCAGGAACTGCGCGTAGCTCTCGGGCTCGCGGTGGTCGAGCAGGCGGTGGGCCATCGCCTGCAGCGCCATCGAGCGCAGGCCGTGGCCGCCCGGGATCGAGGCGGGCGGCAGGTAGATTCGCCCGTTTTCGAGGTCGGTGACGGAGCGGGTCGAGTGCGGCAGGTCGTCAACATGGATGAGGTCGAAGCCGAGCTTCTTGGCCATGAGCGCGACCGAGCGGTGCGTGAGTGCGCCCGTCGTGTGGCCGACGCCCCGCAGGAGGTCTTCCGCGAGCGTCTCGAGCTCGGGCAGGTAGTTGTTCTTCTCCCGCATGCGGTGCCGCAGCTCCGTATTGGCACGCCGAGCCTCCTCGGGGGTGGCGATCGCTTCGCGTGCACGGCGGGCAAGTTCCTGGTGCAGACCTACGAGCGCTTCAAGCGTCTCATCGGTCATGGAGCGGGT
This sequence comes from Salinibacterium sp. GXW1014, assembly GCF_044769865.1. Lineage (NCBI taxonomy): Bacteria > Bacillati > Actinomycetota > Actinomycetes > Micrococcales > Microbacteriaceae > Salinibacterium > Salinibacterium sp. GXW1014. Next base: position 179,539 of record NZ_JBIZWA010000001.1, read on the forward strand.
GACACGGATGCCGGGGAGCCCGAGCCCCTGATAAAGGGCACCCTGCTGCATCCGTTCGAGTTCGATCTCGAGCGCCGCGCGCTTGGTGGGCGGTTCGGAGTTCAGGAGTTCTGACACCTCGAGGTTGAGGCTGTCGGCGATGGACTGCAGGAGCGAGAGCCGCGGTTCCCTGCGCCCGTTCTCCATGAGTGAGAGCTGGCTGCCGGCGATGCCGACCTCTGCTCCCAGTTGGTCGAGCGTGAGGCCTGCTCGGGTGCGGAAATGGCGGATGCGCTGGCCCAGTGTTGCAAGATCGGTCACGACTTTATGTTAGCGAAAGAATCGATGTTCTTATGCACATGTATCGGCAGATGTGCCCCTGTGGGGGCCGCATACTGTAATCACCAAGCATTTTTGCGCACCCGCGCACAGAACGGACGGACAAGCCGATGACACTGACGACACCGAGGCCCAGCTCGACAGAGACCACGTCCGAGGCCTATGCCGGCGTGCCGAAGGGTGCAAGCCCGAAGGTTGTCGCGTGGGTCGACTCCATCGCGGAGCTCACGAAGCCCGACCGTGTCGTCTGGTGCGACGGCTCGCCCCAGGAGTGGGACCGCCTCACCCGTGAGATGGTCGCCGCGGGCACGCTCATCAAGCTGAACCCCGAGCACCGCCCCTACAGCTTCCTCGCCCGCAGCAACCCGAGCGATGTCGCCCGCGTCGAGTCGCGCACCTACATCTGCTCCGAGAAGGAAGAGGATGCGGGGCCCACCAACAACTGGATCGCCCCCGCCGAGATGCGCAAGACCTTCGACGAGATCTTCGACGGCTCGATGCGTGGTCGCACGATGTACGTCATGCCCTTCTCGATGGGCCCCATCGGCAGCCCGCTCGCGAAGCTCGGCGTGCAGGTCACCGACTCCCCCTACGTTGTCGCGAGCATGGCAGTCATGACCCGCATGGGCACGGCGGCGCTCGAGCTCATCAACGACGACACCGAGTGGGTTGCGGCCGTGCACAGCGTCGGCGCGCCCCTTGAGCCGGGCCAGCAGGATGTCGCGTGGCCGTGCAATGACACGAAGTACATCAGCCACTTCCCCGAGACCCGCGAGATCTGGTCGTACGGCTCCTCCTACGGCGGCAACGCGCTCCTCGCGAAGAAGTCGTTCGCGCTGCGAATCGCCTCCGTGCTCGCTCGTGATGAGGGCTGGCTCGCCGAGCACATGCTGCTCCTCAAGGTCACCAACCCGCGGGGCCGCGTCTTCCACGTCGCCGCCGCGTTCCCCTCCGCCTGCGGCAAGACCAACCTCGCGATGCTCCGCCCGAGCATCCCGGGCTGGAAGGTAGAGACCATCGGCGATGACATCGCATGGCTGCGCCCCGGCCCGGATGGCCGACTCCGCGCGATCAACCCTGAGGCCGGCTTCTTCGGAGTCGCCCCGGGCACGAGCCCCAAGACGAATGCAACGGCGATCGAGACCCTCTGGGGCAACACGATCTTCACGAACGTCGCTCTGCGCGAGGACGGCGACGTGTGGTGGGAGGGTCTGACCGACAAGGCACCCGCGAACCTGACCGACTGGCAGGGCAACCCCTGGACGCCCGAGTCGGCAACCCCGGCCGCGCACCCCAACTCCCGCTTCACGGTCGCCGCCCACCAGGCACCGTCGATCGCGGACTCGTGGGACGACCCGCAGGGCGTCGTGATCGACGCGATCATCTTCGGCGGTCGGCGCGCCACGAACGTGCCGCTCGTCGTCGAAGCCCGCGACTGGGAGCACGGCGTCTACATCGGCGCGACCGTCTCCTCCGAGCGCACGGCCGCTGCGGAAGGTGCCGTCGGCGAGCTTCGCCGCGACCCCTTCGCCATGATGCCGTTCTGCGGCTACAACATGGCTGACCACTGGTCGCATTGGCTCTCGGTCGGTGAGAACCTTCGCTCCGCCGGCAACATGCCCCGCATCTTCCAGGTCAACTGGTTCCGCAAGGACAGCGAGGGCAAGTTCATCTGGCCCGGCTTCGCCGAGAACGCCCGTGTGCTCGAGTGGATCCTCGACCGTGTCGACGGTCGCGCGACGGCTCGCGAGACCCCGCTCGGCTACGCGCCCTCCGAGGGCGCCCTCAACATCGACGGCCTCGACCTGAGCGACGAGCAGATGCAGGAGCTCTTCGCGATCGACCCCGAGTCGTGGCTCGCCGAGATCGAGGACACCGAGCAGTTCTTCGCCCAGTTCGGCGAGAAGCTGCCCGCGCAGCTCAGCGAGCAGCTCAGCGAACTGCGCACGCGCCTGAGCGAGACGAAGTAACGCTTCACAGGCCCTGAAGGGGCGCCACTCCACACGGAGTGGCGCCCCTTTCTGCATCTCCTCCCCAACGTTTCGGCAACGGTGCGCGTCTTGAGAGATGAAGGGCACGCCAGCGGTGCACTCTGAGCAGATGACATCTGACGTAGGGGAAAGGGCCACGTGAGCGAGACGGGGTGGGAACAGGTCGTGCGCGACCTCGTTGCGCACCGCGGAGAGGCACTCGTGCGCTACGCCTCCCTCGTCTCTGGCAATCCGGATGATGCGGCCGACCTCGTGCAAGACGCCCTCGTCAAGACCTTCGGCCGGCTCAGGAACGGCCTGAGCCTGCAGAGCGCAGAGGCCTACGTGCGCAGGGCCATCCTCAATGCGGCGCTTGATCGGGGTCGTCGCATGACCCGGTGGCGGCGCATCTCGCACCTCACGGCAATGGTCGATGAGCAGGAGTCCCCCGCGCCGGCGACCGAGGAGCGGCTCGACCTGGCCGAGCAACTGCGGCGGCTCGCCCCACGCGAACGAGCCTGCCTCGTGCTCCGCTACTACGAGGACCTCAAGGTCGACGACATCGCGGCGAGCCTCGGCATCAGCTCGGGTGCTGTCAAGCGGTATCTGAGCGACGGCCTCGCCAAGCTCTCCGCGGCACTGCAGGACGGCGGCGCGCAACAGACGAATGACAGCATCCAGGTCAGGAGCATCCCATGACAGATGATCGTGCACGCCACGAGACGCAGGAGGAGCGACGGCTGCGTCAGCTCCTCGCCGACGGCCCCGTGCCCGGCACGCTCGACCCCGACTCCGTCATCCGGCGCAGCCGCTCTCGGCGTCGGGTGGGTGCCGTCATGACGACGGCGGTCTCGGCACTCGCCGTCGTGGGTATCGGTGCCGCCGCGCTCGGCGGGCTGGGCGACATCCTGCCCCGCACCTCGGTGGCGGACGCGGGATCGAGCGAGGAGGCGACGCTCTTCGGCGCGGAGGGCGGGGCATCCGATTCGGGCATGCCGCTGGCACCCGCCAGCAAGGTGCATGCCTGCGCGGCGCCCGTGTCGCAGGTCGCGCCGAGCATGACCGGGCTCGTGGTGACGCCCGAGTTCGAGGCGCTCGCCGCCGCGGACGGCACCGTGAAGCACGGCACCGTCACCGTGAGCAACACGGGCATCGACACCGTGCGGGGCACCGTGCCGCAGGAACCGGTCATCGCGCTTGCCGAAGACGGCGTCACCGTGTGGCACAGTAGCGAAACCGGCGAACTGCCCGGCGCCGAGGTCGACCTCGAACCGGGCGAGTCAATGCGGCTCGAGGCGAGCTACCTCCCCGTGCGCTGCGAGCAGGAGGACGAGACGCGCGAGAGCCTGGGCGACCACCTGCCGCCTCTGGAGCCCGGCGTCTACCAGCTGCGCGCAATCATCCCGTTGACGCTGGACGACGGATCGGCGCCGGAACTCCTCACGGGCCCGGCCCAGGAGATCACGCTGCGATAGCCACCATGGCAGGGCTCGGTGCCCGCCGATACAGTCGAGGCGTGACGACCCTCGCAGCACAACGACGCATCCGACCATCACTTCGCCGTGGAGCCGAGCGCGCGCTCCTCATCGTTGTCCTCGCCGTGGCGGCGATGTGCCTCGCGCCAGCAACGGCATCCGCGGAGGAACCCGTGCGCTTCGGCGGATCAGACGTTGTCGACACGGCGGGCGTGCTCGGAGGCCAGGCCGCAGCCGTGGAAGACGCGCTCGACGAGCTCTACGCCGAGGCAGGCATCCAGCTGCTCGTCGCGTACGTCGACACCTTCGACGGGATGGCGCCCGCTGCCTGGGCTGAGCGTACTGCGGAGCGGAATGGACTCGGCTCCAATGACGTGCTCCTCGCGGTGGCAGTCGAGGATCGCAACTACGTCACCTGGTACCCCGACGACTTCGAGCTGAGCGAGGGCAAGACGCTCTCGGTCGAGCAGGACGATATCGAGCCGCAGCTGCGAGCGGACGATTGGCCGGGCGCCGCAATCGCCGCAGCCGATGGTTACGCGCGTGCCAGTCAGGGCATCAACTGGCTGCCGATCCTCGCCGGCGCTGCCATCATCGGGCTGGGTGTGTGGGGCTTCACGGCGTTCCGTCGGCGCAGAGCCGCAAACGCGCAGCGGCGAGCGGATGCAGCGCGCCTCGAGGAACTGGAGCAGCGGGCATCCGTCGCCCTCGTCGCCCTCGACGACGAACTCATGACGAGCAGCGAGGAACTCGCCTTCGCCGCGGCGCAGTTCGGGGAGCAGGCGACGAAGCCGTTCCGCGACGCGGTCGCCGAGGCGCGCGCCAAGTCGATGGAGGCCTTCGAGCTCAAGCAGCGACTCGACGACCCCGACGAGGAGCCGGATGCGGAGCGGGCCGCCATGGCCGAGCAGATCATCGCGCTGACGGCCGAGGGCGACGCCGCACTCGATGCGCAGGCGGCTGCCTTTGCCGAGCTGCGGGAGCTGGAGAAGAACGCGCCGCAAGCACTCGCCGAGGCTCAGCGCACTGAGACCGAGCTTGAAGGAAGGGTCGCGGCTTCCGAGCGGACACTCGCCGAGTTGGCTGAGCGCTACGACGCATCGGCCCTCTCAGCCGTGGCCGACAACGCGATTCAGGCTCGCGAATTGCTGACCTTCGCAGCCGAATCCCGCGGTGCTGCAGAGACGGCCCTCGCGGCCGGGAAGACAGGGGACGCCGCCGTGCAGGTGCGTGCGGCGCAGGCCACCGCGGGACGCATCGCGCAACTCCTCGACGCGGTGGATGCCCTCGCGGTCGAACTCGACGCCGCTTCTGCGCGCCTCACCGACGCGGTTCGCGACACGCAGGATGACCTCGCCTCCGCCAGCGCACTGGCGAACGACCCCAGAATTGCCGCGTCGACGCAGGAGCTGACGCGGGCGATGGCGAAGGCATCCGCGGCCGTTGATCGCGCGTCGTCGCGGGACGGGCACCGGGATCCCCTCGTGAGCCTTACCTCACTCACGGCAGCCGATGCCGAACTCGACCGCATCCTCGCCGCCGCGCGCGAGGAGCAGGAGCGCACCGCCCGTGCCCAGCGTCAACTGCCGGACACCATCAGGCGCGCCGAGACGGCTGTGGCGCAGGCGTCCTCCTTCATCACGACGCGACGCGGAGGCGTGAGGGAGCACGCGCGCACGCGACTCGCCGAAGCCGAGCGACTCCTCGCCGCCGCGGTCGCTTCGCACCACGACCCCGTCAGCGCGGTCGACACGGCCCTGCGCGCCGCGAGCACGGCGGAGACCGCTCTCGCTCGCGCGCAGTCGGACGTGCAGGCCACCAGCGGCTACGGCACAACGACCAGCAACGACAGCGCCGTGCTTGGCGCGCTGCTCGGCGACCTTATCTTCGGCGGGTCTGGCAGCCGCGGCTCCAGCTGGGGAAGTGCCCCTGGCGGCTGGAGCGGATCCTCGAGCAGCGGGCGCAGCAGCTTCGGCTCGAGCCGCTCGCGCAGCAGGAGCAGTAGCCGGAGTAGCAGCAGAAGCAGAAGCAGCGGACGTAGCTCCGGCCGCTCCCGTGGCCGCACGGGCGGCGGCCGATTCTGAGCCAGCGCGCTCCCTGTCGGCGCTGAGTCGCGTCCGATACAGTCGCAGGGAGGGCGCCCGCTGCCCGTGACGAAAGGACACCTCTATGGCCAAGCAATCCATCTTCGGTCGCATCGCGCAGCTGGCGAAAGCCAACATCAACGCGCTGCTGGACGCGGCGGAAGACCCCGCCAAGATGCTCGACCAGATGGTCCGCGACTACAAGAACAGCATCGAGGAGGCCCGCGCGGCGACCGCCGATACGATCGGCAACCTCCGGATGCTGGAGCAGGACCACGCCGAGGATGTCGCGAACGCCGAGGACTGGGGCCGCAAGGCCATCGCCGCGAGCCGGAAGGGCGATGAGCTTCGCGCAGCAGGCAACGCGACCGACGCGGACAAGTTCGACAACCTCGCGAAGGTCGCCCTGGGCCGGCAGATGGCCGCCGAGAAGGAGGCCCGCGACGCCGAGCCCATCATCGCGAGCCAGACAGCCGTCGTCTCTCAGCTCAAGAAGGGCATCGAGGCGATGGAGGGCAAGCTGCGCGAGCTCTCCGCCAAGCGTGACCAGCTGATCGCCCGTGCAAAGACGGCTGAGGCGCAGACGCAGGTCATGGATGCCATGAAGAGCATCGATCTGCTTGACCCCACGAGCGAGATCAGCCGCTTCGAGGAGAAGGTGCGTCGCGAGGAGGCCCGCGTGCTGGGCCAGCAGGAACTCGCATCCTCGAGTCTCGACGCGCAGTTCGAGCAGCTCGAGATCTCGGATGAGGCGATCGAGCTTGAGGCGCGCCTGGCTGCCCTCAAGTCGGGCGGTTCGCCGAAGGCCGTGACCTCGGGAGAGTAAGCATGTCGGGAGGCTGCTGCGGCGTGAAAGACTGACGCCGTGGCAGCCTCTTTCTTTGTCGTCCCGCAGTGGCAGGGCTCCCCGTCGACCCGCGCGATGCGCCTCGCCGACGGGGCGCACGCAATCAGTCGCGACCTCCCGAGCGCCTCGACGACGATCGTTGACGTTCCGGCGGGTGCCGGCGACGCCCTGGGCACCCGCGTGAACCGAGCCTCTTCGGTCGTCGCGGTGCGTGACAATCTCGCGGCGGCGCTCTCACGTGCGAATGCGCCGGCCATCACGATCGGCGGCGACTGCGGCGTCGCACTGGCGGCGGTGCCGCACGCGCTGCGACCGGATGTCGCGGTGCTGTGGTTCGACGCCCATCCCGACCTGAACACCCCTGAGTCGTCGCCGTCGGGCGCCTTCACTGGCATGGTGCTGCGCACGCTGCTCGGCGAGGGCGAGCCCATGCTCGTGCCGGCGCATCCGCTCTCGCCGTCACAGTTGGTGCTGGTCGGTGCCCGCGACATCGACGCGAGCGAGGCGCAGTTCATCGAGGCGGCGGGCATCCCCGCGCTGGGGAGCGAGACCACAACCGACGAGGTCGTCGAGGCGGTGGCCGCCACAGGGGCGAAATCGGTCTACGTGCACGTCGACCTGGACGTGCTCGACCCCGCGGCCGTGCGCGGACTGGGCAACCCGGTGCCCTTCGGGATGCAGGTCGAGCAGGTGACGTCGGCGATCCGCGCCGTCGTCTCGCGCTTCCCCTTGGCGGGGGCGGGCATCAGCGGTTTCATGCCGTCGTCTGCCGAGGATGCCGACGACGACCTCGGCACGATTCTTCGGATGATCGGCGCGTTGACCCACTGAAGTGCTGCCTAGGCGCCGCCCGGCCCGGCGAGGCCCGCGTAGAGCGCCAGGAGTGCGGTCGCGTTGGTGCCCCACGTGAATCCGAGCGCGTGCTCACGGGCGCGCCGCGCGAGCTGCTCGCGGGCAGCCTGGTCGTCGAGGAGTGACCCGACGGCGGCAGCCCAGTCCTCGGGGTCACGAGAGTCGAGCAGCACGCCCGACTCCCCTTCGGCGATCGACTCCATGAGGCCCGTGCTGCGGTAGCCGACCACGGGCGTTCCGCTCGCCGCCGATTCGAGGGCGACGAGCCCAAAGGTCTCCGAGTGCGAGGGCACGAGCGTGAGGGTCGCGACCGCGAGGAGATCGGCGAGCGGCTGGCGCTCGAGTGCACCGACGAAGCGTACGTCGTCCTCAACCCCGAGGCGGCTCGCGAGCGAGCGCAGGGAGTCAAGGTACGGCTCGTCGCCGGGGGTGGCCTCCCCCGCGATGACGAGCACGGGTGTCCACCCGCGCCTGCGGCGGAGGGCTGCCAGCGTGCGAACAGCGAGTTCCTGGTCCTTGAGCGGCTGCACGCGGCCGACGACCGCGAGCACGGGCCGGCCCTCCTCGATCGAGTACTCACGCCGCACCCTCCCGGCCGCGGCACGGTCGGGCGTGAAGAGCGACACGTCGACCCCGGGCGGGATGACCCAGACCCGCTCGGCCGGTGCGTGCAGGTCATCGATGAGGCATCCGACCTCAGCGACGGAACCCGCCACGACGGCGCTCGCCTGGCCCGCGAGGTATCCCTCCGAGCGCAGCCGCAGCTCTGGTTCCGGCTCCTGCCCTGCCGCGAGGTGCTGGTTCTTCATTGCCGCGAGCGTGTGGAAGCTCTGCACGAAGGGAACACCGAGTTCGAGCGAGACCGGCAGGGTCGCGATGCCACTGAGCCAGTAGTGGGCGTGGATGACGTCGTAGCGAGGCGCCGTGCGGCCCGCGAGGCGCGCGACCGACTCCCCGAACTCGTCTGTCAGCGCGGGCAGTCGAGACTTGTCGACGGATGCCGGCGGCCCGGCGGGCAGCGCATGGATGCTGACGCCCGGTTCCACAAGGGTGACGGAGGGTGCCCCGGATGCGCGGGTCAGCAGTTCGACCTCGACGCCGCGTTTCGCGAGCTCGTGCGCGGTCGCGAGCAGTGAGACGTTGAGCCCGCCTGAGTCGCCCGTTCCCGCCCGCTGGGCGGGGGGCGTGTGCATCGCGACGAGTGCGACCCTCCCCACCGTGCGCGTCATGCTCTCACTGTATCCGGCGAGACAGCCGACGCCCCTGCTACAAATGGCTCATGACACGCGGCACGCCGGGCACCCGCCTCGAGCGCGCGTGCCGCCGGGTCGTCGGCCTCGGGCGCGGGGTCCCGCTCGTGAGGCGCGCAGCCCTGAGCCCGCTCGTCGCGCGCCCCGGCTACTGGCTCGCGACGGCGGCCGGCCTGCTCTGGGGCGCCCTGCTGTCGCGTGGCCGCATCCGTCGGCGGGGCGGCGTCATCGTCGCGAGCGGATGCCCGCGATGGGCGTTCGGGCGAGGCGGCACGACGATCGGGGCCGTGTACCTCACACGCGACCAACTCGGCGCCGGCGTGCTCGCGCATGAAGCCGTGCACAGGGCGCAGTGGCGGCGCTACGGCCTCGCCTTCATTCCGCTGTACTTCGCGGCGGGGCTCGACGCGCGCCGCAACCGCTTCGAGATCGAGGCCGGACTGCGTCAGGGCGGTTATCGCTAGGGGCGTCACGCTCTCATAACGGTGCCCTGTCCGCAGGCGCGTCGTGCCACCCTGCAGTATTCTCGGCTGTGCCCGATGCTGCGGGCTGACTGGAGGATCATGAAGCTTCGTGTCGCCCTCGCGGGCATCCCGCTGCTGGCATTCGCTCTCGTGGGCTGCGCCGATGCGGGGAGCGAACCGGAGCCCGTCGACACCACGCAGTCCCCGAGCGCGTCACCGCAGCAGTCCGCGTCCCCCACCCCATCGACCGAGCCGGCCGGGCCTGAGCCGCTCTCGTGCAACACGATCATCACGCAGCAGACCCTCGACGGCTTCGAGGCCGCTGGCTACGTGCACGAGGTGGACTTCGAGTCGCAGTTGCGCTCGGAGAGTCGCATCGAGACGCTCTTCTTCGACTACGGCGGGCTCGCCTGTTTCTGGTACCTGCCGAACAGTGACGGCTGGTTCACGGCCGCGTACTCGGAGATCACCGAGACCCAGGCGACCGAGGCCCAGGCGCTCCTCGAGGCGGAGGGCTACGTGCGCACGGAATCCGGCACCGACGTGACCTACGCGGTCGACCCGGAGGCGAACCTCCTCGGCCACCAGGACACGTATCTCTTCGAGCCGGGTGCCTGGTACCACTCGAACCATGCCGAGGGCGTCTCGGAGATCCGCACGGTCGTCGGCACCCGCCGCTAGCGCGAGGTCCCTGCGGTCACCACTGCGCGGGGTGGCGCTTCTGCCACTGCAGTCGACGCTCCAGCTGTGCTCCGATCGCGAGGAGCGTGTCCTCGTCACCGGGCCGGCCGATGAGCTGGATGCCCATGGGGAGCCCGTCGTCCGTCTCATGCACGGGAAGCGTGATCGCCGGCAGGCCGCACACGTTCACGAATGAGGTGAACGGCGTGTACTGCACCTGCTGCTCGAAGTTGCGCTCGCCGTCCTCGCTGTCGTACCAGCCGATCGGCCGTGGCGTCATGGCGAGGCTGGGCGTCACGACGGCATCGACGTGGGCGAACTGCGCGATGACGGACCGCTCGAATGCCGTGAGCCAGGCCAGCGCCTCGGCGAGCTGACGCGCGCTGATCTCACGTCCGCGATGCACGAGCCACTGGGTGAGCGGTTCGAGCAGCTGCATTGCCTCACCCTCGGCCGGGATCGAGGCGGCGCCGACCTGCCAGATGGTGCGGAAGTGAGGTGCGTAGTCGGGCGAGGGCTCAAGCGCGACGTCCTGCAGGCCGTGCCCGATCGCGGCGAGCTCTGCGACACCGCGATCGAGGGCGGCCTGCGCCTCAGGCGAGACGCGGATGTCGTAGGCATCGTCCCAGGGGCTCGTCGTCATGACGCCGAGCTCGAAGCGTCCTTCTCCGCGAACGGCACTCCCGAGCAGCGCGCCCTCCGGGGAACGCGGCGCCCGAAGCGTGTAGGGAAACTCTCCCTCGCCGATCATGGCGTCGAGCAGCATCGCGGCATCCGCGACCGTGCGTGCGATTGGGCCGGCGACGCCGAGGCCCGCGAGTGAGCCGATGCCCGACCCCGCCGGCACGAGCCCGCGTGAGGGCTTGAGCCCCACGAGCCCCGTCGCTGCAGCGGGGATCCGCACCGAGCCACCACCGTCGGAGCCGGGCGCAAAGGGAAGCAGCCCCGCCGCGACCGCGACCGCCGCTCCCCCGCTGGAGCCGCCGGCGCCGAGTTCGGTGTTCCACGGTGTGCGGGCGGGCGGGGCGACGAGGGATTCCGTGTAGGACGGGAGCCCGAACTCGGGGGTGTTCGTCTTGCCGAGGCTGATCGCTCCCGCGGCGTCGAGCACCCGGGGCAGCTCGTCGCTCTCGTCGGGCACGAAGTCGGCCATGAGCCGGGAACCGAACTTGGTGGGGACGCCGGCCCTGCGGTTGAGGTCCTTGTCCCCGAAGGGGAGCCCCCAAAGAGGGGCGCTCCGCGGATGCTCCTGCTCAAGCGAAGCTGCTCGCTCCCGTGCCGCCTCTGGCGTGACGGTGACGAATGCCCCGAGTTGCCCGTCGAGGCGCTCGATGCGGTCGAGGTAGTGGGAGACGAGTTCGAGGGCCGTGATCTCGCCCCGGCGAAGCCAGTCCCACTGCTCCTGGGCGGTGAGGTGGTGGAGTTCGAACATAGGTGAAGCCTAGGGCTTGACAACAGGCATGGTTAAGTGGTTCATTAGTTGAGTAACCAACCAGCGAAGCGGAGAAGCCATGGAAGAAGGACGACCGATCTTCGTGCAACTCGCCGAACAGATCGAGAACGACATCCTGAGCGGCGCACTGCCCGAAGAGAGCCAGGTGCCTTCCACCAACGAGTTCGCCGCGTTCCACCGGATCAACCCCGCCACCGCCGGCAAAGGGGTAAACCTGCTCGTCGACGCCGGCATCCTCTACAAGAAGCGAGGCATCGGAATGTTTGTCGCCACCGGATCCCGCGACCGCATCGTGCGCCAGCGCATGGAGCGCTTCGAGGTCGACTACGTGCATCCGCTTCTTGTCGAAGCGGCCAAGCTCGGCCTCACGCACGACGACGTCGCCGCACTCATTAGGACAACCACCATGGAAGGAAGCACGTCATGAGCCCCGTCGTACAGGTCTCGGGCCTGAGCAAGCACTTCGGCAGCGTCCGCGCTGTCGACGATGCGAGCTTCAGCCTCGAGCAGAACAAGATCACCGGCCTGCTCGGCCGCAACGGTGCAGGCAAGAGCACCCTCATGAACCTGCTCACAGGGCAGGAGTTCGCCACTCGCGGCGACATCAGGGTCTTCGGCGCCTCACCCGTCGAGAACGCGAGCGTGCTGCGGAACATCTGCTTCATCAAGGAGAGCCAGCGCTACCCGGAGGACTTCTACGTCAAGCACGTCTTCAAGAGCGCCCCCTGGTTCTTCGAGAACTGGGATGCCGAGTTCGCGGAGCAGCTCGTCGACGAGTTCCGCCTGCCGACCGACCGGCGCATCAAGAAGCTCTCCCGCGGGCAGCTCTCCGCGGTCGGCATCATCGTCGGGCTCGCCTCGCGCGCTCCCCTCACGTTCTTCGATGAGCCGTACCTGGGCCTCGACGCCGTCGCGCGACAGGTCTTCTACGACCGCCTCCTCGAGGACTACGCCGAGCATCCGCGCACCGTCGTGCTGTCGACCCACCTCATCGACGAGGTCAGCATGCTCCTCGAGCATGTACTCCTCATCGACGACGGTCGCATCGTCATCGACGAAGACGCCGAAGCGCTCCGCAACACGGCAACAACCGTGGTCGGCACGCGTAGCGCCGTCGACGCCTTCGTCGCGGGTCGAGAAATCCTGCATCGCGACGGCATCGGCGGCCTCGCATCCGTCACGGTCGGCGGCCTCGACGACAGCGAGCGCGCCGCCGCACACGCCGCAGGGCTTGAACTCACGCCCGTCTCCCTGCAGCAACTCATCATCCGCAAGACGGGCACCACGACACGAGAGTTCGAGCAGAGCGCATGACCACGACCATCCCACTCCCCCAGCGCAGCGCCGGCGGCGACGAGCTGCAGCGCATCCTCAACGTCGCCAAGCTGCACCTCACGGCTCGAATCCCGTTGCTCGTGCTCCCGTGGATGATTCTCGGGATCATCTTCGCAGCGAACGTCGCGATCTGGCTCCTCATCCGCGCCGCGGCAGGAGACGCCGCGATGGCCGATGCGGGCGAGGGCATGCAGTTCTCCGGTGCCTCGACCTTTATCTTCGTCTACATGTTGGTCGTCGCCGTGCAGGCGGTGAATGCCACATTCCCCTTCGCACTCGGCTACGGCGTCACACGGCGCGACTTCTATCTCGGGTCGAGCCTGACCTTCCTCGCGCTGAGCGTCTACTACGCGGCGGGCCTCACACTCCTGAACTGGCTCGAAAGGTCAACTAACGGGTGGGGCCTCGGTGGGCGCATGTTCGACGTCGTGTACTTCTCGACCGAGAACCTGCTGACCCAGTTCCTGCAGTTCTTCCTCGTGTTCCTGTTCTTCTTCTTCGTCGGTGCCGCGACCGGTTCGGTGTACGTGCGATGGAAGAGCTTCGGGATGATCGTGTTCTTTGCCGCACTCGGCTTCGCCCTCATCGGCGCCGCCGCGGTCATCACGCTCAGCGAGAGCTGGGGCGCGGTCGGTGAATGGTTCGTCTCGAACGGCCCACTCGGGGTGGCGCTCTGGCTGCTCGTGCCGACCGTCCTCTCGGCGCTGGCCGGCTTCCGGCTCCTGCGGAGGGCCACGCCAAGGAACTGAACCGCTAGCCCTCCAGTTCGAGACGGAGCTGCCGCAGCATCCGATCGAACTCCCCCGGCGCCCGCTCGACGACGGCTCTCCCAGAGAACCGTCCGAGCGGGCGCTGCCGTTTCGAGACATCGAGGATCACGTGCGTGACCTGGGAACCGTGGTCGTCAGCGACGACCCGGTACTCGCCGCGATACCAGCGACCGCCCTCACTCACGACGAGATGCGCGCGCGGATCAGCCAAGAAGCGGCTGCGTCGCTGCTCGCCCGGATCGCAGCGCGCGGCGATGGCCTCATAGACCTCGTGCGGGCGCGCGCGAAGATGACCGTGCAGCGTGAGGAGCACACGGTGCGGCTCAGGCCGCCGGCGGGAAGCCTCGGTCATGGAGCGCTGTCGCCTACTTGAGCGACTTCTGCATCAGGATCGTGCCGAGCCAGCGGTCGAACTTGAAGCCGACACGGCCCATGCGCCCGATCTCCTTGAACCCGAACTGCTCGTGGAGGCGGATGGAGCCCTCGGCACCGCGGTCGGCGATGACGGCGACGATCTCCTTGATGCCAGCCGCGCGGGAACGCTCGACCAGCTCGGCCATGAGGGCGCGCCCGAGTCCCTTGCCGGTCGCGGCCGGGCCGAGGTAGATGGAGTTCTCGACCGTGTAGCGGTAGGCCGCCTTCTCCTTCCACGGGTACACGTAGGCGAAGCCCAGGATCTCTCCCGTCGGGCTCACCGCGACGAGGAAGGGAAAGCCCAACTTCTGCATGTGCGCGAGCTTCGCGCGGAGCGAGCGGAGCGTCATGGGTGACTCGTCGAACGTGACGGTGGTGTTGGCGACGTAGTGGTTATAGATCTCTCGAACGGACGGGAGGTCCTCCGGAGTCGCCGCTCGCACCGTGTAGGAGAACACCTCCGGCTCGGGGGCCGGGGGGCGAAGGTGCGCGGGGAGCGTCCGCCGCTCGAGGTATTCCTCTTCGAGCATCAGGTCACGTCCCTGCGCCAGGTCGTGACAGCCCCGATGATCGCTGCGACGGCAGCGAAGGCGAGGAGCACGAGACCACCCTGCCACCATTCGAGCAGGCCGGCCGACGACGGGCCCGACATGACCGCGAAGACGCTCGACCCCACAAGGGCATCGCCAGCGGCACCCGGGAGGAAGCGGCCGATCTCGGCGAAGCCCTCGACGAGCATCCCGACCGTGCGCAGGATCGGCTCGACGAACTGCGTGAAGGCGAGCAGCACAACGATCGCGGCGATCTGATTGGGGATCAGCGTGCCGAGCCCCACGCCGATGATCGCCCAGATGCCCATCGCGAGCACGGCGCGGCCGAACATGAGCCAGGTCTGCGAGTCGTCGAGCCCCGTCACCATGTCGCCCGCGGCGAGGAGTGGCGCCCCGACGGCGACGGATGCCGCGAGGGCGACGACGCCATAGAAGATGCCGAAGCAGAACAATGTCACGAGCTTGGCGGCGAGCACGGTTCCGCGGCGCGGCGTCGCAAGGAACGTGGGCGTCAGCGTCTGGTGCCGCACCTCGCCCGTGACGGAGAGCGTGCCG
This sequence comes from Salinibacterium sp. GXW1014, assembly GCF_044769865.1. Classification (NCBI taxonomy): domain Bacteria; kingdom Bacillati; phylum Actinomycetota; class Actinomycetes; order Micrococcales; family Microbacteriaceae; genus Salinibacterium; species Salinibacterium sp. GXW1014. The sequence goes on from NZ_JBIZWA010000001.1 coordinate 194,558, forward strand.
AGGATGACGGGGAACACGTAGCCGACCGTGACTGCGACGCTGTAGACGAGCTCGTGCAGGCCGTCGAGCCCGCCGGCATCCTGGGCGCCGGGGAAGAGCCCGCCGAAGGCCGCCCCCAGCGCGCCCGCCGTGAATGCCACGTAGACGGCGAGGATGAGTGCGAGCACCCACCACATGCGGGTCGTCGTGAGCTTCGTGAATTCTGAGCGCAAGGCTCCCGTGAACCTCACTTGGAGCCTCCTTCGCCCACGATGTCGAGGAATGACTGCTCGAGCCCGCCGTGACGCGGCGCGAGCAGGGAGAGTGGGACGCCCGCCGAGAGCGCGGCGACTCCGACTGCGGCCGCGTCGATGCCCGTGATCGTGACCCCGGCGTTGGTCACCTCAGCGGTGCCTCCCGCCGCCAGGACGGCCGCCGCGAGCGCCGCGCGGTCGGGCGCATCCGCCATGACGGCGCCGCCGGTCTCGAGCCCCTCGAGCGAGCCCTCGTAGACGAGCCTGCCGCCCGAGATGATGACGACCCGGTCGACGCTCTGCTGCACCTCGCTCAGGAGATGCGATGACACGAGCACCGTTCGCCCCTCCGCTGCGAGGTCGCGCAGGAAGGTGCGGATCCAGCGGATGCCCTCCGGGTCGAGCCCATTGACCGGTTCGTCGAGCACGAGCACGCTCGGGTCACCGAGCAGCGCGCCCGCGAGGCCGAGCCTCTGCCGCATCCCGAGCGAGTAGCCGCCGACGCGTCGGTCGCCGTAGTCGCCCAGACCGACGAGCCCGAGCACCGTGTCGACGCGTGAGCGGTCGATGCCACCGGCGGCAGCGAGGACGCGAAGGTGATTGCGTGCCGTGCGGCCGGGGTGGAAGCTGGCCGCCTCGAGCGCCGTGCCGACCGTCGCCATGGCCTGCGGCAGGTCGCGGTAGCGCTTTCCGTTGATCGTCGCAGTGCCCGAGCTCGGCTGCACGAGCCCGAGCAGCATGCGGAGGGTCGTCGTCTTGCCCGCACCGTTGGGGCCGAGGAAGCCGGTGACTGCCCCGGCTGGCACCGTGAAGCTCAGGTCTGAGACGGCTGCGACGTGCCCGAACCGCTTGGTGAGTCCCGAGAACTCGATCGTGTGTCCCTCGCGCGCGTCGTTCGCCACCAGGCCTCGTCTCCCATCACGCCGCTAGGGCTTCGCTCGCTCGGTCCGTCTCATTCGAGGCGCCAGTCGATCCCCTCGGAACCCTGCTGCTCCAAGAGCATATTCGTCCGGCTGAACGGTCGCGAGCCAAAAAAGCCGCGGGATGCCGAGAGGGGGCTCGGATGCGCCGAGGCGATCATGGGGACGCCCGCCAGCAGGGGGGCGGCCGCCTCGGCCTGCCTCCCCCACAGGATCGCCACGAGTGGTCCGCCACGCTGCGCGAGCGCCCGGAGCGCGGCATCCGTGACCCGCTCCCAGCCCCAGCCCTTGTGCGAGCCGGACTCGCCGGGCCGCACCGTGAGCACGCGGTTGAGCAGCAGCACGCCGCGGTCGGCCCACGCCGAGAGGTCGCCGTGGGAGGCGGGCGGGATGCCGAGGTCATGCCCCAATTCGCGGTAGATGTTGACGAGGCTGCGCGGCAGCGGCCGCACGTGGCGCTCGACCGCGAAGGCGAGGCCGATCGAGTGGCCAGGCGTCGGGTAAGGGTCCTGCCCCACGATCACGACGCGCACGGCATCGAGCGGCGTTCGGAAGGCGCGCAGCACGTTCTCGCCCGCCGGGAGGTAGCCGCGACCCTCCGCGACCTCCTGTCGCAGTCGCTCCCCCAGCGTGGCGATGTCGGATGCCACGGGCTCGAGCGCCTGCGCCCAGCCCTCGTCGACCAGCTCGTGCAGCGGCTGCGGGGTCTGCGGGGTCATGCGGCGGCGTTCTCGGTCATGTGGCCCATCACTCGAAGAGGGGAATACGGCACAGCCATTCTGGCCGCTACGCTCCCCCCATGCGCACACTCATGGCGGGACGGTCGGGCGCCGTGACCGCAGGCCTCATCGGCTATCTCTTCTTCGTCGAATTCGTCAGCGGTATCCTGCAGGGCTTCTATGTGCCCCTCATCCCCGACCTCGTCGACTACCTGGGCATCATCGACGCCGACTTCAACGTCTTCGAGGGCGCCCAGTTGCTGCTCTCCGCGCTCGTCGTGCCCGTGCTCGCGAAGCTCGGCGACATGTACGGCCACAAGCGCATCCTGCTCATCTCGACCGTGCTGACGGCGGGCGCGACCTGGTGGCTCGCCTTCGCGGGCGACTTCACGAGCTTCCTCATCGCATGGACCCTGCAGGGCTTCTACGTCGTGTGGCTGCCGCTCGAGGTCGCCCTCATCTTCGACAAGGGGCGCCGCACGGGCCACGCCGCCTCGGCGACGCGCAAGGCGGCCGCCCTGCTCATCGTCGGCCTCGAGGCCGGCGCGATCGCGGGCGCGCTCGGCGGCAGTGCCGTGTTCGGCGCGTTCGGCGGCGAGGAGGAACTCTTCACCTCCATGGTGCCGACCCTCATGGTGCCCGCGATCGCCGTGACGCTCGTGTTCTTCGTGATCCTCTTCGGCGTTCCCGAGTCGGAGCCACTACCGGGGAGGAGCCTCGACTGGGCTGGCTTCTCGATGCTCACGGTCGGCCTCCTGTTGATCACCTCAGGGCTCACCTTCCTCAAGTTCAATGGGCCCGGGACCTGGTGGGTCTGGGCCGTCATCGCGCTCGGTGTGCTCACCTTTGTGCCCTTCACCCGCTTCGAACTCAGGCAGGCCGACCCCGCCATCGACCTCCGGGTGCTCGCGCAGCCCAACATGTGGCCCGTGCAGTTGACGGCATTCCTCATCGGCATCTCGATCCTCGGCGCGCAGGCACCCCTCTCGACCTTCGCCGGCACCGACCCCGGCGAGGTGGGTTTCGGTCTCGGTCTCGCCTCGGGCAGCATCTCGATCCTCATCGGGGTCTACCTGTTGTCGATGATTGTGGGGGCGCTCCTGTTCCCCGTCGCCTCGCGCCTCACCTCCCCGCGCACCGCCCTCATCGGGGCGGCCATGCTCGTGGCGATCGGCTACCTGCTGTTCCTGCCCTTTCACTCGGAGGTCTGGCAGGTGTTCACCAACATGGCGATCGCGGGCATCGGCTCCGGCGTGCTCATGGGTGCCATGCCGGCCGCCGCGGCCGCGGCAGCACCCCGAGGGCAGACGGGTGTGGCATCCGCCCTCACGAATACGACCAAGACGATCGGTGGTTCCTTCGCCTCGTCGGTGTTCGCGATCGTGCTGACGATCGGTGCCGTGCAGGTCGCCGGCTCGACCGCGAGCAGCCTCTTCGGCTACATGGTCGTGTGGTCACTCTGCGGGGGCGGCGCACTCGTCGCCGCGCTGCTGCTCTTCGCGGTGCCCAAGCTCGCATTCGCCGACGAGACAAATGCTGACGAGACGGATGCCGACCCCGACACGGTCGCGGCAGTGACGGCCGCGCAGTAGCCTCAGGCCTTCGGCTCGAGGGGCCCGCGCACGAGTTTGTGCTGAGCCGCCTGCGCGACGGGACGCACGACCGCGAGGTCGATGTTGACGTGCCCCGGCAGGTGCAGCATGTCGGTGATGACCCGGGCAACGTCCTCCGCCGTGAGCGGATGCTCGACCCCCTCATAGAGGCGGTCGGCCGCCTCGCGGTCACCACCGAGCCGCTTGAGGGCGAACTCTTCCGTGCGCACCATGCCGGGGGCGACCTCCAGCACGCGGATCGGCTCGCCCGCGAGTTCGAGCCTGAGGGCACCGACGAGCGCATGGGTGCCGAACTTGGCGGCGTTGTAGCCACCGCCACCCTCGTAGGGCACGAGACCGGCCGTCGAGGTGAGCGTGAGGATGTCGGCGTGGGGGATGTCGGCCTCGCCCGCGGCATCCGTCGCTCCCCGTCGCAGGAGCGGCAGGAGTGCCTCAGTGACCCGCTTGACCGCGAGCACGTTGACGTCGAACATGCGCGCCCAGTCATCAGCCGAGCTCTCCTCGACCGTCGCAGCGCCGAAAGCGCCGCCCGCATTGTTGATGAGCGCGTGCAGCGGGCCGTCGGCCTCGAGCCATTCGCGCAGGGCGTCGACCTCGGACTGCACCGTGAGGTCGGCGACGAAGACGCGGGCTCCCGTCTCCGCGGCGAGCGCCTCCAAGCGCTCCGCTCGGCGAGCGACGCCGACGACATCCCAGCCTCGCGCGACCAGGGCACGCACCGTCGCCGCGCCTATACCCGAACTTGCTCCCGTGACAACGGCTCGTCTCGCATTCACAGGTCCACGGTATCGCCCCGTTCATATGCTGTGGACTATGGAGGGATCTGCGACATCGTCACGCCAGCGAGTGCGCGTGCCACTGTGGGACAACGCGCGCTTCATCGCCGTGACGCTCGTGGTCGTGGGCCACGGAGTTCAGAGGCTGGCGCTCGAGGACGACGTCGCCCTGACGGTCTACCTCTTCATCTACGCCTTCCACATGCCGGCCTTCGCGATCATCAGCGGCTACTTCTCCAAGCCGGGCCCGCCGAACTCACGGCAGATGCAGAAGGTCATCACCGACATCCTCGTGCCGTACCTGATCATGGAGACGATCTGGACGATCGTGAAGGGTCTCGCGAACTGGCCCGACGGCTTCGACCCGAATCCCTCGCAACCGTCGTGGACGCTGTGGTTCCTGCTCGCCCTCGGCTTCTTCCGCCTGATTCTCCCCTACCTCGCACTGCTGCGTTGGCCCCTCGCGTGGGCGCTCCTGCTCTCGCTGGGCGTCGGCTATCTCACAAACGTCGACAGCACCTTCTCCCTCTCGCGCGCGATCGGCATCCTGCCCTTCTTCGTGCTGGGCTGGAAGCTGCACGAGTGGAACATCATCGAGCGCTGGCGGGTTGCCGGCTCGGCACTGTGGTGGCTCCGAGGCGGCGCGGTCGTGACCTTCGCGATCTCCGCGACCGTGCTGTGGGCCAACATCGAGGGTTGGCGCGAGATGAACCTCAAGAACTGGTTCTTCTACGACGACGCCTACGCGCAGCTCGGCGGCACCTTCTGGTGGGCCGGCCTCGTGCGCCTCGCAATCATCATCGTCGCCGTCATCCTCTCGGCGGCCTTCTTCGTGCTCGTGCCCCGCTCGAACACGTGGTTCACCTCGTTCGGGCAGGCGACCATGTACATCTACCTGCTTCACAGCTTCGTGCTCTACCCAATCCGTCAGACCTCCTTCCTGCGCGAGCACGCGACGGTGCCGTGGCTCATCGCCATGATTGCCCTGGGCGTGCTCATCAGCATCGCCCTCGCCTCGGGCCCCGTGCGGCGCATCTTCCGCCCACTGATCGAGCCGAAGCCACGCTGGCTCTTCGCGAAGGGCGAGGAACGCCCGCCAGGGCCGTCCAAGGTCGACCCGACGGGCTCGCTGCGGGTCATCTCGCGCGAGGATCGGCGCCCTCCCTCGCCAAAACCGTGACGGGCGGATGCTGCTGAGCGTTACCGAGTGTGTCGCACCCTTTGACCGCGTCCCCCTCAGTTCCTATGCTCGTCCCGGGGCACCGAGGTGCGGGGCCGCGAATCAAGGAGCAACACAGTGAGCGACGACTGGAAGTTCGAGACCAAGCAGATCCACGCCGGTGCGGCGCCCGATCCTGTCACCAACGCCAGGGCGACCCCGCTCTACCGCACGACGGCCTACGTCTTCAACGACGCCGACCACGCCAAGAACCTCTTCGCGCTCGCCGAGTTCGGCAACATCTACACGCGCATCCAGAACCCGACGCAAGACGTTGTCGAGCAGCGCGTCGCCGCGCTCGAGGGCGGCTCGGCGGCGCTCGCGCTCGCCTCAGGCCAGTCGGCGACCTCGCTCGCGATCCTCAACATCGCGCAGGCGGGCGACCACATCGTCTCGTCGTCGTCGATCTACGGCGGCACCTACAACCTGTTCGAGTACACCCTGCGCAAGCTCGGCATCGAGACGACCTTCGTCGAGAACCAGGATGACCCGAACGAGTGGGCTGCGGCCATCCGGCCCAACACCAAGCTGCTCTTCGGCGAGACGATCGGCAACCCGAAGATCAACATCCTCGACATCGCGGCCGTGGCCCAGGTCGCCCACGACAACGGCCTGCCGCTCATCGTCGACAACACGATAGCGACGCCGTACCTCATCCGTCCCCTCGAGCACGGTGCCGACATCGTCGTGCACTCGGCGACCAAGTTCCTCGGCGGTCACGGCACGGCGCTCGGCGGCGTCATCGTCGACGGCGGACGCTTCAAGTGGTCGCAGAACGTCGAGAAGTTCCCGGGTCTCACGGAGCCCGACCCCAGCTACCACGGCGCGAGCTACACGACCGCGGTGGGCGACGAGATCGCCTTCATCATCAAGGCTCGCGTGCAGCTGCTGCGCGACCTCGGCCCGGCCATCTCGCCCGACAACGCATGGGGCCTCATCCAGGGCATCGAGACCCTCAGCCTGCGCATCGAGCGTCACGTGCAGAACGCCCAGGAGGTCGCCGAGTGGCTCGACAACCACCCGGACGTCGACACGGTCTACTACGCGGGCCTGCCGACGAGCCCCTGGTACGCGACCGCCAACAAGTACGCCCCCAAGGGCGTCGGCGCCGTGCTCTCCTTCGAGCTCAAGGGAGGTGTGGATGCCGGCCGCGCCTTCGTCAACGGGCTCTCGCTCTTCAGCCACGTCGCCAACATCGGTGACGTGCGCAGCCTCGTCATCCACCCCGCCTCGACGACGCACTCGCAGCTGACCCCCGAGCAGCAGCTCACGGCGGGCGTCACGCCCGGCCTCGTGCGCCTCTCGGTCGGCCTCGAGAGCATCGAAGACATCAAGACCGACCTCACGGCCGGTCTCGACGCCGCACGCACGGTCGCGGAGGCTGCTCGCAACAGCTGAGCCGTCGACACCGCAAGGGGCCCGCGTAACAGGACGCGGGCCCCCTCGTGTTTCGGGGATACTTGGGCGTGACATGGACTGGCAGACACCGGAAGACAGCGTTCCGTCGAGCTTCATCACCGAGGCCAACAATCGGGCGCTGATCGGCAAGCCGCCCGCAAGCGGCGCATGGCGCGAGGGTGACCCCGCCGGGCACCGACGTTTCGCGAATCTCGGCCCCCTGCGACTCGAGCGCGGCGGCCACATCCCGAACGTGCGGATGGCATTTGAGACGTGGGGCGAGCTCAACGACGACGCCTCGAACGCGATCCTCGTGCTGCACGCCCTCACGGGAGACAGCCATGTCGTCGGCCCGCCCACTCTCGGGCATCCGACGACCGGATGGTGGTCTGGAATCGTCGGCCCCGGTCGCTACCTCGACACCGAGCGCTGGTTCATCGTCGCCCCCAACATGCTCGGCGGCTGCCAGGGAACGACCGGGCCAGCCTCGCACACGACCGAGGGCATCGAGTGGGGCCCGCGGTTTCCCTACCTGACGATTCGCGACCAGGTCGCCGCGCAGGTGGCCTTCAGCGACTCGCTCGGCATCGGCCGTTGGGCTGCCGTCGTCGGCGGCTCGATGGGAGGCATGCACGCGATCGAATGGGCCGTCGGGCATCCCGAGCGTCTTGAACGGGTCGCCGTGCTCGCCGCTCCGGCGCTCAGCAGCGCCGACCAGATCGCGCTCAACTCGGTGCAGATCGAGGCGATCCGCATGGACCCCGCATTCCGCGGTGGCGACTACTACGACGCCGCCGACGGAGACGGGCCCTATCGCGGCTTGGCGCTCGCCCGGCGGATGGCGCTGCTCAACTACCGCTCGCCCGACGAGCTCAACGCCCGCTTCCAGCGCAGTTGGCAGAGCGATATCAGCCCCCTCGGCGACCAGGGCCGCTTCGCCGTCGAGAGCTACCTCGACTTCCACGGCAACAAGTTCACGCGTCGCTTCGACGCCAACTCCTACATCACGCTCGTCGAGGCCATGAACTCGCACGACATCGGACGCGACCGTGGCGGCGTCGAGGCCGCGCTCGCCCGGGCGACGGCCAAGGCCCTCGTGCTCGGCATCGACACCGATCGTCTCTTCCCCGTGCCCGACCAGCAGGAGATCGCGCGCGGGCTTGCGGGCAACATCGATGGCGACGACGCGATCGTGATCTCCTCGAGCTTCGGGCACGATGGCTTCCTGATCGAGGACGACCTCGTCGGGCCGCACCTGCGGAGGCTGCTCGCGTCATGAGCCAGGCGCACGGGGTCGGCGACATGGGAGTGACTCCCGTGGCGAGCATCCGTGTCGGCGTCGTGGATGACCACCGCCTCGTGCTCGATGGCGTGAGCGCACACCTGCGCTTCAGCCACCCCGACCTGCAGGTGGTCGCGACCGAGACGACCTGGGTCGGCCTGCTGCAGCATCCGGACTTTCCCGTCGACGTCGCCGTGCTTGACCTGAGCCTCGGCGATGACATCCCCGTCGAGACCAAGATCCGCACCCTAGCGACGGCCGGCACCCGCACGGTCGTCATGAGCCGACACGCCGACGCGATCTCGGTGCAGTCCGCACTCCAGGCGGGCGCCTACGGCTTCGTTCCCAAGGCGGATGACGCGACCGAACTCGTGCAGGCGATCCGCGCCGCCGCCGCGGGGATGCCCTACCGGCCCAACTCGATCGGTCTCGACGTCGACTCATTCAACCGCACGACGCCCGGTCTCGGACGGCAGGAGCTGCGGGCGCTCATGCTCTTCGCGACGGGACGTCCCGTGCGCGAGGTCGCCGAGGTGATGGAGACAACCGAGGAGACCGTCAAGTCGTACCTCAAGCGTGCGCGCCGCAAGTACCGCGCCGCTGGGGTCGACCTCGGCACCAAGGCGCTCCTGCGTCGGCACGCCGTGCGCGAGGGCTGGATCGGCCCCGAGTAGCGCGGTTCCGCCACGCCCACCGGGAGTGTTGCGCCCCTCAAGGGGGTGTGCCTGTGTGACGATTGCTTTCGTGGACGCCCTTGCCCGAGAACGCGATCGCCTGCTGCAGCGGTCGGCTCGGATGCTTGGGGCCGGTTCAACCCTCGTGGCCTTCGCCTGCTTCCTGGTGCCCGGCGTGCTCGAGCCTGACCTGCTGATCGCGGTCATTCCCCTCTTCATCGTGCTCTTCGTGATCCACCTCCTGGTCGGCACGTCGAAGTCGCTCCTCCTCGTAATCGGCGGCCTCGTGGCGGGCCTCGCGATCCTCGCGGTCGTGCAGGTGCCCGCCGAGGAGGAGACGAGTGCGGCCATCCGCGGGGCCATGGCGCCCCTCGCCGCGGCGGGCCTCGCCTCGTTCGCCATGGTGCTCGTGACGGAGCGCATCCGGGCGATCGTGCTTGGCCTCGGCTTCGCGGCCACGCTCGCGCTCATGGTCATGGCGGCCCCCGCACCCGACGCCGCGGCCCGCGCGGTCATCCTCGTCGTGTTCGGCTGGGCGCTCGTGATCGTCTTCGCCTACTGGCTCAACGCGGCGGTGCCGAGGGCGGCGCGGCGCATCAACAGCATCGGGCGTGCACACCGGGCCGAGCGGAGGGCGAGCGAGACCGAGGCACAACGACGCCAGGGCGCTCGCCTGCTCCACGACACCGTGCTCGCGACCCTCACGCTCCTCGCGCACGCGGGGGTCGGAGTCTCGACGGACTCGATGCGGCAGCAGGCCGCCGACGACGCCCGCCTGCTGCGCCAGCTGCGGCTCGGTGTAGCGGGATCGCACGCGGTGCCGGTCGTGCACAGCAACGAGCCGGTCTCCGAGACACCGCTCGGCACGACGCTCGAGTCGGTCAAGCAGCGCTTCGGCCGCATGGGACTCGAGGTCTCCTGGCACGGCACCGGCCACGTGCTGCTTCCGAGCGAGGTGCTCGATGCCTTCCTCCTCGCACTCTCCGAGTGCCTCGAGAACGTGCGGCGCCACGCGGGCGTCGCGAACGCCCACGTGACGATCACCGATGACGAGACCACCGTGCGGGCCATGGTGACCGACCAGGGTGTCGGCTTCGCACTCGACGAGGTGGGCGAGAGCAGCCTCGGCTACAAGGAGTCGATCGTCGGCAGGCTCAAGGAGGTCGGAGGCAACGCCCGCGTCTTCTCTTCGCCCGGCGCAGGCACGACCGTCGTGCTGGAGGTGCCGCGCGTATGAGCTACGGAGACCTCGGAGAGAACACGCTCGGCGTGATCTTCGGCAAGCGCCGCGGACAGCCGGGCGCCCCCACGCGTGCCGCGCGCCAGGCGAGAGCCGCGGGGGCGAGCCTCGGCACGGGCTACCTCGGCGTCGGCACGGGTGTGCTTGCCGGACTCATCGTGCTCTACGGGCTCACGCTCCTCATCTGGAACTGGGAGCTCTACCCCGACACGCTTCCCGTCACGCTCGCCTGGTTGCTGCTGCTCGCAATGCTCGCCGGTGTCGCCGTCTCAATCGCCACGCGAGGCGAGAACATGCCCGACTGGCTCTTCGTCCTCGTGGTCCTGGCCGTCTTCGCCGTCATTGCCCTCGACCTCGTCGCGGTGTGGCCGGTCGGCAACACCGCCGCGCTCGGCACCGCCTCGCTCTGCGCCTCGACGGGGCTGCTCGTCTCCGTCACGCTGCGTCGCACCTGGGAGGTCGTCGGTGCCACGATCCTGGTCGCCGCCGTGCTCATCTGGGGCATCTCGGCCAGCTCCCCCGTCACGACCACGACGATCCCCGCCCAGCTCACCTTCGTGGCCCTCGCCGTGCTTCCCACCCTCTTCGGCGTGTACATCGTGCGTCGATTCCGCCGCCTTGTGCAGACCGAGCTCGACCGGGTGCTCGTGCAGAGCACGGTATCAGCGCCCCGATTCGCGGTCGGCATGCTCGCATCCGAAGAACTCGCCCGCCTCGACCTCGCAGCCGAGGAACTGCTCGACTCGGTTGCCACCGGGCGCCTCTCGCTTCCGCTCGAGCCGACCATGGCGTCTCGAGCGGCATCCCTCGCCACCGAACTGCGCCTTCACCTCATCGAGGGCCGCCGCGAGACGTGGCTCTATCACGCCATCACGGAGTCCGAGACGCTCGGTCGCTCGGTCACGCTCGTCGATCGCAGCAGCCTGGCGGGGCTCCTCGACCGGCGCCAGCGCGACGGCCTGCTCTCCGCTGTCTGGCTGCTCGTGAGCGACCGTGAGAACAAGCCCGTCACGGTGCAGTTGACGGTCGGCCCCGCCGAGGGAACCCAGCGCGTCGACCGGATGGTGGGCGTTCCCATCTCGATCGTGACGACGGGGATGCCACGCAACCGCGTCGATCCAGCTACCTGGGAGGCCATCGGCAAGGTCGGGCGCTACACGGATTCGACCCAGGACTCGAGCCTGCGTGTCGAAATCCAATGCCTCGTGGATAATCCGGCTGACCAGTAGCATTCAATGGCGAAGACGAAATAAGGGGAATCACGTGTCTATTGCTTCAGATCCACTACGACTCGCGATCGTTGATGACCACAAGATGCTTCTGGGGGCGCTGACCGAGTGGGTTCGCTCGGCCGCTCCCGACATCAACCTTGTCGCCGCCGTCTCCAGCTGGCCAGAGCTCCTGACGCACCCGCAGTTCCCCGTCGACGTCGTGCTCCTCGACCTCGACCTCAAGGACAACCTGCCCATCTCACTCAAGATCTCGACGCTCAAGACGACGGGCGTCAAGACCGTGCTCATGAGCACCTACTCCGAGCCGAACGTCGTGCGCGAGGCGCTCGCTGCCGGCGCGCTCGGCTACCTCGTCAAGACGGAGGATGCCTCGATGATCGTCGAGGCGATCCGGGCCGCAGCCAATGACGAATCCTTCATCTCGGCCGAACTCGACCTCGCCATCAACCAGACCGAGGTCGGCGGATCACCCAAGCTGAGCGCACAGGAGCGCCGCGTCATGGCGCTCTACGGTGGTGGTGAGCCCGTCAAGGCGGTCGCCTACCAGCTCGGCATCTCGGAGGAGACGGCCAAGTCGTACCTCAAGCGCATTCGTGAGAAGTACCGCATCGCCGGCATCGACGTCGGCACCAAGGTGGCCCTGCGGAAGCGCGCGATCGCCGACGGCATCCTGCTCCGCGGTGAGGGACCCCACGACTTCTAGTTCGCAGGCCGGTCAACGTCGCCGAGCACGGGGCGTGCGGAGCATCGCCCGCACGGCCCAGCCCAGCAGCACGAAGAGCAGCAGGTTGCGCAGCGTCAGCACCGTGAGCATGGCGGGCTCGAGGGCGAGCAGGTAGCCGTAGAGCACGGGGTAGACGATCTGCGTCAGCAGCGCGATCACGAGCACGAGCACGGCAGGCATCCGGAAGGCCGCCGCGCCATTCGGTTTCGCGACCAGGCCGATGATGACGGCCGCCGAGAGCCAGGTGATGAACTGTGGCGATCCGACCTTGTTGACGGCGATCATCGCGGTCACGAGGGCGAGCACGAAGGGCGGGAGGAGCGCCTCCGGCCTCACCCCTCGGCCCAGGAGCCAGAGCGCAAGGCCGACGATCGCGGCGGCGACCAGCGCAAGGAGGGGCGTCATGATGGCGGCGACCACCTCGACGTGCGGCCCGAAGACCTGGTAGGTCAGGATCTCCTCGTCGTAGTAGAGGCCGGATGCCTCATCCCCCAACGCTCCCAGCAAGAGCCACGGGGCACTCGCGGGCGCCTCGATCTGCAGGCCGCGGCCGGTCTGGGTCGTGATGAAGCTGAAGAGGGGCGCCCCACCCCCGAGCACAACGGCCGTGATCATGACGATCGCGCTCGTCGCCAGCACGCCCAGCAGGATGTGGAACCGCTCGCGCAGCGCGATGAGGGCGGCGCCGATGATGGCGGCCGGCCAGACCTTCATCCAGGTCGCTGCGGCGAGCAGTGCCCCCGCCACGACGGGACGACGCGCGAACAACACTGCCGCGATCACGACGAGCGGCACGGTGACCGAGTCGATGCGGCCGAGGGCGATCGGCCCGACCGCGACCAGGTACGCTGTCCACCACCAGCCGGCCGCGAGACCACGCGCGCGGCCCCGCCATCCGGTCACGAATGCGAGCGCGAGGCAGTTCAGCAGCACCATGAGCGCGAGCCACACGAGTGCGTAGTGGCTGCCGCCCACGGCGGCGACCGTCATGGGGAGCAGTGCGAGCACGGGATAGACCCACGAGGTGTCGATGCCGACCCACGGCCCTCCCTCGAGGCCGAGTTCGACCCACCAGGCGTAGAGGTACACATCGCCGATCGGGTGCCCGGGACCCGTATACGCCAGCCAGCCGATCCAGACATTCGCGGCGAGGAAGGCGCACCACAGCCAGGTGCGCGAGGCGCCGACGCGCTGCCTCACGCGAGGAGCCCGGCGACCGCAGCCGGGATCGCGGCAATGAGCGCCCGCACGGTGAAGGGCCCGCCCGCAGACGCCCGGCTTGCGGCCTCAGCGTGGATGACGGATGCCGAGGCGGCCAGGCGGGCGAGCATCCGGTCATCGTCGCTCAGTTCGCTGGCGTGGGTCGCGACGAGCGCGCCGAGGATCCCCGCCAGCACGTCGCCCGTGCCAGCGGTGGCGAGCCACGGGCTCGCGGGTGGACACGCGATGAGTTCACCCCCGGGCGTCGCCACGAGGGTGCTGTTGCCCTTGAGGAGCACGACCGAGCCGAGAGATGCCGCCGCCTCGCTCGCCGCGCGGGCGGGGTGCTCGGCGACCCACTCGGTGTCCACGTCCATGAGTCTCGCGAGTTCCCGGTGGTGCGGCGTCAGCACGGCGGGGCCGGCGACCTCATGCACGAGCGAGAGGGCACCCGCGTCGAGCACGGCGGGCACCGCATCCGTCACGACGTCGTCCCAGTGCGAACTGCGGTCTTCACCGGCACCCGAGCCTGCGAGCCAGGCCTGCACGCGCCCCGGCTGCGTGACGACCTCGGGGCACGCCTGCAACACGAGCGCCGTGGGTCGCTCGGGGCCCAGGTAGCGCACCATGCCGACCCCCGTGGCAAGGGCAGCGTCGACGCCGAGCACGGCGGCGCCGGGATAGGTGTCGGAGCCCGTCGCAATGCCGAGGACCCCGCGGGTGTACTTGTCGTCGCTCGCGGTGGGCGTCGTGATCATGGCCGCCGTGTCTCTCCGGGTCCACTCGACGGGTGCGCGCATACGTCCACGATAGTTTGGTGAAGTGACCGATACCGCGCCCTCACTCTTCGCTCCGCTCAACCTCCGATCCGTGCAGTTGCGCAACCGCCTCTGGGTGTCACCCCTCTGCCAGTACTCGGTCGATGCCGAGGACGGCGTGCCCACGGACTGGCACCTCGTGCACCTGGGCTCCTTCGCCCGGGGCGGCGCAGGCCTCGTCATGACGGAGGCGACGGGGGTCAGCCCCGAGGGCCGCATCTCGGCCGAGGACACCGGCATCTACAACGAGGAACAGGCGGAGGCCTGGCGCCGCATCGTCGACTTCATCCACAGACAGGGCTCGGCGGCGGGCATCCAGCTCGCCCACGCCGGCCGCAAGGGCTCGATGTGGCGCGAGTGGGGGCCGCGCGGCGGCATCACGAGACCGCAGGATGCCGGTGGCTGGCAGACCGTCGCTCCGAGCGCGATCCCCTTCGGCGACTATGCCGCTCCCGTCGCGCTCGACGAAGCCGGCATCCAGGGCGTCATCCAGGACTTCGCCTCCGCGGCGGAGCGTTCCGTGCGGGCGGGTTTCGACGTCATCGAGATCCACGCCGCCCACGGCTACCTGCTGCACCAGTTCCTCTCGCCGCTCAGCAACACGCGTGACGACGAGTGGGGTGGCTCGCTCGAGAATCGCGCGGCCCTGCTCCTGCGGGTGACGGATGCCGTGCGCTCGGTCATCGGCGACGACCGCGCGCTCTTCGTGCGCTTCTCCGCCACCGACTGGGCGCCAGCCGAGGCGGGCCCATCGTGGGACCCGGAGCAGATGGCGGTCGTCGGCGGTTGGCTGGCCGACCGCGGCGTCGACCTCTTCGACGTGTCGAGCGGGGGCCTCATCCCGAACGCGAAGATCGCGGTCGGTCCGGGCTACCAGGTCGGTTTCGCCGAGGCGCTCAGGCGTGCGACCGGCTCAGCCGTGAGCGCGGTCGGCCTCATCACGACGGCCGAGCAGGCGGATGCTGTCGTGCGGGAAGGCCGTGCCGATGCGGTCATGATGGGCCGCAAGCTCATGCGCGACCCGAACTTCCCCACCCGCGCGGCGGTCGAACTCGGGCTGGAACCCGGGTCTTGGCCGGCGGCATACCGTCGCGCGCTCACGCCGATCGAACGCTGGTGACTCCGCTCCGCTAGAGCCGTCGGGTCGCGTCCTGCACCTCGCCGACCAGCTCCTCGATGATGTCCTCGAGGAAGAGCACACCCTTCGTGGCGCCCTCCGCGTCGAAGACGCGTGCGATGTGCACGCCGGAGCGGCGCATGGTCGCGAGGGCGTCCTCCAGGTCGGTGTCCTCGAACACCGAGATGAGGTGCCGGATGCGCTTGGGCGGCACGGGTTCCGTGAATTCGCCGTCCTCGTCGAGGTCGATCACGTCCTTCAGGTGCAGGTAGCCGCTCGGTTCGCCTTCATCGTCCACGAGCACGTAGCGCGAGAACCCGTGCTGTGCGACCGCGCGCTCGACCTCGGCAGGCGTCGCCGCCTCCGACACCGAGACGAGCGTGTCGAGCCCGACGGCGATATCGCGCGCCTTCTTCGAGGTGAACTCGAAGGCATTCGACAGCGCACCGGTCGTATCTGTCAGCACGCCCTCGCGGGTCGAGTGGGCCACGATATTGGCGACCTCGTCGAAGGTGAAGGAGCTCGTCGCCTCGTTCTTCGGCTCGACGCCGAAGAGCCGCAGCACCCCGTTTGCGATCGAGTTGAGCGCCCAGATGAGGTGCTTGAAGACGCGGGACACCCACACGAGTGGTGGCGCGAGGATGAGGGCCATGCGATCCGGTAGCGAGAACGACAGGTTCTTCGGAACCATCTCGCCCAGCACGACGTGGAGGAACGAGACGATCACGAGGGCGATGATGAACGCGACCGTGCTGATGATCTCAGGGGCCCAGCCCGTGAGGCCGAGCGGCACCTCGAGTAGGTGATGGATCGCCGGCTCCGAGACGTTCAGGATCAGGAGCGAGCACACCGTGATGCCCAACTGGCTCGTCGCCAGCATGAGGGTCGCGTGCTCCATTGCGTAGAGCGTCGTCTTTGCCGCGCGCGAACCCGCTTCGGCCTTGGGCTCGATCTGCGAGCGACGGGCAGAGATGACGGCGAACTCGGCGCCGACGAAGAAGGCGTTCGCGCCGAGCAGCACGACAAGCCACACGATGCCCCAGACGTCGCTCATCGCTCCTCCTCCACGATCTGCTCCGCACGCGGCGTGAAGCGGATGCGGTCGATGCGTCGACCGTCCATCCGCTCGACCCGGAATTCACCGGCGTCGATCGCGACCGTGTCGCCCACCTTGGGCAGCCGACCCAGTTCGCTCATGAGGAAGCCTGCGACGGTCTCGTAGGGGCCATCCTCGGGCACCGTGACATCCGCCCGCTCAAGGAGCTCATCCGGCCGGAGCATTCCGGGGAAGGTCAGCCAGTTGCGGGAACGCACGACACCAGCGCGCGTGCGGTCGTGCTCATCGGAGACCTCGCCGACCAGCTCCTCCACAAGGTCCTCGAGCGTCACGACGCCCGCGGTGCCGCCGTACTCATCGAGCACCACCGCCATCTGGTAGCCGTGCTGGCGCAGCTCCTCGAGCAGCGAGTCGAGCCGCATGGTCTCGGGCACGCGCAGCGCGTCGCTCTGGAGTGCGGAGGCCGGAACATCCGCTCGCTTCTCCCGCGGCACGGCCACCGCCTGCTTGACGTGCACGATGCCGACGACGTCATCGATGCCGTCATCGACGACGGGGAATCGGGAGAAGCCGGTGCTCTTGGCAAGGTCGAGCACGACCTGGGCCGAGTCGCCACGTTCGACGCTCGAGACTCGGGGCCGCGGCGTCATGACATCGGCCGCGACATGCTCGTTGAAGGCGAGGGTGCGCGCGAGGAGTGTCGCCGTGTCGACCTCAAGGGTTCCCGCCATGGCGGAGCGGCGCAGGAGCGAGGTCAGCTCCTCTGCCGTGCGTGCCGACGACAGCTCTTCCTTCGGCTCAATGCCGACGCTTCGCAGAATGACGTTGGCGGAGTTGTTGAGCAGCGCGACGGCCGGCTTGAAGACCCATGTGAAGGCGAGCTGGAACGGCACCACGACCTTGGCGGTGCCGAGCGGCAGCGCGAGGGCGAAGTTCTTCGGCACGAGCTCGCCGATGATCATGGAGAGCAGCGTCGCGATCGTGACCGCGACGATGGCGGCGACTCCGCGTTCGACCGCCTCGGGAAGGCCGAAGACCGACAGCGGCCCCGCGAGGAGCGCGCTGAAGGCGGGCTCGAGCGTGTAGCCCGTCAGGAGCGTCGTGAGCGTGATGCCCAGTTGAGCGCTGGAGAGGTGCGTCGAGGTGCGCCGCAGTGCGGCGATCGTCATGGTGAGTCGGGACTCGCCCCTGGCCTGCCGAGCCTCGAGTTCCTGGCGATCGAGGTTGACAAGGGCGAACTCGGATGCCACGAACAGGCCGGTGCCGATCGTGAGCACGATGCCGATGGCGAGCAGGATCAGCTCGTGCACTGGGCCACCGACGAATAACTAGAGGGAGGGTCGTCCATTTGCGCCAACTATAGCCGACCCCACCGACGCTTCTTCTGCGAGTCGGCTACCAGCTGACCGGCAGCGCCTTGCCCTCCTCGTAGCCGGCAGCCGACTGGATGCCGACGAGCGCCCGGTCGTGGAACTCCGCGAGCGTTCGCGCGCCGGCATAGGTGAAGGA
The DNA here is from genome assembly GCF_044769865.1 of Salinibacterium sp. GXW1014. NCBI lineage: Bacteria > Bacillati > Actinomycetota > Actinomycetes > Micrococcales > Microbacteriaceae > Salinibacterium > Salinibacterium sp. GXW1014. The sequence continues at coordinate 212,289 of NZ_JBIZWA010000001.1, forward strand.
GCTGCGCACCCCCGAGGTGATCATGTCGAGGAGGTCCTCGACCGAGGGCCGAAGCGGGTCGAGGTAGATGCGCGAGCTCGAGATGCCCTCCGCGAACAGCTCGCGACGTGCGAGCTCGTAGGGGCTCAGGCGGTTGAAGCGCGCCTGCACGGCCTTGGTCGAGGCCATGCCCCAGCTCTCCTTGTAGAGGCGACCTTCGGCATCCGTCTGCAGGCGACCCGGTGCCTCGATCGTGCCGGCGAACCAGGAGCCGATCATGACGGATGCCGCACCCGCCGCCAGCGCGAGGGCGACGTCGCGCGGGTACCGCACTCCCCCGTCTGCCCAGACGTGGGCGCCCAGCTCGGCCGCGACCTCGGCCGTCTCGAGCACCGCGGAGAACTGCGGGCGCCCCACGGCGGTCATCATGCGGGTCGTGCACATGGCCCCGGGGCCGACGCCCACCTTGAGAATGCTCGCGCCGGCCGAGACGAGGTCACGCACGGCGTTCGCCGTCACGACGTTGCCGGCGACGAGCGGCAGGCCGAGGTCAAGCGCCGCGACCCGTTCCACCGCTCCGACCATGCCCTCCTGGTGGCCGTGGGCCGTATCGAGCACGAGCACGTCGACGCCGGCGTCCGCGAGGGCCCTGGCCTTCGCCTCGATGTCCCCATTGATGCCGACGGCTGCCGCCACGCGCAGGCGGCCATCGCCGTCGACGGCGGGACGGTAGAGGGTGCCACGAAGGGCACTGCGCCGGCTGAGCGTGCCGACGACTTTGCCGTGGCGCATGACGGGGGCGAAGTCGAGCTCGGCCTCGACCATGAGGTCGAACGCGGCCCGCGGCTCGTCGACATCATCGACGTCGATCGAGGGAAGCTCGCCGCGCAGCAGGTCGCCGAGACGGGCATCCGGCAGGGCCGTCGCGAGCCTGGCGGCAGGGAGACATCCGAGATACTCACCGTCACCATCGCGCACGATGATGCCGTGGCCCTCGACGGGCGGCACGAGTTCGAGCGCGTGGTCGACGGTCTCGTCGGCCGAGAGGTCGAGCGGGGTGTCGTAGCCGGGCGCCTGGTCCTTGACCCAGCGGATGGCGGCGTCCAGTTCCTGCAGCGGAAGGTCCTGCGGCAGCACCCCGAGACCACCCCTCCGAGCGAGCGTGGCGGCGAGGCGCGCACCCGTGACCGAGTTCATGTTCGACGACACGATCGGCAGGGTTGCGCCCGAGCCGTCGGTCGGATCGAGCGAGACATCCAGCCTGCTGTCGACGCCGGATCGACTCGGCACGAGGAAGACGTCGGAGTAGGTGAGGTCATGGCGTGGGGACGCCTCGTAAAACTTCATGTTTTTAAGGGTAGCCCCGACCCCGACTCGGCGGCAGCGTCCAGCCGGAGGGATTACGCTTGTTGTCTGTATGTGGCCATCGGCGCCCAGATCTGCGCCGAACAATCGATAGTGACAACGGAGAGTGGGCGGCTGTGTCTAGCCAAGTGACCGGCATCGGTTCTGAAGCGGGATCTTCAGGCGAGTTCGGAGCCAATGAATGGCTCGTCGACGAGATGTACCAGCAGTTCAAGGTCGACCGGAATTCGGTCGACAAGTCATGGTGGCCCATCCTCGAGAACTACCACCAGACCAAGGGCCAGGTCTCGAACCCGGCAACGGATGCCTCGTCCGGCGCGAAGCCCGCGGCCAACGAGTCGAAGGCCGCGCCGGAAGCGCCGAGCGACTCGAGCGGTCCCGCCTCGGGCCAGGAGCCGCAGATCCCCGTCGAGGTGACGAACGAGCCCTCAGGGCAGGCCCCCAGCAAGGAGCCCGCGACCACGACCGGCAGCCAGCCCATCGCCCGCACCACCTCCCTCCAGGCCAAGCCGCAGCCGATCCCCGCCGAAGCGCCAGCAGCGCCCACCGCTGCTGACGAGCCGAGCGAGCCGCAGGATGTCGTCACCCCGCTCAAGGGCGTCGCCAAGACGATCGCGGCCAACATGGACCAGAGCATCTCGGTGCCCACCGCGACGAGCTACCGCACGGTGCCGGCGAAGCTCATGATCGACAACCGCATCGTCATCAACAACCACCTCAAGCGCGCCCGCGGCGGCAAGGTCTCCTTCACGCACCTGCTCGCCTGGGCGATGGTGAAGGCGCTGCGCGACTTCCCGAGCCAGAACGTCTACTACGACGAGGTCGACGGCAAGCCCGTCGTCGTCGCCCCGGCGCACATCAACCTGGGCATCGCGATCGACCTCCCGAAGCCCGACGGCTCACGCCAGCTCGTCGTTCCCGGGGTCAAGCGCACCGAGACGATGAACTTCAGCCAGTTCCTCGCCGCCTATGAGGATGTCGTCAAGCGCGCCCGTGACAACAAGCTCACGATGGCCGACTACCAGGGCAACACGATCTCGCTCACCAACCCGGGCGGCATCGGCACCGTGCAGTCGGCGCCGCGCCTCATGAAGGGTGCCGGCTGCATCATCGGCGCGGGCGCCCTGGAGTATCCGGCCGAGTTCCAGGGCACCTCGGCAGAGACCCTCGCGAACCTCGGCATCGGCAAGACCATGACGATCTCGTCGACCTACGACCACCGCGTCATCCAGGGCGCGGGCTCGGGCGAGTTCCTCAAGCTCATCCACGAGCGCCTGATCGGCAAGCACGACTTCTACGAGGAGATCTTCGCCGACCTGCGCATCCCGTACTCCCCCATCCGCTGGGCGCCCGACATCCACGTCGACCTCGCCTCGGCGATCGACAAGACCGCTCGCGTGCAGGAACTCATCAACTCGTTCCGCGTGCGCGGCCACCTCATGGCCGACGTCGACCCGCTCGAGTACGTGCAGCGTTCGCACCCCGACCTCGAGATCGAGAGCCACGGCCTCACCTTCTGGGACCTCGATCGGGAGTTCGTCACGGGCAACCTCGGCGGCCGTCGCACGGCGAAGCTGCGCGACATCCTCGGAATCCTGCGCGACGCCTACGCCCGCAAGGTCGGCGTCGAGTACATGCACATCCAGAACCCCGAAGAGCGCAAGTGGATGCAGGAGCGCCTCGAGGCGCCCTACGAGAAGCCGACGCACGCCGAGCAGATGCGCATCCTCGCGAAGCTCAACGAGGCCGAGGCCTTCGAGACCTTCCTCCAGACCAAGTACGTCGGGCAGAAGCGCTTCAGCCTCGAGGGTGGCGAGTCGATGATCGCCCTCCTCGACGCGATCCTTCAGGGCGCCGCCGAGAAGGGCCTCGAGGAGGTCGCGATCGGCATGGCCCACCGCGGTCGCCTCAACGTGCTCACGAACATCGCCGGCAAGACCTACGGCCAGATCTTCCGTGAGTTCGAGGGCACACAGGACCCTCGCACCGTGCAGGGCTCCGGCGACGTCAAGTACCACCTCGGCACCGAGGGCACCTTCACGGCGCTCGGCGGCGAGCAGATCCCCGTCTACCTCGCGGCGAACCCCTCGCACCTCGAGGCGGTCGACGGCGTGCTCGAGGGCATCGTCCGCGCCAAGCAGGACCGCAAGCCGATCGGTACCTTCCAGGTCGTGCCGATCATGGTGCACGGTGACGCGGCCATGGCCGGCCAGGGCATCGTCGTCGAGGTGCTGCAGATGTCGCAGCTCCGCGGCTACCGCACTGGCGGCACGATCCACGTCGTCGTCAACAACCAGGTCGGCTTCACGACGCCTCCCGGCGAGGCCCGCAGCTCGGTCTACTCGACGGATGTCGCGAAGACCGTGCAGGCACCCATCTTCCACGTGAACGGCGACGACCCCGAGGCGGTCGTCCGCGTCGCAGAGCTCGCCCTCGAGTTCCGCGAGAAGTTCCACAAGGACGTCGTGATCGACCTCGTCTGCTACCGCCGTCGCGGCCACAACGAGGGCGACGACCCCTCGATGACGCAGCCCCTCATGTACAACCTCATCGAGGCGAAGCGCAGCGTGCGCACGCTCTACGGCGAGGCGCTTGTGGGACGCGGCGACATCACCCAGGAGGAGTACGCGGCGGCGCAGGCCGACTTCCAGGACCGCCTGGAGCGCGCCTTCGCCGAGACGCACGCGGCGCAGACGAACTCGATGCCGATCGTGACGCAGGACGGCAACGCCCAGAGCGACCTCGAGCGGCCCGACTCGCAGCAGGACGACCGCGCTGGCGAACTCGAAACGACCGGTGTCGCGGAGTCCGTCATCACCACCATCGGTGACGCGCACGCCAATAAGCCGGCCGGCTTCACGGTGCACCCCAAGCTCGACGCGCTCCTCAAGAAGCGCGTCGACATGAGCCGCAAGGGCGGCATCGACTGGGGCTTCGGCGAGCTCATCGCGCTCGGTTCGCTCCTGCTCGAGGGCACCCCCGTGCGCTTCGCCGGCCAGGATGCTCGCCGCGGCACCTTCGTGCAACGCCACGCGGTGCTCCACGACCGCGAGAACGGCCAGGAATGGCTGCCACTGCTCAACCTCAGCGAGAACCAGGCCCGCTTCTGGATCTATGACTCGCTGCTGAGCGAGTACGCGGCGATGGGCTTCGAGTACGGCTACTCGGTCGAGCGTGCCGACGCCCTCGTGCTCTGGGAGGCGCAGTTCGGCGACTTCGCGAACGGCGCCCAGACGGTCATCGACGAGTTCATCGCGAGTGCCGAGCAGAAGTGGGGGCAGCGCTCGAGCGTCGTGCTCCTGCTCCCCCACGGCTACGAGGGCCAGGGCCCCGACCACTCCTCGGCCCGCATCGAGCGCTTCCTGCAGCTGTGCGCGGAGAACAACATGACGGTCGCGCGTCCCTCGACGCCCGCCTCGTACTTCCACCTGCTGCGCCGCCAGGCCTACGCCCGGCCGCGTCGCCCGCTCGTCGTCTTCACCCCGAAGGCGATGCTGCGGCTCCGTGGCGCCACGAGCGACATCGCGGACTTCACGAACGGTCGCTTCGAGCCCGTGATCGACGACACGAGCGTCGACAAGGGTGCCGTGAAGCGGGTCGTGCTGCACGCCGGCAAGCTGCACTACGACCTAAAGAACGAGCTGCAGAAGCGCGAGATCAACGACATCGCGCTCGTGCGGGTGGAGCAGTACTACCCGCTGCCGCTCCGTGAGCTCTCGGCGGTGCTCTCGCAGTACCCCAACGCGGAACTCATGTGGGCCCAGGAGGAGCCGGAGAACCAGGGCGCCTGGCCGTTCATCTACATGGAGCTCAAGCGCAGCCTGCCGAACCGCGAGATGAAGGTCGCCTGCCGTCCGGCGTCGGCCTCCCCCGCGACCGGTTCAACCAAGCGCAGCGCGCAGGAGCAGGCCGAGCTGATCGACCGCGCCCTCACCATCTAGGGCAGAGCTCAAAGCGAAGGGCGGGCATCCGATCGGATGCCCGCCCTTTGTCGTTGTGTGCGGCTAGTGCGTCGCCTGGATCTCCCTGATGCGCGCGAGCACCTGGTCTTTGAGGTCTTCTGGCGCCGTCTCCTGGCACGCGCGCTTCACCGCGAGCGTGAGCACTTCGCCGATATGCGCCTCATTCGCGCAGTCAGGACAGTTGTCGATGTGGTCGCAGATGTCGGCCGCATCCTGTGCCTTGAGTTCGTTGTGCAGGTATTCCTCGAGTTCGGCCTTCGCCTTCTCGCAACCGCAGTCGGTCATTTCTTGCTCCCGGTGGTCGGCGCGGCCTCGAAGCCGCGGCCCTGTGCGTATTCCGCGAGCAGGCCGCGCAGGAGGCGGCGTCCGCGGTGGAGTCGGCTCATGACGGTGCCGACGGGGGTCTTCATGATGTCGGCGATCTCCTGGTAGGCGAAGCCCTCGACGTCGGCCAGGTAGACCGCCAGGCGGAAGTCTTCGGGGATTGCCTGCAGCGCATCCTTGACCGCGCTGTCTGGCAGGTGGTCGATCGCCTCAGCCTCGGCAGAACGCGAGGAGGTGGAGGTGGTCGACTCGGCGCCGCCCAACTGCCAGTCCTCGAGGTCGTCGATCGTGCCCTGATAGGGCTCGCGCTGCTTCTTGCGATAGGTGTTGATGAAGGTATTGGTGAGGATGCGGTAGAGCCATGCCTTGAGGTTCGTGCCCTGTTCGAAGCGGCCGAAGGCAGCGAAGGCCTTGACGTAGGTCTCCTGCACGAGATCGGCGGCGTCGGCAGGGTTGCGCGTCATCCGCATGCCAGCCGCGTAGAGCTGGTCCATGAAGGGCATGGCCTGCTCCTCGAACAGGTCTCGAAGCTCAGGAGACGCGCCCTCGGCAGCGTCGTCGCGAGCGTCGGTGGGAGGAGCGGCCGATTCGTGGTCTTCGGGGGCGGGGATATCGCTTGGCATCGCCGCCAAGCTTAGTTCGCGGGCAGGCGAGAGGAAGGTGGAGATTGGGTCGAGCGTGAGCGTCATTCGTCCTCCCATCGTGTGCCAGCAACAGCCGATACCCTTGACAACGATGCTGATCTCCAAATATTCCAATCCCGACTTCGACCCCTACCAGGGCGAGGCACTCGTCGAGCCCGACGACGGTCCCTGGACGGCACCGACCGCGACTGCCCCCCTCTCGGCCACCGTGTCGATCCCGGGCTCGAAGTCGCTCACGAACCGCGAACTCGTGCTGTCTGCGCTCGCGGATGGCCCGTCCGTGCTCCGCAGGCCCCTTCACTCGCGGGACAGCGCCCTCATGATCGACGCCCTCCGCGGCCTCGGCACCGTGATCGAGGAGGGCGAGCCCGGGCCGTTCGGCCCCGACCTCGTCATCACCCCGGGAGAGCTCTCTGGTGGGGCATCCGTCGACTGCGGGCTCGCCGGCACGGTCATGCGATTCATCCCGCCGGTTGCTGCCCTCGCGCTTGGCCCGGTCGCGTTCGACGGCGACGAATCAGCACGCCGCCGCCCCATGCGCACCACGATCGACTCCCTGCGTGAGCTCGGCGTTGACGTCAACGATGACGGACGCGGAGCCCTCCCCTTCAGCCTCTACGGCTCCGGCAGCGTCGAGGGAGGCCCCCTCGAGATCGATGCCTCAGCCTCGAGCCAGTTCGTCTCCGGTCTCCTGCTTTCGGCGCCCCGCTTCGCACACGGTCTGCAGCTTCGTCACACGGGCGAGCACCTGCCGAGCATGCCGCACATCGAGATGACGGTCGAATGCCTGCGCCAGCGCGGCGTCGAGGTCACCTCGCCGCGCAGCGGTGAGTGGATCGTCGAGCCAGGGCCGATCGCGGCAGCCGAGGTCGCGATCGAGCCGGACCTCTCCAATGCCGCGCCGTTCCTCGCGGCCGCCCTCATCGCGGGTGGCACCGTGACGATCGACGGCTGGCCCCAGCAGACAACCCAGGTCGGCGCCGAACTCGCGCGCCTCCTGCCGCAGTTCGGGGCATCCGTCACGGTCGCCGACGGCTCGATCACGGTCGACGGCGGCGCTGGCCTCATCGGCGGCAAGGCGCTGCCGGGCGTCGACATGGATCTCAGCATCGGCGGCGAGCTCGCCCCCACGATCGTCGCGCTTGCGGCGCTCGCCGAGAGTCCGAGCCGCATCACCGGCATCGGCCACCTCCGCGGGCACGAGACCGACCGACTCGCGGCACTCGTCGCCGAGATCAACGGACTCGGCGGCGCGGTGAGTGAACTGCCCGACGGTCTCGCGATCGAGCCCCGCGCCCTGCACGGCGGGCCCTGGCGCACCTACGAGGACCACCGGATGGCGACGGCCGGCGCCGTCGTCGGCCTCGCGGTCGAGGGCGTCGAGATCGATGACATCTCGACGACTTCGAAGACCCTGCCCGAGTTCGCTGAACTCTGGTTCGGCCCCCTCCTCGGCCTGACCCGCCCCTCGGTCGACCCGCTCGGGCTGCTGTAGCGCGTGGCACTCGCATGAGCTGGCTCACCGACGTCGATGACGACGACGATCGCTATGCCGACTACGAGGCGAAGTCGAGGCCCAACCCGAAGGCCAACAAGCCACGCACCAAGAGACGACCCGAGCACGAAGACGCGGTCGAAGCCCGGGTCGTGACCGTCGACCGCGGCCGCTACACCGTGCTCGTCGATGAAGGGGGTGCCGGCGAGCACGCCGTCACGGCGACGCGCGCGCGCGAACTTCGCCGTCAGGCAATCGTGACGGGCGACCGGGTCGACGTCGTCGGTGACACCTCGGGAATCGAGGGAAGCCTCGCGCGCATCGTGCGCATCCGCCCTCGCGACACGGTGCTGCGTCGAAGCGCCGACGACTCCGACGAGGTCGAGCGCATCATCGTCGCGAACGCCGACCAGATGCTCATCGTCGTCGCGGTCGCGAACCCGGAGCCGCGGCCGCGTCTCGTGCACCGCTACCTCGTGGCGGCATTCGACGCCGGTATCGAGCCAATCCTCTGCATCACCAAGACCGACCTCGCCGACCCCGAACCTTTCCTCGCGGAGTTCGCGGGGCTGGACCTCACGATCGTCACGAGCGGCAAGGGCGCGACGCCCACCGAGGAGATCCTCACGCTCCTCGCTGGACATTCGACCGTCGCGGTCGGCCACTCGGGGGTCGGCAAGTCGACCCTCGTGAATGCCCTCGTGCCGGAGGCGAACCGGGCAACCGGGCACGTCAATGAGGTGACCGGCCGCGGGCGCCACACCTCCTCGTCAACCGTCTCCTACCGCGTAGAGGGCGGCTGGATCATCGATACGCCGGGCGTGCGGTCCTTCGGCCTCGGGCACGTCGATGTCGATAACGTGCTGCGCTCGTTCACCGACCTCGCTGAGATCGCAGAGGAGTGCCCGCGCGGGTGCACACACCTTCCGGATGCCCCCGATTGCGAGCTCGTCGAGCGTGCCGAATCCGGGAGGCTCGGCGACTTCGGTAGGCAACGCCTCGACTCCTTCCAACGGATGCTCGCCTCCCTGGCGTGAGCGGACCCGGCTGCCTCTAGCCTTCGCGCTAGCCTTGAGACGTGAGCGATGACCTCGATCTGGCACAGCGCCTTGCCGATGCCGCAGACGCCGTATCCGCCGCCCGCTTCCGGGCGAACGACCTCGTCGTGACGACGAAGCCCGACATGACGCCGGTGTCGGATGCCGACCGCGCGGCAGAGGAGGCCATCCGCGCCCTGCTCGCTTCCGAGCGCCCGGACGACGCGATCCTCGGGGAGGAGTTCGGCACCTCGGGAGACTCGCGTCGCCAGTGGATCATCGACCCCATCGACGGCACCTCGAACTTCGTGCGCGGCGTGCCCGTGTGGGCGACGCTCATCGCGCTCGCAGTCGACGGGGTTCCCGTGCTCGGCGTCGTCAGCGCGCCCGCCCTCGGCAAGCGCTGGTGGGCGGAGCGGGGCGAGGGCGCCTTCGTGCGCGATGCCGAGTCACCGCAGGGGCGCCGCCTGCAGGTCTCGAAGGTCGCCGCACTCGCGGATGCCTCGATCAGCTACAACAGCATCCAGCAGTGGGACTGGCACGGCAGGCTCGATGAGCTCGTCGCCCTCTCGCGCGCCGTCTGGCGCACGCGCGCCTACGGTGACATGTGGTCGTACATGATGGTCGCCGAAGGACTCATCGACATGGCAGGCGAGTTCGACCTCCAGCCCTACGACATGGCGGCGCTCGTGCCGATCATCGAGGAGGCCGGGGGCACCTTCACCTCGGCCGACGGCGAGCCGGGCCCCTGGCATGGCTCAGCGCTCGCGAGCAACGGTCTCCTGCATGAGGCTGTGCTCGACATCATCGCGCGGCGCTGAGCTACTCGCGGCGCATGCCCCTGATCGAGCGCAGGTCGGCGATTGCGAAGATGAGCGCGATGCCGACGAGACCGAGGGCGGCGAGCATCCCGAACGCGTAGGCGTGGCTGAATGCGTTGCGCAGGCTCTCGGTGGCCTCCTCGCGGAAGATCGTGGCGAAGAAGGCCGAGCTCGCGACCGCGACACCGACGGCCGTGCCGACCCGCTGGCCGACCTGGGCGATCGAGCCGGCGACACCACCCTGCACGACCGGGACGTCGGTGAGCGTGATGGTCTGGTTGGGCGAGATGACGAGGCCGCCTCCCGCTCCTGCGACGCCCATGAGCACCGCGAGTAGCCACGGCACCAGCGCGGGCGGGGCGAGGAGGGCGACGGGAATCGAGGCCCCGAACCCCACGCCGACGAGCACGAGGCCGATGAACACGAGGCGGCGGCCCATCGTGGCGACGTGTCGCCCGCCGACCGCCGAGGTGTAGGCCGAGACAAGCGCGAAGGGGATGCTCACCATGCCCGCGAAGACAGCGGAGACGCCGAGCCCGTTCTGCAGGAAGAGCGTGTTGATGAGGAAGATTGCAGGCGTTGCGGCGAAGTACGCCGTCGCAATGAGCACACCGTTGCGATAGGAGGTCAGCCGGAAGAGCCCGAAATCGATCACGGGCGACTTGCCTCCCGCGACGTAGCGGTTCTCCCACCAGACGAACGCGGCACCCGCTGCGGCGAAGAGCAGCAGCCACCACCAGCGGGCGGGGTCGTCGCTCGGCCGACCCGTCGTGAGCACGAACGGCAGCATGAGGCCGAAGACGGTGGCACCCAGAAGGAGCACACCGATGAGGTCGATCTCGGTGCGCTTGGTCTCGTGATGCTGCTGCGCCGGCAGCCGCCACAGCGCGAAGGCGAGCGCGAGCAATCCGAGCGGCACGTTCATCCAGAAGGTGAGGCGCCAGCCGTCCTGTTCGCCGCCCACTGCGATGAGGAGACCGCCGAGGGTGGGCCCGAATGCGGTCGAAAGGCCGATGATGGCACCGAAGAGGCCGAAGGCCTTGCCCCGCTCTGGCCCCTGGAACAGTTGTTGGATCAGGCCGAGGATCTGCGGCATGTGGATGCCTGCAGCGACGCCCTGCAGCATCCGACCCAGGACAAGGATCTCAATCGTCGGCGCGACGGCACACATGATGCTCGTTGCGACGAAGACGCTGAGCCCGATCGCGAAGAAGAGCTTGCGGGAATGGATGTCGCCGAGCCGACCGGCGGGCACGAGCACGAGCCCCATCGCGAGCGCGTAACCAGCGACGATCAGCTGTAGCTCGCTCGGGCCAGCCCCGAGGGAAGCCTCGATCGACGGCAGGGCGACGTTGACCTTGGAGAGGTCGAGGATCGTGAGTGCGGCTGCGGCGGAACACACAGCGAAGGCCTGCCACCGTGCGCGATCGGAGACCTGGGAGCGTATGGTGGGCATCCCCTGATTGTATTCGTGCAGTGGTGCAGAATATTCGTGCATTACTGTATATTTGCAGACGATGCAAAATTCTCCCGCCCCCTCCGCCGCCGCTGAATCCAGGTCGGCAGCCAAGCCGCGTGTGCTCCTGGTCTTCATTGGCCTGATGCTCGCAATGCTGCTCTCTTCGCTCAGCCAGACGGTGCTGAGCGCTGCGATGCCCACCATGGTGGGCGAGCTCGACGGCGTCGACCACATGCTCTGGGTCATGACCGCCTTCATGCTCGCCTCAACCGTCGTCATGCCCATCTACGGCAAGATCGGCGACCTCATCGGCCGCAAGGGCCTCCTGATCGCCGCGATCGTGCTCTTCATCGCCGGCTCCGTGCTCGGCGCGGTCGCCGCCGACATGTCCATGCTCATCTCGGCGCGCGTCGTGCAGGGCCTCGGCGGTGGCGGGCTCATGATCCTGTCGCAGGCGATCATCGCCGACATCGTCCCCGCTCGCGAGCGCGGCAAGTACATGGGCGCGCTCGGTGCCGTCTTCGCCGTCTCCTCGGTTGCTGGCCCTCTCCTCGGCGGGTGGTTCACCGAGGGGCCCGGTTGGCGCTGGACGTTCTGGATGAACATCCCGCTCGGCATCGTCGCGCTTGCGGCCGCCGTCTTCCTCCTCCGCCTGCCGAAGCGCGAGCACGAGAAGCCGCGCGTCGACGTCTGGGGCATGGTGCTGCTCACGATCACGACGACCTGCATCGTGCTCGTCGCCTCGTGGGGCGGCAAGGACTTCGCGTGGGGCTCCACGACGATCATCGGCCTGATCGTCGTCGCGGTGCTCACCGCGGTGGGCTTCGTGCTCGTCGAGCGGGTCACACCCGAGCCGATCATCCCCCTGCACCTCTTCCGCGAGGCCAACTTCAACATCACCACGATCGCGGGCCTGCTCACGAGTGTCGCCATGATGGGCACACTCGCCTACCTGCCGACCTACCTGCAGATGACCTTCGGTGCGAGCGCGACGGATGCCGGTCTCCTCATGATCCCCATGATGGCGGCCCTGCTCATTACCTCGATCGGCGCGGGCCAGATCGTGAGCAAGACCGGCCGATACAAGTGGCTGCCGATCGTCGGCAGCATCATCCTCGCGATCGGCCTCGCACTGCTGGGCACGATCTCCCCCGACACTCCCCTCTGGGTCTTCTGCGCCTACCTCGCCGTCATGGGAATCGGCCTCGGCACGAGCATGCAACTGCTCGTGCTGATCGTGCAGAACACCTTCCCCGCACGCGAGGTGGGCACGGCGACCGCCGCGAACAACTACTTCCGTCAGATCGGTGGCTCGCTCGGCGGCGCGGTCATCGGCAGCCTCTTCACCACGAGGCTCGCCTCACAGCTCAGCGAGCGCCTGCCCCAGCAGGGCGGCGCCACGAGCGACATGAACTCGCTCACGCCCGCGCTCGTGCACGAGCTGCCGACCGCCATCCACGAGCAGGTCATCTGGGCCTACAACGACGCCCTCGCACCGCTGTTCCTCTACATCGTGCCGCTCGCGATCATCGCTGCGGTGCTGCTGCTCTTCGTCAAAGAGAAGCCGCTCGCAACGACGATCGAGCGCGAGGTTGCGGTGACGGCCGTGCCGGATTCCCTCCAGGAGGTCTACCCGGTCACGACAGGTTCGGTAACGGTGCCGGAGTCGCGCGAGCTTCGCTAATCGCCGTCAACATCCTTGGCCTTGCCACGATGTGCTGAAAATGCCGCACCGAATGCGATCCCCATGGCCAAGCCAAGGCCGACGCCCATCGCAATGTTGTCAAGGCTGACGCCCATCGCCGTACCGACGCCGACGCCGAGCGCGATGCCCGCGCCCATCATCGAGTTGCGCGACGACTTGCCCTTCGGAGCATTGTCTGGCTCTTGATCAGTCATATCCCCAGACTAGGAAGGCACCATCCCGTGCGCCTCCCCCGCGCGGACGAGTTGTGCGGTGCATCCGTGTCGCGGCATCCCCTGCTCGGCCTAGACAGCGCGGGGGCAAGCTCGCGAGGGAGAATGGTGACATGGCTGATGTGACGCTCCGCGGCGGCCCCGGCGCAAGGGTCACCGTGGAGACAGAGGTGAAACGCTCCCGTTTCATCTGCCGCCTCGAGCGCGTCGCGTCGGAGGATGCCGCGCGTGCGGTGATCGACGGCACCCGGCGCGAGCACTGGGGCGCGCGACACCACTGCTCCGCGTTCATCATCGGCCCATCGGATGCCGCCAGCCAGGTGCGCAGGTCGAGCGACGACGGTGAACCATCCGGCACGGCGGGGGCACCCATGCTCGACGCGCTCGCTGGCGCCAGCCTCGTCGACACCGTCGCCGTGGTCACGCGCTACTTCGGTGGGGTGCTCCTCGGCACCGGCGGCCTCGCCCGTGCCTACTCGGATGCCGTCGCGCACGCGATCCGCGAGGCACCGCTCGTGGCGCGGGAGCGGCGGGAGCTGTTCCGCCTCAGCCTTGAGCACGCCGATGCGGGCAGGGTCGAGTCGGAGCTGCGAGCGCGGGGCGTCGTCGTGCTGACTGTCGAGTATGCAGCGCGGGCCGAACTGAGGCTCGCGGGAGGCGGGGCGCTGCACGAGGTCGTTGCCGCCGTGACATCCGGTGCGGGCACGCTCGAAGGGCTCGGCCACGAATGGGTCGATGTGGAACTCAACAGCGCGCGACGGTGACGATGGTGGAGATGCGGGGAATTGAACCCCGGTCCACTGCTGTGGTCATGTGTCTTCTACGGGTGTAGCCAGTGCAGGCGTTCTACTCGGCTCCGGAATTTGCCACTGGCAGCTAAACCGACGAGCCCAGCCCGAGTGCAAGTCCCCCGTAGCCCTCAGGCGTAACTACGGAGCAATCTCTCTAGATGACGCCAGGATCCGGGTAGAGAGCATCCCCGGGCTGACGGACTTTTTAGTGCGCTCGCTTAGGCAGCGAGGGCGAAGTCAGTGCGCTTGGAATCGGCACTTATAGTTTGCCGACATCGTTAACGAGATAAGTCGGCATCCTCGACCCGCTTCTCACAATTGCGCAGGCAATGTCGAAACCGATCATCCCCATACGCGTCTTGGTGAAAGACGTGTCACAGTCGCACGCTGTTGAGTTGTCAAGCTGCACCGCTCGGGCGCAGCCTTCAATGATAGCAAGGCGATCGCCTCGAAGGAAGCGCTCTTGCGCTAGCTGGGCGCCGGCTGGGAATCCCGCTATGCTTCCCGAGAAGATTTCACGATCCGAGACGCCCCTCGCGCGCTCGGCGACAGGAAGCAGAGGCCGTGACCCGCAGAACCCTCTCCGCCGTCGCCCTCTCCGCGCTCGCTGTGCTCGGACTCACGGGCTGCAGCATCGTGGCCATGGCCGACCTCATCCAGGGCAAGGAAGACGTCTTCTCGATCGCGGTCGGCGATTGCTTCAACGACGACACGGCCGCCGTCGAGCAGGTCGATTCGGTCGTCATGCCGAAGTGCACCGAGCCGCACGACAACGAGGCCTACCACCTCTACGACCTCGCGTCGTCGACCTTCCCCTCCTACGACGAGAACGCCATCCTCGAGGAGGCGGAGATCGGATGCTTCACCGAGTTCGAGGGCTTCGTCGGCTCCCCCGTCGACAAGACGAGCCTCTACTACGGCTACTACTACCCGAGCCCCGAGGGCTGGGAAGAGGGTGACCGCGAGATCCTCTGCCTCGCCTATGACACGAACGGGCCCATCTCCGAGCCGCTTCGAGGCAAGGGACCTAGCTACCCGTACGAGGGCTAGCCGCGGTTACTCCCCCAGGTGGCGCCGTGCCGCCATGGCACGCTGCGCCTCACGATTGTCCTGGCGCTCGCGCAACGCTTGGCGCTTGTCGTACTCGCGCTTGCCCTTCGCGACCGCGAGTTCGACCTTCGCCTTGCCGTCGCTGAAGTAGAGGGAGAGCGGCACGAGCGTGTAGCCACCCTCCTTGACCTTGTTGTGGATTTTGAGGATCTGCGCTTTGTGCAGCAGCAGCTTGCGCTTGCGGCGGGGCGGGTGGTTGGTCCAGGTGCCGCCCGTGTATTCGGGGATGTGCACGGCATCGAGCCATGCCTCCGCATGGTCGTCGATGAAGGCGTAGCCGTCGACAAGGCTCGCGCGGCCTGCGCGCAACGACTTCACCTCGGTGCCGGTGAGCACGAGGCCCGCCTCATAGGTGTCCTCGATCGTGTAGTCGTGGCGAGCCTTGCGGTTGGTCGCGACGACCTTCTGACCACGTTCCCTTGGCACGATGCATCCTTTACGTCCTGTACGTGCCGGGCGACACGCAGCCCACAATCCTACAGCGGGCCAGGATGCAAGCCCGACTACACCTTGAGGTAGCGGCTGATCGCGACGTTGGCGGAGATCGCGGCGAGCACGATGCCGACAGCGAGCAGGATCGGTGCCACGACGGCTGCCTCCTCGAGCCCCACGAAGGAGGTCGCCACCATCGTCTCGGCGAGGTAGCCCTGCACGAAGAAGTGCACGACCGCGACCGTCGCTCCCCCGGCCAGCGCAGCGCCGATCACCCCGGCGATGACGCCTTCAAGGATGAACGGTGTCTGGATGAAGCGGTTGGAGGCACCGACGAGTCGCATGATGCCAAGCTCGCGCCGGCGGCTGAAGGCGCTCAGACGGATGGTCGTGGCAATCAGCAGCACGGCCGCGACGAGCATGAGCGCTGCGATGCCGATCGCGGTGTAGCTTGCGGCGTTGAGCGCGTCGAAGATCGGGTCGAGGTACTTGCGTTGGTCGGCCACCTCGTCGACACCCGGCGTGCCCGAGAGGGTCTCGATCAGCACGCCAGACTGCGTGGGGTCGACCATGTTCACCCAGAACGTCTCCGGCAAGAACTCCGGGGTGATGTAGTCAGCCTCGGCACTGTCGGTGAACTCGACGTACTTCTCGTACGCCTCCTCGTGGGTCTCGAACTCGTACTCGTTGACGAGCGGGGAAAGCTCAGACGATTCGAGCTTGGATGCGACGGCCGCCTTCTGCTCGTCCGTCGCCTCCGTCATGTTGCAGTTCGCGGTGTCTGTCGTGGCGGTGCACATGTAGACCGCCACCTGGGCGCGGTCATACCAGTAGCCCTTCATCTCGTTGATCTGCATCTGCAACAGGATCGCGGTGCCCACGAAGGTGAGCGAGATGAAGGTCACGAGCACGACGGAGACGACCATCGAGAAGTTGCGCCGCAGGCCCTGGCCGACCTCCGACATGATCAGGCCGAACCTCACTGCGCCGCCTCCGTTCCGAAGCCCTTTTGCAGGGGGATCGCCTGCGTGAGGTAGCCGCCCTGCCGTTCGTCGCGCACGATCTGGCCCGCGACGAGCTCGATCACGCGGCGCTGCATCTGGTCGACGATGCCGGCGTCGTGGGTCGCCATGATGACGGTCGTGCCGCTCTGGCTGATGCGCTCGAGGAGCGTCATGATGCCAGCGGATGTCGCAGGGTCGAGGTTTCCCGTCGGCTCGTCGGCCAGCAGCAGGGCCGGCCGGTTGACGATCGCGCGGGCGATGGCGACACGCTGCTGCTCACCACCGGAGAGCTCGTGGGGGAAGCGGCTCGCCTTGCCCGCGAGTCCCACCATCTTGAGCACGTCGGGCACGGCCTCCTGGATGAAGCCCTTCGACTTGCCGATCACCTGCAGCGAGAAGGCCACGTTGTCGAAGACCGACTTCTGGGGCAGCAGGCGGAAGTCCTGGAAGACGACACCGAGGTTGCGCCTGAAGTAGGGAACCTTGCGGCTCGAGAGTCGGCCGACGTTTTGGCCGAGCACGTGGATCTCGCCCTTCGTCGGGTTCTCCTCCTTGAGGATCAACCGCAGGAAGCTCGACTTTCCACTGCCGGAGGCACCGACGAGGAACACGAACTCCCCCCGCAGGATCTCGAGGGTCACGGAGTTGAGGGCGGGCCTGGTGGTGCCGGCATAGAGCTTGGTCACCTGATCGAAACGAATCATGTCCCGTCGAGCCTAAGCATCCGTCGCCCATCCGGCTGCAACGACAGGCCGACGCGCGGATGCCCCGCCGTGCGCTGTAGACATCCTCCAACGATCGGATGCCGCATTAGTTGGCTATTGACCTTCGATACACACTTTCCGACGGACCCTCACACCGCTCTCGGCCGCTGTTAGATTCAGCGCAATCCACTGGAGGCGACTCGCACCGGGCACCAACGACGGTGCCCGAATGGTGCGGGAAAGCCCTCCTTCGGCGCGCGCCTCAACAGCATGATGGTGTGCGTTTTGTGCTGCCCGGATACCGACAAAGGAGTCACTGCATGAGCGGTCCCGCCCACACCAGGTCTGAACGACGCGATAGCTTCTCGAAAGTCGCGATAGCCGCGCTCTCGATCCTGCTCATCGGCCTGCTCGCCTTCTTCTTCATCACGACCGACAAGCTCGCCGCCGGAGCCTCACAACTGAGCGAGGGCGCGACGACGGCACGCGACGGATCCATGCGCCTCGTTGATGGCGCCGCCACACTCTTCGATGGCACCGCGACACTCAAGGACGGCACGGCCAGCGCGAAGGCGGGCGCCGACAAGGTCGCCGCCGGTGCTGACTCTGCGGCAGAGGGCGCGAGCAAGCTCGCCGACGGCGCCTCCTCGGCATTCACGGGCTCAATCTCGCTCGCCGAGGGCGCCAACAAGCTCTTCAACGGTGCAAGCACCCTCAACCAGGGCGCCAGCACCGCCGCGACGGGGGCTCGCACCCTCGCGCAGGGCGCGGCCGATGCCAACGCGGGCGCCCATGACCTCGCGGCGAAGCTCGCGGGCGCGAAGACGACCGGCTCTGAAGTAGTCGCGAACGGCGCCGCGCGGGTGTCCGCGGGTGCCAGCAGAGCACTCGCTGGGGCACAAACCCTAACGGTGAAGACGCAGGCGATCGCGGATGGCGTGTCCGCGGCTTCGACCGCGGTGAAGGGCCTGAGCGACTATGCGGGCCTTCTCGGTGGCGATACCGCCGTACCTGCAGCTGAAGTCCACGTCGCTTCTGGCGAGGCTGCCGCAAATGCGGCGGCACTCGCTCGTCAGCTCGGAAACTGGGCGGCCACGGACTACGTGCCTACCGACGCTGAGATCGACGCTCTCGCGACCAGCCTGAGCGGTCTCGCTACCCAAACGGGCACTGTCAAGGCAGAGATCAACGGCTTCAAGGGCAAGATCGACACTCTGCTCGGCAGCCTCAACAAGGTGCCGACCAAGGCGGACGGGAGCGACGCTGGCCTGAAGATTGGTTCGAGCCTCGTGGCCCAGGGTGCGGCGCAGCTCCTCGGGGGAACGGACCCGATCAACGCACCCGGTCTGACGGAACTCTCGATCGGCGCTAACGACCTCGC
Organism: Salinibacterium sp. GXW1014; assembly: GCF_044769865.1. Taxonomy (NCBI): domain Bacteria; kingdom Bacillati; phylum Actinomycetota; class Actinomycetes; order Micrococcales; family Microbacteriaceae; genus Salinibacterium; species Salinibacterium sp. GXW1014. The sequence continues at coordinate 230,714 of NZ_JBIZWA010000001.1, forward strand.
AGCCGGCGCCACCAAGCTCGACACAGGCGTAGGCCAGCTTGCCGCCGGCGCGAACTCGCTTGCCGCGGGTACCGCGAAGGTCGCCACGGGTGCGGGATCTCTCGCCGACGGCACCGCCAAGGTCTCGGCCGGTGCTGGCACCCTGTCGAGCGGTGCCGCCAGCCTCACGACGGGCGCCAACAACCTCAACACGGGCCTCGAGACCCTGTCGACGGGCGCTGGTTCACTCGCCGAGGGCACCAGTACGCTATCGGCCGGTGCCGCTGACCTCGCCGAGGGCAACGGAAGCCTCGCCGACGGCGCGAAGAAGCTCAACGACGGTGCCAAGGCGCTCAACGATGGCGCCGCCGAGTTGAGCGACGGCAACGAGCGCATCGCTGCTGGCTCCGGCGAGCTCGCGTCTGGCGCCCAGAGCGTCAGCCCGGCGGCCCTCGCGCCGACCGTGCTGATCATCCTCGCGGTGCTGGTGGCCGCGACGATCGCCTGGCTGATGGTGAGCCGCCGCCTGGCACGTCGCTGACGTAGCAACACCGACGCGGGTCGGGCCGGTCTTCGGATCGGCTCGGCCCGCTTTGTCGTCCTAGTCCGCGATGACGCGCTTACGCCAGCGGATGCCCGCCGTGATGAATCCGTTGAGGTCACCGTCGAAGACGTCGTCGGGCTTGCTGACCTCGTGCTCGGTGCGCAGGTCCTTCACCATCTGGTACGGCGCGAGCACGTAGCTACGCATCTGGTCACCCCAGCTGGCGGTGATGTTGCCCGCGAGCTCCTTCTTCTGTGCCGCTTCCTGTTCCTTCTGCAGCAGGAGGAGTCGGGACTGCAGCACGCGGAGCGCTGCGGCACGGTTCTGGATCTGGCTCTTCTCGTTCTGCATCGAGACGACGATGCCGGTGGGGATGTGCGTGATGCGCACGGCGGAGTCGGTCGTGTTGACCGACTGGCCGCCGGGCCCGCTCGAACGGAACACGTCGATGCGCATCTCGTTCTCGGGGATGTCGATCGACTCGGTCGCCTCCATGAGCGGGATGACCTCGACGGCCGCGAAGCTCGTCTGGCGCTTGCCCGCCGCGCCGAAGGGCGACATCCGCACGAGGCGGTGCGTTCCCGCCTCGACGCTCAGGGTGCCGAAGGCGTAGGGGGCGTCGAACTCGATCGTGGTCGACTTGATGCCCGCCTCCTCGGCGTAGCTCGTGTCGAGCACGCGCGCCGGGATGCCGTTCTTCTCGGCGTAGCGCAGGTACATGCGCTGGAGCATCTCGGCGAAGTCGGCCGCGTCGACGCCGCCGGCACCCGCGCGGATGGTCATGACGGCGGGGCGGGCGTCCCACTCCCCGTTGAGGAGCGTCTGCACCTCGAGTTCGCCGAGCACGCGCTGGATGTCGGCGAGTTCCTTGTGGACCTCGGCTGCGGCATCCGCATCGCCCTCTTCATTGGCGAGCTCGACCATGATCTCGATGTCGTCAAGGCGCTGCTGCAGGCTCGTGATCTTGGCAAGCTCCGCCTGGCGGTGACTGAGGGCGCTGGTGACCTTCTGCGCCTTCTCGGTGTCGTCCCACAGGTCGGGTGCGCCCGCCTGCTCGCTCAGCTTCGCGATCTCGGCTTCGAGTCGCGGCACGTCGACGACGGCCCGGATTTCGGCGAAGGTGCCGCGGAGGTCCGCGACCTGGCCAGTGATATCGAGCTCATCCATTGTGGGCACCAGCCTACCGGGACAAGCCCCGTGCATCCGCTGGCGGCGTCACTCCCTGGGCGCGATGGGCCAGACGATCTCGGTCACCATGTCTTCGGGCCTGGCATCCGGGGTCGGCTCGGTCACGTAGACCTCCCAGTAGAGCTCGCCCGGCGTGTGGTCGTGCCGCTCCATCCACGCCAGCAGCGTGCCGTATGCATCGGCGAGTCCGTCGTAGGGGCCGCGATGGATGTGCCGGGCCGCCAAGCCGGTCGGCAACTGCTGTGCCGCAACCCCGTTGGAGGATTCGACGGGTCGTAGCGTGGGAAAGCCCGCCGCGACATCGACCGTCTCGCTGGGCATGCCGCGGTACAGGGCGATGGCTGGCCCCGCGAAGCCCGCGTCCTGCTGACCGATCACTGCGGCGACGATTTGGTAGACGCTGTCGAAGTAGTCCCTAATCTTCGCCATCTCGACCGTCTCGCGGCGCACGGCGACCGTGGTCCTCTCCAGCGTGACGATCATGGTGTCGGATGCTTCGCTACCGCTGTCGCTCACGGCTGCTCCTCTGCTCGTGCCCTTGTCGGCGGAACCCCGATTCTCCTCGCCGCGGGACGGTTCTTCAATGGTCCGTCAGCCAAAGACCGACCTGGCGGATGCCTCGACCTCGATGCGCAGCCCCTCCGGCACGAACACGCTCACGATGGGAGGGCGCCAGGTCGCGGACAGCGCGACGACGGCGCCGGAACCGCCCGGACTCTCTGCGCGATCGATTGCCAGGTCTTCGAAGGAATGCGGCACAGCGGCGATATGGGCGTTGACGGTCGATGCGACCCGTGCGTCGTCGAGGATCGCGGTCGGCCGCGCCGAGGTGGAGGCCACGTCGTCGAGACCGAATGCCTCCGCGCCCGCAAGCGCGGCACCATCAGCGAGCGAGTAGAGGCGCTTGCGTTCGATGTAAAGGGAGGTCGCGGCGGTCACGAGCAGCACGACCGCGAGGCAGAGGGCTGCGTAGAAGATCGTGAGCACGAGCGTCGACCCCGTCTCGTCGCGGACGGCGTGAGACCATCGTCGCCCGCTCACGGCAGCCCCGCAAAGCGCGAGACCTGCTGGCTCGCCGAGGCAGCTACCGGGATGCTGAGGGGCGTGTCGACGCTGAGTCCGGCCGGCACGAGCGGCAGCGCGACCCTCGCCTCGACCGTCACGGTGACGACGCCGCGTCGATTCAGGCAGGCGTGCGGCTGTGGAGCGCAGTCGATGCGGATGCTCGCTGCCGCGGCATCCATCCCGTGGTCCGCGAGCGCGAAAGCCACCGCCCGCTCCGCGCGCTGCGTGGCTTCGGTGACCGTGCCCGCCTCGACGTAGGTGCGGCTCGCCTGTCGCGCGGCGGCCTCCACGGCGAGCACGCCGGATTGGAGGGCGGACAGCGCGACGATGAGGTAGACCATCGGCACGAGGAGCAGGGTGCCCGCCGTGAGGAATTCGAGGGACGCCGAGCCGCGCTCATCCGGTATCCATCGCTCAGTCCACGATCTCCAACGCTGCACGGCCCGTCACCTCCACGCCGCGGTCGAAGCCGATGAGCCCGATCACCGGGAGGGGCGCCCGCACCGTCACGACGGCCGCACGATGGCCCAGGTAGGCACCCTCGGTGATCGTGACATCCGTCGCATACGCAGGGCCGATCGCGGTCGTGATGAGTTCGCGCGTACGGACGGCGCCGTCGGCGCGCGTCCTGTCCGCCAATGCCGCGAAGCGTGCGCCCTCCCCAGCCGCGTCGAGCAGCGTGTTGCGCACATGCATCGCGAGGCCGAGTTGCACGACCGAGAGGGTGAGGAGCGTCAGCAATGCACCGACCATGACGAACTCGGCGGGCGCGGAGCCCCGCTCCCCCTCACCGCGAAGGATGGCGACCCGCACGGGTGCTCAGAACCCGGAGACGCGCTGGATGGCCTGTTCGAAGACCGAGCTGAGTGCGGGGCCCGCGAGCGACCAGATGATGATCACGAGCCCCGCGGTCATGAGCGTGATGAGCACCCACCCGGGCACGTCACCGCGCTCGGAGGAGAGGCGGGCGAACGCGGAGCGGATGCGGGGGAAGCCGGTCATGCGGGGATGTTACTGAGGGATCCGCAGCATCCGTCGCCGTTTTCCACAGCGACTGCCGAGGCGCTCAGGCGAACGCGAAGAGCGGGGGCAGCACGAGCGCGACCGCGAGCACCCACGCGGCGAGCACCGGGAGGTACGAGGTCTGCCAGCGTTCGAGCCACATTGCGGGCGCCCTGCGGGCCAGAAGCCGGGCGATGTGCCACGCGGTCACCGCGAGGTTCACCAGCAGCACGAGGTTGAGCCCGAGCGCCGCCACGCGATTGGCGGTCAAGCCGAACTCTCCGACGCGGCCGAACATCGACACGAGCACGAGCACGTCGAGCGCGATGGCGGCGACGACTGCCACGAGGCGGAGCGCGTCGAGCACACCGGGCTTCGACGGGCCGCGGGCCGAGATGCCGTAGACGATGAGGCCGAGCACGACGAGGAGCAGCACGTCGAAGACGATCAGCAGGTCGCGGTCGAACTCGCGGCCCACCCCCGCGGCGGCGTAGCCGACCGCCGAAACGACCAGCATGAGCGCGAACAGCGGGGTGAAGATCGCGGTCAGCACGGGCGCGATGTTCTCGATGACGCTCTTCTTCGCTTCGACGAGCCAGGCCGCGACGATCACGGCACCCGCAGCGCCCGAGGGCACGACCCACTCGAAGACTCCCTCGATCATCTCGGGCGCGATGGGTCCGAGCACGAGCGCTGTGAGGCCCACGAGCACGCCACCCCCGAGGGCGATCAGCGCATAGTAGATGGCCCACTCCCCCGAGAAACGGATGAAGTCCATGCGGCGCGGATGCGAGCCCATCTCCCCGCCGACGTAGGCAACACCGACCGCGAACCACAGCACGACGGGCAGGTGCAGGGCGATCAGCACGGTCGTGCTCTCGCCGCCATAGGGGAAGACGGATGCCGCGACGACCACGACCGCGACCGCCGCGGCGAGTGCGATGACCCGGGGCCGTGGCATCCGTCGCTGCAGTGCGAAGTAGGCGGCGAGCGCGGGCAGCACCGTGACGCTGGCACCGCGCAGGAACCACTCCTCGCGGAGGTCACGCCCGTCGCCCGGCATGTCGGCGATGAGTCGCGCCACCTGGATGAGCACGGCGGCGAGCAACGCGAAGCCGAGCATCACGAGCACCGAGCCGCGCTTGTCTTCCGCGGGGGCATGCGTGAGCGTCAGCTGCTTCCACAGGCGGTCGCTGTGCTCGCGGGCGAACTCGGCCGTCAACTGGTCGACCCGGCCGAGCCGGCCGACCGAGATGAGGAAGGCCTCGTCTGGCGAGAGACCGGATGCCTCGAGTTCCGCCACCTGCTCGCGCAGGTGTGCCTCCAGTTCGTCGGCGTCACCCTCATCGACCGTGCCCCCGCGCACGATCGCCGAACGCCACTCCTTGATACGTGCCTCAAGCTGTTCCATCGTCACACTCCCGTCGCGGGGATCGCGAAGCCCCAGAGTCCGCCGAGCGTGCGCGTGGCGGTGACCCATTGGCGCCGCTGCTCGGCCAGCTGCGCCCTGCCCGTCTCGGTGATCTGGTAGTACTTGCGCCGCCGGCCCTCGGGCGAGACGCCCCATTCGGCGTGCACGTGACCGAGCCGCTCCAGCCGGTGCAGGAGCGGGTAGAGCATCCCGTCGGTCCACTCGAGCTCGCCGGCGGAGAGCTCGCGCACCCGCTTGAGGATCGCGTAGCCGTAGCTCGAGCCCTCCATGAGGATGGCGAGCACGAGCGGCGTCGCCATCGCGGCGACGAGGTCCTTGTCGATGTTCATGGGCCACCTCCGGATGGAAGCCTATACCTAGAGCTGCAAGGTATCTAGAACTGCGAGGCATGTCGCGCTCAGACGCGTTGCGCAATGTGGAACGGCAAGGAGCGCTGGCGCAGCCCCTACTGGGAGACTGCTGCCGTGCGAGGCATGCCCGCGCACGATCGATTCACGCTTGTCGCGAAGCCTGAACCACTGGAAGGATCCATCTGTGAAGATCGCACGCATCGCCCTCGACGGCGCCGCACGCTGGAGCATCGTCGAAGGCGACACTGTTCGCACGAGCGACTCCCCTGTCGAGCTCGCGGATGTCGCATCCGCCGCCCTCGATCGTGTACTCCCTCTCGCCGAGGTGACGCTGCTGCCGCCGGTGCTGCCGACCGCGAAGGTGCTCTGCGTGGGGCTCAACTACCGCGACCACGTGCTCGAGATGGGGCGCGAGATGCCCACGCATCCCGTGCTGTTCACCCGCTTTCCCGACACCTTTGTGGCCCCAGGCGCCCCTATGGTGTTGCCCAAGGCGAGCGACCGCTTCGACTATGAGGGCGAGTTCGCGATCGTCATCGGGCGCGCCGGTCGCGCGATCGACAAGGAGGACGCACTCGAGCATGTGCTCGGCTACACGATCCTCAACGACGGGTCGCTGCGCGACTACCAGGCGCACACGATCCAGTTCACCCCCGGCAAGAACTTCGCCGACTCCGGATCGGTTGGCCCCTGGATCGTCAGCGCCGAAGAGTTCGGCCCCGTGACGTCGCAGCGCGTGCGCACGACCGTCGACGGCGAGGTGCGTCAGGACTCGAGTCTCGACCAGCTGGTCTTCGACGTCGCGACCCTCGTCGAATACGTCTCGACCTGGACCCCGCTGCGCCCCGGCGACATCATCGCGACCGGCACCCCCGGCGGGGTCGGTGCGGGGTTCACACCGCCGAAGTTCCTGAAGGCGGGGAGCACGGTCGAAATTGAGATCGACGGCATCGGGATACTGCGCAACCCGATCGTCACCGAAGAGGAATAGCCTCCGCTCAGAACCCCACCTGGAGCACGTGGATCCCCGGGAAGATCGCGAACAGGATCGTGACGGGGAGGATGAGGAAGACGAGGGGCACGAGCATCGCCACCTCCTTCTTGCCTGCCAGTTCAAGCAGGCCACGCTTGGTGTCTTCGCGCGCATCCTGAGCCTGGGCCCGCAGCACCTCGGCAAGCGGCGAGCCGCGCTCAAGCGCGATTGTCAGTTGGTCGACGCAGCGGGTGAAGGGCGCCAGTTGTAGTTCGTCGGCGCAGCGCCGCAGCGACTCCGAAAGGGGCGCTCCCGTCGTGACATCGGTGAGCACGGCCCCGAGCTCGCGAGACAGTTCCCCGCTGCTGATGCGAGAGACGCGGCGAAGCGCCTCGAGCACGCCCTCCCCCGCCGACAGGCTCAGCGTGAGGAACTCGAGCACCATCGGCAACTCGGTGGCGAGCCGCGACATGCGGCGTGAGGCCGCGCGCTGGAGCAACCAATCGCGCAGGAATACGCCGGCGACCCCACCCGCGGCAATCGAGCCAGCACCGAGCATGACGGGCGAGGCATGCTGCGGGGCCAGGACGACCGTGACAGCGGCACCGACCGCGACCCCAGCGATGGCGGCAAGCAACTGTTGGGAGCGGTAACCGTCGAGCGTCAGGCCCGATCCAGCCTGGCGCAGACGCAGTTGCACCGCGGCCGAGCCACCCAGCACGCCACCCATTGCCCGGCGGAGTGCAGCGAAGGGCGGGCCGAGAAGGGCGCCGAACACCGGCAGGGGGTCGGACTGCGAACGGTGCAGGTGGGCGCGTGCCCCGGCGGAGACATCGGCGACATGCGGAGCTACGCGAGCTGCGAGGCGCGGACGGCCGAGCCGAGGGATGCGAGTCGCGAGCACCCACAACCCGAGCCCCAGCGCGCTGCCGCACAGCAGCGCCCAGGCCGCGCTCAACGGAACCACCGCTCCTCCTCCGGGAGTCGGCCGATCGCGATCATCACGCGGTAGGCGAGCATCGTCACGACGAGTCCCGCCACGATGAGGCCGGCGCCAGAGGGCGTGTTGTAGGCGGCAGCCGCCTCTGGCCTGGTCGCGAGCAGCAGGAGCACAACCCACGGAGCCGCGGCCCCGAGCCGAGCCGCGTTGACGACCCACGACTGCCTCGCCTCGACCTCGGAACGGATCGCCGAATCTTGGCGCAGGTAGGTCGAGAGGCTGCGGAGCACGGTCGTGAGTTCCGTACCACCGACCTCACGAGACATCCGGAGTGTCTCCAGGATGCGGTCGGCAACGGGGTCGGCGAGTCGCAGCTTGAGCTCGTCGAGGCAGCGCGAGAAGTTCGCCGTGGACTGGTAGTCGCGCGCAAAGGCGGCGAATGCGGCCCGCGTTCCGGGCGGACCGACTTCGGCAAGGGCCGCGATGCCGTCGGGCAGGGAGAGGCCGGAGCGCACCGCCGAAACGAGATGGTCCACGACGTCTGGCCAGAGGGATCGGAGTTGTCGCCTGCGAGCGCGGGAGCGCCACGACACCATCATGAACGGCACCGCGCCGGCCGCTGCGGCGGCGGCAAGTGCGATCGCGAGCACGGGAACGAACGCGAGGGTCACTCCCCCGACCGCGAGGGCGAGCAGCAGTGACACGACGATGAAGGTGGCTGGCGTCACGGAGGCGAGACCGGCCAGCGTGAGTTGCTCCGTCATGAGCTCGTGCACTCGCGAGCGTCGGCGCTCGCGTTGGCGGGGTGCCCAGAGAAACGGGGATGCCGTGAGCAGCAGGCCCACGCCGAGGGCGCCTCCCAACAGCGCCGGAAGCACGGGGAGCATCATGCGACCCCGGCGGCGACGAGAGCGGCTGATCCGAACTTCTCGGCACGCGGCGGTGCCATGCCGGTGGGGCGGAGTCCGTCGGCGGTCGTGGCGAAGAGCGACACCGCCTGCACGACACCGCCGTCGACGACGCCCGTCGGCGCCACGATCTCCGCGACCCGGCGGTGGCCATCCGCCGTCTGCTCACAGTGCACGACAAGGTCGACGACCCCAGCGACGGTCGGGAGCACGAAGGACGCGTCGATGTTTCGGCCGGCCAGCAGGGGCAGCACCGAGAGCTTGGCGAGGGCGTCCCGCGCGCCGTTCGCGTGCACGGTGCACGCTCCGGGCACCCCAGAATTGAGGGCGATCAACAAGTCGAGGGCTTCTGCCTCGCGCACCTCGCCGACGACGAGCCGGTCTGGGCGCATCCGGAGCGACTCCTTCACAAGCCTGCGAAGCGTGATCTCGCCCGAGCCCTCGAGGCTCGCCTGTCGGCACTGCATCGCCACCACGTCGCGACCGCCCAGGTCGAGTTCGAAGGTCTCCTCGACCGTGATGATGCGCTCGCGCTCTCTCGCCTCGGCGAGGAGCGCCCCCAGCATGGTCGTCTTGCCCGCGTGTGTCGCCCCCGAGACGATGACATTCACCCCGGCACGCACTGCGCCGCGAAGGAACTCGGCCGCCTCAGGCGTGAGGGAGCCGCGCTGCACGAGGTCGGCGAGCGCCGAGATGCGCCGCGTGAACTTGCGGATGTTGATGGCCCACTCCCTGCGCGTCACGTCGGGAATGACGACGTGCAGACGTGAGCCGTCGGGCAGGGAGGCGTCAACGAAGGGCGAACTCAGGTCGACGCGTCGGCCCGTGGACTGCAGCATCCGCTCGACCAGGTCGCGCACCTGCGACGAGGTCAGACGGATGTCGGTGCGCTCTGAACCGCCCCCGCGCGCGATGAAGACCTGGTCGGGTGCGTTGATCCAGATCTCCTCGATGTTCGGGTCGTCGAGGAGAGGCTGGAGCGGACCGAACCCGACGAGGTCTGCGAGGATGCGCTTCTCAGCCTCGCGCTCATCGGCGAGCATCGGCACGGCACCACCGAGCGCCCGCTCGCTGTACCGCTGCACCTCCTCGCGCACGAGACGGTCAGCGATCGAGCGGTCGGCCGTTAGGTCGACGCCGTCGCGCCGCACCCTGTCGCGCACGCGCTCCGTGATGAGCGAGAGCGCGTGTTGGGGCATGCGTCACATCCTGCGCCACGCGCCTCTCGCGTGCGCCGCGTTTTCCACAGGCGCTCAGCGCGTGCGGCCGCGCCCCCTGATGCCACCGAAGATGGCGGTGATCGCGAAGAGCACGAGGCCGATGATGGCGAGCCAGAAGAGACCCTCGACGACGAAACCGATGATCGAGAGGACGATCCAGATGGCCAGGAGGATGAGGATGATCTTCAGCATGCTTCGCACGGTAGGCCCGATGTCTGGGCACGCGTTCAGGGAACGTGCAGCATGGGGCCGGCGGTAGACTGGCGTCTCCCGCGGGAGTGGTGAAATTGGTATACACGCCAGATTTAGGTTCTGGTGCCGCAAGGCGTGAGGGTTCAAGTCCCTTCTCCCGTACAACGACCGGCACGACGCATCCGCCTTCGAGTTCGACGGAATCATCCTGAAGAACGAGGCGCTGGGGGCACTCCCGCCGCTAATCTTGAGCAGGTGCCAGCAGGCGCCGCACCCGATCGACGGAGTCCCGCGCTTGATGCCTTTCGCCCTCATCCCTTGGCTTGACCCCGAGACCCTCATCACGGGCTTCGGGGCCTTTGCCCTCCTGGGCGTGTGCCTCATCGTCTTCTCTGAGACCGGACTGTTGGTCGGCTTCCTCCTTCCCGGTGACACGCTCCTCATCATCACGGGCGTGCTGACCTTCGCGGAGGTCATCGAGATGGACATCTGGTGGGTGTGCCTCGCGATCGGCGTCGCCGCCTTCCTGGGTGGCGAGGTCGGCTACCTGATCGGCCACAAGTTCGGCCCGAGCATCTTCGAGCGCAAGGAAAGCGGTGTCTTCAGCCGCGAGAACGTTGAGCGCACGAACGCCTTCTTCTCCAAGTTCGGCGGGCTTTCCGTCATCCTTGCCCGCTTCGTGCCCATCCTCCGCACCTTCGTGCCCGTCGCGGCGGGCATCGGCCACATGGACTACCGCAAATACTCGCTCTACAACGCGATCGGTGCCCTCATCTGGGGCGCCGGCCTCACGTTCCTGGGCTTCGTGCTCGGCTACATCCCGCCGGTGGAGCAGTTTGTGCGTCAGTACATCGATCTCATCCTGCTCATCGCGGTCGCGGCGACCGTGATCCCCACCGCGTTCCACTACTGGCGTTCGAGCCAGAAGGCGAAGCAGGCGCGCACGGCGGGCATCCCGACCCTCAATGCTGAAGACATCGTGCTCGACCCGGCCTACTTCGATCAGGACCCCAGCAACGACCCCGACAAGCGCTAACGCGAGATCCAGATCTCCCTGGCCGCCTCGTCGCCGACGTCGAGCTCGACGCCCTCCAGCACGATCGCGAGCGCGCCGCCGAACGGCTTGCGGCCAACCACCCTCACCCTCGCATCCAGGTCGAAACCTTCGGCCTCGAGGTAGCGCAGGAGATTGGGGTCACGGTCCCGGATGCGCACGATGCCGCCCTCGTGACCGTCGGGCGCCTCGGCCAGCAGCACGGCGGGCGGCATGACGACGCGGCCATCCGCACTCGGGATGGGGTCACCATGCGGGTCACGCACCGGCCGGCCCAGCTTCTCGAAGATAGCATCGAGCATGCGGTCGGAGACGGCGTGCTCGAGCACGTCGGCCTCCTCGTGCACCTCGTCCCAGCGGTAGCCGAACTCCTCCACGAGCCACGTCTCGATCAGGCGGTGCCGCCGCACCATGCGCAGCGCGAGGGTGCGCCCCTCCGCCGTGAGCGTGATCGCCCCGTAGGGCACATGATCGACGAGGCCGGATGCCGCGAGCTTCTTGACCATTTCCGTGACGGTCGACGCCGCGAGGCCCAGCCGTGCTGCGAGGGCCGACGGGGTTGCCGCTACGTCGTCCCACTCCCCGAAGGAGTAGATCGTCTTGACGTAGTCCTCGACCGCGATCCTCATGCCGCGACCGCCCTTCTCCGCCGCAGCGCCAGCGTCACGACTCCCCCGCGGGCGCCAAAGAGGTAGGCGAGCACGAAGGCGAGGGCTTGCGAGAGCACGACGGCGCCGCCCGTCGAGACGTCCAGGTAGAAGCTCGCGTAGACGCCAACCACGCTCGCACCGACCGTGACGAGCATGGCGAGCGCGAGCATCCGGTCGAAGCGTTTCGTGAGGAGGGATGCGGTCGCGCCGGGCGTGATGAGCATCGCGACGACGAGGATGATGCCGACCGCCTGCAGCGCGACGACGACCGTGAGCGCGAGCAGGCCGAGCAGGAGGGCCGAGAGCATGCGCGTGTTGAGGCCGATGGCGTTCGCGTGGCTGCGGTCGAAGGCGAGCAGGGTCAGGTCGCGGCGCTTGAGGAGCAGGATCGCGGATGCCACGGCGCCGATTACGACCACCTGCACGATGTCGGCATCGCTCACGCCAAGCACGTTGCCGAAGAGGATGTGGCCCAGGTCAGTCTGGCTCGGGGTCGCCGAGATGATGACGAGGCCGAGCGCGAAGAGCGAGGTGAAGACGACGCCGATCGCGGCATCCGATTTGATCTTCGTCGTCGCTCGCACGCCCCCGATGAGGGCGACGGCGCCGACCCCGAAGAGGAACGCGCCGACCGCGAAGGGCCAGCCGAGCAGGTAGCTCACGGCGACACCCGGCAGCACGGCGTGCGAGACGGCGTCGCCCATGAGCGACCAGCCGATGTGCACGAGCCAGGTCGAGAGGAGGGCGCAGGTGACGCCCGCGACGAGCGTCACGAGCAGCGCGCGGGTCATGAAGTCGAAGCGGAGCGGTTCGATGAGCCAGTCGATGATCACGGCAGCTCCACCCCCAGCCCGAAGGCCAGTGCCAGGCGTTCCGGCGCGAGCGCCTCGGCGGGCGTGCCCTGGAAGAGCACGCGCTTCTGCAGGAGCACGACCTCGTCGCAGAGCTCGGGCACCCCCGCGAGATCGTGCGTCGACACGAGGATGCCGCAGCCCTCCCCCGCGAGTTCACGCAGGAGCGTGATGATGGTGCGCTCCGAACCCTTGTCGACGCCAGCGAAGGGCTCGTCGAGCAGCATGAGCCCCGCCTCCTGCGCGATGCCGCGCGCGACGAACACGCGTTTGCGCTGGCCGCCGCTCAGCTCGCCGATCTGTCGGCCGGCGAATTCGGTCAGCCCGACGCGCTCGAGCGCCTGTTCGACGGCGGCCCTGTCTGCCGCCCGCACCCGCCGCGTGAAGCCCTGCCTGCCGTAGCGGCCCATCATGACGACGTCGGCAACCGAGACCGGGAAGTCCCAGTCGACCGCCTCCGACTGCGGCACATAGGAGACGCGATTCTCCCGTCGGGCGCGGGCGGGCTGCCCGCCGAAGAGACGGATGCTGCCCGCAACCGGCTTCACGGAGCCCATGAGCGCCCCAAATAGCGTCGACTTGCCCGAACCGTTCATGCCGAGCAGGCCGGTCACCCGCCCGGGGTGGAGCGTGAGGTCGACCCCGTCGAGCGCCACGACCTCGTCGTAGCGCACGGCCAGGCCGCGCACCTCGATCGCGGGCGCGGCAGCGGGCATCCGGGGCTCACTCACTTGTCAGGCCCTCGACGATCACGTCGATGTCGTGGCGCAGCAGGTCGAGGTAGCTCGGCACCGGGCCGCCGGGTTCGCTCAGCGAATCGACGTAGAGGTTCCCGCCGAAACGCGCGCCCGATTCGGATGCCACCTGCCGCATCGCCCCGTCGTTGACGGTCGTCTCGCAGAACACGGCAGGCACCTCGCGCTCCTCCACCAGCTGGATCGCGGCGCGCACCTGCTGCGGCGTGCCCTGCGTATCGCTGTTGACGGGCCAGAGGTATCCCTCCGTGAGCCCAAGGTCGCGGGCGAGGTAGCTGAAGGCGCCCTCGCAGGTCACGAGCACCCGCCGTTCCTCGGGCAGTTGCTCGATGGCAGCTTCCAGTTCGGCCGCGAGGTCGGCGAGTTGCGCCGAGTACTCGGCGGCCGCCGCGTCGAACTCCGCGGCCCGCTCGGGTACGAGGTCACCGAGCGCGACCGCGATATTGGCGACGTACTGCTGGCCGGCGACGGGCGACATCCAGGCGTGCGGGTTCGGCCGCCCCTCGTAGTCGCCGCCCGCGATATCGATGGGCTCGATGCCATCACTCAGCACGACGTGCGGCACGTCGATGCGCTCCACGAACTGCTCGAACCAGCGCTCGAGGCCGAGCCCGTTGTCGAGGATGAGGTCAGCGGATGCCGCATTCCTGAGGTCCGACGGCGTGGGCTCGTAGCCGTGGATCTCGGCGCCCACCTTCGTGATCGACTCGACCTCGACCGCGTCGCCGCCGACCGCGCGCACCATGTCGGCGATCACCGTGAAGGTCGTGAGGACCTGCGGCTTGCCAACCTCTGCGGGCTCGGTCTCCGAGGGAGTCGCCGCGCAGCCGCTGAGCAAGGCGACTGTGACTGCGGCCGCCCCAAGGAGGCGCATGCGTGGCAAGGCTTTCGGCATGCCGAAATATTATCCCACGGCCAGCCTCATCATCACCCCTCGCGCAGGCGCTCCCTCACCCGCGGCATGAGGGCACCGAAGGCCCGCGAGCGGTGGCTGATGGCGTTCTTCTCGTCGGCGCTCAACTCGGCCGACGCGACCTCCAGGCCCTCGGGCTTGAAGATCGGGTCGTAGCCGAAGCCGCCCGACCCCGCCGGCTCGTGCAGGATCGTGCCGGGCCACACGCCCAGCTCGGCGAACTCGACCTCGCCGTCGACGAAGGCGGCCGCGCACATGAAGTCGGCGCGACGGTCGCTCGCGTCGCCCAGGTTCGCGAGCAGCAGCCGGTAATTGTCGACGTCGTCTCGCGTTCCGGCGTAACGAGCGGAGCGGATGCCCGGCTCACCGCCCAACGCGGCGACACTGATGCCCGAGTCATCCGCTATCGCGGGCAAACCGGTGTGCTTGTGGGCCGCGCGCGCCTTGATGAGCGCATTGGCCTCGAAGGTGTCGCCATCCTCGACCGGCTCCGGGCCGTCGTAGCCGATGAGCTCGATGCCGTCGAGCTGGGCACCGAGGATGCGACGGAGCTCCGCAACCTTGTGCTGGTTGTGGGTCGCGAGGACGAGTGTGCGGGTCATGCCTCGAGCGCGGCCTTCTGCAGGGCGGTGAGGCTGTTCGTGCCCGCGAGCGCGAGGTCAAGCAGGGCGTCGAGCTCGGCGCGGTCGAAGGGGACCCCCTCCGCCGTGCCCTGCACCTCGATGAACTTGCCGGAGCCCGTCGCGACGACGTTCATGTCGGTGCCCGCGCGCACGTCCTCCGTGTAGGCGAGGTCGAGCATGGGCGTGCCGTCGATGATGCCGACCGAGACGGCCGCGAGGCTGTCGGTGAGGGGCGCCGCCTTCTGCGCGATGAACTTGCTCTGCTTGCCCCAGTCGAGCGCGTCGGCGAGCGCGACGTAGGCGCCCGTGATCGCGGCCGTGCGGGTGCCGCCGTCGGCCTGCAGCACGTCGCAGTCGATCATGATCGTGTTCTCGCCGAGCGCCTTCATGTCGACGACCGCGCGCAGGCTGCGGCCGATGAGTCGCGAGATCTCGTGGGTGCGTCCGCCGATCTTGCCCTTGACCGCCTCGCGGTCGTTGCGGCTGTTCGTCGCGCGCGGCAGCATCGAGTACTCGGCCGTGACCCAGCCCTTGCCCTTGCCGGTCATCCAGCGGGGCACGCCGTTGGTGAAGGATGCCGTGCACAGCACCTTCGTGTCGCCGAAGCTCACAAGGCAGCTGCCCTCCGCCTGCTTGCTCCATCCGCGCTCGAAGGTCACGGGGCGAAGCTGGTCGGGGGTGCGGGAATCGATGCGCAGGTCAGTCATGCCGCAATCCTCCCACGCTCGCGAACTGCGACCGCAGCCCGGCCGAGACGTGCTCCGGCCGGATTCCTCGCCCGACCACCCTCGCCATGACCCGTCGCGCGACGGGCAGCACGAACCGCAGCGCGAAGCGCACCGATGGAGGAAGCGGATTCGGAATCGTGAGACCCGCCCCTTCCCGCGCGATGCGTCGGTGTAGCTGCAGTTGCACCGGCTGGATGATCCGCACCGGCAACAATCGTCGTCGCTGCACGGCGGCGAGATCGCGCCGGCGGACTCGGCCGCTGCGCAACGCTGGTGCGAGGCGATTCGCCGCAGCGACGGCATCCTGGATCGCGAAGTTCACACCGACGCCGAATGCGGGCGACATGGCATGGGCCGCGTCGCCCAGGCACAGCACCCCTGGCCCGTGCCAGCGCGTGATCCTGTCGACCTGCACTGTCAGCAGTTTGATGGCGTCCCAGGAGACGAGCGAGTCGACGACGGATGCGACGGGCTGGGCGGTCTTCGCGATCCGCTCCCTGAAGGCGGCGAGCCCCGACTCCTGGATGGCCCCGTAGCTCCCCTTCCTGATGACCATGCCGGCCTGGTAGTAGCCCTCCCGCGGGATCGTCAGCACGAGCGTGGAACCGTCGAAGTAGCCGAGGGTGGCGGGCGCATCCGCGGGTCTCGGCAGCCGGAACCACAGCACATCCACATCGATGCCGAAACGTCGCACGGGCAGGCCAGCAAGCCTTCGCACGATCGAGCCGCGCCCGTCGGCGCCCACCGTGAGCACGGCCCTCACCGTGACATCCTCGCCGTCACGGCGGGCCGAGACGCCCCGCACGCGTCCGCCCTCGCGCAGCAGCCCCGTGACATCCGCGCCCGTGATCAGGCGAAAGTTCGGGAACTGCGCCGCCCGCGCGGCGATGAAGTTCAGGAAGTCCCACTGCGGCATGAGGGCAAGAAACTGCGCACCACTCGCCGGGAGCGTGCCGAAATCGACGGGCTGGATGCGATTGCCCCCGATCACGACATCGAGGGTCGTCACCTCGGTGTGCGGCAGCCTGAGGAACGCGTCTTTCAGGCCGAGCTCGTCGAGCAGGTCGATCGTGGATGGGTGGATCGTGTCGCCGCGAAAGTCGCGCAGGAAGTCCGCATGCTTCTCGAGCACGACGACGTCGACGCCAGCCCGGGCGAGAAGGTAGCCCAGCATGAGGCCGGCCGGCCCACCCCCGACGATGCAGCATGTCGTGTCGAGGGAGGCGGCCATGAGGGTCAGTCCTCGGTCGCTGTCGCGGTGATGGCGGCGCGGAAGTCCGCCGCGCGTTCCGCGAAGTTGCGGTAGATGCCGTAGCTGGGCGCGGCCGGCGAGAGGAGCACGAAGCCGCCTTCGGGCGTCAGCGCCCGCGCCTGGCGCACGGCATCCGCCATGTCGGCCGCGGTCGAGACCCGTTGGGCGGCGGGCATGAGCCCCGTCAGGCGCTCGCCGCTGCCTGGCAGGCCGATGACCGCCTCGATCGGATGCTCGGCCAGGTAGTCAGCCAGCGGCGCGTAGTCGACACCCCGGTCGGCCCCGCCGACGAGGAGCGTGAGCGGCGCGTCCGCGAAGGCGCGCATGGCCTCGATCGCGGCGTAGGGGCTGGTCGAGAGGGAGTCGTCGACGAAGGTGAGGCCCGAAGCATCCGGAATCTCCTCGAGCCGGTGCTCGAGCGGCGTGAACTCCGCGAGCACCGACGCGACGCGCTCGCGCTCAGCGACGAGATCGAGTCCGTCGCGTTCGACCGCGGCGAGCGCGAGGCACGCGTTGAGGGCGTTGTGCTCACCGCGGAGGGCGAGGGTCTCGCGCGGGAAGAGCCGCTCCGTGCCGCGAATGAACCAGCCGTCGGCGACGTGGAAGCTCTCCTCCAGCCCCACGAGCTCGGGCGCCATGAGGGGATGCCGCGCCGTCACCTCAGCCATGAGGCGCCCATCGGTGGCGTTGACGATCACGCGGCGGGGCTTGTGGGCGATGAGGTTGAGCTTGTCGCGGAAGTAGGCCTGCTCGCTGCCGTGCCAGTCGAGGTGCTCGGCGAACAGTGAGGTGACGACGGCCGTGTGCGGCGACACCGTCAGCCCCGCGCACTGGTAGCTCGACAGCTCGACGACGTAGCGCGGCGACTCCGGCAGCGACAGGAGCGGCACGCCGATGTTGCCGCCGAGCGCGGCAGGCCCGTGCAGCGCCGTCTCCAGGTGATGGATGAGGCTGCTCGTCGTGCTCTTGCCCTTGCTGCCCGTCACCGCGACGGTCTGCTCCGCGTGCTCGGCGAGCCACAGGCTCGTGCCCGTCGTCAGCTCGATGCCCGACTCCCGCACCCGCTGCAGCAGCGGATGCTGCGGGCTCACGCCGGGCGACGCGACGACGAGATCGATCGCCCCCTCGACGGCACCGACGTGCACGGGAACCCGCTCACCCCACACCTCGGTCCAGGCGGGTGCGGAGGCCGCGTCATCCGTGTAGGCGATGACGGATGTCGCGACCGGCGCCGCCAGCTCGGCGACCGCCTGCCCCTCACGGCCGGTACCGACGATGAGCACGCGGCGCCCGCGGAACGTCTCGGCCGCGCTCACAGCGGCACACCCGAATCGAGCAGGTCGCGCGCCTCGGCGTAGATGCTGGGCACGGGAGTCGCCGCGCGGTCGGCGAAGAGCGAGCGCTCCATCGCGGGGTCACCATCGAGCAGCTCGGGGGCCCGCTCGACGAGCGCCTTGACGACGGCGGAGTCCCACCACTCGGGCGAACGCGCGGCCAGGCTCATCGCGACGGTCGACTCCGCTTCCTCACCCACGCACTCGAAGGGCTTGTGCGCGTCGAGTCCCAAGAGGGAGGCGAAACCATCGGCAAGCTCGGGCTTGGCGAACATGTCGGTGCCGATGATGCCGACGAGGCGGTCGCGGGACATGAAGGGAGACAGCGCGAGGAACACGAACTGGCACTTGGCACACTCGCCGCACCAGCCGGGCTCGGCGCCCGAGAGGCGGAACGCCCGGTTGCAGCTCACGATCGCATCGTCATAGCGCTCGGTGCGGGCGAACTTGCCCGCGATGCGCAACTCCGTGAAGGGGCGCAGGAGCGAGAAGTAGGCCCCCCGCTCCCCGGTCTGCGCCTCGATCGCACCGGCGAGCAGCTGCTCGGCCTCGAGGCTCTTCGACCACTGGTGGTTGACGGGCTCGCCGTCCCAGACGAGGGTCGGCTCGGCGGCGGAGTTCTCGTTCGACATGACGACCGGCCCGAGCCCGAGCAGCCGTGCCTGCGCGAGCGCGATGAGGGAGTTCATGGCCGTGACGGGCACGTGACCGTTCAAGGCCCCCGCCGTGTTGAGTTCGAAGAGGGCGGGGTCGAGCGTGCGGGTGGCCGTCACGAAGGGCAGCCCGGCCGCCTCCGCGACGCGGCGCATGATCGCGTTGGGGTTGACCGAGAACTGGGTCACGTCGAGGCCCGCGAGCCGCAGCGACTCGACCGTCACGACCGAGTCCTTGCCCCCGCCGACGGGCGCGAGAGGCCGAGCGAGACGCTCCCCCTTGAGGTCGACGGATGCCCGCGGCGCCGCGGGCACGCCCGTCACCGTCACCGCGGTCTCCAGCAGCGCCGGCAGCCCTGCGCGGTAGGCGAACTCCGCGAGCCCGTGCCGCAGCGCCTGCTCCAGGAACGCGGCTCCCTCGGCCGCGAGACCGTCCACCGCCACCTCATAGACGGGTGGTGCAGCCGCCTTGTAGTAGCTGAGTCCCAGCACCGCACCCAGCAGGGGCAGGATGTCGCGGGCCGCCGCCCAGTCGGGCGTCACTCCGTCGGCCGGGGCCGAGAAGCCGATGCGCTCCGTGAAGCTCGAGGGTGAGGCATCCGCCCCCTCGCGCGGAACGAGCGTGAAGGTGAAATCAACCGCGCTCGCGGACTCGTCGACGCTGAAGCTGTCGAAGCGGAACGCCCCATAGGCGCTCGGGTCGAAGGGGCCTGCGGTGCTCACCGCAAAAGACTAGTCGACGGGCATCTGAGGTGGCCCGATCGCCCGCGTTAGGCTGGCCGGGTGAGCGACGCATCGACCGCCCTGCTGACCGACCAGTACGAACTGACGATGGTGGACGCCGCCCTGCGTGCCGGCACCAACGATCGGCCGTGCATCTTCGAGGCCTTCGCGCGTCGACTCCCCGGCGCCCGGCGCTACGGGGTGCTCGCGGGCACGGGCCGACTGCTCGAGCTCATCGAACGCTTCCGCTTCTCCGACGCGGAACTCTCCTGGCTGCGTGACAACAGCATCGTCTCCCCCGAGACGATTGACTGGCTGGCCGACTACCGCTTCTCGGGCGACATCCATGGATACCGGGAGGGCGAGGTCTACTTTCCGGGCTCGCCGCTGCTCGTCGTCGAGGGCAGCTTCGGCGAATGCGTCGTGCTCGAGACCCTCATCCTGAGCGTGCTCAACTACGACTCGGCCGTCGCCACGGCCGCCGCGCGCATGGTCGGCGCGGCCGCTGGCAAGCCCCTCGCCGAGATGGGCTCGCGCCGCACGGGGGAACGCAGCGCCATCGCGGCCGCCCGTGCCGCCTACATCGCCGGCTTCGCCTCGACGAGCAACCTCGAGGCGGGGCGCACCTGGGGCGTGCCGACCATGGGTACCGCCGCGCACTCCTTCACGCTCCTGCACGAGACCGAGGAAGAGGCCTTCCAGGCGCAGGTCGACGCACTCGGCCCCGGCACGACACTGCTCGTCGACACCTATGACGTGCACGCCGCCGTCGAGAAGGCCGTGCGCATCGCCGGCACGCAGCTCGGCGCCGTGCGGATCGACAGCGGGGACCTCCCCCAGCAGGTCGCGGCTGTTCGCGCCCAGCTCGACTCCCTCGGCGCGACCGAGACCCGCATCACGGTCACGAGCGACCTCGACGAATACACGATCGCCGCGATGTCGGCGACCCCCGTCGACTCCTTCGGCGTCGGCACCTCGGTCGTCACGGGTTCCGGCTCGCCCGCATCCGGCATGGTCTACAAGCTGGTGGCGCGACAGGATTCCAGCGGCGAGTGGATCTCCGTCGCGAAGAAGTCGGCCGACAAGGCAACCGTCGGTGGGCGCAAGTTCCCCGTGCGGCAGCTCGAGGACGGGGTTGCGACCGCCGAGGTCCTGCACACGGGCGCGGCCGAACACGACGGCCGCGAACTCCTCGTGCCGCTCATCGTTGACGGCGCGGTCGAACGGCAGTACCTCGGCGCGGAGGGCACCCGGCTGGCGCGCGAACACCGGGCCGCGGCCGTCGCAGAGCTCCCGCCCGCCGCGTCACGGCTCAGCCGCGGCGAGCCGGTACTCCCCACCGTCTACGCGTAGCCCCTTTCACAATTCAGGACTTGGCCCTCCCAATTCAGGACTTGGCCCTCCCAATTCAGGATCTGGCCTCAGCTTCTCCTGAGTTGTGAAAGCCAAGTCCTGAATTGAGAACGTCAGTCTTTGGGCGCGTGCGACTCCAGGAAGGCATAGACCTCGCTCTGGTCGATGCCCGTCAGCGTGCCTGAGGGCACCGCGGCGAGCAGCGAGGAGTTGAGGCTGGCGCTCGGGAGGGCGTGCTCGGCCCACTTGCTGGCGAGCTCTCCCGGCGGCTTGCGGCAGCACGCCGGGTCGGGGCACGACGACACCTGGCGGTGCTTGGTGTCGCGGCCGCGGAACCACTTGACGTTGGCGAAGGGCGTGCCGACGCTCACCGAGAAGGCGCCCTGGTGGGTCGTCTGGATGCTCGAGGTGCACCAGTACGTCCCGGCCGGCTTGTCGGTGTACTGGTGGTACGGGCTGAAGCGGTCATCGACGTCGAACACCTGCCGGGCGCTCCACCGGCGACACACGACCTGTCCCTCGACGGCGCCAAGGGCATCCGTCGGGAAGGCTGCGTTGTCGTTCTCGTAGGCCTTCGAGATCGTGCCCGACTCGTGCACCTTGAGAAAGTGCACGGGGATGCCGAGGTGCTGCGTCGAGAGGTTCGTGAAGCGGTGCGCCGCGGTCTCGTAGGTGACGGCGAAGGTGTCGCGAAGGTCTTCGACCGAGAGCTCCTTGGCGTTCTTCGCCGCCGTGAGGAACTCGACCGCGCCCGCCTCCGGCACCATGAGCGCCGCCGCGAGGTAGTTCGTCTCGACGCGCTGGCGAAGGAACTCCGTGTAGTCCTTCGGTTCCGTGATGCCGAGCACGTGGCCCGCGAGCGCCTGCAGCAGTGACGTGCGCGGGTCTCCCCCGGGGTTCATCTGCAGGTAGATGCGGCCGTGCTTGCGGTCGGTGACAGAACGAGTGGATGCCGGCAGATCCTTCACGTAGTGCAGCGAGAAACCGAGGTGGCTGGCGAGGTCGGAGGCGATGCGCTGTGAGAGGGGCCCGCCCGTGTGGCCGACGGCCGAGAGGAGTCTTGCTGCGGTCTCCTCGAGCTCGGGGAAGTAGTTGTTCTGGGTGCGCATCTGCTGGCGCAGCTCGGTGTTCGCCCTGCGTGCCTCCTCCGGTGTCGCGGCGCGCTGCCGGTGCAGGCGTTCCAGCTCGGCATGCAGCCCGAGGATCGTCTCGATGGCCTCATCGCTGAGCGACTTGCGCACAGGCAGGGGCGGCAGCCCGAGCGATGAGTAGAGGGGTCCACGCTGCGCGCGCTCGAGCGCGATCTCGAGTGCGGCGCGCTTGGAGGGTGCCTCGGTCGCGAGCAGTACCTCGAGCCCGACGCCGAGTGCGCGGGCGAGCGTCTGGAGGTCGCTGAGGCGGGGTTCGCGCTTGCCGTTCTCAAGCACGCTCACCTGGGAGGGTGCCCGGCCGATTGCCGCTCCGAGGTCGTCGAGCGTCATGCCGCGCTCCGTGCGGAGCTGGCGGATGCGCTTTCCGATCGTGAGGGCGTCGAGCGTCTCGTCGATGGGCGGGGCGAGCATGTCGGTCATGGATTCAGGGTGCCAGACAACCTTCTTCTATGCAACAGAAGAAGGGCAAATCTTCTGTCTCAGTTTGGCGGGAAGAGGTTTGATTCTTGGGTCAGAGTTGGGGAAAGCACCGGACGAAAGGTCACACCATGAACCCCACAATCGAGATCACGGGCCCCCAGCGGGACCGCTTCGACGAGATCCTCACCGACGAGGCCCTTGCGTTCGTGGCAGCACTCCACGCTCGCTTCAGCGGCCAGCGGCACGACCGACTCGCCGACCGGATGCAGCGGCGCTTCGACCTCGGCAATGGACGCGACCTGCGCTTCCTGCCCGAGACCGAGCACATCCGCAACGACGAGTCCTGGAAGGTCGCGGGCGCCGGCCCGGGCCTCGAGGACCGCCGCGTCGAGATCACGGGCCCGACCGACCGCAAGATGGCAATCAATGCGCTCAACTCGGGCGCCAACGTGTGGCTCGCCGACCAAGAGGACGCGACGAGCCCCACCTGGGCCAACGTCATCGGCGGCCAGATCACCCTCTACGACTTCCTCCGCGGCCAGCTCGACTACACGAGCCCCGAGGGCAAGACCTACGCGGTCACGGCCGAGCGCACCCCCACGATCGTGTTCCGCCCGCGGGGCTGGCACCTCGTCGAGAAGCACCTGCGCTTCATCGACCGCACGGGCATCAGCATGGCCGCATCCGGCAGCCTCGTCGACTTCGGCCTCTACTTCTTCCACAACGCGAAGAAGCTCATCGAACAGGGTCGCGGCCCCTACTTCTACCTGCCGAAGCTCGAGTCACACCTCGAGGCTCGCCTCTGGAACGAGGTGTTCTCGTTCTCCGAGGAGTACCTCGGCATCGAGCACGGCACGATCCGCGCCACGGTGCTCATCGAGACGATCCCCGCCGCCTTCGAGATGGAGGAGATCCTCTACGAGCTGCGCGACCACTGCGCAGGCCTCAACGCCGGCCGCTGGGACTACATCTTCTCGATCATCAAGAACTACCGCGGCCGCGGCCAGTGGTACGTCATGCCCGACCGCAACCAGATCACCATGACGGTGCCGTTCATGCGGGCCTACACCGAGCTGCTCGTGAGCACCTGCCACAAGCGCGGCGCCTTCGCGATCGGCGGCATGAGCGCCTTCATCCCCAACCGCCGCGACCCCGAGGTCACCGAGCGCGCCCTCGAGCAGGTCGCCGCCGACAAGCGCCGCGAGGCGAATGACGGCTTTGACGGCACCTGGGTCGCCCACCCCGACCTCATTCCGACCGCGAAGACGGAGTTCGACGCCGTGCTCGGCGACAAGCCCAACCAGGTCGACCGCCTGCGCGACGACGTGCACGTCACCCGCGACCAGCTGCTCGACATCCGCTCGATCGGCGGCACGGTGACGGATGCCGGACTCCGCGACAACGTCTCCATCGCCATCCGCTACATCGAGTCGTGGCTGCGCGGTGTCGGCGCCGCCGCGATCGACAACCTCATGGAGGACGCCGCGACGGCCGAGATCAGCCGCTCGCAGATCTGGCAGTGGATCCACCAGAACACCGTGACCGAGGAAGGCACCGTCATCTGCACGGAGGTCGTCGAGGGCATCATCGAGCGCCTCGGCCTTGAGCGCTTCGACGGCGACCGCTTCGACGACGCGATCGACGTCTTCCGCGAGGTCGCCCTCCGCGAGGAGTACCCGACCTTCCTCACGATCACCGCCTACACGCGCTACCTCGTCGAGGAACCGCAGCCCGTCGCATCCGCCTGACCCACACCAGCCCCATCCCACCAACGAAGGAATCAGCACCATGACCACGTATCAGGACGACATCGCGTCGATCGAGGCCCTCAAGCAGCAGTACGGCAGCAGCTGGGACGCCATCAACCCCGAGTCGGTCGCCCGCATGCGCGCCCAGAACCGTTTCAAGACGGGCCTCGAGATCGCCCAGTACACGGCAGACATCATGCGCCGCGACATGGCCGAGTACGACGCCGACTCCTCCGTCTACACGCAGTCCCTCGGCGTGTGGCACGGCTTCATCGGCCAGCAGAAGCTCATCTCGATCAAGAAGCACCTCAAGAGCACCAACAAGCGCTACCTGTACCTCTCGGGATGGATGGTCGCGGCGCTTCGCTCGGAGTTCGGCCCGCTGCCCGACCAGTCGATGCACGAGAAGACGGCCGTTCCCGCGCTGATCGAGGAGCTCTACACCTTCCTGCGCCAGGCGGATGCTCGCGAGCTCGACCTGCTCTTCACGAAGCTTGACGCCGCCCGCTCGGCCGGCGACGAGACCTCGGTCGAGCTCATTCAGTCGCAGATCGACAACTACGAGACGCACGTCGTGCCGATCATCGCCGACATCGACGCCGGCTTCGGCAACCCGGAGGCGACCTACCTCCTCGCCAAGAAGATGATCGAGGCTGGCGCGTGTGCCATCCAGATCGAGAACCAGGTATCCGACGAGAAGCAGTGCGGCCACCAGGACGGCAAGGTCACGGTTCCCCACGAGGACTTCATCGCCAAGATCAACGCCGTGCGCTACGCGTTCCTCGAGCTCGGCATCGACAACGGCGTGATCGTCGCCCGCACCGACTCGCTCGGCGCCGGCCTCACCCAGAAGCTCGCCGTCACGCAGACGCCCGGCGACCTGGGCGACCAGTACAACTCCTTCCTTGACGTCGAGGAGATCTCGGAGTCCGAGCTCGGCAACGGCGATGTCGTCATGAAGCGCGACGGCAAGCTGCTGCGCCCGAAGCGCCTCGCGAGCAACCTCTACCAGTTCCGCCAGGGCACGGGTGAGGCTCGCTGCGTGCTCGACTGCATCACCTCGCTGCAGAACGGTGCCGACCTGCTGTGGATCGAGACCGAGAAGCCGCACGTGGGCCAGATCGCCGGCATGGTCGACGAGGTGCGCAAGGTGTTCCCCAACGCCAAGCTCGTCTACAACAACAGCCCGTCGTTCAACTGGACCCTCAACTTCCGCCAGCAGGCCTTCGACAAGATGGTCGAAGAGGGCAAGGATGTTTCGGCCTACGACCGCGACAAGCTCATGAGCGTCGAGTACGACGAGACCGAGCTCGCGACGACCGCCGACGAGATGATCCGCAACTTCCAGAAGGAGGGCTCGGCGAAGGCCGGCATCTTCCACCACCTCATCACCCTGCCGACGTACCACACGGCTGCGCTGTCGACGGATGACCTTGCCAAGGGTTACTTCGCCGACCAGGGCATGCTCGCCTACGTCAAGGGCGTGCAGCGTCGCGAGATCCGTGAGGGAATCGCGACCGTCAAGCACCAGAACATGGCTGGCTCCGACATCGGCGACAACCACAAGGAGTACTTCGCGGGTGACGCGGCCCTCAAGGCCGGCGGCCAGAACAACACGATGAACCAGTTCTAGTCCTTCGCCAGAACTGAAGAAGCCCCGGCCTCGGCCGGGGCTTCTTTCGTCGTTGAGGAGGGAGGGTCAGGAGCGCAGCGCCGCTTCGACCCAGTCGAGCGCAGCCTTCTCGTCGACGCCGAGCCGGCGCACATCGGCCGCGAACTGTCGTGCGAGTTCCTGCACCCGGCGCTCCGAGGCATCCCCCGTCGCGGCGACGAAGGTGCCGGCGCGGCCGCGCGTCTCGATGATGCCGTCTGCCTCGAGCTCGCGATAGGCGCGCGCGACCGTGTTGGCCGCGACCCCGAGGTCGGCAGCGAGGCCGCGAACCGTCGGCAGCTTCGCACCCGAGGGGAGACGCCCGCTCTTGACCTGCTCGATGACCTGCCCCCGCAACTGTTCGAAGGGCGGGGTGGACGAGGTGGGGTCGATGCGGAACACGGTGGCTACTTCTTCATCGACTCGTAGATTTCCTTGCACACGGGGCACACGGGGAACTTCTGGGGATCGCGCCCTGGCGTCCACACCTTGCCGCACAGGGCGATGACGGGCCGACCCGTGAGGGCCGACTTCATGATCTTGTCCTTGTTGACGTAGTGGGAGTAGCGCTCGTGATCGCCGTCTTCCACCTGCTCCTGGTTGAGGAGTTCTTCAAGCTCGCGGTCGAGGGTGTCGGTGCCGCCGCCGGTGTGCTCTGTGTCGCTCATGGCATCAATGGTAGGCGTTCCGAGCCGCCTCAGCGCCGACAAGATCAGGCCACCGTCACTCAGTTGCGGAGCGTGAAGGCGAGCAACTCGGGTGCCTGCCGCGAGAAGGTCCGTGCCCCGATCGCAAAGCCGAGCACGAGCACGAGAAGCCCGACGCCCGCACCGGCGGCGAGCGAAAGCATGCCCCAGTTCCCTCCCTCAGCGAGCTCCAGTGCGGCAAGGCCGAGAGCGGGCAGGGCACACAGCACGATGAGGAAGAAGGACACCGCCTGTCCCGCTGCGCTGCCGGAGGACTGCGGTTGCGCGAAGGGGCTGCCGCCCGGCCTCACGGCGGCGTAGGGCATCCGCACAGAGGTGACGCTCGAGATCCCGATCCCGCCGAGCAGCAGGGCGAGGCAGACGCCGAGCATGGACGGGAAGACAGTCCAGTCGCCGTAGAGCAGCACCGAGATGGGTGCGAGCACCGCGATGACGACAAGCCCGAGACCCAACACCGGCAGCGCCCGGCCGACCCGGTCGGCCCATCCACTCACGTTGGAGGCGACATGGAGCCAGAGCGCGGAACTGTCGTAGGCGAGGTCGTTGTGCAGCAGCCAACCGAGGAACAGGCAGGCGACCGGCAGCGGGACGAGCGCGAGGTTCTGCCACCACACGCCGACGACGAGGAAGGGGATGACGACGATGAGCGAGACGACCGGGATGACCGCGAGGGCGAGCTTGTAGCGGCCGTCCCGCGCCCAGTAGGTGAGGCTGCGGGCGGCGATGACGCCAGCTTCGCTCCTGGGAAGCAGGTCGAACCAGCCGAGGCCCCTGCCACCCCACTCGGCCGACAGGTCGGCGGATGCCCGCGAGCGGAGCATGACGATCACGAGCGCGTGCCAGAGCAGCCACAGCGCTGCCACGAAGAGCGCGGCGAGCGCGAGCTTGAGCCACGCCCCACCCATGTCACCTTCTGCGGCGAGCGCGGGCGCAGCCCAGGCCTGGCCGAGCGGCGAGGCCCCGAGCCCGACTGCGGCTCCGCCGAGTCGCTCGACGATCGACGCTTCTCTCATGCCCAGCACGAGGGCCAGCACAAAGGGCAGGCACGCCAGCAGGGCGAAGACGCCGAGGATGCCCGCGAGCTCGCGCAACCGGCGGGTCGAGAACACGAGAGCGGCGAATGACCGCATGAGCCGAGCGCCGAGCACGCCCGTCACCACTATGAGCACGGAGGCGAGGAAGGCGACGAAGCCGACCCCGGGATGCTGGGACCACGCGACGAAGTAGGCGCCGGCCGTGACGATGAGCAGCACGGAGGGCACACTCAGCAGGGCGCTCAGCGCGAGCCCGCGCGCAACCACGAGGGGCTCGAGCCCGAGGGGACCGAATACGCGCGGGTCTGCCACATCGTCGGATGATGCGACCGCGGGAACGATAAAGAAGCCGAGGGTGACGAGCGACCCGACGATGACGCCGGCCGCCGCGGCATCCCGTGCGGGGAAGACGCTCGGGTCGAAGAAGGATTCGATGACATACCCCGTGAGGGCGATGCCGAGACCGAGCAGGAGAGCGAGGCCGAACAGCTGCTCGGGCCTGCGTCGCAGGGCGTGCGCCAGTTGCGTGAGTCTCAGACGGAGAAAGAGCGCAACCACTCCATGTCCTCCCCCGGCTGCAGTTCGCCGATGAGCCTGACGAAGCGCTCCTCCAGGGTCGTGTCACCCCGCACGCTCTCGGTCGTTCCGCTTGTGAGTACGCGTCCCTCCGCAACGACCGCGATCGAGTCACACACGCTTTCGACGAGGTCCATGCTGTGACTCGAGAGCACCACTGTGCCACCCGCATCCGCATAGCGGCGCAGGATGCCGAGCACGGTCGCGACCGAGACGGCGTCGACCGACTCGAAGGGTTCGTCGAGGATGAGCAGGCGCGGCGAGTGGATGAGCGCGGCGGCGAGCGCCACTTTGCGCGTCATGCCCGCCGAGTAGTCGGTCACGAGGCGATCCTGGGCGTCCTCGAGGTCGAAGGCCCTGATGAGTTCCTCTGTGCGCGACAGCACGGTCGCCCGATCGAGGCCGCGCAGCATGCCGGAGTAGTAGAGGAGCTGGCGCCCCGTGAGGCGGTCGAAGAGCAGCAGGCGGTCGGGCAGGATGCCCATGTCGCGCTTCGCTGCCGCCGGCTCGACCCAGACGTCCCGGCCGCCGACGAGCACGTTGCCCTGGTCGGGACGCAGGACGCCCGTGACGATCGACAGGGTCGTCGTCTTGCCCGCACCATTCGGGCCGACGATGCCGAAGATCTGCCCGGCGCGCACCTCGAGGTCGACGCCGTCGACCGCGACGGTGGAACCGAATCGCTTGACGAGGCCGGAGACCTCGAGCACGACGGGGGCATCCGCGTAGGGGTCGGGCACGCTGGCCTTCGGTGCTGCGGCGGGGACAGCGGATGTCGCCACCGCCGCCTCGACGTCAGGCTCAACGACCTCGTCGATTGCGTCAGGCGCGCCTGGCTCGAGCTCGTCGACGATCGACTCCTCGGATTCAACCTCGGGAGTCACCACGGCGGGACGCTGCGCCGTGCCGAGCCGGTCGATGAGCTGGTCGAAGCGGGTGAGGGCCTGCTCGATCGAGAAGGGCGTCGTCTCGGCTGCAGGGTCCTTTGTCACCGCTCAACCGTACCAACCTGTAGGCCGTCACAGGAGGGCCAGGTCGCGTTTGGGTCACGAATTGACGACAGTGCGCTGGGAACCCCTTCTTCTGGGCACACTTCTCGCTACCGTAGAGACCAGCACAACGAGGTGTCCTAATTTCTGCTGCGCCGTAAACAGCACGTGAATATGCCGCCGTCACTCGGCGAGCGATCAGCGTCCTGTCAGGGCTTCCCCAAAGCGCAGCCCTACACTGCACTCTTCACTAAGGAGCAACTCGTGAGCACCCAGATCGTCATCCTCGCCGCTGGAATGGGCAGCCGGCTCGGCCGCAGCCTGCCCAAGTCGCTGACCGAGCTGAGCGACGGCCGCACGATCATGCAGCAGCAGTTCGACAACATCCACCACGCATTCGGCCGCAACGCCAAGGTGAGCATCGTCGTCGGCTACAAGCTCGAGCACATCATCGAAGCGTTCCCCGAGGCATCCTTCGTCTACAACGAGCAGTACGACGTCACCAACACCTCGAAGAGCCTCATGCGCGCCCTCCGCGCCTCGACGCCCGGCGGCGTGCTCTGGATGAACGGCGACGTCGTCTTCGACCCCGAGGCTCTCGAGCGCGCTGCCAAGCTCGTCGCCCGCGACCAGTCGTTCGTGACCGTCAACACGGCCAAGGTCTCCGACGAGGAGGTCAAGTACACGACCGACATCCACGGATACATCCGTGAGCTGTCGAAGACCGTCAAGGGCGGGCTCGGCGAGGCCGTCGGCATCAACTACATCTCGCGCGATGACAAGGCGGTGCTCCTGCGCCAGCTCGCCCGCGTCGGCGACCAGGACTACTTCGAGCGCGGCATCGAGCTCGCGATCGAGCAGGACGGCCTGAAGGTCGAACCGCTCGACATCTCGGACCTCTACGCCGTCGAGGTCGACTTCGCCGAAGACCTCGAGCGCGCGAACCTTCTCTTCCGCTGACCCACGCCGTCAAGGCTGGATGCACGAGTCGCACGGGCGCGACCCAATACGATAGCCGGGTGCCCGTAAGCCACTCCCCGCGACCCCAGTGGTCGCCGTTTGAGCGCTACCGGCGTTCCCTGTGGCTCCTGACGGTGCGCGACCTGCGCGTGCGGTACTCGACATCAGCTCTCGGATACGTGTGGTCGATCCTCGACCCGCTCGTGATGGCATCCATCTACTGGTTCGTCTTCACGCAGGTCTTCGACCGGCCGGTAGGCGAGCAGCCCTACATCGTCTTCCTGCTCGTTGCCCTCCTGCCCTGGATGTGGTTCAACGGCGCCATCTCCGACAGCACGCGGGCGTTCATCCGTGAGGCGAAGCTCGTGCGTTCCACGAAGCTCCCCCGCACGATCTGGGTCAACCGCATCGTGCTGTCGAAGGGCATCGAGTTCATCGCGAGCATCCCCGTGCTCGCGGTATTCGCGATCTTCTCGCCGGGGGCCGAGTTGCACTGGCAGGTCGTGTTCTTCCCTCTCGCGGTGCTGCTGCAGGGGATGCTCGTGATCGGCATCGGGCTGATCGTCGCGCCGCTTGTCGTGTTCTTCCGCGACCTGGAGCGTGCCACCAAGCTCGCCCTGCGCTTCCTCTTCTATGCCTCCCCGATCATCTACGGCATCACTGACCTGCCCGAGAACCTGCAGTTCTGGGCATCCTTCAATCCGCTCGCAGGAATCTTCTCGCTCTATCGCGGCGCTTTCTTCCCCGACCAGCTCGCGTGGGACACGATCGGCATCGGCGCAGCCATGAGCGTCGTCTTCCTCCTGATCGGTCTGCTCGTGTTCCGCCGCTCCGAGCGCGCCGTGCTGAAGGAGATCTGATGATGGCATCCGTCGCTGCTCAGGGTCCCGTGATCGAGGTCGCCGGTGCGGGCATCCGATTCAAGCGCAATCGGCGCGCCCGCCGCAGCTTCAAGGACCTCTTCGCGGGGCGCAAGCGCCGCAGCCGGCCCGACGAGTTCTGGGCGCTGCGCGACGTCGACTTCACGGTCATGGCCGGTGAGGCGATCGGCGTTGTCGGGCGAAACGGCCAGGGCAAGTCGACACTGCTCAAGCTCGTCGCAGAGGTCATCTTGCCCGACGAGGGCCGCGTCGCCGTGCATGGTGGCGTCGCCCCACTCATCGAGATCACGGGCGGGTTCGTCGACGACCTCACGGTGCGCGACAACGTCTTCCTCACGGCGGGACTGCACGGGATGTCTCGTGCCGAGATCGAGGAACGCTTCGACGAGATCATCGACTTCGCCGAGATCGGCGACTTTCTTGACACCCCCTACAAGCACCTCTCGAGCGGCATGCGGGTGCGCATCGCCTTCGCGGTCGTCACGCGTCTCGAAGAACCGATCCTCCTCGTCGATGAGGTGCTCGCGGTGGGCGACAAGGCCTTCCGGGAGAAGTGCTACCGCCGCATCGAGGAACTGCTCGAGGGCGGCCGCACCCTCTTCTTCGTCTCGCACAACGAACGCGACCTCAAGCGCTTCTGCACCCGCGGGCTCTACCTCGACAAGGGCAAGCTCGTCATGGATGCGCCGATCGCCGAGGTGTTGCAGCGCTACAACGCCGACTACAACGCCTGAGCCCCGACCGCAGCAAGAAAACGCTGGTCTCGGGGCGGCCGCTTCGGTAATGTGGGCGGCCCGGCTCCGCCTGCCGGCATCTCGCAAGGACTCCCCTCTTGGCACTCCTCTCCCTCGTGCTGCGCACGATCAAGCCGTATACGCGATGGGTCATCGCGGTCTTCGTGCTGCAACTCGTCTCCACCATCGCGGCGCTGTACCTGCCGAGCCTCAACGCAAGCATCATCGACCGCGGCATCGCGCAGGGTGATCTCGACTTCATCTGGTCGACCGGGGTGACGATGCTGGGCGTCTGCCTCGTGCAGGTCGCGACGGCCATCACGGCGGTGTACTTCGGCGCCCGCACGTCGATGGCGGTCGGCCGTGACATCCGTCGTTCGATCTATCGCAAGGTCGATTCGCTGAGCGCCCTCGAGCTGGGGCGCTTCGGCACGGCCACGCTCATCACCCGCGGCACGAACGACGTGCAGCAGGTGCAGATGCTCGTGCTCATGACGCTCAACTTCATGGTGTCGACGCCCATCATGTGCATCGGCGGCATCATCATGGCGCTGCGTGAAGACGTGGGGCTGTCGTGGCTGGTCTGGGTGTCGGTGCCCGTGCTCTTCGTCGTCGTCGGCATCCTCGTGTTCCTCCTCATGCCGCTCTTCCGACAGATGCAGGACCGCATCGACGGCATCAACGGGGTGCTGCGCGAGCAGATCATCGGCATCCGGGTCGTGCGGGCATTCGTGCGTGAACCCTTCGAGGCCGAGCGCTACCAGCGTGCGAACGAGGCGCTCACCAGGGTGTCGGTCAAGGTCGGCAACCTCTTCGTGCTCATGTTCCCGGCGATCATGATGATCCTGCACCTCGCGACGGCGGCCGTGCTCTGGTTCGGCGGGCAGCGCGTGGATGCGGGTGAGATGGAGGTCGGCTCGCTCACGGCGTTCCTGCAGTACCTGCTTCAGATTCTCATCGCCGTCATGATGGGCGTCTTCATGGTCATGATGGTGCCGCGCGCGGTCGTATGCGCCGAGCGCATCGACGAGGTGCTGGAGACCGAAAGCAGCCAGGCACTGCCGCAGGGCGCGACACACGAGACGCCGCGCGATGGACGCGTCGAGTTCCGGGCTGTGACCTTCGGCTACCCGGGCGCCGAGCGCCCGGTGCTCGACGAGCTGAGCTTCGAGGCGATGCCCGGCCAGACGACCGCGATCGTGGGCTCGACGGGCTCGGGCAAGACCTCCCTCGTGCACCTCATCCCCCGCCTCTACGACCCGCAGCAGGGCTCCGTGACGATCGACGGCGTGCCCGTCTCGAAGCTCACGCGCGCCCAGCTCGCGAGCGTCGTCGCCCTCGTGCCGCAGAAGCCCTACCTGTTCTCGGGCACGATCGCCTCCAACCTGCGCTTCGGCAACGCGGATGCCACGGACGACGAGCTCTGGGAGGCGCTTCGCATCGCGCAGGCGGAGGACTTCGTGCGCGCGATGCCCGAAGGGCTGAACGAACACGTCGCGCAGGGCGGCACGAGTGTCTCGGGTGGACAGCGGCAGCGGCTCAGCATCGCGCGGGCGCTCGTCGCCAAACCGGCCGTCTATCTCTTCGACGACTCCTTCTCGGCACTCGACGTGACGACCGACGCCCGCCTGCGCGCCGCCCTCGGCGACGCCATCAGCGGCGCGACCGTCATCATCGTCGCCCAGCGCATCTCCACGATCCGCGAGGCCGACCAGATCATCGTGCTCGACGGCGGCCGCATCGTCGCCCGCGGCACGCACGACGAGCTGCTCGAGACCGACCCGACGTACCAGGAGATCGTCGAGTCGCAGTTGAGTGCGGAGGTGGCGTGATGGCACGGCGGGAGAGGCGCTCCGCGCCCGCAGCGAAGGATGCGGCATCCGAGCCCACCACGGTCGACGCCGTCATTGACGGCACCGACTTCACCCCGGGTGAGGCCGACGGCGACATGTTCGGGGGCACCCCCGCGCGCAAGGCGCAGCACTTCTGGCCCTCCGCGAAACGGCTCCTCGGGCTGCTGCGGTCGGAACGGGCCGGGATGGCGCTCGTGGTGGCGCTGGTCGTGGCATCCGTGGTCCTGACGGTGCTGGCGCCCAAGGTGCTTGGCCAGGCGATGGACGTCATCTTCAACGGGGTGCTCGGATCGCAGCTGCCCGCCGGTGTGCCGCTCGAGACGGTCATCGAACAGGCACGGGCGAGCGGCAACGAGCAGTTCGCCGACATGCTCTCGGGCACCGAGGTGGTGCCGGGCCAGGGCATTCAGTTCGACGAGCTGGCTCGGCTCATCCTGCTCGTGCTCGGCATGTACACCGTGGCATCCGTGCTCATGTGGGCGCAGGGCTACATCCTCAACAAGCTCGTCATGCGGGTCGTCTACCGGCTGCGGCAGGACATCGAGGAGAAGCTCAACCGGCTCCCGCTGCGCTACTTCGACACCCGCCAGCGCGGCGACCTCATGTCGCGCGTCACGAACGACGTCGACAACATCCAGGCCGCCCTGCAGCAGGCGTTCTCACAACTCGTGCAGTCGGGGCTCACGGTCATCGGCATCGGGGCAATGATGTTCGTCGTCTCGTGGCAGCTCGCCCTCATCGCCCTCATCGCGCTGCCGCTCTCCGCCATCATCGCGGGCGTCATCGGTGTGCGTTCGCAGAAGCTCTTCGCCGCCCAATGGAAGAACACGGGCCACCTCAATGGGCACATCGAGGAGACCTTCTCGGGCCAGGAGATCGTGCGCGTCTTCGGCCGTGACCGCGAGATGCTCGAGGAGTTCGACCGGCGCAACGACGACCTTTACCGCGCGGCATCCGGAGCGCAGTTCGTCTCGGGCATGATCATGCCGGCCATGACCTTCGTGTCGTACCTGTCATATGTGCTCATCGCGGTCGTGGGCGGCCTGCGGGTCGCGACCGGCAACCTCACACTCGGCGACGCGACCGCGTTCATCCAGTACTCGCGCGAGTTCTCGCAGCCCCTCAGTGAGATGGCGGGCATGGCGAACATGCTGCAGTCGGGCGTCGCCTCGGCCGAGCGCACCTTCGAGCTGCTCGACGCCGAGGAGCAGGACACGGAGACACCCGAGCAGCGGATGCCCGCCCGCCCCGACGGGCACGTCGAGTTCGAGGGCGTCACGTTCTCGTACTCGCCAGAGAAGCCGCTCATCGAAGACCTGTCATTCTCCGCCGAACCGGGGCAGACGGTCGCGATCGTCGGGCCGACCGGCGCGGGCAAGACGACCCTCGTCAACCTCGTCATGCGCTTCTACGAGCTCAGCGCGGGGCGCATCCTGCTCGACGGGGTCGACATCACCAAGCTCTCGCGCGCAGAACTGCGCTCGCAGGTCGGCATGGTGCTGCAGGACGCCTTCCTCTTCGAGGGCACGATCCGCGAGAACATCCGTTACGGACGACTGGATGCCACGGACGAGGAGGTCATCGCGGCAGCCGAGGCCACCATGGTCGACCGATTCGTGCGCCAGCTGCCCGAGGGCTACGACACCGTGCTCGATGCCGACGGCGGCAGCGTCTCTGCCGGCGAGCGGCAGCTCATCACGATCGCACGCGCGTTCCTCGCCAACCCAGCCCTGCTCATCCTCGACGAGGCGACCTCCTCGGTCGACACCCGCACCGAGCTCCTCGTGCAGCAGGCCATGGCGGCCCTCCGCACGGAACGCACCTCCTTCGTCATCGCGCACCGGCTCTCGACCATCCGCGATGCCCACACGATCCTCGTGATGCAGGAGGGTCGCATCGTGGAGCAGGGCAACCACGAGAGGCTGCTCGAGCGCCGCGGGGCGTACTACGACCTCTACCAGTCCCAGTTCATGGCCGGTCGCGAGACCGACGGCATGGTCGCGGGCTGACAGCACCTCCCGCTCGCCCGCGCACGCGGCACTCCTCCAGACTCGCGCTCCTACAATTGGACGCCCGGGCCAGAAGGGGGCTGCAGTGACCGACCCGACCCACACGACACCGATGCAGGACGAGGCGCCGATGCAGGCAGCGACGCCGACCATGGCCGTGCGCGGCTTTGACCGGCTGCTCACGACGCAGCGACCCGCCGTGCTCGCGCACGTGAGGAACGTGCGGAGGAAGCATCCGGATGCCTCGCCTGAGCAGGTCATCCGCATCCTCGAGAAGCACTACCTCGCGGTCGTAACCTCGGGTGGCGCGGGGGTCGGGGCCGCGGCCATCGTGCCCGGGATCGGAACCGGAGCGAGCCTCGCGCTGACGGGCGTCGAAACGGGCGTCTTCCTCGAGGTGAGCGCCCTCTTCGCGCAATCGGTGACCGAGATCCACGGGATCGCCGTGACCGACCCCGACCGTGCCCGCACGATCGTCATGGCCATGATGCTCGGCACGCCGGGCGCGGAGCTCGTGCGCAGCCTCGCGGCGCAGGCGACCGGCAAGGGTGTGCCGCGCACCGCCTTCTGGGGCGACATCATCGGTCGTTCCGTGCCCCAGGCCTTCACGGGGCCGATCGCCGACCGGGTCAAGCGCGCCTTCATCGCCCGCTTCGCCCGCAACACCTCCACGAACGCGCTCGGACGCCTGCTGCCCTTCGGTGTCGGCGCAGTCGTCGGAGGCACCGCAAGCCACCTGCTCGGGCGCAAGATCATCGCAGCCTCGCGCGACGCCTTCGGGCCCCCGCCAGCCACCTTCCCGCCCAACCTCGAGCAGTTGAAGCCGCCACGCATGCCGCTCATCAAGCGGGTGCCGAAGGTCTCGCCCAAGCTCGTGCCGCTGCGCCGACAGCTGCCTGCGGCGCCGAGCCACGAGGGCGCTGCACCCGTGGACCCCGCTGCCTCGGCCGAGCCGGGAGGCTCGATCGAACTCGACGCCGCCGAGCCGCTCGACACACCCGAGCGCTGAGCGGGCCGGCACCCGGCGTCACTCCCCGACGGGCGCGGTCTCTTCCTCGTCGTCGCCCGTGAAGGGGTCGACCTCGCTGTCGATGCGGTCGTCGCGGTGGATCGCCGCGTGCCGGTCCCACTCCCCCATGAGCTGTTCGACGGCCGCATGGAAGCGGGCAGTCGCCGCGCCTGGGGTCGTGTCACCGAAGTGCCGCTCAACCCAGAACCGCAGCGTCGCAAGCGCCTTCTCGTCTGCGCTCACGCGGTCGACGTGCGAGATGACATCCGCCGCCTGACCTGCCGAGAGCCACTCGGCAGCGCCGAGGTAGCCCTCCTCATCGACGTCCGCCTGGGGCGATGCCGGCCTGGTCACGATGAGCGGCTTGCCGGTCGCCAGCCGGTCATAGATCATCGCTGAGATGTCGGTGATCGCGACATCCGCGTTCGCCAGCTGCCAGCCGAGCGTCGGACCATCGTCGTAGACATGCTGCGCGCGCGGATCCGCCGCGTTCGCCGAGGCGATCGCCGCGACGATCTGCTCGTGCGCCGACTTGGTCGCGGGGTCGAGCACGCCAGTGCGCGGATGCGGTCGATAGATGAGGCGAAAGCGCGCGTCGCCGAGCAGGGCGCGCGTCAGGGCGACGCCGTGTGAGGCCACCGAGCCATACGCTGCCGCGGCGCGATCGCCCTCCCACGTGGGCGAGTAGAGCACGACCGTGCGCTCGTCTGGCGTGTAGGGCAGCTCGCCCTGCATGTGGTCGGCCTGCGGCCGCCCGATCTGGATCGTGCGGCGGTCGACGTCGAAGGCCCAGAGCTTGCGACTCAGGCGCTCGTGCGCCGCCGCGCCCGCGATGAGGCTGTAGTCGTAGGCCTTGAACTGGTTGGTCGTCATGTACATCTTGTCGGACTCGCCGTGGTTGATGAACACGTGCCACATGCGGCCGTAGCGGAACATCTGGAAGTTGCGCGAGTTCTGGTTGACGTAGAAGACGATGCGCAGTTCCTGCTCGGCGACGAACTGCTCGAGGTCGACGACCTTGCGCGCGTAGACGACGGGCACGGGCGACTCGTCGAGCAGGCGCAGCATCGTGCTGGGCGTGCGAGCGATGATGGCGACCGGCCAGCGCTTCGAGAGCTCCGCGAGGGGCGCGTACCACTGGCGCACCTGATACATGTTGACCGCGGCATCCGCGAAGTAGACGGCGATCTGGATGCTATGGGGCGCCGGCTTCTGCACGGTGCGCAGGCGGCCAGCCAGTTCGTTGCGGGTGCGCCGGCCTCGGAGCAGGTTCCTGACCAGTCGCCGCGCGGTCTTCAGGTCATGGATCAGGGGCATCACGCCATTAAACCAAGGGCGGTCTGCCGGCGCGGGCCATACGCCACACCGTTACCCACTTGATGCGCCTGCGCCCACCTGCGGGCTCTCGCCACCCGGCCCACCAACCGCCGAACCAGGCGCGCAGGGCAGCGGGATTGCGCGCCCAGCGCAGCACCTGGATGCCCGTCCACGACCCCACGTAGAGCGGCGCGATGAGCCACGGCAGGTTACGCTTCGCAAGCCAAACGCGATTGCGGGCATTGAGACGGTAGTAGTAAGAGTGCCGTGTCGGCTCGATCGCCGGGTGATGGGCGACGAGCTCGCCCGCGTACCAGACCCGCAGTCCCTGGTCCCAGACCCGCCACGCCAGCTCGATGCCCTCGTGCGCGTAGAAGAAGGGCTCGGCCCAGCCACCCGTCGCGTCGAAGACCCTGCGCGGCATGACGAGGGCACCCTCCCATACCGAGAAGACGTTGCTCGAGGCATCCGCTTCTCCCTTGCGGATGCGAGGCACCCAGCGACGGGGGTTGGTCACGCCGCTGGGGTCGACGACTCGCGGCTGCACGAGCCCGATCTCCGGATGCTTCACCATGAGGTCGATCGAGTCGGCGACGAAGCGCGGCGACGGCACGCTCGCGTCGTCGTCGAGAAAGAAGAGCCATTCGCCCGAGACGTGGTCAACCCCGCGGTTGCGGCCCGCGGGAATGCCGAGGTTCTCAGCCAGGCCGACGCCTCGCACACCCTCGGGGAGCGCCGTCGGCTGCCAGCCGTTGCCGACGACGACGACATCGAGGCGCACATCCTGCTGGGCGAGGATGCTCGCGAGCCCCCGCGCGAGGTCTGCAGGGCGCTTGCCCTGCGTCAGGACGACGACGCCGACCGTGGGGAGGCTGGTCACGCCCGCACGCGCCTCGACGCGATGATCGCGACGAAGTGACCCGCCAGCGCGAGGGCGGCGAGCGGCACGAGCGCCACGAGCAGTGCCCGGTCGGCCAACTCGGGGCCGATGAAGAGACCGACGATCGCCGCGGCGAAGGCGAGGATCGTCAGCTCGACCGAGTGGTAGAGGCGGTGGAAGGGCACGAAGCGGGCGACCCGACGCAGGGTCGCCACGAGGCCCGGGCGCGGCTCCGACTCCTCCTTGCGGTCCGCGAGCTTCGGCAGGCCGGCGTTGGCACGCGCGACGTGCACCATGTCGTTGAGTGCCTTGTTGAGGATGATGAAGACGGCGAGCAGCAGGCCGAGCGTCGTCCAGAAGAAGTCCTCGGGCGCGTCGAAGGGGTAGCCGGCGGCGCGGATGCCCAGGACGATCGGGATGAGCCCCTCGGTCGTGTAGTGCCCCACCTTGTCGAGGAACACGCCCGCGGGCGAACTCGTGCCGCGCCACCGCGCGACCTCGCCGTCGCAGCAGTCGACGAGCATCTGCAGCTGCCCCATCGCGAGCGCGAGTACGGCACCCCAGATACCGGGGATGAGGAGGGAGAGCGCCGTGCCCCAGCCGACGAGGATCATGATGCCCGTGACGCCGTTCGCCGAGATCGACGTGCGCAGCAGCATCCAGGTCAGGTATGGCGACAGGTTGCGCAGGTAGAGGGATGCCGTCCAGTGCTCCGCATTTGCGCGCAGGCGCACCTCGGGCGGCTGTGCCACGGCACGAAGTTCGGCGATCGACTGGGGTCGACCCCGTGGTGCGTCGGTCGTCATGTCACCTTCCCACCTGTGCGGTGATGTTGCGGCTCAGCTTGAGGAAGCCGAGCACGAATCCCGTGCCCCATCCGAAATGGATGACGGGCAGCACGATGAGGTACCAGGCAGCCGAGCGCGCACCCTCGCTTCGCAGCACGGGCACCGCGGCGGCGAGCACGAAGAGGGCGTAGAGGGCGGGCACGGCGAAGGCCGCGACGAGCCAGGAGCCGGTGAACGCGCCGATCGTGCCGAGCACGAGGCCGAGCAGAATGCCGATGACAGCGAGGGGCGGCACGAAGTAGCGCAGCCCGTTCTCCTTGGGAAAGCGACGCGCGAGCTCGCCACGCCAGATGCCTGTCGCGACGAACTGCCGCAGCAGCTTCACGAGGCTCGACCGCGGCCGGTAGACGACCTGGAGGGCCGGCGTGAACCACACGGTGCCACCCGTTCCGCGCAGGCGGCGATTGAGCTCCCAGTCCTGACCGCGCTTGATGCCCTCGTCGAAGAGGCCGACCTCAAGCAGGCGGTGACGCTGGAAGGTGCCGAGGTACGCGGTCTCGGCCGGGCCCTCCTCGCCTCCGACGTGGTGCGGTGTTCCGCCAAGGCCGGCGCGTGAGCCGTAGGCGTGGGCGACGGCGCGTTCGAAGGGTGTAATGCCCTCCGCCTTCATGATGCCGCCGACGTTGTCGGCTCCCGTGCGCAGCAGCGTCTCGACCGCGATGCGGGTGTAGTCCCTGGGCAGCACGGAGTGGGCGTCGACGCGCACGACGATCGGATGGCTCGAGGCGCGGATGGCAGCGTTGAGTCCGCCCGGCGTACTTCCCAGCTCGTTCGGGATGCTGCGGATGCGGGGGTCCTCCGCCGCGAGCTGCTCGATCACACGGTTGGTGCCGTCGACGCTCGGGCCCAGCGCGAGCACGATCTCGCTCTCGCCCGGGTAGTCCTGTCCCGTGAGGCTGAGCACGGCCGCCTCGATGTGCTCAACCTCGTTGAGCACCGGCATGACATAGGAGACGCCAGGGTATTCAGCGGACTCGCTCGGCATGCTTTCCAGTCGTCGCAGCTCTCTCATCGGGCTTGCCATGGGCAAGCGCGGGGCTCGGCACAGCCTGCGGCAGAAACGCCTCAGGCTGGGCCGAGCCTACCAGCAGGCCGGTGCCGG
This sequence comes from Salinibacterium sp. GXW1014, assembly GCF_044769865.1. Classification (NCBI taxonomy): domain Bacteria; kingdom Bacillati; phylum Actinomycetota; class Actinomycetes; order Micrococcales; family Microbacteriaceae; genus Salinibacterium; species Salinibacterium sp. GXW1014. The sequence continues at coordinate 271,265 of NZ_JBIZWA010000001.1, forward strand.
AACCCGTCAGCCGAGCTCACCGAGCGTGACCGTGGTGGTGTTGCGCTCACCGTCACGCACGTAAACGAGTTCCGCCTCCGCGCCGCCCGGAAGCACGCGCACCTGCGCCGTGAGGTCGGTCTTGCCGGTGATGGGGAGCCCCTCGAACTCGACGACCACATCGCCCTGCTTCAGCCCTGCCTGCTCGGCAGCGCCATCCGGGGTCACGCTCTGGATGGAGGCACCGACCACGTCGCTGTCGATGGCACGGTCGTCCGTGACATCCGCCACCGTCGCGCCAAGGAGGCCGTGGCTCGCGGTGCCGTTCTCAATGAGCTCGGATGCCACGCGCTGGGCCAGGTTCGCCGGGATCGCGAAGCCCACGCCGATGCTTCCCGCCGTCGAGGAGCCGGTGTTGCCCGTGCTCGCGATCGCCACGTTGATGCCGATGACCTTGCCGTCCTCGTCGAGGAGCGCGCCGCCCGAATTGCCGGGGTTGATCGCGGCATCCGTCTGGATCACGGGGAGGGCGATCGTCGAGGAGACGGGTGCCGAGCCGCGGTCGGGACCGTTGTCGAACTCCCAGAAATCGAAGGGGCCCCAGCCGTCGGGCGCATCTGGCTGCGGGGCGTCGGGCGCTTCCTCCGACTCCGGCGCCGCTGACGACGCGACCGTGATGCTGCGGTTGAGCGCGCTCACGACGCCGCTCGTGACGGTGTTGCTGAGCCCGAGGGGCGCACCGATCGCAATCGTCGTGTCGCCCACGTTGAGCTCATCGGAGTCGGCGAACTCGGCCGGCTGGAACTCGACATCCGCATCGACCTTGACGACCGCGAGGTCTGCGATGGGGTCGCTACCGACGAGTGTTGCGTCGAAGAGCCTGCCGTCATAGGACTGCACACGGATGCTCGGCTCGGCCGTCGCGCCGCTGAGGGTCGCGACGTGCGCATTGGTGAGGATGTAGCCGTCCTCACTCAGCACGACGCCCGAGCCGCTGCCGGATGCCTGCCCGCCATTGACCGAGAGCGTCACGACCGAGGGCGCGACGGTCGCCGCGACGCCACTGATGACGGTCGCGTTGTCGACGTCGTTGATCATGACGTTGGTGCCCACGGGCCCCTGGCTGCTCGCCGGGCCGCCAGCGCCGCCCGTCACACCCGCGTAGACCCCGGCGCCCACGCCACCACCGACGAGGGCCGCGATCGCCGCGACGGCGACCATGCCGATGCCCGCACGGCGCGGTTCAGGCCGCTGGGAGGAGTCGGGCTGCTGCGCGCCGGTCGCGCCCGCGCCGAAAGCAGCACCCCGCTGGGGTGCCGGATCCTGCGGAGATGACGCGGCCTGCGGAGAGGGAGCACCCTGCGGAGACGAAGGCCCATCCGGCGATGCGGCCCCCTGCGCCTGCGCAGCCGCTGCGGGCGTGCCCGCCCCGTCCGCGCTTGCGGCGGGGCGTGTCTCGCCCGCGCGGATGTCGGGAGGCGTCGGGTCCTCGTGGCGTTCGGGCTGCTGGCGCTCGGGCTGCTCAGTCATGGGGGGCTCCTTTCGGTGGTGCAAGCCTCCCCCCGGAACCTTTGCGGTTCCTATGGACGCGCTCAGAGGAGGCCGATGCTTTACTCAACGCCGAGCATCCGCTGGGATTCCCGCACCGGCGCCCACGCTAGCCTGTCAGCGATGAGAGGTGGTCGACGATGACGGTGCACGGATCGTGGACGCGGGCGGCCGAATCCGCCATGCTGCTGGGCGCGGACGGCACGCTCAGCCAGACCATCTTCGCGGAGATGACCGCGCTCGCCTCGCGGCACGGTGCCGTCAACCTCGGCCAGGGCTTCCCCGACGAGGACGGCCCGGCCGAAGTGCTCGAGGCCGCGCGGCAGGCCATCAGCGACGGCGTCAACCAGTACCCGCCCGGCATCGGCCTGCCCGTGCTGCGGGAGGCGATCGCGCAGCACCAGCGCCGCTTCTACGGCCTCGAGGTCGACCCCGACACCGAGGTCATGGTCACGGCGGGGGCGACCGAGGCCATCGCCGCGACGATCCTCGCCCTGACGGAGCCGGGCGACGAGGTGCTCACCTTCTCCCCCTTCTACGACTCCTACGGCGCCATGATCGGACTCGCACGCGCGGAGCACCGCACGGTGCCGCTCCGCGGGCCGCACTTCCAGCCCGACCACGACGAACTGCGGGCCGCCGTCAACGACCGCACCCGCATCATCCTCATCAACGACCCCCACAACCCCACGGGCAGCGTCTTCAGCCGCGAGACGCTCGAGCTCGTCGTGGAGCTCGCGCACCGGCACGACGCCATCATCATGACCGACGAGGTCTACGAACACCTCGTCTTCGACGCGCACCATGTGCCGATCGCCACCCTGCCGGGGGCTGCGGAACGCACCGTCTCGATCTCAAGCGGAGGCAAGACCTTCAACGCGACCGGCTGGAAGGTCGGGTGGCTGACGGCTCCCGCCCAGCTGCTCCAGCCGATTCTCGCGGTCAAGCAGTTCCTCACCTACAGCAACGCGGCGCCCTTCCAACCGGCGATCGCGGCGGGGCTCGGCCTCGACGATGCCTTCTTCGCCGCGGCATCCGCGACCCTCCGTCGACGCCGCGACGCGCTGGCCGAGGGACTCACTGCGGCGGGCTTCGCGGTGCAGCTGCCTGCCGCTGGCTACTTCATCGTCGCGGATGCCGCGGCCCTCGGCGCGACGGATGCCCACGACTTCTGCCGCGCACTGCCGGAGCGTGCGGGAGTCGCCGCGGTGCCGTTGACGGCCTTCGTGCACCCCGAACAGCGGGAATCCGTCGCCAGCCTCGTGCGCTTCGCATTCTGCAAGCGCGACGAGGTCATCGCCGAGGCATCCGAGAGGCTCCTGGCGCTGCGCTCCTAGTCGTCGAGTCGGTGCAGTGGCAGCGTGAACGCGAAGGTGGTGCCCGCGCCCACCTCGCTCTCGGCCGAGAGCGTGCCACCGTGGGCCGTGACGATCGCCTTCGTGATCGACAGCCCGAGACCAACGCCCTGCACGGCGGCGCGCGTCGCGGTCGAGGCGCGGAAGAAGCGCGTCGACAGCATCGCGATCTCGTCGGGCGGGATGCCCATGCCGGTGTCGCGCACCGTGATGCGCACGACGGAGCCGAGCGGTTCGACCGACACCGTGACCGTCCCGCCCCTCGGCGTGAACTTGATCGCGTTCGAGAGCAGGTTGTCGCACGCCTGCGCGATGCGGGTCGCATCGCCGTTGACGATCGGCCGCGTCGCCGGGGTGTTGCAGATGAGCAGCACGTTGGCGGCGTGTGAGGCGGGCCTCGCCGACTCGACGGATGCCTCCACGACGGCGTTGACGTCGACCTCCGCCTCCTCGATCGGGAACTTATGGGCCGCGACCTGTGCCGTGAAGAGCAGGTCGCCGACCAGGCGGAGCAGGCGGTGGGCGTTGCGCTCGGCAACCCCCAGGTACTGCAACTGCTCCTCCGTGAGGGGGTCGGTCGCGTCGCGCATGAGTTCGAGGTAGCCGAGGATCGAACTGACGGGGGTACGCAGTTCGTGCGAGACAAGCCCGACGAACTCATCCTGCAGCTTCGCGAGTTCCTTGACATCGCTCACGTCGGTGCCGACGAAGATGTACCCGACCGTGCGGCCGTTCTCGTCGATTCGCGGGGTGACGGCGACGTGCGCCGCGAGGGCGTCGCCGTTGCTCTTGAGATAGGTCCAGTCGCGGTCTTCCGAACCGCCGAGCCTGGCGACCTCGACGAGGGCGGAGAAGCCGGGATTGAGCACGGTCGCGCCGGCGGGGTAGCCGAGTTCCTCGGCGCGTGCCTCGAGCTCATCCTCGCGATGGAACTCGTGAATGTAGCGCTTGCCGATCACGTCATCGGCTGAGAGGCCGAGCATCGATTCGGCTCCCGTGTTCCACACGTCGATGAGGCCAGTGAGGTCGGTGCCGATCACCGACTGGCGCGTGACGGAGTCGAGCACGCTGCGGAACAGGTGCCCAGCCGACTCGAGCTGCGCCTCGTTCTCGCGCAGCTTGTCGACCAGGCCGACAGCATCCGCAAGCGCCTGCTCACGCTGCTCCGCCAGTTCGGCGTTGGCCGCGACGCGCTTGCGCACATCCTCCATGACGCTGTTGAGGATGAGCGCGATCGTGAGCACGACGAAGAGCGTGACCGTGACCTCGAGAAGCGAGGTATTGACGAGCTCGCCGGTCGTCGGCCACGCATACGGGAGCAGCAGCACCCCCGCCGTAGCGAGCACGGAGACCACCAGCCACAGCGTGCCGCGGCGGAGCGCGAGCCACATCACTGGAAGCAGCAGTGCGGAAGTGACCTCTGGGCCAATCGCGATGCGAGAGAGACCCACGGCCAGCATCGACAGCAGCGGGACGATGACGACGAGATCAGTGTCTGCCCGCAGCGCGAAGAAGACCGAGGCGGCGGCGGCGAGGGTCAGCACGACAAACGCCGAGATGAGCGCGCTCGCGTCATTGACCGGCGCGGGCCCCCAGACGGCCCACGCGTAGATGATCAGCAGCACGTTGGAGATCGGCATCTGGAGAAGGAACGGCGAGTTCACTCGAGCGGCAACGAGCCGCTTCCAGATGTGGTTCTTCGAATCGCGCCCCAACTCGGTCCAGTAGCCCCCGACTGCGACTTCAGTGTTATTGCTCACTGCGACAGCTGGCGCGCAGACACGTCGCGCTGGCCGCGGGCCGTCTCGCCGGATGCGGTCGAGAGGTCGCCCGAATCGCGCACGATCTCGAGGGGCTCGCAGGTTGCGCCCTCGCCGAAGCGAGCCCAGTAGCGCGCGGTCGCCTCCAGGAACTCGGCTGAGTGGTAGCGGCTCACCGCGACCTGCGAGCGGTGGGCCTGCACAAGCTGCACCTTCTGCTCGAGCCAGCCGTCGATATTGACGAAGCGGTTGGGCCTGAAGTCGACCGTCGCCGAGGCACTCTGGTAACAGGAGACGCTGCGCACGGCACGCGTCGCGAGCAGCGCCGCCTTGTTGACGGCGCGGTGGTCCTGATGCATGTCGTGTTCGCTGTGCACGTACACGACGGTGGGGCGGATGTCGCTGACCAGCCGTTCGATGATGCCCAGCGTCGGCTCGTTCTCGCCGATCTCGGTCTCGGGCAGGTCTTCCAGGTGAAGGCGCGCACCGAGCAGCTCGGCCGCCATGAACGCTTCGGCCTGCCGCTCACTCACGTGGCCGCTACGACCACCCCGCGACAGCGTCAGGATGTGCACCTCGTCGCCCGCAGCTCGGTGGGAGAGCAGGATCCCGCCCACGCCGATCTCGACATCATCCGGGTGCGCGCCGATCGCGAGCACGACCTCCGGATCGGGGATGTTCGCCTTTGCCGCGCGGAACTCCTCCGCGAGGCGCCCGACGACCGCGATGAGCTCACTCGACGAGATGGGCTTGGTGAGGAACTCGTTGGCGTTTGCGCGCAGCGCCTCGACCGCGTAGTCGACCGAGACGTGGGCGGTCATGACGACGACGGGCGTGCCCGGTCGCACCTCACGCACGAGCTCGATGACCTGAATGCCCGTGATGCCCGGCATCTCGATATCGGTGATGACGACGTCGGGCTCGTAGAGCCGCATGGCCTGCTGGGCAAACGATGGGTCGGTGAACGTCTGGACGATGCATCCCTGCTTCGTCAGGATCGTCTTGATGTAGAAGGCGACGTCTGGGTCATCCTCGACCACGACGACGCGATATGGCTCTGTCATTCCTGCTCCCCCCGCAAGTGCTGCGTGGCAAGTCTACGGGCTCGACACGACGCAGGACTAGCGTTCGTGTACCCCGAACCTGCGCAGTTCGAGGGCCGGATTGACGCGCCGCACCTGCCTGATGCGATCGCTTGTCACCCAAGTGAGGGCGATATCAGTCGTCTCCCCGATCGTCGCGACCTCCACGCCCATGGGGTCGACGATCATGCTGTTGCCGACGCCGATGGGTGGAGCGTGGTCGGCCGCAGCGAGGTAGATCGTGTTCTCGAGCGCCCTCGCGGTGATGAGGGTGCGCCAGTGGTGCTCCTTGAGCGGGCCGCGCACCCACTCGCTGGGGCAGGCGACCAGCTCGGCACCGGCATCCGCGAGCCGGCGGGTGACCTCGGGAAAGCGCAGGTCGTAACAGGTCTGCAGGGCCACCGTCATGTCGCCGACGACGAAGGTCTCAGGGTCGCCGATGGGGCCCGGAGCCACCCACTCTGACTCCCGCTGCCCGAAGGCGTCATAGAGGTGGAGCTTTCGATAGGCGGCGACCCGCTGCCCGCTCGGGTCGACGGCGAGGGCCGTGTTGTAGACGCGCTCCCCGCCCATCGTCTCCTCGACCATGCCGGCGACGATGTGGATGCCCAGCACCTTCGCGAGGGCGGCGAGGGCGGTTCCGAACGGCCCGTCGAGCGGCTCGGCGGCCTCGACGACCTTCTCGTCGAGGCTCGGCAGGAAGAACGACGAGTACTCGGGGAACACGACGAGCTGGGCTCCGCGGGTGGCGGCCGTGGTCGCAAGGTCGCGGATGGCGGCGAGGTTCAGCTCCTTGTCGTCGCCGGGAGCGAACTGCGCGACCGCAACAGCGACGGCCGCGCCTGAGGTGGCGGTGCGGAGGGTCATGTCGGCCACGCTACCCGACGTCGAGCCCTGCAACGCAAAAGGCCCGGAACCATTGGTTCCGGGCCTTCTCGCTCTGATGAGCTTTGGTTGCGGGGGCAGGATTTGAACCTACGACCTCTGGGTTATGAGCCCAGCGAGCTACCGAACTGCTCCACCCCGCGCTACAAGAATCAAGCCTAACACATGCCCCGAGGTGACTCGAACGGGCCCGGGTTTCCCCGGGCCCGCCGCTTGGTCACTGGGATGCCGTGAAGAGGCGCTCGAGCGCGTCCTGGAGGCGCTCGTCGGCTTCGGCGGCCGCGACGAGGTCGTTGGCCGCGTATGCAGCTTCACGGTCCTGCAGTGCCTTCTGCGCATCGGCGAGGGCCGTATCAAAGCCTGGCGCGCCAGGCTCGCTCGGCGTCGTCGGAGCCTCTGGGTCAGAGGGCTCCGCCGGGTCGATCGGCTCGGTCGGGTCGATGGGCGTCGTCGGCACACCCTCGTCACCCGCGTTGGCACCGGAGTCGCCACCGAAGATCGCATCGAGCGCGGCATCCAGGCTGTCTTCGAAGGCGATCTCCTCACCGAAGGAGACAAGCACCTTCTGGAGTACCGGGAAGCTGGTCTCACCCGTGGACTGCACGTAGATCGGCTGCACGTAGAGCAGGCCGCCACCGACGGGCAGGGTCAGCAGGTTTCCTCGGCGCACCGTCGTCGAGCCCTGGTTGAGGATGTTGAGGTCCCTCGATACGACCGGGTCGGCGTTGAAGTTGTTCTGCACCTGGCCCGGGCCGGGAACCGTGTCATCCTTCGGCAGCGTGAGCAGCGTGAACTCACCGTAGTTCTCACCCGCATCCGCATTGACCGCGAGGTAGCCGGTCAAGACGTTTCGGGTTCCCTCACCCGAGGAACGCGGGATGTAGGTGCTGTAAAGGCTGAACGCCGGCTCTTCCATTCCGGGGAGCTGCATCGACAGGTAGTACGGCGGTTGCGACTTCGCGGCCGCGGCACTCGCGGTGGGCTCCGGCGGGGTCACCCACGCGTCGTCACCCGAATAGAACGAGTTCGCATCTGTCACGTGGTACGTGCCCAGGATGGCACGCTGCACCTTGAAGAGGTCGGCCGGGTAGCGCACGTGCGAACGCAGGTCCTCGCTCATCTCACTGGCCGGCTTCAGCGTGGTCGGGAAGATCTTCTGCCAGGTCGCGAGGACGGGGTCCTCCTCGTCCCACGCGTAGAGCGTGACCTCGCCAGAGTAGGCGTCAACCGTCGCCTTGACCGAGTTGCGGATGTAGTTGATCTGGTCGAGCGCGACGAGCGGCTCCTCCGTGTAGGTGTCGACGATCGCCTCGCTGAGCGCCTGCACGTCGGAGTAGGGATACTCGGCGCTTGTCGTGTAGCCATCGACGATCCAGACGACCTTTTCGTCAACGACTGCAGGGTAGGCCTCGCTGTCGAGCGTCAGGTACGGCGCAACCTTCTGCACCCGATCGCGGGGATCGCGGTCGTAGAGGATCTGCGATTCCTCGTTGACGGCATCCGACAGCACGATCTGCTCCGACTGGAACTTGATGGCGTAGACGAGCTGCTTGAAGATGTTGTCGAGCTTCGGCCCGCCGTCGCCCTGGTAGGTCGTCGTTGCGTTACGGTCGCTGTTCTCGCCACCTGCCGGGTAGTCGAGTTCGATCTCGGGAGCGCCCTCTGGGGCACCGACGATCGAGTAGAGCGGCGACTCCTCACCAAAGTAGATGCGCGGCTCGTACTCGCCAAGCACACCAGTGCTCGGGATGCCCGACTGGATGAACTCGGGCATCCCGTCTGGCGTGCGCTGGTTGCCAGCCGCCGCGACGACGCCGAAACCGTGCGTGTAGACGAAGGTCTCGTTGTAGCGGCTGTTGCTGCCACCAGTGTTGGCCGCGTTGACCTCGCGCACCGCGATGACCGTGTCTTGCACCTCGCCGTCAACCTCATAACGGTCAACATCGAGGTGGTCGGCAAAGGAGTAGTACTGGCGGATCTGCTCGAGCTGGCGGAACGAGTCAGACACGAGCGCGGGGTCAAGGATTCGGATGCTCGCCGTCGTCTCCGCGTCGCCGCGGAGCTGGCCGGGCTCGGCATCCGTCGTCGCCGAGTACGGCGTCTCGACGACCTCGCTCACGCCGTAGGCGGCGCGCGTCGCCTCGATGTTGCGCTCCAGGTACTCGGCCTCGAGCGAACGCACGCTCGGCTCGACCTGGAAGCGCTGCACGATCCACGGGTAGACACTGCCCACGAGGATCGACACGACGATGAGCAGCGCAGTGCCGATGATCGGCAGACGCCAGCGCCCGATGACCGCCGTGACGATGAAGAGGATTGCGACGAATGCGGCGACGCCGGCGATGATCGCCTTACCGGGGATCACGGCGTTGACGTCGGTGTAGGAAGCGCCGTAGAGCAGGCCGCTGCTCGTCTCAGAGAGCGTCGCGTACTGGTCGAGCCAGAACGAGACCGCCTGCAGCAGCAGGTAGATCGCACCGGTGATGGCGAGCTGGATGCGCGCCGTCTTGGAGATGCGCACCTCTCGGCCGCTGACCCGGATGGCGCCGTAGAGGTAGCTCGTCGCAAGCGCCGCGAGGGCGGAGATGATGACGACCGCCGACGCGAAGGTCACGATGCCCTGATAGAAGGGCAGCTCGAAGAGGTAGAAGGAGATGTCGAGGCCGAACTGTGGGTCGGTCTCACCCATGGGGGTGCGGTTGAGCCACATGAGCGCCTGCTCCCAGCGGGTCGCCGAAGCGATACCCGCGAAGAAGCCGAAGACGACCGGGATGCCGAAGGTTGCCAGTCGACGCAGCGGCTCGACGACCTCCTGGTAGCGGTCGAGCTGCGCATTGAGCTTGGCGTACACCGGTCGCCGACGGAAGGCGATCTCGATGCTGAGCCAGACGGGCAGGGCCATGCCGAAGAACCCGATGAGGAACATGACGGCGGTCGCGAGCCACTGCGTGATGAGCACCGACTCGAAGCCGAGTTGCTGGAACCAGAGCCAGTCGGTGTAGAGCCCCGCGAAGACGAAGAAGAGGAGCACTACCGCGGCGATGATCACCGCCGTGATGACGAGTGTTCCTCGCCGTCGCGTTTCGGGTGTCTGTGAAGTTGCGGAAGTCAAGCGGTACTCCTGGCTCGGTGCTGCACTCGGTGCTCGGGCGGGGTACGGCCTAGCTTAACGCGGAAAGCATGGATGCCGCCGCGCGACCTCAGCCGCAGGAGGGCAGCGACTCGGCGTCGCCCTCGCTGATCGCGTCAAGCGCCGTCACCGCGTCGCTGAGCGTCTCGACCGCGATCACCCGCAGGTTCTGCGGCTCGTGGCCGATTGTCTCGGCGCAGTTCCGCTCGGGCACGAACATCCACTCCGCGCCCGCACGCGCAGCACCGTACATCTTCTGGCGCACACCGCCGATGGCTCCCACGCGACCGTCGGCCGTGATGGTTCCCGTGCCAGCGATGTGCTCCCCGCCCGTCTGCTGGCCCGGCGTGAGCTTGTCCATGATGCCGAGGGCAAACATGAGGCCAGCGGACGGACCGCCGACGCTGTCGAGGGTGATCTCCACATCCACGGGAAGCTCGTAGTCGACCTGCACACCGACCCCGACGACCGGGATCGGTTCCTCACCCTCCGACATGACGGGCGTGATCTCGACGTCGAACTGCTCGCCGTCGCGAAGCACGGTGACCGTGGCCGGGGTCCGCGTGCCATGGGCGGCAAACGCCGAACGCAGGGTCGAGACATCCGAGTAGGCCGTCCCATCGACCGCGACGATGACGTCGCCCGGCTCGATCAGCCCCTCTGCGGGATAGCCCTCGGCGACGCTCGCGATCGTGAGGGTGCCCTCGACCTCGTGGCCGAGCTCGCGAAGGGCCGCCGCGACCGCCTCGCGCTGCGAATTCTCCATCTCGACGCGGTTGGCCTCCTCGGCCTCCTCGAAGCTCGTGTTCTCGGGATACACCGAATCGAGGGGCACGACCGAGCGGCTGCGGTCGAACCACGCGCTGATGACGGAGAACCAGCCCGTGCGGGTCGCGCGACTGCCGACGACACTGACCGTGAGCAGGTCGAGGGATCCGCTCGTCTCATAGGTCTCGGCATCGATGTCGATCAGTTCGGTCTCATCGCCGTCGATCTCGACCGTGCCGAGGGTGTCGTAGACGGGCCCCGGCTCCTGGATCACATACGGAGTCGGCACGAAGGAGAGCACGATGGCCGCGACGAGGGCGACAACAAGGAGCCACCACCCGAACCGTGCCTGCGGCGCACCACGACCGTGCTCCCGCTCAGCGGGCGAGGGGAAGAGCGACACCGTGGTCCTTTCGTGGTCTGTTCGCCACGGGCGCACAGGTGAGACAACCGCCTCGGGGCAAAACACAGGGACCCCGGGGCATGCAGCGGCTAGCGTAGTCGGCATGGCTGACGATTCCCAGCGCGACCCGGGCGACGAACTCCGCGACATGCTCAGGGAGCTGCTCTCCGGCAACGGGGAGATCGACCCGAGCCGCCTTGCGGGCGCCGCCGGCCTCCCCGACGACCCCGCCCTGATCGCCCAGATGATCAACCAGCTTCAAGGGGCGCTGCGCCACAGCGGTGACGGCGTCAACTGGGACCTCGCGCTCGACCAGGCGAAGGCGATCTCGGCGTCGACGAGCACACCTGTGACCCCCGCCGACCGAGAGGCGCTGCAGCAGGTGCTCGGCGTCGCCGCCCTCTGGCTCGGTGAGGTCACGTCGATCGCAGAACTCACCGCAGAACCCCACATCCTCAGTCGCGAGGCGTGGGTCGAGTCGACCATGCCGGTCTGGACCCAGCTCGCCGAGCCCGTCGCGACGAGCATCGCGGATGCACTCACCGAGGTGCTTCGCGAGCAGGCGCCCGAAGAGCTCTCCGGCATGCTGGCCAACGCCGGCCAGCTCATGCGCAACGTGGGTGGCACCCTCTTCGCGATGCAGCTCGGCCATGTCGTGGGGCAGCTCTCGACAGAGGTCGTCTCGGGCGGCGACATCGGCATCCCGCTGCTTGGCGCATCCGCCTCATCGTCCGAACACCAGGCGGCGATCGTGGCGCAGAACGTGGCGGCATTCGGCGAGGGGCTCGACATCGCGGCCGACCAGGTGCAGCTCTACCTCTCGGTGCGGGAACTCGCGCACGCGCGCCTCTTCCGTCACGCCAAATGGCTGCGGCTGCAGCTCATGACCTCCATCACGGAATACGCGCGCGGCATCCACATCGACACGGAGCCGCTGCAGGATCTCGCCGCCGACCTCGACCCCTCAAACCCCGAGCAGCTGCGCGAGGCGCTCGCGAGCGGCGCACTCATCCCGCCGAAGTCCGACGCCCAGATCGCGGCACTCGCCAAGCTCGAAACCCTCCTCGCCCTCATCGAGGGTTGGGTCGACGTCGTCACCGCGCAGGCCACGACGCGCCTGCCCTCGAGCGGCGCGATCGCCGAGATGGTGCGCCGTCGGCGTGCGGCAGGCGGCCCCGCCGAGTCGGCCTTCGCCACGCTCGTCGGCCTCGAGCTGCGCCCGCGACGCCTGCGCGAAGCCGCCGCCATGTGGCAGAAGGTAACGGATGCGGTGGGCGCCGAGAAGCGCGACTCCCTCTGGTCGCACCCCGACCTGCTGCCGACCTCGGACGACGTCGACAACCCCGACGCCCTCGTCGCGCGGCTGACCGACACAGAGCCGCAGCTCGACGACATCGACCGCGCGATCGAGGACCTGCTGGGCGACGAGAGCGGGGACCGCCCGCACGAGGCCTGAGCCGCCTCCCCTGTGGAAAACTCTGTCCACCCCTCACGGGTTTGCCTCATCATCGCGATGTGCCCCTGAGACTCGACCCCCGACTCCCCCTCGTGTGGCGATCCCCCGACAGCCTGCAGATCGGCGTCGACAGGGCCATCGTCGTGCTCGAATCCGTCACGAATGCCGAGGAGCGGATGCTCGCGGCACTCGTCGGCGGCACGACGGATGCCGCGCTCGCCCTCCTCGCCGAGACGGCCGGTGCGACGCCCGATGAGACAGCCGCGCTGCTTCGGCGGGTCGCCCCCGCACTCGTGCCCGCCGCCGAGACGGACGCCCCGTTGCGACCGCGCGACATCGTCGTGACGGGCGTCGGCCCGACCGCCGACCGCATCCGCTATGTGCTCGAGGAGCGCGGGATGCTGCTGCGGGATGCCGGCGAGCACGATCGACCGGACCTCGCGATCGTTGTGGCCCACTTCGTTGTCGACCCCGCCGACCGGGCTCGCTGGCTGAGCCTCGACGTGCCGCACCTGCCCGTGCTGCTCGGAGACAGATCGGCTCGCCTCGGCCCGCTCATCGAACCCGGCCAGAGCGCATGCCTGCAGTGCCTCGAACTGCACCGCCGCGACGATGACGCTGCGTGGCCCGCCATGGCGGCCCAGCTCTGGGGGCGGGCGGCCGCGGTCGATACCCCCCTCTTCGCGGGAGAACTCGTGTGCCAGGTCATGAGGCTCGTGGAACGGCGGCTCGACACGGGGGCACCGCGAAACGTGAACTCAGTGACGGTGGATGCCGCGAGCGGGCTGCGGACTACGACCGCCTGGCAGATGCATCCGGAGTGCGGCTGCGCAACTCCCCCAGGAAGCGACTCGACCGGCGGTCGCCGGCCCGCTGCTGCCCCCGCGACCACGACAGGTGCAGGCGCTCCCGTGCTCGCGTAACGCCCACATAGAGCAGGCGGCGCTCCTCCTCGATGGCCTCGTCATCCTTGGCGTAACTGATCGGCAGCAGCCCCTCGCTGAGCCCGATGAGGTAGACGCTCGCCCACTCGAGGCCCTTCGCCGCGTGGATCGTCGCGAGCGTGACGGCGCGCTGGGTGGGCTCGTTCTGGGTCGCGGCGCGATGACTGAGCTCGTCGACGAAGGATCGCAGGGTGGCGCCCCGGCCCGCCTCCTCCGCGAGCGCCATGATCGTGTTGAGCGACTCCCATCGGTCGCGCACGGCGCCCCTGCCCTCGGGCTCCTCCTGGGTCCAGCCGAGTGAGCGCAGCACGTCGCTGACGGTCTTGAAGAGCGGCTCGGGGGTGCCGCCGACCGCCGCACCCTTCAGCATCATGACCGCCTGCTTGACCTCGGGAAGTTCAAAGAACCGGGTCGCGCCCGTCACCCTGGTGCTCACGCCCACGTCGGCGAGCGCGGTGTCGATCGCGACCGCCTGCGAGTTCACCCGGTAGAGCACCGCGATGTCCTGCGGGCGCGTGCCCGCGGCGATCTCGGCCGCGATGGCACGGGCGGTCGCCCGAGCCTCCGCCATGTCATTGTCGTACGCGGTGACGGCGGGAGGTTCCGCCGTCGAAGCGACCCCCTTCGCGAGCGGTGCGGGATGCAGCATCAGGGCTCCCGGCCGATCACGCATGAGGCGGTTCGCGGTCTCGATGATGGGGGCGAGTGAACGGTAGTTGCGCTCGAGCCGTACGACCGTGGCATCCGGATAGTCAGAGGGGAAGCGCAGCAGGAAGCGGGAGGAGGCGCCAGCGAAGGAGTAGATCGTCTGGCTCGCGTCGCCGACGACGCAGACGTCGCGGCGGTCCCCGAGCCAGAGCTGTAGCAGGTAGTGCTGCAGGGGCGAGACGTCTTGGTACTCGTCGATGACGAAGAAGCGATACTGCTCCCGCACCTGCTCGGCGACCCGCGGCTCCGACTCGACCATCCCGGCCGTCGCCAGCAGCACGTCTTCGAAGTCGAGCTGGCGCCGCTCGTCCTTGAGGTCCTCGTAGGCCTGATGCATCGCGAGCATCTTCTCGAGGTCCAGCTGCTGCGGGAGGGTGCGCTCCGCCTCCGCGTACTCCGCGAGGCTCAGGCGCGAGACCTTGCGCCACTCGATCTCCGCAGCGAGGTCGCGCAGCGTTGCCGTGTCGAGCCGCAGCCGCAGGCGTTCTGCCGCCTGCCCGAGCATCCGGCCCTTGCTCTCAAGGATGCGCGGCATCGCGCCGCCGATCACCTGCGGCCAGAAGTAGCCCAGCTGGGAGAGGGCGGCCGCGTGGAAGGTGCGGGCAGAGACGCCTCCCGCCCCGAGCCGAGCGAGGCGGGCGCGCAGCTCCCCCGCCGCCTTGGCCGTGAAGGTGAGCGCCATGACCCGGTTGGGGGCATAGACACCGGATGCGACGCCATAGGCGATCCGGTGGGTGATCGCGGTCGTCTTTCCGGTTCCCGCACCCGCGAGCATGCAGACGGGGCCGTGGGTCGCCTGCGCCGCCTCGCGCTGTTCCTCATCGAGGTGCGCGAGCAGGGCATCCGCGCTCGGTGGCTCGTTCATCGAGCCCTGCCCACCGCGGTGCCGTCGACGATCTCGCCGCCGTACCAGTGCTCGATGATGGCGCGGGCAATCGAGACACGGCCGGGAAGGATGATGTCGTCGAGCGACGCCGCCAGCTCTTCGCGACTGAACCAGCGCAACTCGAGGATTTCCTCGCCATCCGGCGTCAGTCGGGATTCGCGCGAGGCATCGACCCGCGCTGTGAATCCCAGCATGAGCGACGCGGGGAAGGGCCAGGGCTGCGAACCCAGGTACTCGAAGTCGGTGACCCAGAGCCCGCTCTCCTCCAGCACCTCCCGCTCGACCGCGCCTTCGAGCGACTCGCCGGGCTCCACGAAGCCCGCGAGAAGCGAGAAGCGGTTCGACTCCCACTGCGCATTCGAGCCGAGCAGGAGGCGGTCGGAATCATCCAGCACCGCCACGATGATCGAAGGGTCGATTCGGGGATAGATGTCGTGCTCAGGATCGACACCGCGGCGCACCCAGCCCGCCTGCACAACCTCCGTCGGCTGGCCGGTGCGCGGCGAGAAGCGGTGCGAGCTGTGCCAGTTGAACAGCGCGACCGCCTGCGTCAGCAGTTCAACGTCGAGCGGGGTGGCCGAAGTGCCGAGCGAACGGAGGTTCTGCCAGTTCGCGGCGGAGGGCGCGGAGGGAATCTGCTCGACGTCGCGCGGCACCGCGATCGCCAGCACAGCGGCGCCTCCAGGGAGGCTCCCCTGCTGTTCGATCGTGCGCCCCAGGTAGACGAGGGCGTCGGCGCTCTCGATCAGCTCTGCGGGGATCTCGGATGCCGCGAGGAGCGCGAGCGAACCGGAGTCGACGAGGGCTGCGCCACGGCGGACGACGATGGCACGGGTCGCGGGGTCCGCAAGCAGTGCCGGGATCGCGTCAGAGCGCAGGCGGGTCGGCACGTCGCGATCGAGCCCGGAGCGCCAGACGGGAAGGCGCGCCGGCATCGGCTGTGGCATGCGGAACCAATCTCGTTGAATGGCGTGGTTGGGCATCCGCCTTTCGCGTGGCGTTCTGCCCGAGGCGACCCGAATCGACCTAGCCTGTCTGTATGGCCAGATCGCATCTCACTTTAGCCGCCTTGGCCACCGCCGCCGTCGAAGGACTGGACGCCAGGGAGGTGGGCGGCTACGACTCCGGCGACGAGAGCGACTTCGACTCCGCCGTCGTCACAGGCACCGACGGACGCCACTGGATCGTGCGCGTTCCGCGTTCCGAGCGTGCCGAACTCGAGCAGCAGGCCGACATGACGGCGCTGCGCGCCCTGAGCGTCGGAGTGCGCGGTCGCCTGCCCTTCGAGGTGACGCGCGTCGCGGGCCAGACCCCTGTCGGCACCACGCGCGCGGTCGTGACAGAGTTCGTCTACGGCGATCGGGTGCACCTCGACGCCATCCCCGCCGGCGAGGGCCTCGCGACCTCGATCGGCCGTGCCATCGCCGCGATCCACACGCTCCCCACGAGCTTCGTGGGCGACTCCGGCCTTCCCGTACGCTCGCCCCAGGAGTGCTTGCGCTCGCTCGTCGGTGTGCTCGACCGGGCTGCCGCGACCAACCTTGTTCCCGTCGCCCTGCTGCGCCGGTGGGAACGCGCCACGGAGGATTCGGCGCTGTGGCAGTTCATGCCCACCGTCATCAATGGCGCCATGACGGCAGAATCCTTCCTGCGCTCGGGCAATGAGGTGTCTGGGGTCAACGGATGGCACGCGCTCTCGGTCGACGACCCGGCGCGCGATCTTGCGTGGCTGCTCGCCGCCCGCGACCCTGCCGTCGCGGAGTCGGCGCTCGATGCCTACCAGGTGGCGCGCGGCTCGAGCGATCGACAGATCGCGCAGCGCGCCCGCCTGTATTCGGAGCTCGAACTGGCGAAGTGGCTGCTGCACGGCAAGCAGGAACGCAGCACCGCGATCGTTGATGACGCGGTCGCACTGCTCCACGCGCTCATGGACCGTGTCGAGACCGACATGGATACGAAGATCACGCACGAGACCATGCCGGTGATGGCGGTTGACGAGGTCGAGGCGATGCTCGACGAGCGAGAGCGGCGCGGCGACGCCCAGTCATAGCGCGCGTCATTCCTAGCGCGGTCTCGTCATAGCGCGCGGGCGCTCAGTTGCCCTTGCCTCGCTCCTGCGATTCCAGCCAGAGTCGCTCGAGCTCATCCTTCTCGAAGATGCGTCGCGGGCTGATGATCGCGTCGTCGGCGACGTAGTAGAACACCGCGTCGATGCGGGATGCCTCGATGCCTTTCCATTCGGCGTAGGCCTGGCGATAGAGCGCGAGCTGCAGTTGCCGGTCTTCGAGCTCCCGGTCGTCGCGGGGCGCCTTTCCGGTCTTCCAGTCGACGACCTCGTAGCGTGCCTGGCCGTCGGCGCCCGGCTCTGTCTCGTAGACCGCGTCGATCTTGCAGACGACGATGCGGCCCGCGAGGGGAAGGTGGATCTCCCGTTCGACCTCGAGGGGCGTGATGCCCGCCCAGCGGGACGCCTCGAAGGTGCGCTTGAGCACCTCCAGCTGCGCTTCCTGTGTGACCTCGTCCGCGCCCTCCTCCATATCGAGTTCGCCGGGGAAGGCGTCGATCTCTTCAAGCGCCCCGTGCACGCCGTAGCGGTGCTCGACCCACTCGTGGAAGAGCGTGCCGAGTCGCGTTGCGCGGTAGGGCCGCTCGGGCATGGGGCGCCGCAATTCGGCCGCAGTCTCATCAGGAGCCGTGACGTAGTCCTTGAACCGCGACGCGGGCACGCGCACGGGCGTCTCGCTCTGGGCATCCTTGCGTCCTCGGACGCGCCGCTCCTCAAGGAGCAGCTCGAGGTCGGCCTGCCACCTGCCCTCGTCGAGGGCTACACCTGCGGCGCGCTGGACACGCGCGGCGCGCACGCGCTCGGCGGCGTCCTCGACGTTCCTTCGGCGCCCTCCGAGGGGATCCTCCGGCCAGGTGAAGACGAGGTCGTCGGTCGTGCCGGGGTCGCTCTCGTTCTGCGGTACCTCTGGCGGCGGCGCCACGATGCCGGCATCCGCGAGCGAGAGGAGGTAGCGGCTGGGGCGCCGCGCCTTCGTCTGGCCAGACCAGAACGACCCGGTCAGCAGGAGCCGGTGCCGTGCACGGGTGACGGCAACGTAGGCGAGCCGTCTCTCCTCACGCTCCTGGTGCTCGCCGACCGTGGCCTTGAACACCTTGATCGTCTCGACGAGTTGCTTGCGGGTCGTCGCTGTGCGCCAGTCCAGGGTCGGGAGTTCGGCGGCGTCGCCGCGGAACTCCCACGGGAGCCTGCCGAAGCCGAGCCACGCCCCCGTGCCCTCGAGCGGGGTCGCCGGCAGTTCGCCCTCGACCATGCGGGGCACGACGATGATGTCGCGTTCGAGTCCCTTCGAGCCGTGGATCGTCATGAGCTGCACGACGCCCGGCTCTGGTTCCTCGGGACGGGGAGCCAGGTTGTCGCGCCATTCGGCCTCGCGCAACCACGCGAGGAAGCTGCGGAGGCTCGGCGCATCGTCGACGGCGAGATAGTTGGCCAGCGCGTCGTAGAAGGCGTCGAGCGGCGCCCGGCCGAGCACCCGATCGGGATTGGATGCGACCTCGACGTCGATCATGAGCTCCTGCTCGCACATCGTCACGAGGTCGAGGAGGTCGAGACCGGCACGGCCGCGCAGGCGTGCGAGCAGGGTTCCGGCCTCGCGCATCCGTCCGACGCCGACCTCGCTGAGGCCCGTGATGAGCGAATGGTCCGGCTTCGCCGTCGCAAGGAAGTCGAGCGCCTCGACGAGCGATGCACCCTCGTCGTCGGCGACCGAGTCCCGCAGTCGCTGCACGACGTCGTCGTCGAGCCTGCGCTGGGCGAAGTCGCGCCGACTGAGCACGGATGCGATGCGTCGCAGCCCGTGGAGGTCGCGGGCGCCGATGCGCCAGCGAGGGCCCGCGAGCAGGCGCACGAGTTCCGACCCGGCGGATGGATCGGACAGCACGGTGAGCGCACAGACGAGGTCGGCCACCTCGGGCTCCTCCATCAGCCCGCCGACACCGAGCACGTGGAAGGGAACGCCGTGCTGGCGCAGCGCCTCCACGAAGGCGCGCTGCGTGCGACGGGTGCGGAAGAGCATGGCGGCGGTCGCCTGCCGGGGCGTGCCGCCCTCGATGACCGGTTCCCTGAGGCGCTGGGCGAGCCAGCGGGCGACGGTGTCGGCCTCCCCAGCGAGGTCTTCCTCGAAGGCGGATTCGACCGCGTGATGGGAGGCGGCCGGTGAGGGCGCGAGGCGCTCGACCTGCACGCGCGTCGCGGCGGTGAGCGGCTCGACGATAACGTTCGCGGCGTCCAGGATGCGCGTGCCGTTGCGCCAGCTCGTGCTCAGCGAGTACTGCTGGACGCCACCCTCCGGGCCCGCGAACTGCCGCGCGTAGTCCTCGAGGTTCGCCGAGCTCGCGCCGCGCCATCCGTAGATCGACTGGTGCGGATCGCCGACCGCCATGACCGCGTGGTCGCCGAAGAGTTCGGCGAGCAGCCAGGTCTGCACGACGCTCGTGTCTTGGTATTCGTCGAGCAGCACGACCCGGTAACGGTCACGGAGTTCCTCGCGAATCCGGGGCACACCCCGCACGAGGTCGAGCGCGAGGGCGACCTGGTCTGAGTACTCGACAAAACCGCGGGCCGCCTTTGCCGCCTGGAACTGCTGCGCGAGTTCGATGAGCACTGGCAGTGCCCCGACGGCTCCGACCTGCTTCATGACATCACGGAACTCGCCGCGGCCGCCGAGCGGAAGCTCCTCGAGTGCCGCGAACTCCCCCGCCATGGCCACGACGGCATCGGGCTCTGCGATGTTCTCGACGAGGCCGTGGCTGACCTCGAGCACCGCCTTCGTGATGACGTCGACGCTCTTGCCGAGCAGGCCGAGCCGTTCGTCGCTGCTCTGCGTCACGATCCTGCGCGCGAGCTGCCATGCGGATGCCTCGCCCAGCACGTCTCCGTCTGGTTCCCGCCCGAGCAGCAGGGCGTTGTCGCGGTAGATGGTGTTGGCGAAGGAGTTGTAGGTCGCGACGCTCGGGGAATCGAAGGGATCGCGCTCGCCCGGCACGAGGCCCTGCCTGTCGAGTTCGTCGAGGCGCTGGCGGATGCGCTCCCCGAGCTCTCCCGCCGCCTTGCGCGTGAAGGTAAGGCCGAGGATCTGCCCGGGCGCGACGTGGCCGTTCGCGACGAGCCAGAGCACGCGTGCGGCCATGGTCTCGGTCTTGCCGCTGCCGGCTCCCGCGACGACGAGCGCCGGGCCGAGCGGCGATTCGATGACGGCGCGTTGCTGCGGCGTCGGCCGATGGTGGCCGAGCGTGTCGGCAATCGTGTCGGCGCTGATGGCCGCGGCGGGCCGAGCGGCATCCTGGCCTTCGCGCTCGCTAATGAGCAGGTCAGTCACTCGTCACCGCCCTCACCCGGTGCAGGCGCCGCGCGGCGGCTCCCGGTCGGCGGTCATCGATCTCGCGGCTGCCCTGGAACGCGGCCGCCGCCATGCCACGCGCAGCGATGGCGATGCGCTCGCGGAACTCCTGGAGCTGCTCCGGCGTGAGTGGTGCCTGCATGCCCTCACGGTAGGACTTGCCTCCGACACCCTCCTTCACGAAGAGGAGCTTCGCTCCCCCGGGCGCGTGCCCGCCGTGCGGCGCGAGCGCCTCGTCGAGGAGACCCTCCGCGTACGCGAGCTGGTAGGCGGCAAGCTGCGGATGCGCGTCGAGCACACTCTGTTTCGTCTCAGGCCTACCGGTCTTGAGGTCGACGATGACGACGCTTCCGTCGGGTGAGCGTTCGACCCGGTCGATCGAGCCGCGCACGCGGGCACGATCGACATCGAGCTCGAAGCGACTCTCGGCACCGATGAGTTCCTTGCGCTCCCGCGTGAAGTCACCGAGGTACTCGGCGACCCCCGCCGCGAGCGCTCGGGTGGCCGCACGTTCCTTCTCTGCGAGCCACGGTGCCTCGAAGACGAGTTCGCTCCACCTCGATTCGATGGCCTGCCACACCCCTTCAACGCTCGTGTCCTCGCTCGTCTCCATCGCCCAGTGCACGATCGTGCCGATGCTCATGGCGGTGCTGGGAGCGGAGCCGGAGAGCGAGTCGATGAACCAGTCGAGCGGGGACTCCTCGAAGGCGCTGAGCCGCGAGGGCGAGACGGGAACCTGCTCGTCGTCGTCGAAGACGGGCTCGGTCGTCGACGGCGTGAGGAGACCGTGCCAGTCTCCGGGGTCCGCCCCGGGGACCGCCTCGTCGGCGAGGTGCGCGAGGGCCGCGGCGGCGGCGTCGCGCGAGGCGGCGGAGCCGTCCCTGCGCGACAGCTCGTGCCGCAGGCGGCCCGTGAGCCCGCGGAGCGACAGCGGGATCGGGGAGGTGGCGTCGAGTCTCGCGGCGCCATCCGGCACGAGGGAGAAGAACACGCTCGGCGCCTCGTCGTCGTTCGCAACGGAGCTCACGATGATTTCGCGACGGCAGCGTGACGCGGCGAGCGCGAACATGCGGAGTTCGTCATCGCGCACGAGGCGACGTTCATCGAGCGTCGCGGTGTCGCCGGCGGCCGCGCGCGCGAGGTCCTGCGCCCCGAGCAGGGTGCCCCGGATGCGAAGGTTCGGCCAGACGCCCTCCTGCACGCCGGCGAGGGCCACCGTGTCGAACTCGAGCCCCACGACTCCCGAGGACGTGGTGACGAGCACGGCCTCGCCCCGCGCCTGCGGCGAGAGCGTGTCTTCGGGCACGTCGGCGTCGAGCACATCGTCGAGGAACACCCGCGCGGGGGCGCCGGGATCTCGCTCCACGAAGCGCTTGGCCGCCGAGAACAGGGCCACGATGCCGTCGAGATTGCGGTGTGCCTCGTCGGCGACGATGCCGCTGCCCATCGCGTCGTCGTACCAGCGTCGGTGCAGGCCGCTGCGTTCCCATGCGAGCCACAGCAGCTCCTCGATGGAGGCGTCGTCGTCGTGTGCCTGCCGTACGGCAGCCAGCGTCGCCGCCAGGCGTTCGGCCCGGCGGGCCGAACGGTGGTCGATCGTGGCGAAGCGCCCGGGCCCCTCAAGTGCCTCGACGATCAGCGCATCCGCGCCTCGGTCGCCGCCGCCCGTGATCTCCTCCGCTCGCAGCGCGAGCCGAAGCCGACGAAGGTCGAGCCGGTCGAGTTGCCCGAACGGGCCGAGCAGCAGGTCTGCCGCCGCCGCGGCTGTCAGCGGCGTGCGCCCCATGCCGATGTCGACCACGCCCAGGAGGCTTCGCGCCGCACCATCGTCGCGAAGCGGGCGCGCGGCGAGTGTCGTGCGCGTGGGCACCTCCGCGAGCGAGAGCGCTCGAGCGATCGCCGGCACCTGGGCGCCACTGCGCACGATGACGGCCATGTCAGACCAGGCGACACCGTGCATGAGGTGCCGCTCGCGCAACCTCCGCGCGATCGCGGAACGCTCGCGCGATGGCGTGGGGGCCTCCACGAGCGCGATCGAACCCTCGGAGGGCTCGGCGGTCGTGGCCCCGCGCTGGCCTGTGAGGCCAGCGGTGCCGATGTGGGCGGTGACGGACGACACGAAGCGGGTGAGGAGCGCGCCCTGCCGATGCACCGTGCCGAGTTCGAGCAGCCGTGTCTCGACGCCCAGCACCTGGGAGAGCTGGCCAAGGGCATCCGCCTCGCCCCCTCGGAACGCGTTGGCCGCCGTGTCGGGGTTGCCGAACGCGACGACCGCCGTGCCGCGCTCGGCGAGTGCGGCGAGCACGCTGAGCGTCGAACGGGTCGCCTCCTGCGCGTCATCGACGAGCACGAGGCGCAGGGGCGCCGCGATGTCGCCCGGCCGGCCGCGCTGAAGCTCGCGCACGGCGCGCTCCACGAGTTCTGTCGAGTCGAGCTGGTGGGGCCGCTGCAGGCCGAGCACGTCGTGATATTCGGCCAGGAGCTCACCCGCGGCGACCCACTCGGGACGGTCGCGCTCGAGACCGAGTGTCTTCAGCCGGGCGGGCGAGATGCCGTGTTCCGTGCTCCGCATGAGCAGCTCACGGAGCTCCGTGCGGAACCCGCGGGTGCGTCGTACATCGGCGCTGAGGTGCTCGGGCCAGCGAGGGCCTGCGCCATCCTCGATATGGCCCTCGAGCAACCCGGCCAGGTCGGCATCCTGCTCACCACCGGTGATGAGGGTGGGGCGCGGCCGACCATCGGCGCGGGCGGCCGCGCCCACGATGTCGAAGGCCAGGGAGTTCACGGTGCGGGCGAGTGGCCCCGTCGTGGGACGCGCGACGCGCAGCGCCAGTCGGTCGCGCAGGCGGGTCGCCGACACTCGGCTCGAGGTCAGTACGAGCACCTCGGTCGGGTCCCAGCCGAGGTCGAGGATGCGGTGGGCGGCCAGTTCGACCATGGCCGTGGTCTTGCCCGTGCCCGGTGCACCGACGACCGCGGCGGAGACGCCGGGCGGCAGGGCGAGCACGGCTCGCTGCGCGTCGTCCAGCATGGGGATGTCGAGGTGGGTGGGTGCAGCGTCGTCGACCACATCACGCACCTCATCTCGCATGCCTCAACGCTAGCGGCGGCCACCGACACGACGCCCCCATTGCGCCGTGGACGAACGCCGGCTCGTCGCGGGGCGCCATGTCGTACTCTGGGCACGTGGAAATTCGAATCGGCATCATCAACAGCGCCCGCGAGATCAGCTTCGAGTCGAGCCAGTCCGCGGCGGACATCCAGGCGGTCGTGGCGCAGGCCCTCGACACCGACGCGAAGTACTTCAGTCTCAAGGACGACAAGGACAGCCTCTATGTCGTGCCGGTCGCCTCGCTCGGTTACCTCGAGATCGGTGCCGAGAACCCCCGCCGGGTGGGTTTCGTAGCGTGAGCATGGAGATGCTGTTCGCCGTGCTCGGCGGACTCATCCTCTCGCTCGCGGTGCACTTCGCCCTGCCACGGCGCGAGCTTCGGGGGGCCGCGCTCCTCGCTGCGATCGGCACGGCGGTGTCAGCCGTCGTCTGGAGTGCGCTCACGTGGCTCGGCTTGCCCTTCGACGGCGGCTGGATCTGGGTCGCCTCGATCGCAGCAGGTCCCGTCGTCGCGCTCATCGCTGGCCTAGTCCTTCCGAAACGCCGCATCGCGGCCGACGAGCAGCTCTTCGAGAAGCTCGCCAAGGGCTAGGAGCGCCACCTCACCCAAAGCGGGTGCCGCGCATCCAGCCGCCTTCAAGGGAGCGGTCCTAACGTCGCGACCATGAGCCGCGTGGTGATCTTTGCTCCATCCCCTTTCCTCACCGTCACGGTCGAGAACCATGGCGCTGGCGACGAATTGCACCTCCACGCGGGAGGCCAGGGTGTCTGGCAGGGCCGGATGCTCCGGCGCATGGGCGTCGAGGTCACGATGTGTTGCGCCCTCATTGGCGAGGGCGGCACCGTGCTCGGCCCTCTCCTATCGGATGAGGGATTCACGGTCGAGGCCGTCAAGGTCGACGGCAACGGCGGCGGCTATGTGCACGACCGGCGTGGCGGCGAACGCGAATCGATCGTCGAGATCGACGGCTCGCCCCTCGACAGGCACACCCTCGACGAGCTCTACACCCTCACGCTTCGCGAGGCGGTCGGTGCTGACGCCGTCATTTTGAGCGGCCCGGCCGGAGATGAGACGCTCCCTGCCGAGGTGTATCGCCGACTTGCCACAGATCTCGGTGCCGCCGGCTGCACCGTCATCGTCGACCTCGCCGGTGAGCGGCTCTCGGCGGCCCTCGAGGGCGGTGTCGATGTCGTCAAGGTGAGCGATGAGGAGTTGCTCGCCGACGGTCGCGCGAGCAAGGCCGACGACGACAGCATCATGGCGGGGATGCGCGCCATGGCCCAGGAGGGCGCCCGCTCGGTGATCGTCAGCCGATCCCCCGAGCCGATCCTCGTGCTCCAGGACGGTACCTTCCACGAGGTGCACATGCCCGAGTTCGAGGCGGCCGACACGCGGGGTGCGGGCGATTCCCTCACTGCCGGCGTGACGGCGGCCATCGCGCGCGGCGAATCACTCGTCGATGCCGTGCGTCTCGGTGCCGCGGCGGGGGCCCTCAATGTGACCCGCCACGGACTCGGCACGGGCGACGCCGAGGCGATCGAGAAACTGCGCACCCTCGCTGAGGTGCGTCCCGCGACGCAGGAGACGGCGGATGCCGCGACCACCATGACACCGGGAGACCTGGCCGCACGGGCCGAGGAGGAGTGAAGACAGCAATGACCACGGCACTCATCACGAACGACGACGGAATCGATTCGCCCGGCCTGCACAGCCTTGCCCGCATGGCGATTGAGGCTGGGCTCGATGTCGTCATCGCGGGCCCCTCGGAGCAGTCGAGCGGCAGCAGCGCATCGATCCTGGGCGCGAACGCCCACGGGCGCGTGCCGTACTCCCGGCGTGAGCTGGAGGGCTTCGACATCCCCGTCTTCGCCGTCGACGCCGCGCCGGCCCTGATCTCGCTGATCGCCGCCCATGGCGCCTTCGGCTTCGTGCCCGACCTCGTCTTCTCTGGGGTCAACCGCGGCGCGAATGTGGGGCATGCGATCCTCCACTCCGGCACGGTGGGTGCGGCCCTCACGGCAGGAGTCAACGGAGCGCGCGGTCTTGCCGTCTCGCTCGACGTCGGCATGGATCCGGATGCCTGCCTGTGGGATGCCGCCGCACCGCACGTCTCCCACCTCGTGCCCCTTCTGCTCGAGCAGCCGGCCGGCACGGTCTTCAACCTCAACGTGCCGAATGTCGATGCGAAGACCGAGCTGAGGGAGGGACAGCTCGCCGCCTTCGGTATCGTGCAGACGCTCACGGCGGTCGGGGGCGACGACGATGTACGCCTCGAGGTCTCCGACACTCCCGCCGACCAGGAGGAGGGCACGGATGCGGCACTCCTGCGGGCGGGCCATGCGACCGTGACGAACATCACGGGCGTGCGCGAGGCATCCGTCGCCGTGCTCGCGAACTGAGCGCTTGGCCAGAAGCCGCAGCCTTCACGCGCGGAGCGCGCGAGCGTCCCTTCGGATGGCGACGGCCTTCGGCCACGTGATCACGAGCGCGAAGAAGACGCCGATGACGGCGCCGATGGAGTTCGAGGCCAGGTCGCGTGGGTCGGCGACCCGCTCGGGCAGCATGAGCTGGATCGCCTCGATGCCGACCGTGAGCGCGACGGCGAGGACGATGGCGCCCCACCAGAGCCGGCGGCCGAGCAGCAGCACGAACATGAGCCCGAGGGGCACGAACATGAGCACGTTCGCCGTGAACTCGACGCCGCTGTAGGTGACCCAGTCGGTCGCATCGTGGCGCTGCAGCCACCGGATGACCCGCAGCAGCAGGCCGCGTCCTTCGTCGTCGAGCGGTTGCGGGCCCAGCGTGATCCACGCGACGACGGCGAGGTAGCCGAAGGTCGTGAGGCTCAGGATGGGGTGGCGCCGCAGCATCCGTCAATCATGGTGGACACGGTCTGTGAGCGCGCCGCCCACGCGCCGGGAAGTGGCTGGGCCTGCGCCTAGAACTCCTCGTGGGTATCGGGGTCCCCGTCCCAGAGCCGGCCGAACTCGAGGGCGCTGATCGCGGCGACCTGCTCGTCGTCGAGTTCGAAACCGAAGACGTCGAGATTCTCGCGCTGCCGCTCGGCGTCCCCAGACTTCGGCAGCGGGATGGCCCCGAGCTGCACGTGCCAGCGCAACACGACCTGGGTCGGGGTTACGCCGAGCGCTTCGGCGATCTGTACGATGGCGGGCTCGGTGGCGAAGTCCGCGTGCCGGGAGCCGAGCGGGCTCCAGCTCTGCGTCACGACGCCGTGCTCCCTGTGGAAGTCACGCAGCGGCTCCTGCGAGAAGCGCGGATGCAACTCCACCTGGTTGACGGCGGGCGTCACGCCGGTCTCCTCGATGAGTCGCGTGAGGTGTTGCGGCGTGAAGTTGCTGACCCCGATGGACCGAGCGAGACCGCGCTCGCGAAGCTCGATGAAGCCGCGCCAGGCATCGACATAGCGATCAACCTTCGGCAGGGGCCAGTGGATCAGGTAGAGGTCGACGTAGTCGAGCCCGAGGTTGCCGAGTGACTCCTCGAGGCTCGCGATCGCCTCGTCGAAGCCGTGGTGCCGACCGGGCAGCTTGGTCGTGACGAAAAGTTCCTCGCGCGAGACGGGCTGCTCAAGCCCGGCGGCGGCACGCACCGCCTCGCCGACCTCGCGCTCGTTGCCGTAGTTGAGGGCCGTGTCGAGCATCCGGTAGCCGGATGCGACGGCGGCGGTCATGGACGAGATGCCCTCGTCGCCCGTGAGCTTGTAGGTGCCGAGGCCGAGGGCCGGGATGTCGCGGCCGTCGTTCAGAGTGATCGTGGGGGTCGTCATGCCCCCAGTCTGCCTCGGGAGATGCGCGCCGGGTAGGCCGCGAACGCTCAGGCAGTGAGCCCGAGCGCGTCCATGCGTCGAGTGTGCGCCGCGATCAGTTCCGTGAAGACGGGCTCGAGCCGTGCCTCGTCTGGCGCAACCCGGCCGGGCACCGCGAGGGACGAGCGCGCGACGAGCAGGGTGTCGCCCACGAGACGCCGCCCCCACAGCGCAAGGCGCGACGCGAGCACGGGCTCAGCGTCGATCGCGCTGCGCAGCTGCTCGACGATGATGTGGCTGGGGTCGTCAGAGAGCACCTTCTGGATACGCTCGCGAGGAGCGGGAGGCAGTCCGTCGGCGAGGGCCAGGAAGAAGTCGGTCAGCATGCTGGCGGTGATGTAACTCGTCACGACGGTCTCGTGCCAGTCGCTGCTGCGCGTGCGTTCACGGAACGACTCGACGGGGGCAGCGAAGTACTCCATGAGCTCTTCCGGACGGTCTCCGCCCCGCTCGATCTCCTCGAGGAGGCCCTCCAGCTTCGAGAGCGACACGCGGGCGACCCGCGTGAGTGCGACCTTGTCTCGCGTCGTCGGAGAGTGCGCGATGGCCCCAGAGACGACCTCGAAGTTCGACAGCTGCAGCGATGCCGCCTGGCCCAGATAGCGCGGCAGGTCGGGCGTGAGCTCGGCAAGACTGACCCTGTTGACGGCCTGATCGGATGACGAGCGCCGCGGCTTGAGCTTGGGTGCGTGCACCGGACGGGGTCGGCGGCCGAAGAGGGACATCACGCATAAAGACTAGCGTCGAGGGGCTTATCAGACGGTCATCCCCTAAACTGGCTGGTAATGCCTCCCGCTTCTGGTGGAGGCTCCCTACGCCCCAGGTCAAGAGCGGGCGTACGCACGCTTCGGAACAGGGCACACTCATCGTGACTTCAGAACAGATCACCCCAGACACAGATTCAATCGAGATTGACGCGACGCCGGCTCCCGTCGTCGAGCAGACCTTCGCCGACCTCGGCATCGAACCAGACATGGTTGACGCGCTCGCGTCGAAGGGCATCCTCTCGCCCTTCCCCATCCAGGCCCAGACCATCCCCATGGGGCTCGGCGGCCAGGACATCATCGGCCAGGCCAAGACGGGCACGGGCAAGACCTTCGGCTTCGGCCTCCCCCTCCTGCAGTCGCTCGGCACCAACCCCGAGCCCGGCGTCAAGGCGCTCGTCGTCGTGCCGACCCGCGAGCTCTGCGTGCAGGTCGCGGAAGACCTGACGCTTGCCGCCTCCAACCGCTCCACCCAGGTCGCCGCGATTTATGGCGGCAAGGCCTACGAGGGCCAGATCGAGCAGCTCAAGGCGGGCGCACAGGTCGTCGTCGGCACCCCGGGCCGCCTGCTCGACCTCGCGAGCCAGCGCATGCTCTCGCTCAAGGACGTCAAGGTCATGGTGCTCGACGAGGCCGACAAGATGCTCGACCTCGGCTTCCTCTCCGACATCGAGAAGCTCTTCTCCCAGACCAACCCCACGCGACACACGATGCTGTTCTCCGCGACGATGCCCGGCCCCATCGTGGCCCTCGCGCGTCGCTTCATGAACAAGCCGATCCACATCCGCGCGACTGACCCCGACGAGGGCCTCACGCAGGCGAACATCAAGCACGTCGTCTACCGCGCCCACAGCCTCGACAAGGACGAGGTGATCGCGCGCATCCTGCAGGCCGAGGGCCGCGGCAAGACCGTTATCTTCACGCGCACCAAGCGTGCCGCCGCGAAGCTCGTCGAGGAACTGGGCGAGCGCGGCTTCAACGCCGCCGCCGTGCACGGTGACCTCAACCAGGACCAGCGTGAGCGCGCCATGGCCGCGTTCAAGGCCGGCAAGAAAGACATCCTGATCGCAACGGATGTCGCGGCACGCGGCATCGACGTCAATGACGTCACGCACGTCATCAATCACACCGTGCCCGACGACCACGACACCTACCTGCACCGCGCTGGCCGCACGGGCCGCGCCGGCAAGACGGGCATCGCGGTCACCTTCGTGGACTGGGACGACCTGCACAAGTGGGCGCTCATCAACCGCGCGCTCGAGATGGGCATCGACGAGCCCCTCGAGACCTACTCCTCCTCGCCGCACCTCTTCAGCGACCTCGACATTCCCGAGGGCACCAAGGGTCGTCTTGCGAGCGCGGGCCCCGTGCGGGCGCGTGAACCGCGCACGGGCGCCGCGGGCGCCTCGGGAGGTAGCCGTGGTGGCTCCGGCCGGCCCGCGCGCGAGCGTGGCGCCGCAGACGGTCGCCGCCGCCAGCACGGCCGCAGCGACGCCGAGAACGCAGCGAAGCCCGAGGGCGCTGGCACGCACGATGGCGGCGAGCCGCGTCGTCGGCGTCGCCGCACCCGCCGCCCCAGCACGGGCGCGGGCAGCACGCCGCCGCCCACCGCCTGAGCCGCTAGGGCAGGAACGGCGCCGAGCCGGTGCCTTCCGCGATGATCCGCTCGAGCACGGCTTCCTCGGTCGTGAATTCCGCGAGACGGTTCGGCTTGCCGAAACCGTGGTAGTCACTCGAGCCTGTCATGACGAGTTCGTAGCGTTCGGCGAGGCGCCGCAGCATCCGTTTTCCTGACTCGGTGTTCTCGCGGTGCCCGACCTCGAGCCCCAGCAGCCCCGCCTCGACCAGGCGCGCGAGGGTCTTGTCGTCGACGACGGCATCCCGACCCTCGGTCGCCGGATGCGCGAGCACCGGCACGCCGCCCGCAGCCCGGATGAGCCGCACGGCGGTGACGGGATCGGGCGCGTAGTGCGGCCTCGTGTAGCCGTGCCGCGGGTGCAGGATCGACTCGAACGCCTCGCTGCGCGTCGCTGCATGCCCCTTCGCGACGAGGGCATCGGCGATGTGGGGCCGGCCCACGGTTGCGCCCTCCTGCGTGTGCTCGAGCACGTCGTCCCAGCTGAGGCTGTAGTCGACCGAGAGCCTGTGCACGATGCTCTCGGCGCGGGTGAGCCGGGACGCGCGGATGCGGGCCGTCTCGGCGACGATCGCGGCATCCGTGGGGTCGAAGAGGTAGGCGAGCACGTGCACTGAGCGCCATTCGAGGCGCGTGCTCAGTTCCATGCCGGGGATGACGGTGAGCGAGGTGCCGACTGCCGCCAGCCGCGCCTCCTCCCACCCGGCCGTCGAGTCGTGGTCGGTGATGGCGATCGCGTCGAGACCGGCCTCGATCGCCGCCTCGACAAGCATTGTCGGGGTGTCTGTGCCGTCCGAGACGCTGCTGTGCGTGTGCAGGTCGATGACGCGGGCCATGCCGCCACTCTATTCGCGTGGGCCAAGTAGTGTTGCATGGCCATGTTCCGTCGACTCATTGCCGCCCTCGTGATCGGGGGGACGGCCGTGCTCCTGCTGGTCATGGCCTGGCCGCAGCTGTTCGGGGCGCAGCGCCTCGGCGGGGTCGTGCAGCTCGTGTCGCTGCGGGGCCTTGCGATCGCGGTCGCCCTCGCGCTCGTCGTCGTGCTGCTCCTGCTCGCCCTCATCATCCGCCGCTTCCGGCCGCTGGCAGCGTCGCTCACGGTGCTCCTCCTCGCCTTCGCGGCCGTCAGCGGAGCTGTGCTCGGCACTCGCGGCTTCGGGCCGGGCGACTCGATCGATCCATCCCAGCGCGCCGCCGACGCTGTGACCGTCATGGCCTGGAACACCCTCGGCCCCGCGACGGAGGCAGCGGATGTCGCATCCCTCGCCCTCGAGGTCGAGGCCGATGTCGTCGTGCTGCCCGAGACCCGCGAGGAGGACGCGATCGAGGCTGCCCTGCTCATGCGCGAGGCGGGCCAGCCGATGTGGGTGCTCTCGAGCGCCTATGACCGCATCTCCCCGGCGCGCTCAACGTCGATGCTCATCAGCGTCAGCCTTGGTGAGTATCGCTTCGACCCGGATGCGCGCACGACAGCCGTGCTGCCGACGGTCGTCGCGACGCCCCTCGACGGCGAGGGGCCGACCCTCGTGGCGGTGCACGCGGTCGCCCCCATCCAGGGACAGATGGACAATTGGCGCAGCGACCTTGAGTTCCTCGCTGAGCTGTGTTCGGGCGACGACATCATCATGGCGGGCGACTTCAACTCGACGATCGACCATTTCTCTGGCCTCGGCTCACTTGGGTCCCGCGCACAGGCCGACCCCCGCGCCGCGGCGGCTCGGCTCGGCGACTGCTCGGATGCCGCGGCGCTGGCCGGCGCCGGGGCGGTCGGCACGTGGCCCACGTGGGTTCCTGCGCCGTTCGGCGCCCCCATCGACCATGTCATGGCGACTGCCATGTGGCAGGTCGATGGCTTCCGGGTGATCGACGACCGTGATGCCACGGGCAGCGACCACCGCCCGGTCGTCGCGGTGCTCAGCCCTGCCGCCTGAGCGGCAGCATCCACTTCCTCTGCAAGGTCACGATTTGGTATCCGACTTGCGAGAGTGAGCGTTCTGTATTTATATAGAGAATGCGTTCTACAGAGTGCTCGTTCTACAGAATGGGCGTTCTGCAGAATGGACTCTCTTGTCCACACGCATCCCAGATACATCGTCGGGCACGCCAGCCCGATGCCGACCAGCGAAGGAAGAGCATGTACGACACGATCGTTGCCCCAGCAGTTCTCCCGCAGCGCGAGGCCCCCACTGCGCCCTACCCCGTCGAGTCCGAAGACCACGTCTCGCTCGCCATGGCGCCCATCTCCTCACTCTTCGGTCCGCTCGTGCCGCGCAATGCGCACCGTCGCCCCGCTCGCGCCCGGCGCACCTACCGCGCCGTCGCCTGACAGGCGTAGGGGTCGGTCCGCACTCCCAGCGCGTTTTCCCCGCCCCGGTGGGACAATGGCTGGATGGACGCGCACGCCACTGAGACCACCGGCACCAACACGACCGATACGACGAGTACGGCAACGCCCGACGTGACGCCAGAGGCTACGGCCCCGAGGGCAACGGCCAATCGCTCGACGACGCCAAGCTCCTCCACCTTCACTGACTACATCTCATCGCAGTGGGCAACTCGCGAGGAGACCACGCCGAGTGCCCGCGAGGTCGCCGAGCACGCGGCCCGCCGCAGGGCAGCAATCTCAGCGCTGCACCGAGGACGGCGACTCATCGTGCCCGCCGGCGCAGCCAAGGTGCGCTCCAACGACACCGACTACCCCTACCGGGCCCACTCCGCCTTCGCCCACCTCACCGGCTGGGGCGCCGACAGCGAGCCCGGCGCAGTACTCGTGCTCGAACCGACGGGCGAGACGCATGAGGCCACCCTCTACTTCCGCGAGCGCGCGGGCCGCGACTCCGATGAGTTCTACGCGAACCCTGAGATCGGTGAGTTCTGGATCGGGCCGCGCCCCTCGCTGCGACAGGTCTCCGCCGACCTCGCAATCGCGACTGAGCACCTCGCCGAGTTCGACGCCGTCGTCGCGACGAGTGACGCATCCACCCTCATCGTGCGTGATGCAGACGACGCTGTCACCCGCCGCGTCGACGAGACCCGCACGACCCTCTCCCCCGACGACGAGTCGTGGCGAGAAGCGGATGACGCCCTCTCACGCGACTGCTCCGAACTGCGGCTCGTGAAGGATGCCTGGGAGGTGCAGCAGATGCGCCTCGCCGTCACTGCGACCGCCCGCGGCTTCGACGACGTCATCGCGGACCGCGACGAGATCGTCGCCCACCCCCGCGGCGAGCGCCTCGTCGAGGGCACCTTCAACCGGCGGGCCCGCGCCGATGGCAACACGGTCGGCTACGACACGATCGCCGCGAGCGGCCCGCACGCCTGCATCCTGCACTGGACGCGCAACGACGGCGCCGTGCGCGAGGGTGACCTCATCCTCCTCGACGCCGGCATCGAACTCGAGAGCTACTACACGGCAGACATCACCCGCACGCTGCCCGTGAGCGGCACCTTCACGCCCGTGCAGCGTCGCGTCTACGAGGCCGTGCTCGAAGCAGCGGATGCCGCCTTCGCGATCGTGCGTCCCGGCATCCGCTTCCGGGAGATCCACGCTGAGGCCATGCGGGTCATCGCCGAGAAGACGGCCGAGTGGGGCCTGCTCCCCATCAGCGCCGAGGAGTCGCTCGAGGCCGACAAGCAGTACCACCGCCGCTACATGGTGCACGGCACGAGCCACCACCTGGGGATGGATGTGCACGACTGTGCCAAGGCTCGTCGTGAGCTCTACCTCGACGGGGTGCTCGAGGAGGGCATGGTCTTCACGATCGAGCCAGGGCTCTACTTCCAGCCCGATGACCTCACGGTGCCCGAGGAGTACCGCGGCATCGGCGTGCGCATCGAAGACGACATCCTCGTGACCGCTGACGGGGCCGAGAATCTCAGCGTCGGCATCCCGCGCACGGCAGACGACGTCGAGCAGTGGATGTCGCGGCGCTGACCCAGTCGGCAGCGCTGACTCACTCGGTGGGTTCGGGCTGCGCGAGCAGTTCCTGCGCGCGCAGGGCGAGCGAGGGGTCGACCACGATCTGGTAGTTCGACGCGATGACCTGGTGCGTCGAGGTGAAGTCGCGGCGGCTGCGATTCATGGCGTAGGAGACGATGCCGAAGATCATGCCGAAGCCTGCACCGATAAGGAGCGCCGCGCCCACGAAGGCGATCGCGCCGGGATTGTCGGAGAACAGGAACAGGATGATGCCGAAGAAGAGGCCGAACCAGGCACCGCTCGCGGCTCCCGCACCCGCCGCGCGGCCGTAGGTGAGCTTGCCCGTGACCCGCTCGACGGTCTTGAGGTCATTGCCCACGATCGCGAGCTGCTTGACCGGAAACTCGCGCTTCGCCAGCCGGTCGACGACCCCCTGGGCCTCGGGGTAGGTCTCGTAGGTGCCGAGGATCTCACCACGGGGAAGACTGGGCGTCAGGGCACCGCGACGCGAGAACGGAGATGGGCTGGTCACAGGCTCATTCTTCCATGCGACGGCTAGGGTTAAGCCGTGAGCCCCACACGAGTGTTCGTCGCGCGCCTGACCGGGTGCTCCGTCTTCGACCCCGCGGGTGACAAGGTCGGCCGTGTGCGCGATGTGCTCGTCGTCTACCGGGCCACCCAGTCCCCCCGCGTCGTCGGTTTCATCGTCGAGGTTCCCGGTCGTCGCCGGGTGTTTCTCTCGATCGGGCGCATCACGAGCATCAGCTCGGGGCAGATCATCACGACCGGCCTCATCAACCTGCGCCGCTTCGAGCAGCGCGGTGGCGAGGTGCGGGTCATCGCCGAGATGCTGGGCCGCCGTGTGACCCTCGTGAACGGCCGCGGCACGGCCACGATCGAGGATGTCGCGATCGAGGAGACCGGGCCCGGCGAGTGGCAGGTCAGCGAGCTCTTCCTGCGCAGGCCCAAGACGAGCGCCTCGCCCTTCGCCAAGGGCCCCACGCATTTCGCCTCGTGGGACGAGGTGCGCGAGAACACCGACGACGGCGAGGCGCAGTCGGCGACACAGCTGCTCGCAACCTACGAGGACATGCTCCCCGCCGACCTCGCGAGTGCCCTGCTCGACCTGCCGGAACAGCGGATGCTCGAGGTCGCGGGTGAACTGAGCGACGACCGCCTGGCCGACGTGCTGGAGGAGATGCCGGAGGAGCGCCAGGTCGAGATCCTCGACAAGCTCGAGGACCGCCGCGCCGCCGACGTGCTCGACCAGATGCAGCCGGATGACGCTGCCGACCTCATCGCGCAGCTCAGCGAGGAGCGCAGCGAGGTGCTGCTCGACCTCATGCAGCCTGACGGCGCCGATGACGTGCGCATGCTGCTCAACTACGAGCCCGACACGGCCGGTGGTCTCATGACGACCGACCCCATCATCGTCTCGTCTGAGGCGACCGTCGCAGAGGGGCTCGCCCTCATCCGTCGTCACGAGCTCGCGCCAGCACTCGGCGCCGCGATCTGCGTCACCCTTCCGCCTTACGAGACGCCCACGGGTCGCTTCCTCGGCATGGTGCACTTCCAGCGGATGCTCCGCTACCCGCCCGGCGAGCGCCTCGGCACCCTCATCGACCAGAAGCTCGAGCCCGTGCATGTCGACGCCTCGGCGGCGGAGGTCGCGCGCATCCTCGCGAGCTATGACCTCGTCTCAGTGCCCGTCGTCGACGACACCCACCGGCTCGTCGGCATTGTCACGATCGACGACGTGCTCGACTACCTGCTGCCCGATGACTGGCGAAGTCACGACGAGGACGACGACTTCTCGCCGCCCACCCTCGACACCCGACCCCAGCCCGTGATCACAACCGCCGCTCCCCCAGGAAGGAGGCGCCCGAATGGCCAGACACGATGACGGCGACCTCCAGGAGCCCAAGAACCTGAAGCAGTCCCGGCTGCCCCGCTTCGGCCGCGGCCAGGACCGCATGGGGCGCTTCTCCGAGGCGTTCGCCCGGTCGATGGGAACCCCCTGGTTCCTCGTTGGCATGACGGTGTTCTGTGCCGTGTGGATCACCTACAACACGATCGCGCCCGAGGAGATGCAGTTCGACCCCCGCGCGCTCAACTACACGCTGCTCACGCTTATCCTGTCGCTGCAGGCGAGCTACGCGGCGCCCATGATCCTCCTTGCACAGAACCGCCAGGACGACCGTGACCGCGTGCAGATCGAGCAGGACCGCCAGCGCGCAGAGCGCAACCTCAACGACACCGAATATCTCGCGCGCGAGGTCGTGGCCCTTCGCCTCGCGATGAAGGATGTCGCGACGAAGGACTTCATCCGCGCCGAACTGCGCTCCATG
Organism: Salinibacterium sp. GXW1014; assembly: GCF_044769865.1. Classification (NCBI taxonomy): domain Bacteria; kingdom Bacillati; phylum Actinomycetota; class Actinomycetes; order Micrococcales; family Microbacteriaceae; genus Salinibacterium; species Salinibacterium sp. GXW1014. The sequence goes on from NZ_JBIZWA010000001.1 coordinate 307,180, forward strand.
CTCGACGAGCTCGACCGCGAGAAGAGCGAACCCCGGAATGACTGAGGCGGCCGTCCGCGCCGCCCTCGCCCGCGTGATTGACCCCGAGATCCGGCGCCCCATCACCGAGCTCGACATGGTGGGTGACGTGCAGGTCGACGGCGCTAGGGCATCCGTCACCATCAAGCTGACGATCGTCGGATGCCCCGCGGCCGACCGCATCGAACGTGACGTGCGCGAGGCGGTCGCGACGGCGGGCATCGACGAGCTCGACCTCACGATCACGGTCATGACGCCCGAGGAGCGCCGCGCCCTCACGGAGCGACTGCAGGGCGGCCGCACCCGCACGATGCCGTTCACGCGCGAGAGCCTCACGCGCGTGATCGCGGTCACGAGCGGCAAGGGCGGCGTGGGCAAGTCGACCGTCACGGCGAACCTCGCGGTGGCCCTCGCGGCGCGTGGCCTCAGCGTCGGGCTCGTCGACGCGGATGTCTTCGGTTTCTCCATCCCCGCGATCCTCGGCATCCCCGACGCGAAGCCGACCCGGGTGGGCGAGATGATCCTGCCGCCCGTCGCGCAGGGCGTGAAGGTCATCTCGATCGGCATGTTCGTGGAGGGCCAGGCCGCCGTCTCCTGGCGCGGGCCCATGCTGCACCGCACGATCCAGCAGTTCCTGACCGATGTCTATTTCGGCGACCTCGACGTGCTCCTGCTCGACCTGCCGCCCGGCACGGGCGACGTCGCGATCTCGGTCGGCCAGCTGCTCCCCCACGCCGAGGTGCTCGTGGTCACGACCCCTCAGGCGGCCGCCGCCGAGGTGGCAGAGCGCAGCGGCATCGCCGCCCGCCAGACGGGCCAGCAGGTCATCGGCATCGTCGAGAACATGGCCGGCCTCGTGCAGCCAGACGGCAGCATCCTGGAGCTCTTCGGCTCCGGCGGTGGCGATGAGCTGTCCCGGCGCCTCGCGGTGCCCGTGCTCGCCCGCATCCCGTTGAGCGTGCCACTACGCGCAGGCGGCGACGAGGGCCGCCCGGTCGTGCTGTCGACGCCGACGGATGCCGCGGCATCCGCCATCTCGCACTTGGCCGAGCAGCTCGCCCGCCGCGGGCGCGGGCTCGCCGGCCGAAGCCTGGGGGTCTCCCCCGCCTAGGATGGCGGAATGGCAGGCTCACAGCTCACACCCGAGGTCATTGCCGACCTCGTCCCCGACCTCACGACTACATCGGGCGACACCGCCGACGTCATGGCTCCCTTCACTGGTGAGGTGCTGCACGCGCTTCCCCTCAGCACGGTCGACGACGTGCGCGACGCGGCCGAGCGGGCCCGTCTCGCGCAGCTCGCCTGGCAGCACGCGGGCTTCGCGCACCGCCGCCGGGTGCTGCTGAAGGCGCACGACCTGCTGCTCGAGCGGCGCCAGCTCCTCCTCGACGCCGTGCAGAGCGAGACCGGCAAGACGCGCGGCCAGGCCTTCGAGGAGGTCTTCCAGGCCGCGAACGTCACGCGCTACTACGCCCTCACGGCGCAGCGTGTGCTGCGGCCGGAGTCGCGTCGCTCCGCCATCCCCGTCGTCGTCACGACGCAGGTCGACGTGCGGCCGAAGGGCGTCGTCGGCGTCATCACGCCCTGGAACTTTCCGCTCAGCCTCTCGATCATGGACGTCATCCCCGCCCTCGCCGCGGGCAACGGCGTCGTGCAGAAGGCCGACAACCAGGGCGCACTGAGCATCCTTGCCTCGCGCCGCGCCTTCATCGACGCTGGCGTGCCGGCCGAGCTCTGGCAGGTCGTCGCGGGCGCGGGTGCCGAGATCGGCACGGCCGTGACGGATGTCGCGGACTACGTGTGCTTCACCGGCTCGACCGCGACGGGGCGCACGGTCGCAAAGCGTGCGGCCGAGCGGCTCGTGGGCGTCTCGCTCGAACTGGGCGGCAAGAACCCGCTCCTCGTACTCGACGACGTCAACCCCGAGAAGGCGGCTGCAGACGCCGCGTATGCCTGCTTCTCGTCGATGGGGCAGCTGTGTGTCTCGATCGAACGCATCATCGTGCACAGCGCCGTCGCCGACGACTTCATCGACGCCTTCGTGCGCCGCGTCGAGGCCCTCAGCATCGGGCCCGCCTACGACTACACGACGGATGCCGGTTCCCTGGCGCTGCCGTCACAGCTCGAGACCGTGCAGCGCCACGTCGATGACGCCCTCGCGAAGGGCGCGACGCTCCTCACGGGCGGCCGCGCCCTGCCGCACCTCGGCCCGCTCTTCTACGCCCCCACGGTGCTGACGGATGTCACGCCCGAGATGGAGTGCCACTCCAACGAGACCTTCGGCCCCGTCGTGAGCATCACCATCGTCGACAGCGAGGAGGAGGCGATCGTCGCGGCGAACGACACGGAGTACGGGCTCAATGCGTCCATCCTGAGTGGAAGCATCCGTCGCGCCCGTCGCGTGGCGAGCGCGCTCGAGAGCGGCAGCGTCAACATCAACGAGGGGTACCGTGCGACCTTCTCAGCGATCGACGCGCCCATGGGCGGCGCGAAGCAGTCGGGGCTGGGTCGCCGCAATGGCCCGGAGGGACTCCTGCGCTTCGTCGAGCAGCGCACCGTCTCGGCCAACACTGGCATCATGTCGCTGCCGCGCACGGCCGAGGAGTTCACGCCGCTCGTTGGCGTCATGGTGACGCTCCTCGTGGCGTTGCGCACGCTCCGCCTCCGCTGACCCGTCTTTCCCAATTCAGGACCCGGCCTTCCTAACTCAGGAGTCACCTGGCGTGCCGACCGGCCCGAACAGACACTCCTGAGTTGGGAAAGCGCTAGGTGGCCTCGGAGTCGAAGGGGACGGCCTCGCCCGACTCCGCGAGCTGGGCGCGCCGAGCGGCGGCCGACTCGACCGGGCGGGCGCGCGTCGGCGGCTTGACGACCGGCTCGGGTTCTTCGACGAGGGCCTCACGGATGATTCGGCGCGGGTCATACTGCCGCGGATCGAGTTTCTGCCAGTCCACGTCGTCGAACTCGGGCCCCATCTCCTCGCGGAGTCGGTCCTTGGCGCCGTTCGCCATGTCGCGCAGCGATCGCACGAGCCGCGCGAGCTTGGCGGAGTATTCGGGCAGGCGCTCGGGGCCGAGCACGAACACGGCGATCAGCCCGATGAGGAGCAGCTTCTCGAACGTGAGCCCAAACACTCGTTCAGACTAACGTGATCGGCCGAGGCGGAGCCGTATCCTTGGATGAGCCCCACTTCGCAACCCGGGGCAGGGAGCCCCCACGTGTCTGACAAAGATTCCAACTGGCGTTTCGTCGAGGAACTCATCACCGAGCCCAACGAGATCGCGCAGGCCCGCCAGCATTCCCTCGAGCTGGGTGTCGAGCCGATCGCACCGGCGGTCGGCGCCCAGGTATCCCTCATCGCGGCGGCGTCCGGCGCCAGGAACATGATCGAGATCGGCACGGGGCTCGGCGTGAGCGGCCTCTGGCTGCTGCGCGGCGCCCCGGATGCGACCCTCACCTCGATCGATATTGAGTCGGACTACCAGCAGGCCGCCCGCAAGGCTTTCGTCGCGGCGGGCACCCCGAGCAGCCGGGCGCGCCTCATCACGGGCCGCGCCCGCGACGTGCTCCCGCGCATGAACGAGCAGTCCTACGACGTCGTACTCGTCGATGCGGATGCCGCATCCGTCATCGAATACGTCGAGCACGGCCTGCGGCTCGTGCGCCCGGGCGGCACCGTGCTCGTGCCCCATGCCCTCTGGCGCGACAAGGTCGCCGACCCGACCAAGCGGGACGACACGACGGCCGGGTTCCGGGCCCTCATCAAGGAGACGGCCGACTCGACGGCAGTACTGAGCGCCCTGTCTCCCGCGGGGGATGGGCTGCTGCAGCTGACCCGACTGCGAGACTGAGCTCGGGGTCGTCGCCTCGCGGCGCGACGTGCGGTGTTGGCCGGGTGCCGTTAGGCGCTGACGACGCCGGCGAGGGCGTCGTGGAGTTCCTTTGCTTCCGCGTCGTTGACGGAAACGACGAGCCGTCCGCCGCCCTCGAGGGGCACGCGCACGATGATGAGACGACCCTCCTTAACAGCCTCCATTGGTCCGTCGCCGGTCCTCGGTTTCATGGCCGCCATTGGGTCCCCTTTCGTGGATGTCTCTCCATTATTCCGCACGGGGGCGCCATAAGTGAAAACGGCGGGGACGGTCGAGCCCTAGTTGCCCGACAACCAGCGGCGCAGGCCCGCCTCACAATCAACAATCTGCTGCACGGGAACCCGTTCATCGTCGGCGTGCGCCTTGAGGGGGTCACCCGGCCCGTAGTTGACGGCGGGAACTCCGAGCGCCGAGAAGCGCGCGACATCCGTCCAACCGTACTTCGGATGCGCCGTGGCGCCCACTGCCGCCAGGAACTCGCGCGACAGGGGCGAGTCGAGCCCCGGGCGGGCACCCTCAGCGCGGTCTACGACCGTGACGTCGAAGCCATGGAACACCTCGCGCAGGTGCGCCTCCGCCTCGTCTGCCGAACGGCTCGGGGCGAAGCGGTAGTTGACGTGCACCATGCACTCGTCGGGGATGACGTTGCCCGCGATGCCGCCCGAGATGCCGACGGCGCTCAGCCCCTCCCGGTAGACGAGTCCTTCGACCTCGATCTCGCGCGCCTTGTACTCGACGAGGCGCTGGAGGATGGGCGTCGCCGCGTGGATGGCGTTGTCGCCGACCCAGGGCCGGGCCGAGTGGGCGCGGAGCCCGAAGGTGCGCACCTCGACGCGCATATTGCCGTTGCATCCGCCCTCGACCTCGGAACGGGTCGGCTCGCCCAGGATGGCAAAGTCACCCTTGAGGAGCTCCGGGCGCGTGCGGGCAAGGCGGTTCAGGCCGTTCATGTCGTCGGAGACCTCTTCGTGGTCGTACCAGATCCACGTGACGTCGACAGGCGGCTCGGTGAGCTCGGCGGCGAGCTTGAGCTGCACCGCGACCCCCGCCTTCATGTCGACCGTGCCACGACCCCACAGGTACTCGACGCCATCGATCGTCTCGAAGCGCGTCGGCACGTTGTTGTTGATCGGCACAGTATCGATGTGGCCGGCGATCACGACGCGGCGGTCGCGACCCAGCTGCGTGCGCGCGATGACGGCATCGCCATCGCGGATGATCTCGAGGTGTGCACAGGGGGCGAGGGCGGCAACGATGGCATCGGCGACGGCTGCCTCATCACCCGACACGGAGGGGATGTCACAGAGCCGCTGTGTGATCTCGACGGAGGTCGCGGAGAGGTCGAGCACGGGAGTGGTCAGGCTGCTGGTCGACATGGCCCCAGCCTAATCGCCGATACTCTGGAGGGCATGACTTCACCTGCCTGGGGCTACGGCCTCGCCACCATCTCGGCTGACGGCACCGTGCTCGACACGTGGTTCCCCACCCCCGAACTCGGCACCCGTCCCGCCCATGTCGACCCCCACATCGCGCCCTCCGAATTCGAGGAACTCACCCGGACCGACGAGCGCCGCAACGTGCGCCTCGAGTTCATGACGGTCGAGATCGACCTCGACGAGGCACCCGCGTCGACGCCCGACGCCTACCTCCGCCTACACCTGCTCAGCCACCTGCTCGTCGCGCCCAACAGCATCAACCTCGACGGCATCTTCGGCAAGCTGCCCAACGTCGCGTGGACCAACGCGGGGCCCGTGCAGCTCGATGACTTCACCCGCCTGCGCCCCTCGCTGCAGCGCCACGGCATCGTCGCGCACAGCGTCGACAAGTTTCCCCGCCTCATCGACTACGTCACGCCCGCCGGCGTGCGCATCGCGGATGCCGACCGGGTGCGCCTCGGAGCCCACCTCTCCCCCGGCACGACCGTCATGCACGAGGGCTTCGTCAACTTCAACGCCGGCACGCTCGGCGCCTCCATGGTCGAGGGACGCATCTCGCAGGGCGTCATCGTCGGCGACGGCACCGACATCGGCGGTGGAGCCTCCATCATGGGCACGCTGAGCGGCGGCGGCACGGAACGCATCACGGTCGGCCAGCGGGCCCTCCTGGGCGCGAACTCGGGCATCGGCATCTCCATCGGCGACGACTGCGTCGTCGAGGCCGGCCTCTACGTCACGGCAGGCACCAAGGTCACCGTGATCGACGACTCGGGCGAGCGCACCGCCAAGGCATCCGAGCTCAGCGGTGTGCCGAACCTGCTCTTCCGCCGCAACTCCGTCTCGGGCGCCGTCGAGGTGCTCGCGCGCACCGGCAAGGGCATCGAGCTCAACGCGGCGCTGCACGCCTAGCCGTACGCCAACGAGAAACGCCCCGACATCGTCGGGGCGTTTCTTCGTGGTGCGACTCAGCGCTCGTTTGGCCACTCGCGGGCGGGCTCGCCCACGTAGAGCTGCTGCGGGCGACCGATCTTGGTCTTGGGGTCGTTGTTGGCCTCGCGCCAGTGGGCGATCCATCCGGGCAGGCGGCCGATCGCGAACAGCACCGTGAACATCCGCGTGGGGAAGCCCATGGCCTTGTAGATGACGCCCGTGTAGAAGTCGACGTTGGGGTAGAGCTTGCGCTCGATGAAGTAGTCATCGGCGAGTGCGACGCCCTCGAGCTCCATCGCGATGTCGAGCAGGTCGTCCTTGATGCCAAGGGCCTCGAGCACCTCGTGGGCGCTCTCCTTGACGAGGCGTGCCCGGGGGTCGAAGTTCTTGTAGACGCGGTGGCCGAAGCCCATGAGACGGATGCCGTCTTCTTTGTTCTTGACCCGCTCGACGAACTTCTCGACGCTCTGGCCGGAGTCCTTGATCTGGTTGAGCATGGTGAGCACGGCCTCGTTGGCGCCGCCGTGGAGGGGGCCGTAGAGCGCGTTGATGCCGGCGGAGACGGATGCGAAGAGGTTCGCCTCGGTGGAGCCGACGAGACGCACGGTCGAGGTCGACGCGTTCTGCTCGTGGTCCTCGTGCAGGATCAGGAGGCGCTCGAGCGCCGTCGCGAGCACGGGGTTAACCTCGTAGTCCTCGGCCATGTTGCCGAAGTTCATCTTGAGGAAGTTCTCGACGAAGCTCAGCGAGTTGTCGGGGTAGAGGAACGCCTGGCCGATCGCCTTCTTGTGCGCGTAGGCCGCGATCGTCGGCAGCTTGGCGAGGAGGCGGATGGTCGAGATCTCGACCTGCTCGGGGTCGTGCACGTCGAGCGAGTCCTCGTAGTACGTCGACAGCGCCGAGACGGCCGAGGAGAGCACCGACATGGGGTGCGCGTTGTGCGGGAGCGCATCGAAGAAGCGCTTGAGGTCTTCGTGGAGGAGCGTGTGGCGACGAACCTTCTCCTCGAACTCCTCGAGTTCAGAAGCGGTCGGCAGGTTGCCGTACATGAGCAACCACGCGACCTCGAGATAGGTGGAGTTCTTCGCGACATCCTCGATCGCGTAGCCCCGGTAGCGCAGGATGCCCGCATCCCCATCGATATAGGTGATGGCGCTCTTCGTTGACGCGGTGTTGACGAAACCCTGGTCGAGCGTCGTGTAACCGGTCTGCTTGGTGAGCGTCGAGATGTCGATGCTGTGTGCGCCCTCGACACTCGACAGGATCGGGAATTCGGCGGACCCTCCGGGATAGTGGAGCGTGGCCTTCTCGGCGTTGGTGATGGCAGCGTCGTTCACACTTACAGCCTAGAGTGCACTTTGCTGCACCGTTGAACCGTCTAAAGGAAAATCCGGATGCTTGGGGAGATTCTCCAAAGCATCCGGATCTTGCGGTGCGTGCCGTCGCTGGGCTCAGGCCGGCGGCTGCGGGGGCAGGGCTGCCACGATCGGGTGGTCCTTGTGGATCACGCCGACCTTCGCTGCGCCGCCAGGGGAGCCGATGTCGTCGAAGAACTCGACATTGGCCTTGTAGTAGTCGGCCCACTGCTCGGGGGTGTCGTCTTCGTAGTAGATCGCCTCGACGGGGCACACGGGCTCGCAGGCACCACAGTCGACGCACTCGTCGGGGTGGATGTAGAGCATCCGATCGCCCTCGTAGATGCAGTCGACCGGGCACTCGTCGACACACGCGCGGTCTTTGACATCGACGCACGGTAGAGCGATGACATAGGTCACAGCGACGATCCCTCCTGTCTGGGCTGGACTCCCATCCTATCCCCGCCCCGCGTGGGAAGCTTCGGCCACGCGAGCACCACGAGGGAGATCAGCAGGGGCGCGTAGGCCCAGACGAAGCCCTCGACGTTGCCCGGCACGAGCACCGAGCCGCCCGGCCCCTCCTGCGAGAGCAGGGCCGTGGCACCCGCGACGCCGACCGCCGTGCTGAGGGCGATGAGCCGGCTCTCGAAGACCAGGCGCATGCCGACGAGCAGCGCACCGACGACGAGCAGGCTGACGATGAGGCCGATGGGGATCGTGACCTCGCCGAGCGTCAGGCGGTGCTGATGGTTGATCGTGAGCAGCACCCCGATCAGCAGGCCGATGATGAGGGAGACGAGCGAGGAGGCGACACGGCTCGTGCGGGTCTCCGGTTCGGGGTCGCCGGACTCGGGCGCACCCGCCGCGGCATCCACCAGCCGGAGTCCCTCAATGGTCGCGACAGGCCGCACGCGGCCGTTGGAGAGCGCGAAGCTCACGGGCTCACCCTCGCGCTCGATCACGGTGACCTGCGTGGCGTGCGCCCGCAGCGCGGCCACCTTCGCGTCGAGCACCGGCGTGACGTCGAGGAGCATGACGTCGTCGGGGGCATCGTGCGCCTCGGGGTCGCTGACCCAACGTTCGAGCTGCGCGGCGTCTTCGACCGCCTCGAGGAAGCCGACTCCGGCCCTGCCCGCCGCCTCCCGGGCGGCACGGTGCGCGAGCACGTGATCCGGATGCCCATAGCCGCCGCGCTCGTCATAGCTCACGACGGACGTGGCCCCCGTCGTGCGGATCGCGGCGACCATGTCGGCGACGACCTCTTCGAAGTCGGCGAGGCAGAGGCATCCGGGGCTCGCGTCGGGCACCAGGTGGGGCAGGCCATCGGCGCCCTCGACCATGCCGGAGTCCTCGTAGCGGCGCTCGGGAAGGCCTTCCGCCCGCGCGCCCGCGGCGCCGAGGTAGAGGTGGCGCGTGACGCCCAGCTCGCGCAGGGCATCGGCGAGTTCGCCCTCACGGTGGGCGGCGAGGGCCGGCCCGACACCCTCGAGGTGCGCGAGTTGCGGCGGGATGACCTCGCCCCGCTCGCCGCGCGTGCAGGTGAGGAGCGAGACCGCCACGCCCTGCTGTGCGAGCGTCGCTATCGACCCGCCCGTCGAGATCGTCTCGTCGTCGGGGTGGGCGTGCACGAACAGCACGCCCTCATTCGGCAGGCCTGAGGACTTCACCCCTACAGACTAGGCTCCGCCGCGCGATCGCTGCCGCGCGGCGGAGTCGAGACTACGCGTCCTGCTTCTTAGCGCGCGCCGTGGCGCGACCGCGCGCGATCGAGTCGAGCTCGACCTTGCGGATGCGGATGACCTCGGGCGTGACCTCGACGCACTCATCCTCACGGCAGAACTCGAGGCTCTCCTCGAGCGTCAGCTGGCGCGGGGGCGTCATCGACTCGAAGTTGTCGGCAGTCGACTGCCGCATGTTGGTGAGCTTCTTCTCCTTGGTGATGTTGACATCCATGTCTTCATTGCGGGAGTTCTCGCCCACGACCATGCCCTCATAGACCTCCTGCGTGGGCTGCACGAAGAAGGTCATGCGCTCCTGCAGGTTGATCATGGCGAACGGGGTCGCGACGCCGGCACGGTCGGCAACGATCGAACCGTTGTTGCGGGTCACGATCGAGCCAGCCCACTCGCCGTAGCCGTGCGCGATCGCGTTGGCGATGCCCGTGCCGCGGGTCGTCGTCATGAACTCCGAACGGAAGCCGATGAGGCCGCGCGACGGCACGATGAACTCCATGCGCACCCAGCCGGTGCCGTGGTTCGTCATGTTCTCCATGCGACCCTTGCGGGAGGCGAGAAGCTGGGTGATGGCGCCGAGGTACTCCTCGGGCACGTCGATCGTGAGGTGCTCGAAGGGCTCGTGCAGCTTGCCGTCGATCTTCTTGGTAACGACCTGCGGCTTGCCCACCGTGAGTTCGAAGCCCTCGCGGCGCATCTGCTCGACGAGGATCGACAGGGCGAGCTCGCCGCGGCCCTGCACCTCCCACGCGTCGGGGCGGCCGATGTCGAGCACCTTGAGCGAGACGTTGCCGATGAGCTCCTTGTCGAGCCGGTCCTTGACCATGCGCGCGGTGAGCTTGTGGCCCTTGACCTTGCCGATGAGGGGCGAGGTGTTGGTGCCGATCGTCATCGAGATGGCGGGGTCGTCGACCGTGATGGTCGGCAGCGGGCGCACGTCATCGGGGTCGGCGAGCGTCTCACCGATCGTGATGTCGTCGAAGCCCGCGACCGCGACGATGTCGCCGGGACCCGCGCTCTCAGCGGGGTAACGGTCGAGCGCACGCGTCTTGAGCAGCTCCGTGATGCGGGCACTCGTGACGGTGCCGTCGTGGCGGGCCCAGGCAACCGTCTGGCCCTTCTTCAGGGTGCCGTTGAAGACGCGGAGCAGGGCGAGGCGACCGAGGAACGGCGAGGAGTCGAGGTTCGTGACCCAGGCCTGCAGCGGGTGCTCGTCGTCGTAGCTCGGCGCGGGGATGTGCTCGAGGATCGCCTCGAAGAGGGGCTCGAGGTTGTCGTTATCGGGCAGCGAGCCGTTCTCGGGCTTGTTGCGACTCGCGGCACCGGCACGGCCGGAGGCGTAGACGACGGGCACGTCGAGGATCGCGTCGAGGTCGAGGTCGGGCTGGTCTTCCGCGATGTCGCTCGCAAGGCCGAGCAGGAGGTCCTGGCTCTCGCCGACGACCTCGTCGATGCGCGCATCCGGGCGGTCGGTCTTGTTGACGAGCAGGATGACCGGCAGCTTCGCCTCGAGCGCCTTGCGGAGCACGAAGCGGGTCTGCGGGAGGGGGCCCTCACTGGAGTCGACGAGCAGCACGACGCCGTCGACCATGCTGAGGCCGCGCTCGACCTCACCGCCGAAGTCGGCGTGGCCGGGGGTGTCGATCACGTTGATCGTGATGGGGGTGCCGCCCGCGTGCTCGCCGTTGTAGCTGATCGCCGTGTTCTTGGCGAGGATCGTGATGCCCTTCTCACGCTCCAGCTCGTTCGAGTCCATCGCGCGCTCCTCGACGTCGGCGTGCGCGTCGAAGGAGTTGGTCTGGCGAAGCATCGCGTCGACGAGGGTGGTCTTGCCGTGGTCGACGTGGGCGACGATCGCCACGTTGCGCAGGTCAGAACGGGTGGCAATTGCCATAGAAGTAGTGTCCTCAAAGAATGTGGGAAAGAAAGAAGGGGGGTGGAGTCACCGCTGCCCTACACGGCAAGTGTACTCCCCCGCGCAATTAGCCCTTTGCAGGGTCGTCTGCGGGGCGCCAGCGCCAGGCGTCGTGCAGCACCGTCGGGGCATAGGGCGACGGCGAGACTCCCGCGACCTCGGGCGCGACGACCGTGACGACGGGAAGCTGCGCGATCGGCATGCCCAACCCCTCCTGCCACAGGAGGGCGTCCAGTTCTGCGCGCAGGGCGGCCCGCGCATCCGCGTCGTCCTCGCGCTCGAGTTCGTCAAGCACCTCGTCGATCTCCTCGCTCGCGAAACGGCCGTGGTTGAGCGGCGAATCGCTGCCGAACATGGCGGTCGCCGACTGCGCCGAGAGCGTGCGGTCGCGCAGGCCGTAGAGCGCGGCATCCCAGGCGCCGGGGGTGCCGAGCAGGTTGCGCCAGTCGGGGCTTGAGCAGTCGGTGACGGCGATGCCGACGGATGCCGCGGCATCCCGAATCTCAGAGAACTGGGCCACACGGCGGGGGTTCGCCGGGTCGAAGAGCATGCAGACGGTCGGTCCGGCCTTCACCTCGCCGTCGGCGATGGCGGATGCGAGGCCTCGCTTGGCCGAGCGCGCATCCGCTTCGATGCGGTCGCCGTCGCTTGCCTCGACCGAGTCGTCGTAGCCGTGCGCCCCCGGCATCATCGTGAAGGAGTCGCGTGCCGTGGCATCCGCCCCCTTCGCCCCGGCGGCCTCGATGAGCTCGTCACGGGGAACGCTCGCCAGGAGCGCGCGCCTGACCTCGGAGTTCTCGATGGCGGCGTTGGCGCTGTCGTCGAAGCGCAGCTGGAGCACATCCCAGACACCGCCCCGCGTGACCTTCGGCTCGACCTCGAGGTCGTCGAGCGCCGCCATGACATCGGCCGACACCTGCGGTGAGAGCACGTCGACCTCGCCGTCCTCGAACGCGCTGAGCGCCTCGAGCGGATCAGAGATGTGCCGCACCTCGATCGTCTCGAACCGTGGACGGTGCTCGCCCCGGTAGCGCGGGTTCGCCGTCAGCGTCAGTGCTTCGCTCGCGAGTGCCGTGATCATGTACGGCCCAGTGCCCACGAGCAGCGCCGGGTCGACGTCGCCGGCCTCGACCGCGAAGCCGCTGTTCCAGGCCCGGGAAAGGGCGGCGAGTGCCTCCGAGTCCCGTGTGGCGATGGCATCCACCACCGCGGCCTTGGCCTCCTCGTCGGATGCCTCGTCATCGAGGTCGAGGGCGAGCCTCCCCACGACGTGGGCGGGCAGGCCGACCGTGAAGATCGCGGCCCAGTCAGCCACGGGCTCCTCGAAACGGAGCGTGATGGAGCGGTCGTCGTCGCCGATCTCGGGGAGTCGCGTCGCCAGGTGCAGCCCGTTCGCCGTGAAGCCGTCGAAGTACACGGCATCGTCAGGGAAGTCCTCCGTGAAGAGCCCCGTCTCGGGATCGACGTACTTGTCGGCGTCGATGTCGTCGTCATTCAGCGCCCGGGAGTTCGCAGCCCAGGAGAGCAACAGATCAGCAGCGTCGACCTCGGCGCCATCCGACCACTCCACGCCATCGGCGATCGTGTAGCGCACCTCAAGCGGGTCGTCAGCGAGCTTCTCGACCGCGCCGAACGACTCGTCGAAGATGAGGCGCCCCTCGGCATCCCACGACGCGAAGGAAGAGTTGGTCGCGGCGACCACGCTCGCATTGCTGTCGTTGGCGCTGCCGTGCCCCGTGTTGGGGTTGTATGACGTGAACGGCGCGTCAAGCGCAACCGTGACACTCGTGCCCTCGGCCACGCGGGAGTCGCTCGTGCACGCGGCAAGCCCGAGCACGAGGAGGGCCGAGACCATGACAGCGCCGGATGCCGCGACGGAACGTTTGAGCACCAGACCCCCTTCAGACCGTCGACAATGCTACCGACCGCACCCTGACGGCCCCGTGGGAGCCCGTCAGGGCGCGATGGTCGCGTCAGGCGCCGAGCGTGAGGTCTGCGCCGGGGATCGCGTTGAGCAGTTCGCGCGTGTAGGCCTGCCGCGGGTTGCCGAAGACCTCATCGGTCGTGGCGGACTCGACGATGCGCCCCTTCGACATGACCGCGACCGTGTCGGCGATCACGCGCACGACCGCGAGGTCGTGCGTGATGAAGAGATAGGTGAGCCCGAGCTCCGACTGCAGCTCCGCGAGCAGGTTGAGGATCTGCGCCTGCACGAGCACGTCGAGTGCCGAGACGGCCTCATCGAGGATGACGATCTCTGGCTTGAGCGCGAGCGCCCGCGCGATCGCGACACGCTGCCGCTGGCCTCCCGAGAGCTCGTTGGGGTAGCGCCCCATGAGCGTCTCCGGCAGCGAGACCTGCTCGAGAAGCTCCCGCACTCGCGCCTTTCGCTCTGCCGCCGTGCCGACGTCGTGGGTCACGAGGGGCTCCGCGATCGTCGACGCGATGCTGCGCAGCGGGTCGAGCGAACCGTAGGGATCCTGGAAGACCGGCTGCATCTTGCCGCGCAGGGAGAAGAGCTCGCGACGGTTGAGCTTTGCGATGTCGGTGCCGCCGATGCGGATCGAACCGGATGTCACGGTCTCGAGCTTCAGCAGCATGCGGGCGACGGTCGACTTGCCAGAGCCCGACTCCCCCACGAGCGCCATGGTCGTGCCGCGCGGGATCGAGAACGAGACGTTGTCAACCGCCGTGATCTCGCGGGCACCGGCCTTGCCGCCGCGGATCTTGAAGACCTTGGTCAGCTGATCGACCACGATGGCCGGCTCGGCGGTGGTCGCAACGTTGTGCGTGCGAGCCTCGCCGGCGGCGATGAGGTCGATGTCCTCCGAACCCTTCGGCACCTCGTGCTCGATCGAATCGAGGTGACCACCCGAGGTCTGGATTCGCCGTGAGGCGAGGCTGGGAGCCGCCGCGACGAGACGCTGGGTGTAGGGGTGCTGCGGGTCTTGCAGGATCTGCCGCGAGGGGCCGGACTCCACGATGCGGCCCTTGTACATGACGATGAGCTTCTCGGCACGGTCGGCGGCCAGGCCGAGGTCGTGCGTGATGAAGAGCATGGCCGTGCCCGAGTCGCGCGTGAGCGTCGCGAGGTGGTCGAGGATGCGCTTCTGCACCGTGACGTCGAGCGCGGATGTCGGCTCGTCGGCGATCAGGAGCTTGGGCGTCGACGAGAGGCCGATCCCGATGAGGACGCGCTGGCGCATGCCGCCCGAGAACTGGTGCGGGAACTGCTTGAGTCGCGTCTCCGCGTCGTCGAGTCCCGCCTCCTTGAGCACCCGGATGGCGTGCGCCTTGACCTCCTTGCGACCCGTCGCAATGCCGTTTGCTCTGATGGCCTCCTCAACCTGGAAGCCGATCGACCACACCGGGTTCAGGTTCGACATCGGGTCCTGCGGCACGAGCCCGATGAGCTTGCCGCGCACGTCCTCGATCTCGGAGCGCTTGAGCTTCGTGAGGTCACGACCCTCGAAGAGCGCCTCGCCCTGCGTCACTCGACCGGAGCCGGGAAGCAGATTGATGATGGCGTGCGCTGTCGTGGACTTGCCCGAACCAGACTCGCCCACGATCGCGACGGTCTCGCCGTGGTTGATCGTGAAGTTGACGCCCCGCACGGCGGGTACGAGGCCGTCCTGCGTCTGGAAGCCGACGTGCAGGTCGCGGATGTCGAGCAAGGGACCTGTGGCGTTTGCCATGCGGTTCATTTGCGTCGCGTTCATCGCTGTATTCGTCAACGCTGGGCCCTCGCCTTCGGGTCGAGCGCATCGCGGAGTACCTCGCCGAGCGTGATGAAGGCGAAGACCGTGATCGAGAGCGCGATGGACGGGAGGATCAGCGTCTGCGGATCCGTGCGCAGGTCGCGCTGAGCGGCACTGATGTCATTTCCCCACGACATGGTCGAGGTCGGCAGGCCGACACCCAGGAACGAGAGCGTCGCCTCCGCGACGATCGCCGACGCGAGCGAGATCGTCGTGATGACGATGACGGGCGCGATTGAGTTCGGCAGCACGTGGCGCACGAGGATCTTGAGCCGCGAGACCCCGAGCGCCTCGGCCGCCATGACGAAGTCGGATGCCTTGACGCGCAGGATCTCCGATCTCAACACACGCGCGACGACTGGCCACGCGAACAATCCGATCGCGAGCGAGATCACCCACACGCTGCGGTAGGCGCTCAGCACCGACATGACGACGACGGCCGCGAGGATGTAGGGAATCGAGAAGAAGATGTCGCCCACGCGCGAGATGACGGCGTCGAGCCAGCCACCGTAGAAACCGCTGACGGCGCCGGCCACGAGGCCCAACACCGTTGTGATCACGATGACGATGAAGCCCACAGCGACCGAAGTTGACGTGCCGTGGATGATGCGCGAGTAGATGTCGCAGCCCTGCTTCGTGAAACCGAGAGGGTGGCCCGAGGTGGGGCCGCCGTTGCTGTTCGCCAGCAGGCATCCACTGTTGGGGTCCACCTGTGTGAACAGCCCAGGGAAGAGCGCGACGATCGCGATCAGCACGATGAGCGCGCTCGAGAGCCAGAACAGGGGGCGACCTCGGAGGTCACGCCACGCATCGCGCCACAGGTTGCTGGGCTTCTCGTCGGTGCGCACCTTGACACTGTCGATCTCGACGAGTGGCGTCTCCTCCAAGGGAGCGACGTAGTGGTTGGGCTTGCCGCCCGGAGTGTTACTTGACATAGCGGATCCTCGGATCGAGAACGGCGTAGAGCAGGTCGATCACCAGGTTGACGACGAGATAGATGAGCACCATGACGGTCACGAAGGAGACGACCGTCGGGCCCTCGCCTCGCAGGATCGCCTGGTAGAGCGTGCGACCGACACCGGGCACGTTGAAGATGCCCTCCGTGACGGTTGCGCCCACGAGCAGCACGCCGAAGTCGGTGCCGAGATAGGTGACGACTGGGATGAGGGAGTTGCGCAGGATGTGCACGGGGATGACCCGGCCGCGGCTCAGACCCTTGCCGTAGGCCGTGCGCACGAAATCGAGCCCCTGCGTCTCAATGACGGAGGCACGCGTAAGCCGCACGATCTGGGCGAAGCTCACGCTCGCGAGCACGAGTGCGGGCAGCACAAGATCGGCCCAGGGCGCGCCAGCGCCGACCGTTGTGCGGGCCCAGCCGAGCTGGATGCCAAAGACGTACTGCGCGACGAAGGCGACGACGAAGATCGGCAGCGAGATGAGCACGAGGCTCACTGCCAGGGCGCTGGCATCGAAGAGCTTGCCCTTGCGGAGACCCGACACAAGGCCGACGAGGATGCCCGCGATGCTCTGGAACAGCATCGCCAGCACGGCCAGGCGGATCGTGACAGGGAAGGTGCGGGCGAGGATCTCGGTCGTCGGTTCGCCAGTGAACGACGTGCCGAAATCGCCCTGGAAGATTCCAGTGAAGTAGTACCAGTACTGCACGATGAACGGCTCATCGAGGTGGTACTCGGCGCGCAGTCGGGCGAGGAGCGCGGGGTTCGGGGTCTTGTCGCCGAAGAGTGCGAGGATCGGGTCGCCCGGCATGGCGAACACCATGAAGTAAATGAGGAACGTCGTGCCAATCAGGACCGGGATGGCCTGGAGCACGCGCCAGAGGAGATAACGAGCCATAGTGATTCACACGGGAAGGCGGGGCGACGACCGGGTCGCCGCCCCGCCTTGAGCCGAAATCAGCCCTTGGTGATCTCGTGGTAAAGCGGCACGGAGTTCCACCCGAAGGTGACGTTCTCCACGCTCTCGCTCCAGCCACCGGTCACGTTGGAGTACCACAGCGGGATGACGGGCAGGTCCTGGAGAAGGATCTCCTGGGCCTGCTGGAAGAGCGCGGTGCCCTCCTCGACGTCAGTCGACGTGGAGCCCTCAGCGAGCAGCGCGTCGAACTCGGGGTTCGAGTAGTCGCCGTCGTTCGAGCCAGCGTTGGTCGCGTAGAGCGGTCCGAGGAAGTTGAACAGACCGGGGTAGTCGGCCTGCCAACCGGTGCGGAACGCCGTCTGGATCTGGCGCTCAGTGATGAGCGTGCGAGCCTCAGCGAACGTCGGGTACGGCTGCCCGGAGGCGTCGATGCCCAGCGTGTTCTTGACGCTGTTGGCGACCGCATCAACCCACGACTGGTGTCCACCATCCGCGTTGTACGCGATCTGGAAGGAGCCGGTGAAGGGGCTGATGGCGTCGGCCTCGGCCCAGAGCTTCTTGGCCTCGTCGGGGTTGTACTCGAGCACCTCAGCGCCCTCGAGCTCGTCGGTCCAGCCATCGATCACCGGGGAGGTGAAGTCAGAGGCGGGGGTACGCGTGCCCTCGAAGATCACGTCGGTGATCTCCTCGCGGTTGATCGCCATCGAGATGGCCTGGCGACGGAGGTTGCCCTCTTCGCCGCTCCAGTGCGCGAGGCGCTCCGGAATCGTGAAGGACTGGAAGATCGCGGCCGGCTGGTTAGCCCAACGGTCGCCGAGCTCGTCCTGGTACGTCGCGAACGCGGAGTCCGGGATCGCGTCGAGCACGTCGAGGTTGCCACCCTGCAGGTCGGCGTATGCCGCGTCCTGGTTGGCGTAGAAGACGATCTCGAGACCATCGTTCTGCGGCTCGCGCGGTCCGTCGTAGTCGGGGTTGACCGCGAGCGTGATGCGCTCGTCGTGCTTCCAGGCACCCTCGCCGTCAAGCATGTAGGGGCCGTTGCCGATGGGGTTCTCGCCGAACGCGTCCATGTCCTCGAAGGCCGAGGCGGGAAGCGGGTAGTAGGCCGAGTAGCCGAGTCGCAGCGGGAAGTCCGAGAGGGGCTGCTTCAGCGTGACGGTGAACTCCGTCTCGCTGACCTTCTCGAGACCCGTGAGCTCGCTGTCCTCATCCCAGCTGAAGCCCTCGATGTCCTCGAAGAAGTAGCTGGAGAGCTGCTCGTTGCTCAGCAGCGCGCCGTAGTTCCACGCGTCGATGAACGAGTCTGCGTTGACGGGCTCACCGTTGGTGAACTCGAGGCCCTCGCGGATCGTGATGGTGTAGGTCTGCGAGTCCTCGGTCTCGATCGACTCCGCGACGTCGTTGTGTGCTGCACCCTCGCCGTCGTAGTAGACGAGTCCCGCGAAGATCGCGTCAAGGATCTTGCCGCCACCGGTCTCGTTGGTGTTGGTCGGGATCAGCGGGTTCTGCGGTTCGCTGCCGTTCGTGGTGATGACACCGCCGGCGTTGTTGCCCTCGTTGCCCCCATCACCTCCGGCGCAGCCAGTGAGCACCAGGGCGCTCGCGGCGACGATCGCTGCGGCCCCAAGGCCAATGCGTCGCATCTTCAATTTTCCTCCTGTGCAAGTGAGTCGACGCCCGGTCCAGAACGGACTCGGGCCCCGGATGCCGCGGTCTCGCCGGACGGCGGAACCGCAAGCGGTGCGTGTGGATTTAGCGCCACATTCACCTGCCCCCGGCTACGGGGGCAGACGGTGTAGTTTGCCACGATAGGTGCCCGGAGCAAGAAAAGTGGCTGAGGATCTCGATAATTTACACAGCCGCAATGGTTACGCGGGAAATCCTCACCGTACGCACTTTTCTTGCGTGAGAAGCGCTATCGGCTCGATGATAGCGCTTACATGCGGACTCCAGCGCGATCCACGCGCAGGGAACCCTTCAAGTGATCAGCCCAAGAAGGAGCAAGCGATTGTCGACACCCGCCAACGGGCGCGCGAATGAGCAGCGGCCTCGCCGACGCCTTGCCGCCGAAGTCGCCATCGTGCTCGGGCTCTCGCTCGGCGCATCCGCCCTTTACTCCATCGTCGCCATCATCAACCGGTTGACGCGGGAAGAGACGCTCTCGCAACAGACCGCCACACTCAACACCTCCCTGAGCCCGCGCCCTGTCTTCGACCTCGTCTATCAGGTCCTGGGGGTCTTCTTCGACCTCATGCCCGTGGCGCTCGTCTGCTACCTGCTGTGGAACGCGGCACGCCCACACCTCGGCGCACTGGGGATCGACCTCCGGCACCCTGGGCGCGACACGCTGCACGCCGTCGCGCTGGCACTCGTCATCGGCGTCCCCGGGCTCGGCCTGTACCTCCTGGGTCGGCAACTCGGCATCACCGTGACGGTCGTGCCGACCGCGCTCGATGAGCACTGGTGGACTGTGCCCGTGCTGCTGCTCTCAGCTGCCCGCGCCGGCATCGTCGAGGAGGTCATCGCCGTCGGCTACCTGCGCGACCGACTCAAGCGCATCGGATGGGGGCCGTGGGCCTTCATCGCCGCGAGTGCCGTCCTGCGCGCCTGCTACCACCTCTACCAGGGCTTCGGTGCGTTCGTCGGCAATCTCGCGATGGGCGTGCTCTTCGCATGGCTCTACCAGCGCACCGGCCGGCTGCTTCCGCTCGTGATCGCGCACTTTCTCATCGACGCGGCTGTCTTCGTCGGGTACCCCTGGGCTGCGGCCACCTTCCCTGGCCTGCTGGCCCCGTGACATCCGCTTCCGCGGGCTCAAGACAGCGCTGAAGAATATGTTGGCGCACGCCACATACCACGGGTAGAGGCATCACACCAGTCTCTTGACACCCGTTCAAGGGCCATGTTTGAGTTTCCCCCGCAGCACGCAATGCCGCGTGCTTCCCGTCCGGCGCACCGCGCCTCGACAACGCAAGGGAATCGCATGAGTAATGACGCTCGCAGTGCACCGCTCACCAACTTCGCAGAGGTTGAGGCATCAGAACCCTTCACACGATTGAAGAAGCGGCATCGCTCCTTCGTGTGGCCACTCACCATCGCCTTCCTCGTCTGGTATTTCGCCTACGTGCTCCTCGCCTCCTACGCCCCCGACTTCATGTCGACCAAGGTGTGGGGCAACATCAACATCGGCCTCCTCCTCGGCCTCGGTCAGTTCGTCTCGACCTTCGCCATCACCACCTGGTACGTGTCATTCGCGAACCGGCAGCTCGACCCCCTGGCGGCAGAGATCCGCGCCGACCTCGAAGCCCGTGAAGGAGTTGCACGATGAACCGCACCGACATCATTCGCGCCGCCGCCGAGTCGACCGAAATCGGCAACCCCATCCTCAACATCTCCATCTTCGGCGCCTTCGTGCTGGTCACCCTCGTGATCGTGCTGCGGGCCAGCCGCAACAATAAGACCGCAGCCGACTACTACGCGGCGGGGCGCTCCTTCACCGGGCCCCAGAACGGCACCGCCATCGCAGGCGACTACCTCTCCGCGGCATCCTTCCTCGGCATCTGCGGGGCCATCGCCGTCAACGGCTACGACGGCTTCCTCTACTCGATCGGCTTCCTCGTGGCGTGGCTCGTCGCGCTGCTGCTCGTCGCCGAACTCATGCGGAACACGGGCAAGTTCACGATGGCCGACGTGCTCTCGTTCCGCCTCAAGCAGCGGCCCGTGCGCCTCGCAGCGGCCACCACGACGCTCGCGGTGTGCTTCTTCTACCTGCTCGCGCAGATGGCCGGTGCCGGCGGACTCGTCTCGCTGCTGCTCGGCATCGACGACACGGTCGGCCAGTCCGTCGTCGTCGCCGTCGTCGGTGCGCTCATGATCCTCTACGTGCTCGTCGGAGGGATGAAGGGCACCACCTGGGTGCAGATCATCAAGGCGGTGCTGCTCATCGCTGGCGCCTTCGTCATGACGGTGTGGGTGCTCGCGCTGCACGGCTTCAACCTCTCCGAACTGCTCGGGGCCGCGGCATCCGTCGCGGGAGACGAAGTGCTGAACCCGGGCAAGCAGTACGGCATCAGTGACCTCACGAGGCTCGACTTCGTATCGCTCGCCCTCGCCCTCGTGCTAGGCACCGCGGGTCTGCCACACGTGCTCATGCGCTTCTACACGGTGCCGACCGCCCGCGAGGCACGACGTTCGGTCGTGTGGGCCATCTGGCTCATCGGTGCCTTCTACCTCTTCACCCTCGTGCTCGGCTACGGCGCCGGCGCCCTCATCGGTGCCGAGACCATCGCCAACGCGCCCGGCGGGGTCAACTCGGCTGCGCCGCTGCTCGCCTTCGAACTCGGCGGTCCGCTGCTGCTCGGCTTCATCTCGGCGGTCGCCTTCGCGACAATCCTCGCGGTCGTTGCGGGCCTCACCATCACGGCCGCGGCATCCTTCTCGCACGACGTCTACTCGAGCGTCATCAAGAAGGGCAACCCCGCGCCGGGCAGCGAGGTCAAGGTCGCCCGCATCACGGTCGTCGCAATCGGCATCCTCGCGATCGTCGGCGGCATCGGGGTGCAAGGGCAGAACATCGCGTTCCTGGTCG
The DNA here is from genome assembly GCF_044769865.1 of Salinibacterium sp. GXW1014. Taxonomy (NCBI): domain Bacteria; kingdom Bacillati; phylum Actinomycetota; class Actinomycetes; order Micrococcales; family Microbacteriaceae; genus Salinibacterium; species Salinibacterium sp. GXW1014. The sequence continues at coordinate 328,660 of NZ_JBIZWA010000001.1, forward strand.
CGCTGGCCTTCGCCGTCGCTGCATCCGCAAACCTGCCGACCATCATCTACTCGCTCTTCTGGCGCAGGTTCAGCACCAGGGGCGCACTGTGGAGCATGTACGGCGGCCTCGGCTCGGCGATCTTCCTCATCGCCTTCTCGAATGTCGTCTCGGGCAGCGATACCTCGATGATCCCCGGAGTGGACTTCTCCTGGTTCCCGCTCAACAACCCGGGCATCATCTCGATCCCGCTCGGCTTCATCCTCGGCTGGCTCGGCACCGTCACGAGCAGCCGTCGGGAGGATCCCGCCGTCGCCGCCGAGATGGAGGTGCGCTCGCTCACGGGCCACGGCGCCGAGAAGGCCGTGTCGCACTAACCGCAGGAACGTCGAAGCCCCGGGACGATTCGATTGTCTCGGGGCTTCGATGTTTCACACGCTAGGCGAATGCCTCCGGGGGCGGGCACGCGCAGACGAGGTTACGATCGCCGAAGGCGTTGTCGATGCGCCGCACGGGTGGCCAGTACTTGCCGTGGATCGACCGCACGCGGTCCGGTCCCGAGAGGGCGGATGCAGCGGGGTAGACGGCCTGCTCGCGCGAGTAGGGATGCGCCCACTCCCCCACGAGCGCCGACTCGGCCGAGTGCGGCGCTCCCCGCAGCGGGTTGTCGTCGGCAGGCCACTCGCCGCGACCGACGGCATCCGCTTCGGCCTTGATCGCGATCATGGCGTCGATGAAGCGGTCGATCTCGGCGAGGTCCTCACTCTCGGTCGGCTCGACCATGAGCGTCCCGGGGACGGGGAAGCTCATGGTGGGCGCGTGGAAGCCGTAGTCGATGAGACGCTTCGCGACGTCATCGACCGTCACCCCCGTCGCGGCCGTGAGCGGGCGCAGGTCGAGGATGCACTCGTGGGCGACGAGCCCGTTGTCACCCGCGTAGAGCACGGGGAAGTGCTCCCGCAGCCGCGCAGCCACATAGTTGGCGGCGAGCACGGCCGCGCCGGTCGCCCGGGTGAGGCCCTCCATGCCCATCATCCGCACGTAGGCCCAGCTGATCGGCAGGATGCTCGGGCTGCCGTAGGGCGCCGCGCTGATCGGTCCGCCGCCGTGCACATACTCGCCCACGAGGTCGGTCGCGAGGTCGAAGGCCGGATGCTGCCCCGACTGCGCCATCGGATGCCCGGGCAGGAACGGCGCGAGGTGCGCCTTCGCCGCGACGGGGCCGACGCCTGGGCCTCCCCCGCCGTGCGGGATGCAGAAGGTCTTGTGCAGGTTCAGGTGCGAGACATCGCCGCCGAAGTCGCCGAAGCGCGCGTAGCCGAGCAGCGCATTGAGGTTGGCGCCGTCGACGTAGACCTGCCCGCCCGCCTCGTGGACGGCATCCGTGATTGCCCGGATCTCGTGCTCGTAAACACCGTGCGTCGACGGGTAGGTGACCATGAGCGCCGCCAACTGCTCGCGATGCTCCTCGACCTTTGCGTGCAGGTCGTCGAGATCGACGTTGCCGAGCTCGTCGCAGGCGACGACCACAACCCTCATGCCCGCAAGCACGGCGCTCGCGGCGTTCGTGCCGTGCGCGCTCGACGGGATGAGACAGATGGTGCGCTCGAGGTCACCGTTGGCGCGGTGGTAGCCGCGGATCGCCAGAAGGCCGGCGAGCTCGCCCTGGCTACCCGCGTTGGGCTGCAGCGAGACCGTGTCGTAGCCCGTCACCTCGGCGAGCCACGACTCGAGGTGACCCGTGAGCACGAGGTAGCCCTTGACGTCGTCGAGCGGCGCGAACGGGTGAAGACCCGCGAACTCGGGCCAGGAGATGGGCTCCATCTCGGTCGCCGCGTTGAGCTTCATGGTGCACGAACCGAGCGGGATCATGCCGCGATCGAGCGCGTAGTCCTTGTCTGCCAGGTACTTGAGGTACCGCATCATGCTCGTTTCCGAGCGGTGCGTATTGAAGACCGGATGCTCCATGAACGGCGTCTGCCGCAGGCACTCTCCCAGGAGACGCGAGCGGTGTTTCGACCAGTCGAGGTCAATGCGGCCCGAGCCTCCGAAGGCCCGCACGACCGCGTCGATGTCGCGCATCGTGGTGGTCTCGTCGACCGAGAGCTGCACCGTGTCGTCGTCGGCCTGCCACAGGAGCACATCGCGCTCCTGTGCAGCGGCGACGATCTCCGCCGCACGGCCAGGCACGCGAACCTGCAGCGTGTCGAAGAAGCGTTCGTGCACGAGTTCGATCCCCAGGCCCTGCAGCGCCTCGGCGAGCACCGAGGCGTGGGCGGCGACGCCCCGCGCGATGCTCTTGAGCCCCTCGGGCCCGTGATACACGGCGTACATCGATGCCATGACGGCGAGCAGCACCTGCGCCGTGCAGATGTTCGACGTGGCCTTCTCGCGACGGATGTGCTGCTCACGCGCCTGCAGGGTGAGGCGGTAGGCCGGATGCCCGTCCGCATCCTTCGAGACACCGACGAGCCTGCCGGGCAGCTGCCGCTCGAGCCCCTTGCGCACGGCCATGTAGCCGGCGTGCGGTCCGCCGAAGCCCATGGGCACGCCGAAGCGCTGCGTCGTGCCGACCGTGACATCGGCGCCCAACTGACCGGGGCTCTCGAGCAGCGCGAGTGCGAGCAGGTCGGCGGCGGCGACCGCGACCGCGCCCTTCGCTTTGGCCCCGGCGAAGACCGTGGCGGGGTTCCAGATGCGGCCGGATGCGCCCTGATACTGCACGAAGACGCCAAAGTAGTCCTCGGGCAGGGAGTCGCCGAACGCGGTCTCCTGCAACTCGATGCCGACCGCCTCCGCGCGGTTCACGAGCAGCGCCTTCGTCTGCGGAAGCGCATCCGCATCCACCAGGAACACGTTCGACGCCGACTTCGACGCGCGCCGCGCGAGCAGCATCGCCTCGACGACCGCCGTGCCCTCGTCGAGCATCGAGGCGTTCGCCGTCTCCATGCCCGTCAGGTCGCAGACCATCGTCTGAAAGTTGATGAGCGCCTCGAGACGACCCTGCGATATCTCGGGCTGGTACGGCGTGTAGGCCGTGTACCAGCTGGGGTTCTCGAGCACATTGCGCTTGATCACAGCCGGGGTGAAGGTGTCGTAGTACCCGAGGCCGATCATCGAGCGCCGCACGCGGTTGTGTCTCGCGATCGTGCGCAGCTCCGAGAGCGCCTCCGCCTCCGTCGCGGCAGGTGGGATGGTCGAGCGACCGGTGTCACCCACGCGGATGCCCGCTGGCACCGCCGCCGTGACGAGCGCGTCGAGCGTGTCGTAGCCGACAGCACCGAGCATCCGCTCCTGCTCCGCCGTGGCCGTGCCGATGTGCCGCGCGCTGAACGCGCCGAAGCTGTCGCCCACGGACTACGCCTGCGTGAGTGCCGCGTAGGCCTCGGCGTCGATGAAGCCGGCAGCCTCGAGCGCCTCGGGCGAGGCGACCCGCATGGTGAAGAGCCAGCCGTCACCCTCCGGGGCTTCGTTGATGAGCTCAGGGCTGTCGGCCACCGCCGTGTTCGCCTCGATGATCGTGCCGTCGACGGGCGCGTACACCTCGCCGACCGACTTGGTCGACTCGACCTCGGCGACGACGCGGCCCTTCTCGACCTCGGTGCCCGCCTCCGGCACGTCGACGAAGACGACCTCGCCGAGCTTGTCGGCCGCGTAGGCGGTGATGCCCACCGTCAGCTGGTCGCCGTCGATGCGCACCCACTCGTGCTCCGGCGTGTACTTGAGTGCTGCCTGCTCGCTCATGAGGCGACCTTTCTCTGGGTGGTGCGCTTGTAGAAGGGAAGAGGTGTGACGGATGCGGGCATGCGGCGCCCGCGCACGTCGATGAAGAGTTCAGTGCCCGGCTCGGTGAGGTGCGGGTCGACGAAAGCCATGGCGATAGGGCGCCCGAGGGTGGGGCTGAGCGCGCCGCTCGTGATCTCGCCGACGGGCTCGCCGCCCTCCGCCACGTCGAACACCGGGTAGCCGGCGCGACCGGCGCGCCGACCCTCGGAGGTGAGCCCGACGAGCAGGCGGGCATCCGGCGCGAGCGCCTCCTCGGATGCCGAGCGGCCGACGAAGTCGCCCTTGCCCTCGAGCCGAACCGTGCGCCCCAGACCGGCTTGCGCCGGCCTGATACCGAGGCCGAGTTCGTGGCCGTAGAGCGGCATGCCCGCCTCGAGCCGGAGGGTGTCGCGGCAGGCCAGGCCGGCCGGCACGAGTCCGTGCGGTGCACCGACGCTGATCAGCGCATTCCAGAGATCCTGCGCGAAGGGGGTGCGGATGTAGATCTCGAAGCCGTCTTCACCCGTGTAGCCCGTGCGGGCGACCATGACCTCGTCCCCACGCCAGCTGCCGGTCGTCGAGCGATAGTTGCCGAGCGCATCCACCGGCACCGGCAGCTCGAGGCTCTCGAGCGCGAGCATTATCGTCTCGGATGCCGGTCCCTGCACCGCGACGAGCGCGAGCGCGTCGCTCTCATCGACGACGGTCGCATCGAACCCGGCCGCGCGCACCGAGAGTGCTCCCGCAGCCTCGAAGCGGTTGCCCGCATTGGCGACGACGCCGTAGCGATTCTCGTGCGTGCGGTAGACGATGACGTCATCGACGACGCCACCCTCGGAGCTGAGCAAGAGGCTGTAGCGCGCCTGGCCGACCTCGATCGAGGAGACGACATTCGACAGCGCGAAGTCGAGGGCGGCCCCCGACTCGGGCCCCGTCACGAGGATCTCCGCCATGTGGGAGAGGTCGAAGAGTCCCGCCGCCTCGCGCACCGCGCGGTGCTCCTCGAGCTCGCTCGCGTAGCGCACGGGCATCTGCCAACCGGCGAAGTCGGTGAAGCTCGCACCGGCAGCAACGTGCACGTCGTGGAGTGGACTCACGCGCCCGGGCCGCGCGGAGGCATCCGCATCACGGTCGTTCGGAATACTGCTGTCACTGCTGGGCTGGCCCATACGAGTTCTCCAATAGCTAGGCGTCGACGACGCTGGGAACTCTCCCTCTGTCATGGGACCTGAGAGCTTCGTCGACCGATCGGTCGGCTTTCACCTTGGGTGGAACTGCGGAGTTGGTTTCGGTACGGCGCTGCGCGCCTACTCAACCTGGATCGCTCCGCGATTCACTTTTCAGAGTTGCCTGTTCGATGCGGTACGCGTACCTGAGAGATTTCGGAGAGGATTGCTCCTTCGGTGCCCGAACCGTGTGGTTCGGAGCTCTCCCGCATCGCCTGAACGGCAGTATTCGGTTGTGCGGGCAAGCATAGCAAGGCCCGCCCGCATCGCATCCGGCATCAGCAGGTCGGTCGACATGTCCTCTGCGAGAACGCATCGACGAACACCTTGTCGAGGTCATTCGGTTCGAAGGCGGAGAACGCCCCGCCACCCGTGACGTTCGCAATCTGCTGCATGGGCTCCATGACCGCATCAGGACCGAAGCCGATCAGGATGACCGGCACCGGCTTCAGCGGGTCGTGCATCGCGGTGAGTTCAGCCAGGAGGGCATCGAGCGTGATGGAGTTGCGGTCGTCGTTCCGGCCGTCGGTGATGATGACCATCGAGTTCACCATGCCGGGGACGAAGCCCTCTTTCATGTGCTTCACCCCGGCAAGGATGGTGTCATAGAGGCCCGTGTCGCCCCGGATGTATTGGGGAAGCGTCGCGGTCACGTTGGCGATCGCCGCCCTGTGGTTGTCATCGCCGAGGGCGCCGACCGGCACGAGCTCTTCCCAGTCCTGGTCGCCCGCGCGGTTCGTCGAGAAGACCCACACCCCCATGTGCGCCTCACCGCCGTAGCGGCCGAGCGAGCCTCCGGCGGCCCGCTGGTAGACGTCGATGCGGCGCAGCCCATTGCCAGCCGGCTCGAGCATCGAGCCCGAGACGTCGACCGCCACGAGCATCCGTGAACGCCGCGTCAGCGAACTCCACTGCGTGAGCGCCGCGACCTGCTGCTCCGCGACGGCAGCGGCCGGGACGGAGGTCGAGATCGGCAGCACGCCGGTGGCCTTGAGCTCGCCAGCGCCGGCGTGGTCGCGGAAGCCTTCGGCCATGTAGAACGCCCCGCCGAGGCGCGCCGCCTCCTCGAACGCGGCGAGCAGCGAGTCGCGCTCCTTCGACTCCGGCTTGTTGCCCGTGAGATCAATGAAGGGGTAGTCGAGCGCGGAGGTTCCGTCGTTGGGGTAGAGGGCGATCACCGGGACATCCGGGTTCGCCTCATTGTGCGCGACGACATCGCGCTCAGACATGACGACAACGGTCGGCGCGGGAGCGGCGAGGGCCGCATCCACCGCTTCCTCCTTGGAATTGGGGATGGTCTTGCCGAGCTCGATCATGGTCGAGGGCAGCCGCCGCGGGTCATCCGCCGGTGCCACGGCCGTCATGGAGGCGAGCGCGGCGAGGCTCGACGACGACGACTCGGGGTCGGGCACGACCCCTCCGATGAGCCCCGCCAAGAGTGTGGTCCACCCGACCTGATCGGCCGCGAACTCGGCAGAGCGGGCTGCGGGCGCCGCAAGTACCACGGGTGAGCTGGCAACGGATGCCCGGGGCTCGATGACCGGCTTGGTGCGACCGAGCGCTTCCGCAGTCGAGTTCATTCGGGCGATCCAGAGTGAGGAATCCGGCACCCAGGCATCCGCATCGGCCAGCGCGTTGGAGGCCAGGAGCGCCGCCGTGTCGCCGGAACTCTGTGCGCGCACCTCGGTCGAGACGCACACCTCGGAGTTGGCGTCGAAGTCTTCCGCGATGTTCGTGATCGCGCCGTGGATGGAGGTGTCGGTGACGACCACGAGTTCGACGGGGTCGGTGCAGCCGAGGCCCCCCGAGGCGTTGGCCGCGAAGATGCTCGCGAGCCCGCCCTGCGAGATGGCGACGCCCGCACCCGTCACAAGGATGAGCACGGCTGCGGCGGCCGCGATGGGGCTGAGCAGGTTGCGGGGGGTGCGGGGTGCGGGTGCGCGGTGCCGACGGCGCGCGCTATCGTGCGGGTCACGGGTATTCACAACAACTCCATTGCTGATGGGAGCGGCGCCTTCGGGTAACGCTGGAGCCGAGCCGAGCGACCCCCGTTAGGGGGCGCGTAGGCAAGAGTGTAGGGGAGGTGGCGCGTTAAGTGAAGAAAAGTTCAGCGAGCCACCTCGCAAACCGCGAATGACTGTGGTAGAGACCGCCGCCTAGAAGCCCCAGTCGTCGGCGAGCTCCGAGCGGAGTTGTGCCGTCTCGCGCTCCTTGATGAGACGAGCGAGGTCGACGTCGATGAGTTCGCGCATCCGCTGCTCCTTCTCGGTCTCGTAGGCCGGATCGTCATCGACCTCCGGCTGCACGAGCGCCTCCTCGAGCGCCCGGGAGACATCTCGCCACGCCTCATCGCGCGAACGCTCGATCAACGCGAGCATGTACTCGTCGTCCTCACGGAACTCGCGCAGGCGCTTCGCGAGGGCGCGCGAGACCGCCTCCCGGCGCGTCAGGTTCTTGACGTCGCCCGCGCGGTAGTCATGCGCATGACCAGCCCTGCCTGCGAGGGACTCCGCCTCCTCGACCTCCCGCGCCAGCCGATCGGCGGCGGCATCCGACTCGGCAGCGAGAGAGGCGATGACGGCTCTCGCCTCGACGAGGTAGCGCCGCGGCTCGTAGTCCGCCGACTCCCCCACGGCGCCGATGATGATGGCGTTTCGCAGCCTCAGGCGCGCGGCGTATTCGGCGAGCATGATGCCTTCCGCCACCGCAGCCTGAAACGTTAGCGGTTCGCGCGGAGTCAGCATGGACGCGTCGAAGGGCGCCGCTCGCGCACGCGAACGGCGGCTACGGCGACGGAACCATTTCACAGTGTGGGAGGACTCTCAGCAGCGGGCAACCTGGGCAGATCGAGCCTACCCCGCACCCTGCCATCTGGAGATGGAGGGCTTGGCAGGGCGAGCGAAGCGATATTGACTCAGAAGGATGGATACGGTCATCTTCTTCGGCTACGTCGTCACCTACCTCGCCCTCTTCATCTGGGGCTGTGCACTCCTCGCCCGCAGGGGGCGAGTGGATGCCTCGGCCATCCCGCTCCTCGTGATCGCCGGCCTGGTCTACGACAACACGGTCATCGCTTGCGGACAGTGGATCGGCGAAGGTCCGCTTCTCGAGGCGCTGAGCTTCGGGCGCTTCTGGATCCACGCGATCGTCACGCCGCTCCTCGTCGTGTGGGCGTGGCACGCGTGCCGTCGCGCGGGGGCGCGCTGGGCGGCAACCCGGGTGGCCGCCGTCGTGGTGATCGCCTTCGCGCTTGCCCTCATGGTGCTCGAGTATGTGACGGTGCTGGCGGGACTCGAGATCGAGGCCGTCGAGGAGTACGGCGTGCTGAGCTACAGCAACGCTGAGGCCCCGAGCGGCCCGCCGCTCATGGTCCTGTTCGTCGCGGCCGCGCTGCTCGTCGCCGGCATCGTCGTGTGGGTGAAGCAGAAGAGTCCCGTGCTCACGATCGGCACGGTACTCATGACCATCGGCAGCGCCGTCCCCATCCCGGTCGAGAGCGGTGCCGTCACGAACGCATTCGAGCTCGTGCTGCTGACCTCGATCGTGTGGACGACCGCCCGTCAGGATGCCTTGGAACGTTCTCGTTGACCCGGCCATGTCGGTAGCGCCGAGTACCGTGACCGTCACTGAAGAGTTGGGAGACGACGATGGGCATCGAAGTACGGCCAGCGCACAATTTCGACGACGTCGCGCTCGTGCTCGGACCCAAGCGGCCCGACGCATCCGTCTGCTGGTGCCTCTCGTGGCGGCTCGGTTCCAAGGAGAACCGCTCGCTCGTCGGGCCTGAGCGCGCCGAGAAGGTGCGCGCACTCTGCTCCCGTGAGCTGGCGCCCGGGGTGCTCGCCTACCGTGACGGCGAGGTCTCAGGGTGGGCTGGCATCGCACCCCGCTCCGAGCTGCACCCCTTCGCCAACTCGCGCAAGATCCCCCATGTCGACGACCTGCCCGCCTGGACCCTGTGGTGCATCCGCGTGCGCCCCGGCTATCGCAAGCAGGGGGTCACGCAGGCACTCATCGAGGGCGCGGTCGACTACGCCCGGGCATCCGGTGCTCCCGTCGTCGAGGCCTACCCGGCCGACAACGGCGAGGAGCGAATGGATGCGACCATGGCGTTTGTGGGCACGCGCCGGTGGTTCGAGCGGGCCGGCTTCACAAAGGTCGCTGACACGGATGCGATCGCTGGCGGGTTCCCGCGGATCGTGATGCGGCGAGCGCTCTGAGCGATGGGGGCGGCTCAGGTCGGCTCGGCTCAGTGCACCTGGGCTCGGTGCACCTGGGCTCAGTGCACCTCGGCGTCGCTCACGAACTTCAGGCCGACGATGCACCCGACGAGCCCCATGATGAGGAGCACCTTGAGGAGCGACACCGGTTCGGTTCCCGAGAGCATCGCCCACACGACCGTCAACGAGGCGCCGATGCCCACCCACACGGCATAGCCCGTGCCGACCGGGATCTCGCGCAGCGCGAAGGCGAGGCCCCCCATGCTGAGGATGAGCGAGACGCCGAAGATGATGCTCGGCCAGAGCTTCGTGAAACCCTCTGAGCGGCCCAGGGCAGTCGCCCAGACCGCCTCGAGCATGCCGGAGATGATGAGAACCAACCAGTACACGTCTACTCCCGTGGCCAGTCTTGTCGCGTTCCGGGTACTGATCCCTCGTCCGGGGGCGCGGTTGGGCACCCAGCGGTCAGAGTAGCAATCCTGGATGGGCGGGGGCTGCCTTGACCCGACGTATCGGGCCGTGCGTACTATGACGCGTGTTCATTCCACGGCGGGCCAGCTCCATTCGGGCGTCATGTGCGGGCGACTTCGCCTGCTCCGACACCGCGGGATTCGACGCGGGGCTCGTGCTCACCGTCGTCGGCGCCCTCGCGGTGCTTGTCGTCGCCTACCTGCTCTTTCGACGTCGGCACGTGCAGTGGACCTTCCTGCTCGGCCTGCTCACCATCATCACGGGAGCGGCGATCGGGCTCGCACAGCAACCGGCCTCCTTCGGTTGGTTCGCCTACGCCCCCGTCAACGGGAGCGTGTTCGTGCCCATGATGCCTTCGACGCTTCCCGGGCTGATCCTCGTGGGCACGGGCCTGCTCGTCACGGGAGTCGGGATCGGCGGGATGCTGCGACGCGGCGCCCCATTCGAGCGCTGAGCCCGCGTCATCCGGCGTCGCGCCGCGACACCTCCGGTAGCCGTGCACCCGCGAAGACCCCGACGAGTCCCATTGCCGCGAGGAAGAGCAGCGCCCAGAAGATGTGCGCCGTCGCCAGGAGCGAACTGATGCCGCCCACGACAAGAAGGATGACGCCCATCGCGGTGTTCGAGACGGCAACATATTTCGTGCGGGTGTCGCCCTCGGCCATGTCGACGATGTAGGTCTTGCGGCCGACCCGCACGCCCGTGTGCATCATCGTGAGCAGGAAGTAGCTGCCGATGAAGACAAGCGTGCCGAGCCAGCCCTCGCCCGTGAAGCCCGGCAGGGCTGCGACGACGACAGTCAGCACGATCACGGCCGACGCGATGCCCGCCCCAATGCTCATGAGGCGCTTGCTTGACCGGTCGGCGAGGCGCCCGAAGAGACGACCGCCGAGCAGCGCCGCGAGGCCCGAGGCGATGACGAAACCGCCCAGCCCCGCGAGGGTGTTCGAGCCCGACTCGATCGAGAGCGACACGATGAACGGTGGGCTCAGGGCCGAGACCAGCAGGAGGCTCCGCACGAGCACAAAGCTGCGGAACGGACGGTCGTCGCGAAGGAGCCGCACCATCTGGCCGAACCAGTGCGCATCCTGCCGCTGCTCGCTCGACTGCTGCGGATCATCCGCTGGTTCCCGGATGCCCGCATAGACGACCGCGACGAGCACCCACAGGGCCGCGCCGCCCGCGAGCAGCCAGGCGAGCTGTCCGGCTGCAAGCTCTTCCCCGCCGACCACACGGATGGTGACGCCCAGGGTGATCGCGACGACCCCCGCGGCGGCGGTCGCGACGCCGTTGATCTGGCCGCGTTCCCCCTTTGGCACCGTGCGCCCCTGCACGTCTTTGGACGAGATGGAGCAGAGGCAGCGCCCGAGCGAGAACACGGCGAGCGCCACGATGATCGCGATGCCGGCCCCGAGCCCCTCCCCCAACGCCGCAGTCAGGGCAATCGCCGCGACCGAGAGCGCCTGCCCGAGCGCACCGGTCACGAAGACCCACTTGCGCCGACGCGCGCGCAACACGATGGGGGTGAGGAAGGCCTGCGGCAGCATCGACCCGGACTCGCGGATCGGCACGAGCACACCGACGAGCGCGCTCGGCACGCCCAGGGCCGAGAACAGCCACGGCAGCACGGTCGACGCGTTGACCGTCTGGTCGCCGGAGGACTGCAGCGCGTTCGCCAGCACGAGTCGGAGCCCGTTGGGGGCGACGTTGCGGCGCACCTCGGCGGGGAGTTCCGCCTCGGCCTCCTGGTTGCGCCGCAGGAGCGCGGAGTAGAGGCCCTCGATCTTGCTCACCCCTGCACGGTATGCGCGCCGCTCTCCTGCTGCCAGTGAGCATCGCCTCACCTAATGAGGAGAGAATGGCCCATATGACGTCTCACTCAGACCCTGTGCTCTCGGCCATGGCGGCACGCCGCTCGGTCTCCAAGGTGGGGCCCGAGACCCCGACGGATGCTGAACTCGCGGAACTGCTCACTGCGGTGACGCCGGTGGCCGACCACAAGGCGCTGCGTCCGTGGCGACTCATCACGCTCCGCGGCGACGACCGGATGCGACTGGCAGACGCACTCGATGCGGCAGCGGGCGAGACGCGTGCCCCGGGCGATGTCAACCCCAAGCCGTTCCGGGCTGAACTGCTGATCGCCGTCGTCGCGAGCCCCAAGGAGCATCCGGCCGTTCCTGTCTGGGAACAGCACGCGACCGCGGCAGGGGCCGCCCACCTGCTCGAGCTCGCCCTGTGGAGCGCCGGTTGGGGCGTCATGTGGCGCACCGGGATGCTCGCGAATGCCCGGGAGGTGCGCGCGGCGCACGGCCTCAGCGATGACGAACTGCTGATGGGGTGGCTCTACGTCGGCAACATCGAGGAATCCTTCAAGGCCCGCATGCTGGAGTCGAAACGCCCCGCCCTCGACTCGTGGCAGTTTCTGGGGCGGATGCCGTAGCCCTTTCAGCCGCGCTGCGTCACCTTGTAGGGCTTACCGTCCTGGTCGTAGGTGATCCACTCGCCGACCGCCTCGCCCGCGGCGAAATGGCCGGAGCGCTTGAGGGTACCGTCCAGGCGGTACCACTCCCAGTACCCGACGGGCTGGCCGTCTTTGACCTTGCCCTTCGACCAGCGCGTGACACCGTTCGCGTGGTACTTGATCAGGTACCCGTCGATGAACTCTGACTTCTTTGGTGCCGCCGCCATGTGCTCACGTTAGGGGTGGGCGTCCGCCGCGTCCAGCGCGACCCCCGCACTCCAATATTCTGGACACATGTTCCTCCGACGCCTCGCCGCGCGTGCATTCTGGGCGGTCAGCGGGTGGCGCCTCACCTCCGCGCCCGCACCCGATCGCCCCACCGTGCTGATCGGCGCACCCCACACCTCCAATTGGGACTTCGTCTTCATGCTCGCGATCGCGTGGCGACTCGACATGCACTTCCGCTGGTTGGGCAAGAAGAGCCTCTTCCGCGGACTGGCCGGGCCGATCATGCGGGGCCTCGGCGGCATCCCCGTCGACCGGGATGCACCCAGCGCCGTCGTCTCGGAGGTCGTCGATCGCATCCGGGCTGGGGAGGTCTTCGGGCTCGTCGTGACCCCCGATGGCACCCGCAAGGGCCACACCCACTGGAAGTCGGGCTTCTACCGCATCGCGCGCGAAGCCGAGATGCCCGTCACGCTCGGCTTCGTCGACCGCACCACGAAGACCTCTGGCCTCGGCCCGACCATCGAACTGACTGGCAATGTCTCGAGCGACATGGACCGTATCCGCGCCTTTTACGCCGATAAGGCAGGCGTGCGACCGGAGCACCGCGTCGAGCCGCGGCTTCGCGAGGAGACTGGTCTGTAGCGCGGGCACGCAGAGGTGTGCGTGCCCGCGGATGACTGGGTTTCGGACAGATGATCGCGCCGCGGCAGCGTCATCTGTCCGAAAGCCGGTCATTCGTGCCACGAGCGCAGCCGTGCCCGCTTCGCAGTTGCCTGGCGCCCCCGTGATCGCGCGCATCCGGCGCCTGATCGTCGTCGCTGGGCTCGCCGCGCTCGTGTACACCGTGTTCACGCGAGCGGGAAAGTCGATGTGCTTCAGTGGCGCGGATTCAGACGGGTCATTCATCGACGCGTCAGGGAGCCCCATCGCTCCCAGCTGCGCCGCAGCCATCATCGGGATCGCGGTGGCTGCATCCGTCGTCATCAGCCAGGTGTGGTTCGGACTCATCCCCCTGAGCGAGTATGGCAATGGCTTCCTCCTCTTTCCGTTTCCGTTCGGAGGAGTGGAGATCACCGTCACTCCGCTCGAGACGGCAATGTAGCCATCAGCCCACCGGCGTTCCCTGGTGGAAGGCCATGCGGTATCCGCTCGCTGTGCACTTCCAGATTGAGGAGCGACGGCTGCGGCCCTGTTGGGTCACGAGCAGGTAGGTGAGCAGGTAGTGGTCGCCCGCAATGAGGACGACGCGCTCCTCCGTGATTTCGAAGGCCGCCAGAGCCGCCGAGAACTCCGGGTCGGCGAGCGCCGCGACGATATCGCTGCGTGACCAGAGCCGACCCGACTGGCCAATCTCAATGAATTCGGGCGCTAGAAGCTCTTCAACTTCGGCTGGCGACGACCGCAACTGGGGCGTCAGCAAGCGAAGTTCTGACTCGAGGATTTGACGGGCACGAGCGTCTTCGACCATGCGACCAGATTACGGACGAGGCGCGACGGCACTACCACTCCGGTGGGGTCGACGGTCAGAATGCCAACATGACCTTTCTCGCGCCCGGCATCCCGCGACGATGAGCATGTCCCGACGCACATGGCGAACGCTCGCCGTGACCCTCTCGACCCTCGTCGTGGCGGCGCTTTCCGTCGGCTACGTGGCTTACCGCCTCATCCCGTCTCGCACGACGCAGCTCGCCGGCGAGCTCGTGCACCGCGTGGACACCGATGACCGCGTCGTCGCGCTGACCTTCGACGATGGACCCACTGACGCGGATGCCGCTGCCGTGCTCGACGCGCTGGCTGAACGCGGCGTGCTCGCGACCTTCTACCTCAACGGCCGGGAGATCGTGGCGAATCCGGATGCCATGCAGCGGATCATCGCGGAGGGTCACGAGATCGGCAACCACACCTGGAGTCACCGCTCGATGACGTTCGTGACCTTGGACACGGTGGCCGAGGAGGTCGAGTCGACCGACACCGCCATCCGCGCCGCCGGCTACAAGGGCCCCGTCACGTTCCGCCCGCCGTTCGGCAACAAGCTGCTGACCCTGCCCCTCTACTTGGCCCGGCATGACCGACTGACCGTCACCTGGGATGTCTCGAGCGAGGACTTCTCGGGGGCCGAGCAGAGCAGCGCCGACATCGTGGATGGCATCATCGCGACGACCAGGCCGGGGTCGATCATCCTGCTGCATCCGTGGTTCGGCCGGACCGCATCCCTGGAGGCGATCGGTGAGGTCATCGACCGCCTCGCGGCTGAGGGCTACCGCTTCGTCACGGTGTCGGAGCTCCTGGAGGGGCGCCGCCCTGGCCCGTCGTGACGATGGGGTCTGTCGCTCTTGTGCCGCCTCGCTGGGCTGCAGCACCGGCGGCGATGACGATGGCAATCCCCAGGAGTTGCATCAGGGTCGGAGTCTGAGCCAACACAAGCAGGCCGATGAGGATGCCGAAGGCGGGCTCGATCGAGAGCAGTGTGCCGAATGCGGTGTGGGTCATGCGGCGTAGGGCGAGCATCTCGAGCCCGAACGCGATCACGGGGGTGATCAGCGCGATTCCGGCGGCTGCGGGCAGCACCCACCAGGTGAACTCTCCGTCCAGCACCTGCGGCAGCCCGACCGGCAGGGTTGCGATCGCTGCTACCGGGATGGTGAGCGAGAGGCCGCTGATGCCGGCGAAGCGATCGCCGACGTGTTGGGTGAGGATGTTGTACAGCCCCCAGCAGGTTCCTGCCGCGAGCGCGAACCCGACACCGGCCAGGTCGACCTCCCCCTGCCACGGTTCCGTGAGCAGCACCACGCCGACGAGGGCGAGCGCAGGCCACAGCAGCGCCTTCCTGCTCTTGCCCATCAGCCCCGCAACCGCCAGCGGGCCGAGGAACTCGATCGCGACCGCGGTGCCCAGTGGGATGCGTTCGACGGCGGCCAGGAAGAACAGGGTCATGAAGCCGGTGACGGTGCCAAGCGCCAGGAGCGCGGGGACATCTCCGCGGGTGAGTGAGCGGATGGCGGGACGCGCGATCATCCACAGGAAGACCACCCCGAAACACATGCGAAGCCAGGCCGTGCCGCCGGGGCCGACCTGCTCGATCACCGGAACCGAGAGGGCGCTGGCGAGCTGCACGGCAAGCATTGCCGCGACCGCCATCGACCACGGCGGCACGCCACGCACCTCCCGGGCCCGGTCGGCCACGCTCAGAGGACCTTCTTCACGACGCTCGACTTGAGCTGCATCCGGCCGAATCCCGGCACGGTCGCGTCGATGTCATGGTCGCCCACGCCATCCTCGATGAGACGGATGCCGCGCACCTTCGTGCCGACCTTGACGACACCGCCGCCCGCGCCCTTGACCTTGAGGTCCTTCGCGATCGTCACGGTGTCACCGTCTTCGAGCACGTTGCCGACCGAATCCCGGATGACCGTGGCCGACGCTTCCTCGGCATCCGCACTCCACTCGTGGCCGCACATGGGACACACGAGAAGCGCGCCCTGCTCGTAGGTGAACGCCTCATGGCACTCGGGGCAGGCGGGCAGCGCGTCAGACATTGGTCTCGAACTCAAGCACCTGGCAAACATAGCAATCCCCTGACCGAGGGCATCGCACGCTGTTCTCAGAGCACGGAGCGGACTATCTCCACGATGCGCTTCTCCGTAACCTCGTCAACGACCTCGAAGTACCACGCCGCCGGCATCAAGCCGCCGTCCGCTCCACCGGCCGCCCGGAAGGACACCTTCTCGGTCAGCGCGAGGTTCAGGCGATCGTCGTTGCGCAGCGTCACGAGCGCGGCATGGTTGCGCGCAAAGACTCGTACTGGAAAATCGTCGAGCACACGGCCCCTTGATACGGCCATGCCATCACGCCCATGCGAAGTCGGCATCTGCAGTGCGATCGAGACGATGGGCACGCGGAAGCCGCCGGGTCAACTCGAGCTAGACGTTAAAGCGGAACTCCACCACGTCGCCATCCTGCATGACGTAGTCCTTGCCCTCCATGCGGGCCTTGCCCTTGGCGCGCGCTTCCGCGACGGAGCCGCACTCCATCAGGTCGTCGAAGGAGATGACTTCGGCCTTGATGAAGCCCTTCTCGAAGTCCGAGTGGATGACGCCGGCGGCCTGGGGCGCCTTGGCACCCTTCGGGATCGTCCAGGCGCGCGTCTCCTTCGGCCCCGCCGTGAGGTAGGTCTGCAGGCCGAGCGTGTCAAAGCCGATGCGGGCGAGCTGGTCGAGGCCGGACTCCTCCTGACCTGTGCTGGCGAGGAGCTCTGCCGCATCCGCTTCGTCCAGCTCAATGAGTTCGGACTCGAGCTTCGCGTCGAGGAAGACCGCCTTCGCCGGCGCGACCAGGGCGGCGAGCTCGTCGAGCTTCGCCTGATCACCCAGGATGCCCTCGTCGACGTTGAACACGTAGATGAACGGCTTGGATGTCAGCAGCCCGAGTTCGCGGATGGGCGTCAGGTCGAGCTTCTCGTTCGATGAGAGCGGCTTGCCCTCGTTGAGCCACGCGACCGCCGCCTGCGCCGTCTCGAGCACGATCGGCTCGGTGCGCTTGGTCTTCACCTCTTTCGTGTAGCGCTCGATCGCCTTCTCGAGCGTCTGCATGTCGGCGAGGATCAGCTCAGTGTTGATGGTCTCCATGTCGCTCGCCGGGTTCACCGCGCCATCGACGTGCACGACATCCGAGTCGCTGAATGCGCGCACGACCTGGGCGATGGCATCCGCCTCACGGATGTTCGCAAGGAACTTGTTGCCAAGACCCTCGCCCTCGCTCGCGCCCTTCACGATGCCGGCGATGTCAACAAAGGTCACAGGGGCCGGCAGGATGCGCTCGCTGCCGAACACCTCGGCCAGCTTCGCGAGGCGGTCGTCGGGCAGCTGCACGATGCCCTCGTTCGGCTCGATCGTGGCGAACGGGTAGTTCGCGGCGAGCACCGAGTTCTTGGTCAGGGCGTTGAAGAGGGTCGACTTGCCCACGTTGGGGAGTCCGACGATTGCGATAGTGAGAGCCACGGAAGTCAAGGCTACCGTGGCCTGCTGAGCGTGCCGCGTCGGTCAGTGTCGGATGCCCGTGCGAGCATGAAGACGTGCCACTGGATTTCACCGCCATCGACTTCGAGACCGCCAACTCTTCGAGCGCGAGCGCCTGCTCGGTCGGACTCGTGAAGGTGCGCGACGGTCGCGTCGTCGACAAGGCCTCCTGGTACATCAAGCCACCGCTCGGATACGACGCCTTCCTCGAGTGGAACACCCGCATCCACGGCATCGTCGCCTCCGACTGCGCCGAAGCGCTGGGATGGGCCGAACAGCTCCCCGACCTGGTCGAGTTCGCCGACGGCGACCACCTCGTCGCCCACAACGCGGGCTTCGACATGGGCGTCATCAAAGCGGCGTGCGAGGCGACCTTCGTCACCACGCCGACCTTCGACTACCTGTGCAGCCTGCAGGTCGCCCGCAAGACCTACCACCTCGACTCCTACCGACTGCCGGTCGCGGCGATGGCGGCCGGCTTCGAGGACTTCCGCCACCACGACGCGCTCGCGGATGCCGAGGCGTGCGCGGCGATCATGATCCATGCGGCCAAGCGGCACGAGGCATCCGATGTCGCCCACCTCGCGACGATCGCCGGCACCCGCGTCAAGAGCATCGGCGTCGTCGTCGACGACCACGCCCCCATGGTGCTCGGCTAGGCGCAGCGCTCGACGGGGAACTACTCCCCCGTCACCGCCGTCTCGAACAGGCGGAACAGCTCCGCCCGCACCTCGTCGCGGAACTTCAGCGGTCGCGACCACGGCACCTCGACATCGTCGACGCCGTCGGGAGTCGTCACCGTGAACACGGCGCGGTGCTCATCGAAGGTGGCCATGATGGCCGACTCCGCGGTGGGCGAGTTGCCGTGCACCTGCGCGATGAGCAGTGTCGTATCAGGCTGGCTCGAGTTCATGTAGCTCGTGATCGCCTGCACCACGTCATCGGAGAAGATGCTCATGATGACAATGGTGACACGGCTGCGGGCGGTTCGTCCCAGCAATGTCAGAGGCCACTGACAGACTTTTTTCATGGACCCTCTCGCACTGCTCATCGGCCTCATCATCGGCGGCGTCCTTGGCGTCGTGGGCGGCGTGCTGATCATGCGCGGGCGCGGCACTGCACAGACGTCCGGCGAAGACCCGAAGGTGATGGAGGCACGGCACCAGCTCGCCCTCGGTGAACTGCGCGCGCAGGAGCAGGCCGTGCAGGCGCGACTCTCGAGCCAGCTCGCGGGCGTGCAGGCGACAGCGGATGCGCTGCGCGAGCAGATGGCCACGATGCAGGCGCAGCACGCCGAACAGGTCTCGACGCTGCAGGCACAGCACCGCGAGATGATCGAGCGCCAGCGCAGCGAGGCACAGGCACAGGCGGAGCGCGAGCGCGCCGAGAGCAAGGTGCTGCAGGCGCTGAGCCCCGTGCAGGAGAGCCTCCGCACGATGCAGGCCAAGGTCACGGAGCTCGAGCGCGAACGCAGCACGCAGTACGGCTCGATCGCGGAGCAGCTCAAGCAGGCCCAGATGTCTGATGAGCAGCTGCGCGTCACGACCGAACAGCTGGCATCCGCGCTTCGCTCCAACAGCACGCGCGGCGTCTGGGGCGAAACCCAGCTGCAGCGCATCGTCGAATCGGCTGGCCTGACGCAGTACGTCGACTTCACCACGCAGCACAGCGTGTCGACGGATGCCGGTGCCGGGCGCCCGGACATGGTCGTGCGCCTGCCAGGCAACAAGTCCATCGCGATCGACTCCAAGGTGCCGCTCGAGCACTACATCGAGGCGAGCCACATCCCGCTCTCCGCCATCGGCGAAGAGGCTGCCCGCCGCACGAAGCTCATCGAGCAGCACGTCAAGGCGGTGCGCTCACACGTCGACGCGCTCGCCAAGAAGACCTACTGGGAGGGCCTCGACGCGAGCCCCGAGTTCGTGATCGCCTTCATCCCAAGCGAATCGCTGCTCTCCTCCGCGCTCGAGGCCGACCCGGCCCTGCTCGAGTACGCCTTCGGCAAGCGCGTCGCCCTCGCCTCCCCCGTCAACCTATGGGCGGTGCTCAAGACCGTCGCCTTCACCTGGCAGCAGCAGGCCGTCTCCGATGAAGCCAAGAAACTGTTCGACCTCGGCAACACGCTCTACCAGCGCCTCGGCACCCTCGCCGGGCACGCCGAATCGATGCGCAAGGCAATCGAGCGCACGGTCGACAGCTACAACAAGTTCGCGAGCTCCCTCGAGACCCGCGTGCTCGTCACCGCGCGCCAGTTCCCCGGCATCGACGAGACCAAACTCGACCTCGTCGCCGAACCGCAGGCCATCCACACCGCACCACAGAAACTCACGGCCGGCGAACTCGACGCACCTGCCGAAGACAACGCTGCCAATGAGTTCAAGGTGCCGAATGCGCTCGACGCTCCCAACCCGGCCGAAGGGTCGGCCGGGAGCGGATTCAGCGACGAGACGCTCGACCTCAGCGAGTTCGACAGCGAGTTTGAGACCCCTGCGCCGGCCGACCGCACGAACTGATCGGGTGCAAGAACACGTGAAGCTAAGTCAGACGACGCGGTCGCCCCGACGGTAGACCCGCCTCCGACAGGATGCGGTGCATCCTCGTCGACGGATACAGGTCACGCGCCTCCCAGCGGCTGAACGCCCGAACCTGTCGACGGATCCGGTTCTCGCGCCGCTTCTCCTCCAGCACCACCTGCTCCACCGTCCGCCCCTCCCGCAGGCTTTCATCCAGGTACTTGCTCGCACCATCGAATTCGCCGACATGGGCGAACTCCGGCCACGCGAAATCCACCTCCCCGATCTGCCCCTCGTGATCCGAGAACGGCAACTGCAAAACAGGCGGTGGAAAACCGAGCAGGTGAATCTGCACGCGGCTGTGAGACTCCTCCACCGAGTCCGAACGGTCCGTCGAGAACCCTGCAGCCACACGAGCCCTACGCCACCCCCTCGCCCCCTCGGCCACGGAGACGCGTTCGAGAACCTCACCCCTCATCGTGAGGCGGCCGCCTTTGCGCCGACGGTGCAACGCCGAGTCGATACACGCGACCGCATCGGCAAACCTGAGTTTCCGGGCAAGATCCACCACAGTCTGCGCGGGCGAGGTCACCAGCATCCCCTGATGCTCCACCACCTCGACACCCGCGAGGTCGCGACAGTGTCGCCGAATCCTGCCCGAAGAGCGCCCGCCCGACGCAGGCTCGACGGTTACGTCCACTGTGTCTGGCCAGGGCGACAGCATCCGGATGCCCCAGATCGCGGCGGCAGCCCGGTGCGAGAAGACGACGTCCGCGCCGATTCGTTCCGCCGTTGCCAGCACCCGCAGACGGTGCTGCCCCATACCGTCGGCCTGCACCCAAGCGTCTCGCGAAACGAATGTCCCAGGCACAACCCGGACAAGATCACCCTCAGACACTGCGCGGCGCAGCCGACGATCAGTGGAACCGAGGTCGATGACAGTACTGCGGCGCACGAAATCCGGCAGGCATTCGTTCATCCAGTGATCGTCGCGTGCTGCACCCACCAGACAGGTACGTCATCCGCGAGCAGTGGAACGATGAGCGCAGGCAGCCTGTGGAGGAGCTGTCCACTCGCGTCAGAGCGCCGAGCGCTGCACCGTTTGGCCCACCGCTACACGCAAAGCAGTAGCGCGAGGCGGAAAGTGCAGCGCTGGCGGAAATTCCCGGCCACCGACGCAAACGGCCCCCGCATCCCAACACGGGTCAGAACGACGCGAACGCTACACCGTTTGGCTCGGCGCTACAGCCAACGCTGTGGCGCGAGGCGGAAACTGTAGCGCTGGCGGAGGTTCCGCGGCGTGTGGGACATCCGGCGCAGCGGCCGGCGCCAGCGGCCGGCGCAGCCGCCGCAGGCCGCCGCAGGCCGCCGCAGGCCGCCGCAGGCCGCCGCAGGCGTACTCAGGCACCGCAGGCGGCAGCCGCCGCAGGGCCGGCGCAGAGCGCGCCGCCACGGCGTCAGCTCAGTCGTCGAGCCACTTCGAGACGAGGTGGTCCGCCACGACGCGGCGGATCGTGCCCGAGCGGGCACGCAGCACGACACTCTCCGTGCGGATGACCGGGCCCTTGCGCTGCACGCCCGACACCAGTTCACCGTTCGTGACACCCGTCGCGACAAAGAAGGTGTTGTCGCCGCGAACAAGCTCGTCGGCCTCATACACGTGGTCGAACTTCAGCCCGGCGTCGATGCCGCGCTGGCGCTCCTCATCGGTGGTGGGAGCAAGTCTGCCCTGGATGAAGCCGCCCAGCGCCTTGATGGCGGCCGCGGTTGCGACACCCTCCGGGCTGCCACCGATGCCCACGCACATGTCGATGCGGCTCTCGTAGCGGGCCGCGTTGATGCCGCCAGCGACATCCCCATCGAGCATGAGGCGGGTGCCGGCGCCGGCGGCCCGGATCTCGTCGATCAGTTCGGCGTGGCGCGGCCGGTCGAGCACCGCGACGCGAAGGGACCCGACATCCTTGCCGAGCGCTTTCGCGAGCGCCCGCACGTTCTCGCCGATGGGCTTGCGGATGTCTACGACGCCGATGCCCTCGGCACCGGTGACGATCTTCTCCATGTAGAAGACGGATGAGGCATCCAGCATCGTGCCCCGGTCAGAGACGGCGATCATCGAGATCGCGTTCTGGCGCCCGGCAGCGGTGAGCGAGGTGCCGTCGATCGGGTCGACCGCGATGTCGCAGGCGGGGCCGTTGCCATTGCCGACGACCTCGCCGTTGAAGAGCATGGGCGCCTCGTCCTTCTCGCCCTCACCGATCACGACGGTGCCCTCGAAGTCGACCGTGCCCAGGAACTTGCGCATCGCGTCGACCGCTGCACCGTCGGCGCCGAGCTTGTCGCCCCGGCCGATCCAGGGGTAGGCCCGGATGGCGGCCGCCTCTGTGGCCCGCACCAACTCCATGGCCAGGTTGCGGTCGGGGTGGGCGATCATGCTGTCAGAGTCGGTGGTCACCGGTGATCCTTCGCTCGGCGGGCTCCATTGCCAAAGCGTCAGGGGTGGCAGTGGAGGGGCTGAAAGGCCACAGCCATCCTACCGAGCGCTCCCCTCCCCGCAGGCCGCTCGGTCGCCACCGCCCGGCACTCCCCCAGGAGGGGGATGCTGGCTAGACTTTGAGCGGTTCGGCCCGTCACCGGGAGTCCCATCGTTGCGAGAACCCGAGCCGAGACATCCGTTCGTCGTGAAGGAGAAGCTATGCCCATCGCCACCCCCGACCAGTACGCCGAGATGCTTGACCGGGCCAAGAAGGGCGGCTTCGCCTACCCGGCCTTCAACGTCTCGTCGTCGCAGACGGTCAACGCCGTGCTGCAGGGTCTCACCGAGGCGGGTTCGGATGGCATCATCCAGGTGTCGACGGGCGGCGCGGACTA
The DNA here is from genome assembly GCF_044769865.1 of Salinibacterium sp. GXW1014. Classification (NCBI taxonomy): domain Bacteria; kingdom Bacillati; phylum Actinomycetota; class Actinomycetes; order Micrococcales; family Microbacteriaceae; genus Salinibacterium; species Salinibacterium sp. GXW1014. The sequence goes on from NZ_JBIZWA010000001.1 coordinate 351,406, forward strand.
CTGGGCCGGTCAGAGTGTCAAGGCACGGGCATCCGGAGCGCTCGCCTTCGCCGCATTCACCCGCGAGGTCGCCAAGAACTACCCCATCACGGTCGCGCTCCACACCGACCACTGCCCCAAGGATGCCCTCGACGGCTTCGTCATGCCCCTCATCGAGGCGAGCGAGGAGTCGGTCAAGGGCGGCGGCGAGCCGATCTTCCAGTCGCACATGTGGGACGGCTCGGCCGTTCCGCTCGATGAGAACCTCGAGATCGCGAAGCAGCTGCTGCCCCGCATGAAGAACATCAACTCGATCCTCGAGGTCGAGATCGGTGTCGTCGGCGGCGAGGAAGACGGGGTCAGCCACGACATCAACGAGCACCTCTACACGACGCTCGATGACGCGATCGCGACGGTCGAAGCCCTCGGATTCGGCGAGCAGGGCCGCTACATGGCCGCCCTCACCTTCGGCAACGTGCACGGCGTCTACAAGCCCGGCAACGTCAAGCTCAAGCCGGAACTGCTGCGCGAGATCCAGGATGGCCTGAGCGCGAAGTACGGCAAGGATGCCCTCCCCCTTGACCTCGTCTTCCACGGCGGTTCGGGCTCGACCGAGCAAGAGATCGCGACGGCGGTCGCGAACGGCGTCATCAAGATGAACATCGACACCGACACGCAGTACGCCTTCAGCCGCTCGGTCGCCGACACGGTGCTGAAGAACTACGACGGCTTCCTCAAGGTCGACGGCGAGGTCGGCAACAAGAAGGTCTACGACCCGCGCTCGTGGGGCAAGAAGGCCGAGTCGGCCATGGCGGCCCGTGTCGTCGAGGGTGCCACGCAGCTCGGCTCGGCCGGCAAGTCGCAGTCCTGAGGCTCGGCAGCGCCGAATAGAGCATGGGCCCCGCGGAGCAATCTCCGCGGGGCCTTCTCAATCTGCGTACCCGTCAGCGGGCGGGAGTTTGAAGCGCATGCGTAGCTGCTCCCCCACGGCCCATTCGAGGTCATCGACCGATGCCTTGAGCGAGATGAAGTAGGGCGCCAGCATCATGACGCGGCGCCCTTCGGGCAGCGTGATGTTCATGCTGAACGCGACCGCGGTCGTGCCGTCGTCGAGCGAGCGCAGTTCGATCCTGAGCGCCTCGCCCGCGAGCACGGGCGACTCGAGGGCCGCCGAGATGAGGGTGTGGATGGCGGCACGTTGGGAGCGCGACATGCGGTTCGCCGCGCCATCCGGATCCTCAACAGAGAGGCGCTCGTGCTGGGGGATCGTCTCGAGCCAGCTCCGGTTCACGACCTCGACAAGGTCGGCACGGATGCCAGCGGCGAGGGATGCGGCATCCGCTCGTTCCTTGGCGCTGACGCGGCCGCCGTCGGCGACCCGTTGCAGGAGGGCCAGCACGTCGTCACCAATCGCGACGGGCGTGCCGTGCTGCTGCAGACGGCGCACGAAGGACGAGGGGCGCTCGGCGTTCTCCTCCCGGTCGTAGGGAAGGGCGCGCCATCGGGTGACGGCTGCGACGACCAGCCCGGAGAAGGCGGCACCGGCGACGCCGACATGGAACGGCAGGCTCGACCCCGCGATGAAGGCGCTCCACTCGCCGATCTGGGAGGTGTCGAAAGCCCACCGTGACGACAACCCCGCGATGAGCGCGCCGATGAGCCCGAGACCGCCGATGACGAGACCGGGCAGGTAGGGGACGAGGGCGACCATGACGGTCGCGAGGCCGAGCGGGCCAGTCCATTCGCCGAGCGGAACACTGCTGCCCCGGTGCCCGATCGCCGAAACCAGCATGCTCGCCACGCCGAGCGCCATGGGCAGCGCGGCCTGCGTGGGCCGCACGAGTGGACGGTGCGGTTGGGCGGCGCGCTGCACCACGAGGCATCCGAGCACCGAGAGAATCGTCGCGATGACGGTCGCGAACGGCGAGACACCCTGCCGCGCAATCATGATCGTGATCAGGATGCCGCCAGCTGCCGTCGACAGCACGGCGATGAGCGGAAGGTTGAAGGCGAGGATCCAGGTGAGGGGGTCGGCCTTCTGCGGGGAGGCCCTGAGCGTGGATGCGAAGGTCATGAGAATGCGCCCATGGTCTCCGACACCGGCAGCGAGATGACGACCGAGGTGCCAGCGCCGGGAGACGACCACAGGGTGACGCTGCCGCCCTGGTCCTCGATGCGCCTGACAATGGCCATGCGGATGCCCAGCCGGTCGTCTGCGATCGACTCCGGGTCAAAGCCGTGGCCGTCGTCGACGACCATGACGGTGAGGCGATCGGTGCCGTGGTCGATGAACACTTCCGCCGTCGTGCAACCCGAGTGTTGCAGCACGTTATCGAGGGCGGCCCGTATGGCGCCGAGGAGCGCCTCCCGGTCGGCGGGCGCGAGGGAGTCGATCATGTAGCTGCTCCCACCCACATCCACTGAGAGCCCACTCCACTGGAACTCGCGGATGATCTCGTAGAAGTCACTCTTGGGGACATGCCCGTGGGCATCCGCATCGGCGGGTGAGCGCCAGGCTCGGATCTCATCGAGGTCGCGTCGCAGCCGTGCCCGGTCGTAATCGGTGAGGGAGAGTGGCCCATGCGCGATCAGCGCGAGGTCACGGAGCACGGTCTCGTGCACGACGACCGCGGCACGGCGCTCACGCTGCCGCTCGTGCTCCTCGCGCTGCACCTCGGCGGCGATCGGTTCGGTGTCGACGAGCTGCTGCTGCGTGCGGTCGCTGAACCACATGAGGAGATAGGTGGAGAAGTACAGGAAGCCGATGAGAAGGGCGTATGAGTCTGGCTGGATGGGCAGACCGACAGCATGTTGGGTGCCGATGACAGCGGCCTCAGCGAGGAATGTTCCCACGAGGCTCCACACGGCGCCGCCGAGCGCGCCGCCCGCGGCCGCTCCCGTGAGCACGATCGCCGTGCCGATCGTGCCCACCAGCACGATTCGACCGGGATCGATCTCGAGCGTCACCATTTCGAGGATGTAGCCGACAATCGCAGCAGATCCGAGTGTGAGGTAGGCCACCGCCGTCAGCCACCCCGGCCACAGCGCGAGCACCGCGAGCATGGCGCCCGTGCAGACGATGGTGAGGAGGGGCGTGAGCATGAGCTCGGGACTGCCCTCGCGCAGGAAATATTCGGCCGTCACGACCCCGTGTTCGATGAGCACGACCGCCGCGAGTACCCAGCCCGCGCGCGTCGCCGCCTGCAGACGGAAGCCCGCCGCTATGGATCGCGGTGGGACACGGAGGGGCATGAGGCGAGGCTATGCGCCGCTTCTGCGACCGGCAACGTCCCTAAACGCGGGGCGGGCCTTTCTGTGCACGCGGCCCCACGCGTCTCAGGCCTGGAGCGACACGCTCTCGACGTAGCGCATGAATGCGGGGTCGACGATGATGGCGGCGAGCCACAGGGCGCTCACGAGCAGCACCGCCAGCACGCCGGCGACAAGCGGGATCCACCACGATGCCCTGCCGCGGCGCAGCGCCGTGACCGAGAGCCACAGCGTGAGCACCCACAGCAGCAGTTGGGCGACGATCGCGATGATGCCGAAGGTGCGCGCGGCGGTGAATGACGTGTAGGCGTCGAGCCCTTGGGCGGCGAACGCCGTCGCAAGGCCGTCGCCGAGGCCGAGCAGGCTCGGGATGCTCAGGAGCGTGCACGCGAGTCCGAACGCGAGGAGCATGGTGGTCGCCATGCGGTTGCCGGCGCCCTTGCGTGCGGCGGTGGATACCGCTGCTGGGCGCTCGACCGCGGGCGCTGCGGCGGCGGGGGCCGTGGCATCCGTCGCCTGTTCCTCCACGCGCGGCCGGGTGAGGGAGGCGAGGTGGCGCTCATACTCCTCGAGCGTCATGCCCCGAGCCTTCGCGACCTGCTCTGGGGTCGCGTACTCGCCGTACTCGGGGCGCGGGCGGTCTGCCGCTGCCGTCACTGCATCTGCCAGTCGAGCTTGCGGCGGCCGCCGAGGCCGCGGGCGTCGGGCTGGCCGCTGGCGTCGCGGCGGAGTTCCTTGGGGAGCGAGAACATGAGGTCCTCCTCGGCGGTGACGACCTGCTCGACATCGCGGTAGCCGGCGTCGGCGAGGTCGGTCAGCACCTGCTGCACGAGCACCTCGGGCACGGATGCTCCGGAGGTCACACCGACCGTCTCGACGCCGTCGAGCCATTCCTGGCGGATCTCGCTCGCGTAGTCCACGCGGTAGGCCGCCTTGGCGCCGTACTCGAGCGCGACCTCGACGAGGCGCACACTGTTGGAGCTGTTGGCGGAGCCGACGACGATGACGAGGTCAGCATCCGCAGCAACCTTGCGCACGGCGACCTGGCGGTTCTGCGTGGCGTAACAGATGTCGTCGCTCGGCGGGTCTTGCAGGTGCGGGAAGCGCTCGCGGAGGAGGCGCACGGTCTCCATGGTCTCGTCGACGCTCAGTGTGGTCTGCGAGAGCCACACGAGCTTGTCGGTATCGGGCACCTCGACGGTCGCGACCTCGGCAGGGCTGTTGACGAGGGTCGTGCGCTCGGGCGCGTGCCCCATCGTGCCCTCGACCTCCTCGTGGCCCGCGTGGCCGATGAGGAGGATGTGGAAGTCATCGCGGGAGAAGCGGGTCGCCTCGCGGTGCACCTTGGTGACGAGGGGGCAGGTGGCGTCGATCGCCTGCAGGCCGCGGTCGGCGGCGCCCTTGACGACGGCGGGAGAGACACCGTGGGCGCTGAAGACGAGGTGCGAGCCGGTCGGCACCTGGTCGACCTCGTCGACGAAGATCGCACCCTTCTTCTCGAGCGTGGAGACGACGTGCACGTTGTGCACGATCTGCTTGCGCACGTAGACGGGAGCGCCGAAGTTCTCGAGCGCCTTCTCGACCGCCACGACGGCTCGGTCGACCCCCGCACAGTAGCCGCGCGGCGCGGCGAGGATGACCCTCTTCTGACCGGCGACGGGCTCGTCGCGCAGACGCTCGCGGCGCTCGGGGATGACAGGGGCCGCGAGACTCGCCAGGCTTCCATTGCTGATCGTGCTCACACACCCAGTCTAGGCCGGGCTGCCTGCCCGAACGCTGGGCAGCGCGACCCGTGAGGTCGGGGGTGTCCCGTAGCCTGATGGCATGACGAGCGACGCCCTCCCGACCGTGGACTCCCCGTGGCCCGTGAGCGTGCTCTCGGGCAAGATCCGCGGCTGGATCGAGCGTCTCGGGGCGGTGTGGGTCGAGGGCGAGATCACCCAGTGGGGCGTCTCGGGCGGCAATGTGTACGGCAAGCTCAAGGACCTCGAGGCGGATGCGACCGTGAGCTTCGCCGTGTGGTCATCCGTGAAGGCGAAGATCCCTGCCGACCTCAAGCAGGGTGACCATGTCGTCGCGCTCGTCAAACCCAACTACTGGGTCAAGGGCGGCACCCTCACCATGCAGGTGCTCGACATGCGACACGTGGGCCTCGGCGACCTCCTCGAGCGCCTCGAGCGGCTTCGGCAGGCACTTCGTGCCGAGGGACTCTTCGACCCGGCGCGCAAGAAGCCGCTCCCGTTCCTCCCCGGCACCGTCGGCCTCGTCACGGGCAAGGATTCGGATGCCGAAAAAGACGTGTTGCGCAATGCCCAGCTGCGCTGGCCGGCCGTCGAGTTCCGCGTCGCGCACGCGGCCGTGCAGGGCGAGCGGGCCGTGAATGAGGTGATCGCCGCCATCCGCCGCCTCGACGCCGACCCGGAGGTTGACGTCATCATCGTCGCCCGCGGCGGCGGCGACTTCCAGAACCTCCTCGTCTTCAGCGACGAGCAACTCGTGCGCGCGGCGGCGGCCGCGACGACCCCCATCGTGAGCGCGATCGGCCACGAGAACGACCGACCCCTGCTCGATGATGTCGCCGACCTTCGGGCGTCCACGCCCACGGATGCCGCCAAGCGAGTGGTGCCGGATGTCGCGGAGGAGATCAGTCGCGTGCAGCAGGCCCGCGCGCGCATCGGGATGCGACTCACCTCACTCCTGTCGACCGAGGCGGACCGCCTCGAGCAATTCCGCAGCCGGCCCGTGCTCGCCTCCCCCTCCTGGATCGTCGACACGAGGGCCGACGAGCTCTCGCGCTGGACGGGCCGCGCGCATGAGCTCCTCGAGCTGCGCATCGAGCGCTCTCGCGCCTCGGTCGGCGAGCTCCGCTCGCAGCTGCGCGCGCTCTCCCCCAAGGCCACACTCGAACGCGGCTACGCGATCGCGCAACTGCCCGATGGCGCGGTGCTGCGGGATGCCGCGGATGCTCCCCCCGGAACCTCCCTCCTCCTCACCCTTGCGTCGGGGTCACTCACGGCCGAGACCACGCCGGGCGGGGCGACAGGCGCAGAACGGTAGGATTGCCGCGTGACAGAGAACCCCTCCCCCGACGTCTCCGAGCTCAGCTACGAGCAGGCGCGCGACGAACTCGTGCGTGTCGTCGCCGAACTGGAGCAGGGGTCCTCGACCCTCGAGCAGTCGCTCGCCCTCTGGGAGCGCGGTGAAGCACTCGCGGCCCGGTGCGAGGAGTGGCTCATCGGCGCACGCGCCCGCCTCGACGCTGCCCGCGCGACGGCGGAGTAGCCCGTGGCACGCAATAGCGGCGGCGAGTCCTCCGGACCGCGGGCGCCCATCGTTGCCGAGTTGGGCCGGCCCGAGACTCCCGAGGAGACGGCGGCCCGAAAGGCTGCCTCCTCGCGGCGCTATCGGGAGAGCAAGACGAGCATCAACCTGCTCGTCGCCCTCTTCGCGTCACTCGCCATTGTGCTCGTCACCGTCATGATCGTCGTGCGTCCCGCTCCGCCTCCCGCTGATCCCGTGAACTACTCCGAGATCGCTTCCCAGGTGCAGGCAGACCTTGGCGAGGTCGTCGCGAATCCCCAACTCGGCAGCGACTGGGTCGCCAACGCTGCTCGTGTCTCGACCGGTGCCGACGGTGTCGCCCGGTGGTACATCGGCTTCGTGACTCCCGAGAAGGATTTCGCGGCCATCACGCAGGGTATCGACGCCAACCCGACCTGGCTGGCCACGACCCTCGAGGGCGGCTTCGCGACCGGTACCGCGACGATCGCCGGGCAGGACTGGGACATCTACGACCGGCGTGATGGCGATGACATCGGCAACTTCGCCTACGCCATGGCAACCGTCGTCGGCACGAGCACGATCGTGCTCCACGGCACGGCGACGGACGAGGAGTTCGCAGAGCTGGCCACGGCCGTCACCGCCTCCATGGCCGCAGGCAGCCCTGCTTCGTCCGACAGCACAGTTTCGTCCGACAGCACAGTTTCGTCCGACAGCACCGAGGAGACCCCATGACGGACGCCCCACTCAAGACTCCGGCCGAAGCCTGGCAGGAGATGGTGCGCGGCAACGAGCGCTTCGTTGCCGGCACGCCGCGGCATCCGCGTCAGGATGTCGACCGAAGGCACGAGCTCCTGGGCGAGCAGAAGCCGAGCGTCGCCCTCTTCGGCTGCAGTGACTCGCGCCTCGCCGCCGAGATCATCTTCGACAAGGGACTCGGCGATTTGTTCGTCGTGCGCAACGCGGGCCAGATCATCTCTGACTCCGTGATCGGCACGCTCGAATACGCGGTCGCGGTCCTGCATGTTCCGCTGATTGTCGTGCTGGGCCACGACGAGTGCGGTGCCGTCCGCGCTGCGATCGACTCGCAGGAGACGCGCGCGCCCATGCTGCCGCCTCATATCCACCACCTCGTGGAGCGCATCACCCCCGCCGTGCTGCGCGTGCGCCGCAGCATCGAAGCCGGCGTACGCCCCGACGCGACTGAGGTCGGCCGCGAACACCTGCGCGACACCGTGCGGCAGCTGCTCGAATCATCCGAGCTCATCAGTGACGCTGTCGCCGCCGGTACGCTGGCTGTCGTGGGCGCAAACTACCGCCTCGCCGAGGGTACGGCCGTGCCCGACGTCATGGTCGGACAGGTCTGAGCTCTCCAGCCATGACTCCGCGGCAACCCCCGCCGCACCCCATCACCTGAACAGAAAGAGATGACAGCGCCGTGACATCAGAGCCTGAGTTCCGCATCGAGCACGACACGATGGGCGAGGTGCGCGTGCCCGTCAACGCCCTCTACCGCGCCCAGACCCAGCGCGCGGTCGAGAACTTCCCGATCTCGGGCAAGGGCCTCGAGTCGGCGCAGATCGCCGCCCTCGCGCGCATCAAGAAGTCTGCAGCGGTCGCCAACAAGGAGCTCGGTGTGCTCGACGCCGGCATCGCCGACGCGATCGTCGCCGCCGCCGACGAGGTCATCACTGGACAACACGACGAGCACTTCCCCGTCGACACCTACCAGACCGGCTCCGGCACCTCGTCGAACATGAACATGAACGAGGTGCTCGCGACCCTCGCGACGCGTCACCTCGGTGCCGACGTGCACCCCAACGACCACGTCAACGCCTCACAGTCGTCGAATGACGTCTTCCCGACCTCGGTGCACGTCGCCGTGACGCAGGCCCTCATCGAGGATCTCGTGCCCGCGCTCGACTACCTCGCGGTCGCGCTCGAGGAGAAGGCGGAGCTGTGGAAGACCGCTGTCAAGGCCGGCCGCACGCACCTCATGGATGCCACGCCCGTGACGCTCGGCCAGGAGTTCGGCGGCTACGCGCGCCAGATCCGCCTCGGCATCGAGCGCGTCGAGGCATCTCTCCCCCGCGTCGCCGAGGTGCCGCTCGGTGGCACCGCGGTCGGCACGGGCATCAACACGCCCGCCGGCTTCCCCCAGAAGGTCATCGCGCTCCTCGCAGCCGAGACGGGCCTGCCGATCGTCGAGGCGAAGGACCACTTCGAGGCGCAAGCCAACCGCGACGGCCTCGTCGAGGCATCCGGTGCGCTCCGCACGATCGCGGTCTCGATGACCAAGATCAACAACGACCTGCGCTGGATGGGCTCCGGCCCCAACACGGGCCTCGGCGAGCTGCACATCCCAGACCTGCAGCCCGGCTCCTCGATCATGCCCGGCAAGGTCAACCCGGTCGTGCCGGAGGCCGTGCTCATGGTCGCCGCCCGCGTCATCGGCAACGATGCGACCGTCGCGTGGGCTGGAGCATCCGGCTCCTTCGAGCTCAACGTCGCCATCCCGGTCATGGGCACGGCGCTGCTCGAGTCGGTGCGTCTGCTCGCGAACGCCTCGCGCGTGCTCGCGGACAAGACCATCAAGGGCCTCGAGGCGAACCTCGAGCGCACCTCGGCGCTTGCAGGCATGTCGCCCTCGATCGTCACCCCGCTCAACAAGTTCATCGGCTACGAGAACGCCGCCAAGATCGCCAAGCACTCAGTCGCCAAGGGCATCACGGTGCGCGAGGCCGTCATCGAGCTCGGCTACCTCGAGCGCGGCGAGCTCACGGAGGAGCAGCTCGACAAGGCGCTCGACGTGCTCGCAATGACGGTGCCGCCCACGGCGTAGCCGTACTCAGCACGCGATCGACGCGGGTCGGCCACTGGCCGGCCCGCGTTGTTGCATCTCGGCGGCACCCGCGAGCGGGACCTCACACCTCGCGTCAGCGGGGTTCGATGACCGGCACAAGACGCACATCGGCGCCGTCGAGCGTCTGCACCGCCCGCTCGCCGATCGGCACGGCGAGGTCGATCGGGATCAGCAGCGACGGCCCGACCGTGGAACCCCCGGCGCAGAACTCATGGCCGACTGCATCTGCGCCGACCGGCGCCGCGATGGCCGAGGAGATCGACACCTGCACGGCCTCCGCCGTCTCGATGACGACAGCCTCGACCGGGGCGCACTGCGGCTTGACCCGCACATTGAGCACAAGCTCTGCGCTGTCGAGCGCCGCGAAGTCTCCCGTCGGCTCGCGTCCGATCAGGGTGTCGCTCGCGCCAGGGGCGTCATAGGTGTCGAGATAGACGAGGTAGCGGGGCTGGTGCGTGGCGTTGTCGAAGGGCTGGTAGCCGAGGAGCGGTTGGGGCGCGAAGCTCGGGTTCGCGACATCCGCCGACTGCACGACGCGGTCGACGACAACGGGCGTCGGCGCAGTGCCCCACATCCGCTGCAGGGCGGTCTTGGGCGGCTCGGGGGTGGGCAGCGAGTCAATGAAACTGACGGCCGCGACGACCGCGATCGTGAGGAAGGTGCCAACACCCAGGCCGGACAGGATGCGATGGAACGCATAGGCGGTCGCGCCCGGCTCGCTCGCATCGGGGTTCCTGCGGAGCCACGACGCGAGGACGCGCCACTGGGAGCGCGGCGAGACGAGTCCCCACAGGAAGAAGACCGCGAGGAGCGCCGCCGCGAAGACCAGAAAACTCACATGACGACTCTACGGCGTGCCGGGGTGGCCTCGACTCGACCACCCCGGCGCATCCGTCGATCAGGAGAGCTCGTTGGACTCCAGCATGTCGGTGACGAGCGCCGCGATCGCGCTGCGCTCAGACCGCGTGAGGGTGATGTGCCCGAAGAGCGAGTGCCCCTTGAGCGCCTCGATGACGGATGCCACACCGTCGTGCCGACCGACGCGCAGGTTGTCGCGCTGGGCAACGTCATGTGTGAGCACGACGCGCGAGTTCTGGCCGATGCGACTGAGCACTGTGAGGAGCACGTTGCGCTCGAGCGACTGCGCCTCGTCGACGATCACGAAGGCGTCGTGGAGCGAGCGCCCCCGGATGTGCGTGAGCGGCAACACCTCGAGGAGCCCTCGGTCGATGACCTCGTCGAGCACGTTCTGCGACACGACGGACCCGAGGGTGTCGAAGACCGCCTGTGCCCACGGATTCATCTTCTCGGCGGCATCGCCGGGCAGGTAGCCGAGCTCCTGGCCACCGACCGCGTAGAGCGGGCGGAACACCATGATCTTGCGGTGCTGTTGCTTCTCGAGAACGGCCTCGAGGCCGGCGCACAGGGCGAGCGCCGACTTTCCCGTGCCCGCGCTGCCACCGAGCGAAACGATGCCGACGTCGGGGTCGAGCAGCAGGTCGATCGCGAGCCGCTGCTCGGCTGAGCGGCCGTGGAGGCCGAAGACCTCGCGGTCGCCGCGCACGAGACGCACCTCGCCGCGTGCAGTCACACGCCCGAGTGCGGAGCCCCGATCGGAGTGGATGACGAGCCCCGTGTTGATCGCGAGGTCACCCGCGGCACGGCTCGAGATCTGCTCCTGGTCGTAGAGCGTCGCCATCTGCTCGCTTGAGAGGTCGAGCTCGGCCATGCCCGACCATCCGGAGTCCACCGCCATCTCGGCGCGATACTCCTCGGCCGCGAGACCGATGGATGCTGCCTTGACGCGCATCGGGAGGTCCTTCGACACGACCGTGACCGCGAGGCCCTCCGTGGCGAGATTCATGGCGACCGCGAGGATGCGCGAGTCGTTGTCGCCCAGCTTCAAGCCGGAGGGCAGTGTCTCCATGCTCGAGTGATTGAGTTCGACGCGAAGCGAGCCACCATTGCCGACCGCGATGGGAAAGTCGAGACGCTCGTGCTTGACGCGCAACTCGTCAAGGTTGCGGAGCGCCTGGCGCGCGAAGTACCCGATCTCGGGGTCGTGGCGCTTGGCCTCGAGTTCCGAGATGACCACGACGGGAAGGACGACTGCGTGCTCCGCGAAGCGGAAGATCGCCCGGGGATCCGAGAGCAGCACCGAGGTGTCAAGCACATAGGTGCGCTCAATCTGCTGCACGACGGCAGACGGCGAGGCCGCCGGCGCCTGGTTCGGATTCGACTGCTCTGCCTTGGACTGGGCCACATTCGCTCCATTCCCGAGCGCAAGGCGCTCGGTTTCTCAGCGAAACGGCCGTGCCCGCTCTGGTCGGGCGTAACTCGAAACGAACTTACGTGGCCGTCTCGATCAGGCGCCATACCTGATGACTCTGACGCTACGTCCGCGCACGCGCTGCGGGGCGAACGACACGCGGCCGAAGGTTACGGATGCGTGAACACCCGTGTCAGGCAGAAACGCCCGCGGCGAACTCGGCGAGCGCCATTCGCAGGAGCGACAGGGTCTCCTCGCTCGTCGACACGTGCGGACTGAGACGGATGCTGCTGCGCCACACTGTCGCGGAGACAGCATGGTTGTGCAGGGCCGCCGCGAGCGGGGTGACGTGTGCCGCATCCGGTTCCACAACGACGATGCCGGCGCGTTCGTCCGCGGCCCGAGGTGAGATGACGGGCAGGCCGAACTCATCGACGACGGCGAGCACCTGGTCGACGCGTTCGTGGAGCCCCGCCTCCACCTCGTCGATGCCGACGACATCGAGCCGCTCGAGCGCAGTCGCGAGCCGGGCTTGGGCGGTGGGCCGAGGGCGAGAGATCGCGAAGGACGCCGCCGCACGCGGCGCCTCTGGGACATCTGGTACCCCTCCCTCGCCGGACATCTCGAGGAAGTCGGCCGGTTCGTCGATCCAGCCGGAAAGCACGGGTTCGATCCGTTCGAGGGCCCGGTCGCTCATGACGAGGAAGCCCGTGCCGCGTCCGGCCCGCAGCCACTTCTGCCCGCCGGACACGATGACATCCGCGACCTCCCAGGGAGCGTCAACGGCACCGAATGCCTGCACCGCGTCGACGATGAGGAGGCGGTCACCGATGACCTGGCGGATACCCTCGAGGTCGATGCGGTAGCCGGTGCGGAAGTCGACCACGCTCACGAGGACGGCCGTGACCTCCTCCGGTAGCTCGCGGAAGGTGCCGGGGGTCACTCGGCCATACTCGGGCTCGAGCCAGAGCGGCTGCAGCCGACCGAGCGCACGCTGGGCTCTCGCGACCGCGAAGAGGGTGCTCGGGTATTCAGCGGGCGAAAGCGCGACGACGCCCTCGAGCCCGAACATGGTGTGCATGATGCCGGTGCTCGTGTCGGGCTGGAACACCACCTGGTCGCTCTCGAAGCCTGTGGCCCTCGCGACGGCCTCGCGCATCCGCTCGTCGTGCTGCTCGGCCGAGTCGAGGGTGCCGAAGCGGGCCCGGCTCGTGAGCTCGGCGACCATGCGCTCTTCGGCGATGACCGGCTCGCCAGCGGGGCCAAGGTAGGCGAAGTCGAGGTAGCCGGGGTCCTCCGCGAAGTCTGTGACGTATTCGGTGAGCGGCGCGACCGGGGGCGTGCGACGACGGATCACGAACCGAATCTCCGGTTGCGCGTTGCGTAGTCGCGGAGGGCACGAAGGAAGTCGACCTCGCGGAGGTCTGGCCCCAGCGCTTCGACGAAATAGAACTCGCTGTGGGCGCTCTGCCACAGCATGAAGTCACTCAGTCGCTGCTCGCCCGAGGTACGGATGACGAGATCGGGGTCGGGCTGACCGCCCGTGTAGAGGTGGTTGCCGATGAGCTCCGGCGTGAGGATGTCTGCCAGGGCGTCGAGCGTGCCGCCCCTGCTGCCGTGTTCCCGCACGATGCTGCGCATGGCATCCGCGATCTCGCGACGGCCACCGTAGCCGACCGCCAGGTTAATGTGGAGGCCCTTCTTGCCTTCCGTGCGTGCCTCAGCCGCCTTCAACGCGTGCACGAGCGGCTCGGGAAGACCCTCGGGCGAACCGACATGCTGCACGCGCCAGTCACGGTAGTGCGAGAGGTCTTCTGCGAGGTCGGCGATGATCTCGAAGAGCCCGTGCAACTCGTCTTCCTTGCGGCCGACCAGATTGTCGGTCGAGAGCAGGTAGAGCGTCGCGTGTTTGATGCCAAGATCGTCGCACCACACGAGGAACTCGCGGAACTTCGCTGCGCCCGCGCGATGCCCGTGCGCGACGGCGCCGAGGGAACGCTGCCGCGCCCAACGACGATTGCCATCCAGGATCATCGCCACATGCTTCGGCAGTTCCTGCGTGGCGAGCCAGCGCCGGATGCGGTTCTGGTACAGCCCATAGAGGATGCCTCGCCCCAGGGGGACTTCCCGTTTCTGCACGGGTCTACGCTAGCCCACCGCGCCGATGAGGCTCGGTTTCCTTTCAGGATCGTTCTCCCAGCGAACCCATAGAATCCGGTCATGACCAGCCCCGACTCCCGCGGAACCGGGTCGAGCACCGCACACGAACCCGGTACCGACCTGCCCAACATCCCCCTCCTCGACGACGAGCGGGAACGTCACGGCGCGGAGGTCGAGGCCAAGCCGACCTGGCGGGGCTGGATCCACGCGGGGACCTTCCCCCTCGCGATCGTGCTCGGGGTCGTGCTGATCGTGCTCGCCGACGGCGCTGCCGCCAAGGTGTCATCGGCAGTCTTCATCGCCTCGTCGATGCTGCTCTTCGGCATCTCGGCGCTCTACCACCGCTTCAACTGGAGCGACCGCACCAAGCGCATCCTGAAGCGACTCGACCACGCCAACATCTTCCTGCTCATCGCGGGCTCGTACACGCCCATCACGGTGCTGGCGCTACCGGAGGAGAAGTCGTGGCTGCTGCTCGGCCTCGTGTGGGGTGGGGCGCTGCTCGGCATCGGCTTCAGGGTGTTCTGGATCGGCGCGCCGCGCTGGCTCTACGTGCCGCTGTATGTGCTGCTCGGCTGGGCGGCCGTCATGTTCATCGTCGACTTCTTCCGCGCCGACGCCGTCATGATGACCCTCATCATCGTGGGCGGGCTCTGCTACACCGTCGGCGCGGTCGTCTACGGCATGAAGAAGCCGAACCCCGTGCCCGGAGTCTTCGGCTTCCACGAGATCTTCCACACCCTGACGCTCGTGGCGTTCCTCTGCCACTGGACGGGCATCCTGCTCGTGGCGATCGACCCGCCGCTCGCCTAGCGGCCCGACCGTTCAGGCGGAGGCGTCAGGCTTCTGCTCTGCCTGCTCTGCCTGCTCTGCCTGCTCTGCCTGCTCTGCCTGCTCTGCGGCAAGCTTCTCGCGGATCTCGCCGCGGTAGCGGGTGCGTCGCACCCGCCGGTTCATGTCGATCGCGATGAACACGACCGCGGCAGCCACCAGGAACGTCGCGACGAAACCGATGACACCCGGTGTGACCGTGTTGGGGTCGAAGTCCGCATCCTCGGCAGACGCCAGGAGCGCGAAGAGCATGGTGGCGGACTCGACAACGAGTGCATTCATGCGCCCGCCTCCTCACTGCTGGCGGGTTCGCCAGTCTCGCTAATGCCGGCGAACAGGTCGTTCTCCGGGGTGGTCGTCGGCACTCGTGACGACACGAGCTCGTAGTCCTCGAACGGCCATGCCTCCCTCTGGAGGTCGAGGGTCCAGAAGAAGAATGAACTGTCTGGCGGCACCTGGCTGGCATGAGCCTTCAGGGCCGCGTCGCGCACCTCGAAGAAGTCGCCGCAGGGCACGTGGGTCGTCGCGGTGTCTGGCTTGGTGCCCATCCAGCCGAGCATCCGCTCGACCTCCTCGAGGAGGTGCGACTCGGGGTCGCGCGCCCGCAGGGCATCCGCGAGGGCATTGATCTTGGTGGGGTTGAAGCCGCGGTCGTAATAGACCTTCTGCACCTGCCACGGCTCCCCCGCCTCCGGGTACTGCTCGGCATGCGCCGCGGCCTCGACCGCGAACATCGTCACGTCGTGCGTCTTGATGTGATCCGGATGCGGGTAGCCGCCGTTCTCGTCATAGGTCACGACCACCTGCGGCTTGAACTCGCGGATGATGCGCACGAGCGGCGCACCCGAGTGCTCGACCGGGATCGTCGCGAAGGAGTTCGCCGGCAGGAGTTCGCCCTCGGCGGGCAGGCCGGAATCCATGTACCCGAGCCAGCGGTGCTGGATGCCCAGCATCTCCTGTGCCTTCGCCATCTCGTAGCGGCGGAAACCACCCATGTCGCGATCGGCCATCGCACGCGGATCGAGGCCCTCATAGAGCACGTCGCCGCGCTCACCACCGGTGCAGCTCACGACCATGACCTCTGCGCCCTGCGCGAGGTAGTAGGCCGCGGTCGCAGCGCCCTTGCTCGACTCGTCGTCGGGGTGGGCATGCACGGCCAAGAGTCGCCTGGTCACGGTGCTCCTTCGATACGAATAGTCTTGAAGACAAGCGTAAGGGGAGACAGTGACAGGCGCAGACCAGGCGGGCGAGAACTTCGCGACGGCCACGGATGCGGCCGCTCTCGACGCTCGCTACGGCCGCACCCCGCAACGCCGCGCTCGCCAGCGACTGCTCGCCTGGGTCAGCGCGATCGCCGTCGCGCTCGTCTTCGTGGCATGGGTCGCGTGGGCTGCCTTCGACGGCACGGCGGCGTCCCTCCAGTCCCGGATGCTCGGCGCAGACATCCAGGCCGACCGCAGCGTCATCATCACCTACGAGGTCAGTGCGCCGGCGGGTTCCGAGGTCTCCTGCGCGCTCGAGGTGCAGAACGACAAGCACGCGATCGTGGGCTGGAAGATCGTCGACCTGCCGGCATCCGATCGCTACACCCGAACCTTCACCGAAGAGGTGCGCACGGTAGATCAGGGCGTCACAGGCTTGATCTATCGCTGCTGGCTGGCGTAAACTCTGTTTCTGGAGATCGGCCGGTTGGCCGATCTCATTCGTTTATGTGAGTCGACACGCAGATTTGCATACCTACGGGCCGCACCTCCTTCCCTGGCGAGCGGCCCCTTCGTGTTGAGGGAGTACACCATGTCCGGGCAGATCACAGAAACCTGGCTGACGCAGGAGGCATACGACCGGCGCAAGGCCGAGCTCGAACACCTCTCGGGCGAGGGCCGCTCGGAGATCGCGAAGCGCATCGAGGCCGCCCGCGAAGAAGGCGACCTCAAGGAAAACGGCGGCTACCACGCAGCCAAGGAGGAACAGGGCAAGATCGAGGCGCGCATCCGCGTGCTCACGGAGCTCCTTCGCCACGCCAAGGTCGGCGAGCCCGCCGAGTCTGGTGTCGTCGCGTCCGGCAGCGTCGTGACGGCGCTCGTCATGGGCGATGAAGAGGTCTTCCTGCTCGGCAGCCGCGAGATCGTCGACGATGAGGCCGACAGCGAGCTCGACGTCTACAGCGAGGGCAGCCCGCTCGGCGAGGCCATCCTCGGTCTCAAGGTCGGCGACAAGACCTCCTACACGGCACCGAACGGCCGCGAGATCTCAGTCGAGATCAAGAAGGTCGAGCCCTACCAGCCGTAGTTCTCACTGTTCAGGACGGCCGAGCGGCCGTCCTGAATTGTGCGGGTCAGAAGTCGCTGCGCGGGTCGTAGCCTGCTTCGCGCAGGCGCTCGAGCACGCGCTGCACATGCTCAGGACCTCGTGTCTCGATGCTCAACTCGATCTCGACCTCACCCATGAGGGCGTTGCGGTTGTGCCGCGTGTGCAGCACCTCGACGACGTTGGCATTCGCCTCGCTGATGAGCTCGGCGATGCGGGCCAGCTGTCCGGGACGGTCAGGCAGCATGAGCCGCAGCTTGAGGTAGCGATCGGATGCCACGAGCCCGCGCGAGATCACACGCTCCATGACCTGCGGGTCGATGTTGCCGCCGCTGAGGATCGCGACCGTCACGCCCGTGTCCTTGACCTTGCCCGTGAGGATCGCCGCGACCGCGGCGGCGCCAGCGGGCTCGACGACAAGCTTGGCGCGCTCAAGCAACACCAGCAGGGCGCGGGCGATGTCGTCATCCGTCACCGTGACGATCTCGTCGACGGTCTCGCGGATGATGTCGAAGTTGAGCACACCGGGGGTCGCGACGGCGATGCCGTCGGCGATCGTGGGGGCGACAGTGACGGGCGTGGGCCGGCCGGCCGCGATCGACCCCGGGTACGGGGCGGCGTTCGCGGCCTGCACGCCGATGACCCGCACTGGGCGACCGAGGGTCGCGAGCTTCTGGTGGAGGGCACTCGCGACACCGGCCGCGAGCCCACCGCCGCCGATCGGCACGATCACGGTCTCGAGGTCGGGCACCTGCTCAAGCATCTCGAACGCGAGCGTGCCCTGGCCCGCCACGACATCGTGGTGGTCGAAGGGTGGAATGAGCACGGCGCCCGTCGACTCCGCGAAGGCGGCAGCAGCGCGGAGTGGCTCCTCCACCGTGTGCCCGCGCAGCACGACCTCGGCGCCGTAGCTGCGCGTCGCCTGCAGCTTCGGTAGGGCCACGCCGACCGGCATGAAGATCGTCGCCGCGATGCCGAGCTCGCGGGCCGCGAAGGCAACGCCCTGCGCGTGGTTGCCCGCCGAGGCCGCCACGACGCCCCGCGCACGCTCCTCGGGCGAGAGCTGTGAGAGCCGGTTGTAGGCTCCGCGGATCTTGTAGGACCCCGTGCGCTGCAAGGACTCGCACTTGAGGTGGACGGGCCCGCCGACGAGGTCGGACAGGTAGCGCGAACTCTCCATCGGGGTGACCTGCGCCACCGTGCTCACGCGCTCGCAGGCTGCCTCGAACTCCGCGAGCGTCGGGCCGGGGATGGCACGAACCTCGGTCGCCGCCGTCGCTGCTGTCGTGTCAGTCATTGCCTGGCTCCTTCCGGCCGTGTCGGCGATCGCCGTGAGGCGCTGGCCTCCCTGCCCCACTCCTCCGCGAGCGCGACACCACCCGGCTCCTTCCACCGCTGGCGGGCGATGTACCCGACCATCACGTTGAGCGTTGCCACGACGGGCACCGCGAAGAGCGCACCGGGGATGCCCGCGAGGAAGCTTCCTCCCGCAACGGCGAGCACAACCGCCAGCGGATGAATCTTGACCGCGTTGCCCATGATGAGCGGCTGCAGCACGTGGCTCTCGACCTGCTGCACCAAGAGCACGATGCCGAGCATGATGAGCGCGACCACGATGTCCTTGAAGACGAGGGCGATGAAGACCGCGAGCGCGCCCGTGAGCACGGCGCCCACGATCGGCACGAAGGAGCCGAGGAAGACCGCAACCGCGATCGGCACAACGAGCGGCAGCTGGAGGATGAAGGCTCCGAGACCGATACCGATCGCGTCGATCGCCGCGACGAAGATCTGCACCTTGACGAACTGCGTGAGCGTGCCCCACCCCGCGCGACCCGAACCGTCGATCGCGGGGCGAGCGGCCACGGGGAAGATTCGCACGAACCAGCGCCAGATCGTGCGCCCGTCAACGAGCATGATGACCGTCGCGAAGAGCACCAGGAAGAGTCCAGCGACGAAGTGGCCCGCGGTCGAGCCGATCGACATCGCGCCACTCACGAGCACTTCGCTGTCGCGCTGCACGCTCGCCCAGATCTCGGCCGCATACTCCGTGATCTGCGCTTCAGTGAGGTGCAGGGGGGATGCGAGGAGGAAATCCTTGAACTCCTCCCAGGCCTCGAGCGACTGCACCTGGAGTTGCGGCAGCCCGGCACGCACCTCAAGGACGATGAGCACGACAAGACCGCCGACGACCGTCACGAGTGCGACGAGGGCGGTGATGATCGCGAGCCAGCGGGGCCAACGGTGCCGCTGCAGGAACTGCGAGAAGGGAACGAGGAGCGCGCTGATGAGGATTGCGATCATGAGCGGCACGACAATGATGCGCAGTTCCATGATGAGGAAGACCAGGAGGGCGACAACCGCCGCGATCGCGAGGATGCGCCACGACCAGGCACCCGCGACACGCATGCCGCGCGGCACCAGTTCCTCTTCGCGGGCGCGCTGCGGCACGGAGGGAGAGGACTTGCTCCGACCGAAGATCACCCGGCAAGTCTAGACGGGCGAGGCGCCGCCGCCCCGATGTATTCCGAAGGACGCATGTACGGCGTTCCCGTCAGCCGGCGACGGCCACAACAGGCACCCCGCGGAACCGCAGCCCGACCCCCTCGCCGGGCCTCGGCGCCACACCGAGGTCGTGCTGCACTGTAACGACGGTGCCATCGTCGAGTTGCACTCGCGTGCGGCGGAGGGAACCGAGGAAGCTGCTCGCAAGCACGACACCGGCGAGCGAACCGGGTTCCCCCGCAGGGACGAACAGGATGTCCTCCGGCCGCACGAGGGCCTGCGCGGCGCCATCCGTCGCCGTTCCGAGCACGGGGAGTTCGGCGCCCTGGAACGCCACGCGACCCGCCGAAACCACCCCGGGGATGCGATTGCTGAGCCCCACGAAGCTCGCCACGAATGCCGAGGCTGGCGACCTGTACAACTCCTCGGGCGTGCCGACCTGCTCCACCCGCCCATCATTCATGACCGCGACCCGGTCGGCGACCGCGAGCGCCTCCTCCTGGTCGTGCGTCACGAACACGGTCGTGATGCCGAGGGAGGCCTGCAGCCGATGGATCTCATCGCGCAGTTGCACCCGCACCTTCGCGTCGAGGGCCGAGAGCGGTTCATCGAGCAGGAGCACCCGCGGTCGCGTCACGAGCGCCCGGGCAAGCGCCACCCGCTGCTGCTGCCCACCGCTCAACTGGTGGGCATAACGCTCGGCGAGGTGACCGAGCCCGACCATCTCGAGAGCCTCCAGCGCTCGGGCGCGGCGATCCTTCGCACCGACCCGGCGCATCCGGAGCCCGAATTCCGTGTTCTCCACCACCGTGAGGTGCGGGAACAACGAGTACGACTGGAAGACCATCCCCATGTCACGCTGATTGGCAGGCATCGGCGCGACATCCTTCCCATCGACGAGGATGGCGCCCGAGGTCACGGCCTCCAGCCCAGCGAGGCTGCGGAGCGCAGTCGTCTTGCCACAGCCCGAGGGGCCCAGCAGCGCCAGGAACTCCCCCTCCTCGATCACGAGATCGACCCCGTCGAGCGCGCGACTGCCGCCGGGGTAGACCTTCGTCACGCCGCGGAACTCAACGCGCGTGCCACGCGCGCCCTGCGCGGTGACGAGAGTCATGGCATCCGTCATCGTGGTCATGTTCTCTTCCTTCGGGTTCGGGTTCGGGTGGCGCCGGCGCGGGCGATCACGAAGAGCATCGTGAAGGCGAAGGCAAGCGCGAGCAGGGCGAAGATGATCGCCACATAGGGGTCGCTCTTGGAGACCTGCACGAGCGCGGTCTGCAGGTTCTGCCGATTGAGCAGGGACGCGATCGTGTACTCCCCCAGCACGACCGCGACAGCGATGACGGATGCCGCGAGCACTCCACCCCGGATATTCGGGACGATCACACTCACGACGACCCTGGCCCACCCCGCACCGAGCGAACGCGCCGCCTCGCTCAGGGTGACCACGTCGACCGCACCGAGCGCGGACTGCACCGCTCGGTGCGCGAAGGGCAGCACCGTGATGCCATAGGCGAAGGCGAGCGTCCACGGGGCTGTGCCGACCGTGCTGGCCAACACCGAGTAGACCGGCGCGAGACCGACCACGAGCACGACCGCCGGCACCGTGATGGGCACGAGGCAGAGAAGCTCGAGCGGGCGCGCCAGGCGCGGGAACCGGAGCGTCACGAGGATCATCGTCGGCACGAGCAGCAGCACGACGATGCCGACCGTGACCGCCGCGAGCACGATCGAGTTGCCGACGCCCGTGAACAGGGCACGGTAGCGACGCTCGTTCTCCGGGTCGAGGATGTCGGCCCAGTGGTTCAGGTCATAGCCCCCACCAAGGCCGGCGCGGAGGGTGAACTCCGCCATCGCGATGATCGGGATGGCAAAGACGAGCCCCACCGTCGCCAGGATGACGATGCGGGTCGCCCGGGATGGGGCGATACCCACGCGGCTCATCGCTGCCACCGTTCAGTGCGACGCTGCAGGAGCGAGTACGCCCCCATCACGACGAGCATGACGACGACCATGCCGATGGCGAGCGCCCCCGCGACATTCTCGCGACCGAGCACCGTCTCACTGACGAGGGCCGCGCGGATCTGTAGCGGAACGATCTGCGCGCCCTGGCTGATGAGCGCTGCCGCCGTCGCATACGACGAGAACGCGTTCGCGAAGAGGAGCAGCAGGCTGCCGAGGAAGGCCGGCATGAGGATGGAGCCACCGACGCGGACCCAGAAGCCCCAGCGCGAGCATCCGAGGGTCGCAGCGGCCTCCGCCCACTGGGGACGCAGGCCCTCCATGGCCGGCATGAACGTGATCACCATGAGCGGCACCTGGAAGTATAGGTAGGGCAGCAGGAGGCCCGGCACCTGGTAGAGCCATACCCCGTCGGCGAAGATGTCCACGCCGAAGGTCTCGAACAGCCAGCGCGTGACAAGCCCCTGGATGCCGATCGTCGCGATGAACGCGAAGGCCAGCATCACGCCGCCGAACTGGGCGAGCACACCGCTCACGGCATCGACCACGCTGCGGAGGATGCTGTCGGGCCGCGAACCGACCAGGGCGAAGCAGACGACGGCGCCGATCAGCGCGCCAACAATCGCCGTGACGGCCGAGACCCAGAACGAACTCAGGAAGGCATCGATGATGACCGGTTCGCCGAGCGCCGCCAGATTGTCAAGCGTCAGACGACCGTCGCCGTCGAAGAAACCGGTCGCGAGCGCGACCACCGTCGGCACCACCAGGAACAACAGGATGTACACGCCGAACGGGGCGAGCCCAAGATGGGCCCACCCCGCACGCCGCGTGTGCGGTGCAGCCATTACCGGATGGCCGCAGCCCACTTCTCAGCGAGGAGCGCCGACGCGGCCTCGGTCTGCTCAGGGGTGAACTGCACGAGGTCCGCGGGGGCCTCGCCGACCGCGCCCAGCGCATCCTCGTCGACCGTGCCAGCCTCGATCATCGCGGCGAGACGCACCGGGTAGGCGCCAGCCTCCAGGTACAGGTTCTGCGCCTCATCGCTGAAGATGAACTCCTGCCACAGGCGGGCCGCCGCCGGGTGCGGGGCATCCACGTTGATCGCCTGGTTGTAGTAGCTGCCGACCGCGACGCCGGGAAGCACGGTGACCTTCCAATTGCGCTGGCCCTCGTTCGCCTTCGACTCAGCGAGGTTGTTGTAGCTCCAGTCGAACACGACGGGGGTCTCACCTGACGCGATCGTGGCGGGGGTCGGGTCGAGCGGCAGGAAGTTGCCCGCCGCGTTCAGCTCTGCGAAGAAGTCGATGCCGGCCTGGATGTCGTCCGCCGAACCGCCTGCCTGGAGCGCGGCGAGGTTGACGGCAGCAGCGGCGGCGCCCGCCTGCGTCGGGTCGCCGTTCAGCGCCACCTTGCCCTTGAACTCCGAACCGAGGAGGTCGTCAAGGCTCTCGGGCTCCGGCACAGCGTCCGCGTCGTAGCCGATCGACATGAGGCCCGTGTAGTCATAGACCCAGAGCCCCGTCGACTCCTTGTGGTCGGCGGGAATGTCGTCCCACGTCTCCACCTTGTAGGGGGCGAAGTAGTCGAGGCTCTCAAGCGCCACGGCCGAACCGAGGTCGAAGACATCCGGAGCAGTGTCCTGGCCCTTGAGGTTCTTCGCCGCCTGAATCTCCTCGGCGCTCGAGACGTCGGGGTCGGCCGAGTTCACCGTGATGCCGAACTTGTCCTCGAACGCGGCGATGATCTTGCCGTAGTTGGCCCAGTTCTCGGGCAGCGCGATGACGTTGAGCTCGCCCTCCGCCTGCGCAGCCTCGATGAGGCCTTCCATGCCTCCGAAGTCGGCTGCGCTCGTCGCGGTCGCCGCGTCGACCTCGGATGCACCGGCCTCGGCCTGGGAGCAGCCGGTGAGTGCCACGGCTGCGGCCGCCAGCAGTGCGAAGCCCGCGGTGTAGTGCTTCTTGATCAAGGGAATTCCTCCTGAGCCCGGACGGCGGGCCGCGCTGTGAGCGGCTCGGGATCACCCTCCGGCCCTCGGAACCTAGGGCCGTGATGCGACCGGCACGTGGAACGCGCGTGAACGATGGGTGAACGACTGTCGGGAGTGCCAGCTATCGTCTGAAGAGTGCCACTCACCACACTCTCCGCAGCACAGGCGAGGCGCCTTGCCCTCGGAGCGCAGGGCTTCGGGTCGCGGCCTGGCGAGGGTGGCGGCATCCGTCGCTTGCGTGGCCTCGTGCGGAGTCTCGGCCTGCTGCAGCTCGACTCCGTCAACGTCTTCGAACGCAGCCACTACCTTCCCGCCTTCTCGCGGCTGGGGGTCTACGACAAGACGCAGCTCGATCGGCTCACCTTCGACCCGGCGGGTGGGCACACGGAGTACTGGGCGCACGAGGCCGCCGTCATCCCCCTTGAGACGTGGCCGCTCCTACGCTGGCGCATGGAGGACCGGCGCGCGAAGGCGCTGGGCAATCCCGAGCACTGGGCGCACAGCAACCAGGCCATGCTCGCGTGGCTTCGCGATGAGCTGGCAGAGAAGGGGCCGCTCGCGGCGAGCGCGATCGAGCACGACGCCAACAAGCGCAGTGGGCCGTGGTGGGGCTGGTCTGACGTCAAGCGCGGCCTCGAGTACCTCTTCGCGTGGGGCGACGTCGTGAGCGCTGGCCGCACCCGCTTCGAGCGCCGCTATGCGCTGCCGGAGCAGGTCATGCCCCAGCACATCCTCGACACGACGGTCGAGCGCTCGGAGGCACAACGCCAGCTCATCGAGATCGGGGCACGCGCCCACGGGGTCGGCACCGCCACCGACCTCGCCGACTACTTCCGCATGTCGACCGCCGAGGCGAGCACCGCCATTCGCAACCTGACGGACGAAGGCGTGCTCGAGCCCGTCACGGTCGAGGGCTGGACCCGCGGCGCCAAGCCGCTCCCCGCGTGGAAACATCGGGACGCCACGGTGCCGCGGCGCATCCAGACCGCAGCCCTCCTCTCGCCCTTCGACCCCGTCGTGTGGTTCCGGCCGCGAGCCGAGCGCCTCTTCGACTTCCACTACCGCATCGAGATCTACACGCCCGAACCGAAACGGGTCTACGGCTACTACTCGCTGCCGATCCTCCTCGACGATCGCCTCGTCGGCAGGGTCGACCTCAAGAGCGACCGCAAGGCCGGCATCCTGCGCGTGCAGTCCGCCTGGCAGGAGACGGATGCGCCAGCCGAGACGGCGGCACGACTCGCTCCCCTCCTGCAGCAGGCCGCCGCGTGGCAGGGCCTCGGCGCGGTCGACGTCGTCGACCGAGGCACGCTCGCGCCTGCGCTCGCGCCTGCGCTCGCCGCTGAGCTCCGCTAGAAGCCGCTGCCGATCGTGCGGAGGCGGGCGATGCGCTTCTCGAGAGGGGGATGCGTCGAGAACATGCGGTCCACGATGCCTGGCTTGGTTGGGTCGCTGAGCCACATGTGCGCCATCGACGTGTTCTGACGCCTCATGGGTCGCCCGTACTGGCCCAGCTTCGCGAGGGCACTCGCGAGGGCTTCCGGATGCCGCGTGGTCATGGCACCAGTCGCATCCGCAAGGTACTCACGCTCACGTGAGACAGCCGCCTGCACCATGGTGGCCGCGAGCGGCGCCAGGATCATGGCGGCGATGCCGAGGACCAGCACGATCGGGTTGCCGCCATTGTTGTTGCGGTTGCCGCCGAAGAACGACATGCGCATGAGGATGTCGGCGATGAAGCCGATCGCGACGACGAGGCCGAAGACAATCGTCGTGACGCGGATGTCGTAGTTCTTGACGTGCCCCATCTCGTGCGCCATGACACCCTCGAGCTCGGCATCCGTCATCATCTCGAGCAGGCCCGTTGTCGCCGCGACGACAGCGTGCTGCGGGTCGCGGCCGGCCGCGAAGGCGTTGGGCGCGGGGTCGTCGACGATGTAGACCTTCGGCATCGGCAGACCCTCCGTGATCGAGAGGTTCTCGACGATGCGGTACAGGCGGGGGTCGTCACGCTTCTCGATCGGGCGCGCGCCGCTCAATGCGACCGCCTGGCGCCCCGAGGCGAAGTACTGAATCACCACATAGATGAGGGCGCCGACGATCGTGCCGGTGAAGATGGCCCAGTTGCCGCCGCCCCAGATGGCATCCGCGACGAAGGCAAGCACGGCGATGAGGATGAGGAACAGCAGGATGATGAAGACGGTGTTGCGCTTGTTCCTCGCTATGGCGCGATACATTCAGCCCCCGACGCCCGAGGTCAGAACTGGACGCGCGGCGGCTCGGCGATCGCAGCCGAGTCCGACACCTCGAAGAACTCACGCTCGTTGAAGCCGAGGCCGCGCACGAAGAGCGTGTTGGGGAAGACCTTGATCTTGGTGTTGAGCTCACGCACGCCACCGTTGTAGAAGCGGCGAGCCGCCTGGATCTTGTCTTCCGTGTCTACGAGCTCGCCCTGCAGCTGCAGGTAGTTCTGGCTCGCCTGGAGCTGCGGGTATGCCTCCGCGACGGCGAAGATGCTCTTGAGCGCCGACTGCATGTGGTTCTCGGCGACTGCCGCCTCGGCGGGGCTGCCCGCGCTGAGCGACTCCGCACGAGCCTTCGTGACCGCCTCGAAGACGCCCTTCTCGTGCGCCGCGTAGCCCTTGACCGTCTCGATCAGGTTCGGAAGGAGGTCGGCGCGCCGCTTGAGCTGCACCGTGATGTCACTCCACGCCTCGTCGACGCGCACGTTGAGGGTGACCAGGCCGTTGTAGGTGGCCCAGAGATAGATGCCCACCACCACGACGAGCAGGATGATGATGCCGAAGATGATGAGGAGTTCCATGGCAGAACTATAGCGAAGGGGTGCTGTGGGGGCCCTGCGGATTCAGGGGCCGAGCACGCGGCGGATGTAGCGGTTCGTGAAGGTGCGGTGCGGGTCGAGCCGGTCGCGCACCGCGAGGAACTCCGCGAAGCGCTCGTAGCGCGGCGCGAGGGATGCGGCATCCTGCGTGTGCATCTTGCCCCAGTGCGGCCGCCCGTCGTGTGCGGTGAGGATCGACTCGATCGCGGCGAAGTACTCGTGGTGGTCGTCGCGGAAGTAGCGGTGCACCGCGATGTAGCCGCTCTCACGACCGTGCGAGGTCGCCAGGAGGGAGTCATCGGGTGCCGTCGCGCGCACCTCGACCGGGAACGAGATGCGCCAGCCCCTCGCGTCGATGAGCATGCGGATCTCCCGCAGCGCGTCGCCGAGCGCCTCAAGCGGCACCGAGTACTCCATCTCGCGGAAGCGCACCGAGCGCCGGGTCGCGAAGACCCGGTGCGAGACATCCGTGTAGTCGCGGTCGCCGATGAGCCGGGTCGCGAGCCGGTTGACGCCCGGGATGAGGGCGGGAGCGGCGCGGCCAGCGGCACAGGTCACTGCGAAGACGCCGTTCGAGAGCAGGGCCTCGTCGACCCAGCGGCCGACGGGCGAGAGAGGTGCGGATGCCGCATCCGCGGGCAGGCGGGTGTTGGTCTTCGTCAGCACGGTCGCCGTGTGGGGGAACCAGTAGAACTCGAAGTGGTCGGCGCCGCGCATCCGCTCGCTCACCTCGTCGAGCACGGCATCGAGGGGTTCGGGGCGTTCGACCGCCTGCAGGAGGAACGACGGCACGCACGCGACCGTCACGTCGACGAGCACT
This sequence comes from Salinibacterium sp. GXW1014, assembly GCF_044769865.1. NCBI lineage: Bacteria > Bacillati > Actinomycetota > Actinomycetes > Micrococcales > Microbacteriaceae > Salinibacterium > Salinibacterium sp. GXW1014. Next base: position 378,477 of record NZ_JBIZWA010000001.1, read on the forward strand.
CCAAGCGCCCCGAGGCCGACCCGCACGGCTGGAAGGAGCTCGCTCGACTCGTCGATCGAGAGCACCTCGCCCTCGGCCGTGACGAGAGTGGCACCGACGATGCGGCTCGCGAGGCCGCCGAAACGGATGCCCGTTCCATGCGTTCCCGTCGAGATGGCGCCCGCGATCGTCTGCCGGTCGATGTCGCCCATGTTCTCGAGCGCGAGGCCCAGCGGGTCGAGGAGGGCGGGGAGCTCGTGCAGCCGCGTGCCGGCGCCCAGCCGCACACGACCGCTCGCGGCATCCGCTTCGATCAGGCCGCTCAGGGCGGAGACGTCGACCTGCACGCCCTCCGCGGCCGCGATGGCCGAGAAGCTGTGGCTCGCGCCGACACAGGTGACGCTGAGCGCGCGCTCGCGGGCGAAGCGAACCGCGCCCACGACCTCCTCGACCGTGCGGGGACGCGCCGCGAAGACGGGCCGCGCCGACTGCGAGCGCCCCCAGTTGCGCCAGCGTCGACCGGGGAGCACGAACTCCGGCACCCAGGCGCTCGAACTCGTCTGCACGCTCACGCTCATAGGAAGGCCATCCCCTCGCCCCGGTAACTCGGCACCGTGCCGACGACCTCGGCACCATCGACGAGCACGAAGTCGTTGACGTGCTCGGCCAACTCCCCCGCCTTGGCGTGCCGCAGCCACACGCGGTCGCCCACCGCGAGCGCGGCCGCCCCCGGCCCTGCGAGCGGGGTCTGCACCTCGCCCGCCATCTCGCGCGGCAGCATCCGCAGCCCCTCCGGCCACACGGCGATCGGCAGCCGGTCGGCACCCGGTGGGCCGGATGCGACCCAGCCGCCGCCGAGGAGGGTCGCGAGGTGCGGGCGCGGCTTGCGCACGACGGGCAGCGCGAAGACGGCCGCGGGCGCCGGGCTGAAGTTGCGGTAGTGGTCGAAGAGGTGGGGGCCGAAGAGCCCGCTGCCCGCGGCAACCTCCGTGACCGAGTCATCCGCCGTCGTCGTCTCGAGCGAGCCCGTGCCGCCGCCATTGACGAACTCGAGCTCGGCGACGCCCCGCACGGCCGCGACCGCGAGGGCCCGGCGCTCCGCCAGTTCCGCGGCAGAACGGCGCTTCATCCAGCGGATGACCGCGCCGCCAGCCGGCCCCGAATCATCCGCGACACCCGCCAGCTGACCCTCATAGGCCATCATGCCCACGAGCTCGAAGCCGGGACGGCGCGCGACCTGTTCAGCGAGCGTGCGCGCTTGTTCGACCGTGTGCACGGGGGAACGCCACGTGCCGACGTGGCCGAGCAGTCGCGAGTCCCAGGAGGCGTCGAGTTCGAGGCACACGCGCACGGGCGGCCGGTTCGCGGGGGCCGCCACGGCGTCGACGAGGTCGAGGTGCTCGACGGAATCCACCATGAGGGTGATGCGGCGCGAGGCATCCGCGTCCTGGAACAGCGCGCGGAGCGACGCGCGATCCGCCGTCGGGTAGCCAACGACGATGTCGTCGATGCCGCTCGTGCGCGACAACCACAGCGCCTCTGCGAGCGTGTAGGCGAGCACACCCTCGAAGCCCGGTTGCGCGAGCACGCTCTCGAGCGCCGAGCGCACGCGCAGGGACTTGCTGGCGACACGGATGCGCGTGCCCGCCGCCCGCTCGCGCAGCATCCGGGCATTCGCGGCCAACGCGGGCAGTGAGAGCACCGCGAGGGGCGGGTCGATGGACGCAGTGGCGGCGGAGAGGGACTCCCAATGGGACGCCGAGGTGCGCCACCCGGCGAGCGAGTCGGGGAGCACGAAGGCGGTGGGCATGACCCCACAATCGTGGTCGACAGATCACCCTGTCAACCGGCGAGAACGGTATGCCCCGGCGCCGCCGCTCGCGGCCCGCGCCACGGTGACGAAATCAACCGAAATGATGACGACAGGGCTGGACTCCTCACGTAGTCTCCTCGTAGACCAATCTGTCCACAATCGCCCAGCAGCCGCAGGCACCCCCACCCCGAGACGAGTGACGGTGCGAAGTACTTTCTCCGACCGCGACGCCACGCGCGCCCAGGTGCGCCATTGGCGCGCCCTCGCGGTGGCGCTCCTGCTCGGCACGCTGGTCTCTGGCGCTCCCAGCGCCGCCGCGGCGCCCGACGAGACCTCTGCTCCGGATGCCGTGCAGGAGGAGGCAGACCGTGTCACCATCACGGCGCCCGCCGACGGGGCATTCATCGACCGGAACAGCCTCACGGTGCGCGGCACCGGCACAGTCGCCGGGGCCGCGATCAGCGTCAGCGTCGACGAAACGGAGGCCTGCACCGGGACCGTCACCGAGACGGATGACGAGCTCACCTGGGCCTGCAGCATCGGCACCCTCACGAATGGTGCGAACCGCGTCGTGACCGCGACCCAGACAGACGATGGCGACCTCACGAGCGTCTCCGTCACGGTGCACGTGCTCGGGCCGCCGACGATCGATGACCTGAGACTCACGACGGGTGTCATCTCGGGCTCTGCGCACCCGGGCGCCTCCGTGCAGGTCACGCTCTCGGGCGGGGCCGGATCGTGCACGACGACCGCAACCTCGACTCGCTACTGGTCGTGCACCCCCGGCGCGCCGGGCGGTCGCGTGGCCTCCGCCGTGTACGACGTGAGCGCGCGGCAGTCGCACGCCTCGATCGGGCCGGAGGGGAGCCGCTCCTCGTCGACGACACGCACGCTCGAGATCGACAACGTCGCGCCGCAGCCGCCCGTCATCACCTCGCCGGCTGGCGACTATCGGCTGCTGCGCCTCCCCGCGACCTTCACCGGCACGGGAGAGGAGGGCGGCAGCGTCGACGTCTACCTCGACGGCGTGCCGGTCTGCAGCGCTCGGGTGGTTGGCACGGGCTGGTCGTGCGTCGGCGGGAGCGCCCTCAGCAATGCCGCCCACGAGGTCCGCGCCATCCAGATCGACGCGGCGGGCAACCACAGCCCGCCGAGCACCGCCATCCGTGTCTTCTTCGGCCCCCGGCCAGCACCGCCGACACCCGAGCAACCTGGCACCCCGTCGCCGAGCCCCACGCCCAGCGAGACGCCGCAGGAGGTGCCGCCGCCCAGCACGCCGAGCCCCTCCGCGGTGGCGCCGCTTCCTCCGCTCGCGGGGGATGCCTCCCCCGACGCCCTCAGCAACTGGGGCACGCCCACGACCTTCGGCGACGGCCTCCCGAGCCTGGGTGAGAGCGTCGAGCGCGGCAACTGGTGGCGCGCACCCCTCCTCGCGCTGGGAGCGATCGCGCTGATCGCACTGCCCAGCCGGCTGCTCGCAAGCGAACTGCGGGGACGCCTCCGCGAGCGGCGACCGGTCGCCGTGCGCAACCGCGAACCCGTGCCGCTCATCGACCAGCACACGACCGGGGTGACACCCTGGCTCTCCGCTGCGCTCCCCTTCGCCGTCACGGTCGCCTTCATGGTCGTCTCGAATGGCGTCGATGCCGAGGTGCGCTACCTGCGACTCGCGGCCGCTGTCTCGGTCGCGCTCGGGCTCCTCAATCTCGTGGGTGTCGCCACTGCGACCCGCCTCGGACGCCTCTGGCAGGGCGTCGACGGGCGCATCCGTTTTCGCCCCATGCTGCTTGCCGCGGCAATCGCGACAGGCCTCTTCTCGCGGCTGATCGGCATCGTGCCGCCCTTCGTCTCTGGCACCCTCATCGGTGTGCGGATGCCCCACGAGACGCCCGTGCGCGGTCGCGCCATCGTGCACCTGCTGCAGGTGGGCACCGTGCTCGGCCTCGGCCTCATCGGTTGGGTGGGCCACTCCACGGTTGGCGACGTCGTCGGCTTCTGGCCCTCGCTCCTCAGCGAGATCTTCGCGGCGCTGTGTCTCGTCGGGGTCGGCTCGACGATCGTGCTGCTCCTGCCGGTCGGCGCGCTCCCGGGCCGCGTGCTGTGGGAATGGCATCGCTGGGCGTGGTTCTGCATCGCCATGGTGGGCTGCACGATCGCGTTCGCGCCCCTGCTCGGCGGGCCCGACTCGCACTGGCCGCTCGCGATCGTCCTCATCATCGCCGCGAGCATCGCGGCCCTCTTCATCGGCGCCTGGGCGACCCTCCGCTTCCTCGTGAGGCAGCCGGACTGACCCGAGCATCAGAACAAGGCGGGCTCGGGGGTCTCGTCGATCGGTTCCACGAGTTGAGGGCCGTCGTTGCGCACGCTGTTCACCGCGCGTGAGACGGGGTGGTAGACCAACTCGTTCGCGACATCCCGCGACGACAGCTGCAGCAGCTCGACCCGCTCCGAGGGATCGAGATGACCGCCGAGCCAGTCGTCCATGCTCTCGCGCTTCACGAACGCGGGCATGCGATCGTGCACCTCGCCCGGGGCGACATGCGCGTCGAGCGTCACGATCGCCATCGACAACTGCCACGCGGCATCCGCCCCGCCCTTGGGGTCGCGCCAAGGACGGATGATGCCCGCCATCGCGATGTCACCCTCGTCACGGTGGATGAAGTAGGGCTGCTTGCCATCCGGCAGCGCGCGCCACTCGTAATACCCGAGGGCCGGCACGATGCACGGATGCTCGGCGAAGGCCGAGGCGAAGAGCCGGTTGCTTGTGACGGTCTCGATGCGCGCGTTGATGATCGGCTTGCCGCCGCCGAAGGTGGGCGACGAGGGAGGAACGATGCCCCAGCGCACCCCGGCGACCCGGCGCTCACCCTCATGCTCGCGAATGACCGGGACCGTGTCAGTCGGCGCGATGTTGTACCGGGGGCGCCAGTCGTTGAAGTCGCCGCCTCTCGCGACGTACTCCTGGATGAGGTCGTCGGTCTCCTTGTTCATCGCGAAGCGGCCGCACATGGCTCCACGGTACGCCCGACCGCCGACACGGCGAGCGAAAAAGGTGCCCCCACTGGGATTCGAACCCAGACTGAATCGATTTTAAGTCGACTGCCTCTGCCGGTTGGGCTATGGGGGCGAAGACCGCCCCCGCAGTCTACTTGCGGGCCGGAGCAGCCTTGGGACGGGCCGCGTACTCCTCGAAGACCGCGCGAGGCGCGCCCCGCATCTCGATGCCGACCGTGTCGCGGCGGAACAGGAAGGAGATGATCCAGTTGCCGAAGACGCGGGCCTTGCGCTCCCACATGGGCATCGCGAGGCCGTGGTAGCCGCGGTGCATGACCCACGCGAGCACACCCTTGACGGCGATGCCACCCGACTGGAACACGCCGTGACCGATGCCGAGGCCGGCGACCGCACCGAGGTTCTTGTGGAAGTACTCGCGGGGCTCATCGCCGCGCAGGTGACCGACGAGGTTCTTCGCGAGGAGCTTGCCCTGGCGCACGGCGTGCTGCGCGTTCGGCACGCACATGCCCGCGACGCCGCCGCCACTGAGGTCGGGAACGGCGCTGACGTCGCCGGCGCCCCAGACGTCGGGAACGATCTCGCCGTCTTCAGTGCGAGCGCGGAGGTCGGCACCAAGACGAAGACGACCGCGCTCCTCAAGGGGAAGGTCGGTGTTGCGGAGCACGGGGTGCGCCATGACGCCCGCGGTCCAGATGATCGTGTCGGACTCGAACACCTGGCCCGTCGAGGTCTCGATGCGACCGTCGACCGCCGAGGTGAGCTGCGTCTCGAGGTGCACCTCGGCGCCGCGCTTCTTGAGGTTGTCGAGCACCCAGTGGCTCGTCTTGAGCGAGACCTCGGGCATGATGCGGTCCATCGCCTCGATGAGGTGGAAATGCGTGTCGTCGAAGGTGAGGGTCGGGTGCTGCGCGAGCAGCGCGCTGGCGAAGCTGCGGAGCTCTGCGAACACCTCGATGCCCGCGAAGCCGCCGCCGACGACCGTGATCGTGAGCAGGCGGTCACGCTCGGGGCCGGGAGGAAGAGCGGATGCCTTCTCGAAGTTGCCGACGATGCGGTCGCGGATCGCCGCGGCCTCCTCGATCGTCTTGAGGCCGAACGCGTTGTCGGCGATGCCAGGGATGGGGAAGGTGCGGGTGATCGCGCCCGCCGTCACCACGACGATGTCGTACTCGAAGGCCCACTCCTCGCCGACCTCAGGCGTGATGGTCGCGGTCTTCGACGCGTGGTCGATCGCCGTGACGCGGGCCGCGACCACATTGGTCGACTTGAGGTGGCGACGCAGGGGAACCACCGCGTGTCGCGACTCGACTGTGCCAGCAGCCACCTCAGGCAGGAAGGGCTGGTAGGTCATGTACGGGAGCGGGTCTACGACCGTGACCTCGGCCTCACCGCGCCGCAGGAGCTTCTCCAGCTTGAGCGCAGTGTAAAAACCGGCATATCCGCCGCCGACGATGAGGATTTTTGGCACGACGGCGATTCTACTCTTTTCGGCGCAGTCTCCCGAATTCGCGCACCGCACGCCACCCGACAGCACCGAAGGCGAGGGCAAAGATCGTGTAGACGAGCACGGGAATGCCGACGAAACGCAGCTGGTCGAGCGTCGGCAGCACGGTGCCGAGCGGACTCACGGGACCAGCCACCTCTTGCTCCTCGATGGGAGTCGGCGACGGCAGCACGGGGGTCGGCGTGGGGATCGGCTCCGCATCCGCGCGGCGGTAGAGCCGGATCCAGTCGGCGAGGAGCTGGGCGGGGTCCTCCCCCACCGTCGCGACGGAGCCCTGCACTGCGGCATCCGCGTCGATCAGTCCGTGCCCGTAGATGGGGCTCGGGTCTCGTTGGCCCGGCACCTGCCGCGCCGTCTCGGTGATGCGGTTGATGACACCGCCAGCGTCGAGCTGCGGATGCGCCGAGCGCACGAGGGCCACGAGTCCAGCGACGATCGGTGCGGCGCCGCTCGTGCCGCCCCACGCCGAATACCCGCCGCCGGGTGTTGCCCCGACGAGTTCCTCGCTCGGCGCCGAGACCGAGATCGTGATGCCCTGCGAGGAAGCGTCGAAGCTCGCATTCCCGCGACGGTCGACGCCCGCGACCGTCAGCACGCCCGGCATGGTCGCAGGCGCCCCGACCTGGGTCGTGCCGCTGCCGCGGTTGCCAGCGGCAGCCACGACGACGACGTCGTTCTGCATGGCATAGAGGAAGGCCTCATCCCAGCTCTCGGGCCACTCGATCGTGTTGCGCGTGAGCGACATGTTGATCACGTCGGCACCGTTGTCGACCGACCAGCGCACCGCCTGCGCGATCTGGTCGTCGGAGGGCACCGTGCCCACACCGAAGCCGACCGACACCGAGAGGAGGTTCGCCTCGGGCGCGACACCGATGACGCCCGAGTCGGCGCCCGTGCCGCGACCAGCCAGGAGCGACGCGACCATGGTGCCGTGCTCGCGACTCGAGTAGCCGACGGGAGTCTGCCCATCGGACGCACCCACGCCCGAGACATCCGTACCCCCGACAACGGCGCCCGCGAGATCGGGGTGCGTGCCGTCGATGCCCGTGTCGATGACGGCGACCGTGACGCCAGCGCCGCGCGTCTTCGTCCATGCCTGCGAGATTCCGTAGTCGTCGAGCCAGTACTCGCGATCACGGATGCTGTCTGCCACGGCTGGTGGCGCCGCCGGCGAGACGAGCGCCAGGAAAAAGGCGGCGACGAGTGCCGAGGCAAAGGTGGAGACCCGCCGGCGCTGGGGCGTCACTTCACCCCGCTCGCCGTCGGTGAGTCACCCTCTTCGTCGGAATAGTCGGCGCACTCGCACACCTCGGGCGACCAGTCGGCACGTTCGAGGGCGAGGTCGCCGATCGGGTTCACACCGGGGCCGGCCGCGAGGGAATGCCCAACGAGCGCGTGCAGGCACTTCACACGGGTGGGCATGCCACCGGCCGAGATGCCCGCGATCTCCTCGACGTGCTCAATGCTCTCGCGGTCGGCGAGGTAGGCCTCGTGCGCGGCACGGTAGGCATCCGCCATGTCGCCCTCGAGGAGCGCTGCGAGCTCTGGCATGACGCCGGTGGCTTCCAGCGTCGAGACCGCGGCCGTCGCCGCCGGGTGGCAGAGGTAGTACAGCGTCGGGAAAGGCGTGCCGTCCGCGAGCCGCGGCCGCGTCGACACGACAGTCGGGGCACCACATGCGCATCGGGCGGCGATGCCGACCACGTCGCGCGCGGGGCGGCCGAGCTGCCGCGTCACGATGCGCACATCCTCAGCGCTCGGCAGGTCGAACGGGGGTGTCGCCATCAGTCGACCTCCTGAATCTCTGGGGCAACGATCTCGGAGGGCGGAGCATCCGTCAGCGCAGCCGTGAACACGGACGACAGCATCGCGTCGACCCAGTCGACCTCCGTCGTGAGCACCTCGTCACTGATCGGCAGGCCGGATTCCGTCACGGGAGTCTGGCCGTCGTCGATCACCAGGTAGCTGAACTCGCCCGGCTTGACGTAGTAAAGGCGCTCACGCGCCTGCGCTTCGACATAACTCGGGTCATCCCAGCGGGCGACATCCTGCTCAAGGTCCTTCACGAGCTCGCGCTGCGCCTCGACCTCCGCCGCCAACTGGGCCCGCTCATTCTGCTGCTCCGCGAAGATGCGCAGGGACGGCGCCAGGGCCACGATGAAGACGATCAGCATGCCGAGCGTCAACATCGTGAACCCTGAGAAGCGGATGCCTCGAAGCCAGTGAGCGCCCGCGCCCTGCTCAGGCAACGCCGCAGGCACGCGGCGCACACGGGGCTTTCGGGTGCTCATCCCCCAAGCGTAACCGGCGAATCAGCCCTTGAAGCGGGGGAACGCCGAACGACCGGCGTAGACCGCAGCGCCATCCAGCTCCTCCTCGATGCGAAGCAGCTGGTTGTACTTGGCGACACGCTCCGAACGGGCGGGGGCACCCGTCTTGATCTGGCCACAGTCGGTCGCGACAGCGAGGTCGGCGATCGTCGTGTCCTCCGTCTCGCCCGAGCGGTGGGACATGACGGCCGTGTAGCCGCTGCGGTGGGCGAGGCGGACGGCGTCGAGCGTCTCGGTGAGCGTGCCGATCTGGTTCACCTTGACGAGGATCGAGTTGGCGGTGCCCTGCTCGATGCCCTTCGCAAGACGGCTCGGGTTGGTCACGAAGAGGTCGTCACCGACGAGCTGCACCTTGTCGCCGATCTCGGCGGTGAGCTGTGCCCAGCCCTCCCAGTCATCCTCCGAGATGGGGTCCTCGATCGTGACGAGGGGGTACGCCGCCGCGAGCTCGGCGTAGTACGAGCTCATCTGGGCGGCCGAACGCGTCTGACCCTCGAAGGTGTAGTTGCCGTTCTCGAAGAACTCGGTCGCCGCGACATCCAGGCCGAGGGCGATGTCGGTGCCGACCTTGAACCCGGCCTTCTCGATCGCCTCGACCAGCAGGTCGAGCGCATCGCGGTTGCTGTCGAGGTTCGGCGCGAAGCCGCCCTCGTCGCCGAGGCCCGTGCTCAGGCCCTTGCCGTGCAGGATGCTCTTGAGCGCGTGGTAGGTCTCGACACCCCAGCGCAGGCCCTCGCGGAAGCTCTCGGCGCCGACGGGGAGGATCATGAACTCCTGGATGTCGACGTTGCTGTCGGCGTGCGAGCCACCGTTGATGACGTTGAGCATCGGAACGGGCAGCGTGTGCGCGTTGGGCCCGCCAAGGTAGCGGAAGAGCGGCAGGTCAGACGAGTCGGCAGCGGCCTTCGCCACCGCGAGGCTCACGCCGAGGATCGCGTTCGCGCCGAGCTTCTTCTTGTTGTCGGTGCCGTCGAGCTCGATCAGCGCGGCGTCGATGAGGCGCTGGTCGGTCGCGTCGAAGCCCTCGAGCTCCGGGCCGATGACGTCGAGCACGGCGTCGACCGCGTTCTGCACGCCCTTGCCGAGGTAGCGACCCTTGTCGCCGTCACGGAGTTCATAGGCCTCGAACGCGCCTGTCGAGGCGCCGGAGGGAACAGCTGCGCGCGAGACGGTGCCATCCTCCAGGAGGACCTCCACCTCCACGGTCGGGTTGCCCCGGGAATCCAGGATTTCGCGGGCTCCGATTGCCTCGATCAACGACACAGGTGATCTCCTTCGAGAGGTGTGGGGGTTGGATGCTGCCAATCCTACTCAGGCTGCGCTTTCACAACTCAGGAACTTTCTCGCCAGGTCCTGAATTGGCAAAGGCAGGTCCTGAGTTAGGAGAGGGGGCGGAGCTCGAGGGTTGCGGCATCCGTCTCGGCGTTGACAAAGGCGAAGCGGCTGAAGCCCTCCGCCGCGAGGCGCTCGAGGGTGGCCTTCGTGTTCTTGGGCCGGCGCTCGAGGCGCACCCGGTGCCCCTGGCCCACGAGGGCGGTCTTGAGCGCGACGAGCTGGCTCGCCGGCGCATCCTTGTCGTGGAGGAGCGCGACCGCGTCAGCGCCTTCCGCGTCGGGGAGGTCGACGAGGTCCACGAGGCGCTCGAAGCCGAGTGAGAACCCGGTGGCCGGGACATCCGTGCCCAGGAAGCGGCCGATCATGCCGTCGTAGCGCCCGCCGCCGCCGAGCGAGTAGCCGAGCGAGGGGTGCGCGACCTCGAAGATCGTGCCGGTGTAGTAGCCCATGCCCCGCACGAGGGTCGGGTCGAAGACGAGCTCCGCGCTCGGCACGGCCGCGCGCAGGTCGAGGAGCGCCTGGTAGGCCTCCGCGTCGAGCCATTCGGGCGCGTCGTCGAGGAGGTCCCAGCCCGATGCCTCGAGTGCGGCCGCGAGGCCCTCGGTCGCGATGCCATGCTCCGCGAGCTCTGCGGCGACACCTTCCGGGCCGATCTTGTCGAGCTTGTCGATCGTGATGAGGGCGCGCTCGTGCAGTTCGGCCGGCACATTCCAGTGCGAAAGCAGGCCGGTGAGGATGCGACGGTCGTTGATACGGATGCTGCATCCCTCGAGCCCCAGGGCGTCGAGCGCCGCGGTCGTCGCCGTGATGAGCTCGATCTCCGCAAGAGGGCCGGCCTCACCGATGATGTCGATGTCGCACTGCACGAACTGGCGGAAGCGCCCCTTCTGCGGGCGCTCGGCGCGCCACACGGGCGCGATCTGGATCGCGCGGAACACCGTCGGCAGCTCGGCGCGGTGCGTCGCATAGAAGCGCGCGAGTGGCACCGTCAGGTCGAAGCGCAGCCCGAGGTCGGTCAGGTCGAGGGCGTCGGATGCCGCAGCGAAGTCCTCGCTCGTGAGCCCCCGCTTGAGGATTCCGAAGGCCAGCTTCTCGTTGTCGCCGCCGAGGCCCGAGTGCAGGCGCGCACTGTCCTCCACGACCGGGGTCTCGATCTCGTCGAAGCCGTGGGAACGGTAGACATTGCGGATGACGCCGAGCACGCGTTCGCGTCGCGCCTTCTCGGCGGGGAGGAAGTCGCGCATGCCACGGGGAGGATTGACGGGAGAGGCCATCCTCCTATTCTGGCAGGCGACCCCTACTCGCCCGTGCGACCGTCGGCGAGCGCCAGGGCCGCCTCCAAACGCGCGCGGGACTGCTCGATGAAGCGGCGGAATGAGCGCGTCGCGCTCTCGGGGTCGCGATGCACGATGAGGTCGTATTGGAGGCCCATGACGGTGTCGACCGCGAGGCGCGACTCCGCCTCGGCCTCCTCGTCGCTGAAGCCCATGTCGAGCAGCACATCGCGGCCGAGGTTCTGCCACTCCGTGAAGGTCGTGCGCGTGTGGGTGTGCCCGCGGTCGTGCGCTTCCAGCAGTGCGGCTTCGAACTCGAGCCGCAGGAGCCTGATGTTGCGCTCCTGCACGGCCCACTCCCACGAGCGTTCGAGACCCGCCACATAGGTCTCAACCGTGGCCGGTCGCTCCTTGACCTTGGCCAGAACGGGGTGCGATCGCTGCGAGATGGCGCGGACGATCTCGCTCAGGAGTTCGTCGCGCGAGCCGAAGTGATAGACGAGCGTGAAGGTGCTCACCCCGAGCGCACTGGCCAGCGGCCGCAGAGACAGGCTCGACAGCGGCTTGTCGAGCAGGTAGTCGAGGATCTGCTCGAGCAAGGCGGGCTTGCGTGCGGGATCCGGCCGTCGGGACATGCCCGCAACCCTACAACGAGAAGAACTCGGTTTTCGCCTAGACCGCTCCGCCTGCGGCTTCCGGGGCGTTCGGGTCGTGACCGCCGTCACCGATCGACTCGCGTGCGAGGTAGTTCTCGACGTCGAAGAGGTTCTCGGCACGCTCCATGATCGTGAGGAGCGTGCTCATCGACGCGACCTCCTCGACCTGCTCCTTGAGGAACCAGAGCATGAACTGCTCACCCAGGGCATCGGTCTCGGCGCGAGCTGCCGCGAAGAGGGCCTCGATCTGCTGCGTGACGCGCTTCTCCTGCGCGAGGGCAAGGGCGATGGGTTCGCGCTCGTCAACAAAGGCGTTCTGCACTGCCGATACGCCGGGGATGGCGACGCCCATCCCTCGGTCGAGCCGGTACTGCACGATCATCATGGCGTGGTTGCGCTCCTCGAGCGCCTGGCTGTAGAAGTGCTTGGCCAGTTGGGGCAGGTCACGCTCGTCGAACCAGACGGCGATCGCAATGTACTGCTGGGCCGCGTCGAACTCGTGGCCGATCTGCTCGGCGAGGAGCTGGTCGAAAGATGCTGTCGTCATGCGGGAGACGCTACTCCGCGATGGCCGCGAGCGCATCGAAGGTTAGGCATGCCAACAACGAAGTGAGGGCAGGCATGCCATGCCTCACGGCGATAATGCATAACGAGCGTCCGCTCTTTCCTGTAGACTTCAGGCTGGCATGCAACGCCACGCAGACATGGCCGAATGATCGGGTAAATCTTCGGCCAGCGCCCGCGCACCATTCGTTTCTGTTGTGAAATTTCCAACACAAACACGCCGGGCTGGTGCCCTTCCCGTTCGGGTCGGGAAGGGCACAACCCCTCTTGTTACTGTGCCGCCTCGGCCTCGCGGATCTCCGCCTGCAGTCCCCGCAGCGTGGCCCGCAGCGCGCGCTCCGAGTTCAGCCCGCGCGAGCGCGCCGACGCGACGATCGCGAGCAGCAGCCCGCCCAGCTCGTCCTCCGACTCGACCGGGATGCCGGCCGGCGCATCGTCGAGCACACCAACCTTCTGTGCGCGCCCGAGCAGCTTGTCGGCGAGGGCGAGCGAGGGCATCCCCTGCGGAATCCCGTCGAGAACACTCGTGCGGTGCGCCTTCTCCTTGGCCTTCATCTCGTCCCAGACCAGCACGACCTCATCGGCGGTCTCGGCGAGCGCGTCGCCGAAGACGTGCGGATGCCGCGCGACCATCTTTGCGCGACTCCGCTCCGCGACATCCTCGATCGTGAACGGCTCCTCGGCCGCGTGCGCGGCGATGTCCGTGTGGAAGAGCACCTGGTAGAGCACATCGCCGAGCTCCTCGATGAGCTCCTCGCGCGTGCCCGCCTCGATCGCCTCGACCAGCTCGTGTGTCTCCTCGATGAGGTACTGCACGAGCGACTCGTGCGTCTGCTCGGCATCCCAGGGGCATCCACCCGAGCCCCGCAGCCTCGCCATGAGGGCGATGAGTTCGTCGAGCTTCGGATGCTGCGGCACGGATGTCTCAGTCATGCGCCCATCCTCGCATCCGCCGCGCGGGGGATCTGCCGCACGGGCGCAGCCGCCAGAATGGAGACATGCTCTCGCCCGACGATCCGCTGGCCCGGATCGTCCTCGCGGTCGCGCTCCTCGGCCTGCTCGCCCTTCTCGTGGTGCGTGCAGCGCGCAAGGACCGCCGCGAGTACACGCGATTCAAGCGCTACCGCACGACCCGGCGCCGGCAGGCGATGATGCGCAAGTGGCTCGTGGAGTCCTTCGTCGTGCACGGCGGGGCCGCCGTCATCATGCTGCTGCTCGCCTGGCAGCAGGTGCCGCTCATGCTTGCGGCGATCGAGGACCTCGCTGCCGTGCAGTGGTTGCGGGATGCGGCATCCGAGGGTCTCCTCAAGGGCTTCCTGATCGGCGCGATCAGCGCCCTGCTCATCGCCTCGATCGCCCTGCTGCCGCTCGCCCGCGGGCAGGACGAGGTCGTCACGGTCGGCGACATCCACGCGCTCCTGCCGCGCAACCGGGGCGAGCTTCGCTACGGCGCGCTGCTCTCGATCAACGCGGGCGTCGTCGAGGAGCTGCTGTTCCGGCTCGCGCTGCCGGCCGCCGTCTTCGGAGTCACGGGGAGCATCGCCGCGGCGGTGCTGGGCAGCACGGCGATCTTCGCCGCCCTCCACCTCTACCAGGGCGCGTCCGGCGTCATCGGCTCCGCCATCATCGGCGCGCTCCTCATGGCGGTCTTCATCGGCACCGGCAGCATCCTCGTGGCCATCGCGGTGCACGCCTTCATCGACCTGCGCTCGCTCGTCGCGATCCCCATGATGGTGTACCGCGTGCACCGCAAGGCGTAGCGCGGCGCCCCGACCCCGAGTGGCTCAGGCCTTCGACTCGACCGCCGCCTCGACCGGCTCCGGCTCCTTCGGCAGGAACTGCTCGAACAGCTGCCCCACCCACTCGATGAGCCCATCGTCGCTCAGCGCCTCGCCGCCCGCCTTCGGGAGTGGGATGACGACCGCGCTGTTCTGGGTGAAGTAACGGCCACCCGGATACATCCGCTGCAGGCGCACCTGGAGCGAGTCGGGCAGCTCAAGCGGCGCGATGCGCAGGTTGGGGCCCATGACGACGACCTCGCTGAGGCCGGCCTTCTGGGCGCGCCGCCTAAGGCGCGACACCGCGACGAGCTGCAGCACGGGTGGGGGAAGCTCGCCGTAGCGGTCGGCCAGTTCCTCGGCGACCGCATCGATGGCATCCGTCGCCGCCTGCGGCGAACTCGCCGTCGACAGCTTCTGGTAGGCCTCGAGCCTCAGCCGCTCGCTCTCGACGTACTCCTCGGGGATGCGCGCATCCACGGGAAGCTCGAGGCGCAGCTCCGTCGGTCCCTCCACGTCTTCACCGCGGAAGGCGCTCACGGCCTCGCCGATCATCCGCAGATAGAGGTCGAAGCCGACGCCGGCGATGTGGCCCGACTGCTCGCCACCGAGGAGGTTGCCGGCGCCACGGATCTCGAGGTCCTTGAGCGCGACCTGCATGCCCGCGCCCAGCTCGTTGTTGGCAGCGATCGTCGCGAGCCGGTCGTGAGCGACCTCACCGAGGGGCTTGTCGGGGTCGTAGAGGAAGTAGGCGTAGGCCCGCTCTCGGCCACGTCCGACCCGGCCGCGCAGCTGGTGCAGCTGCGAGAGGCCGTATTTGTCGGCCCGGTCGATGATGAGGGTGTTGGCGTTCGAGACGTCGAGGCCCGTCTCGATGATGGTCGTCGAGACGAGCACGTCGAACTTGCGCTCCCAGAAGTCGACCATGACCTGCTCGAGCTGGCCCTCGCCGAGCTTGCCGTGCGCGACCGCGATGCGGGCCTCTGGCACCAGCTCGGCAAGCTGGCTCGCGACCCGGTTGATGCTCGAGACGCGGTTGTGCACGAAGAACACCTGGCCCTCGCGCAGTAGCTCGCGCCGGATCGCCGCCGCCACCTGCTTCTCGCTGTAGGGGCCAACGAAGGTGAGGATCGGATGCCGGTCTTCGGGCGGCGTCGCGAGGGTCGACATCTCGCGGATGCCCGTGACGGCCATCTCGAGCGTGCGCGGGATCGGCGTGGCACTCATCGCCAGGATGTCGACGTTGGTCTTGAGCTTCTTGAGCGCATCCTTGTGCTCGACACCGAAGCGCTGCTCCTCGTCGACGATTACAAGCCCGAGGTCTTTGAACGCGATCTCCTTCGAGAGGAGGCGGTGCGTGCCGATGACGACATCGACTGTGCCATCCGCGAGGCCCGCGATGACCTCCTTCGCCTCCTTGTCGCTCTGGAAGCGACTGAGGCCGCGCAGGTGGATGGGGAACCCTGCGAAGCGCTCCGCGAAGGTCTCCATGTGCTGCTTCACGAGCAGCGTCGTCGGCACGAGCATCGCGACCTGCTTGCCGTCTTGCACTGCCTTGAAGGCGGCACGGACGGCGACCTCGGTCTTGCCGTAGCCCACGTCGCCCGCGACGAGGCGATCCATGGGAACCGGCTTCTCCATGTCGGCCTTGATCTCGTCGATCGTCGTCAACTGGTCGGGCGTCTCGGCGAAGGGGAAGGCATCCTCGAACTCGCGCTGCCACGGGCTGTCTGGGCCGAAGGCGTGGCCCTTGCTCTGCTGGCGGGCCGAGTAGAGCTTGACGAGCTCGACCGCGATGTCGCGCACCGCCTTGCGGGCCTTGCCCTTCGCCGCCGCCCAGTCGCTGCCACCCATCTTGCTGAGCTGGGGAGCCTCGCCGCCCACATAGCGCGAGACGAGGTCGAGCTGGTCGGTCGGCACGTAGAGCTTGTCGCCCGGGTAGCCACGCTTCGACGGGGCGTATTCGATCAGCAGGAACTCGCGCGTCGTCTTGACCGCGTTGCGCCCGCCGCTCGAGACCTCGCGGCGCACGAGCTCCAAGAACTTTCCGATGCCGTGCGTCTGGTGCACGATGTAGTCGCCCGCCTTGAGCTGCAGCGGGTCGACCACGTTGCGACGCCTCGTCGCGAGCTTCTTGACCTGGCGCGACTCGTAGCCGACCGCGCGACCGAAGAACTCGGTCTCACTGAAGAGGGCGAGACGGATGTCGGGCACCTCGAAGCCCGCCTCCACCGCACCCGTCACGACATAGGCGACGCCCGGCTCGAAGACACCATCCTCCGGCAGGTCGTCGACGACGCGCGCGGCAAACCCGTGTTCGCCCAGCGCCTCGGCCGCGCGCTCTACGAGCCCGTGCCCCTGCGCCGTGATGACGACCGACCAGCCCTCCTTCAGCCGGTCACCGACATGCGCGATCGCGCCATCCGCGTTGCCCGTGAAGCTCGGCGTGGCATCCGCCTCGATGCGCACGTAGTCGCCCGCCGCCTCGACCATCTCGCTGATGGCATCCGCACCCTCTGCGCCGTCGGCCGCGTAGGAGGCAGCGCCACTGTCGAAGGCGCTGAGCGTCCACCACGGACGCTCCCCCGCCGCATCGCGCAGCTGCCGCAGGGTCAGGAAGTCCCCCGCGCCGAGGTCGATGGGCGCCTCAGCGCCCGCCGTCGCGGCGTTCCAAGCGGCATCGAGGAACTCGCGGTTCGTCTCGAGGAGCGATGTCGCTCGCGTCGCAACCCGTTCGGGCGAGATGACCGCGACCGCGGCATCCTTGGGCAGGTAGTGGGTGAATGGCACCAGGCGCTCGAGCAGTGCGGGCGCGAGTGATTCCATGCCGTCGACAGGGATGCCGTCGGCGATCTTCGCGAGCATGGTCGAGAGCCCCGGGAACTCGTGCAGCATCTCGGTGGCGCGCTGCCGCACCGAGTCACTGAGCAGCAGCTCGCGGCACGGGGGCAGGTCGACGCGCTCAACCGCCTCGGGGAGCGAACGCTGGTCGGCGACCGAGAACTGACGAATCTCCTCCGCCTCGTCACCGAAGAACTCGAGGCGAAGCGGATGCTCGGCCGCCGGCGGGAACACGTCGAGGATGCCGCCGCGCACCGCGAACTCGCCGCGCCGCGTCACCATGTCGACCCGCGAGTAGGCGAGGTCGACGAGGCGGCGCTGGATCTCCCCAAGCTCGTAACCCCGCCCCCTCGCCGTGATCGTGAGCGACTCGAGGGAGGTCAGGTTGTCGGCGATCGGCTGGATCGCAGCGCGCACGCTCGCGACCACCACGAGCGAGCCGCCCTTGGGGTCGCGCGCGGCATCCCACTCGGCGATGCGCCGCAGCGCCTCGATGCGGCGGCCGACGGTCTCGGTCGAGGGGCTGAGGCGCTCGTGCGGAAGGGTCTCCCACGCGGGGAACTGCAGCACGGTCGCGGAAGGCGAGTTGGTCGAGATCGCGGAAGTGAGCGCGTCGGCTTCCCGGCCGGTCGCGACGATCGCGAGCAGTGCAGCCGGCGGCGTGCGGCGCGACAGCAGCCCGGCGAGGAGCGGCGCCCGGAGGCCCTCGACGAGCGAGAAGTCGGCATCACGCGACGCGTATTGGAGGGCGTCGTCGAACGATTGGGCGCGCGAAAGCGCAGTAGCCAAGCCCTGGAGGATCACCCGACAAGCTTACGGTGAGCCGCTGACAGGGGACTTCGTGGGTTATGAAGGCGCGTGGAAGCGCTGCTGCGCGGCCGCGAGTCCGTCGGCCGCGAGTGACTCGACGGCGTCGGCGGCATCCGCCAGCAGGTTCGGCAGCACGGCGCGCTCAGTCGACCCGAAGTCGCGCAGCACGAAGTCGGCCGCGGGTTGACGCCCGGGCGGCCGACCGATGCCGACCCGCACTCGGAGGAACTCGGGAGTGCCGATCGCGGAGATGATGTCCCGAAGCCCGTTGTGACCTCCGTGCCCGCCGCCGCGCTTGAGCCGCACCGAGTCGAAGGGGATGTCGAGCTCGTCGTGCACCACGATGAGTCGCTCGGTGGGGATCTTGTAGAAGCGAAGCAGGGCGGCAACGGGGCCGCCCGAGAGGTTCATGAAGCTGTTGGGCTTCGCCAGCACGAGGCGCGGACCATCGATGCCGGTGCGGGCCTCAGCGACCATGGCATTCGCCTTGTGCGAGCGAAATGAGGCCGACCGCCGGTCGGCAAGCTCGGCGAGCACCATCTGCCCCACGTTGTGGCGGTTGCCCGCATAGTCGGCGCCCGGATTACCGAGGCCGACAACGAGCCACTGGACGCCACCCTCATCGGGGGTGGCGTCCAGCGGCTTCGTGCGTGTGAAGAGGCCTATCTCAGCGCCTTACTCGGCAGCCTCTGCGTCGCCCTCGGCCGCAGCCTCGGTCTCAGGCTCGGCCTGGACGGTCGGGACGACGACGCTGACGACGAGCGTGTCTGCCTCGGCGACGAGCGTGACGCCCTTGGGCAGCACGATCGCGTCGGCGTTGAGGTGCGTGACAGCCTCGACGCCCTCGACGCTGATCTCAAGGCTCTCGGGGATCTCGATGGCGGGCGCCTCGATGAGGATCGTGTGCGCCTCCTGCTCGAGGGCGGTGCCGGGGGCAGCCTCGCCGACAACGTGGACGGGAACCTCGACCTGCACCTTCTCACCCTTGCGGATGACCATGAGGTCGACGTGCTCGATGAGCTGGCGCACCGGGTCCTTCTGCACGTCCTTCACGAGGCCCGTCTGGGTCTTGCCGTCGATCTCGAGCTCGAGGATGGCGTTGGCCTTGCGCAGGAGCAGCGCGGTCTCGTGGCCCGGGAGGGCGATGTGGAGGGGCTCGGTGCCGTGGCCGTAGAGCACGGCGGGGATCTTGCCGGCGGCGCGCAGACGGCGGGCGAAGCCCTTGCCGAAGTTGTCGCGCACGTCAGCGACAAGGTGGTTCGAGAGCTCGGTGGTGCTCGCGACGGACGGGCGTCCTGCGCGGCTGGTCTTCTCACCCATGGTGATTCTCCTTCTTGCGGGCCGGGCCCGCTGTCGTGTGTGGATTCAACTCGAACGCATCGGCACGACCCGAAACGGGTGGTGCTGCGTGAGGAAAGACCGAAGCCCTGCTCGCCGCGTCGATAACGGATGCCGCGGCATCCGAAACTCAGATGCCATCGGTCCCTCGCCGAAGTTCAATGGGAGAGTCTAGCGTAAGACGCATGACTACAAGCCCCCTGCTGGTGTTGGTGCCGGACACGATGCAGGAACCGGCGCCCGTCGTGCCCGGCGCGGAGTTCCTGCGCTACGAGGCGGCGGCGCCCATCGCCCGCGATGACGCCGACGTGCTCGTCGTCTGGGGCAACCCGGGCGAGCACATCCGCGACGCGGCCCGGCGGATGCCGCGACTCAGGCTCGTGCAGGCGCTCTCTGCCGGCACGGATGTGGTCGAGGCCGCTGGGTTCGCGCCGGAGGTGGCGATCTGCTCGGCCGCCGGGCTGCACGACCTCCCCGTGGCAGAGCACACGCTCGCGCTCGTGCTGGCCGCGGCGCGCAGCCTGCACGTCGCCGCCCAGGCCAAGGTGGAACACCGCTGGGCCGGCGAGATCGGCGGGATGCAGCAGGAACCAAGCCCCGGCCGCTTCACGACGCTCAGGGGAGCGCGCGTGCTTCTGTGGGGCTTCGGCGGCATCGCCCGCACCCTCGCACCCCATCTCCTGGCACTCGGCGCGAACGTGACGGGCGTGGCCCGCTCGGCGCGCACGGCCGACGGAATCCGCGTCATCGCGGTGCACGACCTCGGCACCGAGTTGCCGCACACGGACGTGCTCATCAACATCCTCCCGGCGACGCCCGCAACCCGGCACCTCGTCAACTCGGAGGTGCTGGGCCGGCTCCCCCATCACGCCTGGCTCGTCAACGTCGGCCGTGGCGCCACGGTCGACGAGGATGCCCTCGTGCACGCCCTCCGCGCGGGCCGGCTCGGCGGGGCGGCCCTCGACGTCTTCGACACGGAGCCGCTGCCACCCGAGTCACCCCTGTGGGACGAACCGAACGTCATCATCACGCCCCACGCCGCGGGCGGTCGACCACTCGGCTCGGCCGCGCTCGTCGAACACAACGTGCGGGCGCTCCTCGACGGAGGCCCGCTGCGCAACCGCGTCGTCTGAGTCAGGCCTGCAACTCGCGCACAGCGGATGCCGCGGCCGCGACGACCTCGTCGACGCCCGGCTCGATCGACACACTCGCGCCAGGCTCGTCCGTCGCGAGCGGCTCGAGCGCATCCAACTGCGACTCGAGCAGGCCGACGGGCATGAAGTGGCCAGCACGCGTGCGCAGGCGGGACTCGAGCAGTTCACGCGAGCCGTCGAGGTGCACGAAGACCGTCCGCGGCGCAGCCGCCCTGAGGCCGTCGCGGTACGAGCGGCGGAGTGCCGAGCACGCCATGACCATGCCCTGTCCCGCCTCGGCCGCCTCGGCGAGCGCCTCGCCGACACGCCTCAGCCAGGGCATCCGGTCGTCGTCATCGAGCGGGATGCCACGCGCCATCTTCTCGACATTCGCCGGCGGGTGCAGGTCGTCACCGTCGAGGAACCGCAGGTCGAGCGCCTCTGCGAGCCCCATCCCCACGACCGATTTGCCAGACCCGCTCACACCCATGACAACGACGAGTGGTGGCTGCATTGCGTTCCCTTCACCGGTGCGGAGTGCGCGCTGCACGCGGACACACTCTCACGCTAGTTCCGATGTGAGGCCACGCAGTAGCCTTGAGCCATTCCCTTTCTCGACTTTGAGGAGCACCAGCGTGGCCGAACCCACCGCAGCACAGGCAAACATCGGCGTGGTCGGGATGGCGGTGATGGGCTCGAACCTCGCCCGCAACCTCGCCAGCCGTGAGGGAAACACGGTGGCGATCTACAACCGCTCCTTCGAAAAGACCCAGACTGTGCTCGACGAGCACCCCGAGGCCGGCTTCGTGCCCGCCGTGGACTACAAGGAGTTCGCGGCCGCGCTGCAGAAGCCGCGCACCGCCATCATCATGGTCAAGGCGGGAGCCGCGACGGATGCGGTGATCACCGAGCTGACCGAGGTCTTCGAGCCCGGCGACATCATCGTCGACGGTGGTAACGCCCTCTTCACCGACACCATCCGTCGCGAGCGCACCGTGCGTGAGACGGGCATCAACTTCGTCGGCGCCGGCATCTCGGGCGGCGAGGAGGGTGCCCTCAACGGCCCCTCGATCATGCCGGGCGGCAGCGCCGAGGCCTGGGAGACGCTCGGCCCCATCCTCAAGTCCATCGCCGCGGTCGCCGACGGCGAGCCCTGCGTGACGCACGTGGGCACCGATGGCGCCGGGCACTTCGTGAAGATGGTGCACAACGGCATCGAGTACGCGGACATGCAGCTCATCGCGGAGGCCTACGACCTCATCCGCCGCGGCACGGGCAAGTCGCCCGCCGAGATCGCGGAGATCTTCGAGGAGTGGAACACGGGCGAGCTCGAGAGCTACCTCATCGAGATCACGGCCGAGGTGCTGCGCCAGGTCGACGCCAAGACGGGCGAGCCCCTCGTCGACGTCATCAAGGACGAGGCCGGCGCCAAGGGCACGGGTGCCTGGACCGTGCAGACGGCCCTCGACCTGGGCGTGCCCGTCTCCGGCATCGCCGAGGCGGTCTTCGCCCGCTCGCTCTCCTCGAGCCGCGCCAGCCGCGACGCGGCCGCGAACCTGCCGGGCCCCGATGAGACCTTCGAAGTCACGGATGCCGCGGACTTCATCGAAGACGTGCGCCTGGCCCTCTTCGCCTCCAAGATCGTCGCCTACAGCCAGGGCTTCGACGAGATCGTCGCGGGCGCACGCCAGTACGACTGGGACATCGACCTGGGCGAGATCGCCCGCATCTGGAAGGCCGGCTGCATCATCCGCGCCCAGTTCCTCGGCCGCATCACGGAGGCCTACCTGGAGGACCCGCGCCTCGGCTCGCTCCTCACCGCCCCGTACTTCACCGACGCGATCGCCCGCGCACAGAAGTCCTGGCGCCGCGTCGTGATCGCGGCAGCGCAGGCGGGCATCCCCTCCCCCGCGTTCTCCTCGTCACTCGCCTACTACGACGGACTGCGCGCCGAGCGCCTGCCCGCCGCCCTCATCCAGGGCCAGCGCGACTTCTTCGGCGCCCACACCTACAAGCGCATCGACGCCGAGGGCACCTTCCACACGCAGTGGAGCGGTGACCGCAGCGAGATCGAGGCCGAGGACACCCACTAGGCATGTCGCTGTCGCACATCCCCCGCCCGGCCCTCGAGCGAGACATCCCCGAGATGCTCGCGCTCATCCAGGACCTCGCCGAGTACGAGCGCGAACCGGATGCCGTCAAGACGAGCGAGGACGACCTGCGTCGCGCGCTCTTCGGCGAGCATCCGACCGTCTTCGCCCACGTGGTCGACGGCGACGAGGAACGCCTCGCCGGCATGGCGATCTGGTTCCTGACCTTCTCTACCTGGGAAGGGGTCAACGGCATCCACCTCGAGGACCTCTACGTGCGCGAAGAGTTCCGCGGGCGCGGCTACGGCCGCCAGCTCCTCGCGACCCTTGCGGCCGTGTGCGTCGAGCGTGGCTACGCCCGGCTCGAGTGGCAGGTACTCGACTGGAATGAGCCCGCCATCGGCTTCTACAAGAACCTCGGCGCCGAGCCCATGGACGAGTGGACGACATTCCGCCTCAGCGGCGACGCGCTGCGCAGCCAGTAAGCCCATGGTCGACGACGAGCATCCCGAACTCTCGGGCTACGAACCCTACGAAGAGCGCCCAATTCGTAGCGGACGACGGATGCTGCTGCTCCGCCTCGTCGTGCTGCTCGCGGTGCTCGGGCTCGTGCTCCCCGGCATCATCACGACCGTGAGCCTCGGCGCGAGCAACGCCGAGCGGGCCTGCTCCTACCGCGGCAGCATCATGATGCCCGGCGCGGCCCGCTACGAGGCGCGCTGGGAACTCTTCGGCCCCGGCGGCATTGGCTGGGAGTGCTACGCGACCGACCGCAACGGAGACCGCCTGCACGTCGACTCGATGGGACTCATCCCCGTCGCGCCGGGCCCCGGGGTCACGCCCGTCGACACGCGCGACACCTAGGCGGCGGGGGAACCCCACTCCGCGGCATCCGAGCCCAGGGGCTTCGGGATGCGCTCAAAGCCGAAGTTGATCTCGTCGAAGCGGGCCGGTGGAGGCAGCAGTTCGGCGGCGCCCCACT
Organism: Salinibacterium sp. GXW1014; assembly: GCF_044769865.1. Lineage (NCBI taxonomy): Bacteria > Bacillati > Actinomycetota > Actinomycetes > Micrococcales > Microbacteriaceae > Salinibacterium > Salinibacterium sp. GXW1014. The sequence goes on from NZ_JBIZWA010000001.1 coordinate 401,919, forward strand.
GCGTGCCGATCATCGTGCAGGGGCCGTTCCACTGATCGAAGACACCGTCGGTCGGCTGGTCGCCGCCGGAGACGAGGGCCTCCGCCACGCGCGCGAGCGAGGTGCGGGTCGACGAGCCAGCGCCATCGCGCACGAGTTCGACGACACCCCGAAGCACGGATGCCGCGAGCAGGTAGCCGGTGGCATGGTCGAGCGCCTGCACGGGCAGCTGCTGGGGACGCTCCTCCCACGTGGCGACCATGCCGCGGTGTGAGATGCCGCTCGCCATCTGCACGACACTGTCGAAACCGCGGCGCTCGCGCCAGGGGCCCGAGAAACCGAAGGCCGTGAGGGATGCCTCCACGAGGCCGGGCCGCAGCCGCTGGCGGGTGCCCGCATCGAGCCCGAGACGATCGAGGGCGCCGTCGCGGTAGCCGTGCACGAGCACATCCGCCTCAGCGAGCAGGGCTTTGAGACGCTCGAGCCCCTCGGGCGTGCGGGCATCGAGTCGCGCCGTGCGCTTGCCGAGCGTCATGTTCGGCACGATCGCCGGTTCATCCCAGTCGGGCGGGTCGACCCGAAGCACGTCAGCGCCGAGGCCCGCGAGGAACCGGGTCGCAACCGGCCCCGCCAGCACGCGCGTGAGGTCGAGCACGCGCAGGCCCGCGAGCGGTCGTTCGACGGTCGGCCGCCAGTGCTCGCCAACAGCACCCGCCGAACCCCGGTCGCGGTGCAGGAGCGGCTCGCTCGCGACCGCCGCGCCCTGCGGGTGGGCACGCCACTCCTCGCGGGTGCGCATCGCGGCGGAGACCCCGCCCGCCTCGACGACCGCCTCCTCCAACTCGAATGCGTCCCAACGGCCCACAAGGCGCCTCACATCAGCGGGGTCGGTCGCTTCGGTTGCCCCCAAGACCCGCAGCGCCGCGGCGCGATGGTGCGACGCATTCGTGTGCAGGCGCACCCAGCCGCCCCGGGCCGCCCGGTAGTTGCGCGTGTAGGGGTCCCAGACGGGCGGCACCGACCACCCGGCCGGCCGCACGGCCGAACCGAACCACGCGGATGCGAGCAGTCGGTTGACGCTGACCCGCGGTTCCGCGCCGCCCACGAGCGCCCCGAGTTCCGTCGCCGCGAGCCCTGCAACGCCGATGGATGCCGCGGCCAACGCCGAGACACGGAACGCCGACGGAAGGTCGCCGATACCGGTCACCCGAAGGCCGGGGAGCAGGGCATCCGCCCCTCCCAGGGCCGCCCAGAACTCTGCGGCGAACGGCACCGCCTCGTGCCCCTCAACTGGCCCGGTGCCCACCGGCGACCCGCCCCCTCTCGTGCGTGACGTTTACGCGGCGCCGTCGAACATCGACGTCACCGAACCATCGCTGAAGACCTCGTGGATGGCGCCCGCGATGAGCGGGGCGATCGGGAGGACCGTCAGCTTCGGGAAGATCTTCTCGGGCGTCAACGGCAGGGTGTCGGTCACGACGACCTCGTCGATGAAGTCAGCCTGCAGGCGCTCCGCCGCGGGGTGCGAGAACACCGCGTGCGTCGCCGCAACCACGACATTCTTGGCACCGGCCTTCTTGAGCGCCTCCGCGGCCTTGGCGATCGTGCCGCCCGTGTCGATCAGGTCGTCGACGAGCAAGCACGTGCGCCCAGCAACCTCACCGACGATCTCGTGCACAGAAACCTCGTTGGCGACGCGCGGGTCGCGACGCTTGTGGATGATCGCAAGCGGGGCATCCAACTTGTCGCTCCAGATGTCAGCGACGCGAACGCGGCCCATGTCGGGCGAGACGACCGTGAGCGTCTCGTTGTCGAGCTTCTCCTTGAAGTACTTGAGCAGCACCGGCATCGCGAAGAGGTGATCGACGGGGCCGTCGAAGAAGCCCTGGATCTGTGCGGCATGCAGGTCGACGCTCATGATGCGGTCGGCGCCGGCAGCCTTGAAGAGGTCGGCGACGAGGCGGGCCGAGATGGGCTCGCGGCCACGACCCTTCTTGTCCTGACGCGCGTAGGGGTAGAAGGGTGCGACGACCGTGATGCGCTTCGCCGAGGCGCGCTTGAGCGCGTCGACCATGATGAGCTGCTCCATAAGCCACTCGTTGATCGGGGTCGTGTGCGACTGGATGACGAAGGCGTCGCATCCACGCACGCTCTCGCTGTAGCGGGCGTAGATCTCACCGTTCGCGAAGGTGCGCGTCTCGGTGTGCACCAGCTCGGTGTCGAGTTCGCGGGCGATGTCCTCCGCCAACTGTGGGTGTGCGCGGCCCGTGACAAGCACAAGCTTCTTCTGTCCGTTGACGGTGATCTCGGACAAGTCCGCTCGCTCTCTGCCGGTGTGGCCCCAACGGGACCGTGGTTCTCAGGCCTCGTCGACCGCCCCACCGGATGCCTCGGCCGCCTCAGCCGCCGCGGAACCCGGCCTGTTGGTGCCGACCCAACCTGCCATGTTGCGCTGTGGAGCCACGCTGATCGCCAGCGCGCCCGCCGGAATGTCTTTGCGGACCACCGTGCCGGCACCTGTATAGGCTCCGTCTCCAATCCTAACGGGCGCGACGAAGACGTTGTGCGAACCGGTGCGCACGTGCGACCCCACGATCGTGCGGTGCTTGTTGACGCCGTCGTAGTTCGCAGTGATCGTGCCGGCGCCCACGTTCGAGCCGACGCCCACCTCGGTGTCGCCGATGTAGCTGAGGTGCGGCACCTTGCTGCCGTCGCCGATGTTCGCGTTCTTCGTCTCCACGAAGGTGCCAATCTTGCCGTCGGCCCCGAGGACAGTGCCCGGCCGCAGGTAGGCGAAGGGGCCGACACTCGCGCCCGCGCCGATGACCGCAAGCGTGGCATCCGTGCGCTTGACGACGGCGTTCTCGCCGACCTCGCAGTCGACGAGGGTCGTGTCAGGGCCGACGATCGCGCCGCGCTCGATCTTCGTCGCCCCACGGATCTGGGTGCCCGGCAACAGCTCGACATCCTCGGCCAGCGTGGCATCCGCGTCGATCCACACCGAGGCCGGGTCGAGGATCGTCACGCCCGCGACCTGCCAGCGACGGATGATGCGGGCGTTCAGCTCCCGCGCCGCCGCCGCCAACTGCACCCTGTCGTTGATGCCCGCGACGAGCCATGGGTCGCGCACCGAAACCGCCTCGATGCGGCCGCCCGACTGCCGGATCACAGCCGCGGCATCCGTCAGGTACTTCTCCCGCTGCGCGTTCTGCGTGCCCACCTGGCGAAGAGCCTCCCGCAGGGGACCCGCCGAGAAGACATAGACGCCCGCGTTGACCTCGCGCACCGCAAGCTGCTCAGACGACGCGTCCTTGTGCTCCACAATGGCCTCGAAGAGGCCATCCGCCGAACGGACGATGCGACCGAAACCAGACGGGTCATCGAGGATCGCCGACAGCATCGTCAGCGCGTTGCCTTCATGCTGGTGCGCCGACACCAGCGAGCGCAGGGTCGCCGCATCCAGGAGCGGGACATCCGCGCTCAGCACCACGACACGACCCTCGAACTCAGCCGGCAGCGCCTCCAGGGCAACCTCGACCGCGCGGCCGGTGCCCGGCACCTCGTCCTGGTCAACGATGATCGCGTTCGGGGACCGGCGCAGCACCTCGCCAGACACCGCCTCCCGCTCGTGGCGCACGACCGTGAGGATGTGGGCCGCACCCAGCTCCTCCGCCGTCGACAACACGTGGCCCACGAGCGGCACACCCGCGAGGGCATGCAGCACCTTCGCCTTCGCCGACTTCATGCGGGTGCCCTGGCCGGCCGCCAGGATGATGACGGCGAGAGACTGGTCGGTCATGGGTTGGGGGCTCCTTGTTGTCACGCTCGTTCACGCTGAGGGCATCTCGCACTCAGGATTGCGAGTGTCCTTCCGGGCTGAAAACTAATCCGCCTGCGGCGGATGCGCTCCGCGCACGGAGCCGGTTGAGATCGCTCCGCGATTTCAACTGGCTCCGCCCCCAGGATTCGAACCTGGTCCTAACAGTTCCAAAGACTGCCGTGCTGCCGTTACACCAGGGCGGACCGTGCCACCCCCACAATGCACGGGCGGACACGAGAGACAAGTCTGCCAGAAGAGAACCAAAGGAAACCGCCAAGATCCGCCGCTCGGGATAATGGTGACCATGCCCGCACGCGACAACCCCGACCGGCTCGACGAAGTCGATCGCATCGTCGACGCCTGGCAACGCGAACGGCCAGACCTCGACTTCGCCCCGCTCCAAGTGCTCAGCCGGGTCGGCCGCCTCGCCCGCCACCTCGACCGTGCCCGCCGCACTGCCTTTGCGGCATCCGGCCTCGAATCATGGGAATTCGACGTGCTCTCCGCCCTCCGACGCGAAGGCGAGCCCTACCAGCTCAGCCCCAAGTCGCTCCTGCAGCAGACCCTCGTCTCCTCCGGCACCATGACCAACCGCATCGACCGCCTCGTCGAGCGCGGACTCGTCACCCGCAACGCCGACCCGCGCGACCGGCGCAGCGTGCTCGTCACCATGACCAGGGAGGGACGCGCCCGCGTCGACACGGCGATCACGCAACTCCTCGAATCGGAGCGGGCACTCCTCGCCGCGCTGCCGGATGCCGAACACGAACGACTCGCCGACCTGCTGCGGGTGCTCAACCTCGACTTCGACTGAACCCGTTCGCGGAGCTCAGGCGCGCGAGGCGCAGTCCACGCAGAGACTCGCCGACGGGCGCGCTACGAGACGCGCCTCGGGGATGTCACGGCCGCACGACTCGCACACGCCGAAGCTTCCTGCATCGAGTCGGCTGAGGGCGGCCGTGATCTGGCTCAGTTTGTCGCGGGACTGGCGAAGAAGCGCGTCTGACTGCGAGCGCTCGAACGCGATCGTCGAGCCTTCCGGGTCGTGCTCGTCGTCAACGTTGGAGTCCTGACGGGCATCCACGATGCGGCGGATGTCCTCGCCCAGGCCAGCCATGAGGCGCACGGTGGACTCGCGCTCGGCACGCAGTTGCTCGCGAAACTGCTCGAGCCGAGCATCCGTGAACCGGGGTGTCATGCCCCGAGTATGCCCTGACAGCGTCAGCGGCGCAGCACGCGGCGGGCGAGCCAGTTGGCGAAGAACTGCACGAGCTGCACGATCAGGATGATGATGAGCACGGCCGCCCACGTGACGATCGGCTCGAACTGGCGATAGCCGTAGAGGATCGCGAAGTTGCCGAGCCCGCCGCCGCCGATGAAGCCCGCGACGGCGGTCATGTCGACGATCGCGACGAAGACAAAGGCGTAGCCGAGGATGAGCGGGCCGAGCGCCTCGGGCAGCAGGAGGGTGCGGATGATGCGCCACGGCCCCGCGCCGACCGAACGCGCCGCCTCGATCACGCCGGGCTGCACCGTCAGCAGGTTCTGCTCGACGATGCGGCTGATGCCGAAGACGGCCGCGAGGGCGATCGAGAAGATGATGGCGGGATCGCCGATACCGGTGCCCACGACGGCGCGGGCGAGCGGCTGCACCGCCGCGAGGAAGATGATGAACGGGATGGGACGGAAGGTGTTGACGAGCACGTTCAGCACGGTATTGATGACGCGGTTCGGCAGGAGGCCGCCGGCGCGGGTCACGTAGAGCCCGAGCCCGACGATGAGCCCACCGAGCCCGCCGAAGAGCATGCACAGGGCGACGATGTAGAGCGTCTCGAAGGTCGCGTCGAGCAGCTCGGGAAGCAGGGCGATCAACGCATCCATCAGCGCACCTCCGTCACTGACACAGTGCGGGAGATCGCCGCGAGTGCCGCGTCGATGCGGTCACCCTTCAGCGCGAGCGTCAGGTGCCCGAAGGTGCGGCCCTGGATCTCGTTGACTCCGCCGTAGACGAGTTCGAACGTGACGCCGTGGTTCGCGAACTCGAGGAAGACCTCCGACTGGCTCACACCGCCGTCCGCGAATGACACCGTCACGATGCGACCCGGATGCTTCAGCCGCAGCTGCTCGAGGGCCTCCCGCTCTGGAACCGCCCGGATGACGGTTGAGACGAAGCGCTTGGCGGCATCCGTCTGCGGGTCGGAGAAGACGTCGAAGACGCTGCCCTGCTCGATGACGCGACCGGAGTCCATGACGGCGACGCGATTAGCGACCGCCTTGATGACCTCCATCTCGTGCGTGATGAGCACGATCGTGATGCCGAGTTCGCGGTTGACCTTCTTGAGGAGCGCGAGCACCTCGGTCGTCGTCTCAGGGTCGAGCGCGCTGGTCGCCTCGTCGGCGAGCAGGATCTTGGGGTTCGTCGCGAGCGCGCGGGCGATGCCGACGCGCTGCTTCTGGCCACCCGAGAGCTGGTCGGGGTAGTTGCGCGCCTTGCCGGCAAGGCCGACAAATTCGAGCATCTCGGCCACGCGGGCCTTGCGCTCGGCGGCGGGCATCCCGGCGACCTGCAATGGGTACTCGACGTTGCCGGCGACCGTGCGCGAGTTGAAGAGGTTGAACTGCTGGAAGATCATGCCGATGCCGCGACGCACGTCGTGCAACTGACGCTCCCGCAGCCCGCTGATCACGCGGCCGTCGACCTCGACCGTGCCACCCGTGACCGGTTCGAGCGCATTGATGAGCCGCACGAGCGTGCTCTTGCCCGCGCCCGAGTAGCCAATGATGCCGAAGATGTCGCCCGCCTCGATGTCGAGGCTGACGGTGTCGACCGCGACGAGCGGCGCCGCACCCCGCTTGGACGGCGGGTACGACTTTGAGACCTCGCTGAGTCTCACGATCGGCATGGGGGCTGCTTTCGTCATCCGGGGAATCAGTACGGCGGCGGATGCTCCGAGAAGCATCCGCCGCCGGCTACTGCATAAAGGCTACTCGTTGGCCTCGACGTCGGCCTCGACCTTGGCGAGGGCATCCTCGAGCTCGGATGCGGGGGTGTCGACGAGGATGGCCGTGCCACCCGAGACCTCGAGCACGCCGTCCTGCACCGCCTGCGTCGTCTGGTAGATCTCGACGAGGCGCTGGAAGAGCTCGTTGTCCTTGTCGTCGGCGCGGGCCGCGAAGATGTTGATGTAGGCCTGCGCGGCGGGGTCGCTGGGGTCGTCGACCGCGATGGCGCTGAGCGGGTCGATGCCCGCCTTGGTGACGAAGTCGTTGTTGACGACAGCTGCAGCGACGTCAGCGAGCGAGGTCGCGGTGAACGAGGCATCCGCTGCCTTGACCTCGACGCGAGACGAGTCCTCGATGTCGGCGAGGGTCGAGAAGATGCTGCCACCGTCCTTGAGTTCGATGAGGCCGGCGGACTGCAGCACGAGGAGCGCGCGCGCCTGGTTGCTCGTGTCGTTGGGCACGATGACCTGCTCGCCGTCCTTGATGTCGTCGACCGAGTCGTACTTCTGCGAGTAGAGGCCGAGCGGGTAGATCGCGGTCGCGCCGATCGGCACGAGGTCATCGCCGGATGCCACGTTGTGCTGCGCGAGGAAGATGACGTGCTGGAACTGGTTCAGGTCGAGCTCGCCCTCCGACAGCGCGGGGTTCGGCTGGTTGTAGTCGGCGAAGTCGATGATCTCGACGTGGATGCCCTCCTCCTCGGTTGCCTCGAGGTAGACATCCCAGTAGGGGTCGCTCGCGCCGACGACGCCAAGCTTGACGGGGTTGGACTCGGAGCCGAGCTCCGCGTCGGAGTCAGACGACGCGCAGGCGGCGAGGCCGGTGAGGAGCGCGGTCGCGGTGGCGACGGCAGCAAGCTTCTTGAGGAGGGACATGGGTGGTGCCTTTCAGTGGTGCGGGGTATCCAGTGTCATCCGTGTGCGGAGCAAATCCGAATCAGGTGACGAACTGTGACAGGCGACCGCGTCGTCAGCCCTCGAGGAGGTCGGTGAGCTCGAGCCAGCGGGTCTCGAGCGCCGCGGCATCCGATTCGAGCTTCGACAGTTCCGCTGTGAGTGCGCCGAGCCCCTCGTAGTCGTTCTGGTCGTGGGCTGCCATCTGGGCGTGCACCGCCTCCACCTTCTGGCCAGACTTCTCGAGCTTGCGCTCGACCGAGGCGAGCTCCTTCTGGGCGTTGCGCAGGTCAGCGCCCGAGAGACCGGGAGCCTTCTTCGCCGGGGTCGTCGCCGCCTTGGTGGCCGAGGGGGCATCGGATGCCGCATCCGCCGCCGTGCGGATCTTCAGGTACTCCTCGACCCCACCGGGCAGGTGCCGCAGGTGCCCACCGAGCACGGCGTACTGCTGATCGGTCACACGCTCGAGCAGGTAACGGTCGTGGCTCACGACGAGGAGCGTGCCGGGGAAGGAGTCGAGCAGGTCTTCCATCGCCGCGAGCATGTCGGTGTCGAGGTCGTTGGTGGGTTCGTCGAGGATGAGCACGTTGGGCTCGTCGAGGAGGATCAGCAGCAGTTGCAGGCGACGCTTCTGGCCACCCGACAGGTCTTTGATGGGGGTGCTGAGCTGGGCGCTGTCGAAGCCGAGGCGCTCAAGCAGCTGGCCCGGGGTGACCTCCTTGCCGCCCGCGACGTAGGAGGACTTCTGGCGGCCGATGACCGTGCGCACGGGTTCGTTCTGCACCTCGGCCAGCTCGGCGAGCTGCTGGTCGAGGATGGAGATCTTGACCGTCTTGCCGCGCTTGACGCGTCCGCTCGTGGGTTCAATCGAGCCCGCGATGAGGCCCAGCAGCGTCGACTTGCCTGCACCGTTGACGCCCAGGATGCCCGTGCGCTCGCCCGGCGCGATGCGCCACTCGATGTCGCGCAACACTTGCTTGTCGCCGTAGGTGACGCCGACGTCGAGCAGGTCGACGACATCCTTGCCGAGACGCTGCATCGCCATCGACTGCAGGCTCACCTTGTCGCGCACGGGCGGCTCGTTCGCGATCAACTCGTTCGCGGCGTCGATGCGGAACTTCGGCTTCGCCGTGCGGGCCGGAGCCCCGCGACGCAGCCAGGCGAGCTCCTTCTTCATGAGGTTCTGGCGCTTCGCCTCCGTGACGGATGCCATGCGGTCGCGCTCGACGCGCTGCAGGATGTACGCCGCGTAGCCGCCCTCGAAGGGCTCGATGATGCGGTCGTGCACCTCCCAGGTGGTGTTGCAGACCTCATCGAGGAACCAGCGGTCGTGAGTCACGACGATGAGGCCGCCCTGGCCCGCAGGCCAGCGACGCTTCAGGTGCTCAGCCAACCACGCGATGCCCTCGACGTCGAGGTGGTTGGTGGGCTCATCCAGGAACACAACATCCCAATCGCCGACCAGCAGCTTGGCGAGGCCGACCCTTCTTCTTTGCCCACCGCTGAGCTGGCCGAGAGTCGCATCCCACGGGATGCCGCCAAGCAAGCCGTCGATGACGTCGCGGATGCGGGCATCCGAAGCCCACTCGTACTCCTGCTTGTCGCCCACGATCGACTCACTCACGACGATCGAGTCGTCGAGCTCGTCGGCCTGGTCGAGCATGCCGATCGTCGTGCCCTTGCGTACCGTCACACGGCCGCCGTCGGGTTCGATGCGGCCCGCGAGCAGCCGCATGAGGGTCGACTTGCCGTCGCCATTGCGGCCAACCACGCCGATGCGGTCGCCCTCATTGAGGCCGATCGTCACCGAGTCAAAGATGACGCGCGTTGGATATTCGAGGTGGAGGGACTCTGCCCCCAGGAGATGTGCCACGTGGGTCGACACTACCGGGGTGCGGCTGGGCGGGCGCACGGCGCGGCTGGCCCCGTGCCGTCAGACCGCGAGACTGCGCAACTTGCACTTCCCCACCCGGCGTGGTGCAACCTTCGTAGTCTCACCTCTACCGCACGCAGGCGCGCAAGTCGCGTTCCCGGCGTGAGACTACGCAAGTCGCACTTCGGGCCCCTATTGGGTGCAACTTGCGTAGGCTCGCGAAGCTGTGGATGCGCGCCCCGCGAGGACTCGCACCCCGGGCACTCTGGGCCGGTGCGAATTCCTCTCCCCGACGGTTTCACCGGACGACCATTCAGCAGACGCGAGGCCTTGGCTGCCGGAATCAAAGACAGCCAACTCCGATCGACCAAACTCGCCCGCCCCTTCCACGGCGTGCGCGCCCTCAACTGGGACCCGTCCTACGAGGCTCACATCCGCGCCTACCACGCGCGGATGCCCCGCACTCAGCACTTCAGTCACGGCACCGCGGCCCTCCTCCACGGCTTTCCCGTGCCCGTGCTCGCGACATCCGCTGTCCAGGTGAGCGCCGCCTCGTCGGCGGGATTCCCCCGCGCGCAGGGCATCGTTGGACACCATTCTGACTCCCGCGTCGTGATACTAGGTGGCATGCGCGTCACACACCCGGTGGACACCTGGTGCGACCTGGCTACCTCGCTCTCGGTCGACGATCTCATCGCCATCGGCGACTTTCTCATCACAGGCGACGAACCATACAGTGGTGTGCCGCCGTTGGCTCGGCTCCCCGAAGTGGAGCACTCAGTTCGTCTCCGTGCTGGCCGTCGCGGAACGCCAAAGTTGCGGGCTGCGCTTGAACTCATGCGCTATGGGCCGCTCTCTCGAATGGAAACCGAGATGCGCCTGCTGATGGTCCGCGATCGCCTCCCCGAACCAACTTTGAACTTCAGGGTTCACGACAGCAGCGGGCGCTTCGTGGCCATGGTGGACCTCGCGTTCGACACGTGGAAGGTCGCCGTCGAGTACCAGGGAGACCTTCACCGTGAGAAAAAGCGCTTTCGCGCCGACATCACGCGACGGGAACGCCTTGAGGATGCCGGTTGGACCGTGATCTTCGTGTCAGTTGACGACGTCCGGAGACAGCCGAGGGAGACGCTCCGCCGGATACGCAAGCGTCTGCGCGATCGCGGCGCACCTCTTGGAGGCTGACGGCCACCCGTGAGACTGCAGAACTTGCAAATTCGCGGAGGCATTGGTGCAACTTGCGTAGTCTCAATGCGTTGAAAGGGAGCCGTGAGCGGATGCGACCGCGAGACGGCGGATGCGCGGCTCAGGCCGTGACGACGCGGGCGCCGTGCACGGGGCCCGTCGCCCGCACCGCGGTGAGGCGCGCCGCGCTGAGCGCCACCTGCAGTTCGAGCGCCGAGTCGACGTCGGCCGCGAGGAATGCGATCGTCGGTCCCGAGCCCGAGACGATGCCCGCGAGGGCGCCGTTCTCCTCGCCGAGTTCGAGCACCTTTGCAAGCCGCGGCTCCAGGTGAAGGGCGGGCGCCTGGAGGTCATTGTGCATGGCCTCCGCGAGCATCGCCGAGTCACCTGCGCGGAGTGCTTTCAAGACCGGATTGTCGACGGTGGGCTGCAAGGTCACAGGCGAGATGTCGAGGGCATGGCGTTCCCGGTGGCGGTCAAGCTCCCGGTACACCTCGGGGGTGCTCATGCCGAAGTCTGCGAGGGCGAAGACCCAGTGGAACGTGCCCTTGGCGAGTGCCGGGCTGAGTTCGTCACCGCGGCCCGTGCCGATCGCCGTGCCGCCCATGAGGGCAAAGGGCACATCGGCGCCGAGCTGTGCCGCAAGGCTGAGCAGCTCTTCGCGGCCGAGGTCGGTTCCCCAGAGGGTGTCGCACGCGACGAGGGTGGCCGCGGCATCCGCTGACCCACCGCCCATTCCGCCCGCGATGGGCACGTTTTTCTCGATCTCGAGCCGCACTCCCCCGCGGTGATCGGCGACGCGCGCCAGGAGGCGGGCGGCGCGGATCGCGAGATTGCTGCCGTCGGTCGCGAGTGCGGACGTGTCGATGCTGCCGCCGAAGGTCACGGAGAAATCATCCGCCGGGTATGCCCTGACGTCTTCATAAAGCGAGACGGCCTGGTAGGCGGTTGCGACATCGTGGTACCCGTCGTCGAGCAGCGCTCCGACCTTGAGGCACACGTTGAGCTTGCCGGGGGCACGGACGTGAACCTTGGCGGGCCGGGCGTGCGCACTCATATGAACAAACCTAGCCGAATGCCTTGTCTGCCCCAGCCCGGGTCACAGCGCACGCAGCAGTTGGGTCATGGCGGCCTTCTCCTCCGCGAGCACGTCGGGCCCTGCGAGCTTCGTGCGCGTGAGCGCGATGCGCACGCGGCCGGGCGCGCCGCTCGTGACGGGGCTGAGCGTCGCCGTGATGCCGGTGGCGTCTTCGAGCGACCAGCGGGCACTCGGATGCTTCGCCTCCGGGCTGCTCGACGCGGGCTCGCTGCCGGCCCACCCGCTCGCCACGGCGATCACGCGCGCGAGCAACTCCCGCGCGTCGCCCGCCATCGTGCGGCTGGCCCCGGACGAGAAGGATCCATCGGACTGCTGCCCGGGCACTCGCATCCCCCGCGCCTGCTCGTAGGCGATCGTGATGCCCTGCGCCCACCAGCCGTCGACGCCGTGCTCTTCGACGAGCCAGGTCGCGATCTGCGGGTGGGTCCAGGCGGTGGCACCCTCGGCATCCAGCAGCTCGTGCCATGCCGCTCGCGCGCGTCCCGTCGCCGCCTCGAGCTTCTCGCTCGATACGAGTTTCTCGTTGCCCGCAACCATGGTCGCCAGCCTAGGCAGCGGCGCGGGTGATCGCGAGGAAGTCGTGCACCGTCAACTGTTCGCCGCGCTCGGTCGGCTTGATGCTGGCGGCTTCGAGACGAGCGGATGCCTCGGCCGAGCCCCCCAGCACGCCCGCGAGTGACTGGCGCAGCATCTTGCGACGCTGCCCGAATGCGGCGTCGACGAGTTCGAAGGTCGCGAGGCGCTCCTCCTCGGTGCCGAGCGGTTCGTCGCGCACCGTGAAGCCGACGAGGATCGAGTCGACGTTGGGCACAGGCCAGAAGACCTGGCGGCTGACGAGGCCCGCCGTGCGCCAGTGGCCGTACCAGGCCGCCTTGACGCTGGGGCTGCCGTAGACCTTGCTGCCGGGCTGTGCGGCGAGGCGCTGGCCCACCTCAGCCTGCACCATCACGAGGCCAGAGGTGATGTACCTGAAGTGCTCGAGGAAGTGCAGCAGCACGGGCACCGAGACGTTGTAGGGCAGGTTCGCGACGAGGGTTTGCGGATGCCGCGGCAACTCCATGATCGTCATGGCATCGTGGAGCACAACCGTGAGGTCGGCGCCCGGCTGCATCGTCTCGACCGTCTTGGGCAGTTGCCCCGCGAGGCGCGGGTCGATCTCGACCGCGACGACGGGGGCGCCCGTCTCGAGGAGTCCGAGGGTGAGGGATCCGAGGCCCGGGCCGATCTCGACGACCGGAGAGTCACCGGTGACCCCCGCGGCCGCGACGATCCGGCGGACGGTGTTGCCGTCGATGACGAAGTTCTGCCCCAGCTTCTTGGTGGGCTGCAGGTCGAGGAGTTCAGCGAGGTCGCGGATCTCGGAGGGGCCGAGCAGTTTGCCGCTCATGCGAGAGGGTGCGGCGGGAGCTCGCTCGGGGCATCCGGCACGACCGGTTCGTCGTCCCACGAGCCGTAGACGGCTTCCGTGTTGGAGGCGATGACCGCGGCGAGCAGCGAGTCTGGCACGTCGAGGTGATCGGCCATGAAGCGCAGGGTCGTCGGGATCATGTACGAGGCGTTCGTCTGCCCGCGATGCGGCGTGGGCGTCAGGTAGGGCGAATCCGTCTCGATCAGGATGCGGTCACGCGGCACGACCTCGAGGGCCTCGCGCAGGTTCGCCGCATTCTTGAAGGTGACGGTGCCCGCGAAGGAGAGGTACCAGCCCTCCTCGGCACAGAGTCGCGCCATCGTGGCGTCGCCGGAGAAGCAGTGGAACACCGTGCGCTCGGGGGCGCCCACGCGCAGGAGCGTGGAGATGACCTCGTCGTGCGCGTCACGGTCGTGTATCTGGAGCGCCAGGCCGTGCTTCTTGGCGATCTCGATGTGCGCCTCGAAGGAGTAGAACTGGGCCGGGCGACCCACCTCGTCGGTGCGGAAGAAATCGAGCCCCGTCTCTCCCACGGCGCGCACGCGGGGCCGCTGGGCGAGTTCCTCGATCTCCGCGAGCGAGGCGTCGAGGGTGCCCGCGGCATCGAGCTCGGGGGCGTCGTTGGGGTGGATCGCGACGGCCGCGAGCATGCGGGGCTCACGAGCGGCCATCTGAGCCGACCAGCGTGAGCTCGCGACATCCGTGCCCACCTGCACGACACCCTTGACCCCGACGCTCGAGGCCAGGTCGAGGGCCTCGCGGTAGTCGAGGAGTTCGGGCTCGCCGTTCGGCTGCCACGCCCCGTGCTCGAGGTGCGTGTGGTTGTCGTAGACGCCCACCGTGAGCGCCTCGGGCAGCGGAGGGTAGGTCATGCCTGCTCCTGCTCGACACGCGGGAAGAGCGGCGGGAGCGTGTCGACCGTCGCGCCCGGCTGCAGCACGCCCCAGCTGCCCGCCTCGGGGATGCGCTGCTCCGTGAGGGGCGAGGTGAAGCCGAGCGCCGCCCAGAGCTTGGCGGTCGCCTCTGGGATGACCGGGGAGAGCAGCACGGCGAGCGCGCGCAGCCCCTCGGCCGTCATGTAGAGCACGGTGCCGAGCCGCTCGCGCGTCTCCTCGTTCTTGGCGAGCACCCACGGCTCGTTGATCGTGATGTAGCCGTTGAGGTCGTCCACCAACGTCCAGATGGCCTCGATCGCCTCGTGGATTGCGAGGCGCTGCATCGCGGCATCCGCCTTCGTCACGGCCGAGGCGAGCGTCTTCTGGATGGCGAGGTCAGCATCCGTGTACTCGCCCGGCTGCGGCACGCTGCCGTCGTAGTAGCGGTTGATCATCGCGATGACGCGGGAGGCGAGGTTGCCGAAACCGTTGGCCAGTTCGGCCTGGTAGCGGGCGGAGAGGTCCTCCCACGAGAAGGAGCCGTCCTGGCCGAAGTTGATGGCGCTCATGAAGTAGTAGCGGAACGCGTCGGCGCCGAAGGTGTCGGTGATGTCGCTCGGTGCGATGCCCGTGAGCTTCGACTTCGACATCTTCTCGCCGCCCACCAGGAGCCAGCCGTGGCCGAAGACCCGCTGCGAGACGGGCAGGCCCGCCGCCATGAGCATCGCCGGCCAGATGACGGCGTGGAAGCGGGCGATGTCCTTGCCCACCAGCTGCACGGCCGGCCAGCGCCGTTCGAAGTTCTCCTGGTCGGTGCCGTAGCCGATCGCGGTGATGTAGTTGAGGAGCGCGTCGAACCACACGTAGAGCACGTGCGAGTCATCCCACGGCAGCTTGACGCCCCAGTCGAAGCTCGAGCGCGAAATCGAGAGGTCGCGCAGGCCCTGCTGCACGAACTGGATGATCTCGTTGCGCACGCTCTCCGGCTGGATGAAGTCGGGGTTGTCGCGGTAGAGCTTGAGCAGCGGCTGCTCGAAGTCGCTCATGCGGAAGAAGTAGTTGGTCTCCTTGAGCACCTCGACGGGGCGCGTGTGGATCGCGCAGACCTGCTGCCCCTCAAACTCGCCCGTGCCGGGGACGAGGTCGCTCGGCTGCTTGTACTCCTCGCATCCGACGCAGTAGTGGCCCTCGAACTCGCCCTGGTAAATGTAGCCGTCGTCGTAGAGCTTCTCGAGGAAGAGGCGCACGCCATTCTCATGACGCTCGTCGGTCGTGCGAATGAAGTCGTCGTTGGAGATGTTGATCGTCTCGAGCAGCGGCTTCCACGCCGTCTCGACGAGCCGGTCAGCCCACTCACGCGGCGTCACGTTATTGGCGACCGCCGTGCGGAGGATCTTCTGCCCGTGCTCGTCGGTGCCCGTCAGCAGCCAGGTGTCGTCGCCGCTCTGGCGGTGCCAGCGGGCGAGCACATCCGCCGCCACCTCCGTGTAGGCGTGCCCGATGTGGGGAACGTCATTGACGTAGAAGATTGGCGTGGCGATGTAGAAGGACTTGCCGGAGGACATGGCCTCAATCCTAAGCGGCAGCCCGTGGCTGTCACCTCGGCCAGCGGCGAAGCGGGCAGACTTGGAAATGTGTGGGATTGCCTGTGAATGTGTTGCAATCGATACGAAACGCGCATAGTCTCACACCACCCTTCAGTCGCGAGGAGCGCCATGTACGCCGAGGAACGCCAGCAGCACATCGAGGCCCTGCTCTCGACCTCCGGACGAGTTGCCGTCGTCGACGTGGCGGCGGAGCTGGGCGTCTCGACGGAGACCGTGCGTCGCGACCTCGACCACCTTGAGGCCCGAGGCGTGCTTCGGCGCGTGCACGGCGGGGCCATCGCGGCCTCCCTCCTGGGGCGCACGGAAGAGAGCGTCTCCCAGCGACGCGACCGAAACACCGCCGCGAAAGACCGCATCGCCGCGGCTGCGATGGCGCTGCTACCGCCGAACTTCACGGGTGCGATCGCGATCGACGCCGGCACGACGACAGGCATGCTCGCCCAGCGCATCGCCCGCTGGCAGCCCGAGAACGCGAAGCAGCGACTCGTCGTCATCACGAACTCGATCCACATCGCGGCGACCGTGAGCGACAACCCCCACATCGAGATCCAGACGCTGGGCGGACGCATGCGCGGCATCACCGGCGCGGCCGTCGGCGCAACGACGCTCACCCAACTCTCTGCGCTCCGGCCCGACATCTCCTTCATCGGCGCCAACGGCATCCACGAGGGGTTCGGGCTCAGCACCCCGGACACCGAAGAGGCAGCCGTCAAGACGGCACTCACCAGGGGCGCCCAGCGTGCCGTCGCCCTCGCCGACGAGTCGAAGCTCGGCGTCGAATCGCTCGTGAGCTTCGCCGCCCTCTCTGACATCGACATGCTCGTCACGGATGCGGCACCGGATGCCGCCCTCGGCGAGTCCTTCGAGGCGGCAGGCGTCGAGGTGGTCATCGCATGATCGTCACCCTCACCGCGAATCCGAGCCTCGATCGCACCATCGAGCTCGCGACACCCCTCGCCCGGGGCGAGGTGCAGCGCTCCAGCGCACGGCGCGAGCAGCCCGGCGGCAAGGGCGTCAATGTCGCGCGGGCCCTCATCGCCTCCGGCGTCGAGACGGTGGCCGTGCTTCCCGGCCGCGAGGATGACCCCATGCTGCTGGCGCTCGCCGCGGCCGGCATCCCCTCGGCGGGCCTTCCCATCGCGGGGACCGTGCGTTCCAACCTGACCCTCACGGAGCCCGACGGCACCACGACGAAGATCAACGAGCCCGGGCCCACCCTCACGCTGGACGAGGGCACCGCCCTCATCGACCTCCTCGTCTCCCACGCGCGAGACGCCGCCTGGTTGGTGCTGGCCGGTTCCCTTCCCCCCGGGCTGCCGAGCGACTTCTACGTGCGTGTCGTGCGGGCCGTGCGCGAGGCGGGCGGCAACCCGCAGATCGCCGTCGATTCCTCTGGGCCCGCCATGCTCGCCCTCGTGGCCTCCGGCGAGCGCGTCGACCTGATCAAGCCCAACGCCGAAGAACTCGCCGAACTGGCTGGGCACGGCGATGCCGCGACACTCGAGGCGGATGCTGCGGCAGCCGCATCCCTCGCCCTCGAGCTTGTGCACGGAGGGGTAGGCAGCGTGTTGGCGACCCTCGGTAGCCGCGGCGCCGTGCTCGTGACGGCCGAGGGGGCATGGCATGCGAGCATGCCGCCCGTGACGGTGCGCAGCACCGTCGGCGCGGGGGACTCCTCCCTCTCGGGCTACCTCATCGCGCAGCAGCGCGGCGACGCGCATGAAGGTCGCCTCGCGCAGGCCGTCGCGCACGGCACCGCCGCCGCCGCACTGCCCGGCAGCGAGCTGCCCTCGCTCTCCCAGACCAACCCGGGAGCCGCCACTGTGACGGCTCTCACCGTGAACACCCACCTGGAGTAACGATGTCGTCTCTCATCACCCCCGAACTCGTGCTGCTCGACACCGACCTCGGCAGCGACCGCGCTGGGGTCATCCGTCGGCTCACCTCCCTTGTCGCGGAGAGGGGCCGCGCCACCGACGCCGAGTCGCTCTTCGCCGACGCCTGGGCGCGTGAGCAGAAGACCGACACGGGCGTGCCCGGCGGCATCGCGATCCCCCACTGCCGGTCCGAGGCGGTGACGCAGGCGACCCTCGTGATGGCGCGCCCCGAGCCGGCCGTCGACTTCGGCGCCACCGACGGACCCGCCGACCTGATCTTCTTGATTGCGGCACCCGCCGGCGCCGACCAGGAGCACCTCACACTGCTCTCGGCCCTCGCCCGCTCACTCGTGCGCCCCGAATTCGTGGCATCGCTGCGCGAGGCCGGCAGCGAGTGGGAGATCGTCGCCCTCGTGGAAGAGGCGATCGCGCCTGAGGAACCGAGCGAGAAGACCGCGGATGCCGCAGCCACCCCGCGAGCGGAAGGCAAGACCCTCCTCGCCATCACGGCATGCCCCACCGGCATCGCGCACACCTACATGGCGGCTGACGCCCTGAAAGCTGCCGCCGACCGTGCGGGCGTCGAGCTCCACGTCGAGACGCAGGGTTCGGCCGGCGCGAAGCCACTCGACCCCACACTCGTCGCGGCAGCATCCGCCGTCATCTTCGCTGTCGACGTGGACGTGCGCGACAAGGGCCGCTTCGCCGGTCTGCCCGTCATCCAGGCCCCCGTCAAGCGCGGCATCGATGCGCCCGACGACATGATCGCGGAGGCGCTCGCCGCCGCCGATGACCCCGCAGCACCCCGCGTGATGGGCACCAACGCCACCTCCGAGAGTGCGGACACGCGCAGCGAGCACTTCGGGCAGACACTCAAGCGCGCCCTGCTGACCGGCGTCAGCTACATGATTCCCTTCGTCGCGGGAGGCGGACTCCTCATCGCGCTCGGCTTCCTCCTCGGCGGCTACGACATCACGGAAGTCGCGGGCGACGTCGTCGTACAGAACAGCCTGTGGAACCTTCCCGAGGGTGGGCTCCTCGCCTACCTCGGCGCGGCGGCATTCAGCATCGGTAGCGCCTCCATGGGGTTCCTCGTGCCCGCGCTTGCCGGGTACATCGCCTACGCGATCGCGGACCGTCCCGGCATCGCCCCCGGGTTCACGGCGGGCGCCGTCGCGGTATTCATGGGTGCCGGCTTCCTCGGCGGAATCGTCGGCGGCCTCCTGGCGGGCGCCATCGCCTACGCGATCGGGCGCCTCAATCCCCCCGCCTGGCTGCGCGGACTCATGCCCGTCGTCATCATCCCGCTCCTCGCCTCCATCGTGGCCTCCGGACTCATGGTGATCCTGCTCGGTGGGCCCATCGCTGCCCTCAGCACGGGACTCAGTGACTTCCTCAACGGATTGACCGGGGCATCCGCCATCGTGCTGGGCCTCATCCTGGGCGCAATGATGGGCTTCGACCTCGGCGGGCCCGTCAACAAGGTCGCCTACTCCTTCGCGGTCGCCGGGCTCAGTGCCGGTTCCCTCGACGACCAGGCGCCGTGGACCATCATGGCCGCCGTCATGGGCGCCGGGATGGTCGCACCGCTCGCGATGGCCCTCGCCTCCACCGTCATCGCTCGCGGCAGCTTCACGCCCGTCGAGCGAGAGAACGGCAAGGCTGCCTGGCTCCTTGGCGCCTCCTTCATCTCGGAGGGCGCGATCCCCTTCGCCGCCGCCGACCCGCTGCGCGTCATCCCCGCCAGCACCATCGGCAGCGCCGTGACGGGAGCGATCATCTTCGCGACCGGTGTCACCTCGCAGGCTCCCCACGGAGGCGTGTTCGTCTTCTTTGCCATCAACAACTTCGCGATGTTCGTTGTCGCCATCCTCGCCGGGGTCGTCGTCACGGCCCTCATCGTCGTCGCCCTCAAGCGCTGGGCCGTGCGCCGGCCCGCGATCGCCGACGTGGGGAACGCCGCAGCGCCCGTCGCCGCCTGACCCATCACAAGGAGAGAAGAATCATGCCAGAACGCACCGCCACCATCGCCAGCAGCGTCGGACTCCACGCCCGGCCCGCGACCCTTTTCGTCAACGCGGTCAACGAGCAGAAGGTGCCCGTGACCATCCGCAAGGGCGACGGACCCGCCGGCAATGCCGCGAGCATCCTCACAGTCATGGCCCTCGGTGCCGCCAAGGGCGAGACAGTGACGCTCGCGGCCGAGGGCGAGGGCGCCGAGGAGGCGCTTGAGACGCTCGTGCAGCTGCTTGAGACCGACCTGGACGCCTCCTAAGCGGAGACAGCCCCAGAACCGCGGTGCGAGTGTTGCAGCAGGGGCGAGCCGTGAGCCATCGCGGCGGCCCTGCTCATCGCTGGCGCGATTGCCTCAGTTCCAGCGCGCCCTCGTAGAGCTCGCGCTTGCTCAGTCCGGTCGCCTCGGCGACCTCGGCCGCCGCATCCTTGAGCCGGGTGCCGGATGCCACGAGCTCGAGCACCTGCGCAACGCCACCGTCGATCGACGCGACGGTCGGCGCGGCGCCCTCGATGACGACGACGATCTCCCCCTTGACGCCGCCGGCGGCCCATTCCGCGAGCTCGGAGGCCGTGCCGCGTTTGACCTCCTCAAACTTCTTGGTGAGCTCGCGGGCGACGACGACCCGGCGGTCGGGGCCAAGGACGGCCGCGACATCCGTCAGCGCATCGGCCAGGCGGTTGGGCGACTCGAAGAACACCATGGTGCGGGCCTCACGCGCGAGTGCCGTCAAGGCCTTGCGGCGGTCGCCGCCCTTGCGCGGCAGGAAGCCCTCGAAGCAGAAGCGGTTGGTGGGGAGGCCGGAGACGGCGAGCGCCGTGAGCACGGCGGAGGGGCCGGGCAGCGCCGTGACCGTGACGCCCGCGGCGGTTGCCGCGGCGACGAG
Source organism: Salinibacterium sp. GXW1014 (assembly GCF_044769865.1). Taxonomy (NCBI): domain Bacteria; kingdom Bacillati; phylum Actinomycetota; class Actinomycetes; order Micrococcales; family Microbacteriaceae; genus Salinibacterium; species Salinibacterium sp. GXW1014. Next base: position 422,438 of record NZ_JBIZWA010000001.1, read on the forward strand.
CGGGAAGCCGGGGTCGGAGATCGCGGGCATGCCGGCGTCGGAGAGCACGAGTACGTCGGACTCCCTGGCGAGCTCCACGATCTCGGCGGCCTTCGCGACCTCGTTGTGCTCGTGGAGGGGGATGAGCCGCGGCCGGTTCTCGATGCCGAGCGCGCGCATGAGGTGCACGGTCGTGCGGGTGTCTTCGGCGGCGATCACCTCGGCGCTCGCGAGGGCATCGCGCAGCCGCTGCGAGGCATCGCCGAGATTGCCGATGGGCGTCGCCGCGAGGATGATCATGGGCTCCATCCTCGCAGGCTCGGCGGGTTGAATAGGGTGGGCGGGTGACCCGCCGCCTCGCCCGCCTGCCCGAGTGGCTCTGGTTGCTGGCGGTCACGGTGCTCGCCGCGGCGCTGCGCCTGTGGAACCTCGGCCACCCGCGCGCCCTCGTCTTCGACGAGACCTACTACGTGAAGGATGCCTGGACGCTCCTCCACCTCGGCTACGAGGGCAGCTGGCCGGAGGGCGCAGACGCGGGCTTCGTCGCAGGGGACGTGAACACCTACCTCGACGAGGCGTCGTTTGTCGTGCATCCGCCGCTCGGCAAGTGGATCATCGCGCTCGGCCTCGGCGCCTTCGGAGCCGAGGACCCCTTCGGGTGGCGCATCGGCATGGCGGTCGTCGGCATCGTGGCGGTCGCGGTGCTGTGGCTGGTGGCGCGCATCCTGTTCCGTTCGCCCCTGCTCGCGACGATCGCGGGCGGGCTCATGGCGGTCGACGGCCACGCGATCGTCATGTCGCGCACGGCCTTGCTCGACACCGCGCTCATGCTGTTCGCCCTGCTCGGCTTCCTTTTCGTGCTGCTCGATCGGCGCCAGAGCCGGGAACGTCTGGAGCGATGGATGCTGCAGCGCGAGAAGCGCGGACTCTCCCGCGACTGGGGCCCAGCCCTGTGGGCCCGCCCGTGGCTCGTGGCCGCCGGCCTCGCCTTCGGCCTCGCGACGGCCGTCAAGTGGAGCGGGCTGTACTTCCTCGCGATCTTCGCCGTCTACACGCTCGTCGTCGACGCCCTCGCGAGGCGACGGGCGGGCATCCCGTTCTGGTTCTCGGGCACCGCCCTCAAACAGGCGCCCGTGAGCTTCCTGCTGACGGTGCCGATTGCCGCCGGCGCGTATGTCGCGAGCTGGGCGGCGTGGTTCCGCACGGACGGCGGCTACTACCGGCAGTGGGCGCAGGGCAACGCCTGGGAGGGTGCGCTCTCGTGGGTGCCGCGCGACTGGCAGAGCTGGTGGCACTACCAGGTGAGCGCCTACAACTTTCACGTCGACCTCGGCGCGGAACACGGCTGGGCCTCACCCGCGTGGCAGTGGCTGCCCATGCTGCGACCCACGGCGTTCTACCGCGTCTACTCCGACGAGGGCGAGAACGGATGCTCGGTCGAGCGCTGCGAGCAGTTCATCACAACCTTGCCGAACCCGCTCATCTGGTACCTGGCGGTGGGGGCACTCGGGCTGCTCGTGTGGCGGCTGCTGCGGCATCCGCGGTCCTGGCGTGCCGGACTGATCCTCGTCGGCGTCGTCGCGGGGTGGGCCCCCTGGCTGCTCTACCCGGAGCGCACGATGTTCCAGTTCTATGCGATCGCCTTCCTGCCCTACATGGTGCTCGCGCTGACGTATGCGCTGGGCGTCGTGATGGGGCGGCCGTGGGAGGGCGAGTGGCGGCGGGCCACGGGCATCCGGGTCGTCATTGTGGTGCTGGCGCTCGTCGTGCTGCTGAGCGCCTACTTCTACCCGGTCTGGACGGGGATGCAGCTGCCGGAGCCGTTCATCCGCAGCCACTACTGGCTGCCGGGGTGGCGCTAGGGCGTCAGCAGGATCTTGCCCGTGTGGGCGGACCCCTCCATGCGGCGGTGGGCATCCGCGACCTCGGCGAAGGGGAAGGTGCTGTCGACGAGGGGGCGCAGGCGGCCCTCCACAACCCAGGGCCACACGTGCTCGCGTACCCCCGCGACGATCGCGAGCTTCTGCTCGAGCGGGCGGGCGCGCAGGGTCGTGCCCCAGATGCGCCCGCGCTTGACCATGAGGTGGGCGAGGTTGAACTCTGCCGGCACGCCGCTCTGGTTGCCGATGACCATAATGCGGCCGTCCATCGCGAGGGCACGCACATTGGATGCCGCGTAGGCGCCGCCCACGATGTCGAGGATCACGTTGGCCCCGGCACCGTCGGTCTCCTCCTTGATGCGGGCGACGAAGTCCTCCTCGCGATAGTTGATGAGGATGTCCGCCCCGAGCTCGGCGCAGGCCGCGAGCTTCTCGGAAGAGCCCGCCGTGACCGCGACGCGTGCCCCGCTGAGCTTCGCCATCTGGATCGCCGTCGTGCCGATGCCGCTGCCGCCGCCGTGCACAAGCAGGGTCTCGCCCGGCTGGAGCTCGGCGCTCATGAAGACGTTCGACCAGACGGTGCAGAGGGTCTCGGGCAGCGCGGCCGCCTCGACGAGGTCAAGGGAGTCCGGCACCGGGAGGGTCAGCCCCTCGTGCACCACGACCTCATCGGCATAGCCGCCGCCGGCGAGGAGGGCACACACGCGCTCGCCGACACGGATGCCCGTGACATCCGGTGCCGTCTCGGTCACGGTGCCAGAGACCTCGAGGCCCGGCCATTCGGGCGCTCCTGGAGGCGAGGGGTAGTTGCCCTGGCGTTGGGCGATGTCGGCGCGGTTCAGACCGGCCGCCGCGACGCGGATGCGCACCTCACGTTCGCCGAGGGGCAGGTCGTCGACCTCGCTCAGGACCAAGTTCTCGGGGCCGCCGGACTCGCTGACAGTGATGGCGCGCATGGGGTCCTCTCGTGGGATGTGTCACTCGCACGATACGCGGGACTGGCGGCCGCAGCATCCGCCCGCCGCTCACGTCGCACTCACCCGGGCCCTCGCGCTGGATGACTGCCTTTCGGACAGATGATCGTGCCGCGGCACAGTCATCTGTCCGAAAGGCAGTCATTCGCGGCGAAGGAGGACGCTCGCGGTCACACGACGTAACGCGGCAAAGCGCGTGTGGGAGGCTCGGATAGCCTGTGCCCTATGGCAGACCGGGACACGACCGACCGCGACTGGGGCTTCAAGACCCGCGCGATCCACGCAGGCAACATTCCAGACGCAGTGAGCGGCTCGCGCGCACTCCCCGTCTACAACTCGACGGCGTTCGTCTTCGACAACAGCGCGGATGCCGCTGCCCGCTTCGCCCTGCAGAAGTACGGCAACATCTACAGCCGCGTCTCCAACCCGACTGTCGCATCCTTCGAAGAGCGCGTCGCGAGCCTTGAGGGCGGCCTCGGCGCCGTCGCGACCGCGAGCGGCCTCGGCGCACAGTTCATCACCTTCGCGTCGCTGGCCGGCGCTGGCGACCACATCGTGGCATCCGCGAACCTCTACGGCGGGTCCATCACGCAGCTGGATGTCACGCTGCGACGGTTCGACGTCGAGACGACGTTTATCCAGTCCGCCGACCCGGCCGACTATGCCGCCGCAATCAAGGACAACACCAAGCTGATCTTCGCCGAGACGGTCGCGAACCCCTCAGGCGACGTCGCCGATCTGGAGGGACTGGCCGAGGTCGCCCACGCACACGACCTGCCGCTCATCATCGACTCGACGGTCGCCACGCCCTACCTGTGCCGCCCCATCGAGTGGGGTGCCGACATCGTCACGCACTCGGCGACGAAGTTCCTCGGCGGGCACGGCACCGTGCTTGGCGGCGTGGTCGTCGAGTCGGGTCGCTTCGACTGGTCCGGCCACCGCTTCCCCCTCTTCGACGAGGCCGTTCCCCACTACGGCGGGCTCAACTGGTACGGCAACTTCGGTGAGTACGCGTTCCTGACCCGGCTGCGGGCTGAGCAGCTGCGCGACATCGGGCCTGTGCTCTCCGCGACATCCGCCGCCAACCTGGCGCAGGGCGTCGAGACGCTGCCCTACCGGATCCAGGCGCACGTCGACAACGCCCGCGCGGTCGCAGAGTGGCTGCGCGCCGACGACCGCATCGAGTACGTCAACTGGGCAGGCCTCGAGGAGCACCCGCACCACGACCGCGCACTCAAGTACCTAAACGGCACGCCCGGCTCGGTCTTCGGCTTCGGCATCAAGGGCGGTCGGGCGGTGGGCCAGAAGTTCATCGAGTCGGTTGAACTCGCGAGCCACGTCGCCAACATCGGCGACGCCAAGACCCTCGTCATCCACCCCGCCTCGACGACCCACGCGCAGCTGACCGAGCAGCAGCTCATCGACGGCGGCGTCGGCGCCGGCCTCATCCGCATCAGCGTGGGCATCGAGGATGTCGACGACATCATCTACGACCTCGACCAGGCGCTCGACGCCGCACTGAAGGGAGCGTCCGAATGAGCGACACCGAGACTGTGCAGCTTGCCAACGGCCTGAGCTGCAGCATCCCGGCCTCCTCCCCCCTCGCGAAGCTGCTGAAGTCACAGCGCACCTGGGTCGGCCCGACCGCGAAGCAGCGCCTCGGCATCCTGCGTCGCGCCAAGTCGATCGCGATCGTTGGCGCCTCGCCCAACCCCGCCCGTTCGAGCTACTTCGTCGGCACCTACCTGCTGCAGTCGAGCGACTACCGCGTGTACTTCGTGAACCCGAACGCCGACGAGATCCTCGGCCAGAAGGCCTACCCCGACCTCGCCTCGCTGCCCGAGGTGCCTGACATCGTCGACGTGTTCCGCAAGGCGAGCGACATCCCCGCGGTCATCGACGACGTGCTCGCGGTCGGCGCGAAGACGATCTGGGTGCAGCTCGGCATCTACAACGAGGAGGCGGCCCGCTACGGCGAGGAGCATGGCCTCACGGTCGTCATGGACCGTTGCCTCAAGGTCGAGCACGCCCGCTTCCACGGCGGCCTGCACCTGCTCGGCTTCGACACGGGGGTCATCTCGTCGCGCAAGGCGATCGCGTAGGCACTCGCCAGTGTCGGCGGATGCTGGCACGATTCGCTCATGGACCAGCGACTGAGCCTCATCACGCTCGTTGTCGATGACGTCGAGCGTTCCCGTACGTTCTTCGTCGACGGCCTCGGGTGGCGCCCCGAAGTGTTCGTCGATGGCGAGGTGCTCATGCTGCGCGTGGGCGAGCGTCTCGCGCTGTCCCTCTGGGACCGTGGGCACGCCGAGGTAGAGATCGGCACGGTCTCGCGGGACGGCTCCGCCCCCGTGACGCTCGCGCACAACGTCGCGAGCGAGGCCGAGGTCGACGCCGTCATCCGGACGGCACGGTCGGCGGGGGCGCGCATCCTGGCCGAGCCGCAGCGGCGGGACTGGGGCGGATATTCCGGCTACTTCGCCGACCCGGACGGCTTCCGCTGGGAGGTCGCGCACAACCCCGGACCGTTCGGCCAGTCGCTGTTGCCGTGAGCCGAGACGGCGCCTCAATAGGCTGACAGCATGACCCTGCTTCACGATCTCGGTTTCGCCGTCATCCGCTCCGTGTCGGTGTCGGACATGAATAACAACGTGTACCTCGTCACCTCTCGCACCTCAGGCGCGCAGGTGCTCATCGACGCCGCGAACGACTGGCCAGTGATCGAGGGGATGCTCGAAGACGCTCGCGACGACGCAGCGGCGGCGACATCCGTGGGGGCGATCGTGACGACCCACCAGCATCGGGACCACATCGGAGCCCTGGCGGAGGCGAGACGCGCAACGGGCGCTCCCCTGCTTGCGGGTGCCGACGATGCCGACGCGATCGAGGGGCACACGGGGGTTGCGATCGACCGGCGGCTGTCGCATGGCGACACGGTCGCGGTCGACGACCTCTCCCTTGGCATCGTGCACCTTCGCGGGCACACCCCGGGGTCGGTCGCACTCGTGCTCGATGGCACAAGCGGCCCGACGCACCTGTTCACGGGCGACAGCCTGTTCCCGGGCGGGGTCGGCAACACGTGGGGAGACGCGGGGCGCTTCGAGCAGCTCTTCACTGACGTGAGCGAGCGGCTCTTCGGGGCGTTCGGCGACGACACCCACGTGCATCCGGGCCATGGTGCCGGCACGACGCTGGGGGCGGAACGCCCGCGCCTCGAGGAATGGCGGGCGCGCGGCTGGTAGTCGGGCCGGTTCACCCCCTCTCGCGGGGATGACCCGACCCGAAAGTTTCGCAAGACTTGGTGCCCATGAGAACACGGCGGTCGATCGATATCCCTCGAGACGCCGCATCGGTGTTCGGCTACCTCTCCCGCGTGGAGAACGAAGTCCAGTGGCGCGAGTCGATCGTCGAGAGCCGGTACCGCCACGCAAGTGAGCCCGCCGTCGGAGTCCGCGGTGAGACCCATGTCGAGATGGGCGGACGGGGCGTCGTCATGCGCTGGGATATCAGCGAGTTCGAACCGGAGACGCTCGTGGCATGGACACTCGACGGTTCACCTTGGAACGGCGGTGGCAGCTATCGAGTCGTGCCGACCGACTCGGGATGCCGGCTGACTGCCTCGCTCGAGGTGCGCCTCCACGGCGTCATGCGCGTGCTCGAACCGATCCTGTGGCTGAACTTCTCGCGAGGTCTCCGGGGCGACCTCGCGAGCGTGCAGGAGCTGCTGTCGGGGTCGCCGCGACGGTGAGGTCCTGCGCGGGGTAGCGCTCCGCGCGGCCGGGGACATCCGGGGGTCCCCCTTTCTGGGGACTGGATCCGGTGAAGCGGGGTACATCGTGACGATATATTAGAGAGTGGCCGGTGTCCCCGAAGCCGGCCACAAAGGACCCCAATGCCGCGCCCCGAATCCGCCGTACGACGCCGCCAATGGGGAGCCGAGTCCCGCGTGACTCCCCTCCCCACGACCCATCCGAAACCGAGCGACGAGAAGATCACCCTCGCCCGGGCCGCCATCGTGCTGACGGTCGCCCTCTGGGTGCTCTACGTCATCTGGACGATCCTGCGCCAGTTCATCAACAACGAGATCGGCGGCTTCCGATTCACGATGGAGGCCTTCTCCTACCTCGTGGTCGTGACCTTCCTCACCTTCTCCGCGCTCATGTATTTGCTCGCGCGGCACGGAGCACTCCAGCGGTTCCGCGCGTATGAGCGCACGCCCCGCGCCGAGATCGATCGGCACTTCGCAGGCAAGGACAGCGCAATCACCGTGCTGGTGCCTTCCTACCGGGAGGAGCCGGATGTCGTTCGGGCCACGCTGTGGTCCGCCTGCCTCCAGGAGTTCCCCTCGGTGCGTGTCGTGCTCCTCGTCGACGACCCGCCCCACCCCAGCGACCCCTCGGCCGCGGAGGACCTCGAACGCACCCGAGGCCTTGCCGACGAGATCTCGCAGGAGCTCAGCGAACCAGCGGCCCGCTTCGAGGCGGCCCGGCTCGACTTCGAACACGACGGCGCCACGGGCGACGCCAGCGCTGACACCGTGCGGCGACTCGCGGAACACTACGCCTGGGCCGCCGAGTGGATCAGCCACAAGGCTGAGACCGAGAAGCGTGAAGACCACGTCGACGACTTCTTCGTCAACCAGGTGCTGCTCGGCCTCGCGGGAGACCTGGCCACGACCGGCCGAGCCCTGGCAACCGCTGCCGACCGCGACGAAAGCCTGCCGGCAGCGCGCATGCTTGAGCTCCACCAGCGACTCGAGCGCATCTTCCGCGCCGAGGTCGCGACCTTCGAGCGAAAGCTCTTCGCATCCCTCTCGCACGAGGCCAACAAGGCGATGAACCTCAACGCCTACATCGGCCTGATGGGAGGCTCCTACCGCACCGAGGAGACGCCGAGCGGCCGGGTGCTGCGCCCCGTCACGGATGCCCGCCAGGCAGACCTCGTCATCCCCGACACCGAGTACATCCTCACGCTCGACGCCGACTCGCTGCTCCTGCGTGAGTACTGCCTGAGGCTCGTGCACTTCATGGAGCAGCCGGGCAACGAGCGTGTGGGCGTGACGCAGACCCCGTATTCGTCGTTCCGGGGAGCGGCGACCCGCATCGAGCGGCTCGCGGGAGCGACGACCGACCTGCAGCACATCCTTCACCAGGGCAAGACCCACTACGACGCAACCTTCTGGGTGGGCGCGAACGCGGTGATCCGCAAAGCCGCCCTCGAAGACATCGTCGAGACCGAGACATCCGGTGGCTTCGTCGTGAAGCGCTATGTGCAGGACCGGACCGTCATCGAAGACACCGAATCGAGCATCGACCTCGGCACGCACGGCTGGTCGCTCGCGAATCACCCGGAGCGCCTCAGCTACAGCGCGACCCCGCCCGACTTCGGTTCGCTCGTCGTGCAGCGACGGCGTTGGGCCAACGGTGGACTGCTCATCATGCCGAAACTCGTGCGGCAGGTGCGCGAGCGCCGGGCCCGGGGCGAGAGAGTGCGGCTGAGCGAGATCCTGCTGCGCGTCAACTACATGGCATCGATCACGTGGGCCAGCTTCGGCCTGCTGTTCCTGCTCGCCTACCCCTACGACAGCCGCCTGCTGAGCCCCGTCGTGCTGATGGCCGCGCTCCCCTACTTCATCGCCATGGGCACCGACCTGCGCTACAGCGGATACCGGTTCAGCGACATCCTGCGCATCTACGGCTTCAACCTGATCCTGCTGCCGGTCAACCTGGCCGGCGTGCTCAAGTCGATCGAGCAGGCGCTCACGGGGCGCAAGATACCCTTTGCCCGCACCCCGAAGGTGCGCAACCGCACCTCCGTGCCCGTGATCTACCTGCTGTCGCCCCTCGCGATCATCGCCTTCTCGGTGCTCACGTTCATGCGCGACGTGCAGGTGGGCAACTGGGGCAACGCCGCCTTCGCCGCGTTCAACGCCATCCTCGCCACCTACGCGACGATCGCATACATCGGCATCGGCAACATGATCGTCGACCTGTGGCGGGCGGCGATCGGCTGGCTCTTCGTGGAGGTGCCGCCCAAGGCTCCGCCCGCACCGCCCGAAGACGCCGAGCCCGACTGGCGGGCCGTGCTCTACTACGGCGACGAGTCGGTGGGCACCCTGCGTCACGAACTCACCCACGTGGAGGCGGCAGAGCCCGCTCCCGCGAAGCAGGCCACCCCGAGTCGCGAGGAGGTCGCATCATGAGCGCGACACACAGCGGGCCCACCCGCAGGTTGTCGAAGCTGCGCCTGACGATCGCCCTCGCGGTCATCTGCGCCGTCGTCGCCGCCGGATTCATCAACGTGCGCGACTGGGCCGTCTCGCGCGATGTCGTCTCGGCGGAACCCTGGTTCGCAGGCTACGTCGACGTCACGGCGACACCCCACCACGAGTTCGAGAACCCCGCAGGCGAGAGCAGTTCGCAGGTGATGCTCTCCTTCATCGTCGCCGCGGCCGACGCGCCCTGCACACCCACCTGGGGTGGTGCATACACGCTGGCGGCCGCCGCAACCGACCTCGACCTCGACCGGCGCATCGCGCGCCTCGAGCAGCAGGGCGGAGCCATCGGCATCTCCTTCGGCGGGCTGCTCAACGACGAACTCGCGACATCGTGCACGGATGCCCGTTCCCTCACTCGCGCCTACGAGACCGTGATCGAGCGCTATGGCGCCTCGACGATCGACCTCGACATCGAGGGAGAGAACCTCTCCGACGCGGAGGCCGGCGAACGACGCGCGCAGGCCATCGCGGGCGTGCAGCAGTCGCGCCGGGCTGCGGGCGAAGACCTCGCGGTGTGGCTGACGCTGCCCGCCGCGACCTTCGGCCTCACGGAGGACGGAACGACCTTCGTGGCCCAGATGCTCGCGGCTGGTGTCGACATCGCAGGGGTCAACGTCATGACGATGAACTTCGGCGACAGCCTCGATGACGGCGAGACGATGGCGGATGCCTCGGCTCGCGCACTCCGCGAGACCCACCGCCAACTCGGCATCCTCTACTCGCAGGCTGACACTCCGCTCTCGAGCGCGACGCTGTGGCGCAAGCTGGGCGCGACGCCCATGATCGGCCAGAACGATGTCGCGACGGAGGTGTTCACGCTTGAGGATGCAACCGCGCTCAACGCCTTCAGCCTGGAGCAGGGCCTCGGCCGCCTCTCGATGTGGTCACTCAACCGCGACACCGAGTGCGGCCCCAACTATGTGCACCTGACGCGAGTCTCGGATTCGTGCAGCGGAGTGGAGCAGGGCACCACGCGGTTCGCGGACCTGCTCGCCGCCGACTTCGATGGCGCACTCGAGAGCTCGGCTGGGGCGATCACCCTCGCGGAACCGCAGGACGGCGAGATAGTGGACGACCCCGAGACGAGCCCGTACCCGATCTGGAACGAAACGGCCTCCTACCCCGCCGGCACGAAGGTCGTGTGGAAGCAGGCCGTCTACCAGACGAAGTGGTGGACCTCGGGTGACGCCCCCGACGCACCCGTGCTCAGTTCCTTCGAGACCCCGTGGACGCTCCTCGGGCCAGTGCTTGAGGGAGAGAAACCGGTCGACCAGCCAACCATCCCCGCCGGCATGTACCCGGAGTGGGACGGCATGGCGGTCTTCGAGAAGGGCGACCGGGTCATCTTCGACGGCCTCGCCTACGAAGCGAAGTGGTGGACGACGGCCGACAGCCCGGAGAAGTACAGCGCCGATCCTGGCGGTGCCGCCTGGCGCCCGCTCACTGTCGAGGAGATCGAGGAGGCCGTCGCGGCGGAGTGAGCCGAAAGGGCCGCGTGGGGGTTCGTGCGCTTCCCCTCGCCGGGACGGGTCGGGCTTAGCATTGCGACCATGAACTACCCGCAGACCCTCAGCGGCGACGGCGGCCTTGAGCTGCCCGAGTTCGACTCGCCCCCACGCGACCCCGGTGCGCTGCTCGTGACCTGGTTCTCGCGCGCCGAGCAGTTGGGGGCGCGCGAACACCTCGCGGTCGCACTCGCAACGGCGGATGCCGACGGCCGGCCCTCAAACCGCATGGTGCTGCTGAAGCGAGTGGATGCCGCGGGCGTGACATTCACCACGACGGCGACGAGCCGCAAGGGGCGCGAACTCGCAGGGCAGCCATGGGGCGCGATGACGGCCTATTGGCGCGAGACGATCCAGCAGGTGCGACTGGCTGGGCCCGCGCGGCGGCTCAGCGAGGAGGAGTCCGACGCGCTCTTCGCCGCGCGACCCATCCCGTCCCAGGCATCGGCAATCGCATCACACCAGGGCGAGCCGCTCGACGACCCGGCAGCGCTCGTCGAGCGCGCCTCCGCCCTCGCGGCTTCGCCCGAGGTCCTGCCTCGGCCCGAGTACTGGTACGGCTACCGGCTCGAGCCCGAGGTCGTCGAGTTCTGGCACGGCACCGTGCACCGCTTGCACCGGCGCCTGCTGTACGAACGCAACGGCGACGCCTGGACGCATCGGCGACTGCAGCCCTAGCGTCGCGGTCGCACCGGCGGGCTCAGCCCTTGTTGCGGTGCTGGCGAATCGCCTTTATTGCGAGCTGGGTTGCCGTGAACACGAGGAGGAGCGCGAAGAGCACGCTGCCGAGTTGCGGGTCGACGAAGCCGGCCACCGCGATCCCGCCGAACGATGACGGCACCGCGAAGAGGCCGATCATGAGCGCCCCCTTCACATCGGCGTTGCCGTTGCGAAGGTTGTTGATCGTGCCCGTGATCGCCGTGGGGATCATCATGACGAGCGAAGACCCCTTCGCGACGAGGTCCCCCATGCCGAAGAGCACGATCATCACGGGAACCACGATCACGCCGCCCCCGACACCGAGGAGCCCCGACAGGATGCCCGTGGCGAGTCCGACCCCGGCAAGCGCGAGCACTGAACCGAGCGAGTAGACGAACTCGCCGCCGCGGTCGGGCACGGTGAAGAAGAGACTCGCGGCCATGACCACCTGGAAGGCGATGAAGCCCCACCTGAGCCAGAGCTGCGAGATGCGTGCCAGGAGTGCCGTGCCGATGATGGAGCCGACGATGGCGCCGGCCGCGAGGCATCCGGCCACAACCCAGTCGACGTCACCGTTGATCGCGTAGCCGAGCGAGCCCGCGATCGCCGTGGGCAGGATCGCCGAGAGCGAGGTGCCGCTCGCGCGACGCTGCTGGTAGTGCAGCAGGATCACCAGCAGCGGCACGATGACGATGCCGCCGCCCACCCCGAACAGGCCAGAGAAGAAGCCCGCAAGGATGCCCGTGAGGGCGAGGAGGAGCACGCGACGAGTCTTCATGGGCGCTTTCGGGAAGGGCCGGGCAGGGGCTGGAGCGGAGGATTGGGTGGGCTCAGTTGAAGCTGTCGGGGTGCGAGCCGACTCGCCCGTCGCGCTCGAGGGCCGTGATCGCCGCAACCTCGCCGATCGTCAGCTCGAAGTCGGTGACGTCGAAGTTCTCGGCCATGCGCTCGGCACGGTTCGACTTGGGGAAGACGATGTGCCCACGCTGCAGGTGCCAGCGGACGACGACCTGCGCTGGCGTCTTGCCGTGAGCTTCGGCAGCATCCGCCACCGCCGCCTCCTCGAAGAGCGGGTACTTGCCCTGGCCGAGCGGTGCCCACGCCTCGATCGCGATGCCCTTGTCGCGGCAGAACGCCTGTACGCCGGGCTGCTGGTAGGCGGGGTGTACCTCGATCTGGTTGACGGCGGGCACGATGTCGCTCGCGTCGAGCAGGCGCTCGAGGTGCGGCACCAGGAAGTTGGAGACGCCGATCGAGCTGGTGAGGCCGTCCGCCTGGAACTGCTCGAGCGCGTGCCATGCCTCGACATAGAGATCGTTCGCGGGCGCTGGCCAGTGGATCAGGTAGAGGTCGACGCGGTCGAGGCCGAGCTTCTCGAGGCTCGATTCGATCGCGGGGCGGGAACGGTCGGCCGCCTGCTCCGTGATCCACTGCTTGGTCGTGATGAAGAGCTCATCGCGCGGGATGCCCGACTTCGCGATGGCGCGCCCCACGCCCTCCTCGTTGCCGTAGATTGCCGCCGTGTCGATGTGGCGGTAGCCCGCCTCGAGGGCGTCGGTGACGATGCGCTCGGTCTCCGCCGGGTCCACCTTGAACACCCCGAACCCCAGCTGGGGAATGTCGCGGCCGGAGTTGAGCGTGATGGTGGGAATCGTCATCCCACTATCGTGCCACCGTTTTGGGTCACACCTCGCGCTGGTCTGGCCCGTTGTAGGCGCTGAGGGGGCGGATGAGCGAGTTCGAGCGCAGCTGCTCCATGATGTGCGCCGTCCAGCCGGTCACGCGCGACGCCACGAAGAGCGGCGTGAACATCTCGGTGTCGAAGCCGATCAGCCGGTAGGCGGGGCCGCTCGGGTAGTCGAGGTTGGGTTTGATCGACTTGCGGGCATCCATCGCCGCTTCGAGGCGGTCGTAGAGTTCGCCCATCTGGCCTGCGTCGTAGTGCTCGATGAGGGTGTCGAGCGCCTTCTTCATGGTGGGCACGCGCGAGTCGCCGTTCTTGTAGACGCGGTGGCCGAAGCCCATGATCTTGCGCTTCTCGGCGAGGGCTTGATCGAGCCACTCCTCGGCACGCTCGGGGATGACGATCTCGTCGAAGACGTGCATGACCGCCTCGTTGGCGCCGCCGTGGAGCGGGCCCTTGAGTGCGCCGATCGCGGCCACGACCGCGCTGTAGATGTCGCTCAGCGTCGAGGTGACGACGCGCGCAGTGAAGGTCGAGGCATTGAAGGAGTGCTCCGCGTAGAGGATCATCGACACGTCGAATGCCTCGACCACGACCGCCTCGGGCACCTCACCGAAGGTCATGTGCAGGAAGTTCGCCGAGTAGGAGAGGTCATCGCGCGGTTCGACGAGCTCCTGGTCGCGGCGGCGGCGCTGGTCGTAGGCGACAATCGCGGGGATGCGCGCGAACATGCTGATCGCGCGGCGCAGGTTCGCCTCCTCGTCATCGGCCGACGACATCCCGGGCACCGTGTCATCCTGGGCGCCGATGACGCTGACGGCGGTGCGCACGACATCCATCGGATGCGCGGTCGTCGGCAGCTCGTCGATGACCCGCTTGATGACGGGGTCGAGGCGGCGCTGCGAGCGCTCCAGCTCCTGGAACTCCTCCAGCTGCACGGGCGTCGGCAGCTCGCCGTGCCAGAGCAGGTAGGCGACCTCCTCGAAGGTGCACTTGGCGGCGAGCTCCTGCACCGGGTAGCCCCGGTAGAGCAGCGAGTTGGTCTCGGGGTTCACCTTCGAGATGGCGGTGGTGTCGACGACGACCCCCGCGAGTCCCTTGCGAATCTCCTCAGTCATGACACTCCTTCGTGATGCTTCGTGAGCCGGTCAGTGCCGGCCGGGAACGGTGAAGTTGAACACGCCCTCGTCGAAGGAGTTATACCCCGCGTAGTCGACGAGTTCGTAAAGACGGGCCCGCGTGAGCATCTCGGGCACGGATGCCTCCTGCGTGCCCTCGGCGACGATCGTGTCGAGCACGCGCTCGGCTGCCCCCATCGCCGCCCGCAGCAGGGTGACGGGGTAGATGACGATGTTGACGCCGACATCCCGCAGCTGCTCGGTCGTGAAGAGGGCACTCTTGCCGAACTCCGTCATGTTGGCGAGGATCGGCACGTCGATCGCCTTCCGCACGGCCTCAAACTCACTCAGGTCGGCCATCGCCTCCGGGAAGATCGCGTCGGCGCCCGCATCCACGAGCGCCTTCATGCGATCAATGGATGCGGCGAGTCCGGCCTCTCCAGGGATCGTGCCGCGCAGGTCGGTGCGCGCCATGATGAGCAGATTCGCGTCGCGGCGGGTCTCGACCGCGGCGCGCACGCGCTTGATTGCAGTGTCGTCATCCACGACCGCCTTGCCGTCGAGGTGACCGCAGCGCTTGGGGTTGACCTGGTCCTCGATGTGCACGCCAGCGACGCCAGCGTCCTCGAGTTCATGGATCGTGCGGGCGACGTTCATGGGCTCGCCGAAGCCCGTGTCGATGTCGACGAGCGACGGGAGGTCGGTCATCCGGCTGATCTGGCCGGCGCGCTGGGCGACCTCGGTGAGGGTCGTGAGGCCGATATCGGGCAGTCCGAGCTCATTGCTGAGCACGGCGCCCGAGATGTAGACGCCCTCGAAGCCCTTCTCCTCGATGAGCCGCGTGCTGAGCGGGGTGAAGGATCCTGGAAAGCGCTGGAGCTCGCCGCTCGCGAGGCGCTCGCGGAGCCCGGCCCGCTTCTCGGCGGAGGTCTTGGTGGAGTACAGCATCAGAAGATCCCCCTCGTGGTGAGGCGCGGGAGTTCCGCGTTGATCGTGAGGCCGCAGAGCTCGTCGGCGCTCAGCTCGGGCAGGCGCTGCGCGACGTCGAGGAAGCGCTCGATCTCGTCAGCCTCGAGCACGCCCTCGGCGAGGGTGCGGAACTTGCCGACGTACTGCTCGCGCGCGAAGGGCCGGGCACCGAGCGGGTGGGCGTCGGCGACAGCGATCTCGTCGACGACGCGGGTGCCGTCCATGAGCTCGATCTCGACGCGACCGCCGAAGGCCTTCTCGCTGATGTCGTTGGAGTGGTAGCGGCGCGTCCACTCGGCATCCTCGAGCGTCGTGACCTTGTGCCACAGCTCGACCGTGTCGGGGCGACCAGCGCGCTCCGGCGCGTAGGAGTCGACGTGGTGCCAGCTGCCGTCCTGCAGCGCGACCGTGAAGATGTACGGGATCGAGTGGTCGAGCGTCTCGCGGCTCGCCGTCGGGTCGTACTTCTGCGGGTCGTTCGCGCCCGAACCGATCACGTAGTGCGTGTGGTGGCTCGTGTGGAGCACGACGCTGCGGATGTTGGCGGGGTCACGCAGTTCGGGACGCTCCGTGCCGAGCTTGCGGGCGAGGTCAATCCACGCCTGCGCCTGGTACTCGGCCGAGTGCTCCTTCGTGTAGCTGTCGAGGATGGCGCGGCGCGCCTCACCCCGCTCGGGCAGCGGCACCTCGTAGCGACCCTCTGGCCCGTCGAGCAGCCACGCGATGACGCCGTCCTCACCCTCGTAGATCGGGGTGGGGCTCGTCTGGCCGCGCATGGCCCGGTCGACCGCTTCGACCGCCATCTTCCCGGCGAAGGCGGGGGCGTGTGCCTTCCACGTGGAGATCTCGCCCTTGCGCGACTGGCGAGTCGCCGTCGTCGTGTGGAGCGCCTGGCCGACGGCCTGGAAGATCGTCTCGGTGTCGAGGCCGAGGAGCGTGCCGATGCCGGCCGCCGCCGAGGGGCCAAGGTGTGCGACGTGGTCGATCTTGTGCTTGTGCAGGCTGATGGCCTTAACGAGGTCGATCTGGATCTCGTAGCCCGTGACAATGCCGCGGAGCAGGTCGTCACCGTTGCGGCCCATGTGCTGGGCGACGGCCAGAATCGCAGGGATGTTGTCGCCCGGGTGCGAGTACTCCGCGGCGAGGAAGGTGTCGTGGTAGTCGAGCTCGCGCACGGCGACGCCGTTGGCCCATGCTGCCCACTCCGGGCTGACGCGGGTCGTCGTGCCGAAGACCGTCGCGCCGGGCTCGAAGCCGCCGTGGCGCTCGGCCTGCTCGCGGGCAGAGACGACGGGCGCGCGGGTCAGGCTCGCGGCGGCGACCGCGGCGTTGTCGATGACGCGGTTGATCACCATGTCGGTGACTTCCTCCGTGACGTCGACACGCTCGGATGCGACATCCGCGATCTTGTAGGCGAGTTGCTCCTCGCGGGGCAGGTTCTCGTCGCTGCGGTATGTGCGCACGGGGTGGAGCTTCACGATGCGGTCCTTTCGAAGGGGGTCGTCCCCGCCGTGGCGAGGACGCTGGTGAGGGCGTTGTGGAGGTGGACGTGGGTCGCGTGGGCCGCGAGGTCGGCGTCGCGGGCGAGGATCGCCTGCACGATGAGCAGATGCTCCGTCGCGGCCTGACGCAGGCGCGCGGGGTCGTCTTTCGCAAGGCGGCGGATGCGCGCGAGATGGGTGCGCAGCGAGCTCAGCGCGGCGACCAGGTAGGGGTTGCGCACGGCGTCGTCCATTGCGGTGTCGAAGCGCGCGACGAGGTCGTAGTAGTCGTGGCGTGCAGGGTCGTCGGATGCCAGCAGGCCGGGGGCCGCGCGGAACTCTGCCTCGAGCGCGGCGAAGGTGGTGGCATCCGCTCGCACTGCCGCGAGGCGGGCCGCCTGCTCCTCGAGGGCGCGGCGCACCTCGAAGAGCTCGCGGATGTTGTCGAGGGAGACGTCGGTGACGACGAGGCCGCGGCCCGTCTGGGTTGCGACGAGGCCGTCGGCGACGAGGCGAGAGAGTGCCTCACGGAGGGGCGTGCGGCTGACGCCGAGACGCTCGGACTGCTCAACCTCGCCCAGGACCGTGCCGGGCGGGAGTTGCCAGTCGAGGATGTCGTCGCGAAGAGCGCGGTAGGCGCGATCTGATGCTCGCATCGTTGCCCCTTTCGCCTCACTGACATCCCCACTGTATACACAAAAGCACCGTGAGCCAACAAATTTGGCGAGAGAGGCCCCTCTAGCCCGCCCTCTGTATACACGCACGAAGGGTCGGCAGCCGGCGACACGGGCGATGTGCGCCTTTGGTGGCGTTGCGCGTGCTTTACTCCGCACGTCGCCATCAAAAGCGCACATCGCGCGCACGACGCGGGCCTCAGCGGAAGCGGCGACCCTCGTCGCGGCGGAAGAGGAACAGCGCCAGGGCGGCGGTGCCCGCAATCCACACGAGGATGCCGATCCACACCCACGGGTGCAGCTCGCCACCCTGCACCGCCCAGATCACGAGCTCACGCGCCTGCCGCGAGGGGAAGAACGTCGAGAGCGTGTCGAGCCACGGCGCGAACATGATGGGCGGCAGGAACAGCCCACCCGCGAACGCGAAGCTGAACATCACGATCTGCACGACCGCGATCGCCGCCTTCGAGGGCATCGAGTAGCCGATGCAGACCCCGATCAGCATGAACGGCAGTGCCGAGACGGCGAGCGCCACCAACCCCAGCAGCACTCCAGACACGGATGCTTCGGCCGCCGTGAACAGCTTGCCGATGACGATCACGGGCAGGATCGCGACGAGCCCCATCATTCCGATCGAGAACACATAGCCGAGCACCCGCGAGACGCCGGATCCGGGCAGCGTGCGGAGGTAGGGGTCCCACGGCTTCTCGCGATCCTCGGAGATCGTGAGGCCGAAGCTGAACAACGAGTTCGACATCACCGCGAAGACGCTCAGCGAGATCACGGCCTGCGTCGCGTAGAGCGGGTTGGCGGCAACCACCTCCTGCGGCACGACGAAGAACAGCAGGGCGAGGGCGGGGAACGCGAGCGCGCTGATCACGGCGATGGGGATGCGCATGGTCTCGAGCAGCCCGTACTTGGCGTGGACGAGGGCGAGGTTCATGGTGGACATCAGTTGCTTCCCTTGGCGTTGAGGTGAACCGGCTGGGCGCCTGCGCCTCCGGTGAGTGTCAGGAATGCCTCCTCGAGGCTTGCGCCGCGCACCGAGAGCCCGTGGAACGGCACTCCCGAGTGCACGAGGGCACGCACCGCCTCGTCGGCGTCGCGAACGAAGAAGGTGTGCGCACCGTCCTCCTCGGCACGGGTGTCGACGACCTCGGGGAGGGCGGAGACGGCATCCGGATGCTCGGTCGTGAGCCGAAGCATCCGGAGCCCCACCTGCTCCAGCACGCTCGAGAGGTCGTCGTCGGCGAGCACGCGGCCCTCCCCGATCACGACGACGCGTTCCGCGAGCGCCTCGATCTCCTCGAGGTAGTGGCTTGTGACGACGACCGTCGCGCCGGCGGCCTGCTGCGCCTGGACGGCCGCCCACAGCACCTTGCGTGCGTCGACGTCGAGTCCCGTCGTGGGCTCGTCGAGCAGCACGAGCTTCGGCCGCCCGACGAAGGCGAGCGCCACACTGATGCGCCGCTTCTGCCCGCCCGAGAGCGAGCCGGTCTGGCGGCGCAGCAGGTCGGCGAAGCCGAACTGCTCGGCGAGCTCCTGCTTGGGTGCCGGGTTCTCGAAGTGTGCGCCGACGTAATCGAGCACCTCCCCCACCCGCAGCGTCGGGGGCAGGGCCGTCTCCTGCGGGGTGCAGCCGAGCATCCGCCGGTTGTGGTGGTCGCCGGGGCTGCCGCCGAAGAGTTCGACGGTGCCGGAGGTCGGCCTGCGGAGGCCCTGCAGGAGGGAGAGGAGCGTGCTCTTGCCGGCACCGTTGGGGCCGAGGAGGCCCACGATGCGGCCGGAGCCGATCTCGAGGGAGACATTGTCGAGGGCGGTGACGTCGCCGAAGCGGCGCGTCACGTGCTCGAGGCGAGCGAGGGTGTTCATCATGGTGCTCCCAACAGGTTTCGGAGAGTTTCGGTGTAGTCCTCGAAGGCGCGACGACCGCGCTTCGAGAGGGCCAGGTAGGTGACGGGTGTGCGCCCCTGGTGTGTCTTGGTGATCTCGACGTATTCCGCATCCTCGAGCTTGCGGAGATGGGTCGAGAGGTTGCCCGCCGTCATGTCGAGCAGTTCCTGTAGGCGAGGGAACGACATCTGGTCGCCCACCGGCAGCGTTGCGAGGGTCGCGGTGATGCGCAGCCGTGCCGCCGCATGAATGACCGGATCAAGCTCCACGGCGTGCCCTCCTGATCACGAGGGCGACGTGCGCCGCGGCCACGAGGAAGCCGCCGCCTCCACCGATTGCCATCACCAGGTTGTTGGTGGGGAGACCGAAGAAGGGGGCGACCGAGCCGACGACGAGCAGGAGGCATCCGAGCACCAGTTGGCTGCGCTCAGTCCACAGGGCTGCGCCCGCGAGGTACATGAGCCCGGCCATGAGCGCGTAGGCGGAGGGGAAGTAGAGGGCCGCGAGTTCCGGTGACATCCCGTTGCTGATGAGCCCCACCCCGACTGCGGCGAAGGCCATACCCGAGAGCGACCACGAGATGCCGTACACGGAGCCCTGGAACGCGGTCGAGCCACCGCGCACCCCGCGCCCGATCCGCATCCCGACGATGGCGGACGTCACGATCGAGGCGACGAGCAGCACGCCGAACACCGTGCCGGCCAGCGAAAGGGGCATCCAGTCCGTCACGCGGCCGAGCCAGAGGAGCACGAAGCCAACGAACCACGCGATGCCCCACACGAGGTAGAGCCAGGCAACGGGAGCGATGTAGGCCAGGTCAACACGGCGGCGCTGTCGCTCGGCGAGCGCGAGCATCTCGGCCGGGTCGAGGGGGCGGTCCTCGTCAGATTCGGTCATGGTGACTGCTTTCGTAGGGGTGGTCATGAGAGCACGAAGGGAAGGATGAGCGCGGGCACGCTCGTGAACAGGTTGACGACGAAGTGGGCGACGACGAGCGGCATGAGCCGCCCCTGCCAGCGGAAGATCAGCGCGGAGCCGAGCCCCCACACGAAGAAGGCGATGCCGAGCACGAGCATGCCGGGCACGGTGCTGGCGAAGAAGACGTGCTGCAGGCCGAAGGCAAGCGACGGCACCACGATCGCCGCGACCCCGCGGAGCCGTCCCTGGCTGTAGCCGCGGAACAGCAGCTCCTCCGTCGGCGCGTTGAGCGGCGCGAAGGTCAGCACCACCACGACGGCGAAGACGATCGATGCCGCCATGCTCATCAAGGGCAACTCCGTGACATCCGGGGCGAACACCGCCTCGAAGCTCATGAACGTGTCGGCTCCGTAGAGGGCGAACATCGTGCCGATGATGGCGCCAGCGAAGGGCACGTAGAGCACCATGATCCAGAGCAGGCCCCACAGGATGTCGCGGCCAAGGCGTGCGCGATCGAAGCCGAGCATCGCCCGCAGGGTCGTGCCCTCGGCGTGCACGACGCGACGCAGCACCAGGAGGGTGATCACGTTGACCGGCAGGAGATACAGGGCTGACAGGGACCCGGCGGCGGCGATCCCCGCGGGCTGGCCAAGGAGCGCCAGCACGCCCACCGTCGCCAGCGCCGCTGCGGCGACGAGGGCGACCCGCGCGAACGGAAGCGCCACCGCGAGCGCGGTGTGTTGCAGCGAGGTGGCGGGGCGGGAAGACATGGCTACTTTGTAACACAAAGTGCTCTGCGAGCGCAATGACTTTGTTCCTCGCGCGCGAGCGCTGTCGACCAGCGCCCCCCTGCCTCAGGAGATGAACCCGAGCACGTCAGTGAGCTCGGGCACCCGCGAGATCGCGTCTCGAGCAACGAGGAAGCCGACGATCCCCACGATCCAGGAGGTCGTTTCGGCACCCTCGCGGGCCATCCATGCCGCAAGACGTTGCAACAGCGGCTCGACCAGCCGTCGGGCGAGGATGCGGGCCGCCAGCAGCACGAGCGCCGGCACCACCATGACGACGCAGTAGGCCGCGAGGGTCACTGCGCGAGTTCCGCCGTCGAGCTCCGAGCCGCTGATGAGGCCCACGGCCGCCAGGTACGGCAGCATCGTGGCGAGTTCCAGCACGGCCGCCGTGAGCGCGAGCGCCACGAGGCTGAGGAGGGAACCGCGCCCGCCCCCGTCGTGCATGGCCCGGTCGCGCCAGCGGAGCAGACGCCCCGGCGTGGCGTCGGCACCCTCGCCCGCGGCATCCGTCTTCTTGCGGCCAATGAAGAAGCTCCACACCAGCAGGCCCGCCCCGATGACGAACTGCACACGGCCAGCCACTGGCCCCTCGAGGAACCCCGCGTCGGAGAGGAACGTGACCGCCCCCGCCGTAAGCAGCAAGCCCACGCCGAAGTAGAACAGCGCGACGGTGGCGAGGAACACCAACACCCGCGAGGCCCGCAGGCGGCCCGGCGCCAGCAGGAGCCAGATGGGGATGAGGAGGGTGCCGAAACTGAGCGAGTCGACCAGCGCGAGGGCCAGGAGCGGCAGCGCCAGTTCGAGCGGGAGATCGAGCGGAAGGGAGAGCATGCCACCAGCGTCGCGGGCGGCCGCTCACGCGGGAATCGGCCACCCGGCCGAACCCGTCACAGGCGGGTACATCCTTCGGATGACCCCGGAGGTCGGCGCCTGTGCTGAGATTGCATCGTGGATGTTCGCGAGTGGTGGGGCCAAGACCGCACGCGCGCAATCGCCGAGGCCTTGGGGGTCGCCGCGCTCGGACTGCTGCTGCTCTCGGTCGGACTCGTCAGGGCATGGGAACCCCTCGGAGGCCACACCTTCTCCCCGTGGTGGCACGTGCTGCCGCTCGCCGTCGCGTGCGGCGCGATCCTCATCGAGCGGCGGCATCCGCTCATCGCCCTCGGCATCGGCCTCGTCGCCTTCGCCGTCGACGCCTACGCGGGCGGCAGCCTCGGCGTCATCATCGCGCTCGTCAACCTGCTCTACGCCGCCGCCCTCTACTCCGGCCCCGGCACCCCACGCCGGCTGGGGATCGCGGCCGTCGCCGTCGTCGTCGCCAGCACGGCGGGAACGTTCATCGTCACGGGCGACCTGCAGCAGACCATCCTCATGGGCCTGCAGGTCTTCGCACTCCTCGGCACCCCGCTCTGGTGGGGCCTTTCGGTGCGCCAGCAGCGCGAACTCGCCGAGCTCGCTGCCGCGAGGGCCCGCGACATCCAGCGCCTCGCCGAACTGCGGGAGGCCGACGCCGTGCGCGGGGAACGCACCCGCATGGCCCACGACCTGCACGATGCACTCGCCGGCAACCTCTCGGCGATCGCAATCCACTCGGAGGCGGCCCTCACCGCCGACACCCCAGCGCGCGAGGCGCAGGCGCTGGGGGCGATCCGCTCCGCCAGCGTGGAAGCCCTCGAGGAGATGCGCTCCATGATCGACCTGCTTCGCGGCGAGGACGACGCGCTCGTCTCCCCCGCCCGCCTCGCCGAGATCGCGGAACTCGTCGCGGGCGCGCGCTCCCGCGGCACCGAGGTGCACTACCGGGTCACGCCCGAGCCCATTCCTCGCCTCCCCGCCGCGGTCGACCACGCCGCCTACCGCATCGTGCAGGAGGCCCTCGGCAACGCGGCCCGGCACGCCATGGGCGCGAGCATCCGCATCGAGGTAGAGGTGGGGGCCGAGAAGGTCGACATCAGGGTCACTAACGCCCGCGGAAACGCCACAGCCGACGCCGCGGGTGGCGGGATGGGCACCACCACCATGCGCGAGCGGGCCGAAGCCCTCGGCGGCACCTTCAGCGCCGGCTGGACCCCCGACGACCACTGGCTCGTTCGCGCCGCAATCCCACTCGCCACAAACCCCATCGCGAGCGTGACCACATGATCAGCGTGCTCCTCGCCGACGACCACGCCGCCATCCGCTCCGGCCTGCGGCTGCTCCTGCAGAACGCCAACGACGTCACGGTCGTCGGCGAAGCGGGCGACGGCGCCACCGCCATCAGCAACGCGCGCGCCCTCCGCCCCGACGTCGTGCTCATGGACATCCGGATGCCCGGGGTCGACGGCATCGCCGCCACCCGCGCCATCCGTGGCGAAGGCCTCGCCGAGGTGCTCGTGCTCACGACCTTCGGCCACGACGACGTCGTCTTCGACGCACTCCGCGCGGGCGCCGCCGGGTTCCTGCTCAAGACCGTCGGCGGGCCCCAACTCATCGATGCCGTGCGACGGGTCGCCACGGGCGAAGGCGTGCTCGCCCCGGAGGTCACGCGCGGGCTGCTCGACGCCTTCGCGCGCACGGCCGAGCCCGAGGCATCCGCGGCCCCCGCCTGGCTCGAGACCCTCACCGCCCGCGAGATCGACGTGCTGCGCGGCCTCGCACAGGGCCGCTCGAACGCCGAGATCGCCCGCGAACTCCACATCTCGACCGCGACCGCCAAGACCCACGTCTCCCGCGTGCTCGCCAAGCTCGACTGCAGCACCCGCATGCAGGCGGCGATCCTCGCGCGGGAGGCGGGGCTCGACACGCCCGCGACGTAGGATGGAGGGCTCATGACTGCCGCCCTCCCCGTCACCGTCACGTACCCGGAAGACCTCCCGGTCAGCCAACGGCGTGACGACATCAGCGCGGCCATCCGCGACAACCAGGTCGTCATCGTGGCGGGCGCCACCGGCTCGGGCAAGACGACGCAGCTGCCCAAGATGCTGCTCGAACTCGGCTACGAGTCAATCGGGCACACGCAGCCCCGCCGCATCGCCGCCCGCACGATCGCGGAACGCATCGCCGAGGAACTCGGGCAGGAGGTCGGCGAACTCGTCGGCTACCAGGTGCGCTTCACCGACCGCACCGCCAAGGGCACCCGCATCAAGCTGATGACCGACGGCATCCTGCTTAACGAGATCCACCGCGACCGGATGCTCCGCAAGTACGACGCCATCATCATCGACGAGGCGCACGAGCGCAGCCTCACGATCGACTTCCTGCTCGGCTACCTCAAGCAGCTGCTGCCGAAGCGCCCCGAGCTCAAGGTCATCATCACCTCGGCGACGATCGACCCGGAGAGTTTCGCCAGGCACTTCGCCGCCGCGTCCGGTGACCCCGCCCCCATCGTCGAGGTCAGCGGGCGCACCTACCCGGTCGAGATTCGGTACCGCCCGCTGGCCCCGGATGCGCCCAGCGATGATCCCGACGATGAGCAGTCGAGCGGCACGGGCGACGCGATCGACCTGTTCGACGGCATCAACGCCGCGATCGACGAGCTCGGGCGGGAGGGCAGCGGCGACATCCTCGTCTTCCTGAGCGGTGAGAACGAGATCCGCGATGCGGAGGATGCGATCCGGTCGCGGAATCTGCCCGGCGTGGAGGTACTGCCGCTCTACGGGCGGCTGAGTTCGGCCGACCAGCACAGGGTGTTCCAGAGGAGCTCGAGCCCGGGCATCCGTCGCCGCATCGTGCTCGCGACCAACGTCGCCGAGACCTCGCTGACCGTGCCCGGCATCAAGTACGTGATCGACGCGGGCACCGCGCGCATCAGCCGGTACAGCACGCGCGCGAAGATCCAGCGGCTGCCGATCGAGGCGATCTCGCAGGCATCCGCGAACCAGCGCTCCGGGCGCTCCGGCCGCACCAGCGACGGCATCGCGATCCGCCTGTACTCGCAGGAGGACTTCAAGAAGCGGCCCGAGTTCACCGACCCGGAGATTCTGCGCACCAACCTTGCCGCGGTCATCCTGCAGATGATCTCGCTCGGGCTGGGCGCGATCGAGGACTTCCCGTTCCTGCAGCCGCCCGATTCCCGCGGCATCAAGGACGGACTCGACCTGCTGCGCGAGCTGGGGGCGGTCAAGGGCAACGCCGAGATCACGAAGGTCGGCCGCCAGCTCTCGCAGTTGCCGATCGACCCGCGCCTCGCCCGCATGGTCATCGAGTCGGGTCGCCACGGCGTGACGCGCGAGGTCATGGCGATCGTCGCCGGCCTGAGCATCCAGGACCCGCGCGAGCGACCACTCGAGAAGCGCCCGCAGGCCGACCAGATGCACGCCCGCTTCGTCGACAAGACGAGCGACTTCCTCACCCTCCTGAACCTCTGGAACTACCTCAAGGAGCAGGAGGAGGCCCTCAGCGGCAACCAGTTCCGTCGCCTGTGCAAGGCCGAGTACCTCAACTATCTGCGCGTGCGGGAATGGGCGGATGTCTACCGACAGCTCACCCGCATGGCGAAGTCGCTGGGGCTCACGGTCGGCGAACCGAGCAACGACGGGGTCGGCATCCACAAGTCGCTCATGGCGGGGCTCCTGAGCCAGCTCGGCGTTCGTGACGACACCGTGGTGCCGGCATCCGGCAAGGCGCCGAAGGATCGCGATCGTCCGCGCAACAAGAAGGGCGAATACATCGGGGCGCGGCAGGTGCGCTTCTCCGTGTTCCCGGGCTCGGCGCTCGCCAAGAAGCTGCCCGCCGAGATCATGTCGGCCGAGCTCGTGGAGACGAGCCGCCTCTTCGCCCGCATGAACGCCGCCGTCGACCTCGCCTGGGCCGAGCCGCTCGCGGGTGACCTCGTCAAGCGGCAGTACGGCGAACCCCACTGGGAGAAGAAACAGGGCGCCGCGGTCGCCTACGAACGTGTCACCCTCTACGGCGTGCCGATCGTCGCGCGTCGCCGCGTGCAGTTCGCACGCATCGACCCCGTGCAGTCCCGCGAACTCTTCATCAGGCATGCCCTCATCGAGGGCGAATGGGATGTCACACGGCTCGACAAGCGCCTGACCCAGTTCGATCGCGCCAACCGGGCCCTGCGAAAGCAGCTCGCCGAGGTTGAGGAGCGCACCCGCCGCCGCGACATCCTGCTCGACGACGAGGCCGTCTTCGAGTTCTACGACCGTCACATTCCCGCACAGGTATGCACGCAGCGGGACTTCGAGGCGTGGTGGAAGCGCACCAGGGTGGAGCAGCCAGAGCTCCTCACGATGACGCGCGAAGACCTGCTCGAGGAGTCCGACGCAGCGCCAGAACTGCTCGAGTCGGACTACCCGAAGTGGTGGCACCAGGGCGATCAGCGGCTCAAACTCACCTACCGCTTCGAGCCCGGCGCGAAGGACGATGGCGTCACCGTGCACGTGCCGCTCGCCCTACTGGCCCGCCTCTCCCCCGCAGGCTTTGACTGGCAGGTGCCCGGCCTGCGCCCAGACCTGGTCGCCGCCCTGATCAAGGCGCTGCCAAAGGCGATCCGCCGCAATGTCGTGCCCGCGGGCGACTGGGCGCGCAAGCTCCTCGCCGACCTCCCCGAGGAGCTCGACGTCACCGAGATGCCGCTCACGGAATATCTCGCCCGCGAGATCCAGCGCCGCACCTACACGCCCGTTGACGTCGAGGACTTCGAACTCGAACGCGTGCCCGATCACCTGCTCGTGACCTTCGCGGTCATCGGCGAGCACGGCCGCGAACTCGCCCGATCGAAGAACCTCACCTCGCTGCAGGCCAAGCTGCGCGACCGCGCTCGGGAGAGCGTTGCGAAGGCCCACGCGCGGGCGTCACAGCCCGCGCCTCGTCCGGGTGCGGCGGCCGCGACATCCGCCCCGTCCATCGAACGTTCGGGGCTCACCTCCTGGGACTTCGAGGAGCTGCCGCGCGTGCGCGACACCAAGCTCGCGGGCAACGTCGTGCGCGGCTACCCGGCGCTCGTCGACGAGGGCGGTTCGGTCGCCATCCGGCTCATGAGCACGCCCGCCGAGCAGCTGCGCGAGCACCGTCGAGGAGTGCGTCGGATGCTACAGCTCGCGATCCCCGCACCCACCGCGTATGTGCAGCAGCACCTGACCCCGGCTGAGATCCTCAGCCTCGGCGCGAGCCCCTACGCGTCGACGAAGGAACTCTTCGCCGACGCCATGGCGGCGACGCTCGATGCGGTCATCGGACAGGCGATGGATGCCTCGGGCCTCCCCTGGACGCGTGCAGAGTTTGAGGCAGTTCGCGACCGCGCCTCCTCCGGCATCGTCGACGGGCTGTTCACCACGGTCTCGCTCACGGCTCGCTCGCTCGCCGCGGCGCGCGCCGCCGAGAAGGCCATCAAGTCTGCGACAAGCATGGCCCTCATCGCGCCGCTCGCCGACGCGCGCGAGCAACTCGGCGCCCTCGTGCACCCAGGGTTCGTCGGAATCGCCGGGGCGGAGCGTCTCCGCCGCATCCCGCTGTACCTCGACGGCATCACGCACCGGGTCGGCCGCCTCGCCGAGAACCTGGGCCGCGACCGCGTGTGGATGGCGGAGGTGCAGAAGGCCACTGAGCTCTATGTGAAGGCGGGGGGAACGCTGCCGCTGACGCGCGAACTGATCGACGAGCCATCGCAAGCCACCCTCGTGCAGGTGCGCTGGATGCTCGAGGAACTGCGCATCAGTCTCTTCGCGCAGCACCTCGGTACGGCCGGACCGGTTTCGGTGCAGCGGGTGCAGAAGGCGCTCGCATCACGCTGAGCCGCGCTGGCGCCACGCCTTAATCGTGAGCTGCGTCGCCGAGACGACGATGAGCGCCGCGAAGAGCACATTGCTCAGCTGGGGAGAGATAAGTCCTGCCACGGCAACGCCACCGAGGGACGCGGGCACCGCGCTGCACCCGATAAGCACGGCCGCGGGGACATCTGCGTTGCCATTGCGCAAATTATTGAGCGTGCCGACGATCGCGGTGGGAATCATCATGACGAGCGAGGTCCCGCGAGCCGCGAGGTCACCCATGCCGACGATGAGCATCATGAGCGGAACGATCGTCACTCCGCCGCCGATGCCGAAAAGACCCGAGAGGCCACCCGTGATGAAACCGATCAGCACAACGACCGCAAGCAGGGGCACGCTGTAGCCAACCTCAGCGTCACGCTCAGGCGCCGTGAGGAACAGCACGACCGCCATGACGACCTGAAACACAATGAATCCGCCTTGCACCCAGTGTTGGCCGATACGCACCAAGACCTGCGTGCCGAAGAACGAACCCACGACGGCCCCGACTGCAAGGCATCCTGCGATGACCCAGTCGACGTTGCCAGCAACGGAATACCCGAGGCCTCCCACGACCGTGATGGGCAAGATCGCCGTGAGCGAGGTACCGCTGGCCAGTCGCGGCTGGTAGTGCAGGGCGATGACAAGCAACGGGATGATCGCAATGCCCCCGCCCACACCGAACATGCCCGAGAAGAATCCGGCAAGCACGCCGACGGACGCAAGGGCGAGCACTCTGCGCGGCGTCACCGGCCGCGCCCGCCTATCGGCCTGCTGAATGATCTCACCCCACCCTCGATGCAACTTGACCGGGGTCCCCTCAAAGTTAGTCAGGACGCGCTGCGCACGAGCGCCTCGGGCTCCGGTTGGGTTGCCTCCTCCATGCCGAGGAATCTCAGGGCGTTGCCGCCGAGGAGGGCGCGACGCTGCTCCTCGCTCAAGAAGCCCGCACTGCGAATGAGGTGCCCCGAGGGCGACTCACCGAGCGGGTAGGGGTAGTCGGAGCCGAGCATGACCCCCTCGGTCCCCATCGTGCTCACGAGCAGCTGCAGAGCATCTTCGCGGAAGACGACGGAGTCGACGCTGAATCGGTCGAGGTAGTGCGACGGCGGATGCTCGGACTTCGCAATCAGATCGGGCCGACCGTGCCAGGCATTGTCCATGCGACCCACCCAGTAGGGGAATGATCCTCCGCCGTGCGCGAAGCAGATGCGCAGCGAGTGCGGCAGCCGGTCAAAACCGCCACCCAGGATCAGCGAAAGGATCGACAGGTGCGTCTCGGCTGGCATGCTTACGAGCCACTGCGCCATCCAGCGGTCGAGACGCGGCGAGTTCGGCATGTCCCACGGGTGCACAAATACAGGCACGTCGCGGTCGGCGCAGTGCTGGAGGAATGCGACGATACCTTCATCATCGAGGTCCTTGTCGCCGACGTGGTTGCCAATCTCTACGCCGCGGTGACCGTTGTCGATGCAACGGTCAAGCTCGCGGCACGCGGCATCCGTGTCCTGCAGCGGCACCTGGGCGAACGGGATCAGCCGTCCGCGAGCCGGCTCGCAGATGTCGAGCGCCAAATCGTTGAAGATGCGGCTGACCTTGATCGCCTGCTCCGGATCGTTCGCGTAGGAGAAAAACAGCGGCGTCGGCGAGACGACCTGAATATCGACACCGTCCGCGTCCATCTGCTCGAGGCGATCGTCGGCGCTCCACGCGTTCGACAGCAGCGGGCGGAACTCGGTCTCGCCCAGCATGAGCATCGCATCCCGCTCGCCGGTGACCCGCAGCCACGGCCAGGGGCCGGGACCGCCTGCAACCTGGGAGAGCTCGGGCCATCCGCGGGGCACGTAATGCGTGTGGATGTCGATCGTGGGAATGGTGGTGCGCATGGCTACGGCCCGGTTCAACCGCGACCGGGGTGCACGGTGCCGCATTGCTCGCACGTGCGCCCCGCGTCATCCCGCGCGTAGAACTCTTCGAACACGGGTGGCAGATCCTCGACGATGTCGCGCACCTGCAACTCGACCTCGTGCACGAGATTCGAGCAGTTGAGGCAGTACCACTGGAACTTCTCACGCGTGCCCTCCTCGCGGATCTTCTCGATCACGAGGCCGATCGAGCCAACCTCCGGGCGCTGCGGCGAGTGAGGGATGTTGCCGGGAAGCAGCCACATCTCGCCCTCACGGATGTCGACGCGCTTGGGCCCGTCCTCCGTCATCAGGTTCACGTGCATGTTGCCGCGCACCTGGTAGAAGTACTCCTCGTAGGGGTCGACATGGAAGTCGGTGCGCTGGTTGGGCCCACCCACGACCTGCACGATGAAGTCCTTCGAAGGCCACATCGCCTTGTTGTTCACGGGAGGTTTGAGCGAGCTCTCGTTGTCAGCGATCCACTGTTCGAAGTTGTACTTCTCTGGAATGTTCGTCATTGGACAGTTCCCTTCTAGAGCGCCCGGTGGGCGACTGCCTGGATTTCGATGAGGAGGTGCGGGTGCGGGAGCTGGTGCACCGCGACGGTCGTGCGGGTGGGGCCGTTCTCGTCGAAGAACTCGCCATAGACCTCGTTGTACCCGCCGAAGTCGTTCATGTTGACGAGATAGGCGGTGACCTGCACGAGGTCGTCGAGCGAGGCGCCCATACTCGCGAGGATCTCGCCCATGTTCTCGATCACTGCGCGGGTCTGGGCACGGATGTCGAGGTCTGTCGTGCCCATCTCGTCGACCGAGACGCCGGCGAAGCTGTTGTCGGGGCGCCGACTGCTTGTGCCAGAGACATAGATGAAGTCACCGGCCCGCTTGGCGTGGGGAAAGCGTCCCCTGGGGGTTGCGAGGTGATTGACGACCTTGGCGTCAGCCATGTGCGGCTCCATTCTCATTCAGTTCTGCCTGGCGCTCGCGGTCAACGTGGATCTCAACCTGCCCGAGCCCGGCGATGACGGCGGAGACATCAGATGCTTCGCCCACCGCTACGGCGGCGGTCGCCGCCCCCGCCAGGATGATGGAGCCCGCGTCGAGCGCTCGTCCCACTTCAGGAAGCATCCGTGCGAGGCGCTCAACCGCGTGCAGCGGGTGGCCGAGGATGGCGGAGGTCGTGCCGGTGTCGGCGACGGCACCGTCAGCGAACAGCGTCACGGCGAGACCCTCGAGGTCGCGGCGGAACGGCTGCCACGTGCCGACCGCATAGTAGGCAGCGGAGGTGTTGTCGGCCACCACGTCAGTGAGGCTGAATCGGAAGTCGCGATAACGGGAGTCGATGACCTCGAGCGCAGGCGCAACCGCGTCGATCGCGTCGACGAGTTCGGCGGCGCTCCCATCCGGCTCGACGCGACGACCCAGCCGGAATGCGACCTCCGGCTCGACTCGCGGATGCACGAGACCGTCGAGCACCATCGACCCACGGTCAGCCAGCAGCATCCGGTCGGTGAGGAAGCCCACGATGATCTCGTCGACGCCCATCTGTTGCATCTTGGCGATGCTCGTGAAGCCGAGTTTGACGCCCGTGAGAGTCTCGCCGCGCGTCTCGCGCATCGCGAGCAGGCGCCGCTGTACGGCATAGGCGTCGCGGAGTTCGAGTGCTTCGCCGAACTGCTCGATGGCGGTGCCGGTCACCTGCGCTCCATCGATGAGGTCGGCGACGCGTTGCAGGTCGAGTACTTCGGTCATGATGCGGCCGCCGTCTCTGGCATCACGGGCGACTGCGGCTGCGCGTCACTGAGGGTGACGCAGACGTTGGTCGGCTCGGAGTAGAAGTTGAGCGAGTGCTCGCCGCCCTCCCGCCCGATACCCGAGAGCCCGGTGCCCCCGAAGGGTGAACGCAGGTCGCGCAGGAACCAGTTGTTGACCCACGAGATGCCCACCCGCATACTGCCCGCAACCCGGTGTCCTCGCTCGAGGTCATTCGTCCAGACAGACGCCGCGAGGCCATACTTGGTGTCGTTGGCGAGTCGGATGCCCTCCTCCTCTGTGTCGAAGGGGATGAGTCCCGCAATGGGCCCGAAGACCTCCTCGCGCATGACGCGCGCGTCTTGGTCGAGCCCCGTCCACAGGGTGGGTTCGATCCAGGCACCGCCAGCGAGATCGCTCCCGAGGTCGGGGATGCCACCGCCAGCGATGACCTCTCCACCCTCCTGGCGCGCCAACTCGAGATACGAGAGCACCTTCTCGCGGTGCCCGGTCGAGATGAGCGGCCCCGTGGTCGTGCCTTCAGCGTCGGGGCGTCCGAGGCGCAATGATCTCGCGCTCTCGGCGAGACGTGCCGTGACCTCGTCGAAGATTCCGCGCTGCACATACACGCGCTCGGTGCAGAGGCAGACCTGCCCCGTGTTGGTGAAGATCGAACGGGTGAGGCCCGCGACGGCGCGATCGATGTCGACATCGTCGAAGACGAGGGCTGCGTTCTTGCCGCCGAGCTCGAAGGAGACGGGCCGCACGAAGGGTGCCGATGCACGCATGATGGCGGAGCCCGTCGATGTCTCGCCCGTGAAGGTGATGGCGTCGAAGTCCGGATGCGTCGTGATGAACTCACCCGCGGAGTCCTGGCCGAAGCCGTGCACGACGTTGAAGACACCGTCGGGCACTCCCGCCTCGACCATGATCTCGGCGAGCACCGTCGCCGACGACGGCGTCTCTTCAGAGGGCTTGACGACGACCGCGTTGCCGCATGCGATGGCGGGCGCGACCTTCCAGGTGAGGAGGAGGAGCGGGAGGTTCCAGGGCACGATGACGCCGACGACACCGAGCGGCTTGCGCAGCGCATAGTTGAGGGCGCGGCGACCGTCGGCCGCCTCCGTGAGGTAGGAGTCGACGCCCGCCGAGGCGATCATGTCGGCGAAGGCGCGGAAGTTGGCGGATGCCCGGGCTATGTCAACCTCGCGCGCCAGGTGCAGCGGCTTGCCCGTGTCGGCAACCTCGGCAGCGAGCAGGTCGTCGAAGCGCGCGTCGATTCGGTCGGCGATGCGGCGCAGGAGCGCGGCCCGCTCGGGGACCGTCGATCGGCCCCAGGCACCGTTCAGTGCCGCGCGGCCTGCCTGCACCGCGGCATCCACCGCTGCGCGGTCTGCCTCGGCAACCATGGCGACGAGGCTCCCGTCTACGGGGCTGCGCTTCTCGAAGTGCGAGTCGGTCTCGATGAACCGACCTCCGACGAAGTTTCGCAGCGTCGTCGCTGTCAGCTGGGCTGTCGCTGTCATGTCGTGTGCTCCGCCATCCTGGTGCCCCGAGTTATTTGGGGGCGGTCCGTCGTCGCCGCGTCGGTGCGGCAGTCATCCCACCTTCGGCGATCGCGACATGCTTGTCGAATGCCTAATCCTCGTCTTGGCATGCTCGTATGGACATATCATTGCGGGATGGACACGAGAGCCCTTCTCACCGGCCAGCTCAAGCTGAGGCACTTCGCCCTAGCCCTCACGATTGCCGAGAGCGGCAGCATCGTGCGCGCAGCCGAGCACCTCTACGTGACGCAGCCCGTCGTCAGCCGCGGGCTCCGCGAACTCGAGGAGATCCTTGGGGTGCCTCTCTTCGAACGCGGACCCAAGGGAGTCACACCAACCGTGTTCGCCGAGGTGTTCCTCGACCACGCCCGTGCGATCGTCGGCCACGTCAAGCAGGCCACCGATCACATCGCGGAACTCGCGGATGCGACACGAGGCAGCGTCGCGATCGGCACCTACGTGACGGGCGGCAACCTGCTCGTGCCGCGTGCCATCGCGTGGCTCAAACGGGAACGTCCGCACCTCGCCGTGGTCGTGCGCGAGGCGACGCCGGCCCGCCTCCGCGATGCCCTCACGACGGGCGACATCGACCTCATCGTCGGCCGCTCGACACCGCCCTATGACGACACGCTCTTCAAGGAGATCGCCCTCTATCACGAGCCATTCCGCGTGGTCGCGCGAGCGGGACATCCGGCGTTCGAACTCGCCAACCCGACGCTCACCGACCTGCGGGTCTACCCGTGGGTGCTGCCCGTTGGCGAGACCGCCCTTCGCGGCGAGATAGCCGCGGCGTTCGCACGGGAACAGATTGCGCTACCCGAACAGCAGGTCGAATGCTCGACCCCCATGACACTTCGCACGATGGTCGCCGAGACGGACTTCCTGGCGACGGTGCCCCACACGATGGCCAGCGAAGACCCGCTCCTGCACGAGATCGGCCTCGACCTGCATGGCGTCGGCCAGACCGTCAGCGTGATGATGCGCCAGAACACGAGCGCGAGCCCCAGTGTCGCCCTCGCCCTCCGCGCCCTCGAGCACGCGGCAGCCGGCATCCGTCGCGAACTCGGTCGACCGGCATCGGCATGAGCGCGGTATGCCCGAATGGCTAACATGGAGCCGGAAAAGGCATTGGCGTGAACATGCCCCGCTCGAAAGACTACGAGGACACGCCGCGCAGCAGGCAGCGGCAGGATCCGAAGGTCCCGGCCGCGCCGGACCGCACAACCACGACAATGGAGTCCCGACAGCATGAAGGTTTTCGAGAGAGTTGCTGAGACGCTCGCCGAGCTCGGTGTCAACACCGTATTCGGCGTCATCGGGAGCGGGAACTACGAAGTCACCCGGGCCATGATTGAGCGTGGCGCCAAGTACGTCGCTGCCCGCCACGAGGGCGGGGCTGCCTCCATGGCGGATGCCTTCGCCCGCGTCGGCGACTCGGTTCCGGCGATCTCACTCCACCAGGGCTGCGGCCTGACGA
Source organism: Salinibacterium sp. GXW1014 (assembly GCF_044769865.1). Lineage (NCBI taxonomy): Bacteria > Bacillati > Actinomycetota > Actinomycetes > Micrococcales > Microbacteriaceae > Salinibacterium > Salinibacterium sp. GXW1014. The sequence goes on from NZ_JBIZWA010000001.1 coordinate 456,702, forward strand.
ACGCCATCACGGGGATGACCGAGGCGGCGAAGTCCGGCTCCCCCATGATCGTGTTGACCGCCGAAGTGGCCGCGTCTGCCATCCACTCCAACTTCAAGATCGCACAGGACCGGCTCGTGGAATCGATCGGTGCCGTCAGCATGCGCATCACGGCCGAGAGCGCGGCCCGAGACATCGAGCTCGCGTACCGCACCGCCGTGACGCGACGCGTGCCAGTCGTCGTCAACCTTCCGCTCGACGTGCAGCTCGCCGAATCGACGGAACAGCACACGCCCTCCCTGCCCGAGCTCCCGCTCGCTCCCGCACCGTCGTCACGGGCTATCGCCGCCCTCGTCGAGTTGATCGAGGCATCCGAGCGGCCTGTCATCGTCGCCGGCCGGGGGGCCCGCAGCGCGGGTGCCGAGTTGCGCGACCTCGGAGAGACTGCGGGCGCCCTGCTGGCAACCTCAGCCGTGGCCCGCGGTCTCTTCAACGGAGACCCCTACTCCCTCGACATCTCGGGCGGCTTCAGTACGCCGCTGGCCGTGCAATCGATTCAGGATGCCGACCTCATCGTCTCCTTCGGATCCGCCCTCAACATGTGGACGATGCGTCACGGCACGCTCATCGGCGACGCCACCAAGGTCGTGCAGATCGATGATGACGCACTGGCGCCCGGGCGCCACCGCCCGGCAGACCTGGGAATCGTTGGGGATGCCGCCGAGACTGCTCGCGCTGCCGCGCAGCTGCTGCGCGAGCACAATTCAGGAGCCACCCGCTACCGCACCGAGGAGCTCCGGCAGGCAATCGCGGCGGAAGGGCGCTGGAACCTCGTGCCCTACGACGACCTCGGTGACGACGAGCGAATCGACCCCCGCACCCTGACGATCGCGCTCAACGACATCCTTGACGCCGACCGCGTTGTCGCGGTCGACTCGGGTAACTTCCTGGGCTACCCGAGCGCGTTCCTTGACATCCCCGACGAGAACGGCCTCGTCTTCAGCCAGGCGTTCCAGTGCGTCGGCCTCGGTCTCGCTAGCGCCATCGGTGCGGCATACGCGCAGCCCGAGCGCCTCCCGATCTGCGGCACGGGTGACGGCGGCGCGCTCATGGCAGCCGCCGAACTCGAGACGGTCGTGCGGCTGGGGCTCCCCATGGTCGTGATCGTCTACAACGATGCCGCCTACGGTGCCGAACTCCACCACTTCGGCGAGACGAGCCACGACCTCGGCTTCATCACGTTCGACGACACCGACTTCGCTGCGATCGCTCGCGGATACGGCTTCACCGCGGCCACGGTGCGCGGCGTCGATGACCTCGATGCCGTCAAGGAGTGGGTCGCGGGTCCGCGCGACACCCCGCTCCTTATCGATGCGAAGATCGCCCGCATGGAATCGTGGTGGTTGGCCGAAGCGTTCAAGGGGCACTGACGCAGGGCCCTCGCCTGAACATCAACGATGATGCCCGTGACCCGAGGAGCAAAGACATGAGCACAACACTTCCCGTCCAGAACCAGACCGCCATCTCGGCCCTCCTCAACGGCCTCGCGGGAGGCGGCGTCGAGGTCCACGACCTCACCGCCCCGCTGAGCCCGACGACGCCGGCGCTGCGACTTCCCGCTCCGTTCCCCAACCTCATCGACCTTGAGCTTGAGAACATCGCCCAGTTCGACGAGCGTGGGCCCATGTGGGCGCACAACAACATCCACGTCGGCGAGCACTACGGCACGCACGTGGATGCCCCTTCCCACTGGATCAGCGGACGCGACGGCCACGACGTCTCGCAGCTTCCCGTTGAGCGACTGATCGGCGAGGGCGTCGTGCTCGACGTCAGCGAGCAGGTTGCAGCGGACCCTGACTTCCTCCTCGAGAAGGAACACGTGCAGGCGTGGGAGGCCGAGCACGGCGCGCTGCCCAAGGGCGGATGGCTGCTCTTGCGCACCGGCTGGGACCAGTACGGCCACGATGAGGCGCAGTTCCTCAACACTGACGAGAACGGCACCTCCCACACACCCGGCGTCTCGGCAGCCTGCGCGAAGTGGCTCGCGGAGGAGACGCCGATCGCAGGTTTCGGTGTCGAGACCGTCGGCATCGATGCCGGCCGCGGCTTCGAGTTCGACCCGCCGTTCCCCGTGCACTACCACCTGCTCGGCAACGACAAGTACGGCGTCACATCGCTCAAGAACCTCGCGCTGCTGCCCACGCGCGGATCGCTCATCGTCGTGCTGCCTCTGCCGCTCGTGGGCGGCACGGCGAGCCCCGCGCGCGTCATCGCGCTCGTGACCCGCGCCTGACCAGGCGCGAGCGAGCCCCGCATGACCACCGAGTACGTCGTCGTCGGCGGCGGCATCAACAGCCTGGTTGCCGCCGCCGAGCTGGCGCTCGCGGGGCACTCCGTCACGATCGTTGAGGCGTCGGGGCGCCTGGGCGGTTTCATTGACTCGGGCGAACTGACGCTTCCCGGCTTCGTGCACGACACCTTCTCGTCGTGGCATCCGAACTTCGTGTCGAGCGGCGCGTACGCGGTGCTCGGTGACGAACTGCATGCGCGCGGGCTCGTCTACGAGAACACGACGGATGCCGTGACGGCGAGCGTCGAGGGCGAGCGAGTGACCATCGCGCAGCGTGACCCCGAGGCAACGGCCGAGGGGCTCGAACACGGTGCCGACCGCGACGCATACCGGGAAATGCTGGCGTGGACAGAACGATACGGGCGCCTCATCTTCGGGGCGCTCTCGAGCGAACTCACGCCCTTCACCCTCGGTCGTCTTGGAGCAGGTGCACTCCGCGGAGGACGCCGGAACACCGCGGCACTCGCGCGACAGGCGCTCATGAGCGGCCGCGCCTACACACGTTCGCGGTTCAGGGGCGGCGACGTCGATCAGCTCTGGACCCCGTGGCTGCTGCACGCCGGCCTCGGCCCTGATCATGCCACGGGCGGGGCAATGCTGCCCGTCATGGCGGCGGGGCTCCACGGCGCTGGCCTCCCCGTCGTACGCGGCGGCGCCCGCCGTTTCGTCGCCGCGTTCGAGTCCTTGCTCCGCGACTGCGGCGCAGAGGTCCATCTCTCGGCGCCCGTCGACCGAGTCGTACTCGAGCGCGGGCGGGCCGTTGGCGTCGCATCCGGAGATCGGATGTTCCGCGCGTCACGGGCGGTGATCGCAGGCACGACGCCGCGCGACCTCTACGGGTCACTGCTGCCCAAGCCGGCGGTTCCCGCAACGGTGCGTGAGGAAGCCGCAACCTTCCGCTTCGGCAGGGCCGCCATGCAGGTCCACGTCGCGCTCGACCGCCCGCTGCGATGGAACGATGAGCGACTGCGCGCGGTCCCGCTCGTGCATATCAGCGATGGCTCGGGGAGCACGGGGGTGGCGTGTGCGCAGGCTGAGGCCGGCTTGCTCCCCTCCACCCCGACGGTCGTCGTGGGGCAGCAGTCCCTCCTCGACGAGAGTCGCGCACCCGAGGGCAAGGCGACACTGTGGTTGCAGTTGCAGGAGCTTCCGTACGCGCCCGCGGGGGATGCATCCGCCGTGCTGGACACGACACAGGGGTGGACTCGGGAACTCACGGAAGGCTACGTCGATCGAGTGCTCGACCGCATCGAGCAGCACGCACCGGGCGCGCGTGCTTCAGTACTTGAGGTGACCGCGCTTTCGCCCGTCGACCTGGCATCCGCGAACCGCAACGCGAGTTTTGGGGACCCCTACGCCGGTTCGACCGAGATCGATCAGAACCTGCTGTGGCGTCCGCTCCCAAGCGCTCCGCGCCACCGCACTCACATACCGGGACTCTGGCACATCGGGGCATCGACGCATCCCGGGCCGGGGCTCGGGGCGGGCTCCGGGCACCTCGCGGCGCAGCAGCTGCTGCGCCAGGCGCGCGGGCGGGGCCGGACGGTGCGCCGCTAGCCCGCCCACCTTGACACAAAACGTGATACAATAGGGGCATCCACGCCCGCGGAACGAACGCCAGGCACCCCTGCCAGCGTCACACCGCACACCTGCCCGGCGCTCACGCGCCGCTCTCGCACCTTGGACGGTGCCGGTCGCGACGCATCGACGCCGCGGCAGGTACGACCCCCGACGCAGCATTCGGGTTCGCGCAGTTCTCGCGCCACGCGAACCCCCGTCGGACAACAGGTCGGGTGAGGACCTCGCGCGTACACGAGGGAGCAGGAATGAAGTTCAGCAAGGGCCAGACCGTCGTCCACCCACACCACGGGCCGGCCGTGATCCGTCGGATCACGTCTCGCCGAGTGAACCGCACGGCGGTCAAGTACTACGACCTCGAGGTCATCGAGTCGAACCTGCACGTCAGCATCCCCGTCGACCGCGCCGAGGAGATGCGACTGAGGCCCATCCTCACGAAGACGGAGATCGAGCAGGTGCTCGACGTGCTGCGGGCCCCCTCCGCGCCCGAGATCGAACAATGGTCGCGCCGAATCAAGGAGAACCGCGACCGCTTGAACAACGGCGATATCTTTGCGCACGCCGCCATCGCCCGCGACCTCGGCCGTCGCGACGAACGCAAGCGGCTCTCCTTCGCCGAGCGACAGATGCTCCGCGAGGCTCGCGAACCCCTCGTCGTCGAGGTGGCGATCGCGCTCGGCAAGAGCGCCGAGGAGGCTGACGCGCTTCTCAAGCAGGCGGAGGCCTCGGGCACCCTCGTCGCTGCCTAGCGCCCGGCGAGCCGAGAGGCAGGCACACAGCGCAGAAGGCGCGCCCCGGGATCGGGGCGCGCCTTCCTCGCGGGTAAGCGGAAACTACTTCGCGGCGGATGCCGTCTTGGCGTTGACCTCGTAGGAGGTGTTGGTCGACTCGAAGAAGTTCACCAGCTCGAGGGTGTCATTCGCGGTCGCCATCCACTTGGCCGGGTTCGAGACCTTGTAGTGCGGCTCGAAGCCGAGCTCCTCAAGGCGACGGTCAGCCAGGTACTTGACGTACTGGTTGATGTAGTTGGCGTTGAGGCCCAGGATGCCGCCCGGCAGCAGGTCGTGGTTGTACTGCTCCTCCAGCTCGACCGCGTCGAGGATCATCTGGCGGATCTCCTCGGCGAACTCGGGCGTCTGCAGCTCGGGGTTCTCCTCCAGCACCGTGAGGATGAGGTTGATGCCGAACTTGAGGTGCAGGCTCTCGTCGCGCACGATCCAGTCCATGAGAGAGCCGAAGTTGCGCAGCAGGTTCCGCTGGCGGAACGACAGCGCCACCATGAAGCCCGAGTAGAACCAGATGCCCTCGAGCACGACGTTGTACGCAACGAGGTTGCGCACGAAGTCCTGCTTGCCCTCGAGCGTGTTGATGTCGAGCGTCTCCTCCGTCATCCGGCGAAGGAACTTGACCTGGAACTCTTCCTTCTTCGCCATCGACGGGATGTCGACGTGGGCCGCGTAGGCCTCCTCGCGGTTGATGGGGAAGGTCTCGAGCACGTACTCGAACGACATGCAGTGGTTGGCCTCCTCCCACATCTGCTTGGCGAGGTAGAGGTGCGCCTCGGCCGAGTTGACGTAGGGGTAGACGCCGAAGGCGAGCGCCTTGTTGACGAGCAGCTCGTTGGGGTTGAAGTAGCTCATGAGGAACGTCACGGCGTGACGCTCTTCATCCGTCATCTTCTTGAAGTCGGCGATGTCTTCGCCGAGCTGGATCTCATTGGGGAACCAGGTGTTGGCAACCGCCTGGTCGTAGAGGTCCATTGCCCACTGGTACTTGATCGGCTTGAGCAGGAGTGCTTCCTGGATGCCGGTGCCGAGAATGCCCATTCGTTACTTCATCTTCTTTCTGGTGTGTGCGCGAGCCGGGCCCGCCGGGAGATCTGCCCCGGCGGGCGCGACCGGCTACGCGGTGGGTCCTACTGGCAGCTGTCGCACTGCAGGTCGTCCATCGGGTCGACCGGGACGTAGTACTCGTCGGGGTTGAATCCACCCATGATCAATTGCCTTCCTTCGGGGCGACGCTGCCGAAGCCGCGGCGGGCGGGCGCCGAGACGGCGGGGGCTGCTGCCGGGGCGGCGCTCACCGCGGTCTGCTCCTCTGCGGGCGTCGCGGCGGAGGGCACGGATGCCGCGGCCGAGCTGGCCGCGCCGAAGCCGCGCTTCGCCCCGCCAGAAATCTCCGCCGTCTTGTTGACCTTGACGGTGGACTGCTCGGCCTGGTGGCGGGGCTTCATGTGCAGGTAGTACGTCGTCTTGACGCCGCGCTCCCATGCCCCGTAGTAGATGTCCATCATCTCGCCGAGGTCACGCGTCTCGAGGTACATGTTGCGGCTGATGGCCTGGTCGATCCACTTCTGGGCACGCGCCGCGACCTCGAGGAAGGCGTAGGGCGAGAGCTGGAAGCTCGTCTTGTAGACCTCCTTGAGGTGGTCCGGGATCGACGCCACACGCGAGATGTCGCCCTGGCTGCGCAGGATGTCTTCGCGAACGCTCTCCCACATCCCGAGCTTCTGCAGGTCGGCGACGAGGTTTCGGTTGACCTCGAGGAACTTGCCGTTCGAGGTCGAGCGGCTGAAGATCTGCGAGAACTGCGGGTCGAGGCCGGGCGTCGTGCCCGCGACGAGGCCAATGGATGCCGTCGGCGCGATGGCCATGAGCGTCGCGTTGCGCATGCCGCCCTTGACCTTCTCCCGCATCGCGTCCCAGTCCAGGCGCGTCTTGCGGTTGACCTTGATCTCGACGCCGCGATCCTGCTCGGTGAGCGCGATCGAGTCAAGCGGCACGAGGCCCTGCGACCAGCGCGAACCCTCGAAGTTCGTGTAGGAGCCGCGAACCTTGGCAAGGTCGGCGCTCTCGTCGATCGCCGCGTAGGAGACGTGCTCCATGATCTCGTCGATGAGGTCGTAGGCCTCTTCGCTCTCGTAGGAGAAGCCGTGCTTCTCGACGATGTCGGTGAAGCCCATGACGCCGAGGCCGACGGCGCGGTTCTGCTGGTTGGAGAAGTCAGCCTCCTTGACCGAAGACCGCGTGATGTCGATCAGGTTGTCGAGCTGGCGCACGGCGATGCGGGCGCTCTCCTCGATCTTCGCGAAGTCCATGCTGACCTTGCCGGTCGCTTCGTCGACGAGGAGGTGGCGGCTGAGGTTGATCGACGCCAGGTTGCAGACGGAGACGTTGTCTTCGTCCTGCGGCAGCGTGATCTCGGTGCAGAGGTTCGAGAGGTGGATCGTGCCTGTGTTGTTGTTGAGGGCACGGTTGTTGATCGTGTCCTTCCAGGTGAGCCACGGGTGGCTCGAACCCTGCAGCGAAACGAGGATCGCCTTGAACTGCTCGCGCGCCTTGATGACCTTGTGCATCCGCAGTTCGCCGTTTTTGGCCATCTCGATGTACTCGTTGTAGCGAGCCGAGAAGGCGGCACCGTAGAGCTCGTTGAGGTCGGCGACCTCGAGCGGGTCGAAGAGGTACCAGTCCTCGTCGTTCTGCACGCGCTTCATGAACTCGTCCGAAATCCAGACAGCCGTGTTGGCGGTGCGGGTGCGGCGGTAGGGGTCACCGGAGTTCTGGCGCAGGTCGATGAACTCGGGGAAGTCGAGGTGCCAGTTCTCCATGTAGAAGCAGAGGGCGCCGAACTTCTTGCCGCCACGGCTCACGGCACGAAGGATCGAGTCGATCGTGTGCATGAAGGGGATGGGGCCCGTCGAGGTCGTGTTGTTGGAGCGAATGGGCGAACCCTGGGCGCGCAGCTTCGTGACCGAGAGGCCGATGCCTCCCGTGCCCTTCGTGAGCCACATGACATCGCGCGTCGTCTTGGCGATGTGCTCCATGTCGTCCTGCATCTCCATGACGAAGCAGTTCGCGAGCTGGGGGTAGATCGTGCCCGCGTTGACGAGCGTCGAGCCGGCCGCGAGGTACTCGAGCTTCGACATCTTGTCGTAGAACGCGATGGCGGTGGCGTTGGGGTCGGGCTCATTGAGTGAGAGGCCCATCGCGATGCGCATCCAGAAGTACTGGGGAACCTCGAGGGCGTCGCCGTTGCGGCCCTTGATGCCGTAGCGGTTGTTGAGCGTGACGACACCGATGTACTTGAGCAGCTCGTCGTGCTTTGGATCGAGGGCGGCCGCCAGCTGGTCGAGGTCGAAGAGCTCGACGAGGCGCGGGTCAAGGAGGCCCTCCTCGACGCCGCGGCGGATGTTGGGGCCGAAGTGCTCGACGTGCAGGCGGCGAAGGTCGTCGTCGTTCTCGTAGTCGCCGAGCACGCGCTTGTAGATCGTCTTCAGGAGGAGGCGCGCCGCGACGGTGTCGAAGGCCGGGTCGTCCTTGACGTTCTGCAGGGCCACCTGGATGACGGCCTCATCGAGCTGCTGCGTCGTGATGCCATCGAAGAGTGTGAGCTCAAGCTCGCTCGCGATCTGCGTCACCCACGTGATGTTCTCGTCGAGGCCTTTGCTGGCCTCTTCGATCGCGAGGTTGATCTTGTTCGCATCGTATGGCTCGCGTGTGCCATCGCGCTTGACTACGGTGATTCCCACTCTTTTTCCCCTTTGTGCCGATTGAGCGTTCGACCACTATATAGCGGGGTATGCCCGAGAACATATCCCTATATCTAGTGGGCGTGTCGTCCACAGATGTGCATAACTTCGCCGAGTTCTGCACAGCCTGTGCAGTAATCCTGCCCGCTGCCACCGACATCCGAATCCGCCCCCTGCGGCGCCGCGAAAGGGCATCCGCGGGGGCTAGACTCGTGCTCTTGTGAAGCGCTATATCGACCTGCTGAAGACGCGCGGCGTTGGGCGCCTCATGGGGTCGCAGCTGGTCGCACGCTTCCCCGGCGGGATGCTCTCGCTCGCCTTCCTCCTGCACGTCGAGCAGGTGCACGACTCCTACGGCGCGGCCGGCCTCGTGCTCGCCGCCACCAGCATCGGGCAGGCCATCGCCGGGCCAGTCACCACCAGGTGGATGGGGGTCTGGGGCATGCGGCCCGTCATCGTGCTGACGGCATCCGTCTGCGCTGCCGCCGTGGCGACGATCGCGCTCGTCGAGATGTCGGTCGCGCTCTACATGGTGGTCGGCTTTGTCGCGGGCATATCGAACCCGCCCATCCAGCCTGCCGTGCGCACCATCTACCCCAAGCTCGTGCCCGCGAAGCAGCTCACCCCCCTCTTCTCGCTCGACGCTTCGGCTCAGGAGATCATCTGGGTCGTCGGCCCGGTCGTCACCACCTTCGTCGCGACCCAGGTGGGCACGCGGCAGGCGATCCTGCTCGCGCTCGTGTTCCTCGTCGTGGGCACGGCGTGGTTCGTCGCGGCGCGCGAACTCAGCCAGGTGCGCATCCCCCGCGCCCGCAGACGAATGGGGGCCGTGCTGGGTCGGCCGAGCGTACTGCTCGCCACGGGCCTCGGCTTCCTCCTCGTCGGCGCATGCGCCGCCATCGAGGCCGGGGTCGTCGCGACCTTCGGCCATGGCGACGCGAGCGCCGGAATCGCCCTCGCCATCTTCTCGGTCGGCTCGCTCGCGGGCGGTTTGGTATTCGGTCACCGGCAGATCGACCCGTGGGCGCTGGCCCGCCGCATGGGCATCGTCTTCGTGGGCCTCGCGGCATCCATGCTCATCCTGGAACTGTGGTGGATCTCGGTCGCGCTCTTCGTCGCCGGGGTCGGCATCGCGCCCGCCCTCGCCGCGATGTTCACGATCACCTCGGCGAGCGTCAAGTTCAGCGAGACCGCCGAGGCCTACGGGTGGATCGGCACGGGCCAGTTGATCGGTGCCGCGATCGGCTCGGCCCTCGCCGGCTTCATGATCGACGGCTTCGATGCCGTCGGCGCCTACTGGGTGGCGGCGGTGTTCGCGTTCGCGGGCGTCATCGTCGCCGTCTTCTTCCGTGGCCCCGACCTGCGCGGCCGCGATGCGAGCCCCATCCCCGACACGGAGCCGGTGCTCACCCTCAAGGAGTGAGCCGCGGCTACCAGCGCGGGTTGCCCGTGAGATCTGTCTTCTGCACCCTCCCGGGGTACCTGAAGGTGCTCAAGTCGGATCTCAGCGGGGGTCGATCGCGAGTTACCAGCGCGGGTGGACGGCGGCGCGGAAGTAGCGGTCGTAGATGTCGCGCACGCCCGCGGTGAAGCCCTCGCTGAGCTGTGGGAGTTCACCCGCGGCCGCGTTCGAAGCGGCCTGCTCGGGGTTGCGCGCGCCCGGGATGACCGAGCTCACGCCGTCGAGCTGTGCGACCCACGCGAGGGCGACCTGCGCGGTCGAATATCCGGATGCCGCGGGCTCCCCCGCGATCAGGGCCGCGAACTCCTGCGCCGCCGCGACGCCGGCCTCGAAGTCGACGCCCGAGAACGTCTCGCCCACGTCGAAGGCCTCACCGCCGCGGTTGAAGGTGCGGTGGTCGTTCTCGGCGAAGGTCGTCTCGGTCGTGTACCTGCCGCTCAGGAGCCCGGATGCGAGGGGCACGCGAGCGATGATGCCAACTCCAGCATCGCGAGCCGCAGGCAGTACAGCGTCGAGTGGCTTGAGGCGGAAGGCGTTGAGGATGATCTGCACAGACGCGGTGCCGGGGCGCGCGATCGCGGCGAGCGCCTCATCGACGGTCTCGACGCTGACGCCGTAGTTGGCGATCGCGCCCTCCTCGACGAGGGTGTCGAGCGCGTCGTAGACGGCGTCGTTCGAGAAGACGGGCGTGGGCGGGCAGTGCAGCTGCACGAGGTCGAGCGTGTCGACGCCGAGGTTGCGGCGCGAGCGGTCGGTCCACTCGCGGAACTTCTCGAGCGTGAAGTTGGCGGGGTCCTGCTCCTCGCGTCGGCCCATCTTGGTCGCCACCGTGATGTCGAGGGAGGGGTTGTCGGCGAGGTAACGGCCGATGATGCTCTCGCTGCGACCGTCGCCATAGACGTCGGCGGTGTCGAAGAAGGTGACGCCGGACTGCACGGCCGTGTCGAGGACGGCCGTGGCATCCGCTTCGCTGACATCACCCCAGTCGGCGCCGAGCTGCCAGGTTCCGAGGCCGATGACTGAGACGGTGCGGCCCGTGCGGCCGAGAGTGCGAGTGTGCATGCCTCGACGCTACCCCGCGTCGGCTGCCGCTGCCTGCTCGTCGCGGGACTCTTGTTCCGCCGTCGACTCGACCTTGGCCTCGGCCTGCTCCCCGCGAATGGCGGCGGCGACCTCCCGCGCGAGGCGACGCCGCACAATGTGGTCGTTGATCTCGACCCGGCGCACGGTGACGTTGCGCATGTTCTTGATGAACTTCATGCTGCCGGGCACTATGAACTGGTCAAGCGCCCCGTAGACGATCTCGACGGGCGCACGGATTGCGGCGATGTCACTCACGGTCGTCTGCGACTCGATGCAGCGTTCGAGCGAGAGCACGAAGGCCTGCCAGTTCTTCTCCGTGATCTCGAAGACGTTGCGAATGGGCACCAAGCGGGCGATCATCGCCGCGCGCTTGAGCGTGAATTCCTTGTGGCTGCGCAGGTACTCGTAGGCCTTCAGGTAGGCGCCCACGGCTGCCCGTTCCACCGGGTCGCCGATCTCCTGCGGCGCGAGGTAGATGGGTGGGCTGACGAGCACGACCTTCTCGATCTCGTCGCGAGTGACCCGCGCGTGGCGGGACACGATCAACGCGCCGAGGGAGTGACCGACGATCGTGTACTCGCCCCGGATGCGCAGCCTCTTGATGGTGCGCTGGAGCCACTTGACGTGCTCCTCGATCGTGTATTCGGCGTTTGCGGGCACCGGCGACTCCCCGTGCCCAAGAATGTCGATCGAGATGACGCGGTGGTCGCGCTCGAGCAGCGGCACGAGGTTCTGGAACGTGACAGACGACGACGCGATGCCGTGCACCAGGATGACGACGGGACCCTCCCCCACATCGCTCGCAACATGCAGCACGGGCCGCGGCGCGAGGCCGACGGCGGCAAGGGCGGTGCGGATGCTGCTGCCGAGGGTCATGCTGCCGATTATGGCAGCGGGCACTGGGCCGGGCCTGACGCCCGAATCGTTGCAAACGTTGGGTAGTGCTCTGCTTCTCCTCACCCATAGCCTGAGCCCATGAGGCGACGACTGCTGCTCCCGGCCACGATCCTGCTGACGCTCGCGGCACTCACCGGCTGCTCTGCGGATGCCCGAGGCGGGTTCTCGGAGGCCAGCTACGACTCCGGCGGGGCGGCACCCAACGAGGCGATGCCCGAGGTCTCGGAGGACCGACTTGTTGAGCAAGCCGACGACAGGCAGGTCATCGTCACAGGCGACCTGTGGCTCACGGTCGAGGACCCGCGCGACGCGGCTGACGAGGCCGCCGACATCGTGGAGCGCGCGGGCGGCCACGTCGACAACCGCTCGGAGACCGCGCCGCGCGACGACGATCCGGGCCGCGCCGAGCTCACGGTGCGCATCCCCTCGGCCAAGCTCAGCGGCACCCTCAATGACCTCGAGGAACTCGGCGAGGTCGAGGAGACCCGCACCTACCGGCAGGACGTCACCTCGGTTGCCAAAGACCTCGACGCGCGCATCACGGCGCTCGAGGCATCCGTCGACCGCCTGCTCGCGCTCATGGTCGACGCCGACACGACGAGCGACCTCATCACGATCGAGTCGACGCTCTCGGAACGGCAGTCAGACCTTGAGTCGCTGCAGTCCCAGCGCCGCTCGATCGCCGATCAGGTCGACTACTCGACCATCACCGTGCACCTCGGCTCGGAGGCCGACGCCCCGGTCGACGAACCCGACACCTTCTGGACGGGACTCGTCGCCGGATGGGAGGCGCTCGTGGGCTTCGTGTCGTTCCTGCTCGTCGCGCTCGGCGTCATCCTGCCGTGGCTCATCGTGCCCGCGATCGCGCTGCTGCTGACCCTGGCGCTGCTGCGTCGGCGGCGGCGCCAGCGCGCTGCTGCATCCGTGACGGGCGAGGGCGACCGCACGGCGTAGGCTTTTCGGGTGCCTGCGCCTGAAACACCCCCGAAGAGTCGGCGCCTCGAGCACCTGATCGACCTCACGCCGCTCAAGCACAGCCCCGCCTTCGCCCGCCTGTGGATCGGCACCGCGATCGCGACGATCGGCAGCCAGATGACGGTCGTCGCCGTCGGCCTGCACGTCTACTCGATGACAGCGTCGACCTTCGCCGTCGCCATGGTCGGCACGATCGCGCTCGTGCCGATGATCCTCGCGGGCTTCTACGGCGGGATGCTCGCCGACGCCTTCGACCGCAGGCGCGTTGCCCTCACGGCCGCCGTCGTCGCGTGGCTCGCGATCGCGACCCTCGCCACGATCACCTGGCTCGACGTGCAGCAGCTCTGGCACCTCTACGCGCTCACGACCCTCAACTCGGTCGCGGCCACGATCATGGGGGCCACCCGCAACGCCATCACGCCGCGCCTGCTGCCGCGGCACCTGCTGCCCGCAGCATCCGCCCTGCAGGGCATGAGCATGGGCGCGGCCATCACGGTCGGCCCGGCGATCGCCGGCGTGCTCGTCGCGAGCTTCGGCTTCGCGTGGACCTACTCGCTCGACGTCGTACTGTTCTGCGCCGCGTTCCTCGGCATCATCTCGCTGCCCTCCATCACCCCCGAGGGCGAACTGCACAGGCCCGGCCTCGAATCGGTGCGCAAGGGGCTCGCGTTCCTCAAGCGGGCGCCGAACATCCGGATGTCGTTCATCGTCGACATCATCGCCATGACCTTCGGCCGACCGCATGCGCTGTTCCCGGCCGTCGGGGCGCTGCTCATCGGGGGCGGGGCCGTGACGGTCGGCATCCTGACCGCATCGGGCGCGATCGGCACCCTGCTGTGCAGCCTGCTCTCCGGCAAGCTCGGCACCGTGCGGCGGCACGGCATCGCGATCGGCTGGTCCATCGCGGCCTACGGCGCCTTCGTCGTCGGCTTCGGCGTCGTCATCGCGGTCGTGCAGCTCGGAGGCTTCGCCGCTGACACGGAAGACATCGCCGGCGCAAACCTGACCGCCCTCGTGCTGGCGTCGATCATGATGGCCGGCACAGGGGCATCCGACAACGTCAGCGCCATCTTCCGCTCGACCATGCTGCAAACCGCCGTGCCCGACAACATGCGCGGGCGCCTGCAGGGCATTTTCATCGTCGTCGTCACCGGCGGACCCCGCATCGGCGACTTCTACGTCGGCGCGGTTGCCCTCGTGGCGGGGCTGTGGTTCCCGCCGCTGCTCGGCGGCATCCTGATCATCGCGCTCATCGCGCTGTGCCTTCGGTTGACGCCGTCGTTCCGGGCGTACGACGCGCTCACGCCGACGCCGTAACTCGCACCCCGGCTGGGTGCCAGGTGAGAGCGCCCACGGTGTCCCGCTCCTACCGTCTGCCGCATGGAGTGGATGTGGGCGCCCGAGTACGAGCTCGCGCGGCAGGTGTTGCAGCGGGGCGTCGCCGCCGTGTTCCTCGTCGCCTTCCTGTCGAGCTTCAACCAGTTCCCCGCGCTCCTCGGCGAGCGCGGCCTCTCGCCCACGCCCGCGTTCCTGCGCCGCGTGACCTTCCGACAGGCGCCGAGCATCTTCCACTGGCACTACAGCGACCGGATGCTTCGGCTCGTCTGCCTCGTCGGGGCCCTCGCCGCGGCATCCGTCGTCGTCGGGTTGCCGCAGATGGGGCCACCGTGGGTTCCCCTGCTCGTGTTCCTCCTGATGTGGACCCTGTACCTCTCGATCGTCAACGTCGGCCAGACCTTCTACGGCTTCGGCTGGGAGAGCCTGCTGCTCGAGGCGGGGTTCATCGTGGCGTTCCTCGGCTCGAACGAGGTGCCGCCGCCCCTGCCGATCATCGTGCTGTGCTGGTGGCTCGTGTTCCGGCTCGAGTTCGGGGCGGGCATGATCAAGATGCGCGGCGGCGAGGAGTGGCGCGACCTCACGGCCCTCATGTACCACCACGAGACGCAGCCCATGCCGGGGCCGCTCAGCCGCTTCGCGCACCTCATGCCGGCGTGGTTCCACAAGTCCGAGGTGCTCGGCTCCCACTTCGCGCAGCTCATCGTGCCGTGGTTTCTCTTCGCGGCGCTCATCCCGCATCCGGTCGCACAGATCGCCTCCTCGGTGGCCGCCGTCATCATCATCGGCACGCAGGGCTGGCTCGTGCTGACCGGAAACTTCGCGTGGCTCAACTGGCTCAGCATCGTGCTCGCCTTCTCGGCGATCGCCGACTTCCCGTGGCTCGTGAAGGCGGCGACCGCGCTCGACCCCTGGGTGCCCGGGTGGGTGCTACCGGGGCGCGGCGAGGCCGGCACCTTCGGTGTGGCCGATGAGCACGCGTGGTTCGCGATCGTCGTGCTCGTGGCATCCGCGTTCCTGGTCGTGCTGAGCTGGCGCCCGCTGCTGAACCTCTTCTCACGCAACCAGCTCATGAACGCGAGCTTCAACCGCTACCACCTCGTGAACGCGTACGGCGCGTTCGGCACCGTCACGAAGGAGCGCTACGAGATCGTCATCGAGGGCACCCGCGCACCGACGCCGGACCGCGGATGGCGGGAATACGAGTTCAAGGGCAAGCCCGGCGACCCCACGCGGGTGCCGCGGCAGTTCGCGCCGTACCATCTGCGCCTCGACTGGCTCATGTGGTTCCTGGCGCTCGGCCGACAGGAGCGGTGGTTCAGCGTGCTGCTCATCCGCCTGCTCGAGGGCGACAAGGGGGTGCTCCGGATGCTGCGGCTCAACCCCTTCGATGGGGCCCCGCCCTCGTGGGTGCGTGCGCGCGTGTTCCTCTACCGGTTCGCGACGCGCGAGGAGCGGCGCGAGCGCGGGCTGTGGTGGGTGCGCGCGCCGATCGACGAGCTTGTGGGGCCCGTGCAGCTTGGGCCCGGGCATGCGTCGCGTGGCGGCGGTACGACGCTGGGCACCGGTGCGGATGCGCGCTCGGGCACAACTCCGGGTGCGGGCTCCGACACCACTCCGGATGCTCCGCGCTCACTTTTCGGCAGGCCGCTTAGACCGCGGCGCGAGCATCCTGCCGAAAACCGAGCGTGGCATCTAGACGAGGTGGCTGGATCGGCTGCGGGCGGCGCGACAGCGGCGGACGCGACCACGGCGGACGCGACGACGGCGGCGGAGGCACCCGCGCGCGACGCCGACGTCGACCCCGACGAGGCGAACGCCGTCGACGTCGAAAACCCGGCCGGCGAGCCCGACCCGAGCGCTGAACCGGGCGAGCCGGACCCTGGCACCCGCCAACCCGGGCAGGATGGTGCCCGTGGTTGATGCGAATGTGGTGGGGGCCGGGCCCAACGGTCTCGCCGCCGCGCTGACGCTCGCCAAGGCGGGCCTCGACGTCGTGCTGACCGAGGCGGCGGATGTCGTGGGCGGCGGCCTGCAGACGCGCGAGCTGACGGGCCCCGGCTACCTGCATGACGTCTGCTCGGCTGTGCACCCGGCGGCGCTGGCGTCGCCCTTCTTCCAGGCGTGGGGCCTTGAGCGCCGCGTCGACTTCGTCATTCCGGAGGCGTCGTATGCGCATCCGCTCGACGGGGGCCGGGCCGGCATCGCGTGGCACTCGCTCGACCGCACGGTCGAGGACCTCGGCCCCGACGGCAGAGCGTGGCGCCGCTTCTTCTCACCGCTGCTGGGGCGCATCGACGGCATCGTCGACTTCACGGGATCGCAGCTCCTGCGGGTGCCCGACTCAATCCCGGCGGCGGTGCTCTACGGACTCCGCACGCTCGAGCAGGGCACCTCCGCGAGCTGGAACCGACGCTTCTCAGGCGAGGCGGCCCGCGCGATGATCACGGGCGTCGCCGCCCACACGAACCACTCCCAACCGTCGCTCACGACCTCCGGCGCGGGCATCCTGCTGGCGGCCCATGCGCACGCCGGCGGCTGGGCCATGCCGCTCGGGGGTTCCCAGGCGATCGCGGATGCCATGGCCGCCGACTTCGAGGCGATGGGCGGGCGCGTCCGTCTAAACACGACGGTAACCTCCGCGAAGGACCTCGAACCGTCGAAGATCACCCTGCTCGACACGACCCCGCGGATGCTCGCCCGCTTCACCGAGCTGCCGGCGAAGTATGCGCGGGCGATCGGCCGGTTCCGCTACGGGCAGGCGGCGGCGAAGGTCGACTTCGCGCTCTCCGGGCCCGTGCCGTGGAGCAACGCGCAGGTCGCGCTCTCGCCGACCGTGCATGTGGGCGGTTCGCGTCAGGAGATTGTGGCCGCCGAGCGCGAGGTCGCGCGGGGGCGGGTACACGAGAAGCCGTATGTCTTGGCGGTGCAGCCCTCGTTCGTCGACCCCTCCCGCGCGCCGGCCGGACACCACGTGCTGTGGACCTACACGCACGTGCCCAACGGCAGCACGGCGGATGTCACGGAGTCGGTCATTCAGCAGATCGAGCGCTTCGCTCCGGGGTTCCGCGACCTCATCGTGGCCTCGAACACGATGTCGACGAGCGACTTCGAGGCGCACAACGCCAACTACATCGGCGGGGACATCTTCTCCGGCGCGCTCGACCTGTTGCAGCTCGTCAAGCGTCCGGTGATCTCGCGCACCCCGTGGCGCACTCCCGTCGACGGCCTGTACCTGTGCTCCGCGGCGACGGCCCCGGGACCGGCCGTCCACGGGATGAACGGCTGGTACGCCGCCGACCTCGCCCTGCGCGATCACTTCGGCATGCGGGCGCCCTATCGAAACTGAGGGCTCCTCCCCTAGGATCGGGCTGTGACCTACGCCACCGGAGTGCTCGCGGATGCCCCGCCCGCTTCCGGCGCGTCCCTGCCGACCGCCATGGCGCGGTTCGTGGGGAACGCGTTCCTCCTGCGCGGCCGCGCCAGCCGCAGTGAGTACTGGTGGTGGATGCTCGTCAACCTCCTCGTCGTCGGGGTCTGCCTGTTCGCCATACCCCTTCTGGCGGCCGGATCGGCTCCGCAGTCGAACTTGCGAGTCGGGCCGTTCGGTTCGGGACTCTTCGCCGACCTTGCCGTCTTCACAGCGAGCGCGACCGGCCCTTCCGAGTCGGCGGTGGTCGCGGGTTTCGCGATCCTCGGCGCGGGGTGGATCCTCTTCACACTCGTTCCCGGGGTTACGGTCGCCGTTCGCCGCCTCCACGACTCCAACCTGTCGGGCGCCTGGGCGTTGCTCGCGCTCATCCCGGCAGGTCAGCTGGTCGTGCTGGTGCTCATGCTTCGCGGGTCCAGGTGGGAGGGCGCGCGCTTCGACGCGTGAGGGGGGCTGTCCCGGCATCGCAACGACCTGCGGTGAACGGCAACGTTTTTCCGCGACATGCCACTCGTCCTCGACGCCAGCCGGCGTGTCGCGCTGAAATCGTTGCCACTCACCGCACGCAGCGGTGCGGCCCTGTCGCACCTGCAGCCCGAGGTGGCTGCCGGAGGCGGCTGCCGGAGGCGGCTGCCGGAGGCGGCTGCCGGAGGTGGCTGCCGAAGGCGGCTGCTGGCTGCTGTTGCCACGCATCACCACAGCTCGGCCCCGAACCCCACGACACCTACTCCGCCCACACCCCCGAGCTGCCGCGGCGGTGGCTGCCGCGGAGGTGCGTGTCGACGATGCCGATGGCCTCCATGAGGGCGTACATGGTCGTTGGGCCGACGAAGGTGAACCCCTTCTTCTTGAGTGCCTTCGAGAGGGCGACCGATTCGGGTGAGGTGGTGGGGACATCCGCGAAGGTGACTGGCTTGGGCGTTTCAGCCGGCTGGAACGACCAGACGAACTGGGCGAGACCGCCCTCCTCGCGCAACGCGACCGTCGCGGCGGCGTTCTGGATGGTCGCCGCGATCTTGAGGCGGTTGCGCACGATGCCCGCGTCGGCCATGAGCCGATCGAAGTCTGGCTCGCCGTAGCCCGCGACCGTGTCGGGATCGAAGTCGTGGAATGCCGCACGGAAGGCAGGGCGCTTGCGCAGGATCGTCGCCCACGAAAGGCCGGACTGGAACGCCTCGAGACTCAGCCGCTCGAAGACTCCACGCTCGTCGCGCACGGGCATACCCCACTCGCTGTCGTAGTACTCGCGCATGAGCGGATCACGGGATGCCCACAAAGGCCGCGCGAGTCCGTCTTCGCCTACGACGAGGGGCGACGGTTCGGGAGCCGCGCTAAGCGCGGGCGAGACAGGCGCGCCCACGTCAGCACCGGCGCCAGGGGCAGGCGCAGCCGCCCCGAGCGCAGCGCCAGCCTCGGCAGTCGTCGCCGCCCCCTCCGTCCCCGCGCTCACGCTGCCGCCTCCAGCCCGAGCAGCACGCGTTTGGCATCGAGCCCGCCGAGGTAACCGCCGAGGGATCCGTCGGAGCGCAGCACTCGGTGGCACGGCACGACGATGGGCAGCGGGTTGGTCGCGCAGGCGGTGCCGACGGCGCGCACGGCCCGCGGGCTGCCCGTCGCGGCGGCGACCTGGGTGTAGCTCTCGGTGACCCCGTAGCCGATGCCCGCGAGGTGTTCGAGCACGGTGCGGCGGAAACCCTTCGTCAGCCGCCAGTCGAGCGGCACATCAAAGGTGCGGCGCGTGCCCGCGAAGTACTCATCGACCTGGCGGGCGGCAGCGTCCAGTCGGGCGGGCGACGCCAGCAGCCTCGGGCTCACCCGGGCGGCGAGCGCCTCGAGCACGGTGTCGAAGTCCTCTCGTTCGAAGGCGAGGCGCACGAGGCCCTCGCGGGTCGCGGCGAGGAGCAGTGCCCCGACCGGGGTGTCGACCGTGCGGTAGGCGACGTCGAGGAGGTCGGATGCCGCGGCATCCGTCTCGAGTCGTGCGTGCAGTCGGGAGAGGGCCGCCGCCTCCTCCGGCTGGTCGGGCTGCAGCGCGGGTGGTGCGCCTTCGAAGATCGTGGTCATGGGAGCTCCTTGTCGTGATGCCGTCTCCCTGTAGACGCGCGGGAGGGCACGGATGTGAGGTCGGGTGCCGAGATTGTCAGGGCTGCCACTTCGCTCGCAGGGCGGCGACGCCGTCTGAGGAGGCCCGGCGTGCGGCATCCGGTGTGCAGCCGATGATGGCGGCGACCTCGGAGTGCGGGAGTCCCGCGAAGAAGTGGTAGGCGACAGCCTGCCGCTGCCGATCCGGCAGGGTGGCGACGAGGGCCCAGAGGTCTGGATCCGCGGCCGGTGCGGGCCCTGTGGAGGGAAGCTCCGCGACCGGCAGCGGAGCACGCTCGCGCGCCCTGATCACGTCGATCGCCTTGCGGTGCGCGATCGTGACGAGCCACGCCTCGACGTTGGCGCCGTCGGGCAGGGAAGGATAGGCGCGCAGCGCGGCGAGGAAGGTCTCCGACCACGCGTCATCCGCGTCCTGCACTCCGAGCACGGCCCGGCACACGCGCAGCACGGTCGCACCATGCTCCTGCACGACGCGCTCGAACGGATGCTTCACCCGCCCAGTCTGGCAGCGCCCTCCGACAGCGGCGCCCGGGCGATCGCATGTGAACGCGCGCTGAGTGAGGCCCGCAGCAGCACCGGTGCATCACCAGTGAGTCGCCTGATTCTCGCCCAATGTTGAGGGTCCGCGGCCTAGCGTGGCGGGCATCCGCACGCCAACGACGCCAAGGAGGCACGCCATGCCGGAGATCCACCACCACGAACCGCCCTACACGGTCGGCTATTTCGTGGGAAGCCTCGCGACCGCATCCATCAACCGCACTCTCTCGAAGGCGCTCATCAAACTCGCCCCCAAGGAGCTCGAGTTCACCGAGATTCCCATCGCGAACCTGCCGCTCTACAGCTACGACTATGACAACGACTATCCGGCCGAGGGTCGCGCGCTGAAGGAGGCCATCGCATCCGTCGACGCCGTGCTCTTCGTGACCCCCGAGTACAACCGGGCCATCCCCGGTGCGCTCAAGAACGCGATCGACTGGGCGAGCCGGCCCTGGGGGCAGAACTCCTTCGCGCGCAAGCCCTCCGCGGTCATCGGGGCGTCGATTGGCGCGATCGGCACGGCCGTCGCACAGCAGAACCTCCGTAGCGTCTTGAGCTTCTGTGACTCGCCACAGATGAACTCGCCCGAGGCCTACATCCAGATCACGCCCGGCCTCATCACCGACGACGGCGAGGTGACGAATGAGTCGACGAAGGAGTTCCTCACCGGCTACATGAACTCCTACTTCGAGTTCATCACGCGCGTCTTGACGGTCATCCCGAAGCCCTAGACCGCCGCTCAGCCGTGGAACTGGGCGATCTGCAGGAGGTTGCCGCAGGTGTCGTCCAGCACGGCGACCGTGACGGGGCCCAGGTTGCTCGGCGGCTGCGTGAAGGTCACGCCCTCGGCGACGAGCCGGTCGTACTCGGCCTGCACATCGTCGACCGCCATGACGCAGCAGGGGATGCCGTCTTCCAGGAGGGCATCCGCGTAGGCACCGGCGGCCGGATGCGCCTTCGGCTCAAGCGAGATCTGCGTCGCGTCCGGCTTGCCCGCCTCCACGACGGTGAGCCAGCGGTGCTCACCCATGGGAATGTCGGCGGCGACCTCGAAGCCGAGCGTGCCCGTGTAGAACTCGAGTGCGTGCTGCTGGTCGTCGACGAAGATGCTGACGGTCTGGAGCTTCATGTGCGTGTCCTTCGCATGGGCCACCGTTCGGCGATCTGCGCGAGCGGGGCGGTGTTGATGGTGTGGAGCTTGTAGCGCCCGCGGCGCTCCGTGCGCACGAGTCCCGCCGCTTCGAGCACGTCGAGGTGCTGCGACACCGCCTGCCGGGTGGGGGTCAGGTCGTGGTGCATGGCGAGTTTGGTGCACAGCTCGAAGAGGGTCTGCTCATCGCGCTGCATGAGTTCGTCTAGCAGGAGGCGGCGCGTCTCGTCGGCCAGGGCCTTGTAGACGTCGCTCACGCGCCCAGCATAGGCAAGCGTTCACTTGCATGTCAAGCATCCGGTGTCGGGGCGCGAAGCTACGATTGCCGAATGACGATCATCGCCGCCGCCGACGGTTCAGCACTCGGAAACCCCGGCCCCGCCGGCTGGGCCTGGTACGTCGACGACGGATGCTGGGACGCCGGCGGCTGGAAGCACGCCACCAACAACCAGGGCGAGCTGAAGGCCGTGCTCGAGCTCTTCCGCGCGACCGCCCACGTCGACGACGACCTGCTGGTGCTGTGCGACAGCCAGTACGTCATCAACTCCGTCACCAAGTGGATGCCGGGGTGGAAGCGCAAGGGCTGGCGCAAAGCCGACGGCTCCCCCGTCATGAACGTCGAGTTGCTCAAGGAGCTCGACGAGGCACTCAAGGGTCGCGACTTCACCTTCGAGTGGGTCAAGGGCCACGTCGGCCACGAGCTCAATGAGGCGGCGGATGCCCGTGCCCGCGCCGTCGCGGAGGCCTACCGCCGCGGCGCCCCCGTGCCGAGCGGCCCCGGCTTCACGGCGGGCCACACGGTGAGCACTGGCACACCGGCAGTGAGCGAGCCCCGCCCAGTGATCGACCCCACGGATGAGGTGCCGGATGCCGACATCGACGACCGGTTCACGGGGGAGGACGACGCCCTCTTCTCGCTCGACGCACCCACGTGGCATCCGCTCACCATCTCGCTGACCGAGGACGAGCACGAGCGCCTGCTCCGCCGGGCCCGCGATCGCGGCGTCACGCCGGAGGAGCTCCTCCGGGGCCTCATCTAGGCCCGCATACTCCCAGCCTCCGGCGCCCGCAAGCATTGCCGGCGGAGCGGTTCGGGCTTACCTTCTGCCTCATGACCTCACCTGCGGGAGTCGAGACGCCACCGGCCAGCGCGAAGCTCAAGCGCAACATCTCCGGCCTGTTCCTGTTCCTGTTCATCCTCGGCGACGTGCTGGGCGCCGGCATCTACGCGCTCGTCGGCGTCATGGCGGGCGAGACGGGCGGCGCGATCTGGGTGCCGCTCGGCATCGCGCTCCTCCTGGCGCTGCTGACCGCCGGGTCGTATGCGGAGCTCGTGACGAAGTACCCGCGCGCGGGCGGTTCGGCGGTCTTCGCCGAGCGCGCCTTCAAGACGCCGATCGTGTCATTCCTCGTGGGCTTCTCGATGCTCGCGGCCGGCGTCGTGAGCGCGGCCGCACTGGCGCTCGCGTTCGCGGGCGACTACCTGGGCGCGTTCATCGACATCCCTCCCATCCTCGGCGCCGTGCTCTTCCTTGTGCTCGTCGCGCTCATCAACCTGCGCGGCATCAAGGAGTCGATGCAGGCGAACTTCGTCATGACGGCCATCGAGCTGACAGGCCTGCTGATCGTGCTCATCGCGGTCGGCGTCTTCGTGGGCGGCGGCAACGGCGACTTCAGCCGTCTCACCGAGTTCAACCCCGACACGACCCCAGCATTGGCGATCATGGCGGGCGTGCTGCTCGCCTACTACTCCTATGTGGGCTTCGAGACCTCGGCAAACATTGTGGAGGAGATCCGCAACCCCGCCCGCGTGTACCCCCGCACCCTCTTCGCCTCGCTCCTCACCGCGGGGGTGCTCTACATGCTCGTCGCCGCGGCATCCACCGTCACCCTCGCGCCGGAGGAACTCGCGGAGTCCACCGGCCCGCTGCTCGCCGTCGTGGAGGAGACGGGCGCCGGTATCCCGCCGTGGCTCTTCAGCGCGATCGCCCTCATCGCGGTCGCGAACGGATGCCTCCTCACGATGATCATGGCGAGCCGCCTCACCTACGGCATGGCGAAGCAGCGCCTGCTGCCGCCCCCGCTCGGCAAGGTGCTCCCCCGCCGCGGAACCCCCTGGGTCTCCATCATCGTCACGACGATCGTCGCGATGGGCCTCACCTTCACGGGCGACCTCTCCACGCTTGCGAACACGGTCGTGCTCCTGCTGCTGTTCGTCTTCCTCAGCACCAACGTGGCCGTGCTCGTGCTGCGCCGCGACGAGGGCGAGCGCGAACACTTCAAGGTCTGGACCTTCGTGCCCGTGCTCGCGATCCTCTCCTGCATTGGCCTCATGACGCAGCAGTCGGGCGAGGTGTGGATCCGCGCACTCATCCTGATCGCGGTCGGTGTGGCCCTCTACTTCGCGACCCGCTGGTGGTCGAAGAAGGGCGACGGCACGGATGCAACGGACTCCGTAACCCCCGCGTCACCCCAGCGCGACGAGCAGTGACGCAGCCGCAAGCACAACGCACACGGGCGTCATGAGGTACCGCTCGGGCTTAGAACGCGAGATGGCGTTCATGAGGATGCCGAGCACGAAGTAGGCGAAGAGCACCCACATCGCGACATCCGCCACCGTCTCGTCGAGGGACACAGCCCCCACCTTCGCGAGGATGATGAGCACGAAGATGCCGTAGAGCACGATCGAGACGACGCTGCCGACCCGCAACTTTGCCGGAAGCACGCGGTGCTGGCCGCCCCACGCAAAATGCCCGAGAGGAGCACCCGCGATGAGGGCGACCTGGAATACGGCGAGCGCCGCCAGCAGGAGGAGCAGCGCCGCGACGGCGAACCCGGTGAGCGAGATCATGTGCACATCCTCGCGCCTATTGACTCCCGGACTGCGGCGGCGCACCCTTGCCCCATGAAGGCAATCGTGAATCACTTCGAGATCCCCGCCGATGACCTCGAGCGGGCGCAGTCGTTCTATGCCGAGGTCTTCGGCTGGAAGATGGAGGACTGGGGCGACGGCAACATCATGGTGGAGGCTGCCGAGGGCGGCATCGGCGGCGACATCCACCAGCGGGGCAGCGATGTTCCGCACCCGACCTTTGTCATCACGGTCGACCGCATCGAGGATGCCGTGGCCGCCATCACGGCGAAGGGTGGCCAGATGGTCTCGTCCATCCAGACGATGGAGGGCATGGGGCGCTACGCCTACTTCAAGGACAGCGAGGGCAACCTCCTCGGCGTCTGGGACACCGTCACCGACGCCGTGCAGGAGGAATGACCATGAAGGTGAAGTTCATGCTCATGGTCTTCGGCGAGGAGTCCGAGGTGCGCACGCACGGGTCGACATGGGCTGAGCGCGTCGCCTCCTTCATGGTGCAGCTCGATGACGAGCTGGCGCAGAGCGGCGAACTCGTCTACTCCGAGGTATTAGAGGACGGGCATGACGCGCTCCTCGTCGACCGGCACGGCGGCATCCACGACGGGTCACTCGCCGGGGCGACGCCGCTGCTGCGCTTCATTGTCGTGCGGGTGACGGATGAGTCGCGCGCGCTCGAGATCGCGGCCCGCATGGCCGAGGCGGTCGGCTCGGCGGTCGAGGTGCGGGAGGTGCGCGAACTGCATCCGGATGCGATCCGCCCCTAGCGCGGAACCCTAGGGAATCAGGCCCATTCGCGCTTGGCGAGGCGCGAGAGCACCTGCGGTTCGTCCTCGGGCTCAGGCATGCCGTCGAACTCGGGCGAGGCCGGATAGACGAGTACGGGGACGCCCGAGACCAGTTGCACCGAGACATCCATCACGCCGTCGGTGCTGTTGATGTAGCAGCGCACCGTGAAGAACTCACCGAAGGGCTTGCCGCTCGCGACCAGGTGGTTGACGTAGCCGATGAAGCCGTCGGCGAATCGGTCGGAGACGGTGAAGGAGCGGCCGTAGTAGTCGATGCGTTTCATGATCGAACTCTACGGGGAGCGCGCGGGGTCGACGCTGAGTGGCCGCCGTCATCCGCGACTGTCGGATGCTCGTGACAGACTCGGGTGGTGCCCTCGCCAACGCCTCCCGACGATGCCTGGCGCGGTCGGCTTGAGGCGCTCGTCGGCGGTCAGGCTCAGGCATCCGACGGCCGGGCGATGGCCCTGCAGTTCGAGTTGCGCGAGCTCATCCCGCCGGCCGTACGGCGTTGGGGCGGCGCCGTTGCGCGCACCGTCACGGCGGATGCCGCGATCATCGGCGAGGTGCGTCTCGCGGTGCGACCCGTCGCTCGCAGCACGGCCGGCAACTGGACCCGCGCCGAACTCTCCTGGGCCAACCTTCCCTTCAAGGCGAGCGCAGCCAACCTCGACGAAGCGCACCACGCGTGGTTCTCCCAGTTCGCCGCCCTGCACCGGCCCGTCCGCGACGTCTACACGGGCCGCGACGGCGACTGGCTGCACCTCGACGACTACCAGAGCCCGCTCCTGTGGAACCTGTTGGCGGATGCTGCGGGGCTCGGCATCGCCTTCGTCGGCAGCACGGGCGGCAGCCGCGGCGCGGAGGTGCTGCTCGGGCGCGAGGCCCGCGTCGCGCTCGACGCATCGTCGAACGCCGAGGGGCTGACGCTGGCCCCGCGGGTGGAGTTCGACGGGGAGCAGACCGCCGCGGCATCCGTCGGCGTCATCGCCGACCACGGGCTCTACCGCTTCGAGCTCACGCCACCCCGCTTCGAGCTGGCCCCGCTTGACCGCCCGCTCACGCCCGAGCGGAGGGCGCTGCTGCAGCAGGACGCGATCGTCGTGCCCGCGGCATCCGTCGACCAGGTCGTCGCGGAGCTCGTGCCCGAACTGCAGCGCCGCGTGGGCGTCACGAGCACGGATGCCACGGTCACAGTGCCTGCACCCGCGCCTCCCCCGGCCGCCGAGCGCGACGAGGAGCACCCCGAACCGCCCCAGCTCATCATCAAGACCGTGCCGACGGACCAGCCGGACTGGTTCGACCTCGGCATCATCGTGCGGGTGGGCGAGTATGACATCCCCTTCGGCCCGCTCTTCAAGGCGCTCGCGAAGGGGCAGAAGAAGTTCAAGCTCGTCGACGGCACGCACCTCAAGCTGACCCTGCCTGTCTTCGACCGCCTGCGCGAACTGATCGCTGAGGCGCAGGACATCGAGGAGTGGGAGGTCGAGCCCCGCATCAGCCGCTACCAGGCGAGCCTCTGGGCCGACTTCGAAGACCTCGCGGATGAGACGGATGAGGCGGTCGAGTGGCGGGCCGCCGCACGCGGGCTGCTCGACGCCGCCGAGATCCCGCGGGTGGAGCACGGCCTTGCCGTAACCCTGCGGCCGTACCAGCAGGAGGGTCTCGACTGGCTCGCGTTCCTCCACTCGCACGGCCTGGGCGGCGTGCTCGCCGACGACATGGGACTCGGCAAGACCCTGCAGACGCTCGCGCTCGTCGAGCATGTGCGGCGAACGGCCACGGATGCCGCGGGCACGCGAACCGGCGACGGTGCGGGCCCAGGCACCGGCAACGCGACGGCTTCGGACACCGCCGCGGGCGTGCGCCGCCCCTTCCTCGTCGTCGCCCCCACCTCAGTCGTGTCGAACTGGGTCGCGGAGGCCGAGCGCTGGGCGCCCATGCTGCGCGTGCAGCAGGTCGGCACGACGGGTGCGGAGCTCGACCCCTCGGCCGACATCGTCGTGACCTCCTATGCGCTGTTTCGCCTCGACTTCGCGAACTACCGCGCCGCGACCTGGGCGGGGCTCGTGCTCGACGAGGCGCAGTTCGTCAAGAACCATGCCGCCCTCGTGCACCGTTGCGCCCGCGACATCGTCGCCCCATTCAAGCTCGCCATCACGGGCACCCCCATGGAGAACAACCTCATGGAACTGCGCGCGCTCTTCGCGATCGTCGCGCCCGGGCTCTTCCCCTCAGCCCGGCGCTTCGCGGAGCAATACGTGCGCCCCATCGAGAGCGGGCAGCGCGAGCGCCTCGAGCGCCTGCGCCGCCGCATCCGCCCACTCATGCTTCGCCGCACCAAGGCGCTCGTCGCGGCCGACCTGCCCGAGAAGCAGGAGCAGGTCGTGACGGTCGAGCTGCAGCCCGAACACCGGCACCTCTACGACACGGTGCTGCAGCGCGAGCGCCAGAAGCTCTTCGGACTCATCGACGATGTCGACCGCAACCGCATGATCATCTTCCGCTCGCTGACCCTGCTGCGGATGCTCGCGCTCGACGCCACCCTCATCGACGAGGCCCACGCGGGCGTGCCGTCAAGCAAGCTCGAAGTGCTGCTCGAACAGCTCAAGGAGGCCGCCGCCGAGGGGCACCGCACACTCGTCTTCAGCCAGTTCACGTCCTACCTGCAGGTCGTCGCCGCGGGGTTGGATGCCGCGGGCATCCGCTACTCGTACCTGGACGGGTCGACGCGGCGCCGCCGTGAGGTGATCGACGGCTTCACGGAGGGCGAGGCATCCGTGTTCCTCATCAGCCTCAAGGCCGGCGGCTTCGGCCTGACGCTGACCGAGGCGGACTACGTGTTCCTGCTCGACCCGTGGTGGAACCCGGCCGCCGAGAACCAGGCGATCGACCGCGCCCACCGCATCGGGCAGCAGCGCAACGTCATGGTCTACCGGATGATCGCGGCCGACACGATCGAGGAGAAGGTGCTCGCGCTCTCCCGGCGAAAAGCCGAACTGTTTTCCTCGGTGATGGATGCGGACGGCGTGTTCTCGGAGAAGCTCACGGCAGAGGACATCCGCTGGCTCGTCGAGTAATTGCATGAAAGCTATTGTGCATAGCTAATTAGCTATGTATCGTAGGCGACATGACGACAACGACCTCGACCCAGAAGCTGGTACGGGCCCCACAGGGCGCCATCGCCTACGACGTGCAGGGCGAGGGGCCACTCCTTCTGCTCGTGCCCGGTATGGGCGAGCTACGCTCGAACTACCGGCACATCGTGCCCGCTCTCGTCGCGGCGGGCTTCACGGTCGCGACGACCGACCTGCGAGGGCACGGCGACTCCGACACCGGCTTTGAGAGTTACGGCGACGAGGCGACCGCCGACGACATCACGGCACTCCTGCGCGAACTCGGGCGACCCGCGATCGTCGTCGGCAACTCGATGGCGGCGGGCTCGGCCGTGATCGTCGCGGCCGAGCATCCGGAACTCGTTAGCGGTCTCGTGCTCGTCGGCCCCTTCGTGCGCGACACGGGCGGTGCCGTTTCGAGGATCGCCTTCCGGATGCTGACGGCGCCACTCTGGGTCGCTGCCGTGTGGAAGGGCTACATGCCGACGCTCTACGCGGGCGCGAAGCCCGCCGACTTCGAGGAGTATCGCGAGCGCGCAATCGCGAGCGTGCGGCGGCGGGACTATGCGCGCGCTTTCAGCAAGACGACCCGCACCTCGCACGCCCCCGCCGAGGCGAACCTGCCGGCCGTGACCGCGCCGACGCTCGTTGTGATGGGTGAGAAGGACCCCGACTTCAAAGACCCGCACGCCGAGGCACGGTGGGTCGCGGATGCCCTGCGCGGCGAACTGGTCATGGTGCCGGACGCGGGGCACTACCCACAGGCGCAGCAGCCGCAGATGACCGCGGCGGCGATCGTCGAGTTCGCGCGTGGGGTGAGCGCGCGTGGCTAGGGCCGGCCTCGACTACACGACCGTTGTCGAGCGGGGCGCGCAGCTCCTCGACACTGATCCCGCCAACCTCAGCCTGGCCGCCCTCGCGGAGCAGCTTGGCGTGCGGGCGCCCTCGCTCTACAAGCACGTCGACGGGCTGCCCGCCCTGCAGCGCGGCATCATGCTCCGTGCCAAGCAGGAGTTGGCGGAGGTGCTCGGCCGGGCCACCATGGGCCGCTCGCGCGATGACGCCGTGCGGGCGATGGCGCGGACCTATCGCGCGTGGGCGGTCGAGCATCCGGGGCAGTATCCCCTCACCGTGCGGGCGGATGCCCCCGGCGACGAGGATGACGCGCGCGCCTCGGGGATGCTCGTCGAGATCATCTTCGCCGTGCTGCGGGGCTACAACCTTGAGGGCGACGACGCGGTGGATGCCACCCGGTTCCTGCGCTCGGCCCTGCACGGTTTCATCGCGCTCGAGACCGGCGGCGCGTTCGCGCTCCCCCGCGAGCTCGAACGCAGCTTCGAGAAGCTCACGGACAGTGTGGTGACCGCGCTCGCGACGTGGTGACGTCGCGCCCGCACGTGACTGAACGCGCGAACAGCTGCCGTGTGAGCGGGTGCGGCCACTACCTTCGCATCGCCTCGTGGATGCGCAGGGCCGTCTCTATGCCGAGGGCGTTGGTGCGCGACTCGACGATGTTGCCGGCGTCGATGTAGAGGCCCACCGCGCTGACGATGATGCTCACATTGCCCTTGTTGACGATCACGCCGATGGCGGAGAGCTCGTCGGCCGGGTCAAACTCCGGATTGAGGGAGAGGACGTAGGCGCCGATATCGTCCGCGGGAGCGTACTCGTGTACCAGGCCGGCTGCCTCATTGTCGGCGCGACTGGAGGGGTTCTTCTCGATCGTGACACCGATGCTGATGCCGCCGAATTTGGCGAGGCCAGACAGGTCTTGGTCGACCGTCTGCGGGGTGAGCCAGACGCACGAGAGATCAATCGCGAGTGGCTGTTCGTTGACCCCCTCGTGACCGTCCGGGGACGGGACGAAGTCACCGATCAGGTCTCCCGCACTGGAGGCCACCTCGGCGCAGTCGGGCAGCTCGTCATAGCTGAGCATCTCGGCGCTTGCAGCGGAGCCTGCTTGCTGGCTGTCGTCAACACGCTGTTCCACCGCGGCAATGACTTCCTCTGGAGTGGAGGCGCCGCAGGCGGTGAGGGCGAGGACCAGCGGGACGGCTGCAAGGATGAGGAATCGTTTCGGGGTCACGGTGCACCATTCTGGCGCGACGGATGCCTGCGGCGCCAGCACTGCAGCAGTGCTGGCGCCGCCGACGTTGGTGGCCGTCGAGTCCGCTACCGGGGTCAGACCACCGGGGCTGGCTCCACAAGGCGCGCGACGAGAGTGCGCACCTGGTTGAGTTCGCCCTGGAGTCGTTCGACCTCGGCGCGGACCTGAGCGAGCTCCGCATCGAGGGCGATCTCGTAGCGATCGTCCCGCGGCGGGAGCGCCGCCCGGATGATGTGCGGATAACCGGCATCGAGCGCCAGCCATGCGCCCACCGGGATCGTGCGACCCGTGCGGTTGCGGATGGTGCGGGCACCATCGCTTGTGACCACCCGCAGTGCGGCACCGTCTACGCGGAGTACCCGCGCGGGGATGCTGAACGGAGGGAGTTGTTCTTTGCTCCAGCCCTGGAGGGGGAGCTCGTGCTGACTAGACAATCTGTGTACCTCATCGAATCTGGCGTCGCACGCCGGATGAGGCGCGCGTCTAGTGGGAAGGAGTGGTGTGGGAGGGGACTGGGGCACAGATCTTCGCTTCGGTAATCAATGTCATCCCCTCCTTTCTCTCTTCTTGTGCGGCCTTGGGGAACGGCCGGCGTCGCGATTCGGTTGATTGTGCGGAGCTTGTCGCGAACGCGTGTCAGAACGTCAATTTCGCGGCCCGGAAACGTTAGCGGATGCGCTGGCTGCAACGCAAGCATTCGCTGGAAATTCCTCACCGCGGGCATTGGGGCTCCGATCTTCAGGCCTCGAGGCTACGGGCAGCCACCGACGTTCGGAGGGCCTCGTCGAGTGACGAGAAACGGCCCTTCCCGACGGTCGGGAAGGGCCGTTTCTCTGCCCTCAGCGGGCGGGTCGGGCCGAGCTATGCCGCCGCGAGCGCGCGCTCTCCGCTCACCGAAAGGATGCCATCCGCGACGCTCACCCGCGCCCGGTCACCCTCGGCAAGCGCACCCGTCACGAGCAGCTCGGCGACGCGGTCGTCGAGTTCGCGCTGGATGACGCGGCGCAGCGGCCGGGCTCCGTATTCGGGCTCGTAGCCGGCATCCGCGATCCAGTCGACCGCCTCATCCGAGACCACCAGGGATATGCCCTGCGCCGCGAGCCGCTCCGTCGACCGCGCAAGCTGCAGTCGCACGATGTCGCGCAGCTGCTCGCGGTCGAGCTTCTGGAAGAGCACGATCTCGTCGATGCGGTTGATGAACTCGGGGCGCATCGCCTCGCGCACCTTGCCCATGACGCGAGCCCTGACATCCGTCGCCTGCTCCCCCGGCGCCGCGAAGCCGATCGTTCCGGTGCGGGAGGCGAGGAACTCGCTGCCGAGGTTCGAGGTCATGATGATGACCGTGTTGCGGAAGTCGACCGTGCGGCCCTGCCCATCGGTCAGCCGCCCGTCGTCGAGCACCTGCAGCAGCAGGTTGAAGACGTCGGGGTGGGCCTTCTCGATCTCGTCGAGCAGCACGACCGAGTAGGGGTTGCGGCGCACCTGCTCGGTGAGCTGGCCCGCCTCGTCGTAGCCGACGTAGCCAGGAGGGGCACCGACGAGGCGGGAAACCGTGTGGCGCTCACCGAACTCGCTCATGTCGTAGCGCAGCATCCGCTTCTCGTCGCCGAAGAGCGACTTGGCCAGCGACTTGGCGAGTTCGGTCTTGCCGACACCCGTGGGGCCGAGGAAGAGGAAGCTGCCGACGGGCCGGTTCGGGTCGCCGAGGCCGGTGCGGCTGCGGCGGATCGACTTGGCGATCGCCGTGACGGCGTCGTCCTGTCCGATGACGCGCTCGTGGAGTTCGTCCTCGAGCCGGGCGAGGCGGCTGCGGTCATCCTCGGTGAGGCGCGCGGCGGGGATGCCGGTCGCGCGCGAGATGACCTCCGCGATCTCGCGCTCGGTCACCTCGAGCCCTGCATTTTCGCTGGCGGGGGCCGCCTTGAGCTTCTCGATGCGGTCACGGAGAGCGGATGCATCCTCGTAGCGTTCCTCGGCGACGGCCTGGTTCTTGGCCTCCTCAAGTTCGGCGAGGGTCTGCTCGGGCGCCGCGACGACGCCCGAGCGCAGTCGCATCCGTGCCCCCGCCTGGTCGATCAGGTCGATCGCCTTGTCGGGCAGGAACCGGTCGGTCACGTAGCGGTGCGACAGCTCGACGGCGGCCCGGATGGCCTGGTCGGTGTAGCGCAGGCCGTGGTGCTGCTCGTAGCGCTCGCGCAAGCCCAACAGGATCTGCTCGGCGTCGTCGACGCTCGGCTCGCCCACGTGCACGGGCTGGAAGCGGCGTTCGAGCGCCGGGTCCTTCTCGATGCGGCGATACTCCTTGAGGGTGGTCGCGCCGATCAGGTGCAGCTCGCCGCGGGCGAGGCGGGGCTTGAGGATGTTGCCGGCGTCCATGCCGCCCGCCTCACCGCTACCGCCCGCGCCCACGACCGTGTGCAGTTCGTCGATGAAGACGATCAGGTCGGGGTTCGCGCTGAGCTCGTCCATGACGTTCGTGAGGCGCTCCTCGAAGTCGCCGCGGTAGCGGGTGCCGCTGAGCATGCCGGGGAGGTCGAGGCTCACGACTCGCTTGTTACGCAGCTGCTCGGGCACGGCCCCGTCGACGATCGCCTGGGCAAGGCCGTCGACGATCGCCGTCTTGCCCACGCCCGCCTCACCGATCAGCACGGGGTTGTTCTTGGTGCGACGGGAGAGGATCTCGATGGTCTGCTCGATCTCCTCGCCGCGGCCGATGACCGGGTCGAGGGCACCCTCGCGGGCGCGGGCCGTGAGGTCAATCGAGTACTCGTCGAGGGTGGGCGTCTCGGTGCCCTCGCGGGTCGAACCGCCCTCGCGGGTTGAGCCGCCCTCGCGGGTTGAGCCTGTCGAAACCGCGCCATCCGCCGCCGTCGCCTGCAGCGCTTGCGGCGTGACGCCGTGTTGCCCGAGCACCTGGCCGGCGGGCGCATCCTGGTTGGCGACGAACACCCAGAAGAGGTGCTCGGGGTCGATGTAGGTGGAGCCGAAGGCGCGGGCGGCCTGGTAGGCGTCGAGGAGCGCGCGCTGTGCGGCACCCGTGAGGGACGGGGCATCCGTCGTCTGTTCGCCCTCTGCGGGCAGTCGCTGCTCGAGCGACTTCGCGATCTGCTTGCGGTCGGCGCGCACGGCGCGGAACGCCTCGTGGATGCTGGTTTCGTCGAGCAGCGCACGCAGGATGTGGAGCGAGTCGACCTCGCTGTGGCCGTGCTCGCGGGCGAAGCGGGCGGCGCGACCCATGAGCTCGGTCGTGCGCCGGCTGAGGAAGCGCGTGATGTCAATGGGGCGGCTGGCGGCGCGCTGGCCCTGCAGGAACTGGGCGAGGAATTCATTGAATGCGTCGCCGCCGACGGGTCCGAAGAATGTAGGCAATGTGTCCTCCTGGCTTGAAGTTGAGTGCCTTCGACTCAAGTTTATTCAACGACGCGGGAGAGGAAAAATTCCGCCTCCCGACGACTTTTCTCCGAGGTTCGTGAGACTCGGCACAACTCGGCGACGAGCGGCCGTACGGTGTGCGCGTACGGCGGCGCGCCCACCCGGTGCACCGGAGGACTGATCGAAGGAGGAGCCCACATGGCTGACCTGACCGGCAAGAAGATCGCATTCGTTGCGACGAACGGCTTTGAGGACTCGGAGCTCACCGAACCGTGGAAGGCCGTGAGCGAGGCGGGCGGAACCCCCGTGATGATCTCCCCCGAATCCGGCTCGATCGAGGGCAAGAACGGCCACAAGCAGGCGGTCGACATGTCGACATCGGATGCTTCTGCCGCCGACTTCCACGGACTGGTTCTGCCCGGCGGGGTCGTGAATGGCGACACCATCCGCATGGATGACGCGGCCGTGTCGTTCGTGCGCGAGATTTTCGCGCAGCACAAGCCTGTCGGCGCGATCTGCCACGGTGGCTGGATCCTCGCCGACGCCGACGTACTGAAGGGCCGCAAGCTCACCTCCTATGCGAGCCTCAAGACGGACCTGCGGAATGCGGGCGCCGAGTGGGTCGACGAGGAGGTCGTCGTGGATGCGGGCCTCGTGTCGAGCCGCACCCCCGATGATCTGCCGGCCTTCAACTCGAAGATCGTGGAGGAGTTCGCGGAGGGCAAGCACGAGGGCCAGACCGCGTAGGCCAGGATTGTTCACGAATGCCCCCGCGGGTTGCCTGCGGGGGCATTCGCTTGTTCAGGCGGCTTTCGTTCAGGCGGCGCAGCTGATCAGGTGCCTTCCACGAGCGTGATGAACGCGCTCAACTCGGCGACCCCGTCGGGCGTGGCCGGGAGGTATTCGGTGAGGTGCGGCGAGTGCACGAGGTAGGCGGCCCACTGTGCGCGCGAGATGGCGACGTTGAGGCGGTTGCGCATGAGCAGGAACGACATGCCGCGCGGCACTTCCACCGGCGATGAGGCCGCGAGCGTGACGATCGCGATGACCGCCTCCTGCCCCTGGAACTTGTCGACCGTGCCGACCCGCACATCCCCCAGACCCGCACGAAGCAGCGCCGCATGCACGAGGGCGACCTGCGCGTTGTAGGGCGACACCACGATCACGTCGTCCTGCGTGAGGGGGCGCGGCGTGCCGTCGGTCCATTCGCGTCCGAGCATGTCACGCACGATCTCGACGACGGCGGATGCCTCTTCCACGGAGTCGACCGCGTTGCCCCAGTGGTCGACGGCGATGGGATGGAGACCGGGCTCGATTCCGTCGAGGTGGCGCGCCGCGGCATCCGGATGCGAGTGCAGAGCGCCCGCATAGGAAAGTCGCGAGACGGGCGCGGTGACGGCGGGATGCATGCGGCGGCTGGCGGCGAGGAAGTAGCCGAGTTCGCCGGGCAGCACGTCGTGGCCGTCGCTGATCCAGCCGAGCGCGGAGCCGTCGATGGGTTCCGGGTGGGTGCCCTGGCTCACTTGAGGGAGTTGCTGCGGGTCGCCGAGGAGGAGCAGGTTGCGGGCGGCGACGCTGGAGGCGATCGTGGCGGCGAGCGAGAACTGGCCGGCTTCGTCGATGACGAGGAGGTCGAGCGAGTCGCGCGGGATGCGGGCCGGGTTGGAGAGGTCCCAGGCGGTGCCGCCGATGACGTAGCCGCGGGGGTTGCTCGCCGCGAAGAGCAGCTGCCCGTCTTTGGGGAGGGCGGTAAAGGGGCAGTCGGTGTTGTCTGTCACTTTGCCGACGCGCGAGGCGTCGAGCCCCGCCTTCTCGACGACAGCGCTGAGCACGTTCTCGACGACGGCGTGGGATTGGGCGACGACGCCGATCTTCCAGCCGTGGCGCTGCACGAGTTCCGCGATGACGTGGGAGGCGAGGTAGGTCTTGCCGGTGCCGGGTGGGCCCTGCACGGCGAGGTAGGATTCGTCGAGGTCGAGGCAGGCGGCGGTGACGGCACGGATGTAGTCCTCGTCGCTCGCGTCGGGCAGCATGCCGGAGCGCGTTCGGGGCGGGGTGCGACGCAGGATGTCGACTGCCGCATCCTTCGGCCACGGCCCGCTGCCGTCGGGGCCGCGGGAGTCGACGATGGCCTGTGCCCATTCCTCGATGGCGGGCTTCTGCTGGCCGGCGGGCGGCGGGGTGCCGGGGGTGAGGGCGACGGGGAGCACCGAGTAGGGCTGGCCGTCGGCGCGGAGGGTCTCCTGGATGAGCACGCTGTCGTCGTCCACCTCGAGGAGGGTGATCTGCTTGCAGCTGCGCGCGCCCGGCTCGGCGCCGGGGTTCGTGAAGGGAGCGGGCTGCTCGTAGAGGGCGAACGGGCCGCTCATGCCGCCGGGCTTGACGCTGGAACCGGGAGCCCAGGTGCCGTGGAGCCTGACGATGCGGCGCTCGTTTCGCTGACGACCCTCTCTGTACCAGTCGGTCTCGACGCTGCCGCGGCCCACGACGAAGACGTCGCGGGTGTCGCCCCATTCCTGGATGGGGGCGACGAGCCGACTGAAGTGGCCCCACCAGAAGGTCTTCTGTTCGCGGCGGTGGTAGTCGATCGCGGCGGCGGCGAAGGCGGCGGCGGTCTCGTCGGCGGTGCGTTCGACTGAGGAACCCGCGAGCCGCAGGAGTGCGTCGTGGAGGGGCGAGGGCTCGAGCTCGAGCGGCTCGGTTTCAGAGACCGGAAGGGGTGTGACATCCGCCCCCGTGGCGAGCTCGAGCAGCCAGTCGCGCAGCCGGAGAGTCGAGACGCAGTCGTAGCGGTTGTAGTCGGCGATGTCGTGGAGCTTGCGCTCGTATCCGGCCTGGTCTCCAGAGGAGCGGAGTTCGACGGCGGCGGCGTATTCGACGATCGAGTCGGCCGCGTTGGTGACCCCGTCGGCGTCGCGGAGTTCGTCGCCCATGTAGAGCGGTTCGAGTTTCTTGATCGAGTAGGAGCGGCTGCCGACGCGGAGTGCGCGTGACACGATCGGGTAGAGGTCGACGAGCACGTGCTCCCGCAGGAGTTGGTCGACCTCGGCCTCGCCCACGCCGTGGCGGGCGGCAAGTTGTGCGAGGTGCGTGCGTTCGTAGGACGCGTAGTGGTAGATGTGCATGCCGGGGTCGCGGCGGCGGCGTTCGGCGACATCGGCGAGGAAGGCGCGCAGGGCATGCTTCTCCTCGGCGAAGTCGTGCGCCCAGTAGGCCGTGAACTCTCCCGCGCTGTCGACGTAGCCGAAGAGGTAGTCGAGGCCCCAGCGGGTGCTGTCGCCCTCGGTATAGAGCGGGTCGCCCTCGAAGTCGAAGAAGATGTCGCCGGGGTCGGGGGCGGGAATGGCGGCGAGCGCCTCCCCATCGACCAGGCGGAATGGCGGGGGCCCGGCCTTGCCGCTCCCCTCGATCTGCAGCGCGGCCTGCGCGCGCAGCCCGGCGAGGGTGCGGTCGGCGATGCCTTCGACGGGCCCGGTGGATGCGGCGAGCTCGTCGATCGTGTGGATGCCCGCTGCCGCGAGCCGCTGGTGTTGCGTGACGCGCAGCCCGGCGACGAGCAGCACGTCGCGCGCCGCCTGCACCTCGGCGTCGCACACCTCGCAGCGCCCGCAGATGGCATAGTCGGGGTCGCCCCATTCGACGGCGGATGTCGCGGCCATCCGCTCCCGCACGATCTGGTGCAGCCGCTGGCGTCGCCGCCGATACACGGGCGCGATGTCGGCGACGCTGTGGGGGCTGGTGCGTCCGTCGCCGAGGAGGAGTTCGACGCGATCGGAGACGGGGACGCCGATGCGCTCCATCTGTTCCGTGTAGGCGGCGAGCTGCAGCAACGCGGTCACGCGAGCGCTGCGCGCGAGCTTGGTGTCTTGCACGATGTAGCGGCCGTCGTCGCCGCGCACGATGAAGTCGGCGAAGCCTAGGAAGGCGATCTCGACACCGTCAACCGGTTCATCGCGCTCGTGGAACGTCGCCTGGAACACCACGTCGGCGCCCGCACGGAAGGCCTCGAGGGTGTCGTGCGCCGCGGCATCCAGTTCCGCGGACTCGCGCGCGTTGACCCGCGGAATCTCGACGACCTCATGAGAAAGCTTGTACTCCTCGAGCACACGGCCCTCGTGCTGGTCGCCGAGGGTGCTGGTGCGCTCGAGCATGGCGTCGGGTTCCGGCGCGACACCCTCAATGCGGCCGAGCTTCACGTCGAGCGCGCGCACGAACGCGAACTCACACTTCGACGCCGCCGTCAGGTCACTCGCGCTCGTGTAGACGACGGCATGCCCGTCGTCGGCCGCGCTCAGGAACACGCCTGCGCCAGGGTCTCGGTCATATCGAAACGCTATCGCGAGCCGCCGACACGGGGCACGCCGCCGCCTCGCCCGCCCGGACGAGAAGAAGGGTTGACCATGAACTCCACGAGCAACGACTACCTGCGGCTCACCCGGAGCGTCGACCCCGCCTGGGTCGAGGACTTCGTGTTGGAGCTGCGCCTCCTCGACGTGCCGGGCACCCACATTGGCGACGCCCTCGCACTCGTCGAGAGTCACGTCGCGGAGTCGGGCGAGAGTGCTCAGGATGCCTTCGGCGACGCCCGGGAGTACGCGAAAGAGTCGGCGCGGGGCCAGGTTCCGGATGCCCTCGACTTCTCGTGGATCCTCGGCAGCGTCTTCGGCCTGATCGGCATGCTGCTCACGATCTTCGGGGTGCAGGCGTGGTGCTTCGACAGCGGCGTGTTCGAGCTGAGCGTCGGCACGCTCGTGCTGATCGTGATGGTGCTCGTGGCGGTCACCTTCCTGCACTTCCGCTCGACGCAGGTCATCCGGTTCGTCGTGCGACGCACCTGGGTCGCGATCGCGATCTTCACCATGTGGTCGGTGGCGATGCTGGGCGCGCTCCTGCTGTTCCCGGCGATCGTCGCACAGATCCCGGCCGCGATCGTCACCGTGCTGGGTGTCGCGTCGCTCGCCCTCGGCAGCGTGCTCGAGTGGCGCAGCAAGAGCGCGGGCCAGCTCGAGGACCCCATCGTCGGCCCCGGCGAGAAGCCCCAGGCCGGCATGACGTGGTTCAGTCGCGTGACGATCCTGCTGTTCCCGATCCTCACGGTCGTGATGCTCGCCTTCGGCATGCTGCTCAACGCGATCGCGTGAACGAAAGGGTGACGGATGTCGCGGCATCCGTCACCCTCGCGCGTCTCCGCGCATAGGCCGCCGAGTCCGGGAGAATGGGCGGGTGCCCCTGCGACGCCGGGGTGCTGCCCGCGGTTCGGGGAACCGCCGACGACAAGGAGACCCTCCTGTGACCGACGACTTCGACAAGCTCCTGGGCGGATTCGACGAGCCGGAGGCTGAACGCACTCCGGCAGCGGAGAAGAAGGCCACGCCCCTCGCATCCGAACCCGCGGCGTCGCCGAAGCGCAACTCGGTGCTCCCCTGGATCGTCGTCGGCGTGGTCGCGCTGCTGGCGATCGGGGCCGGCGTCACCTTCGCGGTCATGAACCTGGGTGACTCGGATGCCACGGCGCCGGCGGCCTCGCAGGAGCCGAGCCCCTCGGAGGCCCCGGCCGAGACACCGTCGGCGGAACCCGAGTCACCCGAGCCCGCGCCATCCGCCCTGCCGGCCGCATGCCGGGATATCTTCAGCCCCGCCTACTACGAGGAGTTGGCTGCGACGGGCGCGGTGCTGTCGGAGGGGAACACGGGGCCGCGCGAGCAGCCCTTCGACGCGGAGGTGCCCGGGGTCGTCGAGTCGACGATCGCGGCGGCCCCGCACCTGGAGTGCACATGGAGTTTCGCGGACAACTTCAGTGTGGGCATCCAGACGGTTGTCGCTGAGGTCACCGACGAGGAGGCGATCCAGGTGACGGAGGCGCTGGAGGGTGCGGGCTTCGCGGGCGTGAACGAGCTGGGAAGTGTGCGCTACATCAAGGAGGTTGCGGGCACGGAGGGCTTCGGGCCGCACGGGTATTCGATCATCGCGCGCGACGGCCTGCTCGTCGCGACCAAGTGGGTGGACTGGCCCGCGACGGGCTACACCGCCGACATCGTGAACACGCTGCTGGGGCCTGCCTGAGCTAGTCGGCCGCGACCCAGGCGTAGCCGTCGGGGTCGGTGAACGCGCTCGACCCGGCGATGCGGATGCGGTGTGAGCCGGCACCGTCTTCGGCGACTCCCGCATTCTTGGCGAGGTCGCGGCGGCGATTGAGGGTGAGGCTGATGCGCCCGGTGTCGAGCTCGGCGTACTTGCGGCCGTAGCTCTTGGCGACGGTGAAGCCCTTGCCCTCGTAGAACCGCCGACTGCCCACGACGTCGGCGACGCCGAGCTGCAGCACGACGCTGCTGACCTCGCGGGTCACCGGTCCTGTGTTCTTCTTACTTTCGGATGCGAGGGTCACGATGGTGCCGTCGGGTGCCTGCACGACGCCGCCGTACCCCCACAGCGATTTGGCGGCGGGCTTCAGTTCGGTGGCACCAGCGGCGAGCGCGTCGGACATGAGTGCGTCGACGTCGTCGGGTTGCGCGGTGACGAGCCCGAGGGTGAAACCGCGGAAGCCGCTGCTCGGTTCGGCGGTCGGCTGCACTTGGACGAGTTCGCCGAGGGCGAGGGCGTCCGTGTAGAACTCGCGCCCGCTGCCGTTGTCGGTCTCGATGGTGAGGTGAGCGATGCTGGTCACCCGGCCATGGTGCGCGGGTCGCTGGCGCGTGTCAAGAGGTCGACCGTCTCAGGCTCGCAGCAGCTCTACAGCGCTCCCAGCACGGCCGCCACCGCGCCGATCACGACGGCGGCGAGCGGCACGGCCTTCCACAGCAACCGCACGGTCTCGGCGCGAGCCTCCTCGATCCGGAGCGCCTCGAACGCGTCCCCCTGGTGGGGTTCGAGGGCCGGGGCATCCTTCGTCCAGGTGCGCGGGTCGCTGGCGGCGTCGGCCCGCGCGCGGAGCTGCTCCGTGCTGAGCTGCGGGATGCGGCGGTCGAGCCACTTCAGCAGTTGCGTGTCGGTCAGCACCGTGACATCCGTGGGCCGCTGTTTGACGGTCATGCTGCCGGTGCCGACGAGTACGAGCAGGGGCCGCACTGTGACGTCCTCGCCGGTCGCGGCGCTGAGGAGTTTGGCGGCGCGGGCGGCCTCGTGCCGGGAGTTTCTGAGGTAGTCGGTTTTCTGCCCGGCGACCATGAGCATCCGCTCGCCCAGCCAGATGCGCGCGCCGGGGTGCCGTTTGGTGTTGACGGTGTAGACGCCGGCGGGGCCGACGAGCACGTGGTCGATGTCGGAGCCGCGCGTGCCGACCGGAACGGCGTGCAGCACGGCCCATTCGGGGCCGAGCCGCTCGAGCAGGGCGCCGACCCGAATCTCGCCGAGCGCTCCCTCGAACCAACTGCGGGCGTCCGGATGCAACGGGCTCAGACCCAGCGCACGCGCGATGCCCTTGCGCGCCGGCGCGTTCCGCTGCAGTTCCAGGCATTCGCGCACGACGCTGTACCCGGCCGGAAACGCCAGGCGCTGCGTGCCCGGCGTGGTGATGACGTCAACCATTGGTCCCCCTCGACCTGCGCCTCCCCCGAGGCGTTGCCCCAGACTAGGCGGGCGGGGCGGGGTGGCGCCGCCCCCAAGACCGGGGACGCGGATGCTGCGGCGGTGGTTTGTAGTGGTACCGACGCCAACTACTAATATGTACATTTTTCCGTACAAATTGCTAAGATGTGCCCATGGCTGCAGGTTCCGTAATCCCCGTTGCCGATGCTCGCGCGGGCCTTTCGACGATCCTGCGCAAGTTTCGCGATGCGCCAGATCTTGCCGAACCGGTCACGATCGGTTCGCATCGCAAGCCCGAGGCGGTCATCGTGCCTTTCGAGCGTTTCAGCAGGATGACCGAAGGCGATAGTTCACGGCAGAAAAGCACGCTGGACGATCTCTGCTCGCGTTCCAGCCTCGTGCGCCGAATCGCTTCGCTCAACAAGATTCAGGATGTCGCGGTCTTCGGTTCCGTCGCCAGGCGAGCCGACACTGCTGAGAGCGACATCGACCTATTGGCCACGTTGACGGATGACGGCAGCCTGTTTGACCTTGCGCAGTTCGAGATCGATATGGAGCAGCTCACGGGACGCAAGGTCGAGGTGGTCTCTCGTCGCTCTTTGGATCCGCTGAGGGACGCACACATCTTGGCCGAAGCGGTGCTGCTGTGAGCATGCCTGCGGGGTCCCGCGTGGAGCGGTGGATGGAGGACCTTCGCACGACGCTAGACACCGCAAGCGCGCTGGTCGGCCGTGGTGAAAGCGCGTTCATCAGCGACCCGGCTCTCCCGCTTGCGTTCGAAGCTCTGTCAAACCGCATCGGTGAGCTTTGCAAGCGACTCATGGCTGCCGACCCTGACCGTTTCTCCGAACCGATCTGGTCGCAAGCTGCGCGAAACCGGGACTTCGTCGTGCACCACTACGACCGCCTCGACACCCGAGCGCTGTGGGTGACGGTCACCGTGAGCTTCCCCGCGCTGGGCCGGGCATTGGACGAGGTAGCAGGCCGCTAAAACCAGCTCGGATAAGAGGGCCGGATGCCGCGGCATCCGCCCCTCTACTGGTCGACGATCTGCTTGCCGAGGGGCATGAGCGCGACGGGCACCATTTTGAAGTTGGCGATGCCGAAAGGGATTCCGATGATGGTGATGCAGAGGGCGACGCCGCTGAGGATGTGGCCGATGGCGATCCAGAAGCCGGCGAGCACCACCCAGATGATGTTCCCGAGCATCGCGCCCAACCCGGTGCCGGGCTTGTCGATGACGGTCTTGCCGAACGGCCACAGCGAGTATATGCCGATGCGCCAGGATGCGATCCCCCAGGGGATGGTGACGATCAGCACGCACATGATGACGGCGGCGAGCGCGTAGCCGAGGAACAGCCAGAAGCCCGACAGCACGAGCCAGATGACGTTGAGGATGGTCTTCATGGTG
The DNA here is from genome assembly GCF_044769865.1 of Salinibacterium sp. GXW1014. Lineage (NCBI taxonomy): Bacteria > Bacillati > Actinomycetota > Actinomycetes > Micrococcales > Microbacteriaceae > Salinibacterium > Salinibacterium sp. GXW1014. The sequence goes on from NZ_JBIZWA010000001.1 coordinate 499,295, forward strand.
GGCTGATTCTGTCACTCTTCGCTATGTAGCGTCGGATGCCACTGCTACCGTGCACGCATGTCGCCGAAGCCGCTCCATCACTCGATCAACTACATCGAGCTGACCGTCACTGACCTGGACGCCGCGAAGGCGTTCTACTCGAAGGCGTTTGGTTGGTCGTTCAACGACTACGGGCCTGAGTATGCGGGCATCGTCGCGGCCGACGGCGAGGGTGAGGCGGGCGGGGTTGCGCTCGCGCCAGAGCCCCGCCCGGTCGGTGGCCCGCTCGTGATTCTGTACTCCAAAGATCTGGATGCCACGGAGCAGGCGATCACCTCCGCTGGAGGCAGCATCGTTGATGGCCCGTACGAGTTCCCTGGTGGGCGGCGGCTGCACTTCGCTGACCCGAGCGGCAACGAGCTGGCGGTGTGGGCGGAGTCTTAGCCGACGACCGCTGATAGCTTGACTGCGTGGCTGACCAGACTGTGCGCGCAGCGCTCGAAGCGTTCGTATCCGAGCGGGATTGGGGTCAGTTCCATACTCCAGAGAACCTGGCCAAGAGCATCTCGATCGAATCAGCGGAGTTGCTTGAATGCTTCCAATGGAGTCCGCAAGCAGACACCGAACGGGTGCGCGACGAACTCGCTGATGTCTTGACCTACTGCCACCTGCTCGCCGCTCGAATTGGGGTCGATCCCGACGAGATCGTCTTGGATAAGCTCGCCAGGACGCGGGAGAAGTATCCCGTCGATAAGGCTCGGGGGCGGAGCACGAAGTATGACCAGCTTTGAGATCGAGCACCTAGATTTCAGCGATAACTCGGTGCGGACTTGGGCCGCAGGTGACCCTAGGCGCACAAACTGGCCGGTCGTGTACTTGCTTGACGCTCCCGGGACATCTCGCGCAAAGGCGAAGACTCTTAGAGACATTTACGTCGGCGAATCCATCAATGTAGCTAGCCGAATGCGGCAACACCTTGACTCAAATCTCAAGAGCCATTTGAAGACGATTCGCGTGATCATGGACGATCGCTTCAACAAGTCGGTATGCCTTGATCTGGAGTCGTACCTCATCCGCCTGTTTGCAGGAGATGGGGCATTCCAAGTACTGAACCGCAATGAGGGCATCACCGATGCTGACTATTACGAGAGGGCGCTGTACCGCGAGACATTCCGTGAGGTGTTCGACCGCCTCAAGGACGACGGGATGTTCACCCGCAGCATCCAGGAGATCGAGAACAGTGACCTGTTCAAGCTCTCGCCGTTCAAGGCGCTCACGAATGACCAGGCCATCGCGGTGGAAGACATCCTCGAAGGCCTATTCACGGACCTGCGAACCGAAGCGAGCAGCACGATCGTAATCCAAGGCAACCCTGGGACCGGCAAGACCGTCGTCGCGATCTACCTATTGAAACTGCTGGCGGATATTCGCGCGGCGCAACCGGGCGACGTCCACGACAGCGACTCGATGTTCTCCGAGTTCTTCGTCGAGGGCTACCCGGAGATGCTTCAGAACTTTCGTATGGGGATTGTCGTCCCGCAGCAGTCGTTGCGGGAATCCGCGATCAAGGTGTTCCGTAAGACGCCGGGCCTGGAAAAGAGCATGGTGCTGACTGCGTTCGACGTCGGCGAATCGGACGAAATGTTCGACCTCTTGATCGTCGACGAGACGCACCGTTTGAATCAACGAGCGAATCAGCCGTCTGGTCCTCTCAACGCGAAGTTCCAGAAAATCACGGAGAAGCTTTACGGCTTCGATGACAAGACGAAGACCCAATTGGACTGGATCAAGGCTCGAAGCAAGCATCAAATCTTCCTCGTGGATGCTGAACAGAGCGTTAGGCCGGCGGACCTCCCAACGGAGGTCCTTGACGATCTGAATAGCGTTGCGAAGGCACATCGGAGGCACTATCCACTCGCAACTCAGATGCGCGTCCAAGCAGGCGCAGATTACGTCGAATACGTCCGTAGCCTCCTGCCGGTCGATGGCGACCTTAGAACAACTCCTCCTCTCCAGACGTTCAATGGCTACGACCTTCAGATCTTCGACGATCTGGCCGAGATGCACAGGGCGATCCGGGCGAAAGATGCGGAGCATGGCCTGGCCAGGTTGGTCGCCGGATACGCGTGGGAGTGGAAGAGCAAGGGCAACCCAACCACCTACGACATCGAGCTCGACGGCCATCGTCTGAAGTGGAATAGCACGGCGGTCGATTGGATCGCCTCACAGGGATCGCTGGATGAAGTCGGCTCGATTCACACTGTGCAGGGCTACGACCTGAACTATGCGGGCGTGGTCATCGGCGCGGACCTGCGCTTCGACCCGGATGCGCGGCGCCTGTACGTGGACCGCGCGTCGTACTTCGATAAGAAAGGCAAAGAGAACAACCCCACTCTGGGGAAGGTTTACACAGACGAAGACCTACTTCGCTTCATCACTAACATTTACCGCGTGCTTCTAACCCGCGGTATCCGCGGCACCTATCTGTATGTCTGTGATCCGCCTCTTCGTGCTTACTTGGGCCATTTCGTCCGCGAGTAGCTGTGGTTGCGTATAGCTAGATCACTCGTAGTAGTGGACAGTCTCACGAATGGCTGAAGCATGCGCGTAGATGTCTGCGAGCACATCAATCGGATGCCGGGTCTCGTTCTTCTCGGCGTCAAACAACCCGAGATACTTCTGACCCGTGTTGAAGTGCAGACGCGCGATCGGCTTTCGGTTGTTGTCGTCAAGCAGCACCCCCATGTACGACTTCGTGTCTCGATGGACGATCCTCATCGCAGAGACCTCGCTGCACGCGATCGCTCGCACAATGTGGAATGCCTCGAGTTCCTCCAGCGTCGTGTCGATACCGTCTCCAGCATCAACATCGTGTGAACTCGCTTCAGCGACGTTTGCGCTCGCATCGGCCCCCGAAACGGAAGCATTGTCGTGCGGCGCAACGTACCCTTGTCCGCCTAGCGCCGCCTTGAGTCGGTCATTCACCTGGTCGGCGAGAAACTGTTTCTGCGCCTTCCGCACTAGAACCTCGAATTGGTCTCGGACCTTCTGCGTGATTGATTTCTCGTACACCCGCGCTGTCAGGAACTTCACCCAATCGGCGTCGGGCTCCGCGAACTCGGCTGCAAGTATCCGCTTGAGCGCTCCGATGTACTTGAGCTCCTCCGCAGCGTTGACGATCGACTCGATGTCGAAGGTGTCCTTGGTGAGCTTCTGCAGCTCAGGGACCAGAGTCTCATCCAAGTCGGAGATTCGAAGAACGAGGAAAGGCTTCTCGTCCATGCGATTAGGCGCATCGAGATCGGTGTAGAAGTGGTATTCGTCGCCATCCGTAAGAATGGCGACACGTGCGTGAGCCACCGCGAAGTATCGGAAGAGTTGTGACGCCTGGTTGAGTCCGAGGGGTGCCCCAAGCTTCTTGCACTCGATCAGGATCTGCACGGTGCCGTCCTGGACGATCGCGTAGTCGATCTTTTCGCCACGCTTCGTACCCACATCCGCGGTGAACTCGGGCACAACCTCATTGGGGTTGAAGACGTCGTATCCCAGTACCAACGAGATGAAGGGCATCACGAATGCATTCTTCGTCGCCTCTTCGGTTTCGATCGACTGTCCTTGCACCGCGATCTTGTTCGCCAGGCTCGCCAGACGTTCCGCAATATCGCTCATGCCAAATCCCCTCAGTAACCAGTTCGGCTCACGTGACTCTATCGGCCCGTCCCATTGGCGGAAGGCCCCAGTTAGAGGTCTTGTGGCCGCGGGCCCTATGACCCAGTCTTCGTGTCAGACGTGGCCGAAACTCAGACGCATTCGTAACCTTCAACAATGTGCGCCCACGTCGATCGGGGGGTCACATGGCGGGGACGAGTTCGAGGAAAAAGACGTGGGCACTCGAAATCGGTGACGTCGTTCGCCGGCGAGCGATTCACGAAGCTTACGGAGGACAGCAGCAGGGCGGAATCTCGACTCCCCGCGCCACTAGTGATGTCTTGATCTTCACAGACCCTGAGGCCGGGGCACGGTACGGCTATGACGAGTTCGAGGGGCTACGCGAGGATGGGTCCTACGCGTACACCGGAGAGGGACAACGCGGCCACCAGCTTCACGGCGCTGGCGCGACTGGGATCCACTGAGTGCGCGAGCGAGCTACTCAGCAGCCTCCAGCTCAGCAAACTTCGCCGCCATCGTCGGGTTGCCCCGCGTCAGCTTCTTGATGCTGAGGTCTTCGGCCTTGTCGTTCGCCAGCCGCAGGTTGTTCGCCGACTTGTGCAGCGCCTGCTTCACCTTCTCGAGGTCCTTGATGGCCTCGTCGATACGGTGCACGGCCTCGTCGAAACCGTCGGACGCCAGTCGCCAGTTGCGGCCGAAGTGCTGCTTGAACTCCGAGATGCGAGCCTCGAAGTTCGTGATGTCGACGTTCTGCGCCCGCACCAGCTCCAGTTCGGTCTTGTACTCGAGCGCGCTCATGGCGGCGTTGCGCAACAGCGTGATCATCTGAATGAAGAACTGCGGGCGGATGACGAACATCTTCGGGTAGCGGTGCGAAACATCCACGATCCCCGTGTTGTAGAGCTCGCTCTCCGGCTCCAGCAGCGAGACGAGAATCGCGTACTCGCAGCCCTTCTCGTTGCGGTCCTTGTCGAGCTCCTTGAAGAAGTCCTCGTTCTTCTTCTTCGTCGCCGTGGCATCCGCTTCGTTCTTCATCTCGAACATGATCGACACGATCTCGGTGCCCATGGCATCCGTGTCGCGGAAGATGAAGTCGCCCTTGCTGCCGCTGCGCGCGTCGTTGTCCTTCTCGAAGTGCGCGCGCGGAAACGCCGTTGCCCGCAACCTGTTGAACTCGTACTCGCAGTGCTGCTCGAGCGTCTCGCCGACCATCTTGGTCGAGAGCTTCGCCTTCATGTCGCGCAGCCGCTCGATCGCCTCATCGCGATCCTTCAGCTGCACCTCGAAACGCTCCTTGAGCGACGTCACCTCGAGCTGCTTCTCCAGCTGCACCCGCTCGAGGCCGTTGCGGAGCTCGTCGCGCTCCTTCTCAACACCGTTGAGCGCCTCGGTGAGCTCCAGCTTCTTCGCCACCTCCACCGACGACAGCTGCGACCGCAGCTTCTCGATCTCGGCATCCTTCTCCGACGCCGTCTTCTGCATCTCGGATGCCAGCCGCGCCGCCGCCAACTCCTCCGCCGCCTTGCGCTCGGCCCGCGCCTGCTCCAAATCATTCGCGAGGGTGTCACGCTGCTTCTCGACGAGCGCGAGCGCCTCCGTCACCGCCATCTTCTGGGAGACTTCGGATGCCTCGAGCCTCGCCTTCAGCTCCTGCACCTCCGCCGCACTCGCCGCCGCCGCATCCTTCAGCGCACTCGACGCCTTCGCCTCAGCAAGTTCGAGTGCCGCCTTCTTCTCCTGCTCGGCGAGCGCCAGCCGCTCGTGCAGCTGCTGGTCGAACTCCTTGTCGCGCACCTGCTTGACGATGTCGGCGTAGCTCGACTCGTCGATCGTGAACACCTTGCCGCAGCCCGGGCACTTGATCTCTTGCGTGCTCATGAATGTCTCCCCCTCGGCGTGACTCCCCCACAGGCTAAGCGTCCGCACCGTCATCCACCGAACGCACGGCCGCGCCGGTCGGCATCTCGCAACGTCCCCCGTTTGGGGTCGCGCACTCTTGGACTGGAGTCCAATATATTCAAGCGTCCGTGTGTTTCGCGGACGAGGAGCCCCCCGAAGGACGCCGATGACCCGCTCTCGCAAACCCGCCCGCCTTGCACTGCTCCTCTCAGCCGTGCTCGCGTTCACTGCCCTCGCCACGCCCGCGGCTGCGGAGCCGGTGCCGACCGAGTGCTCCGACGAGGCCAACTTCGAGGTCCAGGCTCCGTCGGTGTTCGGCTTCGTCGGCGTCCCGCTCGCGCCCGCACCCTTGACGACCTCCTCGGCGGCGGCCGTGACGTGGAGCACCGAGTGCATGGAGCTTCCCGAGGGTGTCACCTTCGATCAGGCCAGCGCGTCCTTCGCCGGTGCGCCAGCATCCGAAGGCGAGGGTGGCGGGAGGATCGTCGCCACCAGCGAGTCGGGTAGAGGCGTTGAACGGGTAACTTTCAGAATCGGCCCGGCCAGCGCACTCCAGGTGACGATGACGGATGCCGAGGGCGAATACCTCGACCCCACCGACCTCGCTCCCGGCACAGAGTTCCGGTTGAGCGGCGCAGGCCTGCCCGCCGGCACCCAGGTGCTCGCATCCATCGGCGGCAGGCCGGTCGCAACGACCGCGGTCCAAAACGAGGGTGCCTACACGCTCGACGTCGCGATCGCCGAGGATGCGACATCCGGTGCTGTGGAGATCGTGGTCGAGTTCACGATGCCGGGCGGTGAGCAGCGCTACACGACCCGCGTGGCGGGAGACGTGTGGGTGCTCACCATCGGCGGGCCCACCGCCCTCACCCCCGTTGCGGGAACAGCCGTTGAATACACCTTCCCCGTGAGCGGCAACCGTGGTGACATCACCTACACGCTTGAGGGCACCCTCCCGGCGGGCCTGAGCTTTGACGCGAGCCGCGGCGTTATCAGCGGCACGGCCACGTCGGCGCAGGCCAAGCGCGACCTCACGATCACGGCGACGGATGCCCGTGCATCCGTCACCCACCGCGCCACCGTCACCGTGCTCGCCTCCGCCCTGATCTATCCGACGATCGCTGCGATCATCGACCCCTCAGGACTCGCCTCTGTCTTCGGCGGTCTCCTCGACAGCGGACTCACACCGGAGCAGGCACTTGAGCGGGCCAACCAGCAGAACCGCCCGAGCGCGGGTACGCGCGTCTTCATGGGCATCAACCCCAACACGGGCCACATCGGCTTTCTCGTCGGGCCGCCCGACACGGATGTCAGTGACGCGGCGTCCTGGCGCATGCCCACCGACCGCACTCCTGTCGACGGCATCGTCGTGGGTACACCCGACGCAGCGACCATCGAGGAGTTGGCCAGGGCACAGCAGGATGCCATGATCGCTGCAATTGTCGCCCAGCAGGCCGCGATCAAGGCGGAGAACGACGCCATGATCGCCATTCTGGCCGCTCAAGCCGCGGAACGGGCCGGGATCGACGCGGCTCGTCAGGGCGACAGGCAGGCCCAACAGCAGGCCGCGCGGGAAATCAACGCGGCCCGGGTGCAGCGAATCGAGGCGGAACGCCGACAGCGGGAGGCGCAGCTCGACGAAGATCGCGCGAAGAAGGTGGCGGAGGCGGCCGAGCGTCTGGAGGCAGAGCGCAGGGCCAAACTTGAGCGCGACGGCGAATCGAACCCGCTGCCCGAGGGCACGCAGGTGCGCGTCGAGATGCACTCGACGCCGGTCCTGTTGGGCACCGCCACGGTGGGCGCATCCGGTGGTTTCGCCCTCACTGTCACGGCACCCGCAGGCCTCACGCCGGGCCTCCACCACCTCGTTGTCACCTACACGCTGCCCGACGGCACGGTGCACACGAGCCGCACGCCCGTCACCGCCCTGCACCCAGACGCGCTGGTGCCCGCAAGCGACGACATCCTCCCCGTCACCGGAACGGGTGTCTCCGCCCTCGCCGCCGCAGGGTCCGTGCTCTCACTGCTCATCGGCATGGGGCTCATGTTGATCGCCCGCCGCCGCGAGGCCCGCACCAGCTGACGCCTCGCTGAGTGGCGGGTGTCGCGACGCGCAGTCGCGGCACCTCGGCCCACTTCGGTGAGTGTCGAGAATGCGCTCCACCCAGCGTGGCGCAGGCGCACCTTCTCGACACTCACGGGCTGACCCGGCCGGTGGAAGACTCGGAGGATGGACTGGTCCACCCTTTTCACGCGCGCCGACCCGATCGACCTGTCGCCGTGGGTCATGCTCGTGATCGTCGGGGCGGCGGCACTCGTGAGCATCCCGCGGGAGAGCTGGAGGGTCTTCGGCCTCTTCACGACCCTCGTCCACGAGCTCGGCCACGCGGTCGCGGCGATGCTGACCGGGCGCGTGGTGCGGGGCATCCGCATCCGTCGCAACCACTCGGGTGAGGCGCTCAGCGCGGGACGCGGAGGGGCCGTCATCAGCAGTCTCATGGGCTACCCGGCGCCCGCGATCGTCGGCGCGGGGCAATTGTGGGCGGTGTTCAGCGGCTACCCGTCGATCGCGCTCTTCGCCGGTGGGGTGGCATTGCTGCTGACACTGCTCGTGATCCGCAACCTGTTCGGCGTGCTCGTCGTGCTGGGCTCGGTTGCGGTGAGCGCGGCCCTCTGGTTCACGGCGCCGGCCGACGTGCAGTCATACGCATTGCTGGTGATCGGCATCGCACTGCTGGTCGGTTCCGTGCGTGGGCTCGGCGCCGTCATCGCGGTGCACACGCGCAACCGCGGCAACCTCGCGACATCCGACGCCTACCTCCTCTACCGCCGCACCGGGGTGCCGTCTCCCGTGTGGTTGCTGCTCTTCGCGGTCATCATCGCGGCCTGCTGGGCGTTCGCGGTGTGGTCGTACCTGCAGCACCTCGGCTAGTCTCTCGCCTCTCCGCGCGTGAGATCCGAGTTGTGCACCCTCCGGATGCGTCTGAAGATGCACAACTCACATCTCACCGCCGGGGCGGGAGCACTCTCAGTCGCGTCGCCACTTCCACCCGGCGACGCCACCCGCCGCCAGCGCCAGCCCGATCATGATGACCAGGACCGCCGGCACCGTGCCGCCGCGCACCGCCACCTCACCGACCAGGTTTCCGCCAGACGCAAGCAGAGCGGATGCCGCAACCACGACCCCCGCGACGGCAATCACTGCGAACCACAGCCGCCATGCCCACGCCGGGTTGCGCCTCACGCCAGCCGCTCCCGCAGCACTTCGACCCCCGGACCATCCAGCTCGTCGAGGTATGCCCCGCGCCCAGCCATCGCCATGACGAGCGCCAGCGTCGTCCCCGCGACGAGTGGGCCCGCCCCCGAGCTGAACCGACCATCGGATGCCTCCAGCCGCAGTCCCGCGACGAGGCTCTTGCTGTTGACGGCGAAGTTCCGTGCGGCGAAGAACTCCGCGACTGGTGTGAGGGCCGCGACATCCGGAACCCTCGTCAGCCCCAAGGGACGACGGATGTCCTGCGCGTGCACGACGACCTCGCCCAGGTAGGCGACCGTGTCGCCCGATGGAGCCGTCGTGCTGCCGACGACCGCCCGGAAACGCTTGAGCGTCTCGGCCGGGGTGGCGCCCCTGTGCTCGTCGATGCGGCGCTGGTTGTGCACGTGCATGTTGAAGCGCGCTCCGAGCATGCTGCGCAGCCACGCCCACTGGTTCATGCTGCCCGCGGCGGTGAGGTGGGCTACGACGTCTTCGACGGACCACTCACCGCACAGCGTGCCAGCCCGCCACTGCTCGTCGCTCAGCCCAGCGAGGTCATCGGCGAGCGCCGCCCGCTCGGCCCGCATCAGCTCCCAGAGGTGGTCGTCGCTCCGCTTCCCCATGGACCCAACCTATGGGCAGGCCCGCCTCCCACTGTGGAAAAGACGCGCGCGGCTCGCCCCACTTTCCTACGCTGAGCGGATGCAGCGTGCCCTAGCTCTCCCGACGGTTGCCGTCGCCCTGCTCCTGCTGACCTCGTGCACGCCGTCGCCCGGCGGCGCTGCACCGACATCGTCGCCGAGCGCGACGGCGGATGCCCCGATCTTCGTGTCAGAGGAAGAGGCCGTCGCTGCCGCGGACGAAGTCATTCAGAAGTACTGGGATGCGACCAACACGGTCTTCCAATCCGGGGGACTTCGTATCGAAAAGCTGGAGTCGATCGTCACCGAACGCCGAATGCAATCGGAACGACAGCTAGCGGATTCATTCCAGGAGCAGCAGCTCGTGCAGACTGGAAATTTTAGAGCTGAAGCCACCTCCTTTCAGCAGATGTTCAACGACGATGACACGACCGTTCTCATTGTCACCACGTGTGTGGATAGCGGCGAAGTGGAGGCACGTTTCTCCGACGGCAGGCTGGTGCAACGAATCTCCGAAGAGCCCAGGTACTTGCACGAGGTCACACTTCATGTCACGGCCAACGGGTCGGATCTTGCAGTACGCCTCGATGAGTCGGAACCTTGGACTGATTTCACATGCTGAGCCGCACGTTCCGAGTCGCGTTGACACTGCTCTTGGCGGCGAACCCAGGCGCTGAAGAGTCCGATCCGTCTAAGAGTCGCGGCTGGGCAGCGACGCTTGGTGGCGACTCTGTCGACTTCACAGCAGAGGAAACGACGCGTACGCCCGATCTGACTGCCCCTGTCCTCCCCGGAGCATCCAACCCCTACGCCGCACAGTTCACTCTCCCCGAACCAACCCCGTGGCTCCCCCACGACCCCTGCCCCGGCAACGTCTTCATCGAGGGCCGCTGCTGGGTCGTTCCCACCGAAGACCGCGACCCCGCCGCCCCGCTCACGATCTCCGACTTCGTCTCTTTCGCCCCGACACCTGCTGCCCCGACGACCGAGCCGGGTGCATTCGCGGTCCGCAACCTTCACACGAACTTCATCGCCGACGCGACCGCCCACATCCGCACGGGAACGCTCCTGGGCCAACCGGCATCCGCCGAGTTCACCCCTGTCGCCTACGAATGGCACTACGGCGACGGCACCACCGAGATGACCACCACACCGGGCGCCACCTGGACGCGTCTCGGCCTACTTGAGTTCGACCGCACTCCCACGAGCCACGCCTACGCAGACAAGGGCACCTACACGGTCACCCTCATCACCCACTACACAGTGCGCGCCGCCTACGCGAGCGATGGCGCATGGTTCCCGGTCCCCGGAACCCTCGCCATCGCATCCGCGCCCCACACGATCCAGGTCGTGAGCGTCAACACCGTGCTCGTCGACAAGACCTGCGCCGAAGACCCCGCCGGCCCCGGCTGCTGAGAGCCGATACCCCACCTACGCTGGGACCATGAGCGAACCAGTCACCATCGTCAACGACCTCCTCGACAACGCGCCCGTGCAGGCCGACAAGCTCAGCCACCACACGGTGCTCAAGTCCGACGACGCGCGCGTCATCGTGCTCGCCTTCCCCGCCGGCCACGTGATGAAGGACCACGCCGCACCGAAGACCCTGCTCATGCAGGCCCTCGACGGTGAGCTCCGCATCACCACGGAGGGCGAGACGCACACACTGAGGCCTGGCACGATCATCCGCTTCGACAAGGGCGTTCGACACGAGGTCGAAGCGGTCACGGATGCTCGGCTCATGCTCACCCTCATCAGCTGAGCCGCGTCACCAGCCGCTACAAGGCACCCACCACGAGGCTCACGCCGCCGATAAGTGAAATGCCAAGCACCACCCAGCGCAGCAGTGGTGCGGAAACCCGCGGCGCCAGCCACACGCCGAGCACGGTGCCGACGGCGAGCGCCGCGAGCTGCGACAGTCCCGGCAACACGATGCCGAGAACGAGCGCCGTCGCGAGGTTCTGCACGATGAAGAAGCTGTGCATGTTGGCGCGGGTGGTGACGGCGGCCCAGCCCGCGTTGGCTGCGTAGATGCCGATCGGCGGCCCACCGACGCCCCCGACCACGTTGAGCAGGGCACTCGTGGCCCCCGTCGAGATGGCGCCCAGCGGATGCCTCAGCCACTTCCATCGCACTCCGCTCGCCAGGATGCCGACCGCGACAATGACCCCGAGTCCGGCCACGAGGGCGAGCCACCTCGTGTCGACGTCCGCGAGCCCCCACGCGATGAGCGGCGTGCAGAGCAGGGTGGGGATCAGCAACCGGGCAACCGCGCCCGGTTGGCCGTGTCGGCCGTCCCTCGCGAGCGGCAGCAGGGAGGAGAGCGCCGCCAGCACGACGACTGCCGCAACGCCCTCGCGCGGGCCGAGGTGCATGATGAGCAGCGGAGCGGAGACGAGCGAGAACCCCATACCGGTCGCCGCCTGCACGAAGGCACCGACCGTGATGCCGAGGAGCGACAGGGCGAAGACGAGGTCGGGGGTCACCTGTCTGCGGCGCTGTCCAGGCGGCAGCGTGATTGGAAGACCATGGCGACCGCCATGAGCACGGCCGGCACGAGAGTGAAGCCGATCACGAGTGCCGTGTGAGCCGAGTCGGCCTGCACGACTTCCTGCCCCGCCGTCGTCGACACGAAGCCGCCGATCGCCAGCACCGCCGAATACACGTACGGGCCGATCGCCGTGCCCGTGGCCTCCGTCGCGGTCCACACGCCCGTGTAGGCGCCCGCCCGAGACGATCCCCGCCGCTCGGCTGCCGCCACCGCATCCGGAACCATCGAGAACGCGAACAGCTGCAGCCCCGCGAAGGAGATCCCGAGCACGACGACGACAACGGCCGTGATCGCCACCCCGAGCATCCCGCCCGCGATGAGCACGAGCGAGCCGCCGATGAAGATCAGCTGCGATAACAGCAGCCCTCGCTGCTTGCCGATGCGCTTCGACACCTTGAGCCACAGCGGGCTGGCGAAGATCGCAGGAGCGAGGAACGCCCCCATGAACAGCGAGGTGAGCCCGGTGTTGCCGAACACGTACTGCGTGTAGAACGGCACCGCTGCGAGGAAGAGGTGCGTCACGGTGCCCGTGAACAGGTAGGAGAGCACGAGCGCGCGGAAGTCCCGGTCGAGCCAGGCGACCTTGAGGTCGCTCCAGAAGGAATGATCGTGGGCATCCGGTTCGCGGAATCCCGCATGCTCGGTCAGCCGCCGCACACCCAGGATGCCGATCACACCGGTCGCGATCATGACCGCCGAGAGCAGGAGCGCCATCTGCGCATAGTCGCCGCGCTCGCCCGACTTCACGAGCGCGGGCGCAGCCACGCCAGCACCAAGCAGACCGACCGTGAGGAACACCATGCGGAACATGAACACCCGCGTGCGCTCGTGGTAGCCGATCTTCAGGTCGGAGGGCGTGGTCAGATACGGCACCTGGAAGCACGCGAAGAGCAGGTTGCCGACGATGTACCACGCGCCGATCCACAGCGCGGCGGTCCACCCCTCAAGCGCCGATGGCACCGAGAACATCGCCGTCATCGCGACCGCGAGGCCGACGCCCCACCACAGCATCCTTCGCCGGTGCCCAATCCTGCGCGCCTGTCGGTCGCTGAGGGAGCCGAGGAATGGATGCACCACCGCGTCGATCACCTTCGGCAGCAGCAAGGTCAGCCCAGCGATGAGGGGCGAGACGCCGAGCGTGTGGGTCATGAAGTAGAGCAGCAGCAGGCCGGGCACCGTGACCCAGACCCCCATGCCGAGCGAGCCGCTCGAATAGCTGGCAAGGTGGCCGAGCTTGGCGCGCACGGGCGCCTCAGTGGCAACGCTCATCGGGTTCCTCCCTGTCGGGCCACAACGCCGGCGGCGAGTGGTGCGCCCTCGAACGCCCCGGACTGGGCGCGCCGGGCGAGTGTGCGGGCGACGATCCGGTCGCTGAGGTGGGGCAGGTGGCGAGCGATGAAGAACTCCACCGCGCCACGTTTCGTGGTCGGCACGTCGCGGCGGGGGCGTCGCCGGAGCGCCGCCAACATGACCTTGTCGACGACTCCCTCCAGCGGCTCGTAGCGACTCATTCCCTCCAACGAGAGGCCGGCAGCCGCCGTCGAGCTGTGAATAGGGCTGCGCACCGACGACGGGTACACCGTCGTCACCCCCACGTGCGTGCCGAGTTCCATGCGGAGCGCATCCGCGTAGGCGACGAGGGCGCGCTTCGAGGCACCGTAGGCCGCCGCGAGCGGCAACTGCATCACGGCCATGCGCGAGGCCAGCATCACGACTCGCCCACGGGACTCGACCAGCGCGGCGACGCACGCCGCGGTCACTCGCCACGCGCCGAGGAGGTTCACGTCGAGTTGGCGGCGCACCTCCGCGCCGGGGGGCAGTTCCGCGGGGGCCGGCCCACCGACCCCCGCATTGTTGATGAGCACGTCGAGGCCGCCCAACTGCGCGATCGCTCGCTGCACGGCATCCGCCACCTGCGCGTCATCGGTGATGTCGCACGCGATGATTCCGGATGCCTCATCTGCAACCATGTCGAGACCAACGACCGTCGCGCCCTCCTGCTGCAGGCGCGCCGTGATCGCGCGGCCGAAGGTGCCCGACGCTCCCGTGATGAGCACGCGCGTGCCCCGTGCATCCTTGAGTCTCATGCGGTCACTCGCTCTCGCTGTGGGGTGGCGGCGCGGCGGGCTCGTGCCTCGCCTGCCCGGATCTCGCGGGGAATCGCGGCCACGTAGCCATCGAAGTCCACACGCATGGCGGGGCGCCGCTGGCCCCACCGCGCGGTCGCGGCCCGCAGGTGTCGGGCAACGGCGTCACGTTGCTCGGCCGGCGACGGCAGTGCGTAGCGGCCCGAGACGTGGGCTGCGAGGAGCTTCGCCTGTGCCTCAAGCACGGGCAGCGCAGCGCCGGTCGACTGCATGAGGCCCACGAAGGCGAGGGTCGGGTCGTCGAGATGAAAGACGCGCTGGTACAGCGGCATCGCCTCCGCGTCGGGGCCGAGCCAGGTCTCGGAGAGAAAGGGAATGGTCACCCGGTAGCCGGTCGCCCACACGATGACGTCCACGGGATCAGAGCCGCCGTCGGTGAACGCGACCCTGTCACCCTCGAGCCGGGCGATGCCGGGCCTCGCGACAACCTCACCATGCGTCATCCGGTGCAGGATCGTGTCACTGATGGTCGGATGGTTCTGGAAGAGGCCACCGCTGGGAGCGGGCAGCCCGTAGCGTTCCGGCCGGCCGATCGCCAGGCCGAGCATCGTCTGCGCGATCGTCTGGCGCAGGCGCCACGGCAGCACGGAGAGCAGGCCGTTGACCTGGTCGGAGGGCTTGCCGAACACATACTTGGGCACGATGAAGACGCCGTGACGCGACGACAGGAGCACGGGACCGCTCGAGACATAGGAGGCGTCGACGGCGATGTCCATCGCCGAGTTGCCCATCCCCACCACCATCACGCGCTTGCCCGCGAAGACCTCCGGGGTGCGGTAGTCGTGCGCGTGCATCTGCTCGCCCGCAAAGTCGCCCTGGTACGCGGGGCTCGGCCAGCGTGGGTCCCAGTTGTGGCCGTTGGCGACGACGACGCGGTCGAAGCGGCCGCTGGCACCGTCGTCGGATGTCACGAGCCAGCCGTCATCGTCACGCTCGACTGACTCCACCCCCGTTGAGAAGCGGATGTGTTGTGTGAGGCCGAAGCGCTCGGCGTAGTCGGCGAGGTAGCCGGCGACGAGGTCAACGCTCGGGTAGTCCGGCCAGTCGGTCGGCATCGGCAGATCGGCGAACTCGGTGCGCGTGCGGCTCGTGTTGAGGTGCAGCGAGTCGTAGGCCGGTGAGAGCCCGCTGCGATTGCCACGCACCCAGAGCCCGCCCGCCCGGTCGCCCTTCTCATAGGTGACGACCTCAGCTCCAACGTCGAGCAGCGCCTTGGTGGCCGCCAGTCCCGCTGCCCCCGCCCCGATCACGGCAATCCGCGCCATGGAACTCCTCACCTCGTTGTGGTCGAACCCAATCTAGAGGCGCGATCCCCAGCGCGGCGTGGATTACTACACCGATTCGTGCCCTCCGCTTGTGCTGCAGCACAAGCACGGCCAGTGTTGGGGCATGGAAGCAGAGTGGGCACCCGTCGCCACCCTCATCGACCGCATCGCCACAGACGACGACCTCCTTCGGGGTGTCGTGACCTCCGTGCGGGCACTCGTTCGCGAATCGGCCGCCCTCACGACGGAAGACATCGTGGGCCACACGCGGGCCCTCATCTTCGCCGCGACGCGGGCTCTCGCCGATCGGCGAGGACCGAGCGAGGCCGAGCTCTCCTTCGTCGAGGACTTCGCCGAGACGCGGGCCAAGCAGGGCGTGCCGCTTGAGGCCGTGCTCGGCGCGGTTCATGTCTCCGAGCGCACGATCTGGACCCGCGCGCGAGAGCTTGCCCCCGCCTCCGGCGTCTCATCCGAGCTGCTGTTCGACGTGCGCGAACTCTACGACGACTGGGCGGAGTCTGTGCGTTCGCGCCTCGTCGTCGCGCACCGCGCCGCGGCGGCGACCGCCAACCCCGTTGCACACGACCGGGATGCGTCGATCCTGCGCAGGCTCTTCGAGGGCGGCACCGCTGCGACGCTCGCCGCGACGGAGGCCGGGTTGCCGATTGATCGCCAGCTGTGGGTGATCGTCGGCCACGGCGCCGACGCCCCTCACTGGCACGCTGCGCTACGCGCGGCATCCGGCCGTCACGTGGCAGCACGGCTCGGCGGCTGGTTCGCCGCTGTCGTCGGCTCACCGCCGGGCGCACTCCCCGTCGCCGGCTCCGCG
The DNA here is from genome assembly GCF_044769865.1 of Salinibacterium sp. GXW1014. NCBI lineage: Bacteria > Bacillati > Actinomycetota > Actinomycetes > Micrococcales > Microbacteriaceae > Salinibacterium > Salinibacterium sp. GXW1014. Next base: position 515,531 of record NZ_JBIZWA010000001.1, read on the forward strand.
GATGTTGGGCCCGTCGCCGGCTACGCGGGCCCCGTCACGCCCGACGGACTCGGCCCCGCGCGACGGCTCGCAGAGTCAGCCCTGCCCGCCGCACAGAATCGCGGATGCTCCGGCCTCGTGCATGTCGCCGAGGTGGCGAGTCTCGTGGCCCTCGGCGATCGCCCTGACCTCGCCGCGATGCTGGTTGATCACCGCGCCGCCGAGTGGCGTGAACTGGGAACCTCAGCCCGCCCCGTCGCAGAAGCCGTCGTCGCATGGCTCGAGTGCGACCGGGACGTGGGGGCCGCCGCCGAACGCCTCTTCGTGCATCCGAACACCGTGCGCAACCGTGTGCAGCGCTTCGTCGACGTCACGGGCATCAACGAACGCTCCGTGTTGGGTGCCGCCGACGCGTGGTGGCTCTGCACGACGTGGCTCGCGCTCTGAGAGACTCAATGCACCATCGAGACCCAAAGGAGGACCCCATGCCAAGCATCCCCGCCAAACGCGACTGGATTCTCGCCGGCGTCGGCCTCCTCGCCATCGCCGCGGTGATCGTGATCGGCCTGCTCATCACGCAGGCGCTTAACGGCGACGAGCCGGGAGACGACATTCACCCAACGGCGCCCGCCGACACCCCGCCCGTTTCGAGCCCGCGGCCGATCATCCCGGGCGACGAATAGACGAGAAAGGGCCGCCCCTCGCGGGACGGCCCAAGACTCACGCGGCGATTACTGCGCCGTGTAGCCACCATCGACCAGGTGCTGCGACCCGGTGACGTAGCTCGCCTTGTCGCTCAGCAGGAACAGCACGAGCGCCGCGACCTCATCGGCCGAACCGAGACGACCGATCGGATGCTTCGAGACGAGGCCGTCGTACACATCCTTCGGCAGGCCCGCAAGGAGCGGGGTGTCGATGTAGCCGGGGTGCACCGAGTTAATGCGCACGCCCTTCGGCGCATAGCTGATGGCCGCCGCCTTGGTCATGCCAGCGACGCCGTGCTTCGCGGCGACATACGGCAGCGCGGCCGCGTCCCCCACAATGCCAAGGATCGACGACGTGTTCACGATCGCCCCACCGCCGGCCTTCACGATCTCGGGTGCCTGGAAGTGCATGCCGTAGAACACCGAGTGCAGGTTCACATCCATGAGCTTCTTGTAGCCCTCGATGTCGATGTCTTCTGCGAGCCCCTGCGGCCCGCCGATCCCGGCGTTGTTGAAGGCGAGGTGGAGCGCGCCGTACTCCGAGACGGCGCGGTCGACGGCCGCCTTCACGTCATCGGGGTTGCCGACGTCACCGGCAATCGCTGTGGCCTTGCCGCCCGCGGCGACGATGTCATCGACGACCTTCTGCGCCACATCCTGCTTCAGGTCGTTCACGACGACGCTCGCACCACCCGCGGCGAGTCCCAGCGCGACGGCCTTGCCGATGCCCGAACCTCCGCCCGTGACGAGTGCGATCTTTCCTTCGAATTCCTTGGTCATTTCATCCTCCTTGCGCCCTCGTGGGGTGCTGCTTGGTGAACCGCTGGCCTCGTGGTCAGTCCCTCAATACAACCCGTCTCTGCTGGGAAAATTCCATTCATACGTATACAGGTGATGTTCATGGCTCCGCGACGGGCGGCATGTCCATCGCGCCGAGGTCTGCCGCGGCATCCGCTTCGTCTGCGTGCTCGGGCGGCCACACGACCGTGAAGCGCTCGAACACGACCTCAGCGTCGTCAGACCAGCGGATGCTGCGGGCCTCCGCCACACGCCGCCAATAGCGCGTGTGGCTCTCCAACCAGCCATCGCGGCTGCGGTCACCCTCGCCCTCATCCCAGGCGAAGGCGTCGTCGACGCTGCGCACCGGCCCGAGGCGGAGCTCCGTCGACCTGAGTATGACGACGGGTGCGCCGCGTCCGTCGCAGGCGATCCAGTGTCCGCCGATCTGGGGCAACGGCTGCCGATCGGCCTCGAACTCGGCCACGAGCGTCGCCGTCGCCCGCTTGCCGCCCTCCAGCACGAGCGCCAGGAGGTCGTCCGCCAGCTCGACCGAGTCGCCGAAGAACTCGACCGACGGATGCTCGCCATCCGGCCCCGGCACCGCGTCGCGGTAGGCATGCCAGAGCTCGGCGGCCGCCGTCATGTCGGGCTCAGGCAATGGGGTGGTCATAGGTCTTCCAATCGGGTCGCATCCATCCTGCGTCGCCGCGGGCGAGAGGTCCACCCTATGACGGCGCGCTACGTCAGGAGTGAGCGGGGGCGCAGAGCAAGTCCACCAGCTTCCGCACGGTCAACAGGTTGCGCGCGGTGCCGGGCGCGCCGAGGATGCGCCCCACCCTCGCCATTCCGGGGTCCGCGGTGCCCGCCCCGCCTGCGTAGCGGATGTAGAGGTGTTCGCCCCGCAGTTCCCAGGTGTCCTGCCCCGTGGTCACCTCATGCGCGGCTGCGACGGCATCCGCGGAGGGGGCTCCAGCAAGAAAGGTGACGTACGCGAACTTCGGGTCATGCTCACCGAAGGGGAACTCCCGCAGCGCGGCCTCCAGCTCGGCGCGCGTCCGCGACACGACCTCGCGGAAGAATCCGAACCGCTCCTCGACCTCGCGTTCCAGTGCTCGCGCGAAGTCAGCCGGGTCGCCGGGAGGGGTGCACAGCAGGTTTCCGGATGCAATGTAGGTCGCGACATCCGTGGCCCCCAGCTCCTCCGCGAGGGCGCGCCACTGCGCCATCGGCAGTTTCGCGGTGCCGCCAACGTTGACAGCCCTCACCAGCCAGGCTCGACGCTCCATTCCCCCAGCATCCCACCCGCAGCAGAATAGGAACATGGATGCCACACCCTCCGACGACATCGCCCGCCGCCGCATCCGCGCCACCGTGCACGGGGTCGTGCAGGGTGTCGGATTCCGCTGGGCCGCCGCCGAGCACGCCACCGAGATCGGCGCGAGCGGCTGGGTCAGAAATCAGCAGGACGGCACCGTGCTGGCCGAGATCGAGGCCAGCCCTGAGCAGGTCGACGACATGATCGACTTCCTGCACCGCGGTTCGCAGTTCGCCCGAGTCGACGGTGTCGACGTCGACGAGCTGTCACCCGACGGCAGCGCCGGGTTCACGATCCACTAGGGGACGCTCAGCGGCGGAGGCGTCGAAGCCCGAGTGCGAGCATCCGGTCGATCAGCACGACAACGAGCCCGAGCACCAGGAAGCCGACGAGCAACCAGACCACGTTGACGCCGACGGCACCCCAGCCGAACTCGTCAGCGTCGAGGAAGAAGTAGGGGTAGCGGCTGCCCACCCCTGTGAGCACCGGGCCGAGCTCGGCGCGGATGAACGCGAAGATCGCGTAGGCCGCGGGCGTGACGAGCCACAGCACGGCGTACCACCAGCGGAACCGGCCCTTCGGCGAGAACAGCAACCAATCACCGACGGCGAGCAGCGGCACCCACGTGTGCACGAGGAGGTCCGCGAGGTCGCCGCCGTCGAAGGTGCCGAGCGCGACATCCCGGGGCACGAGCACGAAGTTGTAGACGAGGCCCGTGATCGTGATCGCGACGAGCACGATGCCGGCGAGCCACGGCACGAGCACCGGAAGCGGGCGCCTGCCGCCACCGAGTGCGCCGAACGTGCGGCCCGTCACCCACAGGTAGGCGAGCAGCACGAGCAGGTTGCTCTGGATCGTGAAGTAGCTGAACGACTGCAGGTCGAGCGCGCCCTGGTCGAGCCCCGTGTTCAGGAACAGCCCATAGGCGCACACCACCAGCAGCACGAGCCGCCAGACAAGTGCAGCGAGACGGATGCTTCGCCCCATGCCTTCGCGCGCGGCTCCCCCAGGCGTGCCCGCGGTCGCGCCGGGCAGGTCATCTTCGGCCATGGAGAGAGCCTATGGTCTCCGCTGCCGTCGACACGGCATCCGCACAGACGAAAGCGGCGACGCCGAAGCGCCGCCGCCTGCATCGACAGTCGTCGTGAAATCTACTTGAACGCGTCCTTCACGTTCTCGCCAGCCTGCTTGAGGTTGGCCTTCGACTGGTCCATCTTGCCTTCGGCCTCAAGGCGCTCGTTGTCGGTCACCTTGCCGGTGGCCTCCTTGGCCTTGCCGCCGAGTTCCTCTGCCTTGTTCTCGAACTTGTCACTCATGTGAACACCGTCCTTTCCTATCGGCAATGGGTGCGTCAGACGTTAGCCCCGGAATCGCTCGGTGGCGCATCCTCCCAAGCGACTCACAGCATCCCGGTCGCGTGCCGCGGAGCGACATCCCAAGGACCTGGCGGGAGTCGTTTCGGTGCTATCAAGAAGGGGATGACGAACGACGACCAGGAGCGCGGCAAGCGCGAACGGATGCGCGAGGCCAGCCACAGCCGGCCCGTGCGCTGGCTGGCGCGCGCCGGCCTCTTCGCGAGTGGCATCGTGCATGTGCTCATCGGGGTGCTCGCGGTGGCGGTCGTGCAGGGGTTCCAGGGCAACGCCGACCAGACCGGTGCCCTCGAGGCGGTCGCCGACACGCCCGGCGGCGTCTTCGTGCTGTGGGTTGCCGGGGTCGCCCTCGTCGGGCTCGGCCTCTGGCAGTGGACAGGGTCGCTCACCGCCGGCGCCGACGACTCGAAGATCTTCCCGCGATGGCTGCGCAACCACGCGAAGGCGATCGGCTTCGCCGGTGTTGGCCTGGCATGCCTGGCCTTCGCGATCGGGGGCCGCCCGAACGCCGCCGAGTCGACCCGCATCGCGAGCACCATGCTGATCGACTTTCCCGGCGGCGTGTTCGTGCTCGCGGCCATCGGCGCGATCGTCGGCGGCGTCGGTGTCGCGTTTGTCTTCCGCGGGGGCAGCCGCAACTTTCTCGAAGACATCCAGCCGCCCCACAACCTCCTCGGCGGCGTGATCGTTGTCATCGGCATGATCGGCCACATCATGAAAGGGCTCGCCCTCATCGTCGTTGGCGGGCTCTTCGCCGCCGGCGCCCTCTTCACCGACTCCAGCTGGACCTCAGGACTCGACGGCGCCATCCGATGGCTCGCAGAACTGCCGACGGGGCCCGTGCCGCTCTTCGCCATCGCGGGCGGATTCATGGTGCACGGCCTGTACCTCGCGGCGCGCGGCGTCTACATCCGCCGCTGAACCGCGACTCACCCCACCGCGTCGAGGTACCGCCACCGCCCGTCGACGCGCGCAAACCGGCTCACCTCGTGCTGGCTGCCCGCCGCGGCATCCGCCCCGGGCGTCGGCTTGAAGTACGCGGTGAACTCGACGATGCCGCCGTCGTCGCTGAGGCCGCCCGCCTCGGCACGGTGGATGTCGAGGCGGTACCAGCGCAGACGCTCATCGAGCTCGAGCGAGTCGGGCCGGGTCGACGGATGCCACGTCACCAGCAGATAGTCGGCGTCGCCCACCGCAAAGGCACTGAATCGCGACCGCATGAGCCGCTCCGCCGTGGGGGCGGATGCCTCGCCCCGGTGGTAGCGGCCGCAGCACTCGTCATAGGATTCGCCGCTGAGGCACGGGCATCGCGTGGGTGCAGTCACGCACCCATCATCCCAGCCGCGCGCCCCGAGTGCGGTGAACAGCAACCGTTCTGCTCGTGCCCTCGGCGCGTCGCCTCCGCCACGCCGCCGCGCACGCAGAAACGTTGCTGTTAACCGCATGTAGAAGCGCTGGCCGACCGCCGCAACGGCCGCCCCGTGAAGCTTGCTCCACTACTCGGGAACTCGCCGGCACTACTCCCGCTGCGCGCCTGCGTCTGCGGACTGCGCTGCGTGCCGCTGCTGCGCTTCGAGCCGTTCGGCTTCCTCGCCGCCGATCGCCTCGCCGCGCGCGACCATGCCGGCCGTGTCGGAGAGCGGGATCTGCTTGAGGAAGAGGGCGAGCACGAAGGCGAGCAGGAGGAAGGGGATGAGGTACCAGAACACGGGCGCGAGCGAGTCCGCATACGCCGTGACGATGCCGTCGCGCACCTCGTCGGGCAACTCGTTCAGTGTCTGTGGGTCGAGGGTCGCGGTCGCTTTGCTTGCCGACGCGGCATCCGCCCCCGCATCCGTGAACACCTTCGTGAGGTTCTCTGAGAGACGGTTCGTGAAGAGCGCACCGAAGATCGCGACACCGAGGGAGGCCCCCACCTCGCGGAAGTAGTTGTTGGTGCTCGTCGCCGAGCCGATGTCATTCGGTGCGACCGCGTTCTGCGTCACGAGCACGACGACCTGCATGATGAGGCCGAGACCCGCGCCGAAGAGGAACAGGTAGACGCAGATGAGCCAGACCGGAGTCTCGGCCGTCAGCCCTGTGAAGAGGAGCATCGCGCCCGCCGTGACGAGCGTGCCGAGGATCGGGTAGATCTTGTACTTGCCCGTCTTCGTGATCGCGAGACCCGAGAAGATCGAGGTGCCCATGACGCCCACCATCATGGGGATCATCAGCAGGCCAGAGACGGCGGCGGATGTGCCGGACGACATCTGCAGGAACGTCGGCACGAAGGCGATCGCCGCAAACATGCCGAGTCCGAGCGTGAAGCCGATCGCGGTTGCGTTGACGAAGATCGGGTTGCGGAAGAACGACAGCGGGATGATCGGATCCTCCGCCTTCGCCTCGACCCACACGAACAGGCCCGCCGCGATGAGCATGCCGGCGCCCCACAACCAGGTCTCCGGGGCATCCCAGCCGTGGTCGGCGTTGCCGCCGAACTCGCTGAAGAAGATGAGACAGGTCGTGGCGATCGAGAGTGTCACGACGCCGAGGATGTCGATCTTGTGGGTCGCCTTCTTGCTGGGCAGGCGCAACGCGAACCAGCAGATGAGGAAGGCCGCGATGCCGATCGGGATGTTGATGTAGAAGGCCCACTGCCAGGTCATGTGGTCGACGAAGAAGCCGCCGAGGAGGGGGCCGGCGACGGCAGAGACGCCGAAGATCGCGCCGAGGGGGCCGAGGTACTTGCCGCGCTCGCTCGCGGGCACAATATCGGCGATGATCGCCTGCGAGAGGATCATGAGGCCACCGCCGCCGAGGCCCTGCGCCGCACGGAAGACCACGAAGCTCCAGAAGTCACCCGCGAAGGCACAGCCGATCGAGGCGAGCGTGAACAGGGCGATCGCGACGAGGAACAGGTTGCGCCGCCCCAGCACGTCGCCGAACTTGCCGTAGATCGGCATGACGATCGTGGTCGCGAGCAGGTAGGCGGTCGTGATCCATGCCTGGTGCTCGACGCCGCCCAGTTGGCCGACGATCGTGGGCATGGCGGTCGAGACGATCGTCTGGTCGAGGCTCGCGAGCATCATGCCGGCGATGAGCGCGCCGAAGATGACCCAGATGCGCCGCTGCGTGAGCAGGATCGGCGCGGGCGCGGAAGAAACGGATGTCATGGGGGTTCCTTGCTGGGAGACGGTCAGTTCGGGAGCGCGGCGGCGAAGATTTGCTTGGCCGCGTCGAGTCGCGTTTGGAAGATCTCGGGGAGGGTGTGCGTGTTGTCAGGGCTGAGGAACTGCCGCACGCCCGATTGCACGATCGCGTCACACAGCGTGACCGCCATGTGGGCGACCGGATGCTCGGAGACGAGGCCCTCGCGGGTGCCGACGAGCATCGTCATGTAGTGGTGGTGCTCCTCGCCGCGGCGCATGAGCTGCTCGACGAGCTTGGGCTCGCGGTGGGCGGCAGCGAAGAATGCGCCGGCTTCCGCTGGGGTGAGGCCGATGACCGCGAAATGTGCGGCCGCGAGCGTCAGGAGGTCTTCGAGGAGGTTCGGGGAGATGCCCTTGATGCCGTCGGCACGCCCGTCGAGAAAAGCGTCGACGGCGGCGGGATCGACGCCGTCACCGTATTCGCCGATGACCGCCTGCTCTTTGCCTGGGAAGTAGTTGAAGAAGGTGCGGCGCGAGATGCCGGCGTGCTCGCAGAGGTCTTCGACCGTGAAACCCTGCAGCCCCGACGTGGCCGTGAGGCGCCGCGCGTAGGCGGTGATCTCGCGCCGAAGCTCGGCCCGCCGATCGCTTGCACTCTGAATCACGGAGTGCAGTATTGCACTTGTCGAATCAAAGTGCAAAATACCCCAACTTGGGAACGTGTCGTCGCCCCATCACCCCTGTTACTCTGGCGCCAGATAGTCGCACGGATGCGACGCGCATGACGACGGGGGTGCAGAACGTGAGCGGTTTCTTCACAGGTCCCACCTCAACTCAGCGAACTCAGCAGGCAAGCGCCTTCATCCAGCCGCACGGGATCTCCTTTGGCATCAGCCACCGCGGCATGGATGCGACGATCGTCGCAATCTCCGACTCCTGTGAGCAGCTCTGGGGCCTGCGCCCCGAGGAGATCCTCGACAAGCCGAGCGCCGAGTTCATGGGCGCGCCCGAGCGGCTGCCGGTCAACAGCACGAGCGAACGAGCCGGCCCCATGCGCGTGCACGACTTTCGCGACGATGTCTGGTACTTCACGCTGACCCGCACGTCGGGACAGGCGATGGTGCACCTCGAGCCCTCCAAGCCCGAGGCACGATCGGATGCGACGCTCTGGCTCGCCGAGACCACGGAACAGCTCGAACACTTCACGGATGCCGCCGAGCTGTGGGATCACGGCTGCGCGACCGTCCGCGCGCGCCTCGGCTCCGACCGCGTCATCGTGATGCGGCTCCACAAGGACGCCCACACCGATGTCATCGCGGAGTCGGTCAACGAGGACATCGGTTCCTTGTTGGGCCTTCACGTCCCTGCCCCCCGGGAACCCTCCTCCGAGCTCGCGCACTACTCGCAGTCCCGGTCGAGCAACCTCGTGAATATCGACGCGCTCCCCTCGCTCATCGTGCCGCGGACCGACCATCGCGGCCTGGGCTGGAACGTCTCGCTCTCCCCCCTCGCCCTGGGCGCGCCCCACCACCTCACGGTGCTTCGCAAGATGGGTGGCGTCGCGGCAGATTTCAGCGTCAACCTGCACGGCGACGCGGGCCTCGAGTTCATCCTCGGCAGCCACTCCGTCACCCCGACCTACATCGACCCGCTCGAGCGGGCGGCGATCGAGCTCTACGCTCGCATGCTGCACCACCGCGTCTCCACGCTGCGCCGTTCGGCCAACGCCGCCCGGCGCTCCGAGCTGGCCGAGGTGCAGCACCACATCGTGGAGCGCTTCGGCGACGGCAGCATCGCCGACTCCCTCGCCGCGCACTCGCGTGATGAGGGCGTGCTCGATCTCATCACCGCGGATGCCGCGATCATCTCGGTCGGCACCGAACGCCGGGTCCTCGGCGACCTCGACGAGCACGAAGCCGAGGTCGTAAGCGACACGGTGCGCAACTGGGTCGACACCCTCAGCCGCCACGGCGCCCTGCTCACCGACCGCGTGCGCGACATCCACCCTCGCCTGGCGGATGCTGCACCCCGCGTCGCGGGACTCCTCGCGATCTCGATCGGCGCCCAGGGCGACTTCGTCTGCTGGGTGCGCCGCCCGGTCAGCCAGACGGTGCACTGGCTCGACCTCACGGATTCGGCGCAGGATGCGTCGCCCAGCACGATCCGGCGGCAGACCAACAACGTCGCTGACAGCGCGCGACCGTGGAGCGACCGCGACCGCTTCGCCGCGGAAGAACTCGCGCGAGACGTGCAGGATTCGCTGCTGCGGCGAGCGCAGGCGGAACTCGCGCAGCTTGCCCTCGTCGACGCCCTCACCGGGCTGCCCAACCGCCGCCTGCTGCTCGACCGCCTCGAGAAGGCGATCGGGCGGGCTCACCGCGGCCGCCACTTCGCGCTCCTCTTCCTCGATCTCAACGACTTCAAGGCCGTCAACGACACCTTCGGCCACCAAGCGGGTGACGAGGTGCTCGTCGAGACGGCCCGGCGCCTCGAGGAGGCCGTGCGTGACGGCGACACGGTCGCGCGGCTCGCGGGAGACGAGTTCGTGGTGCTCTGCGAAGACACGCGCCAGGGCGAGGAGGCACTCGTGGCCGAGCGCATCCGCGTGAGCTTCGCCCGACCCTTCACGGTCACGGGCGGCGAGGCCAGGGTGGGTGTCGCCATCGGTGTCGGCCACGTCGAACTCGGGCTCGATGCCCCGAGCCTGCTCGACCGCGCCGACCGGGCCATGTACGAGGCGAAGTCGGAGATGAAGCGCGCCTGAGCTTCAGGCAGCATGACGATGGCCCGGCCGAGCAACGCTCGTCCGGGCCATCGTGGTTGTCGTGCGCTAGCCGATCGGGTCGAACACGTCGTGGTCGCCCACGGTCGCGGCGAGGCGCTCGTTGTGGAACGCCTCATCGCCGATGATCTGCTCGATTGCCAGGATGCGGCTCGCGTAGTGCCCCACGGAGTACTCGGCCGTCATGCCGATGCCGCCGTGCAGCTGGATCGCGTCGAGGGCGATGTGGCGACCCGCGCGGGCAACCTGGATGGCGGAGTGGGATGCTGCGGCTGCAACCTCCGCGTCAGTCGAGCCCTCATCTGCCGCCACGATCGTCGCCCACGTGATGGCACTGCGGGCGAGTTCGAGCGCGACGTACATGTCCGCGGCGCGGAAGGTGAGCGCCTGGAACCTGTTGAGCGTCACGCCGAACTGCTTGCGCGTCTTCAGGTAGTTGACCGTGATGTCGAGGGCCACCTGCATCGCGCCGAGCGCCTCGTGCCCGTAGGCGATGCGGGCGAGGTTGAGCGCCCGCTCGATCGCCACCGACTCGTCACCACCCGCGCCGAGCGGCACGGCTGGGGTGTCGGTGAAGGTCACGGTCGCGGCGCGGGAGCCGTCGTGCGTGCGCTCCGTCTCGGCCGTGTAGCCCTCGGTGACGAGGAAGAGGCCGGTGCCGGCATCCGTCTTGGCTGACACGACCAGCAGGTCGGCGCGCTCGGCCTGGATGACGGGCGCCTTGACGCCGTTGAGCCGGCCGTTCGCGAAGGTCACACTCGGCTCGGTCGACCAGGCCTTGCCGGGCTCGGCCCACGCGAAGACGGGGAGCACGCTGCCCTCGGCGATCGCGTCGAGGTACTGCTCCTGCTGCTCCTCGGTGCCGACGGATGCGATGAGCCCGCCGGCGAGCACGACCGCCTCGACGAAGGGGTCGGGTGCGATGACCTTGCCGAGCTCCTCGGCGACGAGCGAGACCTCGGCGGGCGTCGCCTCGAAGGGGAGGCTCAGCACGCCCATCTCGGCGAGCTGTTCCCACGCCGTGAAGCCGAGCTCGGTGTTGGTCGCGGCGCGCCGCGTCTCGGAGGAGTCGTAGACCTTCGTGACGAGGCCGCGCACGGCCTTGACGAGGTCGAGCTGTTCTGAATCGATAGTGAAGTCCACGTCTACAGTCCCAGGATCGTGCCGGCGATGATCGTGCGCTGGACCTCGTTGGATCCGCCGTAGATCGACACCTTGCGGTTGTTGAGGAAGACCCGCGAGTCGTGACTCGTGAGTGCGGCGGGGCCCTCGAGGTCCATGAGGAGCTCCGAGACGGCCTGCGTGAGCTGCGAGCCCTTGATCTTGAGCACGCTCGACGCCGGATGCGGCTTGCCACCGTCGGAGTGGGCCGCCACCCGCAGCGCGGTCGTCTCGAGGGCGAGCAGCTCGTTCTCGAGCGTGACGATGCGCGCGGCGTAGCGCTCGAGCACGCCGCGCTCCTTCGCAATCGACTTCGCGGTCGCGAGGTGACGCTGCGAGGCGCCGACCTGGGCGATGCCGACGCGCTCGTTGCCGAGGAGGAACTTGGCGTAGGTCCAGCCCTTGTTCTCCTCGCCGACGAGGTTCTCGGCGGGCACGCGCACGTTCTCGAAGAAGACCTCGTTGACCTCGAAGCCGCCGTCGATGAGTTCGATGGGCCGCACCGTGACACCGGGGGTCGTCATGTCGATGAGGAGGAAGCTGATGCCCTCCTGCTTCTTCGCCGCCTTGGGGTCGGTGCGCACGAGCATGAAGATCCAGTCACCGTACTGGCCGAGCGTCGTCCACGTCTTCTGACCGTTGACGATGTATTCGTCACCCTCGCGGATGGCGGTCGTGCGCAGACCTGCAAGGTCGGAGCCGGCATCCGGCTCGCTGAAGCCCTGCGACCACCAGATGTCGATGTTGGCGGTCTTGGCGAGGAAGCGCTCCTTCAGTTCCTGCGAACCGAAGGCGGCGATGACGGGGCCGACCATGCCGGCGTTGAAGGGAAGCGGCTGCGGCACGCCCGCGAGCTGCATCTCCTCGTGCCAGATGTGTCGCTGCAGCTGCGACCAGTCCTGGCCGCCCCACTCGACCGGCCACCCGGGCACGGCGAGGCCCGCGGCGTTCAGAATCTGCTGGCTCTCGACAAAGTCTTCCTTGCTGAGTTCCTGACGGGCCAACACCTTGGTGCGGATGTGCTCCGGCACCTGCGTGGTGAAGAACTCACGCATCTCCTCCCGGAACTTCTGATCCTCCGGGGACAACTGCAGTCTCATAGGGCTCCCTCGCTCTGGACGTGTTGTTCGAGAGTAGGCCCTCGGGCGAGAGCCTACGAACCGGTGCGCGATTCCACCAGCGCGACTCCGGACTGCTGCTGCGCCGATTGGCGTGCGCTACAAGACGCGGCCTCACACACTCCCCCGGCGGCTGTGCGGGGAACGTAATGAAACCCGGCGCAGACCGACACGGCGGGGAAACCTCCCCTGCCTAGCGTCGAGAGTGGCCGGCAGCCGCGGCCCCCCACCCAGACCCTTCGGAGCGTGCCCCATGTCGTATGTGAAACCCGCCGACCTCGTCACCACCATGATCGACGCCGGTGAGTCCAAGGTCCTCATGTCCACCCGCGACACCCTCGTGCGTGCCGCGATGGGCGGTGCGCTCCTCGCACTCGCCGCCGCCTTCGCCATCACGGTGACCGTGACGACCGGGATGCCGCTGGTGGGCGCCATCCTGTTCCCGATCGGCTTCATCATGCTCTACCTGCTCGGCTTCGACCTGCTGACAGGCGTCTTCGTGCTTGCGCCCCTCGCATGGCTCGCCAAGCGGCCGGGCATCACGATCGGCGGGGTGCTGCGCAACTGGGGGCTCGTCTTCGTCGGCAACTTCATCGGCGCCTTCACGGTCGCCGTACTCATGGCGATCGTTGTGACCTTCGGCTTCGCGACCGCCCCCAACGAGGTCGGTCAGCAGATCGGGCACATCGGCGAGGGCCGCACCGTTGGCTACGCCGAGCATGGCGCGTCGGGCATGCTCACCCTCTTCGTGCGCGGGGTGCTCTGCAACTGGATGGTCTCGGTCGGCGTCGCCGGTGCCATGATTGCGAAGGATGTCCCCGGCAAGGCGCTCGCGATGTGGATGCCCATCATGCTCTTCTTCTTCATGGGCTTCGAGCACTCGATCGTCAACATGTTCCTGTTCCCCTCCGGCCTGCTGCTCGGCGGCGACTTCACGGTCATGGACTACCTGATCTGGAACGAGATCCCCACCGTGCTCGGCAACCTCGTCGGCGGCCTCACCTTCACGGCGATTCCGCTCTACGTGACCCACGCCCGCATGAAGGCGAAGCGCGAGGTGCCGCTGAGCACCCCGCGCATCCCCGCTTAGCCCGGACACCGCGCGTGCGCCCCGGGAGTGCGAGAGACTGGCCTCATGTCTCGCGCACTCCCGGCGCTCACGCGCTACCCCATCATCACCGCCACCGTCTCGGTCGGGGTCGTCGTGCTCGGGCTGGAGCTTGCGGGGCAGTCGCTCGTCGCACGCTGGGTGGCGACCATCTTCGTCGCCCTCATCATCGTCTGGACCGTGATCGGCATGGCGAGGGACATCATGCGCGGCCACTTCGGCCTCGACATCCTCGCCGTCATCGCGATGGGGGCGACACTTGCGGTGGGCGAGTACATCGCCTCGCTCATCATCGTGCTCATGCTCTCCGGCGGCGAGGCACTCGAGGACTACGCGCAGCGGCGCGCCGCCCGCGAACTCACGGCCCTCCTCGACCGCTCACCGCAGGTCGCGCATGTGCTCCGCTCTCCCGGTGATGGGGCATCCGAGCGGGTGCAGGATGTCGCAGCCGACGCCGTGCGCGTGGGCGACACCCTCCTCGTGCGCCCGTCAGAGGTCGTTCCCGTTGACGGCGAGCTGCTCACAGAAGGAACCTTCGACGAGTCATCACTGACCGGCGAAAGCATGCCCGTCACCCGTGCCCCCGGCGAGGAAGTGCTCTCAGGATCAATCAACGGCGACAGGGTCGTGCGGATGCGCGCAGTACGCGTGAGCGCCGACAGCCAATACCAGCAGATCGTCACCCTCGTACAGGAGGCCCAGGCCTCACAAGCACCCGTCGTGCGGCTCGCCGATCGTTTCGCGATTCCCTTCACCGCCATCTCCCTCGCTATCGCCGGCACCGCCTGGGCCGTCTCGGGCGACCCCTCCCGGTTCGCCGAAGTGCTTGTGCTCGCGACCCCCTGCCCGCTCCTCATCGCCGCCCCCGTCGCCTTCCTCGGCGGGCTCTCGCGTGCCGCGAAGGCCGGCGTGATCGCCAAGGGCGGTGCCGTGATCGAGCAGCTCGCGCGCGTGCGCTCGGCCGCGTTCGACAAGACAGGAACGCTCACAATGGGGCGGCCGGACCTCGTGCGGGTCGAGGCGGTGGGGGTCGGCGCCGACGAGCTGCTGCAGTTCGCTGCATCCGCTGAACAGTATTCGAGCCATGTGCTGGCCGAGAGCATCCGTCGCGCCGCCACCGCCCGAGGCCTCGACCTGCTGCCCGCGAGCGAGGCGAGCGAAGTCGCCACGGCGGGAGTCCACGCCGTCATCGGAGGGCGAAAGGTCGTGGTCGGCAAGCCCGCGCACATTGCGGAGATCGCACCCGACGCGCGCACGATCAACCTCGAACCGGGGCAGGCCGCCGCCTACGTCGCAATCGACGGGCGCTACGCGGGTGCCCTCGTGCTCGCCGACGACATCCGGCCGGAATCCGCCGCCGTCGTCGACTGGCTCCGCGACACCGGGGTCGAGCATGTCGCCATGTTCACGGGCGACGCCCGCGTCACCGCCGAGAGCGTCGCCGCGCAGGCCGGAATCGCCCACGTGCACGCGGAACTGCTGCCCGGCGAGAAAGTCGCGCTCGCGGCGAAAACCCACCCGCGCCCCCTACTCATGGTGGGCGACGGGGTCAACGACGCGCCCGTGCTCGCCGCCGCCGACGTCGGCATCGCCATGGGCGCCCGTGGCGCGACGGCCGCCGGTGAAGCCGCCGACGCCGTGATCCTCACGGACTCGCTCACGGGAGTGGCCGAAGCCGTCTCCATCGGACGCCACACGCTGCGCGTCGCCTACGCGGCAATCTGGATCGGCATCGCCCTCAGCGTCGGGCTCATGCTCATCGCCACCACTGGGGCGATCCCGGCGGTCGCGGGGGCGCTCACGCAGGAACTCGTCGACCTCGCCACGATCCTCTACGCCCTGCGCGCCCTGACAGGACCCCGGCTGGCGCTTCGCACTTCGACGCCAGCCGGGACACTCACGTCAGCAGCGTCTCCCCGATGAACCCGCCCTCCTCGCAACCGGGAGGCATCGCAAAGACCGCCGAACCGATCGGGGTCGTCCACTCGTTGAGCAGGTCGAGTTCGTCGAGACGGCGTTGAATGGGCACGAACTGGGCCGCGACATCCGCCTGGAGTGAAACGAACAGCAGGCCGGAGTCGGAGACCTCCGCCCCCACAGGGGACTCGTCGTAGTTGTAGGCGCGGCGGAAGATCACCTCCTCGCCCCGCGACCGCCGCACGTGCGAGAACGCGGGGATCAGAGGGAACCCGACGGCGGACTTCGCCTCAAGGTCCGGTTCGTCGAACTCCGCTCGCGCTCCCTCCGAGCTGCTCGTGAGCGGGGCACCGTTCGACTGGAACCGCCCGAGCGCCTGGTCGCGGCCACTGCGGTCGAGGCGATCCCAACCGTCCAGGTCCATGTGGATGCGCCGCAGGACCAAGCCGGTACCGCCCGCCATCCACCCCTCGTTCGACCACACGGCGCGCTCGAACTCGGGGGTTCCCGGCACGGGGTTGCTCGTGCCATCCACCTGTCCGAACAGGTTGCGCATAGTGGTGCCCGAGCGTTCCGAGCCGTGCGCTCGCCGGAATCCTCGCTGCGACCATCGCAGGCGGGCGAAGGAGCGAGCATCCTTGAGCAGCATCCGCACCGCGTGCGCCACCGTCACCTGGTCGTCGGCGGCCACCTGCAGCAGCAGGTCACCATCGCTGAACTCCGGGCGCAGCCGATCGATGCCGAAGGCGGGCAAGGGGGCGAGCCACTCTGGCGCCCGCCCACCCACGCGCGACACCAGGCCGGGCCCGAAACCGAACGTCACGGTGAGCCGGGCGGGTGTCACCGCCAGTTCCGGCTCCGTGTCGGCGAGGGGAGGCAGCCCCCGGGTCAGACGGGAGGCATCGTCGCTCAGGATACGCATGAGGCGCCGCAGCCCGTCTCGGTCCACCTCCGGCAGCAGGTCGAGGGCGATGAACACCGCATGCGCCTGCGGCTCCGTATCGAGCCCGACCTGGTGCACACCATGGAACGGGACCGTCTCCTCGCCATGCAGCGGCTGCGCCACCGGCGCATCCGCCGCCGGGCGCATCGCCCGATCGATCCCCATCGCCGCGACCGCCCCCACACCGGCGGCAGCACCCCCGAGGAGGAACTGCCGCCGGGTGGCGACAAGACGGCGGGCGCGGGCGGTTGCGTCACCCGCAGGCATCAGTGGCCGCCGGAGTGTTCGGCCTCACCCTCGTAGTTCTCGTTCGCGCCCGCGAAGTCCTTCACGGGTGCCGAGAACTCGAGCATGGACCCATCGGAGAAGCGCAACTCGACGCTGATCTCCTCACCCGGCGAGAGAGGGCCCGTCAGGCCCATGAGCATGAGGTGGTCCCCGCCCGGTTCGAGCACACGCTGGCCATTCGCGGCGATCGTGAAACCGCCGGAAACCTCGCGCATCGTCATGGTGCCGGACGCGTCCGCCACCGTCTCGTGCAGTTCGGTCGCCGACGCCGCATCCGTCGTCGCGGACACGACCGTCGCCTCTGCGTCGCCGCCATTGCCGAGCACCACGAAAAGGCCCGTCATGCCGGCGTCGCCCGCCTTCACCCACGCGTCGGAGACCGTGACCACCTCGGCGGAGGAGGAAGCGGATGTCGCAGCATCCGTCGCGTCCTGCACGGCACAGCCCGCCAGCATGGCGAGCAGGCCGAAGGGCACGAGGGCAGCACTCATCCGGCGCCTCCGCACTGTCGTGCTGCGGGGCGCCATCGTTGCGGCGGTCACCGTGCGCTCGTCTCCGAGTCGCGGCGACCGCGCCGACGGACTACGACAACCACGACAGCGATGACGGCCGCCGCGATCACGACGATCGCTGCGATGACGCCGACGCTGAACCCATCACCCTCGTCGCTCGCTTCGCTGTCGACCACCGCATCGTCTGATGTCGCCTCGGGGGTCTGCTCGGGCTCCTCCGTCTCCTCAGGCGCCTGTGGTTCCTCCGAAGGCTCTGCGGGGGCATCCACCGTGAACGGCACGACACCAGAGATCGGGTGGCCGTCCTCTGAGACAACCTGCCAGCTCGCCTCGTAGGCACCACCGGGCATCCCGTCTGCGAGCGGCACCGTCACCCGGCTGCCCTCAACGACCGGGGCGGAATCGACCCAGTCGCGACCCTCGGCATCGGCCACAACGACGAGCGTCGACGAATCACCCAGGGTCATCAGTGCGCCAGAGAACTCGAGCACAAGCTGCTCGGGAGCCGACTCGAGCACCGCGCCCGAGGCCGGGTCACTGCCGACGAGCGAATCATGGGCAGCCGCGGGAAGCGCGGGCACGGCGACGGCACCCAGGGCGAGCGCCGCCCCGGCGGCGAGCGCACCCAGGCGCGAAATGAATGTGGAACGGGACATGTGTGAAACCTTTCTCTCGACGCCACAGGAGGGCGTCACTCGCGTTCTTGTGGGAAATTCAGAAGGCGAGTGCGAGAGGAGGGCCGCGGCGCGGATGCGACGCGCGGGCGAGACACGACGAGAGCGACAGGCCAGAGAACTGTGGCAGGGGCATCCGCTCTGCGGCCACTCCCACCGGTTCGAGGTGCGCGGGCATGACCCGCGCGGCAACCCAGGCGACGGCACAGCCGGCGATGCGACGGATGCGCGCCAGCGCGGACTCCCCGCGGTGCACGGCGACGATCGTCACGGCAGCGGCGATGCCGTGCCACAGCCACATCACGCCCGAGTCATAGGACGCAGCGCCGACGCTCGACTCCGCGGCAACCATGACGAGGCCGTGCGAGCCGTGCCCCGCAGTCGAGGACACGAGCGCGGTCGAGCCTCCCGAAGCGCCGATGACGAACAGCGTGTGGAAGAAGAATTGACTCACGCCCACCGATACGGCGAGCCGACCGAGTGAGAGACTCCAGCGCGCGAGGGCGATACACACAGGGAGCGAGAGCATCCACGGAGTGAGGATTCCGAGCCAGCCGGGAACCTCGCCCCCGCCGAGCACGTGCGAAAGCAGGGCAATGAAGGTCGCCACCGTGGCGGCGGCGACCCCGCGCACCGCATGCCGCTGGCGAGACGACTCCATACGTCCATTGTCCCACCGCGTCGATGGGTGCCCACACACGACGAAAGCCCCGCCGATCGGCGGGGCCTTCTGCTGGTGGACCCTAG
Source organism: Salinibacterium sp. GXW1014 (assembly GCF_044769865.1). Taxonomy (NCBI): domain Bacteria; kingdom Bacillati; phylum Actinomycetota; class Actinomycetes; order Micrococcales; family Microbacteriaceae; genus Salinibacterium; species Salinibacterium sp. GXW1014. The sequence continues at coordinate 534,060 of NZ_JBIZWA010000001.1, forward strand.
GAGATTCGAACTCCTGACCTCCTCGATGCGAACGAGGCGCGCTACCAACTGCGCCAAGGGCCCTCAAGCGGTATCTACGATAACACCATCGCGGAGGCGGACCGCACGGGATTCGTCAGACCGCGCGACGGCGGCGCAGCGCCTCGTTGATGTCGGCCGGCGCGAGGTCGAGGTCGTCGATGACACCCATGCTCGCGAAGCGGCTCGGTGCCTTCTCGGCGGGAGCGGGAGAAGCGGATGCCGCGGGCACGCCCTGAGCGGCCGCCGGCGCCTGCTCCGCCTGGCTCGCGCGCAGGGCCTGCTCGGCGCGAGCGGACGCCTCCTTCAGCTCCGCGGCGTGATCGCGAGACGGCACGGTGGCGTCGGCTTGCTCGACGGCGACCGGCCGGGCGAGGCGGGCCGCGGCATCCGCGAAGCTGACATGCGGCACGGCGGGGGCCTCCGGCCGTGAGAGGTAGAGCGGCTTGGGGATGGGGTTCGGCGTCCAGCCCGGCTTGGCCTCGGCATTCGCGGAGGGCTTCTCCCAGAGGTCCTGCACGGGGGTCGAAACCTTGGGCGCCTGCTGCACGACGTCAGCGAGCTGCCTGCGCGCCTTCGACACGGCAGCAAGCTGGCCGAGCAGCACGGTGGCACCCGCGGCGACGACGACGGATGCCACGAGGAGCACGGCACCCATCCCTGACACCGCCTGCACGCCTCCAGCGATGATGCCGACGATCGACGCGGCGAGCACGAGCGTCGAGATCAGGCGCGAACGACGAAGTCGGCGGGAAGCGAGCGAGGTACGGGCGACATCCGCCGCGATCGCGGGCTGGGTCTCGGCAAGTCGGTGGGCGGCGGCGCGCGCGTCGGCGGCCCGTTGGGCCCGCTCGATGGCACGGGTGCGCTGCATTTCGCGGTGCATGACCTTCTCCTGTTCGGCGACGCTGCGCGCCGAGTTCTCGACCCGCACCTGCTCAGGCATCTCAGCTGTCTCGGCGAGGATGCGGAGCGTCTGCTGCAGTCGCACGGTGTTGCGTTCGGTCGAGAGGTACTCGCGGCGACGGAACCACGTCGGCACCAGATAGGCGAGCCAGAGCACCGCGGCGAGCGCGATGACCACGCTCGAACTGAGCCCCTCGAATCCCATGCCCCCAACGGTACGAGTGGGGCGGCATAACGGGCGTCAGGTCATGGGGTGTGTCTGCTGTGAAATCACCCCGCGGACCTCTCGCTCTGCCCCAGATCGCGGGGGTGTCGCTCCGGTATACCGGAGCAATAGCATGAGGCGCCCTATCACCAACCCGAGGAATTATCGTGCACGCAGACTCCCCCACCGCCGCATCCGCCCAGCGCCCCCGCCGCCTCTCCGACCTGTTCGGCAACATGGAGCTGATCATCGTCGTGCTCCTCGGCCTCGTCTCGACCTTCACCGCCTACGCCTCGTTCCAGGCGGCCCTCTACGACAGCCAGATGGCGGGCGCCTACACGAAGGGCCAGACCGCAAGCACCGAGGCAGAATCGCTCTACCTCGAAGCCAACCAGCAGTACGTGCAAGACGTGCAGCTCTGGGCCACGCTCACGCAGCTCAGCATCGACTCCGAGTCGAGCGACGCCGCCCTCGCCGAGTCGGCACAGTCGAAGTTCGACACCATGTACTTCCAGTCGGTCAGCGAGGAGCTCGACGCCGCCATCACGTGGGCCGGCGAGGAGAACGACGCCGACCCCGAGCTCTACACGAGCCCCTTCGACCACGAGCCCTACGTGGAAACCCTCTTCAGCCCATACCAGGAGGCCGCGGAACTCGCCGCCACCACGATCGCCAAGGGCGACGAGGCCAACAGCCTGAGTGACCGCCTCACCCTCAACACGGTGCTCATGGCGATCTCGCTGTTCCTGCTCGGTGTCGGCGCCGTCGTCAAGAGCCGGCGATCGCAGATCATCCTGACCGTGATCGCGACCGGCGTGTTCGTCGTCGCCGCCGGCCTCACGCTCGCGATCCCGTTCGTGGGACTCTAGGAGCGCTTCACACCGGCTGCCCGCCAGTCCGCCTCGGGAATCTCGGCGTTCAGGGCGGGCACCCGGTCGTCGAGCCATCGGCGCAGCACTCCCTGCCGCACCTCCTCCACGACGAGCGCGAAGCAGAAGTGGTCGCGCCAGTCGCCATCGATATGGATATAGCGGCGCCGCAGCCCCTCGTAGCGGAACCCCAGCTTCTCCACGACCCGCAGCGACGCTGAGTTCTCCGGCCGGATGCAGATCTCCATGCGGTGCAGGCCGAGGGTGAAGAAGCAGTGGTCGGTCGCAAGGGCGACCGCGGTCGGCGTCGCGCCACGGCCCGCGAAGCGTTCAGACACCCAGTAGCCGAGCGTCGCCGAGGCGAGTGACCCGAAGGTGATGCCCGAGACATTCAGCTGCCCCGCGAACTCCCCGTCGACCTCGATCGCGAAGGGGATGCCCTGGCCGGCGCGCGCATGGGCCAGGAGGTTGCGGATGCTGTACTTGACGTCGAACTCGGTGGGCCCGTAGGGGCTCGTCGCCTCCCAGCGGCTCAACCACGAACGGTTGTCGAGCAGCTCACGTTCCAAGGCGCGCGCATCGCGCACGCGAATCGGTCGGATCGTCACCGCGCCCTCCGAGAGGGTCGGCAGGGGGGCAGCCACGGCTCAGTCCAGGGTGCCCACGAAGTCCTTGAGCCAGGGCCGGAGCTCCTCGCCCAGGTCATCCCGGTCGACCGCGAGCTGCACGATCGCCTTGATGTAGTCGGCACGGTCACCCGTGTCGTAGCGGCGGCCGCGGAACACGACACCGTAGACCCCGCCCGTCGCCTCCGGCACCTGCGCCATCGTCTGCAGAGCATCCGTCAGCTGGATCTCCCCGCCACGGCCCGGCTCCGTGCGCTCCAGGATGCGGAACACCTCCGGCATGAGCACGTAGCGCCCGATGATGGCCAGGTTGGAGGGAGCCTCGCCCGGCGGCGGCTTCTCGACCATGCCGGTGATGCGCACAACGTCATCCTCGTCGGTCTCTTCGACCGTCGCGATGCCATACATATGGGTCTGCGAGGGGTCGACCTCGAGGAGGGCGACGACGCTCGCGTCACGCGCGGCCTGCACCTCGAGCATCCGGCTCAAGAGCACATCGCGGGAGTCGATGATGTCGTCGCCGAGCAGCACCGCGAAGGGCTCGTTACCCACATGCATCTTCGCGCGAAGCACGGCATGGCCGAGGCCCAGCGGGTTGCCCTGACGCACGTAGTGCATGTCGGCGAGCTCAGTCGAGTAGTTGACCTTCTTCAGCCGCTCGGTGTCGCCCTTCGCCTTCAGGGTCGCCTCAAGCTCGTTGTTGTGGTCGAAGTGGTTCTCAAGGGCGTTCTTGTTGCGGCCCGTCACCATCAGCACGTCGGTGAGGCCGGCGTTCACCGCCTCCTCCACCACATACTGGATGGCCGGCTTGTCTACGACCGGGAGCATCTCCTTCGGCATCGCCTTCGTGGCCGGAAGGAACCGGGTGCCGAGCCCGGCCGCCGGAATGACCGCTTTGGTGATCGTGAACGCCATGAGGCTTACAGTACCTTTCCCTAGGATGGCTTCTATGTCAGACGAGTTACCGAATCTAAAACGCGCCATGCGCGCCGAGCTTCGGGAACGGCGTCGCATCATGACCAGCAGCGAAGTCGAGAACGCCACCGAGCAGCTCACACTTCACCTCACGCGCCTGACAGAACGCCTAGGTGCGAACTACGTCGCGGCATACCTCCCGAACCCCGACGAGCCGAACATCCGGCCGTGGCTCAACTGGGCGCACGAGCGCGGAATGCGCGTGCTGCTGCCAATCTCGCGCGACGACGGCCTGCTCGACTGGGTGCTCGGCGACGGCGAACATGAGCTCGAGGGCCGCTTCGGCGTGCCCGAAGCGGTCGGCGAGGTGCTCGGCCCCATCGCCATCAACGAGGTCGACCTCATCATCGTGCCGGCGGCATCCATCGACCGCAGCGGCATGCGCATGGGCTGGGGTCGCGGCTACTACGACCGGATGCTCGGGTCAATGCAGCAGCGCCCGCCGGTTTATGCTGTGGTATTCGACAGTGAGCTGGTCGACGAAGTGCCCACCGACGTGCACGACAAGCCGGTCGACGGCGTCGTCACCCCCAGCGGCATCGTCGAACTTCAGCAGTCCACCTGACGACCGGAGCATCTGCATGCCCACCTACGCCTACCGTTGCGCCTCGTGCGAGCACGCCTTCGAGCAGTACCAGGCCTTCACCGACGACTCCCTCACCGACTGCCCCGCCTGCGGCGAGTCGAGCCTGCGCAAGGTCTTCAACTCCATCGGAGTGACCTTCAACGGATCCGGCTTCTACCGCACCGACTCTCGCGGCACGGCTGACGGCTCCAAGAAGTCGACGGATGCCTCTGGCACGAAGTCCTCGGATGCGGCAGGCTCGTCGTCATCAGGCACGCCCGCGTCGAAGCCCACCCCGGCCGCGAGCACCCCCGCCTGAGCCACCCCGGAACGCGAAGGAGAGCGTCATGCTCAAGGGTTTCAAAGAGTTCATCATGCGCGGCAATGTCATTGACCTTGCTGTCGCCGTCGTCATCGGCACTGCGTTCACGGCGATTGTGAACTCGATCGTCGAGAACCTGTTCAACCCGCTCATTGGGGCGCTGTTCAGTGCGGAGAGTCTCGCAACGGCGTGGCCGGTGGAGCTTCCGAGCCTCGGCGGTGGCGAACCGGCCGTGCTGCAACTGGGCGCCGTCGTGGCCTCGCTGATCCAGTTCCTGCTGATTGCCGCGGTCGTCTACTTCGTGTTCGTGTTCCCGATGAACAAGTTCCGCGAGCGCGCTGAGGCCCGCAAGGCCGCCGGAGCTCCCGAGGCCGTCGAGCCGCCGACCGAGCTCGAGTTGCTGCAGCAGATTCGCGACCTCCTGGCAAAAGACGCCGCCTCTCCCTCGAAGGAGTAGCTCCCCGCGGGGTGCGACGTTCAACCCCAGTGGGGCGGCTTGTCCCTCTTGAGGCGCTCGTCGTTCTCGCCCTCCGCGTGGCGCGGCGGCTCCGGCACGCCCGACGGGTCGTAGCCGGGCACCGGTTCCGTCGTGACGCGGCGGCGCACCCGGGGGCGGCGCTGTGGCACAGCATCCGCGGAACCCGGGGCCGCCGCGGCATCCGTTTCGTTCGACGTTGTGCGGGTTTGCGGGCGTTGCGCGTGCTCTACGTCGCCCTTCGCCCGCGAACCCGCACCACGTCCGCCGTCAGCGGGGCCGCCGCGCTCCCGAGAATCGGGGTCGTGCTCCGCCACGGTTACGCCGACTTGATGACGGGGATCGGCTCCGTGATGGGCCCCTGGCCTGCGCCGAGGAGCGCCACGACTCGGTCGGCGATCGCGTCGGGGTTGTTGAAGAGCTCGAACGCGTGCACGCGCATGTAGTGCCAGCCGAGGCGACGCAGCAGCTCCGGGCGCAGGCGCAGCGACTCGCGCAGGCTCGCCCCTTGCAGCACGGCGTCGGACTCGATCGTGAGGCACTTGCCGCCGTGCGAAGTGACGAGGCCGAGCTTGCCGCGATGGCCGAGCGCGACGCGGAGTCCACGCTTCTCGAGCCGCTTGGCGAGGTCGACGAGCATGGGGTCGCTGTCGTCTGGCACGAACTCGGCGGCCGTGCGAGCGGATGCGTCAGCCAGGATCTCAGCGAGAGCGACGGCTCCGCGCTCCATGCGCGACTCGTCGATGTCTTCCGGCTCGAAGCAGGTGACGATGACCATGCCGCGGCGGGCGCGGGTCATGGCGACCGCGAGGAGCCGCTCGCCGCCGGGACGACCGAGCGAACCGAAGTCGCTCAGCACGCGCCCGTGCGGGGTGCGGCCGTACCCGATCGAGAAGATGACGCGGTCGCGACTCTGCGCGACAGCCTGTTCGATCGTCGCGACCGTGAAGGGCTCCGAGCGCTCGCTCAGCACGAACTCGCTCAATTCCGGGCGGCCGGGCAGCGCGCCCAGCACGGCCTGCTCGACGCGCACGGCGTGCTTCTCACTGGCCGTGATGACCATGAGCGACTCGTGCGGGCGTGTCTTGGCGTGCTCGATGACGAGCTCAACCACCCGGTCGACCTCGGCATCCGGACTCTCGACGGCGCCGGAATCCTCGTCGGGGAGGGCGCTGCCGTGCTTGACGTGCTCGAGCTTGAGGCTTCCGTGGCCGAGGAAGCTGCCCGCCCAGGGAAGCGACTCGATCTTGCCCGCATAGAAGCGGCGATTGACGAGCTCGGCGAGGTCCTCGCCACCGGCCCGGTAGCTGCGAGTGAGGGCGAGCGTGGGCAGGAGCGTGCCGAGCCGCGCGAGCGTCGAGTCGGCGTGCACTTCATCGAGGTCGGTGTCGGTCTCCGTGTGCACCGTGTCAAGGGGCGTCTCACCCGTGAGGCCGATGCGGAAGGGCGAGGGCGTCTGCGTGACCGGGTCGCCGAACGCGACGGTCTGCTTGGCGCGGCGGATGGCACCGACCGTCTCGGCGAGGGTCGTCGCCCCCGCGTCGACCAAGATGACGGTGTCGAAGGGCATCGTGTCGGTGATCTGGTCGACCTCGTAGGGCGAGGCGATCCAGACGGGCGCGATCGTGCGCGACAGGTGCGGCGCGGCCCGCTGCAGTTGCTCAGAGGTCACGTGCTCGCGGCGAAGGATGCCCTTGAGCTGCGTCGCCTCGTCAGGCCAGTCGACGAGACCGATGCTCCAGTTCTCGGCGAGTTGCCACGCGAGCAGCTGGGCGCTGCCCGCAGCGTGGGCCTCGTCGACGAGCCGGAAGTCGGCTTCGAGGCGATCGAGCACACCCGTGTTGGCACCGAGGAGGGCCCGGTCGCCCTCGAGCATCGATTCGAGCGCAGACTTCCACCACGCGAGTTCGAGTTCCGCGGCGACCTGCGAGTCGGGCACATGCCGCTCGGAGAGGTCGACGAGGAGAGGGTCGAGCTGCAGGTCCTGCAGGGTCGTGCGCAGGGCGGCGCGCTCCTGGAGGTTGGCAAGGGCATCCGATTCGGCGGCGAGGCCCGCAAGCTTCGCGAGCAGCTCGGCGATCGGAAGGTTGACGAGCTCCTGCCGCGGGTCGCTCGTGCCGAGCGGCTTGTCGAGGGATGCAAGGTCCTGCTCGATCTGCTGGTGCAGCACCTGCGCGGAGGCGATGCCGGCTGGAACCTTGGGCGGGATGCCGGCGGGCACGTAGCGCTGCCACATGAGCCGCTGCTGCTGGATGCGCACGAGGCTCTCGTGCATGTCGCCAACGGAGACGCCGGGACGCACGTACTCGCGCGCGAGCTTCTTGAGCCTGCGGCGATTGGCGCCGGACATCTCGGGAGATTCCTTGCGTGGCGCCGTCGCAGCGATCAGCTCGCTGAGCGAACGGTCGAAGACGACCGGCTGGAACTTGTCGAGGGTGTCGCGGATCTCCGTGAGCAGCCGCAGGTAGGTGCCCAACTCCGCGACCGACTCGAAGGGACGCATGTGGGTCGAGCTGATGAGCTCGCCGGCGCGCTCGAGCAGGCGCGGCACCTCGTCTTCCGAAAGGCGCTTCGCCAACATGTGGGCGGCGGTCGCCTGCTCACTCGTGGCAAAATTCGCGCCGTACCAGGGGGAATCCCCTGGCCCGTAACGGAACTCGCCCAGCTTGGCGGCCTGCACCATCGCCTCGGCGGCAGCCTTGCGGTTGTCGATGAGGCGCTCGATCGAGGTGCGGGAGAGGCGGGCCGTCGTCGACGGGGGCGTCGGGAGGAGCGCGAGACGCGAGAGCTCGGTGAGGCAGTCAAGCACCGAGATGCCGATGACGGGGTCACGGCGGGCGATCGCGATGCGGTAGTCGAGCAGCACCTTGCGCAGGCGAACGAGCGCGTCGTCAACCTCGGCGAGCTGCGCGGGGCGTGCCTTCTCGTTGCGGGAGATCGCCCGGATGACGTCGCGGCGCAGGGTCGAGGGCGAGACGGCCGCACCATGCAGACCGATTTCGGCGAGGCGCTGCGTGATGCCGGTGAGGCTCGAGCGGCGCGGGCTCACCACGAGCACGCGCTTGTTCTGGTGCACGAGGGCACCAAGCGCGTTGACGATCGTCTGCGTGCTGCCCGTGCCTGGCAGGGTCTTGACGACAATCGAGTTGCCCGCGGCGATCTGCGCGATCACGGCTTCCTGCTCGCCATCCGCGTCGAGCAGCAGGTTGTCGGTCTCAGGGGCACGATCATCCGGATGCTGCGGATCGACCGCGACGATGCTCTCGCCGACCGTCCACTTGGCCCCGGGGTTGCCTGCGAGCGCGTCGAGGATGGGGTGCTCGAGCTGGGCGGCATCGTCGACCATGCGGTCGCCCACGGAGGCGAAGCTCGACACGACGAGCCGCGGCTGCACGTTGAACCACTGCACGTGCGAGGTCAGCCCGCGCAGGCGGTCGATCACGGTGTTGGGCTTGAATGCCCCGTCATCTTCAGCGAGCGCCACGAAGGCTTCGGCGTCGAGCGTGACCCCGTGCTGCTCCTCGAGCGCGCGGGCGAGGTCGGGGTTGAGGAATGGCGTGCCAAGCAGCTTCATCTCGAAGTCGCGGCCGTAGCGGCGGATCGCGAGTGGGCGAAGCAGCACGGGAGCCCGGTAGTCGACCTCGTCGTGGCTCCACTCGCAGATGCCGATGCCGAGGTGCACAGCATCGATACCGCGCGCGGCGGAGAGTTCGAGCGACTTCGAGGCGATCTCTCCGGCAGCGACGCGGGCCGACCGGAGGGCGAGGTCGTCACGGATGAGGCTCGACAGGAGCGTCTTCTGCCCGGTGATGAACTGCGCGAGCCCACCGGGGTGAGTCGTGCTGAGCTCGATGCGGCTGCGCGGGTTGTCGACGAAGTGGATGAGCGGCGACGGCCCACCGACCGTGGCGAGCTGCTCACGCCAACCGTGCCACGTGGGCTCGGCGATGTTGGCTGCCGTGTAGCGCGGGTCGCCGAGGCTCAGCGCATGGGGTGCCGTCACCTGCTTCTCCGCGCGGGCAGCATCGTTGGCGAGCTCGTCACCGAGTTCGTCGTCTTCCGGTTGTCTGTTGGCAGGCCACACAGCGCCCACCTTAAGCGTCGAAACCCCGAATTCCCGGTAGGCGGGGCCGTTTTCGCCGCTTGCCGACGCTCAGCCTCGACGCGATCAGGCGCAATACAGTTGGGGGCATGGATGTCGCGTGGACCATCATCCTCACCCTCGCGGGCATCTTCGCGCTCGGGATCGTCGCGGGCTTCACCGTGTTGTTCCGTCGGGGACGGCGCGAGGACCCGGCGTTGCACGCCTCGCGCTCGGGTGCGCCGCTCGCCGTTGCGGACCCCACGGGCGCTGCCGCGAAGCGTGCAAACATCCTCCTCGTGCATGCGGACGACGCGGTGCGCGACGCCAGCGACGAGCTCGACTTCGCGCTCGCCCAGTTCGGCCAGGAACGCACGCGAGCGCTCGCGGCGGTCGTCGCCTCCTCGAAGCGGCGGGTCATGGAGGCCTTCGAGCTGCAGCAGCGCCTGGATGACGCGATCCCCGACAGCGAGGCGCAGCGCCGGGACTGGACGGCGCGCATCGTGCACCTGTGCGAGTCGGCCCAGGAGGAGCTCGCTGCAGAGCTGCAGGCGCTCGATCGGCTGCGCGAGGCCGAGCGCAACGCCCCCGAGACCCTTGCCGCCCTCCGCCGCAGGGTGGAGACGCTTCAGTCGCAGCGCACTGAGGCGGGCGTCGTGTGGGCCGAACTCCAGCGCAGCTACGCCCCCACGGCGGTCGCGAGCGTGAGCGACAGCCTCGACCGCGCCGACGAGGAACTCGACCAGGCACGCGAGGCGATCGACACGGCGGCGCTCGCGGCGGACGTCGACGGACAGGCATCGTCGTCGCGAGCCACTTCGGATGCGATCGACGCCCTACGCTCGGGCGAGGATCACGTACGGCGAGCCGCCCATCTGATCGACGCGGTGAAGGCCCTTCGCGAACAGCTCGCTGCGGCCGATGCCGCCCTCGTCGAGGGCATCCGCCACACTCGCGGGAACCTCGACGAGGCCCGAGCCTTGCGCGACGGTACGACGGATGCCTCGGCCGGCGCGGAGGTGATCGCGGCAATCACCGCGGTTGAGGGCGCGCTCGCGCAGGTCGACGAGCGCGACCCGCTGGCATCCCTCGACCGGCTGCGCGACGCGAACGCTCGCCTCGACGCCGCAATGTCGGGCGCGCGCAACGCCGAGCAGCGCCTCGCGCAGGCCCGGGAAGCGCTCGCGGGGGCACTCGTCGGGGCGCGGAGCCAGGTGGCGACGACGCGCGACTATATCGAGGGGCGACGTGGCGGTATCGGCAGCGAGGCCCGCACTCGGCTCGCGGAAGCCGAACGCCTCCTCGCCGTCGCCGAGGCAGAAGTCGACCCGGTGCTCGCCCTCGACACGGTCCGCAGTGCGACGACCTACGCGCGGGATGCGGATGCCCTCGCGCGTTACGACCTGCTGCGCTGAGCTGCAGCAGGGCGACGTACCCCGGCCTCCGCCGCCTGCCCCGCTTGAGGGGTGGCCAAACCGCCACGGATGGTATTGGATGGCGGCGGGGGAACACCGGGGGCCGGTGCTTCAGCAAATTGGGGGAATGTCCCCCAAACTGAGGACACGGTGCGATACGCTTCTGCAACCCGAGAACTCCCCAAAGGGGGCTGAACACCCGACAGCCCCCGGCAGGAAGAATCGCAACGCGGGAGTGCTGACATGACCGATTCGCTCAACAACGCCACACCCGCAGGCTGGTATGTCGACCCGATGACGCACCAACACCTGCGGTGGTGGAACGGGCAGGCGTGGACCGAGAGCGTCGCTCCCCTGCCCGGCGCGCCCGCCGCACAGCCGGTTGCCCCTGCACCGCGCGTGCAGCAGCGCTTCGCCATCGGCGCCGGTGACGGCAACACGCAGGCCGCCGCGGCCCAGACCCAGTCGACGGCCGAGCGCTTCACGCCCTCCTCCGTTCCCGCGCAGGAGCAGCACGGCGAGGAGCAGGGTTTCAAGACCCAGGTGCCCGCCTATGCCGCCCGCATCGAACAGCCGCGGGCCGAAACGCAGACGAATGCCCAGCCCGCCATCCCGTGGCCGGCGATGGGCAACGCGACAACTCAGACCACCGGCCACTACACCCCCCAGTACGGCGACGCCCTCGACCTCCTGAAGGGCACCTCGCTCGTGAGCGGCTCGGGCGGCCCCGATGCCGCTCCTGCCTACCGGCGTACAACAACAGCGCCGATCGACACGGGCACGGATGCCTCAGCCGACGACTTCGCGCAGTCGCAGCGTCTCGACCCTCCCCATGCGGAGGTGCGCCCCGATCTGGCCTTCGCGACGCGCCAGCAGCAGGAGGAGGCCGCCCGCGCGGCGGAAGAGGCCCACCTTGCCGAGCTCGCGCGCCAGGAGGAGGCCCGTCTCGAATGGGACCGCCAGTTCCAGGCACAGCAGGCGCAGGCCGAGGAACTGCGGCTCGCGCAGGTGCAGGCGCAACTCGACCAGGCGCAGCATCAGGCGCAGATGCAGCAGGGTCAATCGCAGCAGGCATCCGAACCCGACGCCGAACTCGAGTCGACGCTCATGTCGCGCCGCCAGCGTCGCGAGAAGCCCGAGCCGGTGCCGTCCGCCCCGCCGGCGGAACCCCGCGAACACGACGACCGCAACGACGACGTCTGGGCCGGGCCGGAAGACCGCAGGGCCGAGGTCAAGCCACAGTGGTCAACGGTCGGCAGCGCGCGAGCCGCCGAACGGCAGTACGCCGCGCCCAGGTTCTGGGGCACCGTGTCGGTCTGGCTCCTCACGATCACCCCGTGGCTTGGCGCCCTCGCCGCGTTCGTCGCCCTCGCGCTCTTCGACGCCTGGTCATTCCCGGCGCTCGGTGTGCTCGCACTCCCCTGGCTCATCGGCGTGCTGTGGGCGCAGCAGGATGCCACGCGCCTCGGCGACTTCGGACACGAACGGCCGGCACGCGCGGCCTGGGCCATGCTCACCGCGCCCGTCTACCTCGTCATCCGCACCATCCGCGTGCGCCAGGAGGTCGGCACCGGCACGGCACCCCTGTGGGTGTGGGCGCTGAATGCGGCCGCAGTCATCAGCATCGTGGCATCCGTCGGCCTCGCACCCGACGCGCTGCCCGCCTACCTCGTGACCGCCCTCGAGCCGCTGCGGGAGACGGCGGGCGCCTGGCTCGGCCGCTGACCTGCCCGCCACCCGGGGCCTGAACCTTCACTGAGTATCACCCCACCGACGCGACTGGCGAGCCTATCGTGGGCCCCATGAGCACCCACGAACACGACCGGCGCAACCGCGCGGATGCCCCTCTCGGCGCTCTCTCGCCCGGCTCGACTGCGACGGGGGCGGGCTCGACGAGAGACCAGTGGCTGGCCGAGTACGGGATCGAGCCGCCGAGCGTGCCGCGCTCCCCCGCCGACCCCGAGGCGCTCATCCGCGGCCAGCGCGTCACGACGGCACACGACATGGAGCCGGGCGAGGCTACGGATGTCACACCCGAAGCGACGGCCGAGGCATCCGTTCCCGAGGTGCAGCCCGCCGGGCCCGCACACGCTGACGCAGACCTGAATCCCGCCGAACCGGCATCCGCCACCGACACGCAGGAGGAACAATGATGGACCGCACACCGCACCCTGAGCAGCCCGCCGAAGGCACCGACCAGCCTGCCTACACTGAGGAGGAGACGGCCGACCGCGGCAGCGAGGAGTCTGGCGACGACGTCGCCGACGACATATTCGCGGCCATCCCCGGCCGCCTCAACCAGGACCTCGACGACCCGTCGAAGTCCGACCCGAGCCTGGGTCCAGATCATCCGATCGGGTCTCCCTGAAGCCAAACAGCTGAAGTGCAGGTGAGGAGGTCACATGGCCAAGGAGTATGAGCCCATCCTCGACGACGAGCGCGAGGAGGAACTGGTCGATGAGCCGGAGGTCAAGGCTCCCCCGACCATCGACCCCGACGAGCGCATCGAGGTCGAGGAAGACGACGACGTGCCCTTGGACGACGAACGTCCCGCCTGAGTCATGAGTACTGGGCGCTGAGCACGCCAGCGGGCTCGGTGGGGGCGGCTATGCCGTTGCCCGCCGGGCCCGCTTCTTCTGTGCCGCGGCGAACATCGCCATGAAGACGATCGTCGTGATGGCGCTCGCCGCGAGGAGCGCGAGCGCGACGGGCTGGGTGATCTCCCGCGCGCCTGTCATGAGCGCGACGGCGACGGCGACGATCGCGTGCACGACCGTCGTGAGCGCCACGCGCTGCAGCACCGAGCCGTTGCCGAGGTGGCCGAGCAGCACCGCGAAGGCGGTCACCGCGAGTACGACGGCGCCGACCGTGAGCGCGGTGTCGTGCATGGGGAACATCTGCACGACCCAGAAGCCCCACACGAGCCCGATGATGATCGTCGCAAGCAGGCGGCTGCCCGCGAGTTCAAGGATGGGCTGGGCGAAGCCGCGGATGGCGAGCTCCTGGAGCGCCACCGCGACGATGATGCCGACGATCGTGACGACGTCCGGCACGCCGTCGACGCCGAACTCTGCGACCGGCAGCGCGACCCCGGCGAGTGCCAGCACCGCGAGCGTCAGGCCGAGGAACACCGCGGATGCCACGACCCCGAGCACGAGGTGCGCGATGACCTGGCGGCGCGCAACGGGCGCGGGCCACAGTCCCTCGAGCGTGCGACGGTGGCTCGCCCAGGCCGCGAGAGCACCGGCCGCGGGCCCGAGTGCCGCGAGCGGCAACACCCCTGCCGCGACCCCGCTGAGGTCCTGCCAGACGTCGAGCACGACCGAGACGATGCCGGCCGTGACGGCGAAGATGACGAGGGGAACGAAGGCGCGCTCAAGACGCGAAGTGTCGGGGGTGGGCACACTCCATCGTACGTGGGGCGCGCCACCCTCCCGGGCGTCGGCCGAGCGTCAGCCCAGCGTCTCGAGCAGGCGCCGACAGCTTGCGGCGCAGCGGCGACACGCCTCCGCGCACGCCCGGCAGTGCTCGTGCATGTCGGCGTGCGACTCACACTCGGCACCGCACGCCTCGCACGCGGCGATGCATGCGGAGAGCAGCGCTGCGAGGATCTCGGGGTCGCCGCTGCCCTGCCTGCTCAGCACCCTCAGGGTCGCGTTGCACACGTCGGCACAGTCGAGGTCGGTGCGGATGCACTTGCGGAGGTGATCGACCGAGTCCTCGTGCAGGCAGGCATCCGCGCATACCGTGCAGGCCTGCACGCAGGCGGCGATGTCATCGATCACGGCAGCCAGGTCAGACACGTCTGCGCCGGCCGCCGGGTGGCTCTTGAGTATCGTCTCTGTTGTCATGCGGGTCACGGTACGACGAGCAGCCGACCCATCCGGCGAATGCGCAGGGAGTTGTCAGCATGGCTGCGGCGGGGCGCGCCCGGTGAGATCGCGACGCCCATGACGGGGCAGGAAGACGAGAATCCCCGCGACGCGGAACGGCCGGGCGTGCCGCTGGGGCGTCCGGGAGACGCGCGGGAGGTGGCATCCGTCATCGCGTTCCTCGCCTCGGAACACTCCTCCTAGGTCACGGGAGCCTCCCTGCTCGTCGACGGCGGAATGGTGCAGATGGGGCCCCAGGCGGGCTCCCATATCGAAAGCAACGAGTGGCGGTCGCCCAACAAGCAGTAACGACGATCCCTCGCTCCCCACCTTGAATCCCCAGCGGGGTTGGCGTATCACCTGACCCAAGGCACAAGCACGGGAACCCGAGGAGGGCGAACAATGAGCACGCCAGGAGATCGCAACGACCCCGCCGCACGCGATGCGGCGGCAAGGGATGCAGCGGCACGGCACGACGACGACACGCTGCGACGTGACACGGCAGTCGGCGACGACCGCCGCGACTATGCGCCGACCGCTGCGCCGGTGTCGGCGAGCGCCGCATCCGCCAACACGGGCAGCAACGCTGCCGCCGTCCCTGTCGAACAACGCAGCACCCTCCGCGAGGAGGTGCTCGAGCGGGAGGAGGAACGCTTCGGCGGCATCAAGGTGGGCTCCGCCTTCTTCGGATGGCTCGCCGCCGTCGGCCTCGGAGTGCTGCTCACGGCACTCGCCGCGGGCATCCTGACCCTCCTCGGACTCGAGGTGGGGTTCGGCAATGCGGCCGAGGTAGCGGAGGAGAACGCCGACACGGTCGCCCTCGTCTCAGCCATCACGCTCATCGTCGTGATGTTCGTCGCCTACTTCTGCGGCGGATACGTCGCCGGGCGCATGGCCCGCTTCGACGGCGCCAAGCAGGGGCTCATGGTGTTCCTGTGGGGCCTCATCATCGCGGTCGTCGTCGCGATCGTCGCCGCCGTCACGGGTGACGCCTTCAACCTGCTCAGCAACGTGCAGGCCCTGCCGAGCATCCCGCTCGGTGACACGGATGTCACTGCCGCGAGCATCATCACGGCGATCCTGCTCGCCCTCGCAATGCTCGCCGGTGCGGTGCTCGGCGGCATGGCTGGGATGCGCTTCCACCGTCGCGTCGACCGAGTGGGGCTGGGCCGATGATCGAGAACAGCGCAGTCGGAAGCATCATCGGCGCCCCCGCCTTGGGACCCGATGGGGAGAAGATCGGCACGGTCGGCCAGGTCTTCGTCGAACCGCACACGAGCATGCCCAACTGGGCGACCGTGCACACGGGTCTCTTCAGACGTCACGAGACCTTCGTGCCGCTCGACGGTGCCACGTTCGACCGCGAATCACTGCACCTGCCCTACGACAAGGACACGATCAAGGACGCGCCCCACGTCGAGACGGACGGCCCGCTCAGCCCTGAGTCGGAGGCGGAGCTGTACCGCTACTACGGCATCACCCCCGATGTTCCGGATGCGTCGCCGGTCAAGTCCGAACGGGACGCCACGACCGAACGCGACGCGCACGACGCGCACGACTCGCACGACGCCGGGGGCGAAAGCGCGCCGCCGCTCGGCGTGCCCGTCGCACACACCCCGGCCAACGCGCATGACCGTCACCCCGACCCAGACGCGGCCGCGGCGGGGGCCGAGTATGCGGAGGAGTCGCGTCGGCAGCAGGGCGAGGCATCCGACACCGCTGGCGACGGCGTGGCCGACGACGGCACGGCGCCTCACAAGGACGGCCCGCGCCACCGCGCCTGACGCCTCACCGTCGACGCCGTCACCCTCGGGTGGCGGCGTCGATGCGTGTGCGCTCCTGTGCCTTTGCTCAATATCTGTGCGGTGACGGATGCCCCGGCCTAACGTCTGCGGCATGAGCAACATTGACGACACGAACCTGGGCGGCACCGACGGTCTCGGCGGGCAGCCGTCGGACCTGGGCGCCGACGCGAACTCCTTCGAGCAGGGCACGGGCGACCCCGTGGGCGCTGGCACGGTCGAGACACCGAACGTCGATGGTGGGCGACCCGACGGCGCGCCTGATGAGGACGCGACATCCGATGACCCAGCACCTCGTGACCCCGTCGACGCTGCGGCGGAATCGAAGCAGACCGTCGTGAACGATGCCGTCGCCGGCGAACCGGTCGAGGGCGCGCCCGAAGGAGACGACCCCGGGATTATCGAGCCGGTCGAGGGTGTCGGCGACGATGAGGAGAACCGCGCCGAGTTCGACGCGACCGATGGCCTGGCCGAGGATGCGCCAGACCAGATCCAGACCGACCCTGACGGGGATGTCGCGAACCGCTGAATCCTCCTGGTTGGCGACTCGCCAGTTGCGTTCAGCAGCCGACGCCGGAGGGATCCTCGGTGCAGTCCTTGTCGACAAGCACGGTGTTCACGGAGTAGACCTGCAGCGACATTGGCGGCGACGCGATTGGCAACGTGCCCGGGATGTCCCACCAGAGACCGTCGCCGATCGTCGCCCGCACCGCATAGTGGGTCGTGAGCTGGACCGTGTAGGTGCCTTTGTCGGCATAGACGTGACTGGTGGGGGTCTCCGTGAACTCGTTGGCTTCGTCGTTCCACGGTGCCCCGGGGGTTTCGGTGAGGGCGGTCGAACCGTCGCCGAAGTCCCACGAGTAGGCGACCGGGATGAACTGTGCCGTCACGGGCTGCCCGAGGAGCGGACCGCTGCGCGTGTGAGCGGATGCAGCGGCGTAGAAGTTCGTCGGCAGCCCGCGGATCGCTAGCCCCGCCGGCTCTGAATGCAGCGTCGCGGATGCGGGCGCGAGCGCAAGGAAGTCCTCGATTGTGAACCCCGGCGCGCCCTCCGCTGGTTCCGCATCCTCGACATCGTCGGCTCGTTGGCACAGCGGGCGCAAGTTGCCCTCGGCGCCGACGACGCAGCGCATATCGATCGTTGGCGGGGGTGGGGTGTTCTGGAACAAGGCGTTGTATCGGGTGACTGGCGGACCCAGGGTCGTCGGTGCTTCCACTTTCGCGCCGAGCCCAAGGGCACCGTCTGCCAGCTCAGTACAGAAGCGAAACACTGCGCCGGACAACACACAGTCCGGTGGGTTCGACGGAAGCGAGGGTGATGGAGACGGTGCGGGGGCTGCGGAGAGAACGGCAAAGAGAAGCGTCGCTAGCAGGGAGAGTCTTGCCATGGTTCCATTCCAGCAACCAGGAGGGATGGCTCGCTTTCCTTCGTCACGACCTCGAACTTGACCTGGGACAAGGTGCGATCTGGACCGTCGAGTAGATCGAGCTTTTCGCCCTCAGCATTGACGATCGAGTGTTTGCTGTAGTCGATGCATGCGGTAACGATGAGAGTCTCGCCATACGACTGGAGGAACTGAACGCTATCTGCCGTCAGGTCACCTACTTGATGGACGGCGTCCTCGCGAAACTTGGCTGCAGTGGTTTGTACGTCTTCGAGCCACTCTTTCGCGCTGAGGGGAGCAAGCCTTTCAACGCCCTTCCCACCTTCCTTGAACACCGCGTTCGAGATCGTCCAATACACATCGATTGCTTCCTCAGCGGCCGCGACGGCTTCCTCCTCCGAGGCGAAGGCCGATGGCTCGGAGGACGACGTCGGGATTTTCGGCGGCTCAGTCTGCGGTGAACTGCATCCGGCAGCAAGCGTTATGACAGCGAGTGCAGCAAGGGTGGCGGGGCGACGCATCCCGCGAGGATACGAGCGCCACGAGCATCCGCGCAGGAGTTCTCCACACGCGCCGAGCGCCGCTGCGCTTCAGTCGCCGTCCGCACCGCCGTCGACGCCCCAGTCGGGCATGCCATCGTCGGGCACGAGCGTCTCGGCGACATGCTGGGTCGGGGTGCCGCCGAGCGAGTCGCCCAGCGGCAGCCGCCTGTAGAGGTCGCCGCTGGCCTGCGCCGCAGCATCCGTCTGGTTGCGCCTATCGCTCACGCTGCACCGTCCCCGCTGATGCCGAACAGGCCGATGATGAGTGCGATCGCAAGGAACGTCACCAGCTCGTGCCCGATCGTGAGGAGGGTGAGGCGGCGCGGACGGTTCTCGAAGGAGTCGTGCGTGACGACGCGCGCCGCCGTGAGGCCGGCCCACAGGATGATCGACGTGACGAGCGAGTTCCCGAGAAAGCTGCCGCCGTAGAAGTGGTGCGCGATCGCGGCAGAGCCCGCGAGCACCCACGAGGTCACGAAGCCCGTGACGACTCCGACGATGATCGGGACCCAGCCGTTGTCGTGCGGCCGCACGCGGGCGTCCTTCGCCCAGATCGTGCCGAACACCTTCGGCGTGTACCAGGTCGAGCCGACCGCGATCGTGGCGACGGTTGCGACGATGACGGCGAGCCAGTTGATCTCGGGGACCATGGCGGATGCCTCTCCGTTGAGTTGCAACGGATGCTACTCCGTCGCCCGGGCGCGCGAAATGGGGGTCTCGCCAACCTGCCGACGCTGCGACGATTACCAGATGGAATCCATGCTCGGAGTGATCGGCAGCGTTGCGATTGTCGGGTGGGTAGTTGTGCCAGCGATGGCGCTACTGCTTCTCTATGGCGTGATCCGAGTCGCGGTTGCCCGCGGACTGCGCGACCACCAACTATGGATGGAGAAGAACCGACCCGACGACCTGCTGTCGTCAGTCGACGCGATCTAAACTGCCCCGTACTGGGTGGAGAAACTTTGGCGCCCCTGCTGTTGAATCGCAGTGTGTATAGCCGAGAAGTTCAACTAGCGATTCGCCAGGACATCTTTCACTGGCTCGATAGAAAGCTCGAAAGCGGGCAATACGAGTACACGCGAGAGGAGCTCTCGAACTATCAATTCGGGGGTACGCGCATACCTCTACTCGATCGCGGCCGGGGAATTCGAAACCCCTCCGACTTCTCCTCAACGCTGAGCATCATGACGAGTCTCCAGAGCCCGTACAACGACATGCTCGACAACAGCACCTTCGTCAAATACGACTACCGCAGTGGCGGGTCGTCCGACAACGACAAGCTGCGAGCTGCTCTTCGGGGACAGGACCCGCTGATCTACTTCGAGGCTCTTCGGTCTGGCGTATACGCGGCGCATTATCCGGTTTACGTAGTGGCTGACGACCCTGCCGCCGAAGTCTTCACCATCGCGATGGAAGAATCGCTCCGTTTCTTCGGTGATCCTGCGAACATGTCTATCGACCAGCGGCGATACGCGGAGCGCACGGTCAAAGCACGCTTGCACCAACCCGCGTTCCGAGCGAAAGTTATGCACGCCTACGAGGACTCGTGCGCCATATGCTCGCTTCGGCATCTCGAGTTGCTGGACGCGGCTCACATCATCGCTGACCATGAAGTGACTGGATTTGCGAGTGTCACCAATGGCCTCGCCCTCTGCAAGATTCACCACGCTGCCTACGACCGCAACCTTCTCGGGATATCTCCCGACTATCGAATCCATATCGACAACGACTTGCTAGACGAGGTCGACGGCCCGATGCTTCGGCATGGTCTGCAAGATATGCACGGCGGGTCACTTAATCTCCCGAAGCGGCGCGCCGAGCTCCCATCGACGGAGGCTCTAGCCCTTCGCTTCGAACAGTTCGCTGCTTGAGCGGCCTCGCGTTGGGTTCGCAGCGGTTCAGATGACGATTAGCTCGTAGCTCGGAGGCAAAGCGCCGCTAGCGCGAAAGCACCTCGCCCAGCTTCACGAAGCACTCGCGCCATCCCTCTTCCGTGATGTCGCGGAGCTCCGGCGACGGAAAGCCCGACTGCTCGAAGCGCATCTGGGTCGTGCCCTCGGTCTCCTGCAGCACGACCTCGACGAGGGTCTCGGGGCCGACGAAGGTGCCGTCCACCTGCGTGAGCGTGAAGGAGACCGCGTTTGGCTCATCCGCCTTCTTCCGCTCCCCGCGCTCCGCGTAGGCGCGGCCGTTGGGGTCCTCGTACTCGATGTGCCAGGGGCCACCGACGGATGATTCGAGCTCACACTGGGTGATGGTGAAGCCCGGCGGGGCGAACCACTCCGAGACCGTGTCGGCGTCGACCCACGCGTGGTAGACCCGCTCGCGCGGCACGGGGTAATCCCAATCGACGACGATGTCGTAGGTCTCTTTCGCAGCCATGGTGCCTCCTGCTTCACACTGCCGGAGCGCGCACGGCGGCTTCGGCCCTCACGCCAGCGTGCGCCGAGCGCCGCCGCAAAGTCAAGGACGCCCACGGGACTCGCAGGCGGGCTGCAGTCGGCGCTAGCACCAGACGGGCGGGGATGGCACAACCAGCCTCGCCCGCCACAATGGGTGCATGAGCAACCCCTTCTCTGACACCTTCCCTCTCGCCCTCGGCGGCAACACCTTCGGCTGGACCAGCGACGAGGAGACCTCGCACGCCGTGCTCGACGCGTTCGTGGCATCCGGCGGCAATCACATCGACACGGCCGACTCGTACTCGGCGTGGGTGGACGGCCACGTGGGCGGCGAATCGGAGCAGGTCATCGGCAGCTGGCTCGCCCGGCGTGGCAATCGCGACAGCGTGACGATCGCGACAAAGGTGTCACGGCATCCGCAGTTCAAGGGACTCGCCCCCGCCAACATCGCGGCGGCTGTCGACGCATCGCTCGAGCGGCTCGGCACCGACCACATCGACCTCTACTACGCCCACTACGACGAGCCGGAGCGCCCCATCGAGGAGATCGCGGCCGCCTTCGACGCCCTGGTGGCGGCCGGCAAGGTGCTCGCGGTCGGCGTCTCCAATGTGGAACCGGAGCGCATTGCGGCCTGGATCGACACGGCACAGAAGAACAACCTCGCCGCGCCCATCGCGCTCCAGCCGCACTACAACCTGCTCACGCGCGAACCCTACGAGAGCAGCCTCGCGCCACTTGCGGCTCAGCACGGGCTCGGGGTCTTCACCTACTTCTCGCTCGCCGCCGGCATGCTGACGGGCAAGTACCGCTCGGCATCCGACATTCAGGGCACCGACCGCGAGCGGCACCTCTCGCGCTACACGAACGACGCCGCGTTCGGCGCGATCGATGCGCTGACGGATGTCGCGGCCGCCCACGACGTCGAGCCCGCGTCAGTCGCGCTCGCCTGGCTGCGAAACAGGCCCGGCGTGGTCGCCCCGATCGCCAGCGCGCGCAACGTCGCCCAGCTGGACGCCCTCATCGCGGGTGCCCGGCTCGAGCTCACGCCCGACGAGGTGGCGCGCCTCGACGCGGCATCCGCGTAGCCGCGCATCCGCCGCCCCTCAACGCAAAGTGCGGGTCCGGTGGCGTTGTGCGGCATAGAGCACGCACATCGCCACCGAACCCGCACAACGTTGCGAGTTGGAGCCCTAGATCAGGCGCTCTTCGCCGACCTCGGCTGCCGATGCGGGCAGGCCGTACTCGGCGAGGTACTCCACCAGGCGGCCGTCTTCACGCATCTCCTCGGCGAGGACGTTGAAGGCATCCGACAGCTCGGTGTTGGCCGGGTCGAACAGCACAGCGGTCTGCGAGGGAACGCTCGTCGACTGCACGCGCTCGTCTTCCTGCAGGACCTCGATCGTGTAGTCCTCGCCCTGCGTGGCGACGACGGCAGCGCCGTAGCCGTCGAGCGCGGCGTCGAGACGACCGGCCTTCAGGTCCTGCGCGAGGCTCAGCGAGTCGGGGTAGACACGCGTCTCGGTGCCGGGGAGGTTCTTCAGGTCGTCGACCCAGAGGTAGCCCTCAACGGTGCCGATGGTCTTGCCGAGCAGCTCGTCGACGGTGGCGTAGCCCTCCTCCGAGTAGACGCTGAGCTCGTCGAGGTAGAGCGGGGTGCTCAGGGTGACGACATCGGCGCGGGCCTGCGTGCGGTAGAAGCCACCGAGCGCGACGTCGACGCGGGCCTGCTCGATCGCCGGGATGGCGGTCGCGTAGGTGTAGGGCGCGAACTCGATCTCGAGGCACTCCGCGGCCGCGAACTCCTTGATCATGAGGGAGTCGATGCCGGCGATGTCACCGTCCTCCTCGAGGGAGTACGGCGGGGTGTTGGTGAGGGCGACCGAGAGCACGCCATCCTTCACCGTCTCGACGCCAGTCGTGGGCTCGCAGTCGTCAGCGACCGTCGACTCGCCGGCGCTGGAGCAGCCGGTGAGCACGAGCGCCGCGGCGGCGGTGAGCACGCCGAGGCTGAGAACACTCTTCTTCATTGTTTCTCCTCTTGTTGGTGTCAGGGTGTTGCTGTGTGATGTGGGGTCAAGCGAGGTGCTTGCTGAGGCGCTTCTCGAAGTTCTCCACCAGCCAGCCACCGGGCACGGTGATGACGAGGTAGAGGATGCCGGCGAGGGTGAGCACCTCGAGGTACTCGAAGGTGGATGCACCGATCGAGTAGGCCTGGCTCAGGAGCTCCGGCAGGCCCAGCGTGAAGGCGAGGGAGCTGACCTGCAGGATGAGGATCGCGAAGCCCATGAGGGTGGGCAGCGCGATGCGGAAGCCCTGCGGGATCAGGATGAAGCGCACGATGTCGCCCCGCTTGAGCCCCAGCGCGTCAGCCGCTTCGAGTTCGCCCTCCGGCACGGCGCGCAGGCCGGCACGGATGATCTCACTCGTGTATGCCGAGGTCGTGAGGCCGAGCGCGATGACGGTGGCGGCGAAGGAATCCAGCACCACCCCGGCCTCCGGCAGCCCGAAGTAGACCATCTGGAGCATGACGAGCGCGGGCATCCCTCGCCCGACCTCGACGACGATGATCGTGAGCCAGCGCACAATCGCGTTCCTGGCCGAGGACATGAAGGCGAGCACGAAACCGATCGGGATGCCGACCACGAGGGCAAGCACCGTGACCTGCACGCTCACCCAGAGCCCGGAGAGCAGGCGGGGCAACCATTCGACCCAGTCAGTCAGCAGTTCCATGGTCATGCCCTCCTTCCGAAGCTGAGTTTCTTCTCCAGCCACCGCGAGAGTGCGGCGAGCGGGGTGCCGAGGGCGATGTAGACGGCACCGGCGATGATGAACGGCAGGAGGCCCTCACCCGAGCTGCGGGCACCCTGGCTGGTGACGAACATGATCTCGGCGACACCGATCGTGGAGACGATCGACGAGTCCTTCAGGAGGCTGATGAGCCACGTGACCATGCCGGGGATCGCGACCCGGAACGCCTGCGGGCCGATGACCCGCGAGAACGTTGTCGTGCTCGTGAGCCCGAGGGCGGCGGATGCCTCGAACTGCCCCTGGTGCACGGCCATGAGCCCGCCGCGGTAGATCTCGGCGAGGTGTCCGGCCGAGATGAGCCCGAGGCCCACGATCGCGGCGGGCAGCGGCTCCCAACGGATCAGGTCGGACCCGACACCGAAGAACAGGATGAACACGAACACCACGGGCGGCACGCCGCGGAGAATGTCGATCACGCCCTTCGTGAGCAGGCGCACGATCGCGAAGCGGGAACGCCGGCCGCCCGCGAGTGGCAGGGCGATCACCGCCCCGAGCGCGAACGCCGCGAACGTCACCAGCAGGGTGACGGGCACCGCGCTGAGAATGGCGAGGAAGTGGTCCATCAGCGATCCGTGATGGCCGAGAGGAACTGCTTCGCGCGGGCGGTCTTGGGTGCGGCGAGCAGCTCGCTCGGCACGCCCTCCTCGATGATCGCGCCATCCGCCATCACGATGAGGCGGTCGGCAACCTCGGCCGCGAAGTGAATCTCGTGCGTGACGACGACCATCGTCATGCCCTGGTCGGCGAGGCGACGCATGACCGCGAGCACCTCGAGACCCAGCTCGGGGTCGAGCGCGCTGGTCGGCTCATCGAAGAGCATGATCTGCGGCTCGAGCGCGAGGGCCCGGGCGATCGCGACACGCTGCTGCTGCCCACCGGAGCACTTCTGCGGGAAGTTCTCCATCTTGCTGGCGAGGCCGACGCGCTCCAGCAGGTCGCGCGAGACCTTGTCGGCCTCCTCGCGGCTGCGGCCGAGCACGCGCTCCTGGGGGAAGGAGACGTTGCGCAGCACGTTCATGTGCGGGAAGAGGTTGAACGACTGGAACACCATGCCGACCTTGCGGCGCAGCGCAAGGAGGTCGGCCGACGACACCCGCCCAGCGAAGTCGATGTTGCTGCCGAGCACCTCGAGGGTGCCGGAGTCGGGCACCTCGAGCTGGTTGACGCAGCGCAGCAGCGTGCTCTTGCCCGAACCACTCGGCCCGATGATCGCGACGACCTCGCCGCGCTTGACGTCGAGCGAGACGCCGCCGAGGGCGACATGGTCGCCATACACCTTGCGGATGTCGTTGAGACGGAGGATGGTCTCCCCCGCCTTCGGCTGCGGATCGGTCATGTGGTGGTCCTTCCACGAAGCGCACGGACGGCATCCACGGCGCCCCGCTCGATCGTCGAGATGTGCGTGTCGGTCATTGGGGTCGACAGGGCGAGCAGGCCGTTGGTGCCGAGCATGACGCCGCGCTCGTACGCGGCCCACCAGAGCTCACCGAGGTCGAGTTGTTCACGGATGCGCATGAGCGAGCCGTTGCCGCTCACGGCAATGCCCGCCTGCTCCAGCGCAGTGCGAAGTGCATTACCACGGGCGTTGAGGGATGCGATGGCCTCTTCGTCGAAGAGTGCCATGGCGACTCGGCCCGCTGTCATCGTGATGGGGTTGGCACTGAAGGTGCCGCCCCATCCAACATTACGCTGCCCGAGCGGGTCGAAGACGCCAAGCACGTCCTCCCGGCCGCCGACGGCGCCGACGGGGAAGCCGCCGCCGATGATCTTGCCCGCACTGATGAGGTCCGGCTTCACGCCATAGGTCTGGGCGAGCCCGCCGAAGGCCATCCGCAGGGTGATGACCTCGTCGACGATCATGAGGGCGTCGACGCGACGGGTGGTCTCGCGGACGTGGTCGACGAATGCCTGCTCGGCGGGCACGAGGCCCGCGCGGTTGGGCATGAGGTCGATCAGCACGGCGGCGAGGTCGGAGCCTGCCTCGGCGACGGCCGCATCGAATGCGACACGGTCACCCTGCGGCACCTCGATCACGTCGCTGCGCACCCCGGCGGTGACGCCGGGAGCCGTGACCGAGACCACGGCGTCGGAGGTGCCGTGGTAGCTGCCCTCGAAGCGGATGAGCTTGTCGCGACCCGTGAAGGCCCTCGCTGCACGGATGGCGGTCATGACCGCCTCCGTGCCCGAGTTCGAGAAGCGCCAGCGCTCGTGGCCTGTGCGGGCCGCGAGCATCTCGGCGAGCGTGATCTCCGACTCCGTCGGCAGGCCGAACGCGGTGCCCTGCGCCATGAGCGGGGTGACCGCCGCGGTCACGTCGGGCTGCGCGTGGCCGTGGATGAGCGAGGTGTAGTTGTTGTTGCAGTCGATGACCTCGTGCCCGAGCTGGTCGGTCACGATGGCCCCCTCGCCCTTCACCGCGTAGGGCGGTGCCGGGGGCACGTACAGCGTGGAGCGGGTGTTGCCGCGCGTCATGACCCGCTTCGCCCGTGCGGGTAGCGGGTGCACGAGGTAGTCGTCGCGCTCCGGCACGACGGTCGTCATGCGGCGCTCACGATCGTGCGGTTCTGCTCGCGCATGAAACCGGGCAGGTAGTGGAGGCCGAGGCCGCCCTTGCCTGAGGATCCCGAGAGCTTCCAACCGCAGAAGGACTGCACGCCGGGCCATGCACCCGTCGTCGCGCCGTCGGCACGGTTGGAGTAGAGCACGCCGGCCTCGATCTCGTCGTAGAACTGCTCAACCTCGTCGTCGACCTTGGAGAAGACACCGGCGGAGAGTCCGTAGTCGACCGCGTTGGCCTCAGCCATGGCGGCGTCGAAGCCGTCGACGCGGATGACCGTCAGCACAGGCGCGAAGAGCTCGTCGCGGGTGAGCTGGTGGCCCTGCGGGAGGTTCTCGATGATCACGGGGGCGAAGAAGTTGCCCTCGCGGTCGAGGCGACCGCCCGTGACGATGTTGCCGTCCTTCTTGCCGAGCGCGATCGCCTCGTCGACGCGCGCCGCGATGGCGTCGTCGATGACGGGGCCGAGGTTCGTGCCGCCGTCGATGGGGTCACCGACGACGAGCTGCTCCGCGCGCTCCTTGAGCTTGGCGACGAGCTCGTCAGCGACGGATGCGTCGACGACGACTCGGCGGCACGCGCTGCACTTCTGCCCCGAGAGGCCGAAGGCCGAGCGCACGATGCCCTCAGCGGCGGCGTCGAGGTCAGCGGATGCCGCGACGATGGCCGGGTTCTGGCCGCCCATCTCGGCGAGCACGGGGCGCTGGTAGCCGCGGGGGCCGGGGGTGTTGAAGAGCTGCCATCCGACCTGCGCGGATCCGGTGAAGGCGATGCCGTCGACGTCGCCTGCCGCGAGGGCCTTGCCCACCTCGGCACCACCGTGCACCGTGTTGACGACCCCGGCGGGCAGCTCGGCCGCGATGATGTCGGCGATGATCGCGCTCGAGCGCGGCGTCTTGTCGCTCGGCTTGAGCACGACCGTGTTGCCGGTGACGAGTGCGGCCGACATCATGCCGACCGTGAGGGCGACGGGGAAGTTGAAGGGCGCGATGACGGCGAAGGTGCCGTAGGGCACGAGCACGTCGAGGTTCTTCTCGCGCTCGGTCGACTTCTGCTGCGCCTGGAAGCCGTTGTTGACCTCGAACTGCGTGCAGTAGTGCTCGATCATGTCGAGCACCTCCTGCGCCTCGCCGTAGGCCTCGAGGCGGGTCTTGCCGGTCTCGGCCGAGACGATCGCGGCGATCTGCGTGAGCTGGCGCTCGACCCCGTCGCGGGCGGCGCGGAGCATCACGTTGCGCTCGGCGTAGGGGGTCTTGCGCCAGGCCTTGGCGGCACCGCGGGCTGCGGCGATGGCGGCCTCAACCATCTCTGGGGTCGCAACGTAGGCGGCACCCACGCGGGTCTTCAGCTCGACGGGGTCGATGCGCTCGACGATCGCGTCGGACTCGAGACGCTCCCCGCCGATGAGGTTCTTCTCGATGGGCGAGGGCTCGGAGCGCACGGCAGCGAGTGCCTCTTCGTAGGCGAGGTCGAGCTTCTCATCGCCGAGGCTGGTGGAGGCGTAGTTCACTTTGGCCATGGGGGTGTCTCCTTTGTTTCGGTGCTGCCGGCCGGGCTGCGGTGCAGCGACTGGTCGGCCGGCGTTCGTGCTGCCGGTCAGGCGGCCGAGGGTCCGCTGGGTGGGGGGCTGTCGGGGGACCCTTCAGGGGCGTGCCCGTGCAGGTGCGCGAGCGGTCGCATTCGGATGGGGGTGACCGTGCGACCGGTGGACCCATGCGCCGCAGGGGGTGTCGCGGGCGCAGTGCGGGCTCCGAGCGTGACAACTCTGCACTCTGTGGTCAAAGGGTTCTCCTTGTGAATTGCCGCGTTGCAACTCGGCAGCGTTCTCGGGGCCTCCGGGT
This sequence comes from Salinibacterium sp. GXW1014, assembly GCF_044769865.1. Classification (NCBI taxonomy): domain Bacteria; kingdom Bacillati; phylum Actinomycetota; class Actinomycetes; order Micrococcales; family Microbacteriaceae; genus Salinibacterium; species Salinibacterium sp. GXW1014. The sequence continues at coordinate 561,726 of NZ_JBIZWA010000001.1, forward strand.
TGTGAAAGACTACAGTACTATCGGTTTTAGGCAAGCCTGCGTGAAAACGGCAGGAATTCACACGACCGAAACACGCACAAGGGCGCTATTTCGGCACGCCTGAAAACGGCGAGAACGGATGCTGCGGCGCGGTCCCGTCGGCAAGAGAACGCGACGAATGCACCCCAAAAGGGGTGATGCCGCGAAGCGGGGACTCTGCTCGATCAGCCCTGTTCGAGCCGCGCGGCGAACCAGCCGTGCACGCCCGTCGCGATCCGCTCACCCACACTCGCGCCCGTGCGACGCAGGAAGGGCTCCAACAGCAGGCCGGGGCTGAGCAGCGGGCGGTTCGACGCCACCACCCGGTCTTCGTCATCGACCAGCACGACATCACCGTGCGGGCGCAGCGCCGCAGCAAGGGCATCCGTCACCGCCACGACGTTGAGGTCGGCGGCGACGACGCCCAGGAACTCGCCCTCGTGCGTGAGTCCGAGCGAGGCCGTGATGGCGTGGTCATCGGTGCCCCAGGCGTCAATGAAGGGGCCCACGATGGCGAGGCCCTCCGAGTCACGCGCGGCCCGGAACCACCGCGAGCCGAGGTAGTTGTAGTACGAATCTGACTCGGGGTTGAAGACGTGCTGCTTGCGGGCCACGCGACCCTCCTCGGCGCGCCACCAGAGCATGCCCGAGTCATCCGCCTGCTCACACGACCACACGAGGCCCGTGCCCTCGACCATGTGGGAGCGGCCAAGCACATCGACACACAGCGACTCAAGGCTCGCCGCCATGGCCGCGACGTGCTCGGCCCCGTAGCGCCCCTCGGCCCGCAGCGCGAGTGCGCCTTCTGCGAGCTCGTGCAGGTCATCCCGCACGATCGCGACGACCGCGTCGACATCCGCCGCAAGGCCCCCGCCGTTGCCTGCCCTGCGTTCGCCATCGCCGCTCATGCGCTCGCCCTCCGTGAGACCTCGTGATGCAATTCCAGGATGCGGTCGCCGACGTGGCCGAGCAGCGCCTCGATCAGTGCGTGCGTCCCCTCGGCGTCCCGCGCCGAGACCGCCTCGAGCAGCGCGAGCGAGCGCTCGGCCACAGCGGAGCGGTGCTCCCCCGAGCGGAACACGAGCATCGCGTGGGGCGCATACTCCACCTGCGACGCGATCGCCGCTCGGCTCAGGCGCGCCGAGCGCGAACTCGCCGCCAACTCGATCAAGAATCGCGAGTGCGCTCGCCTCGCCGCCATCGCGTTCGAGGCCTCGCCGAAGCTCTCGAGCGTCATCGACAACGACTGCGTGTCCTGGGCGGATGCGCGCTCCGCAGCCAGCACGGCCGCCTGCGAGAGGATCGCCACCTGCCAGTCGAGCAGGTCGCGCACCTCGATCACGCTGAGGGCCGCGAGCGAACGCTCGAAGTAACCCATGTTCGATTCGTCGGGCGCGATCACGAAGGTGCCGCCGGAGCGGCCGCGCGTCGTATGCACGAGCCCCTCCTCGCGCACGACCTTGAGCGCATCCCGCAGGGTCACTGGCGAGATCGACAGCTGGGCAGCCAGGTCGACCTCGTTGGGTAGCTGCTCGCCGTTGGCATAGATGCCGAGCGTGATGGCGGAACGGATGCGACTCACGACCGTCTCGGTGCGCCCCGGCTCCGTGAGCGGCGCGAAGAGCACGCGGCGCGTCAGGGTCGTGAGTGAGTCAGACATGGCGGTTACACCCTAGCGACCTGCGAAGAATGCCCCCGTCGTGCGCGCGAGCGCCCAGAGGTCGTCCACGTGGGCGAGCTCGCGGGCCGAGTGCATCGACAGCAGGGGCACGCCCACATCGACGACCCGGATGCCGAGGCGCGTCGCGGTGAGCGGTCCGATGGTCGAGCCGCACGGCACCGTGTTGTTCGACACGAATGCCTGCACGCTCGCGCCCGCCGCCTCTGCGAGGCGCGACCACAGGGCGGAACCGTGGGCATCCGATGCGTACTTCTGGTTGGCGTTGAGCTTGAGGAGCGTGCCGCCACCCGCGATGGGCCGGTTGTTCGGGTCGTGCCGCTCGGCGTAGTTGGGGTGCACGGCGTGGCCCGCGTCGGCCGAGACGCACCACGACTCGGCGTAGGCGCGACGGCGGTCCTCGGCGTTGCCCTTCAGCGCACCGCCGATGCGGGCGAGGATGTCATTGAGCAGCGGCCCCGAGGCACCAGAGCGCGAGTTCGACCCCAGTTCCTCATGGTCGAAGGCCGCGAGCATGCTGATGTGCCCCTTGGCGGGCTTGGCGTTGAGCAGGGCGTGCAGGCCTGCAAAGACCGAGCTCAGGTTGTCGAGGCGGCCGGCCGCGAAGAGTTTCTCCCCCACGCCGAAGCGCGCGGGCGGGTTCGTGTCGGCGGTGAGCACGTCGAAGCCCGCGACCTGTGCGACGCTCACGCCCGCGGCATCCGCCAGCGACCGCAGGATGTCTCCCCCGTCGGCCTCGACGCCGAAGACAGGCTGCACGTGCTGCTGCTTGTCGAGCTTGAGCCCGTCGTTGACCCCTCGGTCAAGGTGGATCGCGAGCTGCGGGATGCGCGCGAACGGGCCCGTGCGGGCGAGGTGCTCGCGGCCGTCGCGCGTGACGAGCCGGCCCGCGAACTCGAGCTCGCGGTCGAGCCACGAGTTCAGCAGCGGCCCGCCATAGACCTCGACGGATGCCTGGCTCCACCCATTGCTCGTCGTGCCACCGTTCGGCTTGAGCTTGAAGCCGGGCGAATCGGTGTGCGCGCCCAGGATGCGGAACGGCGTCGTCGCGGTCGCCCCCGCCGGCTGCACCCACGCCACGATCGCACCGTCGCGGATGACGAAACGCTTGCCCGCCTTCGACGGCCACGCCGCCGACTCATCGAGCCGCGTGAAGCCGGCGGCCTCGAGCATCCGCCCCGCCTCTGCTGCCGCGTGATAGCTCGACGGCGACGCGGCGATGTACCGGGCGAGATCGGCGATGTAGCGTTCGGCATCCGTCATGGGTCTATCCAAGCACGCGCCCTCTGGCCAAGCGTCCAAACGCCGCCGCACGCGCGCCCGCTTGGCGCAGCCCGAGCAACAGAAAAGCGGATGCCCGCGCCCCCGCTCCCCTAGCGTGGCCCCGATCACACTCGACGACGAGCAGGAGATACGCATGGCATACACCGCGATCCGACCCGAGGTGCTGAAGGCGGCCTTCGAGACCATCCCCGCCGACACCCCGTTCCTCATGCTGAACATGCTGAGGTTCCGCGAGAAGGCGCAGTACGACGGCCAGGAGAGCGAGCTCAGCGGGCGCGACGCCTACGGCCTCTACGGCAAGCAGGCGCGCGCCTACCTCGCCAAGACCAACGCGGAGGTCGTCATCATGGGACCGGCCCACGGCACCGTCATCGGCCCCGAGGACGAGCACTGGGACGTCGTCATGTTCGTGCGTTACCCCTCGATCGCCGCCTTCGTCGCCATGGCGAACGACCCCGAGTACGCCGAGATCGCGAAGCACCGGGAGGCGGCCCTCGCAGACTCGCGCCTCATCCCGGTGCTCGCGTAGCGCTGCTTCTCGGCCTCTGGCCTCCGACCTCCGACCTCCGGGCCAACGCAACGTCGGAGATTCGGCAGACACGCCGTCGGGACAGCATCCACGCGCGGCGTGTCGCCAAATCTCCGAACTTGCGTGAGCGGACCGGCACCACGGCGGCCGAAGCTACAGTTTCTTGCCCGGGTTGAGCAGACCCTCCGGGTCGAAGGCTCGCTTGACCTCACGCTGGAGCGCGCGCAGCGTCGGGCCGAGTTCGGCGTCGAGGTGGGCCTGCTTGAGGGTTCCGATGCCGTGCTCCCCCGAGCTCGTGCCGCCGAGCGACACCGCAAGGCCGATGACCTGTTGATACGTCTCGTTGGCGAGCGCGACGGATGCGACATCCGCCGGGTTGAACGCGACGATAGGGTGCAGGTTGCCGTCGCCGATGTGACCGGCGGTCGCGATGGGCATGCCCATGCGTTCCGCGATCTCGTCGATGCCGTCGAGCAGCTCGGTGAGGCGTGAGCGCGGCACGGAGACGTCTTCGTTGAGGCTTGCCCCCGCGACCGCGCGCATCGCTCCGTGCAGGGCGCGCCGCGAGGCCATGATCGCTTCGACGCCCGCTTTGTCGCGCCCGATCTCGACCGTTGTCGCCCCGCAGAAGGCGGCGATGGCCGCATACTCGTTGGCATCGCCCGTCGTGCGGCCCGGCTCGTCGGACTGCACGATGAGCACCGCCTCGGCATCCGCCGGCAGGGTCGCGGTCGGCTCGAAGGCGCTGATGGCGGCGATGCTGCCCCGGTCGAGGAACTCCAGGATGCTCGGCCGCCGCTCTGACGCCATGATGACGTCGGCCGCCGCGAGCGCCGCCTGCCGGGCTGGGAAGGCGGCGAGCACGCCGACGGGCTCGGCGGGTCGCGGCAGCAGGGCCACCGTCACCTCGGTGACGATTCCGAGCGTGCCCTCGGACCCCACCATGAGCGCCGTGAGGTCGAGGCCCGACACCCCCTTGACCGTGCGGCGTCCCGTGCGCACGACGTCGCCGTTTGCAAGCACGACCGTCAGGCCGCGCACGAAGTCGCGCGTGACGCCGTACTTGACGCAGCGCATCCCGCCCGCGTTGGTCGCGACGTTGCCCCCGATGGTCGAGATCTGCCACGAGCCGGGGTCGGGCGGGTAGAAGAGCCCGACCTGCTCGACCGCCGTCGCGAGGTCGTAGGTGAGCACGCCCGCCTCCACGGTCGCGACCTGGTCGGCGACATCGATCGAGAGGATGCCGGTCATGTGTTCGAGGCTCAGCACGAGGCATCCGTCGACCGCGTTCGCCCCGCCTGCGAGCCCGGATCGGGCCCCCTGCGGCACGATCGGCACGCCGTGTTTTGCTGCAAGCCGCACAACGGATGCGACCTGCTCGGTCGAGCTGGGAAAGGCCGCCGCGAGCGGCACGCCGACCCCCGTGCCGTCAGACAGGTCGCGGTCGAAGGGCAAAGCGGCGTCGCCCGCGAGGAGTTGCTCGGGCGCGAGAAGTGCAGAGAGGTCATCGATCAGGGATGGAGCCATGCCTCCATCTTTTCGCACGGTCGAAGGTGGCCTGTTCGCCCGGAGCCTGCACTGTGCACTCGAGTGGCCAAAGATTGCGCCAAAACGTCGCGGGAAGGCGAAAGATTGGCCACTCGCGGGAGACGAGAGCGCAGGGCGGGACGGATCGGTGCGGCTAGCGCTCGACGAGGATGCCGTCCTCGTCGCTCCAGAGCGTGCGGCCCGGCGTGAAGGTGACCCCGCCGAACTCGATAGGAACGTCGAGGTCTCCGACCCCGTCTTTCGCACTCTTGCGCGGGTTGCTGCCGAGCGCCTTCACGCCGAGCGCGAGGCTCGAGATCTCGACCCTGTCGCGGATCGCCCCGTTGATGACGACACCCGCCCAGCCGTTCTCGACCGCGGCCGCCGCGATCATGTCACCCATGAGCGCCGACTCGAGCGAGCCCCCACCGTCGACCACGAGCACGGCGCCGTCGCCCGGCGAGTTGAGCACCTGCTTCACGAGCCCGTTGTCGCGGTGGCAGCGGATCGTGCGGATCGGCCCCGTGAATCGGGCGTGCCCGCCCAGGTTCTGCAGCTGCAGGCTGAGCGACTGCAGCGCCTCCTCGTGCTCGTCGTACAGGTCGGCCGTCGTGAAGTCAGTCATTGCTTCGTCCTATCCGAAGGGGTCGGGCGTGAGCGTGTACTTGGGTGAGAGGTACTCGTGGATGCCCTCGAAGCCGCCCTCACGTCCGAGGCCCGATTGCTTGACACCGCCGAAAGGCGCCGCCGCGTTCGAGAGCACGCCCACGTTGAGGCCCATCATGCCGGTGTCGATCGAGTCGATCAGTCGCTGGCCGCGCGCGAGGTCCTTCGTGAAGACGTAGCCGACGAGTCCGTACTCGGTGTCGTTGGCCATGCGCACCGCCTCCTCCTCGTCACGGAAGGTCACGATCGACATGACCGGGCCGAAGATCTCGTCCCGCAGGATGTCGCTGCCGGGCTTCACACCGCTGATGACGGTCGGCTCGAAGAAGGTGCCCTTGCCCTCGATCGGCTTGCCGCCCGTATGCAGGGTCGCGCCGCGCTCGACCGCGTCGGTGACGAGGGCGGATGCCTTGCCCACCGCCTTCTCGTCGATGAGGGGACCGATCGTGACGCCCTCCTCGGTGCCGCGGCCGACACGGAAGCCGTTGACCTTCTCCGTGACGCGGCGGGCGAACTCCTCGGCGACCGACTCGTGCACGATGAAGCGGTTGCCCGCCGTGCAGGCCTGGCCGATGTTGCGGAACTTCGCGAGCATCGCACCCTCGACCGCCTTGTCGAGGTCTGCGTCGTCGAAGACGATGAAGGGGGCGTTGCCGCCGAGCTCCATGGACGTGCGCAGCACCTTGTCGGCCGCCTGCTTCATGAGCGAGACACCGACCGGGGTCGAACCAGTGAAGGAGAGCTTGCGCAGGCGGTCATCGCCGAGGATCGGCTCCGAGACGGCGCTCGAGCTCGACGAGGTCAGCACGTTGACGACACCCTTCGGCAGGCCCGCCTCCTCCAGCAGCGTGACGAAGAAGAGGGTCGTGAGGGGCGTCAGCTGCGCCGGCTTGATGATGACGGTGCAGCCCGCCGCGAGCGCGGGGCCCACCTTGCGGGTCGCCATCGCGAGGGGGAAGTTCCACGGGGTGATGAGGTAGCAGGGGCCGACGGGGCGCTGCGACACGATCATGCGACCGGTGCCCTCGGGGTTGGTCGCGTAGCGGCCCGAGATGCGCACGGCCTCCTCGCTGAACCAGCGAAGGAACTCTCCCCCGTAGGTGACCTCGCCCTGCGCCTCCGCGAGCGGCTTGCCCATCTCGAGCGTCATGAGCAGGGCCACATCATCGCGGCGTTCCATCATGAGGTCGAAGGCCTTGCGCAGGATCTCGCCGCGCACACGCGGGGCCGTCGCGGCCCACTCCGCCTGGGCGCCCGCCGCGGCATCCATGGCGGCTCGGGCGTCGTCGGCCGTGGCATCCGCGATTCGCTTGATGACCTCGCCCGTCGCGGGGTCGCGCACATCGAGCGTGGCGCCGCCGGATGCTGCGCGCCACTCTCCTGCGATGAACAGGCCGTCGGGCACCGACTCGAGAAGGGTTGATTCGTGCGTCATTGCAGCCTCCAGAGATTCTGTCGGGACGAGGGGGCGCTCAGCCGTGAGCTCGGCGCCCGGCCGAGCCTCGGCACCGCTCGAAAGCGTAGCGCAACGGCCCGGTACCGGCCCGTACCGCTCTGGTACCGCCCTCTAGGCCTGTCCCACCGTGGCGCGCCCACTCACGCAGTAGAGGTTCTCGCCCATCTGCTTCGCGGCATACATGGCGTCATCGGCGTTGGCGATGAGGGTCTCAGCCGACTCGCCATCCATGCGCACGGCGATGCCGACGCTGACGGCGGCGCGCAACTGGTACCCGTCGACCACGAAGGGCTGCTCGAGGCCGTCGATGATGCGGCGGGCGACGACCTCGGCCTCCCCCTCCTCGCGCAGTTCCGGCAGCAGGACGATGAACTCGTCGCCGCCCTGGCGGGCGAGGGTGTCGCTGTTGCGGAGGCATCCGCGCAGCCTGTCGGAGATCTGCCGCAGGAACTCATCGCCGACCGCATGCCCGTAGTCGTCGTTGACCTCCTTGAAGCCGTCGAGGTCAAGGAACATGACCGCAAGCGGCGTGAGGCGCCGGTCGGCCGTGCTGATCGCGAGCTCGAGACGGTCTGCGAGCACGCGCCGGTTCGGCAGGCCCGTGAGCTCGTCGAGGAAAGCGAGACGGCGGATCTCCTCCTGGTACTCACGGATCTCGGTGATGTCGCGGAACACGATGACGGCACCGTCGATCCGCTCGTCGACGACGAGCGGCGCGGCACTCACACCGACGTGGATGGCGCTGCCGTCGGCGCGCTGGAAGACCTCGTCCTCGCTTCGGAACGTGACGCCCGTGCGGGCCACCGCGAGCAGCTCGCATTCGGCCTTCTCAACGTGGTGCTCCGGGTGGCTGTGGAAGAGCTCGTGCGAGACGCGGCCGAGCATCTGCTCGCGGGTCCAGCCGAGCATCCGTTCGCTCTCGGGGTTCACGTCGGTGATGCGGCCATCGGGGTCGATCACGACGAGGCCCTCGCCGAGGGTGTCCCTGATCGCCTCGAGGCGCGTCTTGGCCTCGCGGATCGACCGGCGGAACTGCCGCTTGGAGATGAGGGTGTGCGTCGCGAGGCCCGTGACGGTCGCAAGGGCGATGAGGCCGAAGATGAAGATCGCGGTGGTCGCGGCATCGCGTGTGATCGAGGCGGAGGGCAGCGCTGCTGCCGGCACGAACGACACCACCTTGAGGGCATTCGGATGCTCGTGCGTCTCTGCCTCGTGAGTCTCGCCACTCAGTCGCACCTGGGCATGCTCCGGGTATGCCGTGCTGAAGGCATACAGTCCCTCGCTGGTCATGGCGTGCCCCGAGTCGCTCGCTGAGATGGTCTCCCAGGCCTCGGGGTGACGCTCGGCGAATGAGGGCCCGGCAGACATGAAGCTGAACGAGTCGGCGTCGCTCGGTCCCGCGATGTAACCGCCCGCCGCATTGAGCAGCAGGTACCCCTCGGAGCCGATGATCTGGCGGGCTTGCTCCACGAGGCGGAACCCGTCGATGTCGACGACCACGCTCCCCGCCCGCGCGCCCGTGCTGTTGCCGAGCGCCGCGAACACCCGCATGAGGGGTTGCTGGGGCTCAGCGATGGCGCCTGTGGCATCGACCTCGAGATCGAGGCGCGTGACGTGGGTGTCGCCGGGCTCGAGGTCGCGTGTTTCGGCATAGAAGTAGTGCTTCGATCGGTCCTGCAACCGAGCGGTGGGCACACGCTCCACGCCGCCCTCCGTGCGTCGCACCGCGAGCTGTTCCCTGCCGGTTTCGTCGATGTACCGGATCTGCCTGATCGACGGCTTGTTGGTGACCTGCGCTTGGAAGACACTCGCGGCCGAACTGAGGGTGCGCTCGGAGATATCCTCGGCGAGACTCCGGACGGCGCGGGATGTCACGGCGACGCGCGCATCAGAAGCCGCCGTGTCGATCGACGACTCGATGGAACTCGCCGCAAGGTCGACGCGGGCGCTCTCGGCCGCGTTGACCTCGACAGAGTCAACCGCGTGCTGAGTGTGGAGCCGCCCGACGAAGATGGCCGTGTACGCGACGGCCAAGAGGATGAACGCTGCGAAAAACGGGAAGATCACCGAGCGTACACTGGCGCGGTGCTGGCCTGCGAAGAAGGGGGTGCGCCACACGGATCGCCTCGCCCGACTAGGGGGGAATTGGGCGGGCTTCACGTGTGGCACGCTCAGATTCTAGTCCCCCAAATTACCGACAGACAGCTTCGTCTACCTATGCCGGGTGGACCCAATACAGGGCACAGGGCGTCGGTGGGTGATGACAGGGTGGAACCATGACCGACGACCTGCGCGCATCCGCCCTCTCCGTACTCCGCACGCTCGTCGGCCGACCGGACGCCGATTTTCACGAGGGCCAGTACGAGGCGATCGCGACGCTCGTCGACGGTCGGCGGCGGGCACTCGTCGTGCAGCGCACAGGATGGGGCAAGTCGGCCGTCTACTTCGTCGCAACCCTGCTGCTGCGCCAGCGCGGTGCGGGGCCGACCGTGCTCGTGTCGCCGCTGCTCGCCCTCATGCGAGACCAGATCGCCGCGGCATCCCGTGCCGGCGTGAGGGCCGTCGCGATCAACTCGACCAACGCACACGAGTGGGGCGATGTGCTGGGCGCGCTCGAACGCGACGAGGTCGACGTGCTGCTCGTCTCACCAGAGCGACTCAACAACCCGTCGTTCAGGGAGCAACAGTTGCCGGCGCTCGTGCGGCGAATCGGGATGCTCGTGGTCGACGAGGCCCACTGCATCAGCGACTGGGGGCACGACTTCCGGCCCGACTACCGCCGCCTGCGCGACCTCATCGCCGACATGCCACCCGGAGTGCCCGTGCTCGCGACCACCGCGACCGCGAACAGCAGGGTCGTGGCGGATGTCGCAGAGCAGCTTGTGGCTGTCGAAGACAGGGCTGGCTCCGACGTCGTCACGATCCGCGGCCCGCTCGCCCGGGCATCCCTTCGCCTCGGCGTGCTGCGCCTGCCCGACTCGAAGTCGCGGCTCGCATGGCTGCTCACGCACCTCGACTCGCTGCCCGCCTCCGGCATCATCTACGCGCTCACGGTGTCTGCTGCAGAGGACACCGCGCGCCTGCTGCGTGACGCCGGGCACGACGTGCGCGCCTATACGGGCCAGACCGACCCGGCCGAGCGAGAGGAACTCGAGGGCCGCCTCAAACGCAACGAGGTGAAGGCCCTCGTCGCGACGAGCGCACTCGGCATGGGCTTCGACAAGCCCGACCTGGGCTTCGTGCTGCACCTGGGCGCCCCCTCCTCCCCCGTCGCCTACTACCAGCAGGTGGGCCGCGCCGGTCGCGCGACCGAGAACGCCGACGTGCTCCTCCTCCCCGGGCGGGAGGACCCCGACATCTGGCAATACTTCGCGACCGCGTCCATGCCCTCGCAGGAGCGCGCCGAGACCGTCATCGCCGCCCTCGATGTTGACACGCCCACCTCGACGCCCGCGCTCGAGGCGCGCGTCAACATCCGCCGCACGCCGCTCGAGCTCCTGCTCAAGGTGCTCGACGTCGATGGGGCGGTGCGTCGCGTGCAGGGCGGCTGGGTCGCGACCGGCCAGCCGTGGACCTACGACGCCGAACGCTACGAGCGCATCGCTGCCGAACGCGTCGCCGAGCAGCAGCACATGATCGAGTACGAGCGCACGGATGGCTGCCGCATGGAGTTCCTGCAGCGCTCGCTCGATGACGAGACGGCGCAGCCGTGCGGGCGCTGCGACAACTGCGCCGGGCCCTGGTACCCCACGGATGTCGCCGACTCGGCCGCGGCGAGCGCCGCAACCTCACTCGACCGGGTCGGCGTGCCGCTCGAACCGCGCGCCCAGTGGCCGACGGGCGCCGACCGGCTCGGCCTCCCCGTCAAGGGCCGCATCGCCGCGGACGAACGGATGCTCGAGGGCCGCGCCCTCGCCCGGCTCACCGACCTCGGCTGGGGCAACACGCTGCGGGAGATCTTCGCGGCCGGGGCGACGGATGCACCCGCCTCCCCCGCGCTCATCGAGGCGTGCGTGCGCGTGCTCGCCGACTGGGGTTGGGAGGAGCGGCCTGCCGCCATCGTGACGGTGCCGTCGCGGTCGCGGCCGCAACTCGTGGCATCCGTTGCGGCGGGGCTTTCCGCCGCCGGCCGCCTTCCACACCTCGGCTCGCTCTCGATTGAGGGCGGCGGGCCGGAGGGTGAACCCGGCGGCAACAGCGCCTACCGGCTTGCCGGGGTCTGGGACAGGTTCGTGGTGCCGCCAGCCCTCGCCGATGACCTCGCGGGTCTCGCGGACGTCAAGCCAGGCGCGCCCGTGCTGCTGATCGACGACCTCGCCGACAGCCGCTGGACGCTCACGGTCGCCGCCCGCGCGCTGCGGCGGGGCGGGGCATCCGGGGTGTTGCCGTTCGTGTTGGCGCTGCGCGGCTGAGCGTCCACGACTACTCTCGGCCCATGGACTCAGCGCTCAGGCCCCACGCCGACGTCTCCGTCGGGCAGTGGGTGCTCGATGCCGTCGGCGAGTGGGATTGGACGGCCGGCCTGCGCTGGCTCGTGCCGCCGATCTACGAGGCATACGCACGCATCCTGCACCCGGCGTCCGGCCAACAGCTGAGGTGGAGCGGAGACAGGGTCAGCGGAGAAGAACAACGGATGCGCTGGCGCGAGGTCGCCGCCCGGGAGGGCACCACGCTGCATCCGCTCGCCCAGTGGGGCCTGCTGATCGCAGGCTCGACCCGGCCCAGCTTCGGGGAGGACGGCTGGCAGTACGGCGACCCGGAGCAGGGGCGCATGGACCTGGACGAGCTCGCGGCCGTCACGGAGATGCTCTCGCGCCACACCTCGACACCCGGCGAGTGCTTCGCCGCGGTCTGGGAGGGATGGGGCGAGCTCCACACCACTCGCATCCGCTACAGTGCGGCGGCGTGGGCGCCGGCACCGGAACTGGAGACGTACGGGTACGTGCCCCTGTCGGCGATGCCGGCATCGATGAGAGGCCCAGAAGCCGAACCGCGCCAGCATCCGGCGATCGAGGCGGCCTGGTACAACGACCGCTTCGAGCTGCCCCACCGCGAATCGCTCCTCTTCGCGTGCGACCTGCGTGCATTCGCCGACACGGCTTGGCCCGCGAGAAGCGGACTCGACTCGACCGGCAACTCATTGACGCCCATGGCACTCTGGCCGAGCGACCGCGCGTGGTACCTCGCGAGCGAGATCGACTTCGACTCGACCATCGTGGGCGGCAGCCGCGCCCTGGTCGACGAACTGCTGCGGCTGGGCGACACGGATGTCGCGGAGGTGCTCGAGATCTCGATCGATGCCGACCTCACGACCGAGGGCGATCGCCTCAACTGAGCCGGGACGCACGGCGGGATGCTCGTCTTTGACACTTGTAAAAGACCTGCCGCTTCCCTAGGGTGCCCCTATGGGCAGCGCCGCCAGCAGCACCGTCACTCCGACGGAACGATCGACAGACCCGAGGGCCGAGCGTTCTCGTGCGCTGCTGCTCGACGCGGCCATCCGTCTCGTCTCCGAGCGGGGCACGACCGACATTCCCCTCACCGAGCTGGTGCGCGAGGCCGGGGTCAGTCGACAGGTCGCCTACCTGCACTACGCCGACCGCGACGCGCTCGTCGTCGAGTCGGCCCTGCATCTCATGCGTACGGAACTCACGAGCGCGACCCCCACGACGAGCGCCCGCGAGGCCGTCGAGCGTGTGACCGCCCACTTCGCCGCACACCGCACCTTCTACCGCGCGATCTTCACCGGACCCTGCTGCTACGCCTTCACCGAGCGGATGCTCGCACTCCTGCGCCCCTTCACCCTCCTCCTCGTTCCGCACGTCGAGGGCCAGACGCAGCTCGACGCCGCCGAGTTCCTCGCGGGAGGCGCGGGCGCGATCATCTCGCGCTGGGTGATCGACCCGGATGACGCATCCACTCCCCTGCAGATCGCCGACCGCATCACGGCCGCCCGCCAGGCAATCATTGCGATGCCGCAGGCCCCGCCCAACTAGCCCCGACACGCACCACCTCAGAAAGCACCACCCGACACGGACTCAATGAGGAGCATCCATGACCGACAACACCACCACGCAACCCCACGAAAGCACCGATGACCTGACGGTCACCACGACCCACGGCGCCGTGCGCGGCATCATCGAAAAAGGGGTGCGCACCTGGCGGGGTATTCCCTACGCCGCTCCACCCGTTGGGGATCTGCGGCTGCGCGCACCCCAGCCGGCCACACCGTGGCAGGGGTTGCGTGACGCGAGCGAGTTCGGCATGGCGCCGCCGCAGGTCGTGACCTTCGAGGCATCCGGAATCGGCAAGGAGACCCCCGTGGGTGAAGACTGCCTCACCCTGAACGTGAGCGCCCCGCTGCAGCCCTCGGCGGAGCCGCGGCCCGTGCTCGTCTACCTCTACGGGGGCGCCTACACGACCGGCTCGAACCGCTCGACCGGCTACCTCGGCTCGCGCCTCGTCGACAACGGCGACGTCATCTACGTGTGCATCAACTACCGCCTGGGCGCGCTCGGCTTCGTGGACTTCAGCCAGTTCAGCACTCCGGAGCGCCCCTTCGACACCAACCTCGGCCTGCGCGACACCGTCGCGGGGCTCGAGTGGGTGCGCGACAACATCGCGGCATTCGGCGGCGACCCCGACAACGTGACGATCTTCGGCGAGTCCGCGGGCGGCATGTCGGTCGTGTCGCTCATGTGCATCCCGGCGGCGAAGGGCCTCTTCCACAAGGCCTTCGCGATGAGCCCCGCGCCGGCGTCCATGTACGGCCCCGAACTGCACGCCGACTGGGCGCGCCGCTTCATCGACACGCTGGGGGTGGGCCAGGCGGATGCCGCGGAGGCGCTCACGACGCGCCCCTGGGAGGACCTCATCGCTGCGAGCCGCAAGCTCGGCCACGAGTACGTCCCCGACAGCCTGCCGAGCGCGCTGCCGACCGCGCCCGTCGTCGACGGCGACTTCATTCCGAAGCACGCGATCGATGCGTTCCGCGATGGGGACGCGCATCCGGTGCCCTTCGTCACCGGCACCGTCGACCGTGAGGGCGCCTTCTTCACGATCGTGCTCGACCTGCTTCCCACCAAGCCGGGGCGCATCGAGACCATGTTCCAACAGACGGAGCCGGATGCCCATGACCGGGTCATCGCCGCCTACCCGGGCTACCCGCGCAAGCGTGCGGCCATCGACCTCGGCGGTGACGCCATCTTCTGGCACCCCACCGTGCAGGTCACGGAGGGGCACTCGCGGCACGCACCCACCTGGTCGTACCGCTTCGACTATGCGCCGCCGCTCCTCAAGCTCACCAAGATCGGTGCAACCCACGGCACGGATGTCGCGGCGGTCTTCGACGGCTACGACGCCGGCCTCGGCAAGATCGTCACCTCGCTCGGCGGGCGCGGCACGGCGAACGCCCTCGCGAAACGCTTCCAGGGCGCACTGCTCTCCCTCGCCCGCACCGGCAGCCCGGGGGCGGACTGGCCGCAGTACACCGCAGGCTCACGCAAGACGCGCATCTTCGACGCGGAGGACCGCATCGAGTCCGACCCGCGGGCGGACCGCCGTCTCGCGTGGGGCGACTACCGCGGCCACCGCTGAGCATCCGGCGGCTCCGTGTCGCCACCGCAACTTCGGAGATTTGGCGGACACGCCGCATCCGCCCTTTCGCAGGACGGCGTGTCGCCGAATCTCCGAAGTTGCGCGAGTCCCTACGCGGACTGAAGCTCGCGGAAGCGGCTCTGGTGGAAGACGAGCGGCGCGACATCCGGGAACAGCTCCGAGCGCTTGACTTCGAGCAGCACGACCTCGTGATCGCCGCCGGGGAAGCTGGAGTGGATCTCGCACTCCAGCCAGAGGGCAGCGTCGTCGATCAGCACGGCGCCGCCCTCTCCCGCGCGCCAGGGCACGTCGGCGAAGCGGTCGACGCCGCGGGCCGAAAGAGTGCGGCATACCGCGCCCTGCCCCGCACCGAGGATGCTGAGGCCGAGGCGCTTGACGCCGGAGAGCGTCGGCCAGGTGGTGGAGGTGTTGGCGATGCAGATGCCGACGAGCGGCGGGTCGAGCGAGACTGAGGTGAAGGAGTTCACGGCGAGCCCGACGGGACGACCGTCGACGGATGCCGCGACCGCGACGACCCCGGTGGGGAAGAGCGAGAACGCCTGCCGCAGGGCGAGGGTCGGGTCATCCGTCGTCATGGTGGTCATTCGGGCCCCTCAGGCATGCTAGTCAAGTTTGATTAGTACACTTAGGCTAACCTGTTGCACGGCCTTCGACAAGACCGCTTTGCACAGAGATGAGGACCATGTCGACCACCACCCGTCTCGTCATCCTGGGCGCCGTGCGACAGTTCCAGCCGGTGCACGGCTACTTTCTCCGCCGCGAACTCCTCAGCTGGCACGTCGACGAGTGGGCCAACATCCAGCCCGGCTCCATCTACAACGCACTCCGCTCGCTCGAGAAGGACGGCTACGTGCAGGAGGACGGCACGACCTCCGAGGGCCGCCGCCCCGAGCGCACGACCTACCGCGTCACGCCCGAGGGCGAGACCGAGTTCCTGCGGATGCTGCGCCATGCGCTCTGGAACGTCGAGACGTTCGACGTCAAGCCCGCCATGGCGCTGACGTCGTTCATGTATGCGCTCCGCCGCCAGGAGGTCATGGAGGCGCTTGAGCACCGCATCAAGGAGATCGACGCCCGCATCTCGAGCAACAACTACAACGTCGAGGACGTGCGCAACTCCCCCTCGACGCCCGCCTACGTGCGGGAGATCTTCGAGCTCTCGTCGGCGCGACTGCGGGCCGAGCAGACCTGGTCGCGCGAACTGCTCGGGCGGCTGCAGGATGGCGAGTACACCTTCGCGGGCGAGTAACCGGCTACCCGAGCATCCGCTCGATCGCGTCGGGCGACAGCTGCTCGACCTGCGCGCCGAGGTGCTGCGCCGTGATGGCCCCGGCGGCGGATGCCCGGCGGAGCGCCTGCCCGATGTCGTGACCCTGCGCGAGTGACGCGACGAGGGCCCCGCAGAACGCGTCGCCCGCGCCCGTCGTGTCGACGGCGTCGACCGCGAAGGCCTCGATGGAACCGGCATCACCCTCGGAGCGCCAGACGGCCCCCTTCTCGCCGAGCGTCATGACGACCGTGCGCGGCCCCGCCGTCACGAGATGATCGATCCCGCCAAGGTCGCGGGCCTCGGACTCGTTGACGACGAGGATGTCGACGTGCGCCAGCAGGGAGGGGCGGAACGCCGTCGTCGGGGCAGCGTTCAGCACCGTCACGGCACCCGCCGCACGCCCCGCCGAGAGGGCAGCCTCGACGGCATCCACCGGCACCTCGAGCTGGGCGAGCACGACACAGGCGCCCTCGACGGCCGCAGCATCCGTCGCCGTCAGCGAGCCGTTGGCACCCTGCGACACGATAATCGCGTTGCCCGAGTCGGGCAGCACGGTGATGTGCGCAAGCCCGGTCGGAAGGGAGGGGTCAACCCCGAGCATCCGGTCGTCGAGGCCCGCCGCGCGCAGGTGCGAGCGCAGGAAGGCTCCGTCGCCGTCGTCACCGACGCGCCCGCAGAAGCGCACCTGTGCCCCGGAGCGCGCCGCTGCGACGGCCTGGTTGAATCCCTTGCCGCCGGGGAGGCGGGCGATCGCCTCCCCGAGCACCGTCTCGCCGACCGCGGGCAGGCGGTCGACGCCCACCATGAGGTCGAGGTTGATGCTGCCGACGACAACGACATCCATGGCTACGACGCGCTGACGCGGGCCGCGCGGAAGCGAGCGGCCGGGTGGTCCTCGCCGAGGGTCGGCGCCGTGCCGATCAGCCGCTCACGCAGCGTCTCGCCTTCATACTCGGATGCCGCGACGCCCCGCTCCCGCAGGATCGGCAGCACGTGGTCGATGAAGTCGCGGGTCGAGCCGGGCTGCACGAGCGGCGTCAGGAGGAAGCCGTCGAGGTCGGCCTTCTCGGCGCGCATGCACATCTCGTCGGCGACCTGCTCGGCCGTGCCGACGAAGGGGGTGCCGCGCACGCCCTTCTCGTGCCAGTCCTTGAGCACGTCGCCCACAGTGAGGCCGGCGAAGCGCGAGATCTGTGTCTGCGAGAGCTCCGTGTGGAGGTCGGTCATGGGCGTCGCGGGGTCATACGACGAGAGGTCGAGGCCCGTGAACATGGCGTAGGAGGCGACCGCGACGGCGGGGTCCTGCGCGTCGAGCACCGCGCGATGCTTGGCTGCAGCCTCCGCCTCGGTCGCGCCGATGACGCACGAGAAGGCCGACATGATCTTGATCGACTCGGGAAGGCGCCCCTGGTTCACCGCCTCGGCACGGATGCCACGCACCTGCTCCGCCATCTTCTCGATCGACGATCCGCCGAGGAAGATCGCCTCGCCGTGCGTGCCGCCGAAGCGCACGCCACGGTCGGAGGACCCGGCCTGGAACAGCACGGGCGTGCCCTGCGGCGAGTAGGAGGTCTGGCCGTAGCCATCCGACTTGAAGTACGGGCCCTCGTGCGTGATGCGGTGCACCTTGGCGGGGTCGGCGAAGCGGCCCTGCTTGTCGCGCTCGAGCGCGTCGGGCTCCCACGAGCCCTCCCACAGCTTGTAGACGAGATCCATGAAGTCGTCGGCCATGTCATAGCGGTCGTCGTGCGCGACCATGGGGATGCCGAAGGCACCCGCCGCGGTCTCCGCCGTTCCGGTCGTCACGACGTTCCAGCCGACGCGGCCCTTCGAGATGTGGTCGAGGGTCGCCATGCGGCGGGCGAATGCGTAGGGCTGCTCCAGCAGGGTCGAGCCCGTGATGACGAGGCCCAGCTGCGAGGTGGATGCCGCGAGCGCCGCGGCGACGATGGCCGGGTCGAGGCGAGGCAGGTCGAGGCTCTCGGTGACCGTAACATCCGGCCGCTCCCCATTGACCTCGGACCAGCCCCAGGCGTCGGCGAGGAAGACGAAGTCGAGCTTGGCGTCCTCACACATGCGGGCGATCTCGAGCCAGTAGTCGAGGCGGTCGAAGTGGTCGCGCTTGTTCTCCGGGTGGCGCCAGGTGGCGGTGCCCGAGTCGTTGGCCTGGGCGTTTTCGAACAGGCCGAATCGCAGTTTCTTCACGGTATGTCCTTGGATTTGAAGATGGCTGTCCCCTGAGACGGGGCGGGTGACGCTAGCGGGAGACGACCTCGCCGTCGCTCCACCACAGGGCGCGCTTGCGCACGAGGGAGAGGAGCGAGACGAGGAGCACGCCGAGCACGCACAGGAGCACGATGCTGGCCCACGTCACGGGAAGGTTCGCCTGAGCGGCCGAGATGGTCACGAGTGACCCGAGGCCGGCCTGCTGGCCGGCGGCGACGAATTCGGCGACAGCCGCACCGACGACCGCGAGGGGCAGCGACACGCGAAGCCCCGCGAAGACGAACGGCATGCTGCCGGGGAACCGCAGTTCCCTGAAGATCTCCCAGCGGCTCGCGTGCAGCGTCCGCAGCACGTCGAGGGCCTTGGGGTCGACCTCACGGAGGCCGGCGAGGGAGTTCACGAGCATGGGGAAGAAGACGACGAGCGCCGTCACGATGTACTTGGGCATCATCCCGAAGCCGAAGGCGACGACGAGCGCCGGCGCGATCGCGACGATGGGGGTCACCATGATGACGACGAAGAGCGGCATGACGGCGCGCTCGAGAATCTCGAACTCGGCCATGACGACCGCGATCACGAAGCCGGCGAGGATGCCCGCGGCCGCGCCGATCGCGACCTCCTGCAGCGTCACCAGGAAGTTGATGCCGTACATCTGCGGGTCATCGATGAGGCTCATGACGATGCCATCGATCGTGGGGATCACGTAGGGGTTCGCGATCGCCGTGACCTGCCACAGGGCACCGAACACGATGAAGGTGATGGCGGGCGGCAACCAGATGCGCCAGCCGAGGCCCGGCTTGCGACGCTTGGTGGCCACCGCGGCGACGGATGCCACGGCCTCAGTCTCGGTCATGTTCTCTGACATCACAGTCCTCCCATGACGCGGCGCAGGCTCGTGCGAACCCTCGCCTCAAGGTCCCGGAACTCGTCTGTTGCGTAGAGCTCCTCGCCGCGGGGGCGCGGCAGGTCGACGGGGATGATCTCGGCGATGCGGCCCGGGTGCGCCGCCATGACGACGATGCGGTCGGACAGGATGATCGCCTCGGGCACGGAGTGCGTGACGAACATGACGGCCTTGCGGTTGGATTGCCAGAACTCGAGCAGGCCCATCCGCTGCTGGTCGCGGTTCATCTCGTCGAGCGCCGAGAAGGGCTCGTCCATGAGGAGCACGCTCGGGTCGAAGACGAAGGCGCGAGCGATCGCGGCACGCTGCTGCATGCCGCCCGAGAGCTGCGAGGGGTACTTGTCGACCGCGTGGCCGAGGCCGAACGATTCGAGCAGCTCACGGGCATCCCGCATCGCACGCCCCGCGTTCGTGCCCTTGTTGACCCGCATGGGCAGGGTCACATTGTCGAGCACGGTGCGCCACGGCAGCAGGGCGGGAGCCTGGGGCACGAGCCCGATCATCTTGTTGCGCGTTGCCGCGGTGACCGACTCGCCGTCGATCGTGACCTTGCCCTCGTCGGCGTCGAGCAGGCCGGCGACGACCTTCAGCAGGGTCGACTTGCCGCAGCCGCTCGGCCCGATGACGGAGACGAACTCGCCCATGCGGATGTTGAGGTCGACATCCTGCAGCACGGTGGTGCGAGCATCCGTTGGCCCGAAGCTCTTGCCGACGCCACGGATGCTGACGCCTCCGTCATGCACGTTCGTCTCCGTCATCGTGAGGTCACTCCCCCGGCCAGATGAGGGTGCCGTTGTCGTAGAGGTCGGCGACGAGGTCGGCGTCCATCATGTCCTCGATCGCGGGGAGGGTCTTGACGTTGCCGTACTTCTCGACGAGCTTGTACTCCTGCTCCCACTGCGCGACCGTCTGCACGCCGGGCGCGAGGTCGGGGTTGCTCGTGACCCATGTCGACTCGACGTTCCAGGTGCGCTCGAGCTGCTCACGCGGGAAGGCGGAACCCTGGCCGTTCTCCTCCGCGAGCTCGCTGATCATGTCGATGCACTCGTCGGAGTTCGCGAGGCAGTGCTCGAGCGCCTTGAGGCTCGCGCGCATGAAGTCGGCGGCAACCTCGCGGTGCTCCTCGAGGAACTTCGTGTTGACCTCCATGACGTTGTAGGTGCCGTCGACACCCTCGTCAGCGGGGAAGAACTCACTGAACTCCTCGCCCATCGCGCGCAGCGTCTCGGGCTGGTTCGAGGCGTAGCCGACGATCGCATCGACCTGGCCGCGCGTGA
This sequence comes from Salinibacterium sp. GXW1014, assembly GCF_044769865.1. Lineage (NCBI taxonomy): Bacteria > Bacillati > Actinomycetota > Actinomycetes > Micrococcales > Microbacteriaceae > Salinibacterium > Salinibacterium sp. GXW1014. The sequence continues at coordinate 582,178 of NZ_JBIZWA010000001.1, forward strand.
CGACGGTCGGGTCGTAGTTGGTCATCTTGACCAGTTCGACCTTGGACACGTCGACGCCCGCGTTGTCGAGCATGGCGGATGCGATGGGCGTGAGGTTGATGAAGTAGCCGAGCTTCTTGCCTTCAAGGTCCTTGAGGCTCGTGACGTCCTTGTGGGCGAAGATCGAGAAGGGCGAGGTGCTGCCGTAGGTCGCGACGGCCGTGAGGTTGTCGCTGTTGGCGGCGGCGAGCATCACATCGGATGCCGAGCCGAGCGCCGTGAACTGTGCCTGGCCCGAGGAGACGAGCTGCTGGCCGTTCGCACCGGATGCGTTGATCTCGACGTCGAGGCAGAGGTCGTCGAAGAAGCCCATCTCCTCGGCGAGGAAGACATCCATCTGGCCGGCGCTGGCCGAGTAGCCATAGCCCGAGATGTAGGTGATGGTGCCGGCGTCGCGGTTGCGCTCGCACTCCTCCTGGCTGAGGAGCGAGTCGCTCGGCTCGGCCGGTTCGGCGTCACCGGCGCAACCGGTGAGCACGAGAGCGGCGGCAGCGAACACGCTGGCGATGGATACTGCGCGGCGCTGTGCACCGCTGGCGAGAGCATTCACGGGAGGTTCCTTCCTCGGGCCGGGTCCGTCATTGGATGGCAGGCCAAAGCTAACACGGTCAAGATTGAATACTCAACCTTGTCGGTTCGCAGAATGGACCGAGGAAGGCCCCCCGTTTTGGGCTGTGCCTAGACGCGCTCGATGATCATCGAGGTGCCCTGGCCGACACCGACGCACATGGTCGCGAGGCCGCGCTTGGCATCCTCGCGTTCCATGCGACCCAGCAGCGTGACGACGAGGCGCGAACCACTGGAGCCGAGCGGATGCCCCAGGGCGATCGCCCCACCGTCGCGGTTCACGATCTCAGGGTCGATGCCGAGCCCGCGCACGGTCGCAAGCGACTGGGTCGCGAAGGCCTCGTTGAGCTCGACGGCGCCGAACTGGTCGATCGTCATACCCGTGCGGTCGAGCAGCTTCTGCGTCGCCGGGATGGGGCCGATGCCCATGACGGGCGGCGCGACGCCGGCCGAGGTGCCGGCGACGATGCGGGCCCGAGCCGCGAGGCCGTACTTCTCGACCGCGCGCTCCGACGCGACGACGATCGCCGAGGCACCATCGTTGAGCGAGCTCGAGTTGCCAGCCGTGACGACACCGCCGGGCTTGACGACGGGACGAAGCCCCGCGAGCACCTCGGCGGTCGTGCCGGCACGGGGGCCCTCATCCGTGTCCACCACGGTGTCGCCCTTGCGACCCTTGACGGTCACGGGAACGATCTCGTCCGTGAAGTGGCCCGCCTCGATCGCGGCGAGCGCGTTGGCGTGCGAGCGCACCGCGAAGGCGTCGGCATCCTCGCGGGAGATGCCGTAGACCTCGGCGACCTCCTCACCCGTCTCGGGCATCGACAGCGTGAACTTGTCGTCGCGCGACAGGTCGCCGCCCTTACCGAAGCGAGGGTTGACGAAGCGCCATCCGATCGAGGTGTCGAAGGTCTGGCCGGGCTTGGCGAAGGCCTTGTCGGGCTTCTCCATGACCCAGGGCGCCCGGCTCATCGACTCGACACCACCCGCGACGACGATGTCGGCGTCGCCCGAGCGGATCATCTGCGACGCGAGCACGATCGCACTGAGGCCCGATGCGCAGAGGCGGTTGACCGTGAGCCCGGGCACGTGGTCGGGGAAGCCAGCGAGCAGCCACGACATGCGGGCGACGTTGCGGTTCTCCTCGCCAGCGCCATTGGCGTTGCCCATGATGACCTCGTCGACGTCGGCGGGGTCGATGCCCGCACGCGTGACCGCCTCCTTGATCACGAGCGCCGCCAGGTCGTCGGGGCGCACCGAGGAGAGCGCGCCGCCATAGCGTCCGACGGGAGTGCGGGCGCCGCCGATGAGGAAGGCTTCAGTCATGGGTCTGGGTCCTTACGTGAGGTGCGAGAGATGCAGCGTTCCATTGTCTCAACCGGATGCGACGGTCACCAACTCCCCAGCCAGACTGAATGCAGACACGCAGCACCCGGTCGTATGCTCGGCCCATGACCCTCACTGAGATCCCCCTCACGCGACTCGACGGCACGGTTGAGCGCTTCGCCGACTACGCCGACAAGGTCGTGCTCGTCGTCAACGTCGCATCCCGCTGCGGGCTCGCACCCCAGTACGAGCAGCTCGAGGAGCTGCAGCGCACGTACGGCGAGCGCGGCTTCACGGTGCTCGGCTTTCCCAGCAACCAGTTCGCGCAGGAGCTCAAGAGCAGCGACGACATCGCGGAGTACTGCTCCACGACGTGGGGCGTCACCTTCCCGATGATGGAGAAGACGAAGGTCAACGGGGGCAAGAAGCATCCGCTCTATGTCGAGCTGCACAGGGCGAAGGACTCATCCGGCCTCGCCGGGCCAGTCGTCTGGAACTTCGAGAAGTTCCTTGTGCTGCCGAGCGGCGAGGTGCACCGCTTCCGCCCCACGACCAAGCCAGACGACCCCGCCATCATCGACCTCATCGAAGCCAACCTGCCGAACTAGGAGGCACCATGTCTGAGAAGTTCAGTCACGAAGCGGATGCCCACCGCTACACGCTGCGCATCGACGGCGAGCTCATCAGCGTGCTCGACTATGCGCCGAACGGCGACCGGGTCTCGTTCACGCGCACGTACACGAATCCCGCCTACCGCGGCAAGGGCTACGCGGCGAAGGTCACGGAGTACGCCGTCAACGATGTCGAGGCGCAGGGCGGCAAGCGCATCGTGCCCATGTGCTGGTTCGTGGGCCAGTGGTTCGACGAGCATCCCGAGCGCGCCGAACTGCTCGCGCGCTAGCTATAGCGTGGAGGGCATGGAGGAGACGCCCTGGCTCGACGACGAGCAGCTGCGCGCGTGGAAGCGCTTCGTCGCCGTCGTCGAGCAGTTGCCGGGCATCCTCGACAGCCAACTGCAGCAGGACTCAGACCTGAGCCACTTCGAGTACTACGTGCTCGCCATGCTCTCCGAGGCGCCGGGCCGCACCCTGCGCATGACCGCCCTCGCTGAGCGGACCAACGCCACCCTCCCCCGCCTCTCCCACGTCGTCGCCAGGCTCGAGAAGCGCGGCTACATCGAGCGGGAGCGCTCCGCCGAAGACAAGCGGGCAACAAACGCCGTGCTCACGGATGCCGGCTGGCAGAAGACTGTCGCCGCCGCCCCCGGCCACGTGCGCGCGGTGCATGACCATGTCATCGCCCCACTCAGCCGCGAGCAGATCGCCCAACTCGACGCGATCGCGACCGCGATCCTCGGCCGCATCGCCCCCGACAGGCCCCTGCCCGAGGCCTGATCGCACGACGCTGCCAGCCGGCCGTCGTAGTGTGGAACGATGACCGAGCGCAGCCCGCACCCCGAACAGGCCAGGCCTGAGCGGATGCCGCGCGGCGGCGCCAGCCTCGAGGTACTGCGCGCCGAGGCCCACCAGGAACTCGACACCGTCATCGAGGAGCGACTGCTCGGCGGCGAGGACCCGTGGAACTTCATGGAAGAGCTCCCCAGCGTCGACGAGATGGTCGTCTACCTCCTTCGCGCCGACGCGATCAACGCCAACGACGGCGTGCTCCCCTCCCCCACCCGCGAGTACCGGGTGATGCGGCAGATCGCGCTCGAGCATCCGGCCCTCACCCCCACCGTGTGGCGCATGCTCGAGGCCGATGGCACCCTCAAATCCCGCGGAGCGGCATAGTCATCCGCCGTTCATGACCGCTGGCTAGGCTGGCCACACCATGCGACTCCACCTCATCCGCCACGGGCAGACACCGGCCAATGTGCTCGGGCTACTCGACACTGCCCACCCCGGCCCCGGGCTGACCGAGCTCGGACACGAGCAGGCGCGACGCATCCCCGCCGAGCTCGATGCGATCGACGCGCTATATACCTCGGAGCTCGTGCGCACCCACCTGACGGCTGAGCCACTCGCAACGACGCGCGGACTCGACCGCACCACCCTGCCAGGGCTGCACGAGATCGAGGCGGGCGACCTTGAGGGACGCAGCGACCGCGACGCCGTCATCACCTACCTCAAGACGACCTTCGCGTGGGGCATCGGCGAACTCGACGCACGCATGCCCGGCGGACCGAACGGGCACGACTTCTTCGAACGCTACGACGCCGACATCGAGACGATCCTCTCCAGCGGGGCGGATTCCGCCGCCCTCGTCAGCCACGGCGCCGCCATCCGCGTCTGGGTGGCCCGCCACGCGCGCAACGTCGCCACCTCCTTCGCCGCCGACCACAAGCTCGAGAACACGGGCATCGTCGTCATGGAGGGCTCCTTCACGCAGGGATGGACCCTCCGCCGCTGGCAGGAGACCCTCGTCGACGAACTGACGGATGCCACAGCTCCCGACCCCACGGCTGAAACCCTCGAGGGTGCCGTCGGCTCAGAGCAGGCCGACCGCCTCGTGCAGGAGAACGCGCGCCACGTGGCCGGGGAGTAACCCGCTGGTCACTCGCGCGCGCTGAGCACGCAGAACTCGTTGCCCTCTGGGTCTGCCATGACGACCCAGGTCGAGTCGCCCTGGCCCACGTCGGCGCGGGTCGCCCCGAGCCCCTCGAGGCGCGCAACCTCGGCCGCCTGATCGTCGGGCACGAAATCGAGGTGCAGGCGGTTCTTGACGACCTTCTCATCGGGGGTGTCCAAGAAGAGGAGCGTCGGTCCGCCGGCGGGGTTGCGCACTTCGAGCTCCTCGTCGCCCTCATCCACGATCTCCCAGCCGAGAGCATCCGCCCACCAGTGGCCAAGCCTCTTGAAGTCGTGGCAGTCGACGACGACCTGTTCCCATCTGAGTGACATGCGGCGAGGATACGCCCGCCCAGCCGCCGCTAACAGTGCTCGCTTACGCTGGAGTCATGACCACCAAGACTGACTTCGTGCCCGCTGAGGGCGTCACCATGTTCAGCACCACCTGGTGCGGTTACTGCCGCAACCTCAAGGGGCAGCTCGACCGCGAGGGCATCCCCTACCGCGAGGTGAACATCGAAGAGGTCGAGGGCACTGCCGAGCTCGTGGCATCCGTCAATGGTGGCAACCAGACGGTGCCGACCGTGATCTTCCCCGACGGCTCGACCGCGACGAACCCGTCGCTCGCGGATGTGAAGTCGCGACTGGCCTGAGAGACCGCCGCCGCGAATGACCGGGTTTCGGACAGATGATCGCGCCGCGGCAGCGTCATCTGTCCGAAAGGCGGTCATTTGCGGAGCCAAGCGGATGCCACAGCCGGGGTAGCGTCGGAGGCATGAGCCAAGACCACACCCCGAGTTACGTGACGCCCGGGCAAGAGTTCGATCGCGACACCAACTACATCGAGGACCGCATCACGCGGGACGGCCGCGACGACTGGCCCGTCGAGGCGGGACGCTACCGCCTCGTCGCCGCCCGCGCCTGCCCCTGGGCGAACCGCACCACGATCGTGCGCCGCCTGCTCGGGCTCGAGGAGGCGATCTCACTCGGCCTGCCAGGGCCGACGCACGACAAGCGCAGCTGGACCTTCGACCTCGACCCCGACGGCCGCGACCCCGTGCTCGGCATCGAGCGGTTGCAGGAGGCGTACTTCAAGCGTTTCGCCGACTACCCGCGCGGCATCACCGTGCCCGCCATCGTGGATGTGCCGAGCGGGATGGTCGTCACCAACAACTACCCGCAGATCACGCTCGACTTCTCCTCTGAGTGGACCGAGTTCCACCGTGAGGGCGCGCCCCAGCTCTACCCCGCCGAGCACAGGGACGAGATCGACGAGGTCGCCGAACTGATCTTCCACGACGTCAACAACGGCGTCTACAAGTGCGGCTTCGCGGGCAGCCAGAAGTCCTACGAGCGGGCCTACGACACCCTCTTCGCCCGTCTTGACTGGCTCGAGGACCGCCTGTCGCGGCAGCGCTACCTCGTGGGCGACACGATCACCGAGGCAGACATCCGTCTCTTCACGACCCTCGTGCGCTTCGACGCCGTCTACCACGGGCACTTCAAGTGCAACCGCAACAAGCTCAGCGAGATGCCGGTGCTGTGGGCGTATGCGCGGGACCTGTTCCAGACGCCGGGCTTCGGTGACACGGTCGACTTTGAGCAGATCAAGGCGCACTACTACGTCACGCACGTGGACATCAATCCGACCCAGATCATCCCCAAGGGTCCGGATGCCTCGGGCTGGCGCACCCCGCACGGCCGCGAGCAGCTCGGGGGTCGCCCCTTCGGCGACGGCACCCCGCCGGGCCCGCCGCCCGCCGACGAGCGCGTCCCGGGGTTCTGACTCACTCTCGCTGAGGGCGGGCCTGCGATAGTGGAGGGGTGACTTCCGCAGACGCAAAGCCCACGACAGACGCCAGCCCCGCAGCATCCGCCCCGCCCGCGACGACCACGACCGAGCCGCCTGTCGCGCCCAGGCGGCCGCTCGAGCGCACGCACCACGGCGACACCTTCGTCGACAACTACGAGTGGCTGCGCGAGAAGGAGAGCGCGGAGGTCGTCGCGCACCTCGAGGCCGAGAACGCCCACACGGATGCCGCGACCGCGCACCTGGCAAGCCTGCGCGAGCAGCTCTTCCAGGAGATCAAGGGCCGCGTCAAGGAGACCGACCTCGGCGTGCCAGTGCGCGAGGGCGCCTGGTGGTACTACAGCCGCACGGTCGAGGGCCAGCAGTACGCGCTGCACTGCCGCGCCCCGATCGCGGACCCTGATGACTGGACGACGCCCGCCCTCCCCGACGATGGCTCCGGCCTGCCGCGCGAGCAGGTGCTGCTCGACGACAACGCCGAGGCGGAGGGCCACGACTTCTACTCGCTCGGCAGCTTCGACGTGTCGGGCGACGGCTCGCTCATGCTGTGGGCGGTCGACGTCGTCGGCGACGAGCGCTACACCCTGCGGCTGCGGCCCCTGGCGACGGCTGACTCGGGCGACAGTCACCCCGAACCATCCGAGGTCCCGGAGCCGATCGACACCCCCGCGCCGCCGCCCGAGGAGGTCATCGAGGGCATCGCGCCGGGCGCCTTCTTCGACGCGACGGGACGCTACATCTTCTACACGACGGTCGATGACGCGTGGCGGCCCGACACCGTCTGGCGGCACGAGGTGGGCACGCCGGCGAGCGCCGATGTGAAGGTGTTCCACGAGCCCGACGACCGCTACTGGGTCGGCGCTGGCCTCACCCGCAGCCGCCGCTACCTCGTCATCCAGCTGGGTTCCAAGATCACGAGCGAGGCGCTCCTGCTCGATGCCGACGACCCGACCGGCGAGTTCCGGGTCGTGTGGCCTCGGCGCGAGGGCGTCGAGTACTCGGTCGAGCACGCGGTCATCAGCGGCGAGGACCGGCTGCTCATCGTGCACAACGATGGGGCCCTGGACTTCGAGCTGGTGGATGTCGCGGCATCCGACCCGCTCGGCAAGCGCCGTGTGCTCGTTCCGCACCGGCCGGGCATCCGTCTCGAGGATGTCGACGCCTTCGCCACGCACCTCGTGCTCGAGTACCGACGGGAGGCGCTGCCGCGGGTCGCGATCGCGCGGCTCAGCGGCGGCGCTCAACCCGTGTTCGAGGAGCTCGATTTCGACGAGGAACTCTTCTCCGCGGGCGCCCGCGGCAACCCCGAGTGGACCCAGCCGACCGTGCGTTTCGGCTACACGAGCTTCGTGACGCCGAGCACCGTGAGCGAGTACACGGTGGCGACGGGCGAGATCCGCGTGCTCAAGCAGCAGCCCGTGCTGGGCGGCTACGACCCGGCCGACTATGTGCAGCGCCGCGAGTGGGCGACCGCCGAGGATGGCACGCGCATCCCGATCTCGCTCGTGCACCGCCGCGACGTCAGCCTCGAGAATGCGCCGACGCTCCTCTACGGCTACGGCTCCTACGAGCACAGCATCGACCCCGGCTTCTCGATCGCGCGGGTGAGCCTGCTCGACCGCGGCGTCGTCTTCGCGGTCGCGCACGTGCGTGGCGGCGGCGAGATGGGCCGCGACTGGTATGAGCACGGCAAGACGCTCACGAAGCGCAATACCTTCACCGACTTCGTCGCGTGCGGTCAACACCTCGTCGACACGGGGGTGACCTCGCCGGAGAAGTTGATCGCGGAGGGCGGCAGCGCGGGCGGCCTTCTCATGGGCGCCGTCGCGAACCTCGCACCCTCGCTCTTTGCGGGCATCGTCGCGGCCGTGCCCTTCGTCGACCCGCTCACGAGCATCCTGGATCCCGAACTGCCGCTGACCGTCGTCGAGTGGGACGAGTGGGGCAACCCCCTCGCCGACCCGCACGTTTACGCCTACATGAAGTCGTACTCCCCCTACGAGAACGTGACGGATGCCACCTACCCGCGCATCCTCGCCGTCACGAGCTTCAACGACACCCGGGTGCTCTACGTCGAGCCAGCCAAGTGGGTCGCGCGGCTGCGCGAAGTGGGCGCACCGGTGCTGCTCAAGTGCGAGATGGACGCCGGCCACGGCGGTGTGAGCGGGCGCTACAAGGCGTGGCAGGAGCGCGCGTGGGAGCTCGCCTGGATGCTCGACGTGTGGGGCATCCGTGACTGATGCCCCCTCTCCGAACTCAGGAGTTGGCCCTCCCTTCTCAGGAGCCGGCTTTCCTAATTCAGGAGTTGCCCTTCCTAACTCAGGAGCCGGCTTTCCTAATTCAGGAACGGCCCTTCTGAGTTCTGGAACCAAGCTCCTGAATTCTGAAAGCAAACTCCTGAATTGTGAAAGCCAACTCCTGAGTTTCGAACGCTGGCAGCGGCGCGAGCGAGCGCACCAGGAGCGGGCCGACGCGCTGACCGCCGGGTGGCGCGCGCGGCAGCAGTCAGGCGCGAAGCATCCCGTCGACGACTTCCTCTTCTCGTACTACCCGGTGCGCCCGTCGGCCCTGCGGCGCTGGCACCCGGGCGCGGGCGTCACACTCGAGGGCGCCGCGACCGAGGACCGCGCCACCTGGAAGTGGTACCGCGTCGAGGGCGACGACGTGCGCGTCGACACGGCGTCGTTGCTCGAGAAGCGCGAGTCGAGCATCCGCTTCATCGTGTCGCTGCTGCAGAAGACGGCGAACCGGCAGGCGAACTTCGGATGCTTCGGGCTGCACGAATGGGCCATGGTGTACCGCTCAGACGAGACCCGTCACGAGGTGCCACTGCGGCTCGGCGGCGCGGGCACCGATGAGGTCGTCGAGGGGCACCGCATCGCGTGCAGCCACTTCGATGCCTTCCGTTTCTTCACGCCCGAGGCGGTGACCCGCAACCGGCTCGCGCCGAGCCGCGAGAACCAGCCCGACCTCGAGCAGCCGGGCTGCCTGCACGCCGGCATGGATGTCTACAAGTGGGTCACGAAGCTCGGCCCACTCGTGCCCGGCGAGCTGTTGCTCGACGCGTTCGAGTTGGCACGCGACATCCGCCAGCTCGACATGCGCGCGTCGCCGTACGACCTGCGGGAGTGGGGCTACGCGCCGGTCGCGATCGAGACGGCAGAGGGCAAGGCGGAGTACGTGCGTGAGCAGCGCGGCTTCACAGAACGCGGCAATGCGCTCCGGGAGCGGGTCATCGCGGCGGTCGCGCCCGTGCTGGGCTGAACCATCTACTGTGGCCCAACTCCTGAATTAGGAAAGCCAACTCCTGAATTAGGAAAGCCAACTCCTGAACTGGGAGAGTGCTAGCCCCGCACGAACCACGGCGGGTACACGGCAACGCGGATGTTGACGCCCGCGTCGGCCAGCACCGCCTTGACCTCGTCGCGCGCCTTGGAGTTGGCGACGCCGATGAGGGAGACCGCCTCGATGGGCACTGTCCCGGCCACGAGCAGTTCGATGCCGGCGAGGGGACGCTCGTCACCGTCGAGCGCCTCGATGGCGATGAGTCGACGCAGTTCGCGCCGCAGGGCGACAGGGTCGGCCGTCATGGGCGCAGTGGGGGCGGATGCCTCGTCGAGCGCCAGCACGAGGGGTGCCGCCTTCTCGATCTCGGCGACGGTCGTGGCGAGCATCACGTAGTCGCCGACCGAGCTCGTGCGTGCCGCCGCGCTGAGGCGGGGGTCGGGAGTGCCCGTGCGGATGTCGCCCCACAGCCCCGATTCGGGTGTCGCGAAGAAGGGCACGCAGTCGGCGACGGCTGCGGGTGCTGATTCTTCTGCCTCGACGGCATCCGTGCCGGTTTCGGCCGAGGCCGCGAGTCCTGCAGCGGCCTGCGCGGGCGCGGTAACCGCCTCAGGGAGTGTCGCCGTGCGCCGCTGTTCGCGGTGCGAGGGCGAACTGATGTCCACGTTGGGCTCGACCGAGTTCGCGGGGAGTAGCGCGCCCCTCTCGGCGATGCCGGCAAGGTTGCGCACGTGCGTCAGGTGGAACACGCGGTGCGCCTCGACATTGACGGGCTTGTCGACGGGGGCACCCGCCGCCCGCTTCGCGATCGCGGGACGCGCGGGGCGCGGGGCTCCAGCGGAGGCACGGGGCGTGCGAGCCTTGGCAGCCTTGGGCGGTGCTGTGGGCGCGGGTTTAGGCGAACAGATGTCGCAGAGTTCTGTATCGAGTCCGTGGATGCATTCGCTCACGCCGGGGGGCCTTTCGTCTCGGCATCCGCGGGGGCTACGGCTGCCGCTTCCAGAGTACGCGGCCTGCCGACTCTCCGGCGACCGGGCTCAGGCGCTCTTGGCCTGCGCGGCCTCTCGATAGGTGGCGGTGACGAGGATCGGCATGTGGTCGGATGTGCCGCGCGGCAGCGTCTCGACACTGCCGATCTCAAGGCCCATCGAGGTGGCGAGGTCGAAGTGTCCGCGAAAGAACTTGTAGCGCGTGTAGGTGCGCGTGTCGCTGAGCGTGAGGTCGTAGCCGTTCTCGCCGACCCGCCGCGTGAGCTGGTTCTTGAAGACCGGGTAGTTGTAGTCGCCGACCATGAGGGTGGGGAGGCCAGGGCCCATGGCGTGCAGCTGCTCGTGCGCGACCCGGATCTGTTCGCGTCGCAGCGAGTTGAGGGCCGTGAGCGGCGCCGCGTGGAACGAGGCGACCACGACGTCGCAGTCGTGCTTGAGGTCGGTGAGGCGGCTGCCGAGCAGGCGCTCGTGGGCGGGCTTCAGCAGGTGGTCGTGGAGCGACTTCTTGAGCTCGAAGGCTTTCGTCTCGGTCGCCGTGAAGCGGTCGCGGCGGTAGTAGACGGCGAGCCCGAGACGATTGCGCCTCGTCGCGTCGGCAAGGTGCATGCCGCCCACTTCTGCGGGTAGCTCGGCGGTGTCGGCTTCCTGCAGGCACATCAGATCGAGGTCATGTTCCTCGGCGAGCGCCTCGATCTCCCCCACCGCGCGGTGCTTGCGCAGGTTGTAACTGACGACTTTCACTGCATTCCTCAATTGCCGGTGTTGCGGGACGGAGCTGGAGTGGCATCCACTCTATTCCGGTGAGGTGGGCGCTTCGTCCCACCCAGTTCGGGGTGTGCTGCAGCGCTCAGTGAAGACGTATTGGGAGGGCAGCTTGCGTTCGTGGCTGGTCCAGTCGATCGCGGGTCGGCGTTTGTCCTCCGGCACGTAGCCGAGCCGGTAGACGGCCATGAGTTCGAGGTCGTCAGGCACTTCCAGCAGGCGTTCGATCTCGGCCCAGCGCCCCGGCACCTCCATGGGGAAGGAGACGAACTGGATGCCCATCCCGAGTTCGACGGTCGCGAGCCAGACGTTCTCCATCGCCGCGCCCATGCTGAAGACGGAGTAGAAGGAGGAGAGTTCACCCGGCCGATATTCACTGCGATCGAGTAGCACGGCCAGGAGCAGCGGTGACCCGGCGACGAGCTTGCGGTTCTCGGCACCGAGCGTCTGCGGCACGTGCAGCGAGTTCATGAGCTTCTGGCCACGCGGTGTGAACGCCTGCGAGGTGAAGGGGCGAAGCGCGGCCGGCATCCGGTCGAAGAGCATGCCGCTGCGCTTCTCGGCCATCTCCTTCTTCGAGAAGCGGAAGTAGGGCTTGTAGCGCTCGAAGAAGGTGCCGTTCGACATGGCCTCGGTCATGCTCTCGCCGCTGATGCGCGCGATCGTCTCGATCGTGTCGCGGTTCTCGATGAGCACGAACCGCCAGGGCTGGGAGTTGAGCTGCGAGGGCGCGCGGCCCGCAAGCTCGACAAGCAGTCGCTGGTGCTCCTCGGAGACGGGGTCGGGCAGGAACGGGCCGTTGGTGGTCTTGCGGCGGCGGATGGCGTCGAACAGTTCCACTACCCGCGCCGCTTCCGTGCCGCTGCGGGCGCCGTGCGCTTCTCCTTGCGCTTCTTGGCTCCAGCAACTCCGGCGATGACACCAGCGACCACATAGAAGGGCGCGGCGGTGAGGGCGACGATCGGATGCAGCGGGCTGCGGGCATCCACGGCGGAGAGGAGACCCAGCGGCACGAACGCGGGAAGCAGCACCCACGAGGCGAGCTTGCCCTTGTTCTTGCGCTTGTTGCCGGCTCCCTGGGGGCGCACTGGGGGAAGGCTCGCGCCGGCTTCCCGTCCCGCGATGACACCCCGCGGCTTGCGCGCGATGGCACTGCGGGCGGAGAGCACGAGGGGGCCGACCCCGTTCCAGACCACGAGTCCCGTGAGGCCCAGCGTCGAGATGTAGAGGGCGTGGTGTAGCCAGCGGGCGCCGCTCGTGTCGACGACCTTGGTGGCAACGCCGAGGCCGAGGCTCGCGTTCGCGGCATAGCTGATACAGGCGGCTGTGGTGAGCTTTGCGGTGTCCATGCTCTCCCCATGATCGACTCGAACGCTCACCGTGGAGCATTTTCCCGGCTGGCGTTCAGGCAAGCGCTCTCTCCGCGTTCACCCGTCGCCGTCTGGAACAACCTGCAATACAGTGCTCGCAGATGGGCCTTCCCGCCCCACCGCGCTCACGCCGCGCTCGAAGGAGCCTGAAGATGGACAACACCAAGCTGCCCCCGCCCTACCGCACGCCCCGACTGCGCAGGCTGCTCCACGTCCACAGCACGCTCTGGTACGAGCACGTGTCGACCGAGATCACCTCGGTGCAGTACGTCGTGCTGTGGTGCCTCCACCACCACGGCGACCAACCGCAGCAGGAGCTGCTCAGCCTCGCGCAGATCGACAAGTCCTCGCTCGCCGAGCTGCTGCGCCGCATGGAGCAGCAGGGCAGCATCACGACCGCGCGGGCCCCCGACGACAAGCGACGCAAGATCGTCTCGATCACCGAGAAGGGCCGGCGAATTCACGACGAGCTCTCGAGCGGTGCAGACCTCGTCAACGACACGATGGCGAGTGGATTGACGGCGGCTGAAGTGAAGCAGTTCGACGCCATCCTCGAAAAGCTGCTCACCTCCGAGGTCATCCGGAGCGTCAACTAGTCGATGTGGACCCCTGCGCTACAGTGATCGCGGATCGTCCGTACACGTGATGATCGGCCAGGTCACGACGAAGTGGGGGAGCATGACGGCACCCGTCCCATACCGCAGCCTTGCCATCAGGCGGGCGCTCCAGACTCACACGGCGCTCTGGCACGAGCACGTCTCGAGCGAGACCACGTCCGTGCAATACGGGGTGCTCTTCTTTCTCAACGAGCACGGCGAGCTCGGCCAACGAGAGCTCATGGACCTCGCGCAGCTCGACAAGTCCTCGCTCGCCGAGCTCCTGCGCCGCATGGAGGGTCAGGGCAGCGTCGAGACCCGTCGTGACGCGGTGGACAAGCGTCGCAAGACCGTCACCCTCACGGATGCCGGCCGCGAACTGTTCGAGCAGCTGCGCCCTGCCGCGCTCCAGGTGAATGAGATGCTCACCGGCAATCTGAGCGACCCCGAGAAGCAGTCGCTCGATCGCCTGCTGGCGAAGATCGTCGACGACGGGGAGCGCGCCGCCAGCTGATCAGGTGAAGCGGATGCTCGACTGCAGCCGCGTGCGCACCTCGAACAGTTCCGTGCCGCCGATGAGTGGTGCGTCGGCAAGGTCGCCCCGCAGCACGCCGGGCAGGCGAGAACGCTGCACGACCGCGCTCGTGACGCCGCGCATCCGGCCGACTATCAGCGCCTCGTCGATCGCGTCGTCCGGCACGACGACGACGAGGTTCGTGAACTTGACCCTGGCAGCCTTCGCGACCGACTTGGCGCGCAGCGACAGGGAATGGATCGGCCGCTCCCCCGCCGCGATCGCCTCGCCCACGATCTCGTTGCGCTTCACCCGCACGGGCGAGCCCCAATCCTCCGACTGCACCGCGAAGAGCCCGCTCGGGCCGAGCACGACATGGTCGAGCTTCGACGCCCAGGGGTCGCCCGGGGCATCCGTCGCCACGTCGTGCCACACCGTGTAGGCGATGCCGAGCTCGGCCGCCTGCGCCGCCGTCGCCTCCTCCGCGAGCGCGTTCGCGAGCAGGTGACGGATGTCGCGGGGCGCCGACCGCACGAGTGCGGGGTCATACGGGTCTGGCAGGGCGGCGCCTCTGCCGACCCACTCGCGCATCAGGTCGAGGTAGTGCTCTCGGCTGAGTCCGCCGGGGTGCCCGTAGGTGCGCGCCTGGGGGCGGCTCTCGGAGGTTCGCCGCGGCGCGGCGGGAGCCCATGTGGCATGGCTCTGTACGTTGCGGCTGGGGCGACCGCGGTCGTACGCCGCCCGGTCGGCCGGCGTGCCGAGCTGTTCCCACGCGCGCTGCACGTCGTGGAAGCGCTTGGCGTCGCCTCCCGTGTCGGGGTGCGTCTCGCGCAACATCCGCCGGTATGCCTTGCGCAGCTCGTCGTCGCTCGCGGTCGGCGCGACACCGAGCACCTCATAGGGCGACGGGTTCAGCGGGCTGGGTGGCACCGATCCAGAGTACTAGCGGCCACCTCCACCGCCGCCGCCACCGCCACCGCCCGAGACGGCGCCGCCGGTCGAACCGCCCGAGGAGGAGCTGAAGCTGGAGGTCGCGCTCGTGCTGACGCTGCCGATGCTGGAGGCGAAGAGGGCCGCATTGAAGGGACCAGAGCCGACGTACCAGTCGGGTGTGCTGCCCTGCTCCTGGTAGTAGCGCCCGAGCTCCTCCGCCCACTCCTTCTCGTGGCCGAAGAGCATGGCGTAGGGCAACAGCTTCTCGTTGAGCTTCACGATCTGGGCCGCGTCGTCGGTGGGGATCGGCTCGCGCAGGGCGCCCTTGGGCGACTGCAGGTAGCGCAGGCGGTCGGCCTCCGCGAGTTCGATGTAGTCCTTGAGCCCCTTCATGTGGTCGCGCACCGCAACGCCGCGCTCGTCGAGGGGTGTCTTGATGAGCGGCATGAAGGAGAGGGCTCCCACGATGAGCGAGAGCGCGAGCGCGATGCCGGGCAGCCCGCCGCCGTAGGCGAGGTCGAGCGCAACAGCCGCGAAGATGATGCCCGCGACCATCGACACGGCACTGAAGATCAACACGGGGGCGGCGACCTTGCCGGGGTACTTGCGCCGGTAGCCCTCCGCCACGAGCTGCTTGCCGACCCGCTCATAGAGCTTGCCGAGCTTCTTGGTCGCTTTCTCGTCCTGTTTGTCGAGGTCGCGGTGCTCTCCCGGCGTGAGGGTCGTGCCGAAGAGCGCGTGGAGGAACTCGCGTTCGTGCTCGTCGACGCCGTCCGCCGTCACGAACTGCAGGCGGTACTTCGGCTTCTTGATGAGCGGCGACATCCCTGCCTCGATGACACGGATGCGGCGGGCGACCGCGAGCGCGATGATCTGCGCGGGCGTGGCCTTCGCGCCCGCGCCCGCCACGAAGGCCGACTTCACGAGGGGTTCGCCGGGTGGTGGGCCGTATTCGGGGACGATGATGCCGCGCCCCGGAGCATCCGCCAGCTTCGTGCGGCGCACACGGAAGGCCCACAGCAACGCGACGATCGTGCCGCCGGCGCCGACGAAGGCGAGGGTCGGCCAGGGCGCGTCGAAGAAACCGCTCGGGCGCTCGGTGAAGGTGTCGGGCTCGAAACCGACCGCGATCGTGAGGTTCTCATACGGCCCCAGGTTGCGCGCCTCGAAGTCGAGGCCGTCGACCTCGGCCGGGTTCGCCTGGCCCTCTGCCCCCCAGACGGCGGCGACGTTACCCGTGAGCTTCTCCTCAAGTCCCGGTTCGAGGTGCACGGTCGCGCTCACGACGCCGAACGGCTGCGGCCACTCGACCCCGTTGACGTCCCAGTAGAACTCGTCCGAGTCGGTGTCGGGATAGTAGCGGTGCGCGTTGACCATCGTGTACTCGATCACGTACGTCTGCTCGCCCCGCACGTAGTCGTCGCCACCGAGGGCGAGTTGAATGCCGCCGTCGGCATCCTCCTCCTCCCATTCGACCGCGGCGCCCGTCTCGTCAGTGACCGAGACGACGGTCGGATGCGTCGGCAGCCCGTTGTAGCGGTCGGGGATGGTGCGCAGGATGCCCCTGTTCTGGTCGAAGTCGGGGAACACCGCCACGATCGTCTCGACCACGCGCAGCGTCGCGCGCCCCTCCTCATTCGACCCGAGGTGGTAGTCGGCGTGGAAGCTCGCGAACTCGAAGTCCTCAACCCCGGCTTGAGCCGACTGGACTGGCGCCGACCACACCCCGAGCAGGGCGAGGGCGGTGACGGCGAGCGCGGAGAGGAGACGTCTCATACACGCCACGATAGGCGCCGCCGCGCTTGCGCCGCGTCCGCCGAACGGCCGACGCCGACAGGCGGATGCCCTAGAAACTGACCTCGAACGACTCGATCCCCGACCACGGGCTCGTCAGCTCGACGCGCTCCAGCAGCTGGTCCTTCGGAACATCGAAGAAGAGCGTGGACTCGACGGACTTTCCTGCGTCGAGCGCCTGCATGCCGCCATCGGCAGCCGTTCCGGCCCAGTAGTCGGGAAAGTACTCCGTGTCGGAGGCGAGGCCCTTGACCTTCAGCTGCGAGAGGTCGATCGTCTCACCCGTACCGTTCTCGACATTGACCCCGACGGTGCAGTACTGGCCCACCGCCGTGAACTCGGGCTTGTCCTCGCCGACGCCGCTGATGCCGCAGATGCGACGTGTCACCGAGACCGCGACGCCATCCTCACTCGTGAATGCCTTGCCCACGTCGGAGTTCGCGGCCGGCGCCGAAGGCGGTGCGGCGTCTCCTGCGCAGCCGACGAGCGAGACGCCCAGCCCGGCGACAGCGAGTGCGACGGCGACCGAACGGCCGGAGCGGACCCATGCGCGACTCATCCGAGCGGTGACGTGCTTGGGCATGGAGCACCTCCAGGGCGTCTTTCAACATCGAAAGGAAACAATGCGGCCACGGCCGCGTCGGGTAAGACCCAAGTAAAGCGCGCGCATTGACGCAAATGGCAGTCCCCACAATGGGTGCCGACAGCCCCTTCTCCCGCGCGTGACACACCCGAACTGGGGTGCGAATCGCCGCTTTGCGTTAATGCGCCGTTCGGATTCGAGTGATGGACTGGAGTCATGTCCGGTTATACGGCCGCTCACCCACGGCCCGACCATTTCATCCTGCACCTCAGCGACACCCACCTTCTCGCTGGAGGCAAGCGCCTCTACGACCGCGTCGACAGCGAAGCGCGCCTCGCTGAACTCTTTGCGCGGCTCGAAGCATCCGGCGCTCGCCCGGAGGCGATCGTGCTCACGGGCGACCTCGCCGACCACGGCGAGCCAGAGGCCTACGCCAAGCTTCGCGCGATCGTCGAACCGGCGGCGGAGCGCCTCGGGGCACAAGTCGTGTGGGTCATGGGCAACCACGACGACCGGGGTGCGTTCCGCGAAGAGCTGCTCGACCAGCACCCCTCGACCAGGCCCGTCGACCGCGTGCACGACATCAACGGCCTCCGCATCATCACGCTCGACTCGACCGTGCCAGGCCACCACCACGGCGAGGTGAGCGACGAGCAGCTCGACTGGCTCGCCGAGGAACTCGCCTCACCCGCGCCCCACGGCACGATCCTCGCGATGCACCACCCGCCCGTGCCGAGCGTGCAGGATCTCGCGGTGCTCGTGGAACTTCGTGACCGCGGACCGCTCGCCGAGGTCCTGCGCGGCTCAGACATCCGGAGCATCATTGCGGGGCACCTGCACTATTCCACGACCGCGACCTTCGCCGGCATCCCCGTCTCGGTCGCATCCGCCACCTGCTACACGCAGGATCTCGCGGGCGAGTTCGGTTCAACCATGCCGCGTGACGGAGCGCAGTCATACAACCTCATCCACGTCTACGACGACACCGTCATGCACACGGTCGTGCCCGTCGCAGCCTCCTCGACGCTCTCCTACACCTCGACCGACGAGACGGCGCAGATCCTCGCCCGTCACGGGGTGAGCATCCTGCCGCCGGCGAATGCGCCCGTGCCGGCCGAGCCGCCTCTCACGACGGGAGTGCTCGACCTCCTGCCCGTCGGCTAGCTCAGTCGCTCGGGTTTTCCCAGGGCGCCGCGACCGGGAAGTAGTGCTCGAGGAACCCCAGCACCGCCTCGGCCCGCTCCATCGCATCGAGCTCGGGGAACGAGCCGTCGTTGAGGCAGAAGAAGTCGTAGTTGCGCCGCTTCAGCAGCCGCTTCATGTCCTTCACGCCCTGCCGCGCGGTCGTGTCGACGTAGCGCACCTTGGCCGTCGGCTGGATGACCGCGCGCCCCGTCATGAGTGCGTAGTAGTGGTAGAAGGAGTTGGTCACCGAGATGTCGGTGGCCTGCCGGAACTGCGCGGCGGCCGTGCGGGCGAACTCCTCCGGAAACTGCGCCTCCAGCTCGTGCAGCACGGAACGGCGCAGGGGCGCGGCGGCATGCTCGAGGTGGTTCGTGATCGTCACGCCGAAGCGGTCCTTGAGGATCCCGCGGTTGGTGCGCGCCGCGTTCTCAAAGCCGCTGCGGCTGGGATGGTTCTCCCCCAGGCCGATGCGCGTCTCCGACAGGATGAACTTGCTCACGCCGCCGGGAGAGAAGAACATCTCGGGCCCGACGGCGCGGCCGAAGAACATGTCGTCGTTCGAGTAGAGGAAGTGCTCGCTCAGCCCCTCGATGTGGTGCAGTTGGCTCTCGACCGCGTGCGAGTTGTGGGTCGGCAGCACGCTCGTGTCGGCGAAGAACTGCTCGCTCCGCAACAGCGTGACCCTCGGATGCTCGGCCAGCCAGGCGGGCCGCGGCGAGTCGGTCACGATGTAGATGTTGCGGATCCAGGGTGCGAAGAGGTGCACCGAGCGGAGCGCGTACTTGAGTTCGTCGATCTGGCGGAAGCGCGCCTCGTGGTCGTCGCCCTCGCCGACGACGTAGCTCGCCATGCGCGCCGCACGCTGCCGCTGGTATTCCGCGGATGACCCGTCGACCCACGAGAAGATGATGTCGATGTCGAAGTTCACGTCGAGGCTCGACGGTTCGAACATGCCCCGCAGGGTCGGCCACTGCTTGCCGTAGAGCTCGACAGTGTCCCGCACGATCTCCGAGATGGGAGTGTGGTGCCGCTGCAGGATGTTGGGGCGCGGCGCGATGACCTCGCCACGGATGTCATCCCACTCCCACAGCTCGAGCGGAACACCGCTCTCGTGCTCGTAGCGCAGAGTGCCGGGCTCGGCCACGCGGGGACGGTAGAGCGTGAAGGCCCGCGCCGCGGGGTCGGCTGACAGCCTGCCATCCGCGAGCATCACGGAGCGTCCCACGGTGGATCGGTCAACGCGGATGTCGCGGGCGGCCAGGTCTGCCCTGGCGCCCTTCGCCATCCTCATGGTGCGGGAGCGGAAGGGCTCCGTCTGGCACGCCGAGGCGAGCGCGGCTTCGAGCCGCTCACGCTCGGCGAGGTCGACGACGACGATCGGACGTGGGTCCTGCGTGCGCACGAGGAAGTAATCGATTCCGTTGGCGGCGAGCACACCCCGCACGAAGTCGAGGTCAGCGCGGAACGCCTGCCACGGGGTGAGGCCGTCGCAGGCAAGGGAAGAGCGAGTCATGGAGGCCCAATCGTTCGACCCTGGGCCCACATGAGTGAAGGGCCCGTCAGCCTTCCCCAGCATAACGAGCCGGGTGAGGGGTCACTGCGCCGATGAGAGCCCCCGTGCGATCTCAGCGATCCGCTCGTCGCTCACCTCCACGCCCGTTTCGCGCACGCGCTGCCGCAGCATCTGCTCTGCAGGTTCGTGCGTGTGGCCCTCACGAATGTCTGAGCGCACCTGCTCGATGATGCCGTCGAGACGCTGCTCATTGGTGGCGTCGTCGCTGCCGTCCTGGATGGGGCCGTCCTGTGTCTCACGCATGACGCCATGGTGCGCCGGACACCCTACGGTTGCCTGAATGCGCGGGCTCCGCAGCTGTGCGGGAGGTTTCGGCCAAGAAATCACGCAGAAACTGTGCGATTCACCCTCCGCGTATGGCGGATGTCGCGAGAGACTATGTCTGGATCCGCGAAGGGACACACACGCGCACCATGCCTGACCTCCACAACATACGACTGCCCGCCGGGTGGTACCCCGACCCCAGTGGCGCCGATCATCGTCGCTGGTGGGACGGCAAGACGTGGACGCAGCACACCGCGCCGTTTCAGCGCCCCGCCCCCGTCTACGACGTCGTGGACCTCGTGGAACAGAAGGCGACACCGCGCGACGGCGAAGATGCCGAGACATCCGCCCCCGCAGCGCCTCGTCGCATCCGCACCGCTGCTCGCATCGGCCGCGGTCTTGCGGCCCTCGCGCACAAGCTGCCATTCGGGCTTCCCGCCCCCGCGGACGATCCGCAGGACGACAGGGTCGAGGGGCCTCCGCCCGCGCCGCCGGCTCCACCCGCCCGCGCCAAGGGCGCTCCCGTCAAGAAGACGGCGCCCCGGCGGTCGCGCGCGCGCCACTGAGCTGAGCAACGTACCGCCGATCCGCGCGCTCCCTCGGATCCGGGCACACTCACCCCCGAAGCGGGGATGCCGCTACACCCGGCCGACTGGTTACCGTGAACCGAATCGTCACAGACCGGAGGGGGACCGGGCGTGAGCTTTACCGGACAGGATTACCCGAACCAGTCCGCACCGGGGTTACATGACCCGCGCGCGCTCAGTGAGGAGGAATGGCGCGCCTCGCTGCCGTCATTCGGACAGCAGCTCGGCACGGGGCTCGGCCAGGCCAGCTCGGGCGCGGTGCGCACCGAGGCGGCGCCGAGCGTCGCGCCGTTCAGCACCCAGGATCGACTGCGCAGCTGGCGCGCGACGCCCACGACGAGCAACACCCCCTGGGTGTGGTGGCTCATCGCAACGCCCATCCTCGGAGGCCTCGCCATGTGGCCGATCGTCTTCACGGTGTTCGGCTTCGAGAACGTCTTCCTCCTCCTTGCGAGCGACAACGACCCGGCTGCACTTCGCTTAGTCGGCTTCTTCTTCTGCATGGGGCTCGCGATCGCCGCCGTCACGATGCTGCTGGGCTTCGGCGACCGCGCCGCCCTGCGGAGGCTCGGCCACAGTCGCACCGCCTCCCCCTGGTGGCAACTTCTGAGCCAGCTCGTCTACCTCATCGTCCGGACGGTGCACGCGAACTCGCAGACTGGGCGGGGAGCCGCACCGCTCGTCGTCTACCTCTGCCTCCAGATCGCGCCGGTCGTCCTCGGCGTGATCGCTGCCGTCGCGATCCCCGCCTTCATCGCCGCCTCCTCGACCCCGTGAGACGCTGAACACATGGCCAACTCACCGAGTGGCGACTCCCTCATCTCTCGTGTCGTCCGCATCCTCGAGACCTTCGACACCGATCGCACGAGCCGCAGCGTCTCAGATATCGCACGGCGCACGGGCATCCCGTCGTCGACGACGCACCGCCTCGTCGCGGAACTGAGCGAGCATGGCCTGCTCGAGCGCGACGAGCGCGGCAACGTGCACGTCGGGATGCACCTCTGGGAGCTCGCGATGCGCGGCTCGCAGGCGCTGCGACTGCGCCAGATCGCGATCCCGTTCATGGAGAGCGTGCAGGCCAAGGTGCGCCAGCACACGCAGCTGGCGGTGCTGGAAGACGACGAGGCCCTCTTCATCGAACGACTGTCGAGCCGCGACTCCGGCGCGAACATCACACGGATCGCGGGGCGCCTGCCGTTGCATGCCTCGTCGTCCGGCCTCGTGCTGCTCGCCTATGCGGATGCCGCGCTGCAGGACCGCGTGCTCGCGGGCGAGTTGCAGCAGCGTTCCGGAGAGACGGTGACCGACCCCGCCCGACTCCGTTCGATGATCGGCGAGATCCGGCGCATCGGGCACGTGATCGCCCCAGGCTACATCGCGCCGGAATCGGTCGGCGTCGCGGTACCCGTCAAGGGCCCGGGTGGCGGCACGATCGCGGCGCTCTCAGTGGTGCTCCCGCGCGACCACGGCGACTTCGGCACCGTCGTGATGTATCTCAAGTCGGCCTCGACGGGGATCACCCGGGCAATGCGCGATTCCCGGAATTTCTTCCATTGAACGGGAAGTAAGTTCATCCCGGGTCGCTCGCTGTCCACAATGGCAGCAGGGCCCACAACCGGCCTCCACTGACACTCGCGGCACCGGGCCGCGCTGACAAAGGAGTCCCCATGACCGAAACGATCCGCACCCAGGTCGGCATCATCGGAGCCGGACCTGCCGGCCTCCTGCTCTCCCACCTCCTCGACCGCGCCGGCATCTCCTCCGTCGTGATCGACAAGCGCAGCCGCGAGGAGATCGAGAAGACCATCCGCGCCGGCATCCTCGAGCAGGGCACCGTCGACGTGCTCGTCAACACCGGCGTCAGCGACCGCGTGCTCCGCGACGGGCACAAGCACGACGGCATCGAACTCCGCTTCCAGGGCGAGGGCCACCGCATCGACTTCCCCTCCCTCGTCGGCCGCTCCGTCTACCTGTACCCGCAGCACGAGGTGCTCATCGACCTCATCGCCTCGCGGCTCGAGGCGGGCGCCGACATCCGCTTCGAAACCAGCAACAGCGAGCTGCACGGCCAGCTCAGCGACAGCCCCAGCATCAGCTTCACCGACTCCGAAGGCAATGACGTCGTCGTCGAGTGCGACTTCATCGGCGGCACCGACGGCTCACAGGGCATCGCCAAGTGGTCGATCCCCGAGACCGACCGTCGCGACTTCTTCCGCCCCTACCCCTTCGCCTGGTTCGGCATCCTTGCCGACGCGCCACCAAGCAGCGAGGAACTCATCTACAGCGCCGGCGACAAGGGCTTTGCGCTCGTCAGCCAGCGCAGCGACACCGTGCAGCGCATGTACTTCCAGTGCGACCCCGAAACGAACACCGATGACTGGAGTGAGCAGCAGATCTGGGACGAGCTCCAGGCTCGCGTTCCCGGCCACGAACTCAAGGAGGGGCACATCTTCCAGAAGGATGTGCTGCAGTTCCGCTCCTACGTCTGCGAAACCATGCAGTACGGGCGCATGTTCCTCGCCGGCGACGCCGCCCACACCGTGCCACCGACGGGCGCCAAGGGCATGAACCTCGCCGTCGCCGACGTGCTCGTGCTCGCCGACGCCATGGCCGCCTACTACGACAACGGCAGCACCGAGAAACTCGACAACTACGCCCCCACCGCGCTCAAGCGCATCTGGCGCGGCCAGCAGTTCTCCTACTGGATGACCTCCATGCTGCACGCCACCCCCGACGAGCACCCCTTCGACCAGCAGCGCCGCTACGGCGAGCTCGAGACGGTCACCTCGTCGAAGGCCGGGCAGACGTACCTGGCCGAGGCGTACACGGGCTGGCCCTTCGACGTCAGCTACAACTAGGTCGTCACCGCCCTCGCAGGCTCGGTCGGCGCTGGGGTCGCGCGACCGCTCCGCGCTCGCCTTGAGCTCCACCGCGCAGGGTGGCGCGCTACCCAGCCCGCAGGGCGGCGGGCCCTTCGATATGCTGCACGAGCGGGGATCGAACAGCGAAGAAGCCGGACGGTGTGACTAATGGAACGCGCATCCACATCGCACGTGGAGTCGGCGGTCGACGCCCTGCTGCACCCCCGCAGCATCGCGGTGCTCGGCGCGTCTGACGACCCGCGCAAGCCGGGTGGGCGCGTGCTGCGCAATATGGTCAAGCACGGCTTCGACGGGATGCTCATTCCGATCAATCCCCGCAGGCCGGAGGTCCAGGGACTCACCGCGTACGCCTCCATGACTGACGTACCGGTGGTGCCGGACCTCGTCATCGTGGCGATACCCGGGCCCGCCGTGGTGCCGGCCGTCGAGTCGGCGATCGCCGCCGGGGCCCGCACCTTCGTGCTCCTCTCCGCGTTCGCGCCGGGCGCAGAGGATGAGAGGGATGCGCTCGCGCGCCTCGCGTCTGCCGATGACGGTGTGCGCATCCTGGGGCCGAACAGCCTCGGCACCCATAGCGCCCGGTCACGTCTCGCGGCGAACTTCATGACGGCGATCGACGACGAGGAGTTCGAGTTCGCGGACTCCGGGGTCTTCGTCATCACACAGAGCGGAGGGGTGGGGGCCTACCTCTTCAGCGAGGCGCAGACCGTCGGCTTTCCTGTCGGGGAGTTCATCAGCACGGGGAGCGAACTCGACCTGACGTTTGGTGCGGTGCTTCGTGATGTCGTCGAGCGCCACGATCCGACGCTCGTCTTCGGATATGTGGAGGGCAGCGACGACCGGGCAGACCTCGTCGCCGGCCTTGAGCGGGCTAAGGCGGCCGGCGTTCCCGTGCTGTTGCTCCATGCGGGCAGGAGTCCCGAGGCCCAGCAGGCAGCATCGCGCCACAGCGGCCTGCCTGCATTGACGCCAGAGGAGTGGTCGGATGCTGTCGAGCCGACTGGAGCGCGCACGTTCCACACGATCGAGGCGATGCTGGACGCAGGCAGGGCACTCGTGCATACGCGGCAGCCGAGGGGCGATCGAGTGACGATCGTCGCCGCATCGGGGGGCGCCGGCATCCTGATGACCGACGCTGCCGTCGATGCCGGGCTGCACCTCGCCGAGTGGGATCACAATGAGAGGCAGGCGCTGGGCGCGCTCCTTCCCGACCACGCGGTCGTCGAGAATCCCGTCGACGCCACGGGGGCGCTCTTCGCGCGGCTCAGCACCCTGCGCGCTGTGCTCGAGTCGTGCACCTCGCATGGGTCGACCGACATCGTCGTGCTCACGCTGGGCAACATGCCCCACGTCGAGGACGTGCTCTTTCAGGAGATCGCGGCCGTCGCGCACGAGTCTGAGACCCTCGTCGTGGTGGTCTGGGCTGGCGGCACCCCGGGAGCCGTCAGGCGTCTTGCAGAGCGCGGCGTGCTCGCCTATCCGGACCCCAGGCGCGCGGCAATGGCGCTTCGCCAGATGCTGGCGCGCTGAGCACTAGGCCCCGTCACAGCGCGAGCAGGAGCTTGCCCATGTGCTCCGATGACTCAAGCAGGCGATGCGCGGATGCGGCATCAGCGAGAGAGAAGACCTGGTCGACGTGGGGACGGATGCGGCCGGCCTCGACGAGCGGCCAGACATCTCTCCTCACGCCCTCGACTATCGCCGTCTTGGCATCGTCGCTCCTCGCGCGGAGAGTGCTCGCCCGCACCGTCAAGCGCTTGCGCAGCAGTTCCTTGAGGTCGACCTCGGCGACGGAGCCGCCCTGCGTTCCGATGATGACGAGGTGGCCCTCTGCCGCGAGGGCTCGGAGGTTCGCCGCGAGGTACCGGCCGCCGACGATGTCGAGCACGATGTCGAGGCCCCGGCCCCCGGTCTCGCGCGCCACGGCGTGCTCGAAGGACTCGTCCCGGTAGTTGATGACGTGGGCGGCGCCGAGCCCGCGGCAGTAATCGGCCTTCGCTGCCGAACCGACCGTGCAATGGACGGCGACCCCGAGCGCGCTGAGCCATTGGATGGCGAAGGTGCCGATGCCGGAGGACCCACCGTGAACCAGCGCCGACGCCGAAGCCGGTGGGACGAGGTCGTGCAGGTTCGAGTAGACAGTGCACGCGGCCTCGGGCAGGGCGGCCGCCCCGGCCATGTCGACTCCGTGTGGAATGGGGAGGAGCTGTCCCTCGGGCACGGCAACGTACTCCGCATAGCCGCCGCCGGTCAGGAGGGCACAGGCCCGTTCGCCGATGCGCCAGCCGGCGACCGACTCACCCACTTCCACGACGTGCCCGGAGCATTCCAACCCCGGCACGGGGGACGCTCCCGCTGGCGGCGGATAGCGACCGGCGCGCTGGCCGGCATCCGCTCGATTGACGCCGGCATACTCGACCCTGAGCAACACCTCGTGGGCGAGGGGCACGGGGCGGGGACGTTCCACAAGCACCAGCGCGTCCGGGCCCCCCGGCACGGGGATGTCGACGGCGCGCATCGAGCGTGAGGCCATAGGCGTCACGACCGGGGGGCACCCGCGGTCATCAGAAGTCCTCCGGGCGCATCGTGTCTCGGTTCGCTCCGCTCGTGCCGAAGACGAAGAGCTGCCAGAGCTCCGTCGCGAGCGATTCCACCTCATCGGCGGTGAGGCGCGAGTGGGCGCGCGATGCCCAGTTGCACATGCCGAAGAGGGAGAAGGCAACTGTCCGCGTGTCGCACGGCGGGATGACCCCGAGCTCGACGTCACGCCGGAACGACTCCTCGACCAGCCTTCGGTAGGTCTTGCGGTTCGCTCGCATCTCAGCGCGTCGTTCGTCACTGAGCTCCCGTTGGTGTTCGATGAACGACTGCAGCATTCCCGGGCTCTCCACGATGACGTTGAGGTGCTCGTAGATCACCTCGTATGCGACCCTCGTCGATGAGGCGCCCTCCTCGACCCGTCGTGTCTGTGACTCGATGAGGGGCGTGATGTAGAGCAGGTGGATGTTGAAGAGGATCTCTTCCTTGCTGCGGAAGTAGTGGTACAGCGTCGGCTTCGCGATGCCCGCGATCTCGGCGATCTTGTCCATCGTCGCGCTGTGATAGCCCATGTCGCGGAAGAGCTGGCTGGCGAGGCGCAGGATCTCCCGCCGACGCGCTTGGCCAACCGGGGTGGACTTCGTGAGCTCGTCGCTTTGAGCAGTCTCGGTCATTTCTCACCCAATCCCTTGAATTGCATACGCTGCGCGCCCGCGTGACGAAACAGTACCCAGAAAATCAAGCGCGATAGCGGGAACCTCAGCGGATGCTCCGCCGTCAGTCTTGACCATCCGGTCATGTTCCGCCATCATACAAGCATCGACCGACTAATCGGTCGGCTCAATGCTGAGGATGATGGGGGTGCGGTGAACGAGTTCCACTCACTCGATGTCGCTCGTGCTGCTTCCATCCTCACAGTCACGATCAATCGTCCCGAGGCAAGGAACGCCTTGAACGCCCAGGCGATCGCGGAACTCCGAGCCGTGCTCGAGCTCGCAGCGGAAGACGACGACATCGGCGGCGTCATCTTCACCGGGCACGGCGAGCGGGTGTTCGTCTCCGGCGCTGATATCGCGGAGCTCAGGGGCCGTGACCTCAAGAGTGGCCTCGGGGGTGCCACCCAGCGGCTGCTCTCCGAACTCCAGGCGCTCGACAAGCCGACGATCGCCGCCATCAACGGTCACGCCCTCGGTGGCGGCTGCGAGTTCGCGCTCGCCTGCGACATCCGGATCGCCTCGGCCGACGCCAGGATGGGGCTCCCCGAGGTCGGCCTCGGCATCATCCCTGGCGCCGGAGGCACCCAGCGCCTTGCCCGCCACGTGGGCCTCGGCCGTGCCGTCGAGATGATCCTGACCGGACGCCTGCTCGACGCACACGAGGCGCAGCGGATCGGCCTGGTCAGCGAGGTCGTCGAGGGCCCGCAGCTCCCCGGGCGCGCGCGGGAGGTCATGCAGGGCATCCTGCAGAAGGCGCCGCTCGCGATCCGGCTCGCCAAGATGATCACCCGCACCTCCATGGACACTGACGAGACGACGGGCCTGATGGTCGAGAGGCTCGCCCAGGCGCTCCTCTATACGACCGACGACAAGCGGGAGGGCACCGGGGCGTTCCTTGAGCGCCGTACTCCCGAGTTCAAGGGAGAGTGACATGCGCGAGACGAATACGGTCATGGTGGTCGGCGCCGGTGCGATGGGCGCCCAGATCGCACTGCTCTGCGCCGCGAGGGGCCTCGAGGTCACCCTCACCGAGGTGGACCCCCGCATGCGCGAGACGGCCATCGCACGGATCACGGCCCTCGGCGCGCGCCAGGTCGAGAAAGGACGCCTCGGCGCCGCAGCGCTGGACGGCGCGATCGCGCGCATCAGCACTCTCGCCGCTATCGACGAGGCCCCCGAGGTCGACCTCGCGATCGAGGCGGTCACCGAGAATCGCGAGCTGAAGCGCAAAGTGCTCGGAGAGCTCGACATGCACTTCTCCGGGGGCACGATCATCGCCTCCAACTCCTCGAGCTTCGTGCCCTCCTCCCTCACTGACTCGATCGCCGCCCGCGATCGCTTCCTCAACATCCACTTCTTCAACCCCGTGCTCTCCATGCGCTGCGTCGAGGTCATCGCCTGCCCCGAGACATCCGCCGACACCCTTGCTGGCGCGATCGCCTTCGTCGAGAGGATCGATCGTTTGCCCCTTGTCGTGAAGAAGGAGATTCCGGGCTTCATCGCGAACCGGATCCTCAACGCCGTGCGTGACGAGGCACTGCACCTCTACGAGGGCGGCTACGCAGACATCGAAGCAATCGACCTCGCCTGCCGCCACGCGCTGGGGTATCCCATGGGTCCCTTCGAGCTCATGGACCTGACGGGAATCGACATCGGGTACCTGACGAAGGTCGCCCGGCACGAGGAGACCGGCAACCCGGCAGATGCTCCCTCCACGACAGTCGCGAGACTCGTCGAGCAGGGCACCCTGGGACGCAAGACAGGCCAAGGCTTCTACCACTATGACGACCAGGGGCGACGCGGCGCACCCGCGATCTGACCGCCCGCCTCCACGACGAAGGGATCCCCATGCAAGAGACACCTCTCGGCATGTTCGACATCGACTCGCTCATCGACGACGACGACCGCGAACTCCGTGATGCCGTGAGGGCGTTCGGCGAGAATCGCCTTCGCCCGGAGATCGCCGAATGGTACGAGGCTGGCACGCTCCCCGCGCGGGAGGTCGCCCGTGAACTCGGCGACCTGGGCGTGCTGGGCATGCATCTCACGGGCTATGGATGCGCGGGCGCGAGCGCCATGGCATACGGCCTCGCCTGTATGGAGCTCGAGGCGGTCGACTCCGGCCTGCGCTCGCTCGTCTCGGTGCAGGGCTCGCTCGCCATGTTCGCCATCTGGCGATGGGGCAGCGAAGACCAGAAGACCGAGTGGCTCCCGCGGATGGCTGCGGGTGAGGCCATCGGGTGCTTCGGACTCACCGAGCCCGACTACGGCTCGAACCCGGCGGGCATGCGGACGAACGCGCGGCGCGACGGCGACGACTGGGTGCTGACCGGCAACAAGATGTGGATCACCAACGGTTCCGTGGCCGACGTCGCTGTCGTCTGGGCGCAGACGGCCGAGCACGGCGATGCGAAGGGAATCCGCGGTTTCGTCGTGCCGACGGACACACCCGGGTTCTCGGCACCCGTGATCCACAAGAAGCTCTCGCTGCGCGCATCCGTCACCAGCGAGCTCGTGCTCGACAACGTGCGGCTCCCTGCGTCCGCCATGCTGCCGGAAGCCTCCGGGCTGCGCGGCCCCCTGACCTGCCTGAACGAGGCACGCTACGGGATCGCGTTCGGCGCACTCGGCGCGGCCCGCGACTGCCTTGAGGTGACGCTGCGCTACGCACAGGAGCGGGAGATCTTCGACCGTCCGCTCGCCGCCTACCAGCTCACGCAGGCCAAGCTCGCCGACATGAGCCTCGAGCTTGGCAAGGGCATGCTCCTGGCCGTGCAGCTCGGCAAGCTCAAGGATCGGCACGAGATCACCCCGACCCAGATCAGCCTCGGCAAGCTCAACAGCACGCGGGAGGCGATCGAGATCGCCCGCACCTGCCGCACCATCCTGGGTGCTGCCGGCATCACGGGAGAGTTCCCCGTGATGCGTCACGCGAACAACCTCGAGTCGGTGCTCACGTATGAGGGCACGTCAGAGATCCACCAGCTCTCGATCGGCCGGACCCTCACGGGACTCTCCGCCTTCTCCTAGGAGAAGACGAAAAGGCAGACACGTGACGACCGATACGAGGCCTGGGCCGCTGGCGGGGTTCCGCATCATCGACCTCACCTCGGTGATCATGGGGCCGTACGCGACCTCCCTCCTTGCCGACCAGGGCGCGGAGGTGATCGTGGTGGAGGCCGGCGACGGGGACTCGAACAGGGTCATGGGCCGCGCGGCCGCGCCGGGGTTCTCCGACGTGAGCCTCAACCTGATGCGCAACAAGCGCTCGGTGCGGCTCGACCTCAGGACGCCGGACGGTCGCTCCGCCATGCGGAAGCTCCTCGCCGGCGCCGATGCCTTCATCACGACCCGCAGGCCTGACTCGCTACGCCGTCTCGGCCTCGACTACGAGACTCTGGCGCCGACGCATCCACGGCTCG
Source organism: Salinibacterium sp. GXW1014 (assembly GCF_044769865.1). Taxonomy (NCBI): domain Bacteria; kingdom Bacillati; phylum Actinomycetota; class Actinomycetes; order Micrococcales; family Microbacteriaceae; genus Salinibacterium; species Salinibacterium sp. GXW1014. The sequence continues at coordinate 612,480 of NZ_JBIZWA010000001.1, forward strand.
TCTACTGCCAGGCGCAGGGCTGGCCCACGACGAGCTCCAAGGCGAACGACCCGGCCTACGACGACATCATCCAGGCCGCCACGGGACTCGTGGATGTCATGCACCGCTATACGGGCGAGCACCTGTTCGTGCCCAGCATCCTCGTCGACAAGACCTGCGGCGTGATGCTCGCCCAGGCGGCGACGGCCGCCCTCGTGCACCTCTCACGACACGGAGACGGCCAGCACGTGGAGGTCGCTATGGCGGAGGCCATGACCCAATTCCTGCTCGTGGAGCACGGGAGCGGGGGCATCGCGATGCCTCCTGGCGATCGGCTCGGCTATGAGCGCATCCTCAGTCCCGAGCGCCGCCCCTACGCGACCCGGGATGGGCTCGTGCACGTCATGCCGTACACGCCCGCGCAGTTCGCCACGATCTTCGAGGAGCTCGGGGCATCCCACCTGCGTGGAGACCCACGGCTCTCCGACCTGCGCACGACGATCGCCAACACGGGCACGCTCTACCGCGACCTGCGACCGCTCATCGGCGAGCGCACGAGCGAGTGGATCCTGGATGCCTGTCGCCGCCTCGACATCCCCGCGTCACCTGTCGTCACCCTCGCAGAGATCGCCGCGACCCTGCCCGTGGCGGAGCATCCGAAGGCGGGCCCCTACCGCGTGCTCCCCCACCCCGCTCGCTTCTCAGCGACCCCTGCAGGCAGGCGTGGCCACGCCCCCTCGGTGGGCGCCGACACCGAGGATGTGCTGCGAGAACTGTCGCGAGAACGAGGAGCATCATGATGAACACGCCCCCGAAGCATCCGGCGGATGACGCTGCCGTCCTCATTGAGGATCGCGGCGACGTGCGCATCCTGACCCTGAACGCCCCCTCCCGACGCAATGCCCTCGACCTGGCGGCGCGGCTGGCCCTGCTGAGGGAACTCCGACTGGGCGAGGCGCAGGCGCGAGTGCTCATCATTACGGGGGCCGGGGGCTTCTTCAGCGCGGGCGGCGACATTCGGTCGATGAGCGACGATCCTGTCGAGTCGGGCCAACGGCTCGACGCCCTTGCTGCACTCGCGCAGCAGCTGGTGCACAGCAGGGTTCCTGTCATAGCGGCCGTCGAGGGCGGGGCCTTCGGGATGGGGCTCGCCATCGCGAGCGCGGCGACCCACGTCGTGAGCGGCAGGGGTGCGCGCTATGAGGCGTCGTTCGTGAAGATCGGCCTCGCCCCTGACACGGGACTCTCGTGGACGCTCCCCCGCAGGATCGGGCCCACGCGGGCGCGCCACATGATGCTGACCCTGACGAGCCTCGCTGGCCAGCCGGCCCTCGATGCAGGGCTCGTCGACGAATTGGTCGACGACGGCCAGGCCCTAGAGCGCGCTCTCGAGGTGGCCGCCGAGCTCGCCCGGATGCCTGCTGCCGCAGTCGCCGGCATCCTTAGCCTCTCGTCGCATGTCGCTGCCACGATCGAAGCAGCGACGGGCGCGGAGTCGAGGCTTCAGGCGGTGCTCCTCGCGAGCGAGGAGTCGAAAGCACTCAGGGCGGCGTTCCTCTCTCGCTGAAGGGTGCCCGTCGAGGTGCGGCGCCATCGCGCTGGCACTCCGTCACCCACCGCGGCCACCCGCAGATCGCCGAGGTAGTTGAGGTGAGCGAGCACCTCTCCGAGGGCCGCTCGCTGCTGGATGCCCGAGATCGTCTCCCAGGGCCGCGACCAGGTGAGGGCTGCCGCAACGTCATGCACTGTTCGATGGGCGTCGGTCTCGAGGACGCCGAGTATCTCCTCGAGACGCGACCAGTGGTGCTCGGTCAGGAACCGCGCCCGCGCCGCATGGTCGCCGAAGAGGCGCTCGTGTCCGGGCAGCACGAGGTCGACCTCGAGGCGCGCGACGGTCGCCAGCGAGGCGAGGTAGTCCCTCAGCGCGCTGTCACGGTGACCCACCATGGAGGAGACGTTGGGCGTGATGCGCGGCAGGAGGTGGTCGCCCGAGAACAGCAGTCGGCGTTCCGCATCCTCGAAGCACACGTGGCCAGGTGTGTGTCCCGGGGTCCAGTGCACCCGGAGGGCGCCGCCGGGAACCTCGAGCACATCGCCGTCGCCCAGCCAACGAGTCACGAGAAGCGGCTCCCCGAAGGCGGGGAGGTCGCTCGCGACGACGCCGTCGGGGGCGCCTGCACGATCGAGCCAGGAGCGCACGCGGAGCAGATGCTCATCACGCGGACCCGGCAGCAGGGGCCGATCAGCCGCATGCAGCATGACGCTCGCGCCGAAACGTACGGCGAGGCGGCCGGCCATGCCGCTGTGGTCGCGGTGAGCGTGGGTCAGGAGCACCGTCTCAATCCCGCCCGCGCCCACCCCGATCGCGGCGAGCGCGGCGTCGAGATGGGCCCACGACTCGGGAGTGGGCCAGCCGGGGTCGATGAGCGCTCCCCGTCCGCCGTCCACATATGCGTAGGCGAAGGACGCCTTGAGCGGATGCCCTGGCATGGGCACCCGGATCGCCCAGACCCTTGGCCGCACCTCTGTCACCTCAGCGCTGACAGCATCCACTTCGGCCTCTCCCCGTCGTTGCAAAGCTTGTCGACCGAATGGTCGGTCGTGCTAGACTCTGCCGCATGAGGGATGCCGGGTCAAGGCGGCCCGCGGAATGACGACGACGCCGAACGAGTTCCGATGGGGCGCTATCCTGCTGCCCGCGCTCCTCCCCGCTGCGCTCTTCGCGACCGGCGCGGGGGCGATCGTGCCGATCATTCCCATCCTCGCCAGCAGGCTCGCTGAAGACCTCCTCCACGAGCCCTCGAGCGTGCTCGCCGTGGCGAGCATCGTCACAGCGCTCCTGATGATCGGCGAACTCGTCGGCAACATCCCGAGCGGATGGCTCGTGAGCAGGCTCGGCGAGCGCAATTCGATGATCGGCGCCTCCCTGCTTGCCATGGCTGGGCTCCTCGCGTGCATCGTCGCCGAGAACATCTTCATCCTCGGCGTCGGCGTGCTGCTGATAGGACTCGCGACCGCGGTCTTCGGACTCGCGCGCCACGCACTCATCACGACCTATGTTCCACCCAGCCATCGGGCACGGGCGCTCTCCACCGTCGGGGGGCTCTTCCGGCTCGGATACTTCATCGGTCCCTTCATCACGGTGGGGGTGCTCGCCCTCTTCACCAACCTGCAGGCTGCGTTCTGGACTCACGTTGTGATGTGCATCGCCTGCATCGTCGTGCTCGTCGTGGCCCCCGACCCGGCCCGCGTGCTTGAGGCGCAGACCGCAAGGTTCGAGGATGCGGATGGCGCCGAGCTCGCCCGCCCCACGCGGGGGCTCTTCGCCACCATCGTGGCGAGCCGCGGCGTGCTCCTCCGCCTCGGCACGGCGGGGGCCATCCTGAACGCCCTCCGCGCGGGGCGCATCGTCGTCTTCCCCCTCTGGGCCGTCAGCCTCGGGCTCGACGAGGTGACGACGGCCGTGCTCATCGGCGTCTCGGGCGCCGTGGACTTCGCGCTCTTCTATCTCGGCGGCTGGATCATCGACCGTTTCGGACGCGCCTGGAACGCCGTGCCGAGCACCCTCCTTCTCTCCGCGGGCTTCATCACCCTTGCCATCACGCATCAGCACGCCGACGCCATCGTGTGGTTCCTCTGGCTGGCGATGCTCATCTCGGTGGCCAACGGCTTCAGCACCGGCATCCTGCTGACCCTCGGCTCAGACCTCGCCGACCCTCGCGACCCTGCCCCGTTCCTCGGGGCGTGGCGATTCACTGGCGGTCTCGGCAACGCCATCGCCCCACTCGCGATCGCGCTCGCCACGGCGACCATCTCGCTCTCCGCGGGCGTGCTGCTGCTCGGTTCCTCCGGCCTCCTCGGGGCGGCCCTGTTCACGAGGTTCATCCCCCGCTATGTGGCGGGCGAGGGCGACTGGCGACTGCGCAGGCTGCGCCGGCCCCGCGACTGACCTCGCTCAGAATCGTTGGAAGGCATCCGTGAACTCCTGGATGCGGCCGATCGACGCATAGTTCGGCCCGGCGATGCGCGCCAAGGGCTCCAACTCCGCAGTCGCGACCTTGCCGTCTCGAAACAACCCCTCCCGAAGGTGCACGACCTCCACCGTGCCGACGTAGAACTGGGAGCCGGCATCGCCGAAGGGGATGACGTCGTGCAGCCGGCATTCGAGAGCGGCGGGGGCGTCCGCAAGACGCGGAGGCGCGACGACGTCGGAGGGACGCGTCGCAAGGGCGAGCATCTCGATCTCGCTGACACCGGGCGGCATCGCCTCCGAACTGCGATGCACGGCATCGGCCTGCGATTCATGCACGACGTTGAGCACGAACTCCCGCGACCGCACCATGTTGGCCGCCGTGTCCTTCAGGCCTGAAGCGCGGGGACTGATGTTGATGCCCACCATGAAGGGCGAATACGACACCGCCGTGTAGCAGCTGAAGGGAGCGAGGTTCACACTGCCGGACTCGTTGAGCGTGGCGACCCAGGCGATCGGCCGGGGCACCACGACCCCCATCGCCAGGCGATAGGCGCCCCTCTCGTCGAGGTCCCCCGGAACGATCGTGGTCACGGCACGGGTCACGGGGCGATGAACGCCCCGCCGTTGATGTCGACCGTGGCCCCCGTGATGAATCCTGCGGCGTCGCTGCAGAGATAGGAGACGAGCGCGCCGATGTCATCGACGGTGCCCTCGCGTCCCACCGGGATCCGGGCGATGGATGCGGCCGAGACCTCGGCAGCGCTCCGCGCCGACATCGGCGTAGCGATCCGGCCGGGGGCCACCGAGTTGACCGTGACCCCGTGCATGCCGACCTCGAGCGCGAAGGTCTTGGTCAGGCCGTTGATGCCGGCCTTCGCGACACCGTACGGCAGGCCAGCGATCCGAGCACCCTGCCTGCCGGCCGTGGAGGAGATGTTCACCACCCGCCCCCAGCCCGCCTCGATCATGCTGGGCAGCACGGCCTTGGTCGTGAGGAACGGACCCCGCAGGTTCACGCCCATCACGAGGTCCCACTCCTCAACCGGGGTCTCCACCGGAGGCGTCCTGAATCCGCCGTGCTTCGGCGACACGGCGGCGTTGTTGACGAGCGCGCTGATCGACCCGAACTTGTCGAGCACTGCCGCGACGCCCGCCGCGACCTGCTCCTCGGATGACACGTCGACGGTCATGCCCGACACCCCGGATGCCTCGGCGAGCCAGTTCGCGTCGTCCGAGGCGAACACGTCGTCGAGGTCCCACACGACCACGCTGTAGCCGTCAGCCGCAAGATGCCTGCTGATGGCGGCACCCATCCCGCGGGCTCCCCCCGTCACGATCGCTGCGCGGCCCATCAGAACCCCTGGTAGTTGCCGCGGCGCTTCTCGGCACGGGCCGCGAGGGCCTCCTGGTGGTCCTGCGTCCTCATGGAGATCCGTTCCCAGGAGAGCGAGGCATCCAGCACCTGCGCGTTCACCGCCTGCACGTATCGGTTGATCGACGCCTTGGTGGCGCGCACGGCGTAGGGCGGCTGGAGGGCCACCTCGCGAGCGAAGTCGAGGGTCTCACTCTCGAGTGATCCCGCTTCGATCACACGGTTCACAAGGCCGAGGTCCGCCGCCTCCTGGCCCGACAGCATCCGCCCCGTCATGAGGAACTCCTTCGCTCGGAGCGGCCCGACGAGGAGCGGCCAGACGACCGCACCACCGTCACCGGCGACGAGTCCGACATTCACGTGCCGGTCGCCGATGGTTGCCGCATCCGACATGAAGACGACGTCGCAGAACAGGGCGATCGTCGCTCCCAAACCCGCAGCGGGTCCGTTGACCATCGCGATGAGGGGCTTCTCCACCGAGAGCATGCCGCCGATGAGGTGACGTCCCCGCGAGTAGACGCGGAGCTTCTCGTCTGCCTTGGAGTGCCGACCTGCCATCGTCTTCGTGTCGCCGCCCGAGCAGAAGCCGCGCCCGGCACCGGTGAGCACCACCACGTTGGTGTCGTCGTCGGCGTCGATCGAGGCGAACAGCTGCTGCAGTTCGTGGTGCATCTCCGGGCTCACGGCGTTGAGCCGCTCGGGACGGTTGAGGGTCACTACGGCGATCCCGTCGCCCTCATACCTGATGTCGAGGGTCGATCCTGATTCCAGCATTTCGTCTCTCTCCTACTCGTGGTTCTACTCGTGGAACGCGTCGTGCGCGAAGATCGTGTGTTGCCAGGCAGGGTCGTCCCGCACGATGACGGCGAGTCGCCTGGCGTGGAACTCCCGAGAGCCGTGCAGGTTCTCGAGCAACTTGCCCCTCTTCATCCAGAAGTGCAGCGGATGCTCCCAGGTGAAGCCGATGCCTCCGTGCACCTGCAGTGCGACGTCGCCGACCAGCCTCGCCGCGTCGCTCGCGGATGCCTTCGCGACGCTCGCGGCCGCCGTGGCCTCAGCGCCGCCCGCTCCCGCGACCGTTGCCGCGAACCAGGCGCAGGGACGGGAGCTCTCGGTCGCGACCCATGCATCGGCGATGAGGTGCTTGACCGCCTGGAACGACCCGATCGAGCGCCCGAACTGCTCGCGTGTCTTCGCATGGTCGACCGTGAGGTCGAGCATCCGCCGGCTCACACCGTTGAGGTAGGCCGCGGCCGCCCAGACGACCTGGGTGCTCGCGTACTCGACGGCGCCCTCATGCAGGCGCGTGTCTGCCGGCCAGTTCGAGACTCGGATGCGCCCCAGTCGGCTCGCAGGATCGGGGGACCCGACATGCTCCACCTGGTAGTCGCCGCGCCGGAGCACGTGGAGTGCGCCGTCATGCTCTATGACGACCACGTCGGCGTCCTGCGCAAACATCGCGCGGTCGCCGCCAGCCATGACCGCGGTGGCGGCCACGAGTTCACCCGAGACGAGGCCCGGCAGGAGCTCGGCGCGCTGCTGCGCAGATCCGAAGCGCTCAATCACCGGGATGGCCACAGCCAGCGTGTCGACGAGCGGCAGGGAGGCGCCCGAGTACCCGATCTCCTCGATCGCGGGAACGATCTCCTCCGGTGCGAGGCCGAGTCCGCCCGCATCCTCCGAGGCGAGGGCCCCGGTCAGGCCGAGACCCGCGACTCCCTTCCAGAGCTCGGCGTCGAGGCTGGGCTCGGCCCACGTCGCCCTGACCCGCTCCAGGTCGCATTCGCCGGCGAAGAAGTCCCTGAGGCCGGCGGCGAGCTCCTTTGCCGTCTCATCCGCCCCATATGAGAACGTCATCGCTTCTCCTTCGGCAGGCCGAGCACGCGCTCGGCGATGATGTTTCGCTGGATCTGGTTGGAGCCCGCAAAGATCCTTGTGGCCCTCGAATGCCAGTAGTCCGCCTCCCAGCGCGAGTAGTCACGGGAGTCGCCCGCGTCGGCGGCGGAGGCGAGGGCGAAGAGCCGCATCCCCGACTCGTAGATCGCCGCCTCCATCTCCGACCAGAAGAGCTTGTTGAGGCTGGCCTCCGGCCCGAACCGGCCGTTGGCGCTCTCGGCGATCGTCCTGCCGACGTGGTGGCGATACTTGCTGACCTGCACGACGTGCATCCCGAGGTCGTCCAGCGCGGCCGAGTCCTGGCCGAGGCCGGAGACCTCCGTCATCCGCTCGAGCGTCTCGATGAGCGGGAGGTACTTGACGTAGGTCCTTCGCCCGACGCCTCGTTCGAGCGCCAGGGCGCTCATCGCGACATTCCACCCGTCGTCGATCTCGCCGACGACATTCGCAGTCGGAACGCGCACGTCGTCGAAGAACACCTCGCAGAACGTTCCGCGCCCGTTGATCTGCTTGATGGGGCGCACCTCGATTCCGGGGCTCCTCATGTCGATGAGCACGGCGGAGATTCCCCTGTGCTTCGGCGCAGCGGTGTTGGTACGCACGAGTGCGAAGCACCAGTCGGCGTGGTTGGCACCCGATGTCCAGATCTTCTGGCCGTTGATGACGAACTCGTCGCCATCGACCTTGGCACTCGTGCGCAGCGCCGCCAGGTCGCTCCCCGCGTCAGGTTCGCTGAACCCCTGGCACCAGACCTCCTCGCAGCGAAGGATCGGCCCCAACCAGCGCTCCTGCTGCTCGGGCGTGCCGTGCTGCATGAGCGTCGGCCCGACCAGCATCAGTCCCTGCACGTTGAGGCGCGGAGGCGCCGAGACCCGCTCGTACTCCTCCTGGAAGACCATGCGGTGCACGGCGCCCATGCCCCGGCCACCGAACTCGACGGGCCAGTGGATGGCGGCGTACCCGCCGTCGTAGAGCCGCCGTTCCCACTCACGCCGACGCTGCACCGCATCCGGGGCGGCAAGCGCCCCCGCCCCCACGAGGTCCGATGGCACGTTCTGCTCCAGCCAGGCCCGCACCTCGTGGCGCCATGCCTGGGCATCGAGCTCGACGCTGTTCACTGCATCCATCAGTTGCCCACCTCTCTCCTCACGAACACGACCGCGTCGACCGCCACGGCACCTCGTCCCCTGTCCCCGACGATGACCGGGTTGAGGTCCAGCCCATCGATGAGGTCGCCGATCTCGGCGCTCATGGTGATGACTCCGCGAATGGTCCGCACGAGGGCGTCCACATCCGCCGGGGGCGCTCCCCTGAATCCGCTGAGCAGCGCGTTGATCCGCAGTCGACCAAGCGTGCGAGCGATCTCCTCGTCATCGAGCACGGGGAGCCTGACGACGACGTCATCGAGCAGTTCCGCCTGCGTGCCGCCAGCCCCGATGACGAGCGTGAGCCCGAAGTCAGCGTCACGCTTGAGGCCGACGAGCACCTCGTGGCCCTGCGCGACCATCTGCTGCACCGTGAAGTCGATGTCGAGTCCCTGCTCGTCTCGGATACGCCGGGCCATCTTCTCGGCCGCGTCACGAACCACCTGCTCCGATTCGAGACCCACCTGCACCCCGCCGACCTCCGACTTGTGGTGGAGGTCGGCGTGGAGTGCCTTGAGCACGACGGGGAAGCCGATCTGTGCCGCGGCGGCACCCGCCCCTTCGGAGTCGTGCGCCACTCGTTCCTGCACCACGTCCACGCCGTAGAGGGCAAGCAGCTGCTTGCTCACCGCCTCGTCGAGCGCTGCGGTTGCGCCACTCCGCGCGATCAACTCCCGCGCCTGGGCGGCACGCGTCGTGTCGTGCGCGAAGTGCGACCCCGCGCGGCCACCGCGGTGACGCGGACTGCGGGCGGCGATGGCGCGCAGCGCATCCAGCGGCTCGTCGAAACACGGCACGCCGCGTCGGCTCAGCTCGGACAGCGGCCTGCCGCTGCCGCCCACCCAGACGACGACGAGCGGTTTCGGCGAAGCGGTGGCCTTCTCCGCGATGAGGTCGACGAGAGCCGCCTCGTTGTTCTCGAGATTGCCGACCATCAGCACCGGCACATCCGTGTCGGGATGCGCCAGGAGCGTGTCGAGCACGGGTGCGAGCACCTCGGGGCGCCCGCCCGCCCCCGTCATGTCGATGGGGTTGCCGAGTGCCGAGTACCCCGGCAACGCCGTCGCGAGCTGCTGCTGCCACTCGGTGCTCCACTCGGCGAGGGTGAGGCCGAATCGCTCGGCATAGTCGGCGGCAAGGATCCCCGCGCCCCCCGAGGTCGTCGCGATGCTGAGGCGAGGGCCCGGGGTGACATGCTCCACGGCCGCGAGTTCGACGTAGTCCGCGAGGTCACGAATCGTGTCGAGCCGGTGCACGCCGTACTGCTCGAAGACCGCGTCATAGACCTTGTCGCTTCCGGCCAGCACCCCCGTGTGCGACGCGATCGCCTTCTGGCCGGTGTCGGAACGGCCGGCCTTCATCATGGCAATCGGCTTGCCAGCATCCTGTGCCCGCTCGAGCGCCTCGATGAAGCCCCGGCCGTCACGCATGCCCTCGATGTATCCGACGATCGAGGTGACCTCTGAGTCGTCGATCGAGGCGTTGAGCATGTCAGTGAGAGTGATGTCCATCTCGTTGCCCGTGCTCAGCATCGTGCCGAGCCCGACTCCCTTGCCCTGGCAGGTGCTGAAGATGAAGGCGCCCATGGCCCCGCTCTGCGAGAGGAGGGCCACGCCGCTGTTGCGGAACTGGAAGCGGTCCTGGTCGAGGCCCGTGTTGATGGTCGCCCCGAGGTTGACCCTCGTCGAGACAAGACCCACGCAGTTCGGTCCCAGCACGCGCGTCTTGCTGCCCGCGACACACGCCTCGAGCTCCGCCTGCATGGCGCGCCCCTCCTCACCCGTCTCCGCGAAGCCGGCAGAGACGATGATGACGGAGGGGATCTCCTGCTCGACGCAGTCGCGCAGCGCGGCATGCACGTGCTTGCCCGAGGTCACGATCATGGCGAGGTCGACCGGCTCCGGCACATCCTTGACCGATGGGTATGAGGCGAAGCCTTGCACCTCATCGCGGGCGGGGTTGACGGCGTAGCCCCGCCCGTGGAACCCGTAGTGCCGCAGGTACCTGAGCGTGCGGCCGGACGCCTTGCCCGGGTCGGTCGACGCCCCGATCACGGCGACAGTCTCGGGCGCCATGAACCCCCGGTAAGCCTCGGCACTCAGCATTGTTCGTTCCCCTCGATCTCGTGAGCCGCTGATCAATAGACTGCGCGGCCGCCGCTGAGGTCGAAGACTGCTCCCGTCGAGAAGGTGCACCGGGCGGATGTCAGGAACCCGATGAGTTCTGCCGCCTCCTCCACCCGGCCCGCGCGGCCGAGCGGGATCCGCGAGATGAGGTACTCGTGGTAGTCCTGGTCGACCTGCTGGTTGATGGGCGTGATGAACACCGTCGGCGCGATCGAGTTGATGAGCACGCCGGTGCGCGCCAATTCCTTGCCGAGGGACTTCGTCATGCCGATCACGGCCGACTTCGCAGACGAGTAGGCGGAGGAGTTCGCGTTGCCCTCCATGCCGGCCATGCTCGCGATGTTGACGACGCGGCCGTAGCCCTTCTCGATGAGGTGCGGGATCACGGCGCGGCAGACGAGGAACGTGCCGTCGACGTTCACCCGGTAGATCTTCTTCCAGTACTCGTACGAGGTCTCCCACAGGGGAGCCTGGGGGCCTGTGACGCCGGCACTGTTGACGAGGATGGTGATCTCCCTCGCGGCCTCCACGATGCTAGCGACCGACCTCGCGACCTCGTCCTCACTCGACACGTCGCAACGGACGGTTCCCACGGTGGCGCCGTCGACTTCTGCGTCGACCACGACACCTGCCGCTGAGTCATAGGAGTTGTCGATGCTGAAGACCCTCGCTCCTCGCTCCAGATAGTGGCGCACTGTGGCGGCTCCGATGCCGCTCGCACCTCCGGTGACGACGGCGACCTGCCCTTCGAACTCTCTGCTGTCCATTGATCAATTTCCTTTCGGGGTCTTGGGGATGCTCGTGTGCTCGCTCAGTTGCGAGGAGTGGAGTTCTCGCGAAGCGTCGTCCACAGCCGCTCCTCGAGGTCGCGGAACTCGACGGACTTGCGCAGCTCGGGGTCACGGGGGCGGCCGAACGGCACCTCGACGGAGTCGACAATGCGCCCCGGTCGCGCCGACATGACGAGGATTCGATCCCCGAGGAGGATCGCCTCCTCGAGGCTGTGGGTCACGAAGACGACGGTGCGGCTGGAGTCGCCAACCACCTCGAGGAGCTCCTCCTGCAGCCGCCGGCGCAGCTGGGCATCGAGGGCCGCGAAGGGCTCGTCCATGAGCAGGATCTCGGGCTCGGCGACCAGGGCCCGCGCGATCGCGACCCGCTGGAGCATGCCGCCCGAAAGCTCGGTGGGATAGGCACCCTGGAAGCGACCGAGGTCGAGCCGCTCGAGCCACGTCATGATGCGATCCCGCCGCTCGGCCTTCGACACGCGGCTGCGGGCGAGCCCGAGTCCCACGTTGTCGAAGACGTTCATCCACGGGTAGACGCTGTAGTCCTGGAAGACCATGGCGGAGAGCGGGTTCTCCGTCGATGCTCTCGTGATCTCGACGGCTCCCTCACTCGGGCGCTGGAGCCCGTTGATCATCCGCAGTAGCGTGGACTTTCCGCATCCTGAGGGGCCGACGATCGTGAGGAACTCGCCCTCGTAGATCTGCGCATCGACCTTCTCCAATGCGGGGACCTCGGTGCGGCCCCTGTAGACCTTGCTGACGTCGCTGATCACGGCCTTGACCGCCCTGGTCGTCTGTTCTGTCACGTTCGTACTCCCCACTTCGCTTGGCTTCGGGATCATCGGATGGCAATCGCGTTGGCCGGCGACCCAACGCCACCGGGGATGTTCAAGGGACTGGAGACGACCAGGCAGTCATGCCGGCCGTCGGCGACGCAGTCGGCCGCGAGGTCGTCGAGCCACCACATCTCTCCCAGCGGCATGCCGAGCCGGGCGAGCACCCTCTGGTGGATAGAGCCCGGCCCGCTGGGAAGCGCTTCGACGCCTGGAGCATCGGATGCCACGGCGATGAAGCCGTTGTCCCAGAGGTACTCGGCCATCTCGGCGGAGCCCTCGATGCCTGGCGCCATCCGCGTGGACTGCACCTCTCGCCTCTGCTCCACGTCAAGACCCCGGTACCACGCCACCCAGCCGGTGCGCAGCAGCAGGATGTCGCCGCGGCGATACTCGACGCCGCTCGCCTCGCGAGCCGCCTCCAGCGCGCCGACCCCGACGGAGGTCTTGGACGAGAAGGCGTCGGCTCCGCCGGCGGCCCAGAGGGCCTCGCTGATGTCGAGGACAACGCCGCGACCGACGATGCCCCGTTCCGCCCAGTGGTGCACGCCGTGGCGGTCACGGCCGAGCCCGTTGTAGAAGCCCAGCTCGGGGTCAGGCACGTGCAGGAAGCCGTCCCACTGCGATGACGACTGCGGGTAGAAGTTGTCGAGCACGTCGTCGAGGTTGCCCCGCGGTGTCGTGAAGACGCGGTGGCGGGGCATCTGCCGCTGGAACAGCGGCGGGTCGGGTTCGGTGAGGCTGAGGTTCAGCGAGAAGACGCGGCCGGTCGAGGCCGCCGCAATAGCCTCAAGCACTGTCGCCGACGTTTGCCGGTTGAGCGTGCCGAAAACGTCGTCGGCGCCGAAGAGGCCGTGCGCACTTCCCTCGGGGAGGTCTCGCCAGAGCGGCTCGCGGCTCGTCATGCCGACGCACCCCCGAATTCATGGGTCTCGAAGGGACTGCGCCAGAGGATCTGCGCGTAGTCGTGAAGCCGCCATGGCATGTTGACGTTCTGCCTGCCGAAGCTGTTGACGTAGTAGTTGCGCTCCTTGGGCGCTTCGCCCGCCCAGATGAGGCGTTCCAGCTCCTCGTCCATGCAGCGGTTGTAGTTCTCGAATGCGTCTTCGCTCACCGAGCTCCAGCGATTTCCCGACTCGACCGTCGTCACGATCTGCCGACAGACGTGGTCGATCCAGAGCTCGAGCGCCGCGACCAGGCTCCCGCCGCGCGGCTGTCCGTTCGGGCCATACATGATGTAGAGGTTCGGGAATCCCGGCACCTCCAGCCCTGCGTATGCTCGCGGGCCATCCTCGGCCCATGCCTCCTCCAGCGTGCGGCCGGACGGCGAGTAGTACTGGGCCGGCAGCGTGTACTGCTCGGCATCGAAGCCCGTCGCGAGGATCAGGGCGTCGCAGTCGACGACCGTGCCGTCCCCACCTTCGATCGCCCGTTCGTGGAGGGCGGCGACCCCGGTTGTCACGAGGTCGACGTTGTCCTGGAGCACCGCGTCGTACCAGCCGTTGTCAACGACGAGGCGGCGCGCGAGCGGGGCGTAGTCGGGCGTGCACGCCGATACCAGCTCGGGATGCGCGCCAAGCTTGGAGGCGATGTACTCCGTGAGGTTCTCGCGCAGGCCGTCATTGCGCCGGCTGACCTTGCCGCCGGCGGCCCGCCAGGCGTGGTCGTACTCCTGCGCGTCCCCGAGGGTGCCGCGCACGAGCCGCGCGTTGTAGCAGGACCACTTCCAGTACAGGGGCACGTTGTCGTGCAGCCACTGCAGCTCCTCCGACACCGGCTCCTTGTAGCGCTCGAGTGGCGAGATCCACTGCGGGGTGCGCTGGAAGACGGTGACATGCTCGGCGTGCCTCGCGAGCCAGGGCAGGATCTGCACGCCCGTCGAGCCGTTGCCGACGATGGCCACGCGCTTGCCTGCCGGGTCGAATGACGAGTCCCACTGTGCACTGTGGATGATGGGGCCCTCGAACAGGTCGGCGCCCGCGAAGTCAGGACGCTTGGGCGTGGAGAAGAGCCCGGAGGCGCTCACGACGAAGTTCGCTTCCTCCCGCCACTCCGTGCCGTCGGTTCCCCGGAGAAGCAGTTCCCACACGCCGCGCTCCGCGTTGAAGCGCCCCTCGACCACCTCGGTGTTGAGGCGCACGTGCTCGGTCACGCCGCTGACCTCGGCGACGTGCTCAAGGTATTCGCGCACCTGCTCCTGCGGCGCGTAGTGCTCAGCCCACGGGTAGCGCTCCATGAAACTGAACTGGTAGACGAAGCTTGTCGTGTCGACGCGGGACTCCGGGAACTGGTTCCGCTCCCAGGTGCCGCCGATCCGCGCCTGCTTGTCGACCACCGAATACGGTATGCCGAGCGCCTGCAGGCGGGCGGCAGTGCCGATGCCGCTGAATCCCGTACCGACGACGAGCACTCGCCAGCCTGAGAGGTCGGGCGATCCCGTCCAAGCCGCACGGGATGAGGGCACGCCGGCCGCCTCCTCGAGGCCCAGTTCGCGCATGCCGAGCCGGAGCTCCGCACTGGTGGGCCTTCTGCCGATGAGGAAGCCGACGGCCTCAGCGATCCGCTGCTGGTCAACACCCAGGGACGTGAGGTCGCCCGGGTGTTGACCAGCGGCCCCTGCACTGAGGAACTCGACAGCGAGCTCACGCACCGCACTCGCGTCGGCATCGCTGAGCATCTGCTCGATGAAGGCACCACCCCTGCGCTCGAGCTCGATGGTCCGCATTTGCGCGAGCACGGGGTTGCCCGTCATCACGTAGAGGACCGCTCGGAGCACGTTCGCGTTGGCATGTTGCACGTTCTCGCGCATCTCGCTGACGTTCACCACTGTTCCTTCCAGCAGGGTCATGTGAATCAGAGCCCGAGCAGCTCGTTGGCGAAGGTCATGAACCGGTCGTCGATGACCTGCGACTCCTCCAGGGGCTCCTCGTACTGGAGGAGGTCGTCCCAGTTGCGCCACGTGCGGTCGAACGTCGCGGCGTAGCCCTCGGGCAGCGCGAGCGGCAGCGCGTAGGTGGGGGTCGTCATCTTTTCGAGGGCGTCCTGCGGCTGGTCCAGGAGCTCAGCGAAGTAGGCCTCGTTGCCGCGCAGCCACTCGCCCTGAAGCTCGTTCTGGTAGAGCTCGGCGAGAGCGGCGACGAAGGCGAAGCCGACTTCGGGGTTGTCACGCAGGATGGACTTTCCGAATGCCACGGAGCCGTTCGGGAAGCCGATCTCCATCTGCCGCGCGGCAAACGTCGCATGGCCGGCCTCCTCGACCACCGCGGTGATGGGCTCCTGGATGAGGCCGCAGAAGAGTGCACCGTTCTCCAGAGCCGCCACCTGGTCGGAGGTGCTCATCTGCACGACCTCGACCTCATCGACCGGGACGCCAGCCTTCTCGAGGTTCTCGGCGATCTGAATCATCGAGACCCCTCGGTTTGACTGCGAGGAGCCGATCTTCTTGCCCTTCAGCATCTCCCAGCTGAATTCCTTGCCGCCCATCTCATCGACGCGGCAGTAGAGGCCATCCACGGCATCCTCAGCTTGGATCTGGGTTGGCGCGACGACCGCGAGGTCGATTCCGCTGTTGATGGAGTTGAACATTCCGACGTCAGGAGCGCTGTAGTTGCCGTCGAGCTGACCCGTCGCCATCAGGGGGTACGAGTCCACGCCCGGCATGTTCTCGATCTTCACGGTGAGGTTGCGACGCTTGAAGGAGTCGTAGCCTGCTTCCGCCATGTAGAGCGGGATCGTGAATGCAGTGGGCGCCGCGGTGGCGATCGTGATCGTCGCAGGTTCTGCGAGCACGGCCTCCTCATTCATCACTCCGTCGGCGATGAGCTGTTCGGCGGTGCCGGTGGCCGCGTCATCGTCGTCACTGTTCGCGCCGGGTTGGCCGGCGCAGCCAGTGAGGGCGAGGGCGCCTATCGCGATGACGGCAAAGGCCTTTCTTGCGTTCATTGCAGTTCCTTTCACTCTTCTTTGAGGGGATACAGGCAAGGGTCATCACCAGCGCGGCGTGAACGCAACGCAGATGGTTGTGAGGTCTTAGTTGCGGCGGCTCGTGGACTTGGGGCTCCACGGCACGGCGAGCTTCGCACCGATCTTGACCGCTTTGGTGAGGAGGTACCCGAGCAGTGCGACGCACACGATCCCGGCATACATGCGCTCCGTGGCGAAGATCTGCCACGACTTCCAGATCATGCTGCCGATACCGTCACCGCTCGTGACGAATTCGACACCAACGATGAGGAGCACGGCGTTGCCCACCGCGATGCGGAGGCCAACGAAGTAGTCGGGCAGCACGGCGGGAAAGATCACGAGTCGCAGCCGCTGCCACCGGGAGAGCTCGAGTGACTCAGCGGTCTCGAGGTAGCCGTGCGCGACGCCAAGCGTGGCCTCGAGCATCGTGATCCAGGCGATGAAGAAGGAGCCGATGGCAACCACGATGATGCGCGGCTGCTCGCCGAGGCCGAGCATGAGTAGCAGGAGCGGGAGGATGGCGAGCTTGGGGATCGTATAGAGACCCGAGAGCAGCGGGTCGAGGGCCGCGCGCAACGGCCGCACGAGACCCATGCTGATGCCGACGACGGTGCCGATGATGTTTCCGGCGATCAGCCCGAGGAGCAGGGTGCGGATCGTCGTCGAGAGGCTGCTGATGAGCATGCCGTTCTGGATGAGCTCCACCCCGGTCGTGGCGATCGCCGAGGGCGCAGGAAAGAACCGAGTGTCGATGACGGCGAACGTTGCGGCGAGCTCCCAGATGATGAGGAGGACGACGGGCGTGCCGATCGCCAGCATCAGGTTCTGCCGGGAGAGGCGTCGGTTGTATCTCTCCGGATCACGGTCGGTTGCGCGCGGTTCGACCACGACGGTGCTTGAGTTCTTCGTTGCGTGACGCGAGGTTCTCATGTGCGCTTGTTCCCCATACTCGTCTCCATTGACGGCCCGACCGATCAGTCGGTCGCTTACGAGCATGGCGGAGAAGGTGATGGGTGTCAAGCATCATTCCGAGGGACTGACTAAGAGGTGTGTTCCGGTCGACGATATGGTCGCGTCTAGAGCCGAACGAACCCACACTGTTCTCGAAAGTCGGTCCTCGTGAACCGCAGGGAAGCGACCAACATCCGTATCGAAATCCCCAAACCGCACACGCAACCAGCACGCCCTCTCTGTGCCTCCTAGCCAAGCGACATGGTCGCGGATGCCGCGGCCGTTAGCCTGACCCCATGACGACGCCGTTCCCGAAGCTCCTCGCACCCCTCGACCTCGGGTTCACGACCCTCAAGAACCGCGTCATCATGGGGTCGATGCACACGGGCCTCGAAGACAAGGCTTCGGATGCGACGAAGCTTGCGGCCTTCTTCGCCGAGCGCGCACGGGGCGGCGTGGGGCTGATTGTGACGGGCGGCTACGCCCCGAGCATCCGTGGCTGGCTGTCGCCGTTCGGGTCGAAGCTCAGCAGTCGGCGGGAACTGCCGCGTCACCGCACGGTCACCAACGCCGTGCACGCGGAGGGCGGCAAGATCGCGCTGCAGATCTTGCACGCGGGCCGCTACGGCTACCACCCGCTCAGCGTCTCGGCGTCGGCGATCAAGTCGCCCATCACGCCCTTCACCCCGCGCGCCCTGAGCGCGAGGGGCGTCGAGCGCACGATCGACTCCTACGCCCGCAGCGCACGGCTGGCGCGGGAGGCCGGTTACGACGGTGTCGAGATCATGGGCGGCGAGGGGTACCTCATCAACCAGTTCCTGGTGGAGCGCACCAACCACAGGACGGATGCCTGGGGCGGCTCCCCCGAGAAGCGTCGCCGTTTCGCTGTCGAGGTCACGCGCCGCATGCGTGCCGCGGTCGGCGACGACTTCATCATCCTGTTCCGCCTCTCGATGGCGGACTACGTGGAGCAGGGCCAGACCTGGGACGAGATCGTGACGCTCGCGCGCGAGATCGAGGCGGCCGGCGCCACCATCATCAACACCGATATCGGCTGGCACGAGGCCCGGGTGCCGACGATCGTCACGAGTGTGCCGCGCGCGGCATTCGTCGACATCACGGAGCGCCTGGCGCGTGAGGTCAGCATCCCCGTCGCGGCGGCGAACCGCATCAACATGCCGGAGGTCGCGGAGGGCATCCTGAACCGGGGCGCGACGGCCCTCGTGTCGCTCGCCCGCCCGATGCTGGCGGACCCCGACTGGGTGCGCAAGGCGGCGGCGGATGCGAGCGATGAGATCAACACCTGCATCGCCTGCAACCAGGCGTGCCTCGACCACACCTTCGAGCGCAAGCAGGCGAGTTGCCTCGTGAACCCGCGCGCGGGCCGCGAGACTGAACTCGTGCTGATGCCCACCAAGCGCGCCAAGCGCGTCGCGGTCGTCGGTGCCGGCCCGGCCGGGCTCTCAGCGGCCGTCGCGGCGGCCCGCCGCGGCCACCACGTCACGCTCTTCGAGGTGAATGACCACATCGGCGGCCAGTTCGATATCGCCCGCCGCATCCCCGGCAAGGAGGAGTTCTCCGAGACGATCCGCTACTTCACGCGCCAGCTCGAGCTGTTGAAGGTCGACGTGCGGCTTGGCACGAGGGCCACGGCATCCGACCTGGCGGGCTTCGACGACGTCGTCATCGCGACGGGCGTGACGCCGCGCATCCCGTCGATCCCGGGCATCGACCACCCGAGCGTCATGACCTACGCGGATGCCGTGCTCGGTCGTCGCGAGATCGGCGGGCGGGTGGCCGTGATCGGCGCGGGCGGCATCGGGGTCGATGTGAGCGAGTTCCTCACGGAGCACACGTTGCGCGACGTGAACCCGAGCGCGGAGGAGCTCGCAGAGTGGAAGCGCGAGTGGGGCGTCACCGACGACGGCACGGTGCCGGGCTTCGTCGTGAAGCCGCAGCCGTCACCGCCCGCTCGCGAGGTGACTCTCCTGCAGCGCAAGCCGGGCAAGATCGGCATGGGCCTCGGCAAGACGACGGGGTGGGTGCACCGCGCGGCGCTGAAGCACAAGCGCGTGCGCCAGCTGAGCGGCGTCAACTACGAGCGCATCGACGACGAGGGCCTGCACATCACCTTCGGCCCGGAGCGCACTGACGCCCAGGTGGTCGCGGTCGACAACGTGATCGTCTGTGCGGGGCAGGAGAGCGTGCGCGACCTCGTCGAGCAGCTGGGAACGGATGCGAAGGCGCACGTCATCGGCGGAGCGGACGTCGCGTCTGAGCTCGACGCCAAGCGCGCGATCGAGCAGGGCACCCGGGTCGCCGCCGCCCTGTAGGCCGCTGCCCTCAAAACTCAGGAAGGCTCGGCCCTCCTGAGTTCTGAAAGCAGTGGAGTGCTGGGGACCTACGCGGTCTGCTGGCCGATCGCGAAGCTGACGCTGCCGTCGCTCGCAACCTGCGCGTCGAGCACCTTGTCGGCGAGGGCGATTGTGGCCCCCTCGTCGAGGAAGACGCGGGCGCCATCCTGCTCAAGCACCTGGTCACTCGCCTCGGGAGCCTCGACGACCGCGACTCCGAGTTCGGCGTTGGCCGCGGTGCCCTCGGAGTTGATGCGGAGGCCGGCGTTCTCGACGTCCGGGTTCTGGTCGATGATGGCCTTGACGACGTTGCTGGCGGTCTCGGTGAGGGTGAGCATGACGCTCCTTCCGGTTCGGGGTTGGCCCTCCACGCTCCCGCAGAGTGAGGCGCAGCTCAAGCCGCGACGATGCTTTGTGCGGGCATTCCCACCTGTCATGCACCGGATGCCCAGCGGCCCGTTACTCTCCTTCGTCGCCTTCGCCCGGCCGCACGGGCGCGTCCTCGCGCCAGTCAATGCGGGTGTTGCCCTCCGCGGTCGTCGTCACATCGATGCGGGGTGCGGCATCCTCTTCCACCGCGTCTGGCGCAGCCGTGAGCTGGTCGTGCCGCTTCTCCTCGAAGGTCATGTCGTCGGCGTCGCTGTCGCGGGGTTCCATGACAGCATCGTGCCCCCGGTCATGCCAGACTTACAGGGGGCGACCCGAGCCCCGCGAGCTCACTGCACAGTGAAGCGACGGAAGGCACAGTGACCACTATCGAGACGGGGCGACTCGACAACGGCGACGAGACCGCCGCTGAACTTGCGCGCCAACGAGACACGAGCGAGATGCTCCTGTCGGTCGCCCGGGCACTGTGCGAACCCACTGACCTGCCGGCCGTGTCACAGATCATTGCCGAGGCCGTGCCCACCGTATGCCAGGTCGACCGCGGCGCCGTCATTCTCTGGGACGAGATGACCGACACCTTCGTCGTCTCCGCCATCGCCGGCTGGTCCGGCACGCTGCGCCGCCGCCTCGGCCTCTGGGCTGGCACCCCGTTCTCGGCTCCGGACCTCCACGAGCTCATGCGGTCCGGTGGCCCCGTGCTCATCGACGGCGCGCATGAGGACTGGACTCACGAGATCGTCAAGGACTTCGACATCCGCGCGCTCGCACTCATGCCCATCACGGTCTCGGGCCGGTCGATGGGTTTCGTCGTGGCGCACTGGGCCGAGAGCGATCCGCCCAGCGAGTTGGACGAGGTCATCTGTCGGCGTCTCACAGGACTGGCGGGCCTCGCGGGGGTTGCACTCGACAACAACCGTCTCGCCAATGAGATCGAGTGGAACGTCGAACACGACCGCGTCACGCGACTCCCAAACCGCCAGGCGCTTGAGCGCACCCTCGCGGGCATGGTGGAACAGGCGGATGTCGCGGGCCGGGGCACTGTCGTGATCGTCTGCGACATCGACCGCTTCAAGCGCATCAACGACCGCCTCGGGCAGCAGGCCGGCGACACGGTGCTGCAGGAGGTGGGCGAACGCCTCAAGCGGGTCGTGCGCCAGGGCGACACGGTCGCGCGCTACGGCGGCGACGAGTTCGCGATCACCTTCGCGCGGGCGACACACCCCGACGAGGTCGCACCCGCGATCGCGCGCATCCAGCGCTCCTTCAAGCATCCGATCGCGGTCGAGGGCCAGGATGTCGTCGTCTCGCTCTCGCTCGGCATCTCCTCACTCGTCGAGATCGGCAGGGAGGGCTCTGTCGCCGAGCGCGCGCAGCGCCTTGCCGCGAGCGCCGAGTCCGACCTCATGGCCAAGAAGGCCGGGCGTCGGTTGGCCCGCGGCGCCACCGCCTCCGACGACGAACTGCAGCTCGACACCGACCTGCACGGCGCGGTCGTGCGCGGCGAGATCTTCGCGGCCTACCAGCCGCAGATCGACGTGCACTCGGGCCGGATCGTGGCCGTCGAGGCGCTCGCCCGGTGGAACCACCCCACACGCGGCCTCGTGCGCCCCGACCAGTTCATCGCGCTCGCGGAGGAGAACGGCACGATCTCCGAGATCGGCACCCAGGTGCTCCGCTCCGCCTGCCGGGACGCGCTCGCATGGGACGCCGCTGGCTACCCGGTCGAGGTCTCGGTCAACGCCTCGGTCGCACAATTGGAGACCGACGGCTACGCGGCATCCGTCGCCCGCGACCTCAAGCTGCTCGACTTTCCCCCGGAGCGACTCACGATCGAGGTCACCGAGTCGAAGGTCGTCACCGACATGAGTGTGGCGCAGTCGGAGCTCCGGGCGATCCATGAGCTGGGCGTGAGCATCTCGGTCGATGACTTCGGCACGGGCTTCTCCTCGCTCACGCAGCTCAGCAACCTGCCTGTGAGCGAGCTCAAGATCGACCGCTCCTTCGTCGGGCGCAAGGACCGCGCGGGCGCCAAGATCATCGCGGCCGTCGTCGGCCTCGGCCACGGCCTTGGCCTTCGCGTCGTTGCGGAGGGCGTCGAGACCGAGGAGCAGTTCAGCGCGCTCAGCGAGCTGCGCTGCGACCGCTCGCAGGGCTACCTGCACTCCAAGCCGGTCGACGCCGATGCCCTCATGACCCTGCTGCAGCGCCAGTCGAACTGAGCAGCCGAAGCACCAGCCGCAGAAATGACGGATGCCCGGCCGCACACGCGACCGGGCATCCGCTTCTTCTTGGGGGTCAGCTCGCGAGCGCCTCCGCGTCGAGTGCGAAGAGGTCGCGGTCGCCGGCCGTCACAGCACCGGCAAGCCCGCTTGCGGCGGGAAGCAGCTGCTCGGCGTAGAAGCGGGCGAGCACGAGCTGCGTCTCCGCCTGCTTCGCGTCGTCGAGGCTCGCTGCGGCGAGTGCAGACTCCGCCATGAGCCAGCCGCCCACGACGAGCGACCACTGGCGAAGGAACGGCACCGAGCCCGACAGCACCGAGGAGAAGTCCCCGCCGGCGCCCGTCTGGAGCATGTATCCGGTCGTCTTCTGCAGCACGTCGAACTGGCGGCCGAGCTGCGTGCGGATCGACGCGAACTCCTCGCCTGCCGCCTCCAGCTTTGCCTCGACCTCGCGCATCTGCGCGATGAACTCCATGAACGACTGGCCGCTGCGCACACCCATCTTGCGGCCAACGAAGTCAGCAGCCTGGATGCCGTTGGTGCCCTCATAGATGGCGGCGATGCGCACATCGCGCATGTACTGTGCGACGCCCGTCTCCTCGATGAAGCCCATGCCGCCGTGGATCTGCACCGTCAGCGAGGTGATCTCGTTGCCGAGGTCGGTGCCGAAGGCCTTGCTGATGGGGGTGAGGAGTGCGGCGAGCTCTTCTGCGCGGGCGCGCTCCGCGGCATCCGGGGAGTACAGCGCCTTGTCCATGTAGACGCCGTTGAGGTAGATGACGCGGCGGAGGGCCGAGAGGTAGGCCTTCTGCGTCATGAGCATGCGGCGCACGTCGGGGAAGTCGATGATCGGCGAGTCCTGCGTGGCGCCGATCGCCTTGCCCTGGATGCGCTCCTTCGCGTAGGCGAGGCCCGCCTGGTAGGCGCGCTCCCCCACCGCGAGGCCCTGCATGCCGACCGAGATGCGGGCGCTGTTCATCATGACGAACATGGCGCGCATGCCCTGGTTCTCCTCGCCGACCAGGTAGCCCTTGGCGTTCTCGTAGGAGAGCACGCAGGTGGGCGAGGCGTGGATGCCCATCTTCTCCTCGAGGGAGACGGTGTGCACGCTGTTGCGCTCCCCGATGTTGCCCTCGGCGTCGACGTTGAACTTGGGCACGATGAAGAGCGAGATGCCCTTCGTGCCGGCGGGAGCGCCGGGGGTGCGCGCGAGCACCAGGTGGATCGTGTTCTCGGTGAGGTCGTGGTCACCCCAGCTGATGAAGATCTTCTGGCCCGAGATCGAGTAGGTGCCGTCGTCGTTGGGCACCGCCTTCGTCGTGAGGGCGCCGACGTCGGAGCCGGCGTGCGGCTCCGTGAGGTTCATGGTGCCGGTCCACTCGCCGCTGACCATCTTGGGCAGGAAGAGCTGCTTCTGCTCGGTCGAGCCGTAGTGCAGGAGCGCGTCGATTGCGCCCTGCGTCAGCAGCGGGCCGAGGCCGAAGCCCATGTTGGCCGCGAGCAGCTGCTCCTGGATGGCGAGGCCGACGAGCCAGGGGAAGCCGCCGCCGCCGAACTCCTCGGGGAACTGCAGCGAGATCCAGCCGGACTCGACGAGCTTGTTGTAGGCCTCCTTGAAGCCGGTCGGCGTCTTGACCGTGCCATCCGCCTGGAGCTTCGAGCCCTCGAGGTCGCCCGCGCGGTTCGTCGGCGCGATGACCTCGGCCATGAACTGGCCACTCTGCTCCAGCAGGTCGACGACCGTCTCGAGGTCGGCGTGCTCGTAGTTCGGGTAAGCGGCGATGTCGTTGTAGCCCACGACGTGCTCAAGGATGAAGGCAGCGTCGGATGTCGGCGGTCGGTAGTCACTCATGGCGCGATGCTAACGCTGGGCACAACAGAACGCCGAAAAGTTCGTGGCATGGGCACTGTTCGGCCCGCAGAACGGCGGCCCGGACTCGTGGAAACCACCACCCGCGCTCTCAGGCTGTGGGTGCCGCCGGCGTCGCATCG
Source organism: Salinibacterium sp. GXW1014 (assembly GCF_044769865.1). Classification (NCBI taxonomy): domain Bacteria; kingdom Bacillati; phylum Actinomycetota; class Actinomycetes; order Micrococcales; family Microbacteriaceae; genus Salinibacterium; species Salinibacterium sp. GXW1014. The sequence continues at coordinate 636,458 of NZ_JBIZWA010000001.1, forward strand.
ATGGGGGCGGCGGGCCGCAGGGCGTGGGCCATCCACCACCAGGCGAAGACCCCGACGGCGACCGTCGCGGCAAGACTCGCGAGCGCGAGGAGTCCGCCGCCGACGAGGAGCCCGGGCAGCTCCCCTTCGCCGCGGCCCGGCATGACCGTGAGCATGTTGCCCGGGATCGAGAGCACGGTGCCCACGACCCATCCCGCGACGATGCCGATGCCGAGCGCCGCCCACGTGATCGCCGTGCCGCGCGGGTTGCCTGTGGACTTCAGGATGCGCACGCTCGCGAAATACCCGGCCAGCCAGAGGGCCACGCCCAGGATTGCCGCGACGAGCGCGATCCACCAGTACGACTGCACGATGTCGGCGACGGTCTGCACGAAGTCGTCGGCCGCGCCGCCCGAGCGGGCGATCGACGCGCCGATGAAGCCCATGACCCCGAAGACGAGGGTGACGACCACGACCGCGAAGATCGTGCCGAAGCCGAGGGACATGAGCGTGTAGCCGACGCCACCGGCGATCATCGCGCCGCGCTTCTGCCCGGCGGTGAGCGGCGGCCTGCGCGGTGGAGCCTGCACGGGGTATGCGGGGCCATAGCCGTAGGGGGTTGGGGCGCTCATGAAGACCTACCGATCCGATCGGTGATGCGGGTTGGCAGTCAGACTAGTGGGCCAGCGCTCAGTCGGCGAGAGACAACGCGGTTCCGTCGAGGATGTCGTGCTCGCTCGTCACGACCCAGTGGAGCGGCGACCCGGCGGCCTTCGTCTCGGCAGCAACCCGCTGCAGCACGGTGGACCAGATGGTGGCGCCCGCCGCGATCACGTCGACGCGGCCGGGATGCAGGTAGGGCAGCATGAGTCGCTCCTCCCGCGGCATGCTCGCCAGCGACCGGCAGGCCTCCAGCACGTCGTCGAGGCGCAGCCGGCTCCCGTTGATCGCGGCAGAGTCGTAGTCGCTCAGTTCCATCGCGTGCGCTGTCACGGTCGTAATGGTCCCCGCGACGCCGATGACCTCCCTCGCGGCACCGAGGTCCACGATGCTCGCCGCATGGTCGAGGGCCTGCTCGACCTCGCGACGCACCGCCGCGAGTTCCTCGGCCGTGGGCGGATCGGAGCGGATGTTGCGTTCCGTGAGCCGCACGCTTCCGACATCCATCGAGTGCGCCGCCTCCGGCACGGTCTCACCGAGCACCAGTTCGGTCGACCCGCCGCCGATGTCGACGACGAGCCGACGGGAGCGCTTGGCTGCGGCATCCGGAATCGCACTCAGGGCCCCGCGGAACGACAGCCGCGCCTCCTCGTCGCCGTCGATGACCTCGGGCTCGACGCCGAGGATCTCGCGCACACCGTCGAGGAACACGTCACGGTTCGCGGCGTCGCGGGTGGCGGATGTCGCGACGAAGCGCATCCGCTCGACCCGGTGCTTGCGGCACAGCTCGGCATACTGCCGGGTCACTGCGAGGGTGCGCGCGAGGGCGTCGTCGTCGAAGCGGCCCGTGCGGTCGACCCCCTGCCCGAGGCGGACGATCTCGAGCGAGCGCACGATGTCGTGCAGGCGCCCGTGCTTGATGTCGGCGATGAGGAGACGCAGCGAGTTGGTGCCGCAGTCGAAGGCGGCAACGCGCGTCACGGGGTGCTCCCGGCGGTGGTGCTCATGGACGCGATCCTACGCGCGCGTGCGTGAGGACCCCGGGGATCTCGCCCCGCTCGGGAAGGTCGACGCCGCGCGCGAAGTCCGCCCAGAGCTGCCGCACACGCTTCGCATGCCGTTCGACCTCGGCCCACGGCGCGCCGTCGAGGATCTTGGAGCGCTTCCACGTCTGCTCGTTGCCAAAGAGGAACGGCAGGTCGATCGTGTGGGCGGCACCGAATTCGTTCATTGGCGCCGCCCAGGTGAAGACATAGTGGTGGGCGCGCCCACCGGCGACGACATGGCGCTTCGCGAAGCGGCGGGATGCCCTGCCATAGATCGCCTGCGTCAGCACCGTGTCGATCGCGTGGATCGCAGGGCCGCCGAGCCCCGGAAGGCGCCGCACCTTCTGCACCTGCGCCGATTGCGGCGCGAAGAGACGCGACTCCTGGGAGGTGTGGCCGATGAGCACCTCGATGTGGGGAGCCGCAGCATCCAGCGCCGCATCGAGCTCGTGCTCGGTTGGCAGCGGTGCATGGCCGGGCTGCGGGCCGAACGGCATGCCGCCGGCGAGGCCGAAGCCGCCCCCGATCGCGGAGACCCGCGCCTGCCGCGCGAGCACGTCACCCACGGTCGATTCGGTCGTCAGGCCCTCGGCTGCCGCACCCATCGCCTCGTGCATCGCCTGCCGTCCGCGGCCGATGCCGAGGGGCGCGCTCTGCAGGATCGCCCGGGAGAAGAGGCGCGGGGCATCCGGTGTCGCCATGATGTGGGCGATCGCGTCGGCGCCCGCCGACTGGCCGAACGCCGTGACCCGCTTCGGGTCGCCCCCGAAGGCGGCGATGTTGCGCTGCACCCAACGGAAGGCCTCGATCTGGTCGAGCAGCCCGAGATTGGCCGGATGCCCGTCGGGCGTCGCGAGGAAGCCGAAGAGGCCGAGTCGGTAGGTCACGCCGACGACGATGACGCGCTGCTCCGTCACGAGCGCGGCCGGATCGTGCATAGGGATGTCGGCGGCGCCGATGACATAGGAGCCGCCGTGGATGAAGACCATGACCGGCAGCGACTCCCCGGGGCGGAGGTCGGCAGGCACCGTGACGCTCACGTTCTGGCAGTCCTCGCTGTCGCCGATGAACGACTGGCCGGTGCCCATGGCGTCGGCGAGCGCAACCGACGGCAACTGCGGGCACGCAGGCGCGGGATCCGTGGCCGAAAAAGGCTCGGTCCAGTCGGCGACGGGCGCAGGCGGGGCGAACCTCGCGGCGCGGGCGTAGGGGATGGCCGTCGCACGGATCACCCCGCCGTCGACACGGCCCACCACGGGCCCGCACGGCGGGTCGAAACGGCCGTCGTGCCTGTGGGTCGCGGGCTCCGGTGATGCGGTGAGCCCAAGCATCCGCTCGCTCTCCTCCCACAGTCGCCGCGCCGCCTCAGCGTCGTAGGCCTGCGGGTTGGTCTTTGCGATGCGCTGCTGTTCGTAGAACTCGCCTGAGATCCAGTCAACCCCGGGCTGCCCCTCGGCGAGCGCGACGAGCCCGCTCGCACCCTCCTCGGGCGTGATGAGGCGCATCAGGTGACGCAGCGGCGTGCCATAGACGAGCCGCATGGGGCTGCTCGTCTCGCTCGCGAAACTCGTCGCCACCACCCCGGGGTGGAACGCGGCCGTCGAGATGCCCTCGCCGTTGAAGCGCAGGTCGAACTCGCGCGTGAAGAGGATGTTCGCGAGCTTCGCATTGCCGTAGGCACGGTTAGCGGATGCGCCACGGTCGTCGTTGAGGTCATCGAGGTCGAGCCGGGCGAACAGCTTGGCGGCGGCACTCGAGGTGTTGATGACGGATGCCCGGCTCGCCAGCAGCGTGGGCATGAGCAGGTGCGTCAGCAGGAACGGTGCCAGGTGGTTGACCTGGAAGGTCAGCTCGAAGCCGTCCTCCGTGCGCTCGCGCGCGCCGAAGATGCCGCCGGCGTTGTTGGCGAGCACGTCGATGCGCGGGAAGTCGCGAGCAAGGGCATCCGCCAGCTCGCGCACCTCGCTGAGGCGGGCGAAGTCGGCAAGGTAGTGCGGGGCATCCAGCTCGGCCGCGATGCGCTCCGTCTTCTCCCGGGAGCGGCCCACGATCACGACCCTGTGCCCGCGTCGCTTCAACTCCCGCGCTGCCGCCGCCCCGATTCCGTCGCTTGCCCCCGTGATGATGATCGTCTTGCTGCCCACTGTGCTCCCGTCGTCCCCTGGCCACGCTACCCCCGGCGCAGCGAGCCGCGGCAGGTGCGGGCAGGTGACTCATCGGGATGCAGCACATGGTGGAGAATCGGGGAATGCAACTGCGGCCCTTCCAGGAGTCCGACACCGAGTCGGTCATCGCGCTCTGGGAACTGTGCGGACTCACCCGTCCGTGGAATGACCCGCACCTCGACATCCAGCGCAAGCTGACAGTGCAGCGGGAGCTCTTCGTGGTCGGAGTCGAGGATGGCGACCTGGTCGCTTCAGCTATGGCGGGGTACGACGGGCACCGCGGATGGGTGAACTATCTGGCGGTGCATCCGGGATCTCGCGGACGCGGCTACGGTCGTGCCCTCATGGAGGAGCTGGAACGGATGCTCGCTGATCGCGGCTGCCCCAAGCTCAACCTCCAGGTGCGCGCTGACAACGAGCAGGCCATCGCCTTCTACCGCGCCCTCGGTTACGTTCCCGATGCTGCCGTCGCCTTGGGCAAGCGCCTCATCGCCGACTGAGGCAAGGCGCGTCCGATCAGGCATTCGGCGAGACCGCGTCGAAGCCCGCGGCGATCTGCTGGAGCGCGCGCACATGGTCGTCGAACGATCGCTTGCCCTCGGCCGTGAGGCGCAGCCAGGTGATGCGCCGCGAGTCACCCCTCGCCGCCGACGCCGTCTTGGTCGAGGAGACGAACCCCGCATCGGCGAGCGTCTTCAGGTGCTTCGAGAGGGTCGCGTCGCTGACACCGAACGTGTCGCGCAGCACCGCGAAGTCGAGTTCATCCACCGAGCGGAGGAGGCCGCAGATGCGCAGCCGCAGCGGCGCGTGGATGACCTCGCTGAAGCCACCCTCAGCGGACATCGCGCACTCGCTGCTGCATGGCGGAGGTGAGGAGGGTGGCGATGATGGCGGCCCACGCGAAGGCGGCGAGCGCCGACAGCGCGATCCACCAGTGCAGGCCGGCCGCAGCGAGCCCGAATGACACGCTCAGGCACACGAGGATCCCGAGCAGACCGCCCACGCCGAGGAACCATCCACGCGCACCGAGTCCGGATGCCTTCACGCCGGTCGCGCGGTAGTAGGTAGCGCACAGGGCAATGCTCGCGACGACAGCACCGACGAACACGAAGTCGCGCCCGCCATCGTTCGGGATGCTCGGCATCGCAGCGTACAGCGCTGCGATCGTTCCGAAGGCTGGGGCGAACCATCGCGGGGCGCGCATCCGCTCGGAGAGCTTGGCGCGGTCGGCGCTCAGTTCGCGGAGCACCTGGTCGGCGTCGGCGCCATTCGCGTGAAGGTTGTTTTCCATATCGGAAAGTCTATGCATCACTTTCCATGACGGCAAGTCATCGCGGGGCACCGCAGCTCAGAGAAGGGAACGAAGGTACCCGGCGTCGCGCTCATACTCCTCCGCCTCGTCCCGCAGGTGCGGCCTGCCGAGTTCCTCGGCCTTCTCCCGCGAGAACTGAGCAAGGTCGTGGAGTCGGATGGTCGCAACGCGCAGCACGTCAGCCCACGTGGCATCCGTGCCGTAGGCATCAAGGATCGCCTGCACGCGTCGGGGTGCCTCATCCATGCCCGGCGCACCCTCGGGGGTCTCGGCTGTGAGGGGCACCGCCCGAGTGGCGAAGTACGCGATATCCCAGAGCCGCGGACCAGGGGAGCACATGTCGAAGTCGATGGCGCCAACGATCACGCCGTCACGGAAGGCCAGGTTGTGGGGCGAGAAGTCGTTGTGGCAGATGACCTCCGCGGGAACCTTGGCCGGGGACTGCCACACCGCCCCATCGACTGCGAAACCGATGCTCGCGTCGTGCAGCTGGCGCAGCATCCGGCCGCCCTGCACGAGCGCCGACTCAGCCCAGACCCACTCGGGCAGCGGATAGACCGGCACAGTGCCGTCGATGAAGCTGAGACGCTCGCGCTCTCCCTCGATGCCGAGCGGGTGCGGCGCCCAGTCGACGCCTGCGATGGCGAGGTAGTCGAGGTAGCGGTGCACCGTGGGGGTCCACGGTCCGGCCTGGCGCAGCACGGTATCGCCCTCGCGGGTGACGTCGTTCATGTTGCCGCCGACCAGCATGCCGTCCATGCGGTCAGGCTAGCGGCTCAGCGCAGGTAGGCATCCACCATCAGCGGCCCACGGATGTCGCGGAGCCGCTCGATCAGGCGGTCGATGCCCTTGCCCGTCACCGACGACATCTGCAGGTCGAAGGGGCCGATCGGCTGCAATTTGCCGGTGCGGATCCGCACGACCTCCCAGCCGGCCGAGCGCATCGCCCGGTCTTTGCGGCGGTCGGCCTGCTCCTTCTTGCCGACGTGCTCAAGGCCGTGCCGCCCGGTGCTGTCGTACTCGATCGCGATGCGCAGTTCCGGCAGCAGGATGTCGGGCCACACCTCCGTGTGCTGGAAGAAGGGTCGGGCTACCTTGACCGCGTTCAGCTCGTTCGTCAGGTCGAGGCGGTCGAAGAGGTCGGCGCGCAGCTGCGCCTCGACCGAGGAGGCCGGTGTGGGTGCACACTGGCTGAGGAAGGCCTCCCCCGTTGGAAGCTCTGGCGTCTTCAGGCAGATCGGCGGCGCGGGCTTCCGCGACTTCGCGCGGCTCGCGACCGGCACGCCGGCCTGCACGGGCCGGGGTTTCGCCATCGCGAGGCACTCGGGGCACCAGACTGAGCGGCGCCGCTCGCGGCCTGGACGTTCGCGTTGCTCGGTCGGGGTCGCGACGAAGTAGTGACCGATCTCGCACTGCCACGTGAGATAGACGTCGGCGGCGGGCGGCACCTGCGTCAGCGTGATGCCGGCGTTGAACTCCGGGTGGTACTGCCGCACGAGCACCGGATAGTGGGCCCATGCCTCGCGGTAGGTGCCGACCGGGTAGGGCACCTCGCTTCCGCGTGAGAACTGCCGGCGCGCCCACCAGTCCTCGATCCTCTCCGGCATGGCGGCAACCGTAGCGGCGGCCACCGACATTCCTTCCCGGCCCTGGGGCTAGCGCTGAAAGGCCGCCCGCAGCGCCCTGGCCTGGGCGCGCCAGAACTCCTTCGCCACCTCGGTGCGCTTGAAGAGCCCGTTGAAGCCGTGGAACGCGCCGTGCACCACGAGCATCTCGGTCGGCACGCCCGCGTCGGCGAGCCGCTGCGCGTAGTCGAGGTCCTCATCGTGGAACAGGTCGAGCGTGCCGACTCCGATCCACGTCGGCGGCAGTCCCGTGAGATCCGCCCGTCGAGCAGGAGCCGCGTACTCGGATGTCTCGGGCGACCCCGGCTCGTGGCCAAGGTAGGTCGTCCATCCGTAGCGGTTGCTGCCCGGCGACCACACGCGCACGTTTCTCGTGTCGAGGTCATCGCGCAGCACCGTGCGGTCGTCAAGCATGGGGTAGAGGAGCAATTGGAACGCCGGCGTCACCTCGGCACGATCGTGGGCGAGCAGCACGAGGCCTGCCGCCAGGCCTCCGCCCGCACTCGCCCCGCCCACGGCGATGCGAGTCGCGTCGATGCCCCGGTCATCGGCATTGGCGAAGAGCCACCTCAGCGCGGCATACGCGTCTTCAAGGGCGGCCGGCGCCGGATGCTCGGGGCCCAGCCGGTACGTGACCGCAGCGACCGTGATGCCGAGGTTGCGCACGAACGCGATATTCGTGCGCTCGTCCTGGATCGGGCTACCGATGATGAAGCCGCCGCCGTGGATCCACAGCAGCGCGGGCATGGGCGCGCCGGACTCGCGCGGACGGTAGAGGCGCACCGAGACATCCGGTGCCCCCACAGGGCCGGGCACTGTCACGTCTTCGACGATTACGTCGTCGGGGATGCGCCCCGACTTCTGTTCGCCGCGATTGGCGAGGCGCGCCAGGCGCGGCCCCCACGTGAAATTCGGTATGAACCGTGCCGCCGCCAGCTCTGGATGGAACGCGCTCATCTACTCCCCCGCATCGTCAGTCTCTTCACGTTATCGGGCGCAACCGACCAGCCTGACGGCGGTAGCGACAATCCGGTGACACACTCTCGGCATGACGACGCGCTACGCCATCGACGCAGGCACTGCACTTCGCATCATCCGAAGCAACTCGGATGCGGATCGCCGACACCATCTGGTCGCCCCCGCGCTACTGCGCTCCGACGTACTGTCGGCGCTGTACCGCGATGTGCGCGCGGGCCGGATCTCCGAGGTCGACGGCAAACGGCAACTCGAACGGCTGACCGAGCTGAAGCTTCGCCTCCTCGGCGACCGGATGTCGCGGGCGGCATCCTGGCGGATCGCAATGCGACTCGGCTGGGACGACACAGCCACTGCCGAATACCTCGCCGACGAGTCGCTCGCATGTTCCGATGGCGAAACCGTTCATGAATGTGATGTGCCCTAGGCAGGATTCGAACCTGCGACCTACCGCTTAGGAGGCGGGCGCTCTATCCCCTGAGCTACTAGGGCGTGCTGGGGGTGAAGCATCCACTCTAGCGAATGCGCGTCTGCCCGAACGATGCTGAGGGCTACGCAGCAACCGGCGCCAAGAACTCCTCCCACTGCGGCTGCGCGGACTCGACCCCGCGCACCATCCACGAGGTGCCGTGTGGCGCCTGGGGTCGGGAGCGAAGCATCCACCCCATCTCGCGCGGCGTGCGGTCGCCTTTCTTGTTGTTGCATTTGAGGCAGCAGGCGACGAGGTTCTCCCACGTGTCGCGCCCTCCGCGTGAACGGGGCAGCACATGGTCGATCGTGGTCGCGTGATGTCCGCAGTACCCGCACTCGTGATTGTCTCGCCGGAGCACGCCGCGACGGCTCACTGGAATCGCACGGCTGCTCGGGATGCGCACATAGCGGTTGAGCAGGATGACCGACGGCCGCTCAAAGATGTCCGACTGCGAGAAGACGGGATGCTCGGCGTCGTGCGCGAGCACGGTCGCCTTCTGGTTGATGACGAGCACGACCGCCCGCTTGAAGCTGACGATGGCGAGGGGTTCATATCCGGCGTTCAATACGAGCGTGCGCATGTGACGTCCTTTGCGATTGCGCCCTGCACGGCTTGCAGGGACCTAACCGTGCGACTTCGGCACCTCGGGACTGAGCGCTCGTGTTAACGAGAAAAGGCACCGCCCATGAGGGCAGTGCCTTGGATCGCGGCGCAGAGAAGAGGGCGCCTCGCCGACCGCTCGGGCGTATGTGCTCGTGCAGCACCAACGGCGACCGACTGCGGCCGGCCTCCTTGGCGCGCGCAGGGTGACGCGCATCCGCGGTTCGGATGGAGTCACCCTCAGACATACGCTCTCCCGAAATCTGGTTCGAAATTGCAAGGGTTCCAGAGTAACGCGCGGATGCCGCAAAAGCGCGGCGGCGCGGGTTACGCGAACGTGAACGGACTACTTGATGCCGACGTAGACGTGCTGCGCGACCTCATTCGGCAGCTCGATGCCCTCGTCGCTGCCCTCGACCTCGACGAGCACGTAGGCACCCGCGGAGGAGAACTTGGCACGGACGCCCGGCACGACACCGGCGACCCGCAGCTGTTCGAGGAGTTCGGCTTCGTACTGCACGGGCTCGCCGAGCCGCTTGATCTCGCCGCTGACGGAACCGACCGCGCCGAGCGTGTAGTTCACGATGTTGACGACACCCGTGCCGAAGGGAGTCGTCGGGTTCTCGCCCAGTTCATCGAGGCCCGGGATCGGGTTGCCGTACGGCGAATGCGTGGGGTGGCCGAGCAGCTCGACGATGCGGCGCTCCACCTGCTCGCTCATGACGTGCTCCCAGCGGCAGGCTTCTTCATGCACGAGGGCCCAGTCGAGGCCGATGATGTCGGAGAGGAGCCGCTCTGCGAGGCGGTGCTTGCGCATCACGGCAACGGCCTTCGCGCGGCCCGCCTGCGTGAGCTTGAGGTGGCGGTCGCCCTCGACCGTGAGAAGGCCGTCGCGCTCCATGCGGGCGACGGTCTGGGAGACCGTCGGGCCTGAGTGTCCGAGCCGCTCGCTGATGCGGGCACGCAGCGGAATGATGGCCTCTTCTTCGAGCTCGTAGATGGTGCGCAGGTACATCTCAGTGGTGTCAATGAGATCAGCCAATGTCGCCCTCCAGATGCCGCAAGCGTGTCAGGCCAGCCTAACGTGTGGCCCACGACATCCCCGTGCCGAGCCTTAGAATCGTCGCATGGCCGACGTGACGATCCCCTCTGACCTCCTGCCCGCCGACGGACGCTTCGGATGCGGCCCCTCGAAGGTGCGCCCCCAGCAGATCGAGTACCTGGCGACGGAGGGCGCATCGATCCTCGGCACCTCCCACCGGCAGGCGCCCGTCAAGAACCTCGTCGGCCGCGTGCAGGAGGGGCTCGCGCAGCTCTTCCGCATCCCGGAGGGCTACGAGGTTGTGCTGGGCAACGGCGGCTCGACCGCGTTCTGGGATGCCGCGGCATTCGGCCTCATCGAGAAGCGCAGCCAGAACCTCACCTTCGGCGAGTTCGGCGGCAAGTTCGCGAAGGCCGCCGCAGCCCCGTGGCTTGAGGCGCCCGACGTCATCAAGGCCGAGCCCGGCTCGCGCGCCGACGCGGTCGCTCGCGAGGGCATCGACCTCTACGGCTGGACCCACAACGAGACCTCGACGGGTGTCATGGCTCCCGTCACCCGCGTGCACGGCGACGAGGGCGCCCTCACCGTGATCGACGCGACGAGCGCCGCGGGCGGCGTCGACTTCGACGCCTCGCAGGCCGACGTCTACTACTTCGCACCCCAGAAGAACTTCGCCTCCGACGGTGGCCTCTGGTTCGCGCTCTTCTCCCCCGCCGCACTCGAGCGGGTCGAGCGCATCGCGGCGAGCGATCGCTACATCCCCGACTTCCTCAGCCTCAAGCAGGCGGTCGACAACTCGCGCCTCAAGCAGACCCTCAACACGCCGGCCCTCTCGACGCTCCTCATGCTCGACAGCCAGGTGCAGTGGATCAACGACAACGGCGGCCTTGCCTGGGCGGATGCCCGCACCAAGGAGTCCTCGTCAGCGCTCTACGACTGGGCGGCCAGCGTCGACTACGCGACCCCGTTCGTCGCCAACCCGGAGCACCGCTCGCAGGTCGTCGCCACGATCGACTTCAATGACGACATCGACGCCGCCGTCATCGCGAAGGCGCTTCGGGCCAACGGCATCGTCGACACGGAGCCCTACCGCAAGCTGGGACGCAACCAGCTGCGCGTCGCCACCTTCACGGCGATCGAGCCCGACGACATCCGTCAGCTCATCAAGAGCATCGAATACGTCGTCGGCGCACTCTAGACCCATGCGCCTCTGGCTGAAGCCATCCGAGCGCCGGCCCAATCCTGAGCCGGTGGAGACCGACGACCGCAAACCGTTGGTCGTCGGCCTCATCGCCTGGGTGCTCGGCCTCATTGCGGTCGTCGCGGCGCCAGCGCTGTTTGGCGTGGAGTTGCCGAGCATGTGGCTCTGGTCGTGCATCGCCGGCATCGTGCTCGGCAGCCTGGGGCTCGCCTACGCGCAGCGGCGCGGGCCCCGCTAAGGACTACTCGTCGTCGTCGGAGTCGTCCGAGTCGTCGTCTTCGTCATCATCGGAGTCTTCGTCGTCGTCTGACTCGTCGTCATCGTCATCCGAGTCGTCGTCGTCATCGTCATCGTCATCGTCGTCGTCGTCCGAGTCATCGTCGTCGGACGTGTCGTCGGCGATCTCATCGATATCAACGCCGTCGAGGTCGCCACCGTGGAGGAGCGCCTCGTCGTCGTCATCCGGGTCGTCGTCGTAGTAGTCGTCGGTGTCGTCGTCGTCCGACTCCGAGTCGGCCGATTCCGCATCCGCGGCGGCAGCCTTCTCCGCCTCCTGGGCGGCCTGGTACTCGGCGAGCCGGTCGGCCCAGGGCACCCAGTCGGGCGACAGGAGCGCGGCATCACCCGGCGTGAGTTCGGTCTCGAGCACGGTCGGCTCGGCCCCGTCCACGTGCGCGATGCTCACGGTCCAGCGCCACCCCGGGTAGCCAGCCTTCTTCGAGTCGAAGTACACCGTCACGGTGCCCTGGCCCTCGTCGATCGAGCCAGCAGGTTCGCCGATTGTCGACTCTGGCGTGATCTCGAGGAGTGCCGAGCGGGCGAGGTCGAAGTCCGCGGGACCCGCAGGATTGCCGGTCGACTCAGGCATCCAGCTCGTCCGCGACCTTGCGCAGCATGGCCGCGATCTTGGCTCCGTGAGACTTGTCGGGGTAGCGACCGCGCTTGAGGTTCGCGCCGATGCCATCGAGCAGCTTCACCAGGTCTTCAACGATGATCGCCATGTCATCGGCGGGCTTGCGCGTCATGCGGGTCAGGCTCACGGGCGACTCAAGCACGCGCACCGACAGCGCCTGCGCGCCGCGCTTGCCGTCGGCGATGCCAAACTCGAGCCGGGTGCCGGCGCGCACGGTGGTGCCGGCAGGGAGTGCCGACGCGTGCAGGAAGACCTCCTGGCCGTCGTCTGAGCTGATGAAGCCGAAGCCCTTGTCGTCATCGTAAAACTTCACCTTGCCGGTTGGCATGGCCCTACCTCTCGATCGTGTTGCCAGGCGCGGAGAGACGCCTGCGACATAAGACTATCCGGCTTCCCCTGCCCTTATCCTTGTGCTGTGAGCAATCCAGTAGCGGAACCCGCAAGCCGCATCCAGCGCATCCTCGCCTTCATGGTGGCGGGGCTCGTGATCATCTCCCTCGTCTGCTTCGCCGTCGCGATGATCGGCTACGCCACGGGCGCCGTATCGGGTGAGGTCGACGGCTTCTGGCAGACGGTCGTGATGCTTCCGTACTTCGCCCTCCCGGCGGCATTCGTGCTCACAATCGTGCTCCTCGTGCTCACAGCGGTGCGCCGCTCACGCGCGAACCGCGCTGACTGAGCCACTCCACCACCGAAGGTTCCCGCAGCGAGGCGAGGACGGAACGCAGGCAATATGGGCAACACACTGACGCTGGCCAGACACCTGCGCAGCATGCCCGAACAAGACCTCGTCGACGCCCTCGCCGCGCGCGACCTCGGGCTGTCCTTGACGGCGATCGCGGGCATCCGTGACTACTTCGACCTTGCCGACGTGCTGCTCGAGCATGGCGCCGTGCAGACGGCACTCACGCGGCTCGATCGCCACACGCTGACGGCGCTCGCCGTGCTCGCGCGCGAGAAGCGTCCCCTCACCCCGCAGCAGGCCGCCGAGGCACTCGCGCCCCACTCGACACGTCCAGTGCACGACAGTGCCATTGGCGAGCGTCTGGGGGCAGCGGCAGCCCTCCTGCTGGTGCATCCGCAGGGTGAGACCTTCGCCTGCTATGACGCTGTCTGTGACCAGCTTCGCGGATGGCCCACCTTCGGCCTCCCAAGCCTGGAAGAGCTGGCCGGCACCGACGCCGGTGGCGCCCTTGAGCGGGTGCCCGACGTCGACCGCCGCTTCATCGACAAGCTCGCCGCCGAGCGTGCCTTCGCTGCGACGGGGGCCGTCACCGAGCTGTTGCTCGAACTCGAGCGGCAGCCTGCGCGCGAACTCGCGAAGGGCGGGATCGCGCTCCCGGACGCCAAGCGCCTCGCCGCCGCCATGAGGGTCGACCTCGAGACGGTCACCGACTACCTTGCGCTTGCCGAACGTGGCGCATTCGTGCGCCGCGACTCGACTGGCTGGATGACGACCGAGACGGGCAACGACTGGCTGGGCCACCCGACGAGCATGCGGTGGCGCCTGCTGACCAACGTCTGGTTTGCCCGCCTCCCCGGCGACATCCGCGCCCTCCTCGCGGAGCGTGCACACTCCATCTGGGGCGACGGGCTGCGCTCGTACATCGACTGGCTGTACCCGGCCGGCGGGGAATGGATGGATGAGCGCGTCACCTCCTACACGCGCGGCGCCGAGCTGCTCGGCATCACGGCGGCGCAGGCGCCGAGCGGCCCCGGAGCGCTGCTCCTCGCGGGACGACCCGAGGAGGCCGAGGAGCTCCTCCGGCCGCTCCTGCCACGCGAGGTGTCGACCGTGTATCTGCAGCACGACCTCTCCGTCGTGGCTCCCGGCCCGCTCGAGCCGGCCATCGACGAGCGGATGCGCGTGGTCGCCGACGTGGAGAACCGGGGCCTCGCCACGACCTTCCGCATCTCCGCGGCCACCGTGAACCGAGCGCTCACGGCGGGCGAGACGGCGGAGAGCCTGCGCGAGTTCCTGGGCGAGATCTCGAGCACGGGCATCCCTCAGCCGCTCGACTACCTGATCACGGAGGGCGCCGCACGCTACGGCCTGCTGCGCGTCGGCACCCTCGACGGCGAGGCGCTCGACCCCGACGACCGCAGCTACGGCGCGCGCAGTTACGTGCGCTCTGATGATGCGCACCTCCTGCAGACCGTCGCGGTCGACCAGTCACTCGCGTCGATCGCACTCATGCGCGTCGGCGAGCACCGCCTCGTCAGCCGCTTCGACCGCGACATCGTCTTCTGGTCGCTCAGCGACGCCCGCTACCCCGTCGCCGCCGAGGACGAGCACGGCGCGGTCCTGGCGCTGCGCCGCCACCGCATCGCCCGCGAACAGCGCCACCATCTCTCCGACCCGCTTGTCGAGATGGTGACTCGCCTTGCATCCGACGCCGCGGAGGAGCGCGCGGCCGATGGTGACGACACGAGCCAGGCCTGGCTGGCGCGGCAGGTGGAGTCGGCGGCGCGCGCCAAGGAGACCCTCGTCGTCAGCGTGCGGATGCCGGGCGGTGACGTCGTCGACTACGAACTCGAACCCACGAGCGTGTCGGGAGGGCGGATGCGCGCCCGCGACAAGAAGAGCGACATCGAACGCACCCTGCCACTGTCGAGCGTGACGGCTGTGCGCACGGCCGACTGAGCATCCGCCGCCGCCCCAGCCTCGCGCGCGTAGACTGGAACGTTATGACTGACGGCCCCCTCATCGTGCAGAGCGACCGCACCGTGCTGCTGGAGGTGGCGCATCCGCTCGCTGCCGACGCACGCCACGACCTCTCGATCTTCGCGGAACTCGAGCGCGCACCCGAGCACGTGCACACCTACCGCATCACGCGCCTCGGCCTCTGGAACGCGCGGGCGGCAGGCCACACGGCCGACGACATGCTCGCGACGCTTGAGCAGTACAGCAAGTTCCCGACGCCGCAGAGCGTCGCCGTCGACATCCGCGAGACGGTCGAGCGCTACGGGCGGCTGCGAATCGAACGCGACGAGGAGGGCACGCTGCTGCTCACCGCGACCGACACGGCCGTGCTCGCCGAGATCGGGCGCGCCAAGAAGGTCGCCGAGCTGCTCTTCGAGCGGCGGGACGACACGACGGTCGTCATCCAGCAGTGGGCGCGCGGCCAGATCAAGCAGGAGCTGCTCAAGCTCGGCTGGCCCGCAGAAGATCTGGCTGGATACACGCCCGGCACTCCGCACGACATCGATCTGGCCGAAACCGGCTGGAGTCTTCGCCCGTACCAGCAGGATGCCGTGCGCAACTTCTCCGACTACGGGTCGGGCGTCGTCGTGCTGCCCTGTGGCGCGGGCAAGACGCTCGTGGGCGCGGGGGCGATGGCATCCGTCAAGGCGAACACGCTCATCCTCGTGACCAACACGGTTTCGGCCCGCCAGTGGCGTGCCGAGCTCCTCAAGCGCACCTCTCTCACAGAGGACGAGATCGGCGAGTACTCGGGCCAGAGCAAGGAGGTCAAGCCGGTCACGATCGCGACCTACCAGATCCTCACCGCGAAGCGGAAGGGGCAGTACGCCCATCTCGAACTGCTCGACGCGCTCGACTGGGGCCTCGTCATTTACGACGAGGTGCACCTGCTGCCCGCGCCCGTTTTCAAGCTCACGGCCGAGCTACAGGCGCGCCGTCGCCTCGGCCTCACGGCGACGCTCGTGCGGGAGGACGGCCGCGAGGGCGACGTCTTCAGCCTCATCGGGCCCAAGCGCTTCGACGCACCCTGGAAGGAGATCGAGGCGCAGGGCTACATTTCGCCGGCATCCTGCTACGAGGTGCGCATCGACCTGCCACAGGATGCGCGGCTGCAGTACGCGGCATCCGCCGACGATGAGCGCTACCGCCTTGCCTCGACCGCGCCAGCGAAGCTCGACGTCGTGAAGCAGCTCGTCGCACGGCATGACGGGGAACGCATCCTCGTGATCGGGCAGTACCTCGACCAGATCGAGGAACTCGCGGACGCCCTCGACGCGCCCCAGCTGACCGGGTCAACACCCGTGGCCGAGCGGGAGCGGCTGTTCCAGGACTTCCGTGACGGCACGCTCACGGTGCTCGTCGTGTCGAAGGTCGCGAACTTCTCGGTCGACCTGCCCGAGGCGACCGTCGCCATCCAGGTCTCCGGGTCGTTCGGCTCACGCCAGGAGGAGGCGCAGCGCCTCGGCCGCCTGCTGCGCCCCAAGGAGTCGGGCCTGCCCGCGAACTTCTACACGCTCGTCGCGCGCGACACCGTCGACCAGGACTACGCGCAGAACCGCCAGCGCTTCCTCGCCGAGCAGGGCTACAGCTACGAGATCCTCGACGCGCACAGCCTCGAGATCGCCGCCGCCTGACCCTCCCAACTCAGGAGGAAGCTCTCCTAATTCAGGAGCTGCCCTTTCCCAATTCAGGAGTTTGCTTTCCTAGTTCAGGAGCTCCTGAATTGTGAAAGCAAACTCCTGAGTTGGGATAGGGCGGTCACGCGCGGGTGTAGCGCAGCAGGACCGTGCCGTCGTCGGCCGCGAGGGCATGGGCGAGCCGCAGCGGGAGCCCCGCGGCATCCGGCCCCCGGGCGATGCGCTCTGCGGGTCCCCCTTCAAGGAGCGGGCTGATCGTGAGGCACAGTTCGTCGATCGCGCCGTCGGCCGCGAGAGCCCCCAGCAGATGCGGCCCGCCCTCACAGTGCTGCTGCGTGAGGCCGCGATCGGCGAGGTGCTGCTTGAGCTGCCGGGTGTCGACGGATGCCACGCCACAGTCGACCACGTCGGCGACCGCTGCGAGCGCGGCCCTGCCTTCCGCGGGCGCGTTCTCACACGTGATGATGATGGGCCGGTGCACGGCCTCGGTGAAGAGCGCGCTGGCCGGATCGAGGTCGAGGCTGCCCGACACGATCGCGAACTGCGGATGCTCGGCGAGCCCTTCCTCGACGCGCCACGCCCGCCCCTCTGAGCTGATCAGCGGCCCCGCATAGCCCTCGGCGCGCACGGTGCCCGCCGCGACCACGATGACATCGCTGAGCCAGCGCAGCACCTCGAACACGCGGCGGTCGGCCGCGGTGCCGAGCCCGCCGGAGCGACCGCGCCGCGTGCCCGCCCCGTCGGCACTCGACACCATGTTGACCCGCAGCCACGGTGCCGAGCGATCGCGCACGGCATAGACCGCGGCGAGACCGTCGTCATCGAGCGAGGTGTAGGGCTGCAGCATCCGGATGGCGTCACTCATTGAACTCACCCATGTTGTGCTTGAGGTAGGCCGGTTCGCGGATGCCGAGGATCGCCTCGGCCATGCGCACGGCGGCGACGGTCGGGGCGACCTCGTGCACACGCACGATGCGGGCGCCCTGCAGCACGCTCGCGACGGCCGCAGCGAGGGAACCCTCCAGCCGCTCTGGCTTGGGCGCGTCGAGTGTCTCACCGATGAAGTCCTTGTTGGAGAGGGCGGCGAGCACGGGAAGGCCGAGCGCCGCGATCTCATCGAAACGGCGCACGATCTCAAGTGTGTGGAGGGTGTTCTTGTTGAGGTCGGGGCCGGGGTCGATGATGATGCGCTCCGCCGTGAGTCCACCGGCGACGGCTCGCTCGACGCGATCGCGCAGGAACTCGACCACCTCGACGACCACGTCGTCGTAGTGCGGGCGAGGGTACTGCGTGCGGGGGGTCGCGAGACTGTGGGTGACGATGAGGCTTGCTGCGCTGTCGCCGACGACGCCGACCATGTCGGGGTCACTGAGCCCCGTCGTGTCGTTGATGATGTCGGCACCCGCCGCAATGCTTCGGCGGGCAACCTCGGCGTGGAAGGTGTCGACCGAGATCACGACATCGGATGCCGCGCGCACGGCCTCGATGACGGGCACGACCCGCTCGGCCTCCTCCTGGGCTGGCAGCGGGTCGCCCGGAGCGAAGGGCACTCCCCCGATATCGACGATGTCGGCGCCCGCGGCGACCGCCGCGAGTGCGGCCCTCACCGCCGCTTCGAGCCCGAAGGTGCGCCCCTGGTCATAGAACGAGTCCGGGGTGCGGTTGACGATGCCCATGACGGCGACTTCGCGGGAGAAGTCGAAGCTCCGCGTGCCGATTCGGCGCACGGGGGAGTCGAGGGGCGGGAGGGAGAGCATCCCCCCATGCTCGCACTCGAGCGCGTGCTCCGCATGCATCCAGCCGGCACTCAGGAAACTCGCAGAGACTGGGCGCATGAGCGACGGACCCAAGATTCTCATCGTTGACGACGAGCCGAACATCCGCGACCTTCTCACCACGAGTCTCCGCTTCGCGGGCTTCGCGGTGCGGGCGGTCGGCAATGGCGCACAGGCCATCTCGGCCGTGCTCGAGGAGGAGCCAGACCTCATCATCCTCGACGTCATGCTCCCCGACATGAATGGCTTCGGGGTCACCAAGCGCCTGCGCTCCAGCGGGTACACCTCCCCCATCCTCTTCCTCACGGCCAAGGACGACACCGAGGACAAGATCACGGGCCTCACGGTCGGCGGCGACGACTACGTCACCAAGCCGTTCAGCCTCGATGAGATCGTCGCCCGCATCAAGGCGATCCTGCGCCGCACAATGCAGGACGAGGAAGACGCGATCATCCGCGCGGGCGAGCTCACGATGGACCAGGACACCCACGAGGTCACGGTCGGCCAAGACCAGGTGGAGCTCTCCCCCACCGAGTTCAAGCTCCTGCGGTACCTCATGCTCAACCCCAACCGCGTGCTGTCGAAGGCCCAGATTCTCGATCACGTGTGGGAGTACGACTTCAATGGCGACGCCGGCATCGTCGAGTCCTACGTCTCCTACTTGCGTCGCAAGCTCGACCAGTACACCGAGGAGCCGATGATCCAGACGAAGCGGGGCTTCGGCTACATGCTCAAGGTCGACAAGTCCTGAACGGGAGGGG
Source organism: Salinibacterium sp. GXW1014 (assembly GCF_044769865.1). Taxonomy (NCBI): domain Bacteria; kingdom Bacillati; phylum Actinomycetota; class Actinomycetes; order Micrococcales; family Microbacteriaceae; genus Salinibacterium; species Salinibacterium sp. GXW1014. Next base: position 655,325 of record NZ_JBIZWA010000001.1, read on the forward strand.
CGGATGCTTCGCCCAGCACGAGCGCGTAGCCTGAACCCGTGAGCCGAGAGCAGCCGATGGAGTGGTGGGATTCCGTCTCCCTCCGCACCAAGATCACCGGGGTGACGGTCTTTATCGTCACGGCTGGATTGCTCGTGGCCGGCGTCGGCACCATGACCGTGCTGCGCACCTACCTGCTCGACCGGGTCGATGCCAACATCGTCGCGGCCGCCGCCGACATCGAGGCGTGGAGGATCAACCTCGACGAGGATGCGATCTCGAGCGGCAACCTCGTGCCGACCTCCTTCTACATGGCGCTCGTCGATCGCAATGGCAATCTTGTCGGCGACAACCTGGCCGATGACGAGGCCCACCTGCGCCCGAACCTCGAGGAACTCACTCTCAGCAACGTCGTGCAGCTCGATGGGGCCGTGACGCTGCAGAACGCGACCCATACGAGCCAGACCCGCGTGGTGGCCTTCCCTGCAGAGGATGGGCGAAACGGCAATCTCGCGACGCTCGTGATCGGCCAGCGCCTCGACGACGTCAACGCGACGATTGCCCGCTACACGGCCATCTTCCTCGGCTTCGCGCTCTCGGTTGTGGTGCTGAGCGCGGCGCTCACCCGGGTGCTCGTGACATCCACGTTCCGTCCCCTGCGCGAGGTGGAGGCGACGGCCGCCGCGATCGCCGGCGGGGACTTCAGCCAGCGACTCCCGGGCGCGACGCCCAACACCGAGGTCGGCCGCCTCAACCGATCACTCAACGTCATGCTGGGGCGCATCGACCGGGCCTTCGCCGACCGCGCCCGCACGATCGACCAGATGCGCCGCTTCGTCGGCGACGCGAGCCACGAACTGCGCACCCCGCTCGTCTCGGTGCGCGGCTACGCCGAGCTCTACCGCATGGGCGCCCTCCAGAAGCCAGACGATGTCGCCCAGGCCATGGAGCGCATCGAGAAGGAGGCGATTCGGATGGGCGAGCTGGTCGAGGACCTGCTCGAACTGGCCCGCGCCGATGAGAAGAAGCCGCTCCGCCTCGCGCCCGTCGACCTGCTGCCGCTCGCCTACGACGCCTCGCTCGACGCGATGGCGCAGGCCCCCGACCGCAAGGTGACCGTCAAGGTCGAGGAGCCGGACCTGCCCGCGAGCGAGGACATCGAGGCACCACCCGAGTCCACGCCGAAACCCGCGACGACCGCGACGGGGCCCATCGCGTTCGCGGGCGCGCAGCTGGCCCGCCTGCGGTCGCTCCGCCAGCGTGGGGTGCGGAACGGTGACGCCGGAACACCCGAGATGTTGCCACTGGCCGAGCGTGAGCACATCAAGCTCGTCGTGCCCGCCGTCGTGCTGGGCGAGGAGAACAAGCTCCGCCAGGTCATCACGAACCTGATCGGCAACGCGCTGCGCTTCACGCCCGCCGGCAGTCCCATCGAACTCGTGGTCTGCGTCGATGCCTCACGACGGATCGCGCAGCTCGACATCGTCGATCACGGCGAGGGCGTGCCGCCGCAGATCCGCGAGAAGATCTTCCAGCGCTTCTGGCGCGCCGACACCTCCCGCACGCGGGAGACGGGCGGCAGCGGGCTTGGCCTCGCGATCGTCGCCGCGATCGTCGATGCCCACAAGGGCCACGTCGAGGTGCTCGAGACCCCTGGTGGCGGCGCGACCTTCCGGCTGACGCTTCCGCTCCTCCCCGACACCTTCGTCTCGACGTCGCCCACAAGCAGCAACTGAGTCCCGCCGGCCGCAGCAAGGTCTCCCTATCGTTGCCGGCATCCGGATGCCACCACCGGCACCCACGACGAAGGGAACACCATGACGCAGTACCAGGTTGACAGCGACGCCGTCCTCAGCGCCGAGAGCGCCGTGCGCGCATCCGCCTCCCGCATCCAGGGCGAGGTCGCCGGCATGCTGGGCCAGCTCCTCAGCCTGCAGTCCTCGTGGACAGGTCAGGCCTCGACGGCATTCCAGGGCGTCGTCGCTGACTGGCGCACGACCCAGCAGCACGTGGAGCAGAGTCTCGCGGGCATCACGCAGGCGCTCGGTCGCGCGGGGCAGCAGTACGCGGAGGCGGAGCGCGCCAACGCGAGCATGTTCATGCGCTGACGCCACTCTTGAAATGCCAAAGGGCGGCTCCCCAGTGGAGAGCCGCCCTTCGCAGTGGTGCTGGGTCGGACTAGAAGTCCATGCCGCCCATGCCGCCCGACGGGTCACCCATCGGCGCGGGGTTCTTCTCGGGCTTGTCGGCGACGACGGCCTCCGTGGTGAGGAAGAGCCCGGCGATCGACGCAGCGTTCTGCAGCGCGGAGCGGGTCACCTTCACGGGGTCGTTGATGCCGGCCTGCAGCATGTCGACGTACTCGCCGGTCGCGGCGTTGAGGCCGTGACCCGCCTGGAGGTTGCGCACCTTCTCGGCGACGACGCCGGGCTCGAGGCCCGCGTTCATGGCGATCTGCTTGAGCGGGGCGTCGATCGCGACCTTGACGATGTTCGCGCCGGTCGCCTCGTCACCGACGAGACCGGTCAGCGCGTCACCCGCGAAGGCGACCTCGCCGGCCTGGATGAGGGCGACGCCACCACCGGCGACGATGCCCTCCTCGACGGCAGCCTTCGCGTTGCGAACGGCGTCTTCGATGCGGTGCTTGCGCTCCTTGAGCTCAACCTCGGTCGCGGCACCCGCCTTGATGACGGCGACGCCACCGGCGAGCTTCGCGAGGCGCTCCTGGAGCTTCTCGCGGTCGTAGTCGCTGTCGGTGTTGTCAATCTCGGAGCGGATCTGCTTGACGCGGCCCTCGATCTGCGACGCGTCGCCCGCGCCCTCGACGATGGTCGTCTCGTCCTTGGTGATGACGACCTTGCGCGCGCGGCCCAGCATGTCGAGGGTCGTGTTCTCGAGCTTGAGGCCGACCTCCTCGCTGATGACCTGACCACCCGTGAGGATGGCGATGTCCTGCAGCTGCGCCTTGCGGCGGTCACCGAAGCCGGGAGCCTTGACGGCAACCGACTTGAAGATGCCGCGGATCTTGTTCACGACGAGCGTGGCCAGGGCCTCGCCGTCGACGTCCTCGGCGATGATGAGGAGCTGCTTGCCGGCCTGGATGACCTTGTCAACGACGGGCAGCAGGTCCTTGATGTTCGAGATCTTGGAGTTGACGATGAGCACGTAGGGGTCTTCGAAGACCGTCTCCTGGCGCTCGGGGTCGGTGACGAAGTACGCCGACAGGTAACCCTTGTCGAAGCGCATGCCCTCCGTGAGCTCGAGCTCGGTGCCGAAGGTGTTCGACTCCTCGACGGTGACGACGCCCTCCTTGCCGACCTTGTCGATCGCCTCGGCGATGAGCGCACCGATCTCGGGGTCACCGGCGGAGATCGACGCGGTCGCGGCGATCTCTTCCTTGGTCTCGATGGGCTTCGCCTGCTCGACGAGCGCGGTCGTCACAGCAGCGACGGCCTTCTCGATGCCACGCTTGAGGCTGATGGGGTCTGCACCCGCGGCAACGTTGCGGAGGCCCTCACGCACGAGAGCCTGGGCGAGCACCGTTGCGGTGGTGGTTCCGTCACCCGCGACGTCGTCGGTCTTCTTGGCGACCTCCTTGACGAGCTCGGCACCGATCTTCTCGTACGGGTCGTCGAGCTCGATCTCCTTGGCGATCGAGACACCGTCGTTCGTGATCGTGGGGGCGCCCCACTTCTTCTCGAGGACGACGTTGCGGCCACGCGGGCCAAGCGTCACCTTGACGGCGTCGGCCAGCGTGTTGAGACCACGCTCAAGGCCACGACGGGCCTCTTCGTTGAAAGCAATCATCTTTGCCATATGTGTTCTTCGTCCCTCCCGGACGTCGGAAATGCATCAGCTTTTTGGCACTCTCACAAAGAGAGTGCTAGATGATTCTGGCACTCTGCCCAAGCGAGTGCAAGCCGGGAGAGAGGCGGGTGCGAAACGCTGGGCCCGCGCTCAGGCGGGCGGGTCGACCGCGACCGAACCCTCGAGCGGCACGAGCTCGACCCACGTGTTGCCTGCCCCAAGCCTGATAGTGATGCCGTTGTCATCGACGAGGGTGATCGGGGCATCGATCGAGCCCTTGCGCCAGGTCGCGCTGACGGTGCCGCCGCCCGTCGAGACCCAGGCCTCGCCACTGCCGAGGAGCTCGGTCTTGGGCACGCCATGGCCGTGCGAGATGGGAACGCGCAGGGTCACGACGTTGACCGCCGAGAGCTGGGCGCCGTTGGAGTCGAGGTCGGGCGCACCGTCCTGCGACCGAAGGAAGGTGCCGGATGCCGCATCCCACGTCCACGAGGGCACGAACTGGTTCGAGAACGCGAGCCGAAGGGCGCCCGTCGGCGTGCCCTCCTTTGCGGCGGTCGCCGAGGCGGCATCGAGGGCGTAGGCGAACTGCTGGCGGGGTGCCGCGACATCCGAGTGGGCAGCAAGGAACTCGCTCGCCCGCACGATCACATTGTGGGGCGCCCTCCGGTCACTCGAGCGAAACATGTAGGCGGCCGTGTCGGGCTGTCCATGGATTGCGTTGTAGAGCGAGGTCTGCTGCATCATCGACACGAACTGCGGCTGGCCGCCCGCATAGAAGATGATGCCGCCAAGGGAGCCCGCGATCTCAGGGTCCATGGGCCGGATCGAGCGGATGGGACCGAGTTGCTCGGGGACGTCGCTGTGCCACACGGCGACGTAGCGCGTGATGCCCCCCTCGACGAGCTCCTCGAAGACGATGTCGGTGCGCTCGAGGCCGAGCTGCGGGCGAGCATCCCAGTGGTTGTCGATCTTCGCCGACAGTGCCGCGTGTGAGAGCGAGCCCTCGGGCACGGTCGTGCCCCGCAGGGGGGCGACATCGGTGGGTTCTGGCGCCACGTAGTCAGAGGCGTAGTCGGGCGACGGGGATGCCTGGGGTGACGAGGGCGCTTCGCCCGAGCATCCGGCCAGCAACAGCGCCGCCACGAGGGCTCCGAGGGTGCCGAGATGACGTCGAGAGCTGCGCGGGGTGGAAATCACGTCCCAAACACTAACGCCACCCCCAACGGGAGCGGCGTCAGCGCGAGGCGAGCCCCGCAATCAATCAGTGCTGCGTCACGCGGGCCGCACGGACTCCGCCTGCGGGCCCTTCGACCCGGTGCCGACCTCGAAGGTCACCTGCTGACCCTCTTCGAGCACCTTGTAACCGCTCATGTCGATGGCGGAGTAGTGGACGAAGACGTCTTGCCCTCCACCCTCGACGGTGATGAATCCGTAGCCCTTTTCAGCGTTGAACCACTTCACGGATCCGTTCGCCATGTGTTACTCCCTGCTGTGTACCGTTCAACGGCGCTCGCGGTGCGGCGCCGAGTCACCGAGCGCGGACGGGTATCCCGCGTCATCAGGTTCACGAAGCGCGTAGTCGAGAGCCTCACAGAGCCGGATGGGCGACCAGTTCCAGATAGTAACGATCCGCGGCCCAAAAGGGGAGAGCCAGATGAGAATCTGTCGGCGGAAGACGCGAGATTAAACGGGCGCGTAACGTGCGGGGCCCAGCCGAACGACGATCAGGGGGTCGTCGCCTCGTAGTCGGCACCGATCAGCACGACGATCGGCGCCGCGGGATAGTCGTTGGAGAGACGCAGCTCCCCGACGCCCAGATGCTGGATGAGCATGCGCGCTGCGGCCTCGTTGATGGGGTCGTTGTAGAACACCTGCGTGCGCTCGACATCGTCAGCTGCCGCATTTGCTCGGCTGCCGACATCCGTTGACGCCCCTTCCCAGCCCTGGGCGACGAGAGCATCGCCCACCTGGCTCGCGAGGCCCTGGGCCGCCGTGCCGTTCAGCACCGTGATCGGCACGCTCGGGTCGAGCATGGGCTCGACCGTCGGCTGCTCCGGCTCGGGGTCCACGGGGTCGCCTGGTGCGGCCGTGTCGCTGCCAGGCACCCGCAGGTCGAGGTCTGGATTGAGGAGTGAGAGGGCGAAGAGTCCGCCGGCGACGAGCACAACGGTGGCGAGTGCCGCCCATGCGACGGCGATCCAGCGACGAGCCGCCTCGGCCGGCGCGCGGTGGGCGCCGACCCGGGGCAGGTCGTCGGGGATGTCGTCGAAGCGATCTCGGATGCGGGTGGCCATCGTGTTCCTCAGGTGGATCGTCGCCGCGACTGGGAGGTCAGGCGCGACGGCGGGCGTCTCGCAGGCGCCGCAGGCGTCGCACGAGCATCGGGTCGTGGGCGAAGGCCGCCGGGGATTCGATGACGGCGTTCAGCAACTGATAGTAGCGGGCCGGGCCGAGGCCAAGCTCAACGCGGATGGCCTCCTCCTTCGCGCCGGGGTGGCTCCACGGGCGGCGCTCGAACTCGAGGATGCGCGCATCGCGCTCAGGGAGCTCGGGGAGATCCGAGCGCTTGTCGGTTGCGGTGGTGGGCATCCATCCAAGGTTATGGCGACAGTCAGTGGCAGCCGGAGAGGCGGGCGGAGGGTCGCGACATCCGATGCTTAGTTAGGATAGCCTTACCAAAAGCCCGATCATCGCAAGGAGCCCCGTGCCGCGCCGCCGAATCCCTGCCGCCCTCACCGCGGTCGCGGCGGCCCTCGCCCTCCTGACGGGCTGCATGGGTGGCCAGTCGTACTCCTCGAGTGAGGTCACCGATGCGGACGCGCAGCGGGTGCCCCTTGCGCAGCTCGACCTGCTCGACGACCCACGCGACTGGACCGGCGAGTCGACCGCGAAGCTGGCCTCGGCATCCGTCGACGTGCTGATCGAGCGGCCCGAACAGGAGCTTCCCGCGACGGTCACCTCGCACGACCTCACAGGTGACACGGCCGTCACCGTCACCGAGACGACCCGGGTGCTGGGCCTCGACATGTCTGGCTCGATCGCGGCGACCATCGTCGGGCTCGGCTTCGCCGAGACCCTCGTGGGCCGCGACATCTCGTCGACCTTCGAGCAGGTTGTCGACCTTCCCGTGGTGACTTCGAGCGGCCACAGCATCAACTCTGAGTCGATCATCAGCCTTCGCCCGACGCTCGTCGTCACCGACGGCAGCATCGGCCCGATCGACGTCGTGCTGCAACTGCGCGACGCGGGCATCCCCGTCGTCTTCGTCGATGACGTCGCCGGCTTCGAGGGCGTCGGCACGCTCGCCCGCCAGGTGGGCGCGGCATTCGGTGCCGCCGAGGCTGGCGAGGAACTCGCGGGGCTCCTCGAGGCGCAGATCGAGGCCAAGGCCGCCGAGATCGCCGAGATCGCCCCGAACGGCGACGACCGCCTGCGGATGCTCTTCCTCTACCTGCGCGGGGGCTCCGGCATCTACTACCTCTTCGGCAGCGAGTCGGGCGTCGACGACCTCATCACGGGCATCGGCGGCATCGACGTCGCGACCGAGATCGGTTGGACTGGGCTTCAGCCCATGACCGATGAGGCCGTCATCGCCGCGAGGCCCGACCTCATCCTGGTCATGACCTCGGGCCTCGACAGCACCGGCGGCATCGACGGACTCCTCGACGAGAAGCCAGCCCTCGCCCAGACGCCGGCCGGCCAGAACCGCCGCTTCGTCGACATGGCCTCGGGCCAGGTGCTCGGCTTCGGCCCGCGCACGGCCGGCGTGCTCGATGCGCTCGCCCGCGCCGTCTACGCGCCCGCGCCCGGCTCGCAGGCCTCGAGCGTTTCGCCGTAGGGCCCGCTGAAGGCGAGCGGATGCTCGTCGACGGCCAGCACGAAGCGCCCGCGGAGCTCGTCCTCCGCCCAGCCCGCGTCGCGCAGCTGCCTTTCCACGCGGGGCAGCACGCTCGCGCCCTCGAGCGACACCCAGCGGGCACCGCTCGCGCGGATGCGTTCCGCGAGCCGTTCCCGCTGCGGCGCCGGAATGTAGATGAGCACGCCCATCGTGACGATGACGGGCGTCGCGCCCTCAGGCGCGAGCGCGAGGAGCTCGTCGACGGCCGACTCGGCGTCACCCTGCAGCAAATGCGGCGGGTCGTCCCGTGCGATCGCGATCGCACCCCGCACCCTCGACTCGCGGTCGTGCTGGCCCGGCCAGGTGAGGGCGCCCAGCCACGCGGCATCCGCTGGGCTCGTCACGTCGAGCGGGCGGAGGTCGACGCCAGCGCGCATCACGACGGTTGGCAGCCTTCGCGGCGGCTCGATGCCCGCTCCCAACGTGCACGTGAGGGTGACGGCGCTGGGCCCGTCGTCGGGGTGGAGGCGGTGGCCCGAGTAGTCGTAGCTGTAGCGATCGGGGTAGAGGCAGAGGCCGGCGGATGCCCCGAGCTCCAGGAGAGCGACGGGCCCGTCGATCGTGGCGAGCGCTGCCGTGAGTGCCGCGCACCGGCCGGGTTCGTTGGTCTGCATGGGCCGGGCGGCGAGTTCCGCGGCGAGCGCGCTGGCGTTGCCGCGCAGGAAGTCGGTGATGCCGGTGCCGTGGTCTCGCGCGCCGAGCAGGCTCGCGACGGCGAAGACGAGGGGAGGCTGCCGGTGCTGCTCCGGGAGCGTCTCGAGCAGGGCGACCGTGGCGGGGTCATCCGCGACGGCGCCCGCCCACGCTTCGTACATGGGAGAGACGGATGCCACCTGCCGCCCGAAATCGCGGAACCAGGCTGCCGTGTCGCGACTCATGCACCCGGCGCGCGACGACGGAGGAGGGCAAGCGCTCCCGCGACCACAACAAGCACGAGCGCGCCGCCGACCGCCCACGGCAGCCATGATGCGCCGGACGACTCTCTCGACTCTTCCGAGCCGGGCTCGTCCGCGGCGGGAGCCGGCTCACGCTCACAGCCCTGCGCGGGGGTGAGCTCGATCGTGAGCGGGTCGAGCTCAGAGCCTGGTTCGTAGGTGCCGAACGCTGCCGAGCCTTGCTCGGTGAGCGCGGCAGGGGCATCCGCGATCGTCATTCGTCCGCCTGCCGTGTTGAAGGTGGCAGCCGCGAAATCGAGGTCTGCGAAGTGCACCCCGGCCCGGTCGACCGCTTCGCCCGCCTGGGTGTCGCCGCTGACGTCGAGGAAGAGCCGGCCGGTGTCGCCCTCGAGTTCGATGCGCGGGTTGCGGACCGTCGTGTTCAGCACGCCACCGTGGCCCGTGAAGGTGATGGCGCCGGGAAACGACAACTCGCCCTCCCCCGTCGCGCCGTCGTAGGTTCCGGCGCCGGCCGGGAAGCCGAAGAGCGGGGTCTCGTAGGTTGCCCCTTCCGCGACCGTCCACTCGCCCTTCGCGATCGTGCCGCTGATGTAGGAGCGGAACGCCTCCTTGAAGCCCCACCCGATGCTGGCCTCTGTGACGGCACAGGCGTCGCCCCGCGCCTCCGTGGCCACCTCGTCGCCCGGTCGATCAGTCAGAGGGGCGAGCGCCAGGGCGAGCGTGAGTAGCAGCGCGGGCGTCGACGGCCATGCCCGCAGGCGCGCGAGGGCTGTGTTCACGAAGGCTCCTGGAGAACGGGGATGCAACCAGACGACTTAGGTAGACCTAAGTTCATTCGAACCCTAGTAGCTCGCGCGGCGAAGCCAAAGCGCGCAGATGTGATGTGCCGTAACGCGGAACAATCGCAAAGCCCACGCGTTTAGTCTTGTTGAACCCACGTCGGAAGGCACCCCATGAACTACCAGGTCAACAAGAGCGAACAGGAATGGCTCGAGGAGCTCGGCCCCGAACGCTACGCGGTGCTGCGCAAGGCTGGCACGGAGCGCGCATGGTCGGGCGAGCTGCTCGACGAGGAGCGCGCGGGCGTCTACACGTGCGCCGCGTGCAACGCCGAACTCTTCAAGAGCGGCACCAAGTTCGATTCCGGATGCGGCTGGCCCAGCTTCTACGAGTCGGTGCGCCCTGAAGCGGTTGAGCTTCGTGAGGACACGAGTCTCGGCATGGTCCGCACCGAGGTGCTCTGCGCTGCCTGCGGCTCGCACCTCGGCCACGTGTTCCCCGATGGATTCGGCACCCCCACGGGCGACCGCTACTGCATGAACTCCCTCTCCCTCAACTTCGCGGAGAAGGACACTGCGGGGGGCGCAGGAGCGTAATCTTCGCAGCGCCGCGCGCTCGGGCTAGGATGGCTCGGGCGCTCCGCGCATCCGCCTCCTTAGCTCAGTTGGCCAGAGCATCGCTCTTGTAAAGCGAGGGTCGTCGGTTCGAATCCGACAGGGGGCTCCACCAACGGGTATCCGTGCACCCGGAATCACCTCTCGACTGCCCGCGACCGCGGTCCTATACTGACTCGCGGAGTGCCGGGAAGCCTGGTCGGCCCGCGATTGCGCGGAGCGCCCCGACGACCGCCGTGGACGCTGGATGCCACGGAAGGACGAGCGGTGGACGCTGCGACGAACCCGATCATCGAGGTCTCGGGCCTCACGAAGCGATTCGGGCGCACGACAGCACTCGACGGCCTCGAGCTGCGTGTCGGCGAGGGCGAGGTGCACGGCTTCCTGGGGCCGAACGGTGCCGGCAAGTCCACGACCATCCGCATCCTTCTCGGCCTCATGCGCGCTTCAGGCGGGAGCGTCAGGATCCTCGGCCGCGACCCCTGGGCGGAGCCGGTCGCGACGCATCGCGACATCGCCTATGTGCCGGGCGATGTCAGTCTCTGGCCGAGCCTCCCGGGCGGCGAGGCGCCCTCCGCGGTGCCCGTCGAGGACTTCGACGTGGCATCCGCCATCGTGCTCACGGTCATCGCCGTCGGGCTCGCCGCGGCCGCCATGGTGAGCATCGGACGGCGCGACCTCGCGCCTTGATGCCCCGACTCAGCCAGCCGGAGCCGGGCTGGGGCTCGGCGAGGGGCTCGCCTTGAGTTCGTCTGAGAAGGCGTTGCCGCTCGCGGTGCTCACAAAGCGCGCGAAGTCACTGGCGCTCGAGAGGTCCTCGCCGGGGTAGGCGGTGCCATCGACGATCACGGTGGGCGTGCGGGAGATCGCATCAAGGTCGGCGTTGGGCAGCGGCCCCTCGAAGGCGCGCGCGGTTGCCGCGTTGACCCACTTCTTGAACTGCACATCGTTGATGCACTGCTCGACCTTGCCAGGGGACGTCACGCCGGCCTGCTTCGCGAGGTCGACGAGTTCCTCGTTCTTGAGGCCCGTCGTGTTCTCGGCGGGCTGCTCGGCGAAGAGGATGCTGTGGAAGTCGAAGTAGCGGTCGGGCGAATAGTTCGCGACGCAGGCCGCCGCATTCGCCGCGCGGGTCGAGTACTGCGTGCCGAGCGAGAAGCGGTCGAGGAACGCGACCGGGTGCACCTCGAGCGTCGCTGCGCCCGATTCGACCCAGGTCGCGATCTGCTCTTCGTTGGCCTCCTCGAAGACGCGGCAGGCCGGGCAGAAGTAGTCGACGTACATGACGATGTCGACGACATCCGGGTCTTCGGAGGGCTGGAGGGCGACGGGCTCCGCACCCGGCCTGAGCCCGGGCGTCGTCTCCGCCACGAAGTCGGCGCCGATGCGGATGCCGTCGCTCAGCATGTTGCGCGGGCCGGAGCTCGTCTTGGGGATGGCAGCCATGATGCCGAAGACCGTGGCGCCGGCGACAGCGAGGATTCCGACGACGATGCCCACCTGCAGGAGGAGGCGGTTGCGGCGCTCCTTCTTCTTCTGCTCCAGGCGCGCCTGCTGTGCCTTTTCGCGGGCGGCGAGGCGCTTCTCATTCTTCGTCGGCTTGGATCCCGGCGTGCCGTTCGTCATGAAACCTCACTCAGTTCTCTCGAGAGCTCGCCCCGTGGCGGCCGCTCTCGCCCCCTGGCCCGACCGGGCAACTTCCGCTTCTGCGGCACGCCTCGATGCTAAACATCGTGTCTGGGAGTTGGCCAGACGGTTGCTCAGGGGGGCTCCGGTGACATAATGACACGATCGGGCCGCTCGCGGTCCGATGCACAACATCCATTCACTACGGATCGTCCGGCACGTACCTGCCGGTGAAGGAGAAATACTGTCATGGCATCTGTCACCTTTGACAAGGCAACCAGGCTCTACCCGGGTTCGACCCGGCCCGCAGTCGACAAGATCGACCTCGAGGTCGCCGATGGCGAGTTCCTCGTACTCGTCGGCCCCTCCGGTTGCGGCAAGTCCACCACGCTCCGGATGCTCGCCGGCCTCGAAGAGGTCAACGACGGGCGCATCCTCATTGGTGACAGGGACGTCACCGACGTGCCGCCGAAGGACCGTGACATCGCCATGGTCTTCCAGAACTACGCCCTGTACCCGCACATGACGGTCGCCGAGAACATGGGCTTCGCGCTCAAGATCGCGGGCGTGCCCAAGGAGGAGCGCGCCAACCGCGTGCTCGAGGCTGCCAAGCTGCTCGACCTCGAGCCCTACCTCGGCCGCAAGCCCAAGGCCCTCTCGGGTGGCCAGCGGCAGCGTGTCGCGATGGGCCGCGCGATCGTGCGGAGCCCCCAGGTGTTCCTCATGGACGAGCCCCTCTCGAACCTCGATGCGAAGCTGCGCGTGCAGACCCGCACGCAGATCGCATCCCTCACCCGCCGCCTCGGCGTCACGACCGTCTACGTGACCCACGACCAGACCGAGGCACTCACGATGGGTGACCGCATCGCGGTGCTGAAGGATGGCGTGCTGCAGCAGGTCGGCACCCCGCGCGAGCTGTACGCGGAGCCGAACAACGTCTTCGTTGCAGGCTTCATCGGCTCCCCCGCCATGAACCTTTTCTCGGCCGATGTCGTCGAAGGCGGCGTGAAGTTCGGTACGGCCACCACGCCGGTGGCCCGCGACACCCTGAGCGCCACATCGGCGCCAAAGGTCACGATCGGCGTGCGCCCCGAAGACGTCAAGGTCTCCACGACCGGCGAGGGCCTGCCCGTCGAGGTCGACCTCGTCGAGGAACTCGGCGCCGACGGCTACCTCTACGGCCACACCGAGGTCGACGGCAACCGCGTCGACCTCGTGGCCCGTGTCGACGGCCGCTCGCACCCCAACGCCGGTGACCGCGTGTACGTGCTTCCGACGGAGGAGCACCTGCACATCTTCGACACCGACTCGGGCCAGCGCATCAGCAAGCCCATCACGGACTGAGACTGACTCCGAAGGAGCACCGGCCCGTGTCAGGCTCCCTCCGCATCACCTCGTCGATCGCCGACTCGGCGCTGCTCGATCTCCCGTGGTCCATACCGCTGGAGGAGTGGCCCGAGTCGGTGATCGCCGCGCTCCCCAAGGGCATCTCACGCCACCTGGTGCGCTTCGTGCACCTCAGTGGCGCGGTGATCGCCATCAAGGAGACATCCGCCGAACTGGCGCGTCGCGAATACGACCTGCTGCGCGCCCTGCAGCGTCTCGACATCCCGTGTGTCGAACCGCTCGCCGTCATCACCGACCGCAGCGATGACGACGGCAACCCGCTGCAGGCCGTGCTCGTCACGCGCCACCTCAAGTTCTCGCTGCCCTACCGGGCGCTCTACTCCCAGACGCTGCGCCCCGACACGGCGACACGGCTCGTCGACGCGCTCGCGGTGTTGCTCGCCCGCCTGCACATTGTCGGGTTCTTCTGGGGTGACGTGTCGCTGTCGAACACGCTGTTCCGTCGTGACGCCGGCGCCTTCGCCGCCTACCTCGTTGACGCCGAGACAGGCGGCCTCTACAACGGGATCTCGGATGGGCAACGAGAGAACGACCTGGAGATCGCCCGCATTAACATCGCGGGTGAGCTGCTTGACCTCGCGGCGGGCAACCGCCTCGACGAGAACCTCGACCCCGTCGAGGTGAGCAACCGCATCGTCGCCTCCTACCGCAGCCTGTGGGAGGAGTTGACGGGCGCGGAGTCGTTCACGGCATCCGAACGCTGGCGCATCGTCGAGCGGGTCGAGCGCCTCAACGAGTTGGGCTTCGACATCGAGGAACTCGCGATCCGCACCGACGAGTCGGGGGCCGAGGTGCGCATCCAGCCCAAGGTCGTCGACGCCGGTCACCACCAGCGGCGCCTCCTGCGCCTCACCGGCCTCGACGCGCAGGAGAACCAGGCGCGCCGCCTGCTCAACGACCTCGACTCCTATGCGGCGAGCTTCACCGCCAAGGATGCGGATGAGGAGATGGTTGCCCACCAGTGGCTCACTTCGGTGTTCGAGCCCGTCGTGCGGGCCATCCCGCGCGACCTCAAGGGCAAGCTCGAGCCTGCTGAGGTGTTCCACCAGTTGTTGGACCACAGGTGGTACCTGTCGCAGAACGCTGGCCGCGACATCCCGCTCGCCGAAGCCGTGTCGTCGTACATCGACAACGTGCTTCGTCACCGCCGCGATGAGGCGACTGTGATCGATCCGCTCACGGGCACGTTCACGCTGCCCATTCAGACCGTCGGCAACGGCAAGGTGCCCGGCCCCGATGACGAGGTCGACTGGCGCACGCTCGTCTGAGGCACCGCCTGGATCAGGCGATCCCGAGTGAGCGAGCGATCACCAGCAGCTGTACCTCACTCGTGCCCTCGCCGATCTCGAGGATCTTGGAGTCGCGGTAGTGGCGAGCGACCGGGTACTCGTTCATGAAGCCGTTGCCGCCGAAGATCTGCGTCGCATCCCGTGCGTTGTCCATCGCCGCATCGCTCGAGGTGAGCTTCGCGATCGCCGCCTCCTGCTTGAAGGGCAGTCCGGCGTCGCGCAGGCGTGCCGCGTGGTGCCAGGCGAGCCGGGCGCCGTGCACCCGCTGCTGCATGCGGGCGATCGTGAACTGGATGCCCTGGCGAGACGCCAGCGTCTCCCCGAACACGACGCGACTGCGCGAGTAGTCCACAGCCGCCTCGAGGCAGCCTTCCGCCGCCCCCGTCGCGAGCGCCGCGATCGCGATGCGGCCCTCGTCGAGGATGTGGAGGAAGTTTGCAAAGCCGCGTCCGCGTTCGCCGAGGAGGTTGGCCTCCGGCACACGCGCGTCGCTGAAGGTGAGCGGATGCGTGTCTGACGCGTGCCATCCGACCTTGTCGTAGGCGGGCTCCACCGTGAAGCCCGGCGTGCCGCTCGGCACGATGATGGTCGAGATCTCACGGCGCCCCTCGCTCCCGCCGGTGACCGCCGTGACCGTGACGAAGCGCGTGATATCGGTGCCCGAGTTGGTGATGAACTGCTTGGTGCCGTTGATGACCCACTCGCCGCCGTCGAGCCGCGCGGTCGTGCGGGTGGCACCGGCATCCGATCCAGCCTCCGGCTCGGTCAAGCCGAAGGCGGCGAGGGCGCGCCCCGCGAGCAGGTCTGGCAGCAGCTGCGCCTTCTGTTCCTCCGTGCCGAAACGGTGGACCGGCATCGCGCCGAGGCTCACGCCCGCTTCGAGCGTGATCGCGATGGACTGGTCGACACGGGCCAGCCCCTCGATCGCGAGGCAGAGCGCGAAGTAGTCGCCGCCCTGGCCCCCGTGGTCCTCGGGGAAGGGCAGGCCGAAGAGCCCGAGCTCGCCCATCTGCGCGACGACGTCGAGCGGGAGCGTCTTGCTGCGATCGGCCTCGTAGGCGCGCGGCGCGACGACCTCCTCCGCGAACTCGCGGACCATGCGCGCGAGATCCCGCTCGTCCTCATTCAGGTTGTGATGGTCCATCATTCCTCCACTACGAACAGTCGGTCACCCTGTTTGACCTGCTGGCCCTTGCTCGCGCCGACCTCGGTCACGACACCGCTGATGGGCGCCGTGAGCGAGAGCTCCATCTTCATCGCCTCGATGATGCCGAGCGCTGCGCCCGCTTCGACGGTGTCGCCGACGGTGACGTTGGCGCTGAGCACGACCCCGGGCATGGGTGAGAGCACAACGCCGTCGCTCGCCTGGGCATCCGCCACGACGCCGCGCCGGCGCACGAGAGGCAGTCGATGACTCTGCCCCAGGTATGCGACGTCCGCCCCATCGGCCGAGACGATGACGGTCGCGGCATGCACGACCCCGTCGACCTCCAGGCGCAGCCGTTCGGGGGTCTCGTCAACGAGCGACACCGAATGCTGCGACTCCCCCACGGCCATGCGGCCGTCAGCGCGGTCGAGCGAGACACGGGTGGCGACGGCGTCCACCGCGATGCTCGTGCTCCACGATGCTGCGGGCTGCCCCATGCGCCACCCGTCTGCGACGCCGAACGGATGCCCCGTGCTCGGCGTCGCCCCGGCGAGCGCCCACGTCGCGAAGATGGCGGGGATCGTGGCATCCGGAGCCTCGATCGCCGCGGGATTCGCATCGAGGAACGAGGTCGTGATGCTCGCGTCACGGAAGTCGGCGGAGTCCGCGAGCGCCCGCAGGAATCCGAGATTCGTCGTGACCCCGACGATGGCGGATGCGCCGAGCGCCTCCACGAGGGCCTGTCGCGCGAGTTCGCGGCTCCGCCCGTGCACGATGACCTTCGCGAGCATGGGGTCGTAGGCGGTGCCGACCTGCTGGCCCTCCTCGAGGGCGGTGTCGATGCGGGCATCCGCCGGCCAGACGAGGCGGCTGACGGTGCCGGTCTGCGGCAGGTAGCTGTTGAAGGGGTCCTCCGCGTAGACGCGCGCCTCGATCGCGTGGCCGCGCATGCGCACGTCCTGCTGCGTGAACGGGAGCGGCTCGCCCGCGGCCACCGCGAGCTGCAACTGCACGAGGTCGAGGCCCGTGATGAGTTCGGTCACGGGATGTTCGACCTGGATGCGGGTGTTCATCTCGAGGAAGAAGCACTCCTCCCCCGACACGAGGAACTCCACCGTGCCCGCATTCGTGTAGCCGACCGCCTTCGCGAGTGCGACGGATGCGCTCGTGAGCTGCTCGCGCACCGCCTCGGAGATCGTCGGCGCGGGAGCCTCCTCAAGCACCTTCTGGTGGCGCCGCTGCGTCGAGCAGTCGCGCTCGAAGAGGTGCACGACGTTGCCGTGCGCATCCGCGAGCACCTGCACCTCGACGTGCCGCCCGTCCGGCAGGTACCGCTCGACGAGGAGGGTCGCGTCGCCGAAAGACTTCTGCGCCTCACGCTCGGCGGCGTCGAAGGAGGCATCGAACTCGGCCGGGGTGCGGACGATGCGCATCCCCTTGCCGCCGCCGCCCGCGGCCGCCTTGATGAGCACGGGAAACTCGAGGCCCTCGGCCTGGGCGCCGCCGCGCGTCACGGCAACGGACGGCACGACCGGCACGCCGGCCTGGATCGCGAGCTCGCGAGCGGCATCCTTGCGCCCCATCGCCTCGATCACGTCGGCGCTGGGGCCCACGAAGATGAGTCCCGCCTCGGTGACGGCGCGGGCGAAGGGCGCGTGTTCCGAGAGGAATCCGTAACCGGGGTGGATCGCCTCGGCGCCCGTGGCCCTCGCCGCCGCGAGGATCGCCGGGATGTTCATGTAGGACTCGGATGCCGGCGTGGGGCCGAGCCGCACCGCGACATCCGCCGCCCGGGTGTGGGGTGCGCCGCGGTCGGCATCCGAATACACGGCAACCGTGCGCAGCCCCCTGGCCCGGGCTGCACGGATCACCCGCAGGGCGATCTCGCCGCGATTGGCCACCAGGAGCGTGCTGAATGACATGCGCGTCACATCCTGAAGACGCCGTAGGACGGCGCCGGGATCGGGGAGTTGGCGGCGACCGACAGGCCCATGCCGAGCACGCGGCGCGTGTCGGCGGGGTCGATGACGCCGTCATCCCAGAGGCGGGCGGTCGAGTAGTAGGGCGAACCCTGTTCCTCATACTGCGTGAGGATCGGGTCGCGGAAGGCGGCCTCCTCCTCGGGCGACCATTCGCCACCCTTCGCCTCGATCGCGTCGCGGCGCACGGTCGCGAGCACGGATGCCGCCTGCTCGCCGCCCATGATCGAGATGCGGGCGTTGGGCCACATCCAGAGGAAGCGCGGGTCATAGGCGCGGCCGCACATGCCGTAGTTGCCGGCACCGTAGGAGCCGCCGATCACGACCGTGAACTTGGGGACGACGGACCCCGCCACGGCCGTCACGAGTTTTGCCCCGTCCTTCGCGATGCCGCCGTTCTCGTACTCGCGGCCCACCATGAATCCCGTGATGTTCTGCAGGAACACGAGCGGGATGCCGCGCTGGTTGCACAGCTCGACGAAGTGGGCACCCTTGAGCGCGGACTCCGAGAAGAGGATCCCGTTGTTGGCGACGATCCCGACCGGGTACCCCCAGATGCGGGCGAAGCCCGTGACGAGCGTCGTGCCATAGAGCTCCTTGAACTCCTGCAGCTCGGAGCCGTCGACGATGTGCCGGATGACCTCACGCACGTCATAGGGCGTGCGAGAGGAGACGGGCACGACGTCATACAGCCCCTCCTGCTCGTGCAGCGGCTCGACGATCTCGCGCTGCTGCAGGCTCGGCGCCTCGTGCCGTTCGAAGGTCGCGACGATGTTGCGCACGATCTGGAGCGCGTGGTCGTCGTCCTCCGCGAGGTGGTCGGCGACGCCGGAGGTGCGCGCGTGCACGTCGCCGCCGCCGAGCTCCTCCGCGCTGACGACCTCCCCCGTCGCCGCCTTCACGAGGGGTGGCCCGCCGAGGAAGATCGTGCCCTGCTTGCGCACGATGACCGTCTCATCCGACATCGCCGGAATGTAGGCGCCGCCCGCCGTGCAGGAACCCATGACGGCCGACACCTGCGGGATGCCGCGAGCGCTCATCTGCGCCTGGTTGTAGAAGATGCGCCCGAAGTGTTCCTTGTCGGGGAACACCTCGTCCTGCATCGGCAGGAAGCCCCCGCCCGAGTCGACCAGGTAGATCGCGGGAAGCCTGTTCTGCAGCGCGATCTCCTGCGCGCGCAGGTGCTTCTTCACCGTGAGCGGGTAGTACGTGCCCGCCTTCACGGTCGCGTCGTTGGCAACGATGACGCATTGGCGGCCGCTCACCATGCCGATGCCCGCGATGACGCCCGCGCTCGGCACCTCTCCCCCGTACATGCCCTCGGCCGCGAGGGGAGCGATCTCGAGGAACGGGCTGCCCGGGTCGAGCAGGCGGTCCACCCGTTCGCGCGGCAACAGCTTGCCCCGCGCCGTGTGCTTCTCACGGGCGCTGGCCGAGCCGCCCTGCCGCGCCGCGTGCATCCGCTCCCTGAGCTCTTCGACCAGTGTGCGCAGTGATTCCGTCATGCGGCCGGGCCCTGTGGCCTGCCATAGGTCGCGGCGGCACCCAGACCGGTGCCAGCGACACCCCATCGTGTCTCCATACCGCGATCCTAATCACGCGATCTGGGCAGCGTCAGTCAGCGAAGGCGTGAAACGGCCCGAGCGCTCGGAAGCGCACACGACAGCCCGCCGGCAGCTGGCCCGCAAGGTCGAGGTGGTGGGATGCGACGGCGCCGATGACGGGATACCCGCCCGTCAGCGGGTGGTCGGCAAGGAACAGCACGGGCTGCCCATCGGCCGGCACCTGGATCGCACCCGTGACCGTGCCCTCGCTCGGGAGTTCGCCGTGGACCGTCCGCTCGAGCGGTTGTGCGCCGTCGAGCCGCAGCCCGACGCGGTTCGAGCGCGGCGTCACGTGCCATTCCTGTCGCTGCAGGAGCTCGAGTGCATCGTGCGTGAACCAATCGCTGCGCGGCCCCAGCACGACGTCGAGCACGACCAGTTCGCTTGGCGCGGGGAACGAGCGTTCGGGCGACTGCGCCGTATCGACCACCCGGATGCCGCGAGCGGCCCTGCGCACCGAGAGTCGCGTGCCCGGGGCGAGTGCGGGAGGGCCGAGGCCCGAGAGCGTGTCGGTCGAGCGGCTGCCGAGCACGACTTCAGCCTCGAGTCCGTGCCGCACGGCGAGGTAGGCGCGCACGCCGCGCGCTGGGGCGCCGATGTGAAGCTCCTCCCCGTCCTCGAGCGCGATGGCGCGCCTCGGCAGCACGGCGCTCTCCCCCGCCGCCGACACGAGCCGCAGCTCGCCGACCGCGCCCGTGACCGCCACCTCCGTCACCCCGCGACTCACGACGACGAGTCCACCGTGCGCGACCTCGATGCCAGCAGCGCCCGCCTCATTGCCGACGAGCCGGTTGGCCTCGCGCAGCGAGCGACGATCGAGGGCCCCCGACGGGGAGACGCCGAGGCTCGCGTGCCCGGCTCGCCCCAGGTCCTGCACGAGCGACTGGATGCCCGCCTGCCGCACCTCGAGGGTGGGCCCTTCTGCTGCCGCTGGGCTCGTGGCATCCGCGGTGCGCACCGGGCCACGCCGCGCGCCCCGAGCTTCGACGAAGCGCACGCGGTCGCCGGGCTGCAGCAGGGCGGGCGTCTCGCGCGAGAGGTCCCACATGGGCACGTCGGTCACGCCGATGAGCTGCCAGCCGCCGGGACTCTCGCGCGGGTAGACGCCGCTGAAGGTGCCCGCGAGGCCGACGGAGCCGGCCGGGATGCGCGTGCGCGGCGTCGCCCTGCGCGGCACGTCGAGCGCGGGGTCACCACCGCTGAGGTAGGCGAAGCCCGGCGCGAACCCGGTGAAGGCCACGCGATACTCGGTGCCCGTGTGCCGCTCGACGACCTCGCGCTCGCTCAGGCCGAGGATCGCGGCAACCTCAGCGAGGTCGTCGCCGTCGTAGTGCACGGGGATCTCCACGAGCGTTCCCGAGCTCGCCTCGGCGGTGCCCAATGTGCGGGCTCGCAGGAACTCGACGAGCCGCTCCGCCGTCACGGCGGCCGGCTCGTACCTCAGCAGCACGGTGCGGGCGCCCGGCACCAGCTCGACGACGCCGCGGAGTGGCTCCGCGACGAGCGAGGCGTGCAGCGCCATCGCCTGGCCCAGGTCATCGACCTCGACGAGCACCGCGTCATCGGCGGCGGGAAGCACTCGCATGGGGCTCAGGCGGCGACCACGGGGGCGATCTGCACGCCGGCCGCCTCGAGCCGCTGCCGCACGCGCCGGGCCATCTCGAGCGCGCCAGGGCTGTCGCCGTGCACGCAGATGGAGTCGGCGCGCACCCGCGCCACCGAACCGTCGATCGCCGTCACGGTTCCCTCGGTCACGAGCCGCAGCATCCGCTCGGCCACCTCGTCGGGGTCGTGCAGCACGGCTCCCGGTTCCCGGCGAGACACGAGGGTGCCCTCTGGCGTGTAGGCGCGATCGGCGAAGGCCTCAGCGACCGTGCGGAGGCCCGCCTCCTCGGCCAGCCGAAGCAGGGCCGAGCCGGGGAGGCCCATGACGGCCAGGCGCGGGTCGATCGCGACGATCGCCTCGACCACGTCCCGCGCCTGCCGCTCGTCGTGCACAGCCGTGTTGTAGAGCGCGCCGTGCGGCTTCACATAGCTGAGCTGTGCACCGACGGATGCCGCAATCCCCTGCAGGGCCCCGATCTGGTAGATCACGTCCGCGACGAGGTCTGCGCTCTCGACGTCGATGTTGCGCCTGCCGAAGCCGGCGAGGTCGCGGTAGCCGGGATGCGCGCCGATCGCGACACCGGCAGCCCGCGCGCCCCTGACCGTGCGCAGGATCGAGCGGGGGTCTCCGGCGTGGAAACCACACGCGACGTTGGCGCTCGACACGAGCTGGAGCATGGCGAGGTCGTCGCCCAACTCCCAGCGACCGAAGCCCTCGCCAAGGTCACTGTTGATGTCGATTGTTGCCACTGCCGCTCCCGTCGCCGACGGCATCGACCCTAGCGGGCGGCGCGCTGCCTCGACACCTCGTAGAGGGTCACACTCGCGGCGATGCCCGCGTTGAGCGACTCCGTCGCGGCGCTGATCGGGATTGACACGATTGCGTCGCACGTCTCGGTCACGAGGCGAGAGAGCCCCTTGCCCTCGCTGCCGACGACGATCACGAGCGGCTCCTTCGCGAGCTGCAGCGACGGCAGGTCGATGTCGCCGTCACCGTCGAGGCCGAGCACGAAGGCGCCGCGGTCCTTGAGCGCCTTGAGTGTCTGCGTGAGGTTCGCCGCCATCGCGACGGGCGTGCGGGCGGCGGCGCCGGCCGAGGTCTTCCACGCCGAGGCGGTCATGCCGACCGAGCGACGTTGCGGCACGATGACGCCCTGGCCACCAAAGGCAGCGGTCGAGCGGATGATCGCCCCCAGGTTGCGCGGGTCGGTGATGCCATCGAGTGCCACAAACAGGGGCACCTGGCCGCGGTCGACCGTGAGGTCGAAGAGGTCGATGGGGTGCGCGTACTCATAGGGCGGCACCTTGAGGGCGACGCCCTGGTGCACGGAGTCGAAGCCGCCCATGCGGTCGAGCTCCGGACGCATGACCTCGAGCACGGGGAGGCCGCGCTTCGTGGCGATCGACATGATCTCCTTGACGCGGTCGTCGTACTCGATGCGGGTCGCGATGTAGAGCGCCGTTGCCGGGATCTTGGCGCGCAGCGCCTCGACGACCGAGTTGCGGCCCGTCACGACCTCGGCCTGGTTGGCGCCCTGCTCCGACTTGCGCTGGCGCGACTGCGGCGGGCGGCCGCCATCGGCCTGCTGGGGCTTGCCGCCCCGGCCACCGCGCTTCTCGGCGAGACGCTCCTGCGCCGCCTTGCGCTTGCCCGCGGGGTGGTACGGGCGGTCCTCCGCCTTGGGGGTCGGCTTGCGACCCTCGAGGGCCTGGCGACCCTGGCCGCCAGAGCCGACCTGGGGCCCCTTGCGGCTCTTGCGCACGGCTCCGGCCCTGGGCTTGTTTCCGCTGTTCTTCATGGGGTGTCCCTACTGCTCGGCACTGCTATCTGTCTGTGAGGCTCCAATGTGGGCCTTCCGGGGTGTCCTCGATCTGGATGCCCGCGGCGGCAAGCTCGTCACGGATGCGGTCGGCCTCGGCGAAGTCCCGCGCCTCGCGCGCAACCCGCCGACTGTCGAGCAGTCGCGTCACGAGGGAGGAGAGGGCCGTGACGGCCGGCTCATCCGCTGCAGTCTGCCACTCTACGCTGAGCGGATTGATGCCCAGGATGTCGGTCATCGCAAGCACGGCACCCTGAGCGCGCGCGGCCGTCGCGAGATCCTCGTTGTCGAGCGCCGCATTGCCGGCCCGCACGGTGTCGTGGATGACGGCGATCGCCTGGGGCACCGAGAGGTCGTCGTCCATCGCCGCGGCGAACTCCTCGGGCACATCCCGCACCACCTCGGCTGCGAACCGCGTGGACGAGATGCGTCGGTCGGCTCTCCGCAGGAAGCCCTCGATCCGCTCGATCGCCGAGTCGGCCTCCTCCAGCACCCCGTCGTGGTAGTCGATCGTGGAGCGGTAGTGCGCCGAGCCGAGGTAGTAGCGCACGGCGAGAGGGCGTGCAGCCGAGAGCAGGTCACTCGCGAAGACGGAGTTGCCGAGCGACTTCGACATCTTCTGCCCGTTGACGTTCACGAGGCCGTTGTGCACCCAGTAGCTGGCGAAGGCATCCCCCGCGGCGGCCGACTGGGCGAGCTCGTTCTCGTGATGCGGGAAGCGCAGGTCGAGCCCACCGCCGTGGATGTCGAACGCCGGGCCGAGATAGCGCGACGACATGGCCGAGCACTCGATGTGCCAGCCGGGCCGTCCCGCGCCCCAGGGCGACGGCCAACTCGCCGAGGCTGGCTCCTCCGGCTTGTGCCCCTTCCAGAGCGCGAAGTCGCGGGGGTCGCGCTTGCCACGCGGGTCGGCATCCGTCGCGGGCGCCATGTCATCGAGCCCCTGACGCGTCAGCTCCCCGTAGGTCGGCCACGACGCCGTGTCGAAGTAGACGTCGCCCGAGCCGTCCTCCGCCGCGTAGGCGTGGCCACGGTCGATGAGTCGCTGGATGATCTCCTGCATCTGCCCGATGCTCGCGGTCGCGCGCGGCTCATAGGTCGGGGCGAGGATGCCGAGGGCACGGTACCCGGCGGTGAACTCGAGCTCCACGCGGTAGGCGAGCGCCCACCACTCCTCCGACTCGGAGGCGTTCGCGAGGATCTTGTCGTCGATGTCGGTGACGTTGCGCACGAAGGTGACGTCGTAGCCGCGCCAGGTGAACCAGCGGCGCCACAGGTCGTAGACGAGGGCCGAGCGCAGGTGCCCGATGTGCGGCGACGATTGCACGGTGGGTCCGCAGACGTAGATGCCCACGCGACCTGGCTCGAGCGGTTCGAAGTCGAGCAACTCCTGGGCACGGGAGTCGTAGAGGCGCACGGTCATGCGCCCAAGCTTATTCGAGCGAAGCGCGGCACGACTCGGCCGACGGATGCCTCGGCCCGCTAGTTCACCGAGCGGATGAGCGCGGTCGCGAGCGCCGTCAGCCCCTCGCCGCGCCCCGGGAACCCGAGACCGTCCGAGGTCGTCGCGGAGACACTTACCGGCGCGCCGACGAGACCGCTGAGGTTCTGCTCGAGTTCGACGCGGCGCCCCGCGAGCTTGGGCTGGTTCGCGATCACCTGCACGGCGACGTTGACGACCTCATAGCCGGCCCCCGCGACCAGTCGCACGGTCTCCCGAATGAAGACGTCGCCGTGGGCACCAGCGAAGCGGTCGTCGGCGGTGCCAAAGCGGCCGCCGATGTCGCCGAGCCCCGCGGCCGAGAGCAGCGCGTCGCAGATGGCGTGGCAGACGGCATCCCCGTCGCTGTGGCCCTTGAGCCCCGGTTCGTCCGGCCAGTAGACGCCGCCGAGCCACAGCGGGCTCTCGGGATCGAAGGCATGAACGTCGAGGCCGATACCGCTGCGGAAGACCGGCACGTCACTCGAACGCCCGGCCGCAAGCGTCTCGGCGCGGGAGAGGTCCCACGGCGTCGTGACCTTGAACGCCAGCGGATCGCCCGAGACCGTCGTGACGGCGTGGCCGGCCGCGGCGAAGAGGGCTGCGTCGTCCGTGTGCTCAACGGTTGCCCCGGCGTATGCAGCGACGAGCTGTGCTCGCGGGAATCCCTGCGGGGTCTGCGCTGCCGCCAGCTCTGAGCGATCCGGGGTACCCACGACCGAACCATCGCGCTTGAGTTGCTTGATCGTGTCGGCGACCGGCAGCACGGGCAGCACGCCCGCGCGAGTCGCGCGTGCGGCATCCGCCACCGTGTCGAAGAGCGACGAGGGCGTGAACGCCCGCGCAGCATCGTGCACGAGCACGACGTCGACCGAGCCGCGCACCGCGGCAAGCCCCGCCGCGACCGACTCCTGACGGGTGGAACCACCCGCGACGGCCGTCACGAGGTCGGCGACCGGCCCCGCGAGCTCTCGCGCGATCGACTCCGCCGCCTCGACGCGGTCCGTCGGCGCGACGACGACGACCTGGGCCGGTGCGGTCATGCCCAGCACGGATGCGACGGCATGGCCCAGCAGGGTGCGCCCGGCAACCCTGACGAAGGCCTTGGGCTCGCCGAGTCCCAGGCGGGCGCCGCTGCCTGCGGCGACGATTACGACAGCGGTGCGAGGCTCATGCATGCTTACGAGGGTAGCGCCGGCCGACAACGCAGAAGCCCCGCCGTCGCTGTCGCGAAGGCGGGGCCGTGAAGCGTTGGTGCCGACTAGGAGGCGAGCACATCGTCGAGCATGCCCGACGCCTTCTCCTCGTCAGTCTTCTCTGCGAGCGCGAGCTCCGAGACGAGGATCTGGCGCGCCTTGGCAAGCATGCGCTTCTCGCCGGCGGAGAGGCCGCGGTCCTGGTCGCGGCGCCAGAGGTCGCGCACGACCTCGGAGACCTTGATGACGTCGCCGGAGGCGAGCTTCTCAAGGTTGGCCTTGTAGCGGCGTGACCAGTTGGTGGGCTCCTCGGTGAAGGGAGCGCGCAGCACCTCGAACACCTTGTCGAGGCCCTCCTGGCCGATGACATCACGCACACCGACGAGGTCGACGTTGTCAGCCGGGACCTCGATCGTCAGGTCGCCCTGAGTGACATTGAGCTTGAGGTAGAGCTTCTCTTCGCCCTTGATGACGCGCTTCTTGACCTCAATGATGGTTGCAGCACCGTGGTGCGGGTATACGACGGTTTCGCCGACCTCGAAAAGCATGGGTTAAGCTCCATTCCGTGGCCCCCAGTTTACCACAGGGGCGCCCCCCTTCGGCCTGCCCGCCGGGCACCGGGCCTGAGGGCCGTAGGATAAACTCAGAACTGCCGCGACGGGGATCTCCCGGCGGCCACATGCACCTGTTCCGACTCACCTGGAGGGTTCCCCGTGAGAGCTCGCACCGTCGCCACCGTCGCCCTCTCGGCGAGCATCGCACTCGTCGCCACGGGCTGCGGCTTCATCACGCCGCAGGCGACCACCGAGTCCTACGACCCGAGTGACGGCGTCGGCGCCACGATCGGTGACGTCAAGGTGCTCAACGCCCTCGTCGTCTCCCAGGACGGCGAGAACGGCAACCTCGTGGCGGGCTTCGCCAACAAGGGCACCGAGCGCGCACGCATCACCATCCAGTTCGAGGGCAGCGACGGCAAGCAGGACCGCACCGTCACGGTCGCGCCCGGCGAGGTCAAGTCGATCGGCAGCGAAGAGGTCTTCGAGCTCGAGGGCATCGACGCGGAGCTCGGCTCGCTCATCCCCATCTTTGTGCAGCACGGCAACGAGACCGGCAAGCAGCTGCTCGTGCCGGTGCTCGACGAGTCGCTGCCCGAGTACTCCGACCTCGCCCCGTAGGGCGCCCGCGGCATCCGCCAAGTCTGAGCGTCCGTCAGTCCAACCGCCTTCGTGTGCGGCGCTTCAGCGCGCCGCTCGACCTGACGTCTAGGCCGACTCGTCTTCGAAGCGGTAGCCCAGCCCACGCACTGTCACGAGCAGCTTCGGCTCCGATGGCGTCTGCTCGATCTTCGAGCGCAGCCGCTTGATGTGCACGTCGAGGGTCTTGGTGTCGCCGAAATAGTCAGAGCCCCAGACGCGGTCGATCAGCTGACCGCGGGTCAGCACCCGGCCCGCGTTGCGCAGCAGCACCTCGAGCAACTCGAACTCCTTGAGCGGCATGGGCACCTCCGCGCCGCGCACCTCGACCGTGTGGCGGTCGGTATCCATGCTCACGGGGCCGACCTCGACGATCGCGGGGTCGAGTTCCTCGGCCGGCTCCACCCGCCGTCGCAGCACGGCGCGCACCCGTGCGAGCAGCTCCCGGCTTGAGTAGGGCTTCGTGACGTAGTCGTCGGCCCCGAGTTCGAGCCCCACGACGATGTCAACCTCGGAATCCTTCGCCGTGAGCATGATGATCGGCAGCTGCGAGACGGCACGGATGCGACGGCACACCTCGGTGCCCGAGATGCCGGGCAGCATGAGGTCGAGCAGCACGAGGTCGATGCCGCCCCGCTCGAACTCCTCCATCGCGGCGGTGCCGTCGTCGGCGATGGTGACGTCGTAGCCCTCCTTCGCGAGGAGGTACTCGAGCGGCTCGCTCAGCGAACGTTCGTCTTCGACGATCAGGATGCGGGTCACGAGACTCCCTCTAGGGTGGCTGGGCTCGGCAGGAGCGGGGTTGGGCCGGTCGCGGCATCCGTCATCGACTTGAGCGACGACTGCGATGCCTCGGGAAGACGGATGGTGAAGGTGGAACCGCGGCCGACCTGCGACCACACGCGCACGTCGCCACCGTGGTTCTGCACCGCGTGCTTGACGATGCTGAGTCCGAGGCCCGTGCCGCCCGTGTTGCGGGCGCGAGCCGGGTCGATGCGGTAGAAGCGCTCGAAGACCCGCTCGAGGTCCTCCTCGGGGATGCCGATGCCCTGGTCGGTCACCGCAACCTCGACGACGCCGTCGCTGTGCGTCACGCCGACGCCGATCCGCGAGCCGTCCGGCGAATACTGCACGGCATTCGACACGAGATTGTGCACGGCGGCGACGAGGATCGGCTCGTCGCCGTAGACCTGCGCACCCGTCGCGCCGCCACTGACGAGCGTGATGCGGTGCTTGTCGGCCTGCACGCGACTCGCGTCGATCGCGGCGGCCACGATGTCGTCGACTTCGACGAGCTCGGGCTTGGCAAGGGCATCCGCCGCCTGCAGCCTCGAGAGCTCGATGATCTCCTTGGTGATGCGCGCCAGCCGGTCAGACTCCTTCGTGAGGCGCTTGGCGAACCGTCGCACCTGCTCAGGATCGTCGGATGCCGACTGCAGCGCCTCGGCAAGCAGCCCGACCGCGCCGATCGGGGTCTTCAGTTCATGACTGATGTTGGCGACGAAGTCGCGCCGCACCTCGTCGAGCCGGTAGGCCTCCGTGCGGTCCTCCGCGAGCAGCAGCACGAAGCGGGAGCCGATGCGGGCGACGCGCACGAAGAGGTGCACATTGGCGTCGCTGAAGGGGCCACGCGAGAGCACGACCTCCTGCGAGACGGGATCACCCTCGCGTCGCACCCGGTCGACGATCTCCACGAGCTCCGGATGCACGAGCGACTGTTGCGCGACGAGGCCGAAGGCGAGCGCGCCCGGCGAGGCCTTCATGACGTTGTTGGAAGGGTCGAGTACGACCCCGGCGGTCTCGAGCGCGTCGAGCACCTGCTCCACGCCGTCAGGAACGCCGCCGCGCACCACCGCCACGGCTCGCTCGCCCCGGCGGGCGGCATAGTGAATCAGGCTGACCAGCGCAGCGCCCACGGCAAGGCCGAAGAGCAACGACAGGGCAACCAGCACGCTGGGTTCCATAGCGACTAGATTAGTTACATCTCGACCCCGTCCGTCCGGGTGGCTGCTGGTTCGCTTTGAGAAGCCGAGGTGTTCAACGGATGCTCACCCCGCGTTAACCTTCCCCGGTCAGGATGGCCCGGGATTGTGCGGGCTCACTGCCCCGCACCATTAACGCCAGGAATGAGGAACGGTCGATGCGCGAAGTCTTCCAACAGGAACTGCAGGAGGTGCAGGAGCGTCTCGTCGAGATCGCGAGCCTCGTCGCCATCTCGATCGAGAACGCCACCCGCGCCTTCAACGAATCCAACGTCTCGCTCGCCGAGCGGGTCATCGCCGACGATGACAAGATCGACGAACTCGCCATCAGCCTCGACGAGCTCGCCATCAACATCCTTGCTCGCCAGCAGCCGGTCGCGCGCGACCTGCGCATCGTCGTGAGTGCCCTGCGCATCTCGGCCTCGCTCGAGCGCATGGGCGACATGAGCGAGCACATCGCCCAGCTCGCCCGTTATCGCTTCCCTGAGAAGGTTGTGCCCAAGACGCTGCGGCCCACCTTCGCCGAGATGGGGCAGCTGGATGTCACCATGGCGCGCAAGCTCGCGGAGCTGCTGCGCACGGAGGACGTGCGCCTCGCCGAGGAGATCCGCAATGACGACGACAAGGTCGACGCGCTGCACCTCAGCGTCTTCGACACCGTGCTCGGTGAGAAGTGGAAGGGCGGCGCTGAAGACACGGTCGACGCGACGCTCGCCTCGCGGTACCACGAGCGCTTCGCCGACCACGCCGTCTCGATCGCCAAGAAGGTGCAGTACCTCGCGACGGGTGACTGGATTCCGGTCGACTGACCCTTTGAGTGCAGAGAAAATGCCCATCCCGCTCGGCGGGATGGGCATTTTCTCTACTTCGAGGGCCTAGTGCTTGCCCTGTGCCGCGACGGCGGCGGCGCCCGCGGCGGCCGCCTCGGGGTCGAGGTACCGCGAGGGCGCGACCGGCATGAAGTCTTCGCCGAGTTCGTAGACGAGCGGGATGCCCGTGGGGATGTTCAGGGCAGCGATGTCGTCATCCGAGATGCCGTCGAGGTGCTTGACGAGGGCGCGCAGGGAGTTGCCGTGCGCCGTGACCAGCACGGTCTTGCCCGCCGCGAGGTCAGGCGTGATGTCGGACTCCCAGTAGGGAAGCATCCGCTCGATCACGTCTTTGAGGCACTCGGTGCGGGGCAGCTCGTCGCCGAGCTCGGCGTAGCGGGGGTCGCCTGCCTGCGAGAACTCGTTGTCGTCATCGAGGGGCGGCGGCGGGGTGTCGAAGCTGCGGCGCCACGTCATGAACTGTTCCTCGCCGTACTTCGCGAGGGTGTCGGCCTTGTCGAGGCCCTGCAGCGCGCCGTAGTGGCGCTCGTTGAGCCGCCATGAACGGGTCACGTCGATCCAGTCGCGGTCGCAGGCCTCGAGCGCGATGTTCGCCGTGTGGATGGCGCGCTTGAGCAGCGAGGTGTGGAGGATGTCGGGCAGCAGGCCCTCCTGGGCCATGAGTTCACCCGCGCGACGCCCCTCGGCGCGGCCCTCCTCGGTGAGGGGCACGTCCACCCATCCTGTGAAGAGGTTCTTCTCGTTCCAGTCGCTGCGGCCATGGCGGAGGAGGATGAGCGTGTAGGTCATGCGGACAGTGTACTGAGGGCTCAGGGTCTGGCGGATGCGATGTCATCCCTCAGGACTACCGGGAGGCGACCCGAGGCCGACGCGGCAGGGGCCGCCTGCGCAGTGGGATGGAACCATGAACGTTTCACGCCTACTCGCCGCCACCGCGGCCGCCGCCCTCGCCACATCGACCCTCGCCGGTTGCGCCGTCATCGACATGATCTTCGAGGACGGCCCGCCCAAGGACCCCGAGGAGCGCCACTTCGAGGTGTACGCCGACGCGCCCACGACGGGGCAACTTGCCTTCGCGATGCCGAGCTTCGTGCCGAAGGACGCGACCGACATCGACGTGCGGCTCATGCCGAGCGCTGAGCCCGGGTACCTGCTCCGCTACACCTCAAGCAAGGGCTTCAAGGATGCCCGCTGCGAACCCATCGCGGAGGCACCGCCCGCCGCGATCGACTCCACCTGGTGGCCCGACGAGGAGTTCGCGGAGGCGTGGGAGTGCAACGAGAAGCGCATGATCCGCCCTGTCTACGTGAGCGCCGCCGGCGACACCGTCTATGCGTGGACATCCGACCTCGAGGCGGCAGACATGACCCCGGATGCCACGCCCGAGGCCGAGTCGGAGCCCGCACCCAAGACGACCGACGGCACGCCCGGCGCCGAGTAGCCCTAGGAGCTGGGAAGAAGCGTCCGCGCCTCCTCTGGCCGCATGCCAGTGGCCACGAGGAGGTCGACGACGAGCGGCCGCAGCAGGTGCACGACGATCGTCGTCGGCATGCGGGCCCCGGGCAGGGAGTTGCTCGGGTCGAGCATGGGCATGACGTCCACGAGCACGCCGCGGGCACGCTCGGCGGCGGCGGGGTCGTCGAGGCTCTCGCCAAGGAGGGTGACGGCGTCCGCCACCTGCTGCACGAGGCCGGCGAGCGCCGGCCGCTGCTCTCCATCCCGCACGAGGAAGGCGATACGGCGCGAGATGACACGAAGGTGGCGCGCGGCCAGGTCGAGGCCCGCCAACACCTGCGACTGCCGCCGCAGTGCCGGCAAATGACGCCGCAGGAAGGGTGAGATACGCGCGATCGCGATCGCCGATTCTTGCGACTGCGCCCATGCGTCGATGAGCGCCTGCGTGCGCCGCAGCCTGGAGAGTGCGAGGGATGCCGCTGGCTCCTGTCCGTCGCGAAGCGCCTCGACGACCGACGAGAGCGACTCCGAGAGCGTCGCGAGCAGCCGCTGCGCGTCACGCCGGGCGATGCGTCGCGGGTCTCGCGGAAGCAGTGCGGTGACGGCGAGGGCGACGAGGCCTCCCACGAGCCCGTCGATGCTCCGCGTGAACACGCCGCCGTCGGGCGCGGGCAGCACCATCACGAGGATCGACTGCACTCCCGCCGCGATCGCAAACGGTGCACTAGGTGACAGCAGTCGGGCCACGAAGAGGGTGACGGTGAGCACCGTGGCGATCTGCCACCACCCCGACCCGACCACGAGCAGCGCGACCTCGCTGAGCACGATGCCAACGAGGATGCCGACGGCAGACTCGAGCACGCGCCGGGGGCGGGCGTCGCGGTTGAATCCCAGGATCGTCAGGGTCGAGACGAGCGCGATCGCGGGGGTCGGATGACCGAGCACCTCGTGCGCGATGAGCCACGCCAGCATGGCCGCCAGCACGATCTGCGCGATGTTCGGTGCCGATTCGGCAACACGGCCCAGCGCCGCCCGGGCGTCCAGGCTGCGGTTGAGGCGGCGTTCGAGCCGCCGGGCGCTGCCGCTCTCAGCCATTCGCGCCGGGGCGCGTGGGGCGCGTAGCCGCCCCCAGCCGCGGCAGACGCGGGATGTCGGCCGTCGCGCCCGCGCCGACAGGCACGATGACCTCTTGGCCGGCAGCGACCGGGCCGCCATTCGTCACCACCGTCAGCGTCTCGACCGGGTCGGTCGACCGCTTGATGACGGCGAGGGCGATGGGCCCGAGCTCGTGGTGGCGGGCGACGGATGTCACGGCGCCGACCTCCTTCTCGCCCAGCACGACGGTGTCACCGCGCTGCGGCAGCAGGTCATCGGAGCCGTCGAGGTGCAGCATGACGAGGCGGCGGGGCGGACGACCGAGGTTGTGCACCTTCGCGACCGTCTCCTGGCCGCGGTAGCAACCCTTGTTGAGGTGCACCGCGCTGCGCAGCCAGTCAAGTTCGTGGGGGATGGACCGCTCGTCGGCCTCCGTCACGAGCCGTGGGCGCCACGCGGCCACCCGGAGCGCCTCGAGCGCGAGCACCCCCGCGGGAGGCGTGTCGAGGCTCTCGAGCGCGGCGCGCTCGATGAGCGTCTCCCGGTACGGGAACGCGGGCGAGGGATGCTCGCCCTCCGCATACTGCCACCCGCCCGCGACAACCTCGGTCCACGGGTCACGCCACACCAGCGCCACGCCAGCGCGCTCCACAGCGGGCAGGTCGACGGGCCCGATGTGGCCCAGGGTCGCAAAGTCGGCGCTGCGGTCGGCGATCTCGACCCGCATCATGAAGCGCATGCGCAGGAGCCAGGCGGCGAGGGCATCCGCTTGGCTGCGGTCGACGAGGAGCCATGCGGTCTCGCCGTCATCGACGATGCGTACGGAATGCTCGATGCGGCCCTGCGGGTCGAGGATGAGAGTCTCGGCGGAGTCGCCTGGCGCGAGCCGGGCGATGGACTGGCTGCTGATCGAGTCGAGCCAGGTCAGCCGGTCTGGGCCAGTGAGGGAGAGCACTCCCCTGTGGGACAGGTCGACGACGGCGCGGCCGGCCTCGAGCTCGCGCTGTTCGCGCACGGGGTCGCCGTAGTGGGCGGCGACGCCGGCATCCGGCTCGTCGGCCTCGACCGCGCCGGGGCGGTCGAGCCAGGGGGAACGCCACGCCTCGGTTGCGGCGGGCTCGGTGCCGGCAGGCTCGGTGTTGGCAGGGTCAGTCGACACGGGCGAGCCTCGCGGATGCGTGGGAGGTGAGCTGCTGGCCGAGGGCCGCAATGTCCCAGGCCCACAGCAGGTGGTCCTCGACGAGCCCATAGATGCGGGTCGACGCGGAGTGCTCCTTGGCGTCTGCCGAGCGCATGACGGCATCTGTCGCCAGGTCGATGCGCGGGCCGTTGACCTGCCCCAGGTAGAGCTCGCTCACCCCGCCGGGGTGGATGATCGACACCTCGATCTCGAAGGCGCCCGCAGCGTTGCGGAGGGTCTCGACCTCGCTCGCGGTCGAATATGGCGTGTCGCCCACGCCGGGGAGCATGCCGGGGCCGACATCGCCCTCGCCGAGGGCACGCGAGAGGCGCCAGTACCCCGTCTCGGCGGTGAGGACGGCCGGTTGCTCCCCCTCCTGGAGGAGCCACACGGAGGAGCTGTAGTTGAGGTAGGACGTGCCGTCATGGCTGAAGCTCACGCGCTGGCCGAACTCGAACTCCCTGACGTCACCATCGACGGGGTAGGAGATGACTCCCGTGCCCTCCCAGACGCCGAGCAGCCAGGAGAGGGGCACCAGCTCGGAGGGGAGCGAGGCGTCGAGTTCGATCATTCGGGCACCTCCCGTGGCGATGCGATCGGATGCAGCGTGCTGCGACCCCGGCTTAGCGCTGGCCGCGGAAGAGGTTGTACAGCACCACCGCGGAGACCCCGCCGATAGCCAGGAGGGCGAGGATCAGCAGTCCGACGTAGAAGAGTTCGAGTGCAAGGAGCATGGGGCGATTCTACCCCTCCACTGACGTGGCGAGGGCGAGCACCCCGGTGGCCACCGCGAGGATCACGACGGACCCCCCGACACTCGCCATGAGTCGGTTCACGAAGCCCACCTTGCTGTCGAGCGCAAGCTGCAGGCAGAACGACAGGATGGTCGCGGCTGCGAGCACGATCGGGAACCACTGGAGTCGAGCATCCGGAGCAACGAACACGGCCGTGATGACGGCGCCCACCGCGACGAAGAGCCACACCGCCGCGACGCTCACCCGCGCCGTGGAGCGGTTCGGTGCCGTGTTCTCGTCGACCGTCATGCCCCAATCCTGCCTGATATCCCCGAAAACGCCCTGATGCGGCCTGAACATTCACGGCGCTACGGTCTGGATAGACTTGCTCCAAAATTTTGGAGGCCCCGTTGGCGCAGCTGTTGATACTGACTCCGGCAGTCGACAGCGAGGTGCTGCCATCCCTGGCCCTCCTCAGCCACCGGGTGCGTCAGGTGCCCGCGACCTCATCGCAGTTGGTCAACATCCCGAGTTGCGATCTCATGATGGTCGATGCGCGCAAAGACCTCGCCGCCGCCAAGGCCCTCTGCAAGATCCTCGGCAACACGGGAGCCTCCGTCCCCGTGATCGCCATCGTGACGGAGGGCGGGCTCACCGCCGTGACACCCGAGTGGAACGTGGCCGACGTCGTGCTCGTCGACGCAGGGCCCGCTGAGGTGGACGCGCGCATCCGCCTGGCCATCGGTCGCTCCTCGGCGGATTCCTCGAATCGCAAGATCCAGGCATCCGGTGTCGTGATCGACGAGGTGAGCTACTCGGCCAAAGTGCAGGGCAAGCCGCTCGACCTCACGTTCAAGGAATTCGAGCTGCTGCGCTTCCTCGCGAGCCACCCCTCGCGCGTGTTCACACGCGAACAGCTGCTGAGCGAGGTGTGGGGCTACGACTACTTCGGCGGCACGCGCACGGTCGACGTGCACGTGCGACGCCTTCGCGCGAAGCTCGGCGACCTCGAGTCGCTCATCGGCACGGTGCGCAATGTCGGCTACCGATTCACGGGACACGATGATGCCTGAGCAGCTTCCCCAGTGGCTGCGTACGCTCGCGACCCGCGCCACCGAGGTCGACGGCCAGCCGCCCTTCTCTGACCAGACCTGGGTGGAGTTGCGCGACGGACGCCGCGAACTGCTCGCGACGGCTGAAGATGCCGCAGCGGCAGTGCGGCCCGGAACTCCCGGCGAGCTCGAACTGGTCGTGCACCCGGATGCCCGGGGCCGCGGCATCGGCGGCGCCCTCCTCGAACGCGTGCTCGGCGAGCATCCCGACGTGCTCGCGTGGGCACACGGCGACCACCCCGCATCGCGGGCCCTCGCTGCGCGCACGGGCTTCGAACCCATCCGCGAGCTCCTGCAGCTGCGCCGCGACATCGCCGACCACGAGCCCGCCGCGAACGCGCTCGACGGCTTCACCTCCTTCCGGCCGGGTAGCGACGACGCCGACTGGCTCGCGCTCAACGCGGCAGCGTTCGCGAGCCACCCCGAGCAGGGCTCCCTCACCCAGGTCGACCTGGACGAGCGGATGTCGGAACCCTGGTTCGACGCGGGCGACTTCCTGCTCCTCCGCGACGCCGACGGGCTCGCCGCCTTCGTCTGGATGAAGGTCGAAGACGACATCGGGGAGTTCTACGTCGTCGGCGTGGACCCGTCCCGCCAGGGCGGCGGCCTCGGACGGCGGCTCGTCGAGGCGGGGCTCGCGCGACTCGTGAGCCGCGGCATCCGCACCGCCTCGCTCTACGTCGATGCCGACAACACGGCCGCTGTGCGCCTGTACCGCGGCTACGGATTCGGCGACCACACGATCGACGTGCAGTACCGGCGCGAGGTTCGTTAACCCGACGGCAAGGTCTCGGTGCCAAGATTGGCCGATGGACGCCGAACGCATCATCGATGACACGGGGCTCGCGACCGACAGTCTTGACGACGACTACGACGCGGTCGGCTGGGTCGACGACGGCACGCTGCCCGCCGATCGCTACCTCGACCGCGAGCTGAGTTGGCTGGCGTTCAACCAGCGGGTGCTCGAGCTTGCGGAGGACCCAACCCTGCCGCTGCTCGAGCGCGTCAACTTCCTCGCGATCTTCGCGAGCAACCTCGACGAGTTCTTCATGGTGCGCGTCGCGGGGCTCAAGCGCCGCATCACGACGGGCATCGCCGTGCCGACCAACGTGGGCCGTTCCCCCACCGATGTGCTCGCCGACATCAGCGCCAAGGCGCACGAGCTTCAGGAGCGGCACGCCCGGGTGTTCCGCGAGATCGTGAAACCGGCACTCGACGAGGCCGGCATCCACATCGAGGGATGGGCCGACCTCCACGAGGATGACCGCGACCGCGTCGACGAGATCTTCTCCAGCCAGATCTTTCCCGTGCTCATGCCGCTCGCGGTCGACCCCGCGCATCCGTTCCCCTACATCTCGGGGCTCTCGCTCAACCTCTCGGTGCGGGTGCGCAACCCCAAGACGCGCAAGGAGCAGTTCGCCCGCATCAAGGTGCCGACGATCCTGCCCCGCTTCGTGCAGCTGCCGGATGACGAACGCGGGCTGCTGCGCTTCATCCCCCTCGAAGACCTCATCTCGAACCACCTCGAGGAGCTCTTCCCCGGCATGGAGATCCTTGACCACCACGAGTTCCGCGTCACGCGCAACGAGGATGTCGAGATCGACGAGGACGAGTCGGAGAACCTCATCCAGAGCCTCGAGCGTGAGCTCCTGCGCCGTCGCTTCGGTCCGCCCATCCGGCTCGAGATCACCGACGACATGGACGACCGCACGCTCGAACTGCTCGTGCGCGAACTCGGCGTCACCCCGCAGGAGGTCTACCGCCTGCCCGCGCCGCTCGACCTCGGGGGGCTCTTCGAGGTCTTCAAGATCAACCGGCCCTCACTCAAGTACCGCAAGCACGTGCCCGCGACGAGCCCGGAACTCATGCCACCGGAGCCGGGCGCCAAGCCCAACATCTTCGCCTCCATCAGCCGCGGCGACATCCTCGTGCACCACCCCTACGAGTCATTCGGCACGAGCGTGCAGGCCTTCCTTGAGCAGGCGGCATCCGATCCCGCCGTGCTCGCGATCAAGCAGACCCTGTACCGCACGAGCGGCGACAGCCCCATCGTGGAGGCGTTGATCGACGCGGCAGAGGCGGGCAAGGCAGTGCTTGCGCTCGTCGAGATCAAGGCCCGCTTCGACGAGCAGGCCAACATCGAGTGGGCGCGCAAGCTCGAGAAGGCAGGAGTGCATGTCGTCTACGGGCTCGTGGGCCTCAAGACGCACTGCAAGCTCGCGCTCGTCGTGCGGCAGGAGAAAGACGGCAGCCTTCGCAACTACAGCCACGTCGGCACGGGCAACTACAACCCCAAGACGAGCCGCGTCTATGAAGACTTCGGGCTCTTCACAGCCGACCCCGTCGTGGGCCGCGACCTCACACGACTCTTCAACGAACTCTCGGGCTACGCGATCGAGAAGAAGTTCAAGCGCCTCCTCGTCGCGCCCCTGCACCTGCGCAAGGGGCTCATCAAGCGCATCAACGCCGAGCGCGACAACGCGACCGCGGGCAAGCCCAGCGGCATCCGCATCAAGCTGAACTCGGTCGTCGACGAGCAGGTCATCGACGCGCTCTACCGCGCGAGCGAGGCGGGAGTGCCGATCGACCTCGTCATCCGCGGCATCTGCGCCATCCGCCCTGGGGTGCCCGGGCTCAGCGAGACGATCCGGGTGCGTTCGATCCTCGGCCGCTACCTCGAGCACTCCCGCGTGTTCTGGTTCGAGAACGACGGCGACCCGCAGGTCTACATCGGCAGCGCCGACATGATGCACCGCAACCTCGACCGCCGAGTCGAGGCGCTCGTGCGACTCACCGAGCCCGAGCATTTCGAACGGATCGCAACGATGTTCGACCTCGCGATGTCGGACTCGACCTCGTCGTGGCGCCTCGAGAACGACGGCTCCTGGGCACGCCAGTACGAGGGCCCCGACGGCGAGCCCCTCGACGACATGCAGAATGTGATCATGGACCTCATCACCTCCCGCCGCCGCCCTGTGAGACCACGATGAGCCCCGCGGAGCCCGTGCTCGCGGCCGGAGCCGTGTGCTGGCGCATCGTCAAGGGCAAGATCCGCGTCGCCCTCGTGCACCGCGAGCGGCACGGTGACGTGTCCTTCCCGAAGGGCAAGGTCGACCCGGGTGAGAGCCTCCCCGAGACCGCCGTGCGGGAGATCGCCGAGGAGACCGGCCTCGAGATCTCGCTCGGCGCGCCGCTCGGCACGACCGAGTACACGCTGCCCGGCGGGCGCGACAAGGTCGTGCACTACTGGACGGCCGAGGTCGACGACGTGACCCACGCGGCATCTCCCTTCGTGCCCAACGATGAGATCGAGCACCTCGAATGGCTCTCGATCAAGAAGGCGCGCAAGGCACTCAGCTACGCGCACGACCGCGACGTGCTCGATCGTTTCGCGGCGCGGGTCGACAACGACACCCTCCGCACCTTCGCGATCATCGCGCTTCGCCATGGCAAGGCGATGCCTCACCACCAGTTCGATGGTCCGGATGCCAAGCGACCGCTCCTCCCGCAAGGCAAGCAGGACTCGGATGTCGCGGCTAGGGGCATCGCCGCATACGCCCCCGAGAAGCTCATCACGAGTGACGCCGTGCGTTGCCGCCAGACCATCGCCCCTCTCTCCGAGCTCATGGGCCTCAAGGCCAAGAAGACGTCCAAGATCAGCCAGGACGCTTGGGAGAACGGCGAAGCCGAGGTCGAGAAAGTCGTCGCGAAGCGGCTCCGGAAGGGCATGACGGCCGTGCTCTGCAGCCACGGGCCCGTGCTGCCGGAGATCATCGAGCAGGCGGCGCGGCTCACGAACTCCCCCGTCGACCGCTCAGTGCGGGCATCCGCGATGCTCGACACGGGCGCCTTCGCGGTGCTGCACTTCGCGAAGGAGCGGCCGGAGGCGGGCATCATCGCGATCGAGGTGCATTCGCCCGGTCGCTAGTGAACGCGGGGTGAACCGCACGCGGCACGCGGGTGAATTGGTTAGCCTGTGCAGGTGACTTTCGACGGCCGCCCCACCGCCCTCCGCAGACGAGTACTCGCCACCGCCGGCGCGATCACGGCGACCCTCCTGCTGGCGTCCTGCGCTGTCAACGAGCAGCCGCCCGGCGCCGACGTCGGTGGCCACCGCGGCATCGTCGTCGGAGGCGGCTCCAGCGCGCAGCAAGCCGCGCAGGAGGCCTGGGTCGTCGGATTCCAGACCGACAACCCCGCCGCGACGGTCGAGTACGATCCGGCAGGTTCGGGCGCAGGGCGCGAAATGTTCATCGCCGGTGGGGCAGCATTCGCCGGATCCGACCGTGCCTTCGAACTCGAGGAGCTCGAGGAGGAGGAGTTCGTCGCCTGCGAGCCCGGCTCCGGCATCATCGAGCTGCCCGCCTACATCTCCCCGATCGCCCTCGCCTTCAAGCTCGATGGCGTCTCGTCACTCAACCTCGATTCCGACACGATCGCCCGCATCTTCACGGGCGAGATCACGCGTTGGGACGACCCCGCCATCGCCGAGCACAACCCCGACGTCGACCTGCCCGAGCAGACCATCACTGCCATCCACCGTTCCGACGATTCGGGCGTGACCGAGAACTTCACCGAGTACCTCGCGGCCGTGGCATCCGACGCCTGGCCCTACGAGCCGAGCGGCGTGTGGCCGCTCGAGGGTGAGGCCGCGCA
Organism: Salinibacterium sp. GXW1014; assembly: GCF_044769865.1. NCBI lineage: Bacteria > Bacillati > Actinomycetota > Actinomycetes > Micrococcales > Microbacteriaceae > Salinibacterium > Salinibacterium sp. GXW1014. Next base: position 694,692 of record NZ_JBIZWA010000001.1, read on the forward strand.
GGGCACCTCCGGCGTTGTGAGCGCGCTCAACAACAGTTCCGGCACGATCGGCTACATCGACGCATCCCGCGTGGGCGACCTCGGGGTCGTCGCGGTCGGCGTCGGAAGCGAGTTCGTGCCCTACTCCTCCGAGGCGGCCGCCGCAATCATCGACGCCTCGCCCGTCGGCGAGGGCCGTGGGCCCGGCGACCTCGCCGTCGAGATCGACCGCACCTCGACCGAGCGCGGCGTGTACCCGATCGTGCTCATCAGCTACCTGATCGGTTGCGAGGACTACATCAACGACGACGACGCGGAACTCGTGCGCGCCTACTTCGAGCACGTCATCAGCCCCGAGGGGCAGCAGGACGCAGCGGATGCCGCGGGCTCGGCGCCCATCTCCGCGACCATGTTCGAGCGTGCCTCCGAGGCTGCCGCGCTCATCCACTGAGCCCGCCCCTCGAAGCCCAGACCCCGCCGGGTCGCATCCCGCCGCACTCGCTGTTCGCGGCTCGTTCATCTTCCGTTCACCGGTTGTGGTCACTCTGGTCAACAGGCATTCGTAGCGTCGCACGAGGGCCTGCACCGGGCCCACGATCACATTCCCGAAAGGAAGTCCGTGAACATCACGCGCAACGCCAAGCGGTGGGGCAGCCTCGCCGCCATCGCCATCGCAGGCTCCGTTGTTCTCACCTCGTGCGCAGCAAACGAGGGCAATGCATCCGACACGGCCAACGACAGCGGCCTCTCCGGCACGATCGTCGGCGGCGGCGCCTCCTCGCAGGGCGTGGCCCAGGAGGCCTGGGTCGCAGCCTTCCAGACCGCAAACCCCGACGTCACGGTCGAGTACGACCCCACCGGTTCCGGCACGGGCCGCGACAACTTCATCGCGGGCGCGAACTGGTTCACCGGTTCCGACCGCGCGTTCAAGGACGAGGAGCTGGCCGAAGACAACTTCGCCGGCTGCGTGCCCGGAACGCCCATCGTGGAGATCCCCGCATACATCTCCCCCATCGCCGTCATCTTCAACCTTGACGGCATCGACAGCCTCAACATGGATGCCGCGACCATCGCGGGCGTACTGAAGGGCGACATCACCAACTGGAACGACCCGGCAATCGCCTCGCAGAACGAGGGCGTCGAGCTGCCCGACCTCGCCATCACGGCCGTGCACCGCTCCGACGAGTCGGGCACGACGGAGAACCTCGCCGAGTACCTCGCGGCGGCAGCTCCCGACGTGTGGACCGCTGAGGTCAGCGGCGACTGGGCCTGGGATGGCGGCGAAGCCGCACAGGGCACCTCCGGTGTCGTCGACGCCGTCTCCGGGGGCACCGGGACGATCGGGTACGCGGATGCCTCGCGTGCCGGTGACCTCGGAACCGTCGCCGTGCAGGTCGGCGACGAGTACGTCGAGTACTCGGCCGAGGCCGCTGCCGCGATCGTCGACGCCTCGCCGATCGTCGAGGGCCGCGACGAGGTCGACCTCGCGATCGAGCTCGACCGCACCTCCGAAGCCGAGGGCGTCTACCCGATCGTGCTCATCAGCTACCTCATCGCGTGCTCCGAGTACGAGGAGACCGAGCGTGCCGAGCTCGTGCAGGCCTACCTCGACTACGTGATCAGCGACGAGGGCCAGCAGGCCGCAGCTGACGCTGCCGGCACCGCGCCCATCTCCTCCTCGCTCTTCGAGAAGGCCAAGGCCGCGGTCGACAGCATCAAGTAACGACCACCACCGCAGACTGCCCGGTGCCCCTCGTGTTGTGCGAGCAGGGGGCACCGGGCAGACTGGGGATGTGACTGAGTCCACGTCCCCGCTCCACACCAACACCACCACCACCCAGCAGGGGGCCAGGACCCGATGACCACGCCGGCCACGGCACCACGCCTCAAGTCAAAGCAGCGCCTCGGCGACAGGATCTTCTCGTCGACGGCGCTGACCGCCGGCTCCCTCATCCTCGCGATTCTCGCCGCCGTCGCGGCCTTCCTCATGGTCGAGAGCGTTCCCGCCCTCACGGAGGACCCGGAGGACATCGCAATCCTCAGCGGCCAGCCATTCTGGTCGTACGTCGCGCCCCTCGTCTTCGGCACCGTCTGGTCTGCCGCCCTCGCCCTCCTCATGGCGGTGCCCGTCTCGATCGGCATCGCGCTCTTCATCTCCCACTACGCGCCACGCAAGCTCGCCGCAGGCCTCGGCTACATCATCGACCTGCTGGCCGCCGTGCCATCCGTCGTCTTCGGCCTCTGGGGCGCCAACGTGCTCGCGCCCGCCGTGCTGCCGCTCTACACGTGGCTCACCGAGAACCTCGGCTGGATCCCCTTCTTCGCGCCGCCCGCATCCGGCACGGGACGCACGATCCTCACCGCTGCCATCGTGCTCGCGGTCATGATCCTGCCGATCATCACGGCGCTCACGCGCGAGGTCTTCCTGCAGACGCCAGTGCTGCATGAGGAGGCTGCCCTCGCACTCGGCGCCACCCGCTGGGAGATGATCCGCACGGCAGTGCTCCCCTTCGGCAAGCCCGGCATCATCAGCGCGTCGATGCTGGGCCTCGGCCGCGCCCTCGGTGAGACCATGGCGGTCGCGATGGTGCTGTCCGCTTCCGGAGGCATCACCTTTGCGCTCCTGACCTCGACCAACCCGGGCACGATCGCGGCGAACATCGCCCTGCGATTCCCGGAGGCGTTCGGCACCAACATCAACCTGCTCATCGCGACCGGCCTCATCCTCTTTGCGATCACGCTCGTCGTGAACATGATCGCGCGCTGGATCATCGGCCGCCGCAAGGAATTCTCGGGAGCCAACTGATGAGCCAGGCAAGCGCAACCGACCGCGCACTTCCCAACACCTACGCCGCAGGACTCCTCGGCAAGCGCGTGCCGTGGTACGTGCTCGGGGCAGCATTCGCCATCTCGGCCGTGAGCTTCTTCCTCATCGGGCAGGCTGAAGGCGGCGACTTCAACATCGTTGGCGTCGTGCTCGTCACCGCCCTGCTCTACATGGCAGGCATCTATGTGACGTCCCTCCTCATCGAGGGCCGGCGCAAGGCGACCGACCGACTCGTCACCGCGCTCGTCGGCACGGCCTTCGTCGTGGCGCTCCTGCCGCTCATCTCGCTCATCTTCACGGTCATCTCCAACGGCACCGCCCGCTTCGACCTGGAGTTCTTCACCTACTCGATGCGCAACATCGTCGGCGAGGGCGGCGGCATCGTCCACGCGATCGTCGGCACCCTGCTCATGACACTGACGGCGGCGCTCATCTCGGTGCCAATCGGCCTCCTCGCCGCGATCTACCTCGTCGAATACGGTCGCGGCACCCTCGCTCGGGCCATCACCTTCTTTGTCGACGTCATGACCGGCATCCCCTCGATCGTCGCGGGCCTCTTCGCATACTCGGTCTTCGCAATCTTCTTCGGCCCCGGCATCAAGCTCGGCATCGCCGGGGCGATCGCCCTCTCGGTGCTCATGATCCCGATCGTCGTGCGTTCCTGCGAAGACATGCTCAAGCTGGTTCCCAACGAGCTGCGCGAGGCCGCGTACGCACTCGGCGTGCCCAAGTGGCTGACCGTCATGAAGGTCGTGCTGCCGACCTCCATCGCCGGCATCATGACCGGCGTCACGCTCGCGATCGCCCGCGTCATCGGCGAGACGGCACCACTGCTCGTCGCCGCCGGCTTCACCAACAACCTCAACTACAACCTCACCGAGGGGCGCATGCAGAGCCTGCCCGTGCTGGTCTACAACCAGTACGTGAGCCAGGGCTCCGTACCGCAGGCCTACCTCGACCGCGCCTGGGCCGGAGCGCTCACCCTGATCCTCATCGTCATGGTGCTCAACCTCGCCGCCCGACTCATCGCCAAGTACTTCGCGCCCAAGACGGGCAGGTAAGGATCCCAGTGTCAAAGAGAATTGAAGTTCGCGACCTCGACGTCTACTACGGCAAGTTCAAGGCCGTGGAGGGCATCACCCTCAACATCGAACCGCGCAGCGTCACCGCCTTCATCGGCCCCTCCGGCTGCGGCAAGTCGACCTTCCTGCGCACGCTCAACCGCATGCACGAGGTCATCCCTGGCGCCTACGTCGACGGCGAGGTACTGATCGACGGCAGCAACCTCTACGGTGCCGGCGTCGACCCCGTGCTCGTGCGTCGCCAGGTCGGCATGGTGTTCCAGCGGCCCAACCCGTTCCCCACCATGTCGATCAGGGAGAACGTGCTCGCGGGCGTCAAGCTCAACAACCGCAGCATCTCCAAGTCGGATGCCGATGACCTGGTCGAGAAGTCACTCCGGGGCGCGAACCTCTGGAACGAGGTCAAGGACCGCCTCGAGCGCCCCGGCTCCGGCCTCTCGGGCGGGCAGCAGCAGCGTCTCTGCATCGCCCGGGCGATCGCCGTCTCGCCCGACGTGCTCCTCATGGACGAGCCCTGTTCCGCCCTCGACCCGATCTCGACGCTCGCGATCGAGGACCTCATCGAGGAGCTCAAGACCGACTACACGATCGTGATCGTGACCCACAACATGCAGCAGGCATCCCGAGTGTCTGACAAGACGGCGTTCTTCAACATCGCCGGCACGGGTGCCCCCGGCAAGCTCATCGAGTACGACGACACCAACACGATCTTCTCGAAGCCGGCCGAGCAGGCGACCGAGGACTACGTCTCCGGCAAGTTCGGGTAATCCGTAGCCTCGCCCTCGACAGGCTCCGCACCAGCCCGGATGATGGGGTCGTGGAGAAGATCGACTTCAAGGAGACACTCGACTGCTACAGGGTCGCTCCGAACGAGTTCCGGGAACTCCACGTTCCCGAGATGCGGTACCTGGCCGTCGACGGTCGCGGGGACCCCAACACGCCGGGCCTCACGCAAGCGATCGAGGCCCTCTACCCCGTGGCATACGCCCTTAAGTTCGACAGTAAGCGGCGGCTCGACCGCGACTACGTCGTGCCGCCGCTCGAGGGCCTGTGGTGGGCGGATGACCTGAGCGCCTTCACGACGGCGCGCGACAAGAGCAAATGGCAGTGGAGGGTCATGCTCATGATCCCCGAGTGGCTGGATGACGCCGCCGTGGCCGACGCGATCGATTCGACCCGCGCCAAGAAGTCACCCGAACGTATCGATGACGTGCGCATGGAGACCCTCACGGAGGGACGCTGCGTGCAGCTCCTGCACGTGGGCGCATTCGATGACGAGGGCGGTGTGCTCGCGCAATTGCACGAAGAGTACCTGCCCCAGCACGGCCTCCGGCCGACGGGACGTCACCACGAGATCTACCTCAGCGATTTCACGCGGGTCGCCCCCGAGAAGCAGCGCACGATCCTGCGGCAGCCGGTCGCATCCGCGTGACCGGACGCCGGCGGCGGTGAAGAAAGAGTGAGTGCCAGACCGCAGAAACGCCTCTCGGCGCGAGGCCGCTCGAAGCGGCGAATTTTGGAGCCCGGGGTTACTGCGGCCCGACCTCCACGAGTTTACCCGGGGCTTCCGGGGTACCCAACTTGAGCGGGCACGCTCTCGGCGAACGTTGCTGGACTGAGTGCGGGCGCTGCGGTTCCTGATGCACTTTTTCGCCGACACGCCGGTCGCGACATCCGAAGCATGGCGTGTCGCCCGAAAAGTGGTGCAGTAACCGCAAGCCTGCGCCATGGCGGGCGACGACGCGAGCGGGCACTCAGCCGAGGACGGCGGGCAGCGGCAGCTGAGACGGAGTCCGCTCAGTCGAGTGATCCGGCGCGCCACAGTTTGGCGCAGGTCACGAGTTCGACGGCCATGTGGCTGAGGCGGGATGCCTTAGCCGTGAGTGCGCTCGCCCGATCGGGTGATGTCGTCTCAAGGTCGTCCGCGACATCCGTTGCGCCCAGCGACGTGAGGCGGCAGAACGCGGCGGCGCGCTCGAGGGCGACCGCGAAGTCGCCATCGAAGAGGCCGCGCAGGATCTGGTCGGCGAGCGCTGTGATCTCCGCCGCACCAGTCGGCACCGTCGCGCCAGCAACGACGGGATCGATCGTGACGGCGAGTTCGGTGCCGCGACGGTACAGGAACGACGACTCCTCGGCATCCTGTCGCGTCAATGCGCGCAGCAAATAGATAGCCCACAGGGCGCCAGGGAGGCTGCGCGGGCTCGCACGCGACCACAACTCCGCGATCGCGTCGATGCCATGGTGGTCGGTGTATTCCACGAGCCGGTCGATGATCTCGGTCTCCGGAGCATCCCGTACTCGGCTCAGGAGCGCGGCCGCCGTGTCGTGGGCGATGCGACTCACCTGGGCAGGGTCGTCGCCACCCAGGAAGTCGTCGAAGCGTGAGCCCGCGAAGAGGGTCGGCTTGTGGAAGTCTTCGGCCATCGTTCAAGGGTACGCCCGCGACATCCGTGCCCCCAGTGGCGTCGAGTTGCCCACTTCGGCTGCTTCAAGTGCGGCGGAGCAGCAGAAGTGGGCAACTCGGCGGCAGGCAGCGCTGACGGAGCGAACGGATGCCCCGGGGTTGTAGATTGGGAAGGTACGGGCCTGTAGCTCAGTCGGTAGAGCATCGGACTTTTAATCCGCGGGTCGTGGGTTCGAGCCCCACCGGGCCCACTGCTTCTTCTGAATTCCTAGCGTTCAGCTTCCAGGATCGGGGCGCGCCACCGCAGGGCTTGAACGGTGAGCCACAACAGCGATGATGCGGCGCCGACGGCAGCAAAGGCGACCGCCCACGCGAGCGACGACGCCGGGTAGAAGCCGAGCACGCTGGCCTCCCCGATGCCAAGCAGCCCGATGAGGCCGCCGATCGCCAGACAGGCCACCCCGAGCCCGAACAGCCAGCTGACGTATGGGTTGCGAGGTGTGGGCACGTTGCGGATGGGAAGCGTCGTCTGTGTCACGAAGCCACCGTACCGCCGCGCGAGCGCCGGCCACAGACCCGGGCTCCCCAACCGTGCCCACCGTGGTGCCCCACTGCCCCATTACCGCTTCGCGCGCAGCGTCTCCAGGAACGCCCCGATGCGGGCGATGCCCTCGGCCAGTTCTGCCCGGGATGCCGCGTACGAGAGCCGCACGTGACTGTTGGCGGTCGCCGCGGCGAAGTCGCGCCCGGGCGTGAGTGCCACGTGGGCTTCGCGCAGCACGCGCTCGCAGAACGTCCAGGCATCCAGCCCGGTCGAGGTGACGTCGAAGTAGGCATAGAACGCGCCATCCGGTTCGACTGGAACATGCAGCCCGATCTCGGCGAGGCCATCGAGCACGATGCGGCGCCGTGCCGCCAGCTCGAGGCGCCGCTCCTCGCTGATGGCGAGAGATTCGGGCGTGAACGCCGCGAGGGCGGCCTGCTGCGCAGGAGCGGAGGCGCTGAGGAAGTAGTGCATCGCGAGCCGCTCGACCGGCTCGACGAGCACCTTGGGCAGCACGACCCAGCCGAGGCGCCATCCGGTCATGCCGAAATACTTGGAGAAGCTGCCGACCGCGATCGCGTCGGGGTCGCTTGCCAGCACGGTGCGGGCCGGGGTGCCGTCGGGCGCGGGGTCGGCGAGGTCGAGGTAGATCTCGTCGACGATGCGCCACGCGCCCCGCTCGCGGGCAAGAGCGCAGATCGCGGCGAGCTCCGCGGGAGGCACCGAGGTGCCGGTGGGGTTCGAGGGGCTCGCGAGCATGACGGCGGTCGTGCGCTCGGTCCACGCCGCCTCGACGGATGCCGCATCGAGCTGGTAGCGGGACTCCGCGGTGGTCGGCACAGACACGATCGTGCCGCCAAAGGTGCGCACGAGCTCCTGGTTGGCGGGATACGAGGGGTCGGCGGTGATGACCTCGTCGCCGGGGTCGGTGGTCGCGGCGGCGACGAGCAGCAGCGCGGAGGAGGCACCGGTCGTGATCGCGATGCGCGCCGGGTCGACCTCGACACCGTGCTTGTCCCGGTAGAACCCCGCGATCGCCTGGCGCAGGGCGGGCAGGCCGAGGGCCGGCGTGTACGAGAGGGGCCGCCCGTCCATGGCTTCGCGCATGGCCTCGCGTACCGCGGGTGGCGCCCCGAAGTCCGGCTCGCCGAGCGAGAGCTTCACGACGTGGTGCCCCTCGGCCTCGATCGCGTTGGCCTGCTGGAAGAACGCAATAGCATGGAACGGAGGGATGTCCTGGGCCCGCTTGGCGATGGTCATACCGCCCATCGAATCATGCGCGCCGCCCGCCGCGCGATGCAGCTCCGACCCCGTTCACAGAACCCGGCTGCCCGTGCGCCCGCACGAAGTGCAGGTGCGCGGCATAGCAGGCGCCCCGCAGGGTGCGGTAGTAGCCGATCAGCTGGCGCCCCTCCGGCTCGCCCGTCACGGCGCGGTAGCCGCGCTCCCCATTGATCTCGATCATCCGCACGATCGCGTAGCGGCGCTCGTACTGGTCGAGCATCCACCACTCCCCCGGTCGCTGCTCAACGGCCGAGAGGATCGGATGCCAGTGCGGGCGATAGGTGCGCTGCGCGCGGGCGGATGCGTCGACGCCGTCTTGAACGCTGTGTCGTAGTGCCATGTGGTGCTCCCTGTGGTGCTGGAGCAGTCCGGCCACTGCAGGACTCGATGGTACGACCGACCGCCGACACGGAAAAGGGGTCAGACGACGGTGGCGCCGAAGGCGAGGCCGAGCGCGTAGGTGACGGCGGCGGCGCCGAAGCCGATCGCGAGCTGCCGTAGCGCACGCCAGTGGGGCGGCCCGCCAGACAGCACGCCGACCACGCCGCCCGTGACGAGCAGCGCGACGCCCACGATGGCCGCGGCGACGACGACCGCCAGCATGCCCTCAAGGCCGACAAGGTAGGGCAGCACGGGCAGCAGCGCACCCGTCGCGAAGAAGCAGAAGCTCGAGAGGGCGGCCCCGGTTGCCGAGCCGACCTCCTCGTGCGTCGCGGCCACCGGCACCTCGCCGGAGGCGTCGCTGCTGCGGAGGGTTGCGATGGTCTTGCGGGCCCGGGCATCCGCCTCGACCGGATCCATGCCGCGCGCACGGTAGACGAGCGCGAGTTCATTGGCGTCGACATCGAGGTCGGGCAGCACCCGCTGCGTGCGTGGGTCGGGGTCGGATGCCGCGAGCAGCTCGCGCTGCGACCGCACCGACACGTACTCTCCCGCCGCCATTGAGAGGGCGCCTGCGAAGAGGCCCGCGATGCCCGTCGCGAGGATGATCGAGGGCGCCACACCGGTCGCCCCGATCCCCATGACGAGTGCCAGGTTGCTCACGAGCCCGTCGTTTGCCCCGAAGACGGCGGCCCGGAAGGACCCCGAAATTCGGGCACGCCCCCGCGCCGCGAGGCCGCGCACCACCTCGCCGTGGATGCGCTCGTCGGCGGCCATCGCGGCGGTCGCGTCGGCATCCGCCTCGTACGGCGAACGCGCCTCGGCACGCTGCGCCAGGGCGAGCACGAACACCGAGCCGAAGCGTCGCGCGAGCCAGCCGAGGGCACGCGTGCGCAGGGCACCCCGCCGCGGCGGCCCCACCTCGTCGCCGAGGAGCGCGATCCAGTGTTGTTCGTGCCTCGCCTCCGCCTCGGCGAGCGCCAGCAGGATCTCCCGCTCCTCCCCCTCGCGACGCCCCGCGAGGTCGCGGTAGACGGCGGCCTCGGCCCGCTCGTCCGCAAGATAGCGGCGCCAGCGACGGATCTGGGAACGGCTCGGCTGCGGATGCGGCTCCCCGGGCACGTCAGCCGGCATAGTCGATGCCCCACGAGGTCGACCAGACCTCGTCGGGGGCGAGCCAGCGCAGTCCGAGCCCGCTGTTGAAGGCGTCGGGCGGTGCCGTCATCGGCTCGATCGCAACCGCGAGGCCCATGCCGTCAGCCTTCGGGAACTCGCGCGTCGTGAACACCTGTACCCAGCGCCAGTCCTGCTCCTGCCAGATGTGCAGGGCTCGCCCGTCGGGGGCGGCGAGGCTGTGGGTGATGCGTCCGTCGCGCTCCGTGAGGTCGCCGAAGGCGTCGTCGAGCGAGAGCTGGCCGACGGCGCGGCCCTTGCTGAGATCGAAGTCCGTGCCGGGCACCGCGACATCGCCGGTCGGGTTCAGCCGGTCATCCACCCCGACCCTGGAACCAGCCTCGATCGTGAGCGTGAGCTCCTCGACGGGCACGTCACCGAGGCGGAAGAAGGGATGCACGCCGAACGCGACGGGCGCGGCGGCGGCCGAGCGGTTGGTGGCGCTGTGGGTGACCCGCAGCCCGCCCTCGACGAGCTCGCAGCGCACGCTCGTGTCGACCATGAACGGGTAGCCGTGCTGCGGGAACACGGTGGCCGCGAGCGTGATCGCGGCAGCCGTGCGCTCCACGACCGTGTAGGGCGCGTTGCGGAGGAGACCGTGGATGGCGTTGCCGCGTGCCGGCTCCGTGATGTCGAGCTGCTGGGTCTCGCCGTCGAGCTGCCAGCGGCCGTCACGCACGCGGTTGGGCCACGGCGCGAGCACGATGCCGCAGCCGAAGGGCGGCAGGGTGTCTTCGGCGAAGGGTTCCGTGAGGGCCACCCCGTCGACCTCGAACACCCGGAGCGCTGCAGCAAGCTCCGTTATGATGGCTCGGCCGGTGTGGCCGCCCCCTGAGAACGACAGTTCGAACTGTTCTCCCGTGTGCGCACGCATGCCGTCAGCCTAGAGCGAAAAGGGTGCCATGGCCCAGATCACGAAGACCGTCACGACCCTCGCCGACGGCCGCGAACTCATCTACTTCGACGACGCCGACACGAGCCTCAGTGGCGAGCGGGCGGTCGACGCGCGCACGCTCGACCCGCGACTGGCCACAGCGACCATGCGGCAGGACGTGCTGACGGGCGACTGGATCTCGGTCGCCGCCGCACGGCAGAACCGCGTGTTCCTGCCGCCAGCGCACCAGGACCCACTCGCGCCGGCCACCCCCGAGAACCCCAGCGAGATCCCCTCGAACTACGACGTCGCCGTCTTCGAGAACCGATCCCCCTCCTTTGGCCCCGAGGTCGGCGAGGCGGATGTCGCGGGGATCGGCTTCGAGCGCACGGCCCCCTCCTACGGCCGCTGCGAGGTCGTCTGCTTCAGCCCCGAACACGAGGGCTCCTTTGGCACGCAGACCCCGTCGCGCGCCCGCACCGTCATCGAGGCGTGGGCCGACCGCACCGCCGCACTGTCGGCGATGCCGGGCATCCGCCAGGTCTTTCCCTTCGAGAACCGCGGCCAGGAGATCGGCGTCACGCTGCCCCACCCGCACGGGCAGATCTACGCCTACCCCTACGTGACGCCGCGCACGCAGCGGCTGCTCGCATCCATCGACGAGCTCGGGCCCGACCTCTTCGAGCGGATGCTCGACCGCGAGCGCTCCTCGACGCGCGTGCTGCTGAGCGGTGAACACTGGACGGCCTTCGTGCCCTTCGCCGCCCGCTGGCCCATCGAGGTGCACATGCTGCCGCACCGCCACGTGCCCGACTTCGCCGCGACGAACGAGGAGGAACGCGACGAGCTCTCGCACCTCTACCTCGAGCTGCTGCGCGGCATCGACGCCGTCTACGACACCCCGACCCCCTACATCGCCGCATGGCACCAGGCACCGGTCGACCTCGCGCGTGACAGTGTGCGCCTGTCGCTCCAGCTCACCTCTCCGAGGCGCGCCGCCGACAAGCTCAAGTTCCTCGCCGGCTCCGAGGCCGCCATGGGGGCCTGGATCGGCGACGTGCCGCCCGAGCGCAGCGCCGAGCTCGTGCGCGAGGGCATCGAGCGGGCACGTGCCACGAAAGGAACCGCATGAGCGACATCAGGGATGACGCACGCCAGGGCTTTGCCGAGACCTTCGGCCACGAGGCATCCGGGGTCTGGTCCGCGCCTGGGCGCGTGAACCTAATCGGCGAGCACACCGACTACAACGAGGGCTTCGTGCTGCCCCTCGCGATCAACCGTCGCACGGTCGTCGCGCTCGGGCCGCGGGACGACGGCATCCTGCGCGTCGCGAGCGCCTTCGCCGACGAGGTCGCCGAGATCGCCCTCGCCGACCTCGCTCCCGAACGGCTCGCCGGCTGGGCCGCCTACCCGCTCGGCGTCGCGTGGGCCCTCGGCCAGCACGGTGCCGACCTCGCCGCGGTTCCCGGGGTCGACCTCTTCATCGACTCCGACGTCCCCGTCGGCGCCGGCCTCTCGTCCTCCGCCGCGATCGAGAGCTCGGTCGCCCTCGCGCTCAACGACGTGTGGCAGCTCGGCTTCGACCGTAGCACCCTCGCTCGTGTCGGCCAGCTCGCCGAGAACGAGGCGGTCGGCGCCCCCACGGGCATCATGGACCAGTCGGCGGCGCTGCTCGGGGAGACTGACTCCGCCGTCTTCCTCGACTGCCGCAGCCTGCACGCCGAGATCGTCGACCTCGGCTTCGAGCGGGCGGGCCTCGCCCTCGTCATCATTGACACGGGCGTCTCGCACTCACACGCGACAGGCGGCTACCGCGATCGTCGCGAGTCCTGCGAGCGGGGGGCACGGATGCTCGGGGTCGAGCACCTGCGCGACCTCAGTGTCGACGACCTCGAGCGGGCGCGCACGACCCTCGACGACGAGACCTTCCGGCGCGTGCGCCACATAGTGACCGAGAACCAGCGCGTGCTCGACACCGTGCGCACGCTGCGGGAACAGGGTCCCACGGCGATCGGCGAGCTGCTGGATGCCTCGCATGCCTCCATGCGCGACGACTTCGAGATCTCCGTGCCCGAGCTCGACCTTGCGGTCGAGGTCGCGAACGCGAACGGTGCCCTCGGTGCACGAATGACGGGTGGCGGCTTTGGCGGGGCGGCGATCGCGCTCGCTCCCTTTGACGCCGTCTCGCGCATCCAGGTCGGCATCGACGGCGCGTTCGCCGAGCACGGCTTCGGCCAGCCGGAGATGTTCGTCGTGGCTGCCTCTCATGGAGCAATGAGAGAGTAGGCGCATGTTCGTCAAGATCTGCGGCCTCAGTGAACGCGTCCACGTCTACGACGCGATCGAAGCGGGCGCAGACGCCGTCGGCCTCGTGCTCACCCCGAGTCCCCGCTTCGTGACGGCGGATGCCGCCAAGGACCTGGTCGCCGCCGCCGAGGAGCGCGTGCTCACGGTCGGGGTGTTCCGCGACGAGACCGTCGACGAGATCGAACGGCTCGCGGAGGCATCCGGAGTCTCGGCGATCCAGGTGCACGGCAACCGCAGCCGCGCCGAGATCTCGAAGCTCGGGATGATCGGCCGCACGCTCATCCGCGCCGTGCCCTTCGACGACCCGAGCCTCGAGGAGAACTTCGGGGAACACATGCTGCTCGTCGACGCACCGAAGCCGGGCTCGGGCGAGGTCTGGGACTACGCGGCCATGTCGGGCCTGACGCTGTCGGATGTCGGTGGTCGCTGGCTTCTCGCCGGTGGACTCACCCCCGACAACGTGGCCTCCGCAATCGCCGCCGCGACACCGTGGGGCGTCGATGTGTCGAGCGGCGTCGAGACCGCACCGGGCGTCAAGTCGAGCGAACTCATCCGGAGCTTCGTCTCCGCCGCCAAGGCCTAGCCTCCACAGCCCAGGAGCCGCCTTTCACAGGTCAGGAGCCACCTTTCACAATTCAGGACCGGAACGGCATCGTTCCTGAATTGTGAAAGGCGAAGGGGCCGCCGCGCGAACGCGGCGACCCCTCACTGTGTGCCTTGCTTACTCGGCGCCGGGGATGCCGTTCTCGAACGGAACCTGGCCGCCCGTGTACTCCGTGACCTCGCCGTCTTCGTAGACGTAGGGAGTGCCGAAGTATGCCTGCACGCCGCTCTTCACCTGGCTGAGCTGCACGCCGGTGTTACCAGTGTGGTCCTCAGGCGAGTAGCCGAGGGGCACGAGGCCCGAGCCCTTGACCGCGCCCGACTCGATCGCCTCGACGATCGACTCACGCGTGGGGTTGTCGCCAGCTGCCGCGAGCGCCTCAGCGAACATGTACGCCATGTTCATGCCGAAGATGTCGTTGCCGCCGATCTCGCCGCCGCCGTTGTACTCGTCCTGCACCATCTGGAAGTGCTCGATCCAGGGGTCGTCCTGGTTGGTCTCGAGCGAGAGGTAGAACGTGCTGATGAAGTTCTCCAGCAGCAGGGGTGCATTCTCCTGGAGGTAGTCCTTCTCGAGCGTGCCGTAGTCACCACCGGCCGAGGTGGCCATCCACTGCGGGAAGAAGCCGAGCTGCGCGGCCGTTCCCACGGCGAGTGCCGTGAACCCGTTGATGCTGGCGAGGAACACGACGTCGCAGTTCGCAGCCTTGAGAGCGCTGATCTGGGCCGTCACGTCCTGGTTCGCGACCGAGTAGCGCTCGCTCGCGGCGAGGCCGTCAGCGCCGAGGATCTCGAGTGCGCCCTTCTCGAAGTCGTCACCGAAGTCGTCGTCCTGGCCGAACATGCAGTAGGTGCCGTCGGGCATCTCCGTCTGTGCGTAGTGCGCGAGGATGGCCGCCTCAGCGATGTACTCCGAGTTGTAGCCGAAGGTCCACGGGTACTTCTCCGGCTGGTCCCACATCGGCGACCCGCCCGAGACGAAGAGGTCGGGGACCTCGTTCTCGTTGAGGAAGTCGATGACGGCGCTGTGCGTCGGCGTGCCGAGGCCACCGAGGATCGCGAAGACCTCCTCCTGCAGCACGAGGTCACGCACGACCGTCTGCGTGTTGGCGGGGTTGTAGCCATCGTCCTTGACGATGAACTCGATCTCGCGACCGTTGATGCCGCCGTTGTCGTTGATGTAGTCGAAGTACGCGCTCGTCGCAGCCGAGATCGACGAGAAGCCGGCTGCGGCCGGACCCGTGAGCGGCTGGTGCGTGCCGATCACGATCTTGTCTTCAGTTACACCGGGCACGTCCTGGGCGTCGCCTCCGCCGCCTCCGGGCGAGGAGCACGCCGCGAGGGCGAGCACAGAAGCGGCACCCACGACCGCGAATGCGCGATTCCTTTTGAGAGTCATCTTTGACCTTTCTGTGGTGATTGGTTGGTGCTTGGGTATTTCGGGTTATTTCGGGACAGGAACTGATTGCGGAGTTCCTCGGGATTGCATCTTGAGCCGGCCCTTGCGGAGGAGGCCCTGGATGCCGAGGGGAGCGACGATCACGACGAGCACCATGATGGCGCCGAACAGTCCGACCGCGAGGTTACCGTCGAGGCGCTGTGCGACCTCGGGCGACAGGGACAGGCTCTTGGTAAGGGAGCCGATGGCATCCGGCAGCACGACAAGGAGGATGGACCCCCAGAGCGCGCCGTAGAGGGTGCCGATCCCACCGATGACTGCGGCCATCAGCAGGAAGAGGGAGAAGACGAGGCTGAAGGCCCCGGGGCTAGCGCTCTGGGTCATGAAGGCGAGCACAGCACCGCCGGCGCCCGCTGCCGCCGAGCTGACCGTGAACGCGATCACCTTGGTGCGCGCGACGTTGACCCCGGCGATCGCGGCGGCGACCTCGTTGTCTCGCACGGCACGCATCTGGCGACCGAAGTTGCCCTTCATGAGGTTGCGCAGCAGGATCACGACGAGCGCAGCACACGCGATCGCGACCCATGCCTGGAACATCTCGGTGCCGCCTCGACCCGCGAGGAACTCGGGCCTGCGCTCGACCGAGATGTAGAGGCCCTGGTCGCCGTTGAAGACGTCGGAGAAGCGGCTCGTGATCGCGGGAAGGGCGAGCACAAGCGCCAGGGTCACACCGGCGAGGTAGGGCCCGTGCAGTCGCGCCGCCGCGAGCCCGACGATGAGGCCGAGCACTGCCGCGCCCGCGACGGCCGCGAGGATCGGCAGGATGAGCAGCACTGGGCCGGTGACCTCCTGCTCCGCGAGGCCGTTCGCCGTGAAGGCGTAGCAGTACGCACCGCAGGCCGCGAGCGCCGCGTGGCCGAGCGAGAGCTGCCCGTTGACGCCCGTGAGCATCGTGAGGCCGGCCACGACGCAGAGGTATGCGGCGATCGTGGCGAGTTGGTAGTTGCGGTACGGGTCGAGCACGAAGGTGAGACCGATGACCGCGACGAGGCCCACAAGGCCGATGATGAGTGTGGTGCGACTGCTCATGCTGTGCGCTCCTTGGTGACTGAGAAGATTCCGCCGGGCTTGATGAGGAGCACCGCCAGGAGGAGCACGAGCACGGCGACGGGAGAGAGCGTCGCGCCCAGGTATCCGCTCACCCAGCTGAGCAGCACGCCGACCACGAGGCCGCCGATGACCGCTCCGGGGGCGGAGTCGAGCCCGCCGACCACCGCGATCGTGAATGCGTAGACAAACACGGCATCAGTGGAGTGCGGGTTGAGCCCGAGCTCCGTGGGGACCACGAGGAGCGCAGCCAGTGCGCTGAGCGCGGATGCGAGCATCCATCCGAGCGTGATCATGCGGTTCGAGCGAACCCCCAGGAGACGCGCGAGTTCGGGCGAGAACGCGGCTGCGCGCATCCGGAGCCCCACGTTCGTCTTGCCGAAGAGCACGGCCAGGCCGATCACGACGAAGCCGACACAGGCGAACACGAAGAGGTCGTAGGCCGAGATCGACAGCCCCGCGAGCCACGGCAGCGGACTCTGGCTGAAGGGAACCTGCATCGGGTGGTAGCCGTTGCCGAACAGCATGCCGATGATCGCCTGGATGACAAGCAGCACTCCGAGAGCAGCGATCACCGAGTTGAGCGGGTTGACCGAGCTGACGTAGCGCATGACCCCACGCTCCACGACGAAGCCGATCGCCGCTCCCCCCAAAAGTGCGGCCACGAGCCCGAGCCAGTAGTTGCCCGTTGCCGAGGTCACGACGAAGGCGAGATACGTGGCCGCCATCGCGATGGCGCCCTGTGAGAAGTTGATGATGCGCGCTGCACGCCAGATGAGCACGAGCGAGAGAGCGAATACTGCCAGCACGGCACCACGGGCGAGCCCGTCGACCGTGAGGAATAAGAAGCGTTCCAGTTCCATCAGAACCCCAGGTAGGTGTGTCGGAGGTCGGTGTCGGCCGCGAGTTCCGCAGCGGGCCGGGCAGCGACGACGCGGCCCAGGTTGAGAACGACGCCGTGGTCGGCCACGGAGAGCGCACTGCGCACGTTCTGTTCGATCAGCAGCACGGTGAGGCCGGTCTCGTCACGGAGGCGACCGAGGAGCTGCAGGATCTGGGCGGTGATGCGGGGCGCAAGGCCGAGCGAAGGCTCGTCGAGCAGCAGGAGCTTCGGCTTGGCCATGAGTGCGCGGCCGATGGCGAGCATCTGCCGCTCACCCCCGGAAAGCTGGTGGCCCGCCGACTTGCGACGGTTCTGCAGCGGCTCGAAGAGTTCGTATACCTCGGCGAGGGTGCGGGACGACTCAGCCGAGTTGCCGCGCCAGAGCCCTCCGAGGCGAAGGTTCTCGTCGACTGTCAGCTCGGTGATGACACCGCGACCCTCCGGCACGAGGGCGAGCCCGTTGCGCACCATGTCTTCGACCTTGACCTTGCTGAGGTCTGTACCGCCCATGCGGATGCTTCCCGCACTGGGCCGGATCTGCCCCATGATCGTGCGGAGGAGGGTGGTCTTGCCCGCGCCATTCGCACCGACGACCGCGGTGATGCTGCGCTCCGGCACGGCGAGTTCGATGCCGTGCAGCACGGAGACGGGGCCGTAGCCCGCGCTGACCCCGTTGAGGGTGAGAAGGTCGCTCACGCGGCATCCACCCCCAGGTACGCCTCGGTGACGGCGGGGTTCGCGCTGACCTCTGCGGGAGTGCCCGTGGCGATCAGCTTGCCGAAGTCGAGCACGGCGATGCTGTCGCACACCGACATGACGAGGTCGACGTGGTGCTCGACGAGCACGACCGAGCAACCCTTGCCGGGGATCGAGCGGATGAGCTCGCCCAGTTCCTCGATCTCGTCGTGGCCGAGGCCACCGGCCGGCTCGTCGAGCAGCAGCAGCGAGGGCTCGCTGACGAGGGCGCGCGCGATCGATACCTTCTTGCGAATCGCGTAGGGGAGCGTGTCGGGAAACGCCGCCGCATACTTCTCGATGCCGAGGGAGGCGAGGGTCGCCATTGCTCGCTCCTTCTTCTCGCGCTCCTCGCGCGCGGCGCGGGGCAGGGAGAAGAGCTCCTCGACGAAGGTGTGACGGGTCGACGACTGGAGGCCTGCCACCACGTTCTCCAGCACGGGCTGGCCGCTGAAGAGGCCGAGCCCTTGGAGCGTGCGCGCGATGCCGTGCTGCGTCAGTCGGTGGGCGCGGGGCCGCACCTCGGTGCCGTCGACCGACATCGTGCCGGAGGTCGGCTTGTAGACGCCGCACACGACGTTGAAGAGCGTGGTCTTGCCTGCGCCGTTGGGGCCCATGATTCCGACGACTGAGCCGGCGGGAACCTCCACTGAGACCGAGTCGAGCGCGGTGAGTCCACCGAACTTGACCGTGATGTCCCTCAGGGCGAGCCGCGGCACGCTCGCTGGGCCGGGGTCATGAGCTGTCATGTGACCACTCCTTTGTGATGCTGTGTAAGTAGACATTCGGGTTGCCTATGTTCTCCGTCAGGGTTTCGTCTCAGTCCGGCTGCGCGACCTGTACGACGAGACGACCGACGGTGCTGCCGTCGCCGAGGCGCTGCACGGCGTCGGCAGCGTCTTCGAAGCTCACGACCTCGCTGACGAGCGGTCGAATCGCACCGGCGTCGGCGAGCTGTGTCAGTTCGCGGTGTGCGTCGACGACGAGCTGCGGGTTCTTGCTGTTGTAGAGGCCCCAGTGGAGGCCGACGATGCTGTAGTTCTTGACCAGCGCGTGGTTGGCCTTGGCGGTCTGGATCTCGCCCCCGGCGAAGCCCACGACGACGATGCGGCCTTCGAAGGCGACACACTTGGTGGAGCGCTGGAAGGTCTCGCCACCGACGGGGTCGTAGATGACATCCGCACCGCGTCCGCCGGTGTGCTCGTTGACGATCGCGACGAAGTCCTCTTCGCGCCGGTTGACGACGATGTCGGCACCCGCATCAAGGGCGACCTGCCGCTTGGCCTCGCTGCCGACGACGCCGATGACGGTGGCGCCTGCTGCCTTGCCGAGCTGTACAGCCGCAGTGCCGACACCGCCCGCCGCCGCCTGCACGAGCAGGGTTTCGCCCGCCTGGAGCTGGCCGCGGCGGTGCAGGCCGAACCAGCCCGTCTGGTGTCCGATGATGAGGGCGGATGCCTCAGCGTCGCTCAGTCCCTCTGGCGCTGGGAAGGTCGCGGCCGCCGGCACGATGACGGTTTCGGCCATGACTCCGATGTGCGACGAGACGACGCGGTCGCCGACTGAGAAGCCCTCGACCCCCTCGCCGATCGCGCTGACCTCGCCGCAGACCTCGATGCCGGGGCTGAAGGGCAGTTCGGGCTTGACTTGGTATTCGCCTCTCGCCAGCAAAACGTCAGGAAAGTTGATCGCGACCGCGCGCGATCGCAGCGCCAACTCGCCGGGGCCGGGTGTCGGCTCCTCGAGTTCGACGATCTGCATGACGTCTTTCGGCTCGCCGTGTGCTGTTACGTGCCATGCCCTCATTGGGTTGCCTCCGGGATTCGCAGTGAGGTGATGTAGAGCTCGGTGAAGTGCTTGGCGAGCTCGGATGCGCTGATGCCGCCGTCGGACGAGTACCAGTGCGAGAGGTAGTGGGGGTTCGCGAAGAAGTTGGCGGAGAGCACGATCGCAGGGATGTCGCTGCGGAACACGCCCTCCTCCTGTCCCTTCGCGAGCACGCCCATGAAGATGTCGTTGAACTCTCGACGACGGCGCTTGACCTCGCGCTGGCGCCCCTCCGAGAGCATGTGCTGCGAGCGGAAGAAGACGGCGCCCTCGCGGATGCCGGCGATCGACGTCGTCATGAGGTCTTCGCAGATGAGCCGCATCGTCTCGAGCGGGCCGAGCCCCCTCGCGACGATCTCCTCGAGGTGCGCCCGCTGGAGCGAGAGGAGGCGGTCGTAGATGTCGAAGAGCAGGTCATCCTTCGACGAGAAGTAGTGGTACAGCGCACCCTTGGTGACTCCCGCCGCGTCGACGATCTGCTGCACGCTCGTCTTCGCATAGCCCTGGGTGGAGAAGAGCTCCACGGAGACCCGCTGGAGTTCCTCTTGGATGTTCACTGATTTCTTCATGAGCCGACTATCGCATCCAGCCTCAGCCGACCGTTGCCAACGTGCCGCCACCGTCGATGACGATGGTCTGGCCGGTGATCCAGGCGGCGTCATCGGAGAGCAGGAAGGTCACGGGGCCCGCGACGTCCTCCGGGTTTCCGAGGCGTGCGAGGGGGTACTTGGCGGCGACCTCTTCTTCGCGGCCCTCGTAGAGCGCCTTCGCGAACTTCGTCTTGATGACGGCGGGTGCGACCGCATTGACGCGGATGCTCGGCGCGAGCTCGAAGGCGAGCTGCTGCGTGAGCGACATGAGGGCGGCCTTGGAGACGCCGTAGAACGCGATGCCGGGTGCCGCACCGAGCGCCGAGACGGAGGAGATGTTCACGATCGCGCCCCGGAGACCGGCAGCGACGCAGTCGCGGGTCCAGGCGAGGGCGCCGACGACATTCACATCGAGGATCTTGTGCACGACGGAGTCTTCGATCTCGAGGGCGGGCCCGTAGGCCGGGTTGATGCCCGCGTTGTTGACGAGGTGGTCGAGGCCACCCATCTCGGCGATGCGGGCGAGCACCTCTTCGCGGTGCGCCGGATCATCCGCCTTGCCCGCGATGCCGACTGCGACATCGGAGCCTCCGAGGCCCTCCACGGCTGCGTCGAGTGCCTCCTGGCCTCGTGCCGTGATGACGACTCGCCCACCGTCGGCGACAATGCGCTGCGCGATGGCGAGTCCGATGCCTCGGCTCGCGCCGGTGACCAGCGTCGTCGTGCCCTCGAATCGGCCCACGTCCACTCCTTCGTGACTGTCGGGATGTCGGCTCTAGATTCAGAACCGACCAGTTGGTATGTTCACCTTACAGGCACGACCGCAGGAACTTGCAAGACATTTCTGTACCGAATTCCTCACGATGCAAAGGAGCTTCGAATGAGCGACACCACCCCGACCCGAACAGCCGTGGTGTACGGCGACAACGACCCAAGGTTCGACGCAGTGAGGGAGGAGTTCCAGCGCCGCCTCGACAGTGGAGAGGAACTCGGCGCCTCGATTGCGGCCACGATCGACGGCGAGACGGTGATCGACCTGTGGGGCGGCTACGCGGACGAGGAGCGCACCCGGGAATGGGAGCGCGACACCATCACGAACGTGTGGTCCACAACCAAGACGGTCGTCGCACTCGCCGTGCTCGTGCTCGTCGACCGGGGCGAAATCGACCTCGATGCGCCCGTCGCCAAGTACTGGCCCGAGTTCGCGCAGAACGGCAAGGACGGCGTCACGGTCGCCCACCTCATGTCGCACACCTCAGGTGTCAGCGGATGGGACGCGCCCTTCGCGACGGAGGACATGTTCGACCACGAGAAGGCGGCAGCGTCACTCGCGGCGCAGGCCCCGTGGTGGGAGCCGGGCACGGCATCCGGATACCACCTGCTGAACTACGGCCACCTGCTCGGCGAGGTTGTGCGCCGCGTGACGGGCAAGACGATCGGCACCTTCGTGCGAGAGGAGATCGCCGGCCCGCTCGGCGCGGACTTCCACATCGGCCTCGCCCCCAGCGAGTTCGCACGGGTCAGCCCCGTCGTCCCCCCGCCGCCCGCACAAATGGACCTCTCGGCGCTGCCGCCCGAGCATCCGGCGATCCGCACCTTCATGGCACCCGTGCTGGATGCGACCGCGACCTGGAGCGATGACTGGCGCAAGGCGGAGATCGGCGGCGCGGGCGGGCACGGCAACGCGCGTTCCGTGGCGCGCATCGAGTCCGTCATCACGAACGGCGGCGAGGTCGACGGCGTCAGACTCCTTTCCCCCGCCACGATCGACCGCATCTTCGAGCAGAAGTCCGACGGGCTCGACCTCGTGCTCTTCCAGCACCTGCGCTTCGGCGTCGGCTTCGCCCTGCCGAGCGCGGGCCAGCCAGCCATCCCGCAGCGCGACCGGCTCGCATTCTGGGGCGGCTGGGGAGGTTCGCTCATCGTCAATGACGTGGGACGCGGGGCGACCTTCGCCTACGTCATGAACAAGATGTCGGCGGGCATCATCGGTTCGCCGCGCAGCGACGCCTACATGACCGCCTTCGACGGCGCGCTCGGAGAGGCCTAGCGGAACGGCGCCGGGTCGCCCAGCCACTGCGAGAAGGTCACCCGAAGGTCTTCTGGAAGTGGGACTGGGCGGCCCGATGCCGTGTCGACGATCACGAGCGTCGTGCTGGCGATCGCATAGACGACAGAACCGTCCGCCTCGCCGAGCTCGTAGCCGAGGTCGACGCTCGAGCCGCCGACACGAGTGACCCAGAGCCGCACGGTGAGGGGCTCGGCGCGGTAGTTGAGGGGCGCCCGGTACTCGATGCGGTGGCCGGCGACGAGGCCGTTGCTGCCCTCGGGGAAGAGGTCGAAGACCCCGAGGGACGGGTCGACGCCTTCGGCCGCCTGCTCTCCGAGCGGCGGCGTGAAAATCGCGAAGCGGGTGTCTTCGAGGTAGCGCACGAAGAAGACGTTGTTGACATGCCCATATGAGTCCATGTCTCCCCAGCGGATGGCAACCTTCGCTTCAGGCATGTGCTCCTCTTTCTTTTCTGCTCGCTTCGCTATAACATACCGGCTAGTCGGTTTGTCCGACGGGAGGTCTTCAATGTCGCAGCTTCTACACCCCACGAGTTCGGGAGCATCCCGACGAGCGCCGAGCGGCGTGACCCTCGATGCCGCCGGACTCTCAGCGCGAGCAATCGAGGTGGCAAAGCACAGCCTGCCGTGGCTGCGCGAAATGCCCCCGCGCCGGCTCATGCTCATGGATCGCGTGACTCAGGCCGGCATCCGATCGTTCCAAGCGTACTTTCGCGACCCGGACTCGGCGGATCCCACCGACATGTTCGCCGTCGCCCCTCGCGAGCTCGTGCGTTCCGTGACGCTCCAGCAGACCCTCCAGCTCATGCGCGTGACCTCCTCACTCATCGAGGAGACCCTCGCGACGACCGAGGAGCGCGAGGCGAGCGTGATCTTCTCCCGGCAACTCGCCTTCGCCGCCGCTGAGCTCTACGCGACGGTCGGCGACGGCAACGGTCTCTGGGAGCGTCGACTCGAGCAGTATGTCGTGGATGCCGCCCTCCGCGGCACCCTCCCTGACGCCCTGCACCAGCGCATCCGCGCGGTCGGATGGCGCGGCCAGGGTGCCGCGATCGCCGCCGTCGGCACGCCACCAGACGACGGCGACACCGACCGCCTGCGCCGCCTCGCGTGGGACGCGGGCGCCGACGTGCTGCTCGGCACCTCGGGGGAGCGGCTCGTCGCCATCGCCTCGGTTGTCGAGGGCCACTCGGCCGACGACCTGCCAGCCGTCGTCGCCGCGATCGCGGACGGCTTCGGCGCAGGCCACGTGCTCGTCGGCCCCGTCGTCGGCGACGTGACGGATGCCTGGAGCAGCCTCCACGCGGCATCCGTCGCCGCCACCGTCGTCATTGCGAGCGACGCCGACACCCGCGTCGTTGCGGCCGACGATCTTCTGCCGGAGCGCGCGCTCGCGGGTGACGAGCGTGCCCGCGCCGCCCTGATCGAGAAGGCCTACTCCCCGCTGCGTCAGGCGAGGCAGCCGCTCCTCGAGACGGCGCGCCGCTTCGTCGAGGCGGGCGGGGCGGTCGAGACGGCGGCCAAACGGCTCGACGTGCACCCCAATACCGTGCGCTATCGCCTCAAGCGCATCGCGGATGCCACGGGGCTCGACCCGACGGGAGCACGCGATTCCTTCGTGCTGCAGTGTGCCCTGCGCCTCGGCCTCATGCAGGACGCCACCACCTCCTGAACCGAAGATATCTCGACATCGAGAGACTTTGACAACAGAAGGTAAGATTGGTGCGGCCCTACGAGAGGAAGCACACAAACGTGGCAAAGATCAAGGTTGAAGGAACCGTCGTCGAGCTCGACGGCGATGAGATGACTCGCATCATCTGGCAGAAGATCAAGGACACCCTGATCCACCCCTACCTCGACGTGACGCTCGAGTACTACGACCTCGGCATCGAGAAGCGCGACGAGACCGACGACCAGATCACGATCGACGCGGCCCACGCCATCCAGAAGCACGGCGTCGGCGTGAAGTGCGCGACCATCACCCCCGACGAGGCACGCGTCGAGGAGTTCGGCCTCAAGAAGATGTGGAAGTCGCCCAACGGCACCATCCGCAACATCCTCGGCGGCGTCATCTTCCGCGAGCCCATCATCATCTCCAACATCCCGCGCCTCGTGCCGGGCTGGAACAAGCCGATCATCATCGGCCGTCACGCCTTCGGCGACCAGTACCGCGCCACGGACTTCAAGTTCCAGGGCGAGGGAACGCTGACCGTCGAGTTCACCCCGAAGGACGGCGGCGAGCCGCAGAAGTTCGAGGTTTACCAGGCGCCCGGCGACGGCATCGCGCAGGTGCAGTACAACCTCGACGCGAGCATCCGTGACTTCGCACGCGCCTCGCTCAACTACGGCCTGAGCCGCAAGTACCCCGTCTACCTCTCGACGAAGAACACGATCCTCAAGGCCTACGACGGCCGCTTCAAGGACATCTTCGAGGAGATCTACCAGACCGAGTTCAAGGCGCAGTTCGAGGCCGAGGGCCTCACGTACGAGCACCGCCTCATCGACGACATGGTCGCCTCGGCCATGAAGTGGGAGGGCGGCTACGTCTGGGCCTGCAAGAACTACGACGGTGACGTGCAGTCCGACACGGTCGCGCAGGGCTTCGGCTCGCTTGGCCTCATGACCTCGGTGCTCTCGACCCCGGACGGCAAGATCGTCGAGGCCGAGGCCGCCCACGGCACGGTCACGCGCCACTACCGCCAGCACCAGGCCGGCAAGCCCACCTCGACGAACCCGATCGCCTCGATCTTCGCCTGGACGCGCGGCCTCGCGCATCGCGGCAAGCTCGACGGCAACCAGGAGCTCATTGACTTCAGCCTCGCGCTTGAGGACGTCGTCATCAAGACGGTCGAGTCGGGCAAGATGACGAAGGACCTCGCGCTCCTCGTCGGCCCCGAGCAGCCGTACCAGACGACCGAAGAGTTCCTCGCGACCCTCGACGAGAACCTCCAGGCACGGATGGCCGCCTAGCCAGTCCCGCCTCACACGACGGCCCCCGCTCACTCGAGCGGGGGCCGTCGTGCATCTCCGGCGCAGGCGATCACAGAATTGACCCCCGGAAAGTCCTCCAGAGTGAGGACAGCAGCGCGGGAGTTCTTGGCGAGAGGATAAGCACACCCCCCGTGCGGGGGTAGACGCCGTCTTATCGTGCGTCTGCCGCGTCGATACTGACGCGTGCATCCGGTGTTCCTCCTCGAGAACTGGACATTCTGTGAAGAAGCGCATGCTCACCTCCGCTGTTGCCGCCGCCGCGCTCGTCGCGGCCTCGCTCGTGGGAGGGGGGTCGATCGCATCCGCTGCTCCCCCACCGAGCTTCGCGGGCGGCGTCATCGGCAAGAGCACGCAGACCGCCTTCACGCCGGGGCGCTACATCGTGACGCTCGCCGACCAGCCCGTCGCGACCTACGACGGCGGGGTGCGCGGCTTCGACGCGACGACGCCGGAGAAGGGTGAGCAGCTCAACACGCGCAGGCAGGCGGTGCAGGAGTACGGCGACTACCTCGCCGAGACGCAGCAGGAGGTCGCGGAATCGGTCGGGGCCACGATCGACGCCTCGTACAGGCTCGCGATGAACGGTTTCTCGGCCGACCTCAGCGTCGAGCAGCTCGCCGCACTGTCGGCCAACAAGAAGGTCGCCTCGCTCGTGCCGGACGAGCTCAAGCACATCACGGAGGCGGAACGCTCAACCGAGTTCCTCGGGCTCGAGGGCCCCGGCGGCGTATGGGAGGCCGTCGGCGGCGCCGAGACCGCGGGCGAGGGTGTCGTCGTCGGCGTGCTCGACACGGGCATCGCGCCCGAGAATCCCGCGTTCTCTGGTGAGCCACTCGGCACCGACCCGGGCGCCGGCCCCTACCGTGACGGCGACGCGATCGTCTTCGAGAAGAGCGACGGGGGCACCTTCACGGGAGCCTGCGTCGAGGGCGAGCAGTTCACCGCCGACGACTGCAACAGCAAGGTCATCACGGCGCGCTACTTCGCCGAGGGCTTCGGCGTCGGCAACCTCGGTGGCGCGGACCTCGGCGAGTACGTGTCGCCGCGCGACGGCGACGGGCACGGTTCGCACACCGCGAGCACGGCCGCGGGCAACCTTGACACCCCCGCGAACGTGGGTGGCCAGGACTTCGGCACCTTCAGCGGTGTCGCGCCGGCCGCCAAGATCGCCGCCTACAAGGTGTGCTGGACGGGCCCGGACCCCGCCGCCACGAACGACGACGGATGCACCACGACCGACCTCCTCGCGGCGATCGACCAGGCCGTGGCCGACTCGGTCGACGTCATCAACTTCTCCATCGGCGGCGGCTCTGCCCGGGGCACCGCTGAGCCCACCGACCTCGCCTTCCTGGGCGCGGCGGCGGCCGGCATCTTCGTCGCAGCATCCGCCGGCAACGCGGGCCCCGGCGCGACGACGCTCGACAACGCGGCCCCGTGGATCACGACCGTCGCGGCGAGCACGATCCCGAACTACGAGGCCACGGTGGAGCTGGGCGACGGACAGCGCTTCGCGGGAGCGTCGGCCACGGTCGATCGCACCGAGGGCGCTGAGCCGGTGAGCGGACCCCTGGTTGCGGCATCCGCTGTCGCACTGCCGGGCGCGACGGATGCAAACCTGTGCCTCGCGGACACGCTCGACCCCGCCCAGGTGGCTGGCACGATCGTCGTGTGTGAGCGCGGCGTCAGCGCCCGGGTCGACAAGTCGGCCGAGGTCGCCCGCGCGGGCGGCATCGGGGTCGTGTTGATCAACCCGAGCTTCAGCTCGCTCGACCTCGACACGCACGTCATCCCGACAGTGCACCTCGACGCGGACACGCACGCGGCCGTGCTGGCCTACGCTGCGACCCCGGATGCAACGGCCACGCTGCTGCCCGGAAACCTCACGGGCGTCGAGACTCCGGCCCCCCAGGTCGCCGGCTTCTCGTCGCGCGGCCCGATCGAGGTCGACGGCAGCGACATCATCAAGCCTGACATCTCGGCGCCCGGCGTCGGGATCCTGGCGGCGACCGCCAACCCGGCCGACGGTGAGCCGACCTACGCGTTCCTCTCCGGCACGTCGATGTCGTCGCCGCACATTGCGGGGCTCGCCGCGCTCTACCTGGGCGAGCGGCCCACCGCGACACCGGCCGAGATCAAGTCGGCGTTCATGACGACCGCCTACGACACGGTCGACCGGGAGGCGGGCCGGGTGACCGACCCCTACGCACAGGGTGCGGGGCACGTCGACCCGACGCGCTTCTTCTCACCGGGCCTGCTCTACCTCAACGACACGCCTGACTGGCTGTCGTACCTCGAGGGCGCCGGCTACGACGTGATCGACCCCGCGGTCGAGCCCGTCGACCCGAGCAACCTCAACCTGGCCTCGATCGGCATCGGCTCACTGACCGGCACCGAGACGATCACACGCAGCGTCACCTCGACGCAGGCCGGCACCTTCACGGCGTCGATCGACGTGCCGGGAATCGAGGCGACCGTCGAGCCCTCGACGCTCACCTTCGGTGCCGCGGGCGAGACGCAGACGTTCACGATCACGGTGACGCGCACGGATGCTCCCCTCGACGCCTTCACGAGCGGCTTCCTCACCTGGAGCAACGGCGAGACCGAGGTGCGCAGCCCCGTCTCGATCCGTCCCGTGACGATCGTCGCACCCGACGACGTGGCGGGCGAGGGCGTCACGGGGGCCGTCGATGTGACGGTCACCCCGGGAGGCACGGGAGAGATCCCGCTCGGCACGACAGGGCTCACCCAGGGCACGCTGCATCCGGACCCCACTGGCGTCGAGACGGAACACTCGGGTTCCGGCACCAACGGCGACACCTTCACCTACCAGGTGGCGGTCGGCGAGGGCGCGCAGTACGCCCGCTTCGACCTCGACTCGATCGACGACACGGCCGACCTCGACCTGGTCGTCTACCAGCTGGATGCGGCCGGCACGCCGATCGCCGGTTGGCAGTCGGCGAGCGGCGCGGCCGATGAGCGCGTCAACCTGGTCGCGCCGGAGGCGGCCACCTACCAGGTGATCGTGTCGATCTACTCGGCGAACCCCACGACGGCCTTCGACCTCAGCACCTACGTGGTGGCGCCGGGTGGAGCGCCGCTCGCGCTCGCACCGCCCGTGCTCGCGGGGGTGCAGGGCGAGCCGGTGACCTACACGGCATCGTGGGCCGACCTCGCCCCGCACAGCCGCTACCTCGGCCTGATCGAGTACGGCGAGACGGGCAAGTTCACGGCGCTGCAGGTGACGACGGGTGAGCCGCCGGCCCCTGACGCCCCCATCAACACGGTGCCGCCCACCATCACTGGTGAGCCGCGGGTCGGCGCAGTGCTGCAGGCGAACCCCGGCGAGTGGAGCATCGAGGGTCTCGAGTTCACGTACCAGTGGCAGGCCGACGGCCAGGACATCGCGGGGGCGATCGGCCCCATGTACCGCGTGACCGCTGCTGACCAGGGCCGCGCCATCAGCGTCGTGGTGACGGCGACGGGAGACGGCCTGCCCAGCGCGACCGCCGCATCCGAATCTCTCACGATCGCGTACACAACCTCGACACGCCTCTCGCTGTCGAAGTCGCTCGCGTTCTCGTGGCAGAAGGTGACGGCGACCGTGAAGGTCAGCTCGGCGGCCGACTCGGTGCCCGGCACGGTGCGCGTGAGCGTCGACGGCAAGCAGGTCGCCGAACAGCAGGTGTCGGCGGATGGCTCGGCGAAGGTCACGCTGCCCAAGCTGCGCTTCGGGGCGCACAAGGTGACGGCGGAGTTCGTGCCGACCGACGCATCGCTCGTCAGCGGCAGCCGCAGCAGCGCCAAGTACGTGCTGGTGCTCTTCTAGAGGCGAGAGACGAAGGAAGGCCCCCGGCGAGCGCCGGGGGCCTTTCTCGTTGAGATGGCTACGCGGTGACCTCGGGCTGCACGTTCTCGGTGCGCTGGCCCGACATGACCTCCACCTTGCGAGGCTTCGCGCGCTCGCTGACGGGGATCATGACGCTGAGCACGCCGTTGTCGTAGTGGGCGCTGATGGCTTCCGTGTCGAGGCCGTCGCCCAGGTTGAGCTGCCGCAGGAAGCTGCCGGTCGCTCGCTCCCGGGCGAGCCAGGTCACGCTGTCATCGCCGCGCGCGGTGCGCTCGGCTCGGATGGTCAGCACCTGGCCGTCGACATCGACGTCGATCGAACCCGGGTCGACACCGGGCAGATCGGCGCTCAGCACGTAGTGGTCGCCCTCCTTGTGGAGGTCGATCGGCATGAATCGGGGCCCACGCTGCGCGTCGAGCAGGCTCGCGGCAACGCGGTCCAGTTCACGGAACGGATCGAAGGTCATGGCCATTGTTCGTCAACTCCTTCACGTAGGCCGCTTTCGCGGGATTCGCTTAGTTGAGTCCCTTCGACTCAACTCCAGATTAGCACTCTCACCCAGAGAGTGCCAGATCTCAACACCGGTCAGCCCGTGACCCTGAGCCCCGCCGCCCACACCTCCTCGACCTCCCAGTCGTTGTTCATGACGACGACATCAGCAACGCACCCGGGGGCGAGACGGCCGAACGAGTCACCGAGAGCGAGGGCCTGGGCAGGCACCCACGTCAGGGCGGCCACCGCATCAACCGGATCGAGACCCACGCCCTCGATCGCGCAGCGGAGCGCGGCATCCTGTGTCAGAGTCGAGCCCGCCATGGTCGACGTGCCGCTCAGCAACGCCCGGCCATTCCTCACCGAGACGTTCAGCGAACCCAAGCGGTAGTCGCCGTCGCTGCTGCCGGCCGCAGCCATCGCATCGGTCACGAGCGCGATACGTCCCGGCGCGGCGAGGAATGCCAAGCGCGCGACATCCGGGTGCACGTGCACACCATCGAGCACCAACTCGAGCCGCACCCGCTCATCGAACAGCGCGGCAGTCACGGGACCGGGAGCACGATGATGGATGCCCCGCATCCCATTGAAGGCGTGCGTCAGGAGCGTCGCGCCGCGGTCGAAGGCACGGCGAGCCGTCTCGTAGTCGCAGTCGGTGTGGCCAAGCGCCACGACGATGCCGTCACCCACCAGGCGGTCGATGGCGTCCATCGCCCCCGCGCCCTCGGGCGCGAGTGTCACCTGGCGAATCGCGCCGCCGCCTGCGCCGATAAGGGTGTCGAGGGCGATCGCGTCGACTTCGCGCAGGTGGTCTGGGTGGTGGGCTCCGCGCCGTTCGGTGGCGAGATACGGGCCCTCCAGGTGGGCGCCCAGCACGAGCGGGTCGTCGGCGGCGATCTCTGCGACCGTCTCAAGCGTGCTGCGGAGCATCGCGATCGGGTTCGACACGACGCTGATGACGGACCGTGTGGTGCCGTGAGCGCGGTGGGTGGCGAGCGCCGCCATGATCTCGTCATCACCGTCATCGAAGGTGTGCCCGCCACCACCATGACAGTGGAGGTCGATGAAGCCCGGTGTGATCGTGCGACCCGTCAGGTCGACCGTGACATCGGCGGGCGGAGGTGCACCAGCACCGACCTGGGCGATCGTGTCGCCCCTCACCAGCATCCAGAAATCGTCGACGACGCCCTCGACGTCGACCTTGCGCGCACCGTGAAAGATCGTCGACTGTGACATGGGGCCAGCCTACGACTGGCCGCCGCCGAAGCGCGGAGGCTAGCGGAAGATGATCGTGCGGTGCCCGTCGAGCAGGATGCGGTTCTCCGCGAACCACTTGACCGCCTGCGTGAGCGTGCGGCTCTCCTCGTCCTGGCCGATCGCCATGAGCTCCTCGGGCGTGCTCGTGTGATCGACCCGCACGATGTTCTGCTCGATGATGGGGCCCTCGTCGAGGTCGCTCGTGACGAAGTGCGCCGTCGCGCCGATGATCTTCACGCCGCGGGCGTGCGCCTGCCGGTAGGGGTTCGCCCCCTTGAAACCGGGAAGGAAGGAGTGGTGGATGTTGATGGCCCTGCCGGCGAGGAAGTCGCAGAGCTCCGGCGACAGGATCTGCATGTACCGGGCGAGCACGACCAGCTCGATGTCGTGCTGCTCGACCTCCTCGACGATGCGCGCCTCGAAGGCGGCCTTCTCCTCGGGGCTCGTGACGGGCATCCGCTCGAATGGCACGTCGTAGAACTTCGCGATGCCGCGCAGCTCGTCGTGGTTGCTGAGCACGAGGGGCACGTGCACGGGCAACTGACCAGCGTGCTTGCGGAACATGAGGTCGTTGAGGCAGTGCGCCGCCTTCGAGGCCAGCACGAGGGTGCGCAGCGGGCGGCCCACGACGTCGAGGTGCCAGCGCATCTCGTACTGCGCGACGACGGGCGCGAGCGCCGCCTCGAACTGCTCACGCGACGCCGCCGACTCCACCTGGAGGCGCATGAAGAAGTTGTCGGTGTCGAGACTCGAGAACTGCTGCGACTCCGTGATGTTGCCGCGCGCCTCGACGATCGCGCCGCTGATGGCGTGCACGATTCCCGGCCGGTCATTGCAGACGATCGTGAGCACCCAGTGGGTCGGGTCGACAGCGGAGAGAGGGAGCGAGTTCACCCCACAAGACTATTGGGCTTCCCGGCGAGGGATGCCCGTGCCGCGATCCACCACACGCCGCCGGCACTCAGGAGGAACATCACGGCGAGCGCCGCCCACCCGAAGAGCCCGTTGGTGACTGCGGCCGTGATCACGAGCGGCGCCGCCATGCCGCTGATCGACCAGCCGAGACCGAAGACGCCCTGATAGGCGCCGGCCCGCCGGGTGTCAGCGAGCTCGAAGCTGAGGCCCCACGAGCCGGCCTGCGACAGCACCTCGGCGAAGGTGTGGGCGATCGCCGCACTCACGAGGAATGCCACCGCAACCCAGGCCGAGACGGCACCGGATGCCGCGTACACGAGGCACGCGAGCGCCATGAGCACCCCCGCGATCGCCGTCACCCGACCGGCCTTGCGGATGTCATGCGTGCCCCTGCTGAGCGGGATCTGGAACGTGATCACGATCGCGGTGTTGAGCACGAGCAGCACCGAGACGATCGCGAGCGGCGCATCCGTGTTGTGCAGCACCCACAGCGGCAGGCCGATCTCCATGAGCGCGAAGTGGAGGGCGAAGATCGCGCTCAGCACCGTGAGGCTGAGGTAGCGGCGGTCGCGATAGGGCGAGCGTCCGCGAGGGGCGGATGCCGCGGCATCCGTGTCCCGAACGGGCGCGTCGACGCGGGCCGGGAGGCGCAGCAGCGGGATGATGCTCGCGATCGT
Organism: Salinibacterium sp. GXW1014; assembly: GCF_044769865.1. NCBI lineage: Bacteria > Bacillati > Actinomycetota > Actinomycetes > Micrococcales > Microbacteriaceae > Salinibacterium > Salinibacterium sp. GXW1014. The sequence goes on from NZ_JBIZWA010000001.1 coordinate 726,943, forward strand.
CGCGAGCCCGGCCACGATCATGATCGACCGGTATGCCTCCGGCGTGCCGATGATGAGGGCGACACCGGCGACCGCACTGCCGATCGCGATGCCCGCGTTCGTGACGGTGCGGAGCACGGCTCGAGCGTTGACGCGATCGGCCGAGGTGAAGGCGCGGGCGATCATGGCCGAGCGCACCGAGTGGGCGGCTGAGTTCGCGCCCGTGAAGGCGGCCGCGACGAGCAGCACCGCGATGAAGGAGGTCGCGGTGACGTAGAGCAGCAGGCAGACGCCGGCGAGGAGCTCGAAGAGCACGATGAGGCGGCGCGCGCTCAGCCGGTCGGCGAGGGCACCACCGAGGAGCGAGCACACGGCTCCCGCCGCACTCGCGACCGTCAGGACGACGGCCACCTCGACCGCGCTGAGGCCCACGATGAGCGTGAAGTAGAGCACCGTGAGCGCGAGGAAGATGCCACGGCCGAGTGTCATGACGGCGGTCGCGAGCGCGAGCACGCGCAGCACAGGGTCGGCGAAGAGCGCGGTGAAGCGCTTGCGCAGGCTGAGCCGCGGTGCGGGCTCGGGCGCGGTCCTGTCGGGAACGACGCTGGGGCCGTCTGTCGTGCTCATGCCTCAGTTCTCCCATAGCGGCCTCGGCGTCCGAATAGATGAAGCACAATGCTTCATCGAGCCTCGCCAGATCGCGCTGCGACGTTGTAGCGTGATGCCTCATGCTGCGCTACGAACTCGCCGACACCGACCTCGGCGATATCCGCTTCGGCATCTCACCGCTGACCGAATTGGGACTGTCGCTGCGCGCGCTCAAGGAGCCATCGGCCTACCCCCTGCAACTGCCGTGGCTGCGTCGCACGGAAGCCGCCCGCGCGACGCTCGACCTTCAGCTCCTCATGAGCCTCGTCAATGACCGACTCTGGACCCCCGACTTCCTCAACCCCCGCCCCGCCTCACCGCTCACCCGTATCGAGCAGGAGCTGGCCGGGCTGCGAAGCATGCCGAGCGCGCGGTTCTGGCAATACATCGAGGCGGTGCACGATCGGATGCCGCGGCCGCTCCTCGGCGAAGCATCCGAGGTCCAAGCGCGCATCGCCACGGAACTCGAGCGCTACTGGCACGCCTGCATCGGCCCGCACTGGACCCGCATGCGCACGATCCTCGAGGCAGACATCGCATACCGGGGGCGCCAGGTCGCGCAGTCGGGGCTCTCGGCCATGCTGAACGGGCTCTCGCCCCGCATCACCTTCGAGGACAGTTCGCTCAACCTTCGGCTGCAGAGCGAGCATGACGACTCCATCACGGTGGGCGGGCTCGGCGTGACGCTCGTGCCCACCATGTTCACGCGCCGGGTCTCGGCACCGATCCTGGGCGACGAGCCGCCGCTCGTGCTCTACCCGGCACGCGGCCAGGGCGCCATGTGGGAGCGCGTCGATGAGCGGGCGCCCGGCGCCGTGGCGGCACTCCTCGGAGAAACCCGCACCCGACTGCTGCTCGCAGTGGGCGAGCCGGCCTCGTCGACCGAACTCGGCATGCGATTCGGCGTCACGACCTCGGCCGTGAACCAGCATCTTCGCGCCCTTGCGGCTGGCGGCCTCGTCACGGCCACCAGGAACGGACGCAGCACGCTCTATGTGCGCAGCGAGCTCGGGACGCAGCTGATCGGCGACCCAGCGCCCGAAACCCGCAGCGCGTAGAATTACCCAGTCGTCGCGTGGTCCGCGGCGGCCCGTTGGCGGCGTCACGCCCACCAATTCTGAACGGATCTCGCCGCAGCATGACCAGGCCAGAAACCCCCACCCGCCCATTTCCCTACGTCGCCCTCTTCGCCGTCGCCGTCGCCGTCTTCCTCAGCGTCACGATCGAGATGCTGCCGACGGGCCTCCTGACGCCCATGAGCGAAGAACTCGGCGTCTCGACCTCCCTCATCGGCCTCACCGTGAGCGTCTTCGCCTTCACGGTCGTACTCACGAGCACGGGCCTCACCCACCTCACCCGGCGGTTCAACCGGCACACGCTGGTCGTCACGGTGCTCGTCGTGCTCGCGATCTCGACCATCCTGACCGCCATCGCGCCCAACTACGCGATGCTCGTCGTCTCCCGCATCGTCGGCGGCCTCGCCCACGGTGTCTTCTGGGCCGTCGTAGGGGCCTACTCCGCCTACCTCGTGCCCAAGGAACAGATCGGCCGCGCCGTCTCGATCTCCCTCGGCGGCGGCTCCCTCGCCTTCGTGCTCGGCGTGCCCCTCGGCACGGCGCTCGGGCAGGCGGTCGGATGGCGCGGGGCCTTCGCCGTGCTCGCCGGGCTCACGCTCCTCGGCGCCTTCCTCGTCTACAAGCTGTTGCCGAGGGTGGCCGCGGGGGCGGACACGCCAACGGACAGCGTCACGACCGTGACATCCGCCACCGGTTCTGTGACGGTCGTCGAGACCCCGAGCCGCGCGCCGCGACCCGAGCAGTCGGTGCTCGGTGTCGTCGCCGTCTGCCTCGTCACCGCCGTGGTCATGATCGGGCACTACGCCTTCTACACCTACGTCGAGCCGTTCATCACGGGTCCCATGGGCCTCCCCCACGTCGGCGTGAGCCCGACCCTCTTCGGCTACGGCGTCGCGGGCGTCGTCTCGCTCGTGCTCGTCGCGACCATCTTCAGCGGGCGCCCGCGCACGGGACTCATCATCGCCCTCGCATCCGTGCTGCTCCTCACGGTCGGGCTCGCGACGACGCCTGCCGTGCTGCCCGTCTCACTCACCCTCTTCGTTGTGTGGGGGCTCGCGTTCGGCCTCATCCCGCCCCTGCTGCAGACGCGTATCCTGCATGTCGCGCCCGCGCGCATCCGTGACACGGCGAGCGCCTTCTACACGACCGCCTTCAACACCGGTATCGGCGGCGGGGCCCTGCTCGGCGCCGTCGCGCTGCAGCACGTCGGCATCGCCATGCTGCCCGCCATCACGGGTGGGCTCATGGCGCTCGCGCTGCTGCTCGTCGTCGCCTCGGATGCCGTGCTCGCGCGGCGACAGCCGCGCCGCGTCGTCGAGCACTGACCCGATACCGATCGGCCCGACTCGCGCTACAATCGGGAGGTCGCGACTGGCGTTGAGGTGGGCAACCACCGGGGAGCGAAAGACATCGCAGCGGCCGTACGCCTGGGCCGCCCGAGAACCGCAACTCCGTTGCGGGTACCTTGGTCATGTCAGCCCCAAAGGAGACAGTGTGAACGACAAACTTCCCTCGACCTTCACCGATCCGCTGTCGAGCGTCGACCCCGAGATCGCCGCTGTGCTCGGCCAGGAGCTCGGCCGCCAGCGCGACACCCTTGAGATGATCGCGAGCGAGAACTTCGTCTCCCGCGCCGTGCTCGAGGCGCAGGGCTCCGTGCTCACCAACAAGTACGCGGAGGGCTACCCCGGCCGTCGCTACTACGGCGGATGCGAGTTCGTCGACGTCGCAGAGGACCTCGCCCGCGACCGCGCCAAGGCCCTCTTCGGTGCCGGCTACGCCAACGTGCAGCCCCACTCTGGCGCGCAGGCCAATGCGGCCGTGCTCATGGCGCTCGCAAACCCGGGCGACAACATCCTGGGCCTCGAGCTCGCCCACGGTGGCCACCTCACGCACGGCATGAAGCTCAACTTCTCGGGCAAGCTCTACAACGCCAACTCCTACGGGGTCGACCCGACGACGGCCCGCGTCGACATGGACATCGTGCGCGAGCAGGCCCTCGCGGTGCGTCCCTCCGTCATCATCGCCGGCTGGTCGGCCTACCCCCGCCAGCTCGACTTCGCCGCCTTCCGCGAGATCGCCGACGAGGTCGGCGCCAAGCTCTGGGTCGACATGGCCCACTTCGCCGGTCTCGTCGCGACGGGCCTGCACCCCTCCCCGGTGCCCTACGCGGATGTCGTCAGCTCGACCGCGCACAAGACCCTCGCCGGCCCCCGCTCGGGCTTCATCCTCACGAACGACCTCGAGATGCACAAGAAGATCAACTCGGCGGTCTTCCCCGGCCAGCAGGGCGGGCCCCTCATGCACGTCATCGCGGCGAAGGCGACCGCCTTCAAGCTCGCAGCGGAGGACGAGTTCAAGGACCGCCAGCAGCGCACCGTCAGCGGCGCCAAGATCCTCGCCGAGCGCCTCATGGCCGACGACGCGAAGGCTGCCGGCATCGACCTCCTCACGGGCGGCACGGATGTGCACCTCGTGCTGGTCGACCTGCGCAACTCGGCGATCCACGGCAAGGACGCGGAAGACATCCTGCACTCCGTCGGCATCACCGTGAACCGCAACTCGGTGCCCAACGACCCGCGCCCGCCGCTCACCCCCTCGGGTGTGCGCATCGGCACCCCCGCGCTCGCGACCCGCGGCTTCGGCGACGAGGAGTTCACGGAGGTGGCCGACATCATCGCGACCGCACTCATGCCGAACCCCGACATCGAGTCGCTGCAGGCGCGAGTCAAGACGCTCGCGGGGCAGTTCCCGCTCTACCCCGGGCTTGAGAGCCCCGGAACCTGGGCATGACCGCAACGATCCTCGACGGCGTCGCCACCGCATCCCTCGTCAAGGCCGAGCTGGCCGAGCGCATCGCCGCCCTCAAGGCGCGAGGCGTGACGCCTGGCCTCGGCACGCTCCTCGTGGGCGACGACCCCGGGTCGCGCTCCTACGTGGCGGGCAAGCACCGTGACTGCGCCGAGGTGGGCATCGAGTCGATCCGGGTCGACCTGCCGAGCACCGCGAGCGATGCGGATGTCGCGGCGGCCATCCGTGACCTCAACGACGACCCCGCCGTCACGGGCTACATCGTGCAGCTGCCCCTGCCGAAGGGCCTCGACGAGCACGCGGCGCTCGAGCTGATCGACCCCGCCAAGGACGCCGACGGGCTGCACCCCACCAACCTGGGCCGGCTCGTGCTCGGGGTCGACGGCGAACTCGACTCCCCGCTCCCCTGCACGCCCGCGGGCATCGTCGAACTGCTGCAGCGCTACGAGGTGCCCATCAGCGGCAAGCACGTCACGATCGTGGGGCGCGGCCTCACGGTGGGCCGCCCGCTCGGCCTCCTCCTGACCCGCAAGGGGCTGGATGCGACGGTGTCGCTCACGCACTCCCGCACGAGCGACCTCGTGGCCGAGGTCAAGCGCGCCGACATCGTGGTGGCCGCCGTGGGCGTCGCCCACCTCATCCGCCCCGAGTGGATCGCGCCGGGTGCGGCCGTGCTCGACGTGGGCATCACGCGCGTCGAGAACGCGGCGACGGGCAAGGCCCAGCTCCTGGGCGATGTCGACCCTGCCGTGGCGGAGGTCGCGGGGTTCCTCTCGCCCAACCCGCGCGGGGTCGGCCCCATGACGCGAGCGATGCTCCTGAAGAACGTGGTCGACGCGGCGGAGCGAAACCTCCGCTGAGTCAGCGGACGCTCGCTTTTCGGCGGGATGCTCAACGCGCTGCTCGAGCATCACGCCGAACGTTGAGCGCCGCGGCTGGGAACCCGCTCCGAGACCGTGAGCTCGGCGCCGCACGGACCTACCGTGGCGTCATGGCTGACAGGGACAACGAAGACGACATCACGAGCGGCAAGCGCGGCGGAAGCGACGCGGACTCGCCGAACTTCGCACCGCGCGACATGGCGCACAGCGAGGCACCGATCGACCAGCTGGCCGACCAGCCGCAGGCCGGCAGTGAGCAGAACCCGCCGCTCGCGGATCAGGGCCCAACCGACGGCGAGCATGGCACCGACAACGACCCCAAGCTGAGCGAGGACTAGCCGGGCACGGGCCAGGTCTCCCCCCGGGTGCCCTTCTAGACTGTGGGGATGCCCTCGACTCCTCTCGCGCGCCCCCTCGCCGCCCTCTTCAACGTGGTGCGGGGGGCCCTCATCGGCGTCGCGGAGATCATCCCGGGTGTCAGCGGTGGCACGATCGCGCTCATCATCGGTGTCTACCGCGCGATCATCGATTCCGCCGGCCACCTTGTGCGCGGCGTCGTCGCCGCGGCCGTCGACGGCGTGCGCCGCCGCGGACAGTCACGAAGCCGCGAGCACCTCGCCCAGGTGCAGTGGGGCGTCGTGCTTCCGGTCGCAGTCGGGATGTTCGCCGCCGTCTTCCTGGGTGCCAAGCTGCTCGCGCCGCTCATCGAGGAGCACCCCGAGCTCGCCCGTGCACTCTTCGCAGGGCTCATCGCGACCTCCCTCATCGTCCCCATCCGCATGGTCGGGGGCCGGTGGCGGGCCGTCGAATGGCTCGGGGCTGCAATCGCGGCGGGCATCGCGTTCGCCTTCTCCTCCATCCCGGCCGCTGCGCCCGCGAACCCGCCCCTCCTCCTTGTGGCCCTCGCCGCCGCGGTCGCGGTGTGCGCCCTCGTGCTGCCGGGCGTCTCGGGCTCGTTCCTGCTGCTCGTGGTTGGCATGTACGCGCCGACCCTCGACGCCGTCAATGACCGCGACTTCGCCTACCTGGGCACCTTCGTGCTCGGTGCCATCGTCGGCCTCTCGCTCTTCGTGAGCGGCCTGCAGTGGCTGCTCGACCACAGGCGACGCATCACGTTGGCCATCATGACGGGGCTCATGGTCGGCTCCCTTCGCGCCCTCTGGCCGTGGCAGACCGAGGACGGCGAGGTGCTGCCGCCCGGGGATGTGCCCACGGCCCTCGTGGCGTTCGTGATTGGCATCGCGATCGTCGCCGTCCTGCTTCTCGTCGAGTCCAGGCTCGTGCGTCGCCGGGCAATGGAGGGCACGGATGCGCTGCACCCCGAGACGGGCGAGATCCGGACGCAGGACCTGCGCTGACCTGAGAGAGGCAACAGGAGAGGGCCCCGACGGCATCACCGTCGGGGCCCTCTCCTGTCTGTTGCCTAGACCGCTGCCGGGGCACCCGCCTGCTGCGAGTAGTGCGCCGCCAGTTCGCGCTTGAGCACCTTGCCGCTCGGCCCCAGGGGGAGCTCGTCGACGAAGTAGATCTTGCGTGGGAACTTGTAGGCCGCCATGTGCTCGGTCGAGAAGGCCGTCACATCCTCTGCCGTCAGCGTGGAGCCGGGCGTGCGGATGATCGCTGCCGCGACCTCCTGGCCGTGCCGCTCGTCCTTGACACCGAAGACCGCGACCTGGGCAACGCCCTCGAGCCGGGAGAGCACCTGCTCGACCTCGGTGGGGTAGACGTTGTAGCCGTTGCGCACGATCATGTCCTTCTTGCGGTCCACGATCGTGATGCGGTCGTCTTCACCCTTGGTGCCGAGGTCTCCCGTGCGGAACCATCCGTCGATCACGGCCTCGGCGTCCGCTTCGGGGCGACCGAGATAGCCCTTGAAGAGGGCGTGACCGCGCACGACGATCTCGCCGAGCTCGCCGGGCGCCAGGAACTCGATGCGGTCGTCGATGTCTGCATCGGCGATCTCGACGTCGACGCCCCAGATGGCGCGGCCGACCGTGCCCGCGATGGGCTCGTCGCGCTGGTGGTTGGTCGACACGACTGGCGAGGTCTCCGTCAGACCGTAGCCCTCGTGCACCCGGGCGCCGAAGACCTCCGTGAACTTCTCGAGGATGGCGACGGGCAGCGACGCGCCACCCGAGATGCCGTACTCCAGCGGCGGGCGCTCGGGGTTGCGGGATGCCGCCTCGAGCAGCCCGATGAACATGGTCGGCACGGCCACGAAGGAGGTGGCGCCGTGCTTGACCATGAGGGCGAGCGCCTCATCCGGATCGAACTTCGGGAGCAGGATGATGGATGCCCCGCGCCGGAACGCCGTGTTCAGCACCGCGGTCTGCCCGTAGGTGTGGAACAGCGGCAGACCGCCGAAGAGCACATTGTCCTGTCGCACGTCGAACACGTCGATGAGGGTCACGTGGACCTGCTCGACGAGCGACATGTGGCAGCCGACGGCGCCCTTCGGTCGACCCGTGGTTCCACTCGTGTAGAGGATCGTGGCTGGGTCGAGCGGGCTCGTGGACTCGTAGCGCTGAAGCGGCGTGGCCACCTTCGCCTCGTCCTCGAGCCGGGGCACGGGCACCTGCTCGACCATCTCGTCGGGCAGGAGCACGCTGACGGTCGGCACACCGGCCATCGCGGCAGCCTTGCCACCCTCGGCGAGCATGGGCGCCGCCGCGACGAGGAGGGTCGAGCCGCTGTCGCGCAGCACGTACTCGATCTCCTCCGCCTTGAGCAGCAGGTGGATCGGCACGACGACGGCGCCGAGCGACAGCACCGCGTAGTACACGCGGGCGAAGTCGGGCACGTTGGGCACCAGCATGGCGACACGGTCGCCGCGCTTCACCCCACGGGCACGCAGGGCACCCGCGTAGGCGAGCGTCTGCTGCCAGAGGTCGCCGTACTTGATCTTGTGATCACCGATGATGAGCGCCGTGCGCTCGGGGAATCGGTGAGCGGTGTCGGAAAGGATCGCGGCAACGGAAAGCGTGCCGAACCCCGGGGAGGTGAGGGCCGACGTTTCGGTGCCCCCTGTCGTGCTGTTGCTGGTCATCGTTGACCTCCTGTGATCGGGATGTGGACTGCGGGTGTCGGGTCAGTTGCTCGGAGCAAGGACGTGGAGCGCGATGGTCTCCGCGATCGCCGCAGGCTTCTCAACGCCCTCGATCTCGACCGTGACCGACGAGGTGATGCGGGCGCCCTGGGGAACGCGCTCAACCCCCGCGATGACGGAGCGGGTGCGGATGCGACTGCCCACCGCCACCGGGTTGATGAAGCGCACCTTGTTCATGCCGTAGTTGACACCCATGAGGGTGTTCTTGATGCTCACCGCGCCGTCGGCGAGGTAGGGCAGCAACGAGAGGGTCAGGAAGCCGTGGGCGATGGGGGCGCCGAACGGGCCAGACTTGGCACGCTCCGGGTCGACGTGGATCCACTGGTGGTCCTCGGTCGCGTCGGCGAAGGTGTTGACCCGCTCCTGCGTGATCTCGAACCAGTCGCTCACGAACTCGTCCTTGCCGACCGCGGCCTCGACCGCGGCGATGTCTGCGTATTCAGTCATGACTCAGCCCTTCGGTCCACCGGCGACGTACAGCACCTGGCCGGAGACGAACGACGCCTCCTCACTTGCAAAGAATGACGCGGCCGCCGCGATGTCCTCGGGCTTGCCGCTGCGGCCGACCGGGATCTCCGAGACGGCGTGCGCAATGAAGTCCTCGAAGGGCACGCCGACACGCTCGGCCGTGGCGCGGGTCATGTCGGTCTCGATGAATCCGGGGGCGATCGCGTTGGCGGTCACGTTGTAGCGGCCGAGCTCGATCGCGAGCGTCTTGGTGAAGCCCTGGAGTCCCGCCTTCGCAGCGGCGTAGTTGGCCTGGCCGCGGTTGCCGAGCGCCGAGGTGCTCGACAGGTTGACGATGCGGCCCCACTTCTGCTCCACCTGGTGCGCCTGCACGGCGCGGGACATGAGGAAGGAACCGCGAAGGTGCACGTTCATGACGGCATCCCAGTCGCCATCGCTCATCTTGAAGAGCAGGTTGTCGCGGAGGATGCCGGCGTTGTTGACGAGGATCGTCGGAGCGCCGAGCTCCTCGGTGACGCGCGCGACGGCCGCCGCGACGTCGTCGGAGTTGGAGACGTCGGCACCGATGCCGATGGCCTGGCCGCCGGCCGCGTTGATGGCCTCGATGGTGGCGGTGGTGTCTTCTTCACGCAGGTCGATGACCGCCACCTTGTGGCCGTCCTTGGCAAGGCGCAGCGCGACGGCTGCCCCGATGCCCCGGCCGGAGCCGGTCACGATCGCGGTACGCGTTTCAGTCATTCGGATGATCTCCTTCGTTCGGGTGCTGTGGGTGTCAGTGGGTGCGTCGCAGTTCGGCCTTGCCGAGCGCACTCAGGTGCACCTCGTCGGGGCCGTCGGCGATGCGGAGCGCGCGGGCGGTGGCGTACATCTCGGCGAGCGGGAAGTCCTGCGAACCACCGGCGGCACCGAAGATCTGGATGGTGCGGTCGACGATGGTCTCGAGCATCCGGGGCACCGAGACCTTGATGGACTGGATCTCGGCGTGGGCCGCGCGGTTGCCGACCGTGTCCATGAGCCAGGCGGTCTTGAGCACGAGGAGGCGGTTGGCCTCGATCGCGATGCGGGCCTCGGCCATCCATTCGCGGATGACGCCCTGCTCGGCGAGCGTGCGGTGGAAGGCCGTGCGGCTGTTGGCGCGCTCCCGTGCGAGGTCGAGGGCGCGCTCGGCGAGGCCGATCGCCCGCATGCAGTGGTGGATGCGGCCGGGGCCGAGGCGGGCCTGCGCGATTGCGAAGCCCTCGCCCTCACCCTTGAGGATGTTCGTCACGGGCACGCGCACGTTCTCGAAGAGCACCTCGGCGTGACCGCCGTGGTCGCGGTCGTCGAAGCCGAAGTAGGTGAGCGGGCGCACGATCGTGACGCCGGGGGTGTCGCGGGGCACGAGCACCATGCTCTGCTGGCGGTGGCGCTCAGCCTCGGGGTCGGTCTTGCCCATGACGATGAAGATCGCGGCATCCGGGTTCATGGCGCCCGTCGACCACCACTTGAGGCCGTTGATGACGTACTCGTCGCCCTCGCGGCGGATGCTTGTGGCGATGTTGGTGGCGTCGGAGGACGCGACATCCGGCTCCGTCATGCAGAACGCGGAACGGATCTCTGCGTTGAGGAGCGGCTTCAGCCACTGCTCCTTCTGCTCGGGGGTGCCGAACTCGCGCAGGATCTCCATGTTGCCCGTGTCGGGGGCGGCACAGTTGGTGGCGGCCGGGCCGAGCTTGGGGCTGCGGCCCAGGATCTCGCAGATCGGCGCGTACTGGAGGTTCGTGAGGCCGGCACCGCCATCGCTGCTGCCGGCGGAGGCGGGGAGGAACATGTTCCACAGGTCGCGGCTGCGCGCCTCAGCGCGAAGCTCGGCGACGACGGGAGCGGCCGACCAGCGGTCGGGGTTCGCGGCGAGCTGCTCCTCGAGCACGGACTCCGCCGGGTAGACCGCCTCGGCCATGAACTTCTCGACCCTGGCGATGTAGTCCTTGGTCGTCTCGTCGTATTCGAAATGCATCGTCACGCCTCTCCTGTGAGGTAGCGGCGGCCAGCACGCGCGAGAGGCGTCACGATCGAGCCCATACGCTCGAAGCCCTCTCCCACGGTCTGGCCTGCCTGGTATCGGTAGTGGATTCCTTCGACAATGACCGCGAGCTTGAACGCGGCGAACGCCAGGTACCACGACATGTCGGGCACCTCGATGCCGGCGGCCTTTGAGTAGACCTCCACGAGCTCCTCGAACGAGGGGTACCCCTCACCCGGTGCGACCGAGGTGGCCACGGAATCCTGGGGCATGCCCTCGAAGGAGTTGATGTTCCAGTAGAGGCCGAAGAGCCCGAGGTCGGTGAGCGAGTCGCCCAGTGTCGCCATCTCCCAGTCGAGCACTGCCTGGATGTGCGGCTCGCCCGACTCATCGACAGCGACCAGCGCGTTGTCGAGACGGAAGTCACCGTGCACGATCGACGAGTAGCGAGCCTCGGGAACTCGCTCGGCAAGCTCGCGCTGAAGCGCGTCGAGCTCGGGCAGGTCGCGATTGCGCGAACCCTCGTACTGGCGGCCCCAGCGGTCGACCTGGCGCGCGAGGAAGCCCTCTGCCTTGCCGAAGTCGGCAAGGCCCACCTCGGCCGGGTCGATCGTGTGCAGGTTCGCGAGCACGGTCGCCAGCTCGTGGCTGAGGCGCACGAGCTGCTCGCTCGAGAAGTCGGCATTGTCGGCACGCGACTTGAGCGCCCGGCCCTCGACGCGCTCCATGAGGTAGCAGGGCATCTCGACCCCCGCGGCGGGGTCGTCGATGAAGAGGAGCGTGCGCGGCACGGGCACGGCTGACCCCGCGAGCGCGGAGATCACGCGAAACTCGCGCGCCATGTCGTGCGCCGTCTTCTGCACGTGGCCGAGGGGCGGGCGGCGGAGCACGAGCGGCTCGGCTGCCCCGTCGATCGCATAGGTGAGGTTGCTGCGGCCACCGGCGATGATGCTGGCGCTGAGCGTGCCACCCGCGAGGATCTCCGGCGCGTGCGTCGTGAGCCACCGTTCGAGGGCATCAAGGTCAAGCCCAGGAAGTTCCCTGCTGTCGGTCGTCATTGTCCCCGTCGCATCTTCGCTCACGTGATGACAATACCGACCGGCCGGTATGTATTGCAACCGCGCGACACCGTCTTTCTTGCCATCTACTCGGCGAAGACGATGACCTGGCGGATGGCGCTGCCGTCGGCGAGCGCATCCATCCCCGCGTTCACCTCGTCGAGGCTGATGTGGGAGGAGATGAGCTTCTCGACCGGCAACTTGCCCTCGCGCCACAGCTGGGCATAGCGCGGAATGTCGCGCTCGGGCACCGCGGACCCGAGGTAGCTCCCGACGATCGTGCGCGCCTCGGCCACGAGTCCGAGCGGGGAGACGGATGCGGTGGCGCTCGGCGCCGGAAGCCCCACGGTCACGGTCGTGCCGCCGGGGGCAGTCGCGGCGATCGCAGCCTCGAAGGCACGAGCATTGCCCGCCGCCTCGATCACGACGGGCGCGCGGACGCCCGACTCCGCGAGCTCGGACGGCGAATACACAGCCGAAGCACCAAGCTCGAGCGCGCGATCAAGCTTCTCCTGCACGGCGTCGACGCCGATGACCTCGTGGCCGAGAGAGACTGCCGTTAGCACGGCAGCCATCCCGACTCCCCCGAGCCCGACGACGATGATCGTGTCACCCTCGGCCGGATGACCCGCGTTGATGACGGCGCCCCCGCCGGTCAGCACGGCGCATCCGAGCACGGCCGCGACATCCGCCGGCACATCGTCGTCGACGGGCACGACGGAGTTGCGGTTGACGACCGCATGCGTCGCGAAGCCCGAGACCCCCAGGTGGTGGTGCACGTCGTGACCGTCGCGGTGCAGGCGGCGCTCGCCCCCCACCAGTTCGCCCGCATTGTTAGCCTTCGTGCCGACCTCGCAGGGCAGGCGACCATCGGTGCGGCATCCCGCGCACTCGCCGCAGCGGGGCAGGAAGGTCATGACGACCCGCTGCCCGAGCCGCACATCGTTCACGCCTTCGCCGAGCTGTTCAACGCGGCCGGCCGCCTCGTGCCCGAGGAGCATGGGGACGGGCCGCACGCGGTTGCCGTCGACAACCGAGAGATCGGAATGGCACAGCCCTGCAGCCTCGATGCGCACGAGGATCTCGCCCGCGCCGGGTGCGTCGAGTTCCAGCTCCTGCACGGCGATGGGCCGCGAGTCCGCATAGGGGCGGGCCCTGCCGATCTCCTCCAGGACTGCTCCGGTGATCTTCATTGAACCTCCAGGTTTCGGATGTGGGGACGTGCAGGACACATTCTCACGAATGCCGACGAGGGCGAACATACCGCTGTCCGTTCCGCACGGGGCGGGTTAGCCTGAACTGCATGGGTGAACTCAGACTTGAAGAGCTATCCGCTGCCAACGCCGCCGCGGCGAACGGACTGAGCCTGAAGCCGGGCCAGGAGCAGTTCATTGCGCCGGTCACCTACGCAATGGCCGACCCCTTCCTCAACCCCAGCACGACCTGGTCACGCGTGGTGCGCGACGCCGAAGACGAGGTCGTGGGCTTCGTGCTCGCGAACTTCGACCAGGATGCGACGGAGGAGGAGTTCCGCAGCTGCATCTGGCGAATGAACGTGGCCGCGGAGGCCCAGGGTGGCGGCGTCGGGCGTTTCATCGTCGAGCGGGCCACGGATGAGGCGCGGCGGCGTGGCTTCGACCGCATCACCGTGATCTGGGAGTCGGGCGACGACGGCCCGGAGGACTTCTTCGTGCATGTCGGTTTCAAGGTGATCGGCGAGACCCAGTACGGCGAGAAGATCGGCGCCATCGAGAGCTGATGCCCGCCTCGGCTCCGCACCCGGACGACGAGTTCGCCTCACACGTGCTCGATATCGTCGCGGCAATCCCGCCGGGACGCGTCATGACCTACGGCGACGTGGCATCCGTTCTTGCCTCGCGGGGAGCGCGCGTCGTGGGTAACATCCTGGCGCGAAGCGGCAGCGACCTGCCCTGGTGGCGGGTCATCCGCGCCGGCGGCCTCGCCCCGTCGGGTAAGGAGGAGCGCGCCCTCGAGCACTACCGCGAGGAGGGAACGCCCCTGCGGTGGCGTGCCGACGGCACGTTCCGGATCGATATGGGCACGGCCCGCCACACCCTCTGACCCCCATTAAGGTCATCCCCATAGGTGTGAGGGTATGTCAAGCTTGCCGGGTTGCACTCAACGCACAATGGGAGCTCTCAATGACGAAGCCTGTCCTGCGCCACTCGCTCACCCTCCTCGCCGCCTCGGCGGTCGTCGCCCTCGCCGGTTGCACGCCGGGAGCGACCGCGAGCAACGGCTCGGTCGAGCTCACGGTCGGGGCGCTCCCGAGCGTCGAGAGCGCGCCGCTCTTCCTCGGACAGGAGAAGGGATTCTTCGCCGACGAGGGCATCCACCTGCGCATCGCCTCGCTCGCATCGGGCACCGCCATGATGATCGACCCCGTCGTCGACGGCACCTACGACATCGCCGTCAGCGACATGCTGACGCTCATGGCCGCGAACGAGGACGGTGCGGAGCTGCGCCTGCTCGCACCGGCGGGTTCGGCATCCGGCGACACGACCTCCGACTTCGGGGCCCTCGTGGTCAAGGATGACTCGCCAGCCCAGCAGTTGAGTGACCTGGAAGGCGCCTTCGTCGGGAGCAACAGCACGGGCGACACCAACAACACGGTCCTGCGCTCGATCATGGACGCGACGGCAGGCTTCTCCTACACGGTGCAGTGGAAGGAGGTGGCGTTCCAGGCTGCCTCGTCGGCGCTCGACGACGGCACGATCGACGCGGCCTTCCTCGTCGAGCCATACCTGACGCGGGCGCTCAACGGCGACAAGCGCGTGCTCAGCTACGTCTACTCGGAATTCGACCCGGCACTCGACGTCAACGCCTACTTCACCTCGGCATCCTTCGCCAGCGACCACTCAGACCTGCTCGAGCGCTTCAGGGCCGCGCTCACCAAGTCGATCGACTACGCGGCGGAGAACCCCTCCGAGGTGCGCGCGATCATGACGAGCTACGCCGAGACGCAGTGGAACGAACGGTCGGGCGCCGTGCTGCCGCGATACACGACCGAGTTCGACGTGCCCGCGGCCACCCGGCTCGCCAACGACGCCGTGAAGTACCTCGTGCTCAAGCAGGTGCCGGACTTCGACGCCCTGATGCTGGACTAGCCACGAGGCATCCGCCCTCAGCGGATGCGTGCGGACAGGCAGGTCACGCCGCCCTCGAGCTTCTCGAACTCCGAGATCTCGGCCGTTACGACCGTGTAGCCGAGGCTCTCGATGAGCGCCGCCGTGCCGGGAGCGGCACTCGAGACGAGGACGGTCGCGTCGTCGAGGGGGACGACCGCGGAGCCTTCCACCTCCGGCACCGACAGGAAGCGGTGGAAGAGCGAGGGCTCATCGACGTTCGGTGCGTATCCGATGACCGTGCCATCCGGCAGCGCCGAGACGGCCGTCTTGAGGTGGAGGACCTTCGTCACGGGCACCGCGACGACCTCGAAGCCGAGCGGCTGCACGATGCGACGGAGTTGGCGGATGCCCTCGGCATTCGTTCGCCCGCTGCTGCCCACGTAGACCGTGCGCCCCACCGTGAGCACGTCGCCGCCCTCGAGGGTGCCCGGCGCCTCGATGTGCTCGACGTGGAGGCGCAGGCCCCGCACCATCGCTTCGACCGCCTCCGTCTCGCCCCTCCGCGACTCCGTGCCGGCGATGCCGATGACCGCCGTGTCGTCGAAGGTCATGACGGTGTCTTCAACGAAGACCGAGTCGGCGAGGCCCTCCGCGACGGGCACCTCCATGACATCCCAGCCGTGCTCGGCGAGCACCGCGACGTAGGACTCCCACTGGCGGTCGGCCCGCTCGGGGTCGACCGCACTGCGCTCGATGTGCGTCACCTCGCCGTCGGCGAGCGTGCTGGCCGGGAGGCGCACGAGCGCGATGCGGCGCTCGGAGTCCTCGCCGGGCGCGCCGGCGATCGCCCGCCAGACGGCCACCCCGACGGTCGCCGCGAAGATGCCGCAGGCCACGATGAAGACGAGGTTCGGCCCGATCAGCGAGGCCGCGAGGTAGTCGGTCGTATTGGCATCGAGCGCCGCGCCCTCGCCCAGGACCGCGAGCAGCGTGCCGAGGTAGGAGGAGACGACGGCGACGGCCAGCCCGACGGGAAGTGCGATGTACCAGCGGCGGAACGCCTCGAGCGCGGCCGCGAGGCTCAGGAGCACGAACGTGAGCGCGGTGCCGTTCTGGAAGAAGCGGGCGAGGCTCGCGAAGGTCTCCGGGTTCGCACCCGCCGAGACGAAGAACGCGAAGACGGTCGTGACGTGGGCGAGCAGCGCGATCGACGCCCCCGTCGCCAACGCGCCGAGGATGCGCCGAGAGATGGACAGGTGCGGGGAGGGGTACGCCATACTCGAGAGCCTATTCCCCGCCGCGACGCTGCAGGACCCCGCAGCTTCCGGGTCAGACGAGCGACTCCCGCCACGCCGCGTGCATGCGGGAGAAGCGGCCATCGCCCGCGATGAGCTCGACCGGCACGCCGTCCTCGACGATGCGGCCGTGCTCCATGACGAGCACCCGGTCCGCGATCTCGACGGTCGAGAGCCGGTGGGCGATGATGACGGCCGTGCGGTCGGCGAGGAGCGTCTGCAGGCCGCGCTGCACAAGGCGTTCGCTCGGGATGTCGAGCGACGCCGTCGCCTCATCGAGGATGAGCACGGCGGGGTCGGCGAGGAACGCCCGGGCGAACGACAGCAACTGCCGCTGCCCCGCCGAGACCCGGCCGCCACGCTTGTTGACGTCGGTGCCGTAGCCGTCGGGAAGCGCACAGATGAACTCGTGCGCACCCACTGCCCTCGCGGCATCCTGGATCTCGGCGAGCGTCGCCCCCGGGCGCCCCAGCGCGATGTTGTCGGCGACCGTGCCGCTGAAGAGGTAGGCCTCCTGCGTGACCATGACGATCGCACGACGCAGGTCGTTGGGGTGGAGCTCTCGCAGGTCGATGCCGTCGAGGGTCACGGCGCCCTCGCTCGGGTCATAGAACCGCGAGATGAGCTTGGCGAGCGTCGACTTGCCCGCACCCGTCGTGCCGACGAGGGCGATCGTCTGCCCAGCCGGGATGTCGAGGGTGAACTCCGGCAGGACGACGCGCTCGGGCGTGTAGGCGAAGGTCACCCCCTCAAAGCGCACGGTGCCCTTCGCCTCGCGCAGGTCCTTCGGTGAGGCCGGGTCGGGCACGCTCGGCAATTCCTCGAGCACGCCCGAGATCTTCTCGAGCGCGGCCGCCGCCGACTGGTAGGAGTTGTAGAACATCGCCATCTCCTCCGCGGGCGCGAAGAAGTTGCGGGTGTAGAGCAACGCCGCGAGGAGCACACCGATCGGCAGCGAGCCGTCGGCCACCCGGAAGCCGCCCACGAGCAGCACGACCCCGAGCGTCACGTTGCCGATCAGGATGAGCACGGGCTCGTAGGTGCCGAACAGCTGGATGACGCGGGCATTGGCATCCCGATTGTCCTCGACGAGCTCGCCGAACTCGCGCTCGTTGCGGCGCTCCCGGCGGAAGGCCTGCACCGCGCGGATGCCCGTCATGGTCTCGACGAACTTCACGATCATGCGGGCCGAGGAGACGCGCGTGCGCCGGAACATCCGTCGCGAATTCACCTGGAACCACCGGGTCAGTACCGCGAGCGGCACAAGCGACAGCAACAGGATGAGCCCGCTCACCCAATCGACGATGAGCAGCGCGATCGCGATGAAGACCATGTAGAGGCCGCCCTGCACGAGCTGGTTGAGCCCATTGCCGAGCAGCTCCTTGATCGACTCGAGGTCGCTCGTCTGGCGCGAGATGATGCGGCCAGAGGTGTAGTTCTCGTGGAACTCGAGGCTCAGCCGCTGCGTGTGCAGGAACACTCGCTTGCGCAGGTCGAGCAGCATCGACTGCGCGAGTCGCGCCGTGAGGATCGTGTACCAGGCGACCAACACGGCACCCAGGATGCCCGTGACGACGTAGATGCCGACCGTGACGCCGAGCGGCATCCAGTCGCCCTCGAGCGCCGCGGGAAGCCCCCGGTCGATGCCGATCGCGATGAGGCCGGGGCCCGCCACCTGCGCGATCGTGCTCACGAGGATGACGGCAGCCGTCAGCGTGAGCGTCTTCGACAGCGGGCGCACGAGCGAGCCCAGGAGGCGCACGGAGCGACCCTGCAGCAGCTTGTTCTCCTCGCGCGAGAAGTCATCGCGTTCTTCCTCGACGCCGAGCGTGCTCACTGCTCCACCTCCAGGGACGAGATCACGAAGCGGTAGTGCTCGTTGCGGGCCAACAGCTCGGAGTGGGTGCCGACATCGTCGATGCGGCCATCACGCATGAGCGCGACCCGGTCGGCCAGTTGCACGGTCGACGGACGGTGCGCCACGATGAGCGCCGTCGTCGCCGCGAGGACTCGGCGCAGGCCCGCCTCGACGGCCGCCTCCGTGTCGACATCGAGGGCCGAGAGCGGGTCGTCGAGCACGAGCACGTCGGGCCTCGCCGCGACGGCACGGGCGAGCGCGAGGCGCTGCCGCTGTCCGCCGGAGAGGCTCATGCCTTCCTCGCCGATCGTGGTGTCGAGCCCCTCGGGCAGCGCGGAGACGAAGTCTGCCTGCGCGATGTCGAGGGCCTCGCGCAGCTCCTCCTCCGAGGCATCCGGGTTTCCCAGCAGAACGTTTTCGCGCACGCTCGCCGAGAAGAGAATCGCCTCCTCGAAGCCCATCGCGATGCGCTCGCGCAGCTGCTCGCGGCTCAGGTCGCGGATGTCGACCCCGTCGAGCATGATGCGCCCGCCCGTGACGTCGTAGAGCCGGGTCGTCAGCGCCGTCAGCGTCGACTTGCCGCAGCCCGTCAACCCGACGAGCGCCATGGTCTCCCCCGGCTGCAGCTCGAGGCTCACCCCGTCGACGATGTCGCGCGAATCGGGGTGGGCATCCTGGTAGCGGAAGTGCGCATCCTCGAACACGAGCCTGCCCTCGCCGCGAGCCACGGACGACGGATGCTCGGGGTCGACGATGGGGTTCACCTCGTCCATCACCTCGAAGTAGCGGTCGACCGCCGTGCGGGTGTCGAAGGTCATCGAGAGCAGGAAGCCGATGGACTCGACCGGCCAGCGCAGCACCGCCGCGGTCGCGAAGAACGCGACGAGTCCGCCGACCGAGAGGTCGCCGTTCACCGTGAGGAAGACGCCGGCGAGGAGCGACAGGGCGAACGTGACATCCGGAACCAGCAGCAGCCAGAGCCAGATGCCGGCGATCGCGCGGGCCTTCTCGATCTCGGTGCCGCGCAGCTCCTCCGCCTGCTTCGTGAAGTTCTCGAGAGCGTGCCGGCCGCGGCCGAAGGCCTTCAACACGCGGATGCCGTGCACCGACTCCTCGACGGTCGTCGCGAGGTCGCCCGCCTGGTCCTGGCTGAGGCGCGCCACCCGCGAGTACCTGTTCTCGAAGGCGAAGGTGTAGATCCAGAGTGGGATCGAGCAGATGACGAAGAGCACCCCGAGCTGCCAGCTGAGGTTGAGCAGCAGCACGAAGCCGATCACGACCGTCACGATGTTGACGACCAGCAGCACGATGCCGAAGGATAGCCAGCGGCGGATGAGCCCCAGGTCGGTCGACATGCGCGAGAGCAGCTGCCCGCTCGGCCAGCGGTCGTGGAAGGCCACGGGCAGGTCTTGCAGGCGCGCATAGAAGTCGTCGCGCATCCGTGCCTCGACATGGGTGCCGGGCACGAGCACGAACCAGCGGCGCAGCCAGATCATTCCCGCCTCGAGCGCCCCCAGCGCGAGCACCGCGGCGACCGCCCACCACAGGCCATTCAGGTCACCCTCGCTGAGCGGGCCATCCACCAGAGACCGCAACACCTGCGGGATCAGCAGCGAGACGACCGCACCCACAAGCGCCGCGACCGCGCCCATCGCGATGCGCGGAAGGGCAGGGCGCACCCAGGGCAGGATGCGCAGGATGGCGCGAGCAGTAGACGGGCGCTTTGTGGGCGCCGCGATGTCCGGGGGAAACACGGGGACTCGTTTCTAGGATCGCCGTGCGGATCGGCGCACAAACGGGCATTCAGCGTACAGAGTGCGGTTCGGGTGGCGCAACCGTTCGCGCCGACGGTTCCCGCGTCAGTCAGCCACGCCCGTCATCGTTGTGCCGGTTTGCGGGCGATGTGCGTGATAGAGCACGCACATCGCCCGCAAAGTCGCACAAGGTCACGACGCTGCAAACGCGGCGCGGGTCAGTGGAAGAAGTGGCGCTCGCCCGTGAAGTACATCGTCACGCCGGCACGCTGCGCCGCCGCGATGACCTCCTCGTCGCGCACCGAGCCGCCGGGCTGCACGATGGCTCGCACGCCGCCCTTGGTCAGCACCTCGAGGCCGTCGGCGAAGGGGAAGAAGGCGTCGGATGCCGCGACACTGCCCGCTGCGCGGTCGCCCGCCCTGTTCACCGCGAGGTGGCACGAGTCGACGCGGTTGACCTGCCCCATGCCGACGCCGACGGATGCCCCGTCCTTCGCCAACAGGATCGCATTCGACTTCACGGACCGCACGGCACGCCAGGCGAAGGCGAGGTCGGCGAGGGTCGCGTCATCCGCTGCCTCGCCCGTCACGAGCTGCCAGTTGTCGGTGCTGAAGTCGTCGTAGGTGTCGGGGGACTGCACGAGGAGCCCACCGGAGATCTGCCGGACCTCGCGCTCGGCACGCGCGAAGTCCGCCGGAAGCTCGATGAGGCGCAGGTTCTTCTTCGCCGTCAGGATGGTCAGCGCCTCAGGCTCGAAGCCGGGAGCGACGATGACCTCGGTGAAGATGTCCTTGATCGAGATCGCGGCCGCCTTGGTGATCGTGCGGTTGGCGGCGATGACACCGCCGAATGCCGAGACGGGGTCGCAGTCGTGCGCCCGAGCGTGCGCCGACGCGATGGGGTCGCCCTCGCCGCGCGCCACCGCGATGCCGCACGGGTTGGCGTGCTTGATGATCGCCACGGCCGGCTCATCGAAATCGAAGGCGGCCCGCAGCGCGGCATCCGCGTCGACGTAGTTGTTGTACGACATCTCCTTGCCGTGCAGCTGCGTGGCCTGCGCAATGCCGTGGCCCTGCTTCTCGACGTAGAGGGCCGCCGGCTGGTGCGAGTTCTCGCCGTAACGGAGCTGCTGCTTGAGGGTCGCGCTGAGGGTGACCGATGCCGCGGCATCCTGCTTCTTCGCTTCGTGCTCGGCGCGCACGCCCACGTTGCCGGCCATCCACTCGGCGACCGCCGTGTCGTAGGCCGCGGTGTGGGCGAAGGCCTCGCCCGCGAGCCGCTGGCGCTGCGCGAGGGTCGTGCCGCCCAGGGTCGCCGCCTTGATGATCTGGGCGTAGCTCTCGGGCGAGACCGCGATCGCGACGTTCGCGTGGTTCTTCGCGGCCGCGCGCACCATCGCCGGGCCGCCGATGTCGATCTGCTCGACGACCGCGTCACCCTCGGCGCCCGACGCGACGGTCTCGACGAAGGGGTAGAGGTTCACGACGACGAGCTGGAACGGTTCGACGCCCATCTCGGCCAGCTGGCGCTCGTGCGACTCGAGGCGCAGGTCGGCGAGGATCGCGGCGTGCACGAAGGGGTGCAGTGTCTTGACGCGGCCATCGAGCGCCTCGGGGAAGCCCGTGACGGTCGCGACCTCGGTGACGGGGTGACCGGCATCCGCGATCATCTTCGCGGTCGAACCCGTCGACACGATCTCGACGCCAGCGCCGACGAGCGCCTCGGCGAGCTCGAGCAGGCCGGTCTTGTCACTCACCGAGATGAGCGCGCGCTTCAGGGGGATCGCGTCGCGGTGGCGGTAGAGGGATGCGTCGTGGCTGGGGCCGCTCATGAGGCGAGTTCCTTCAGGTCGATGGTTCCGTTGGCGATGTCGAGCACGGCCTGCACGAGCAGTTCACGCTCGACCAGCTTGATGCGGTCGTGGAGGGTCGATTCGGTGTCGTGGGGCAGCACGGGCACGCGGCGCTGCGAGATGATCGGGCCACTGTCGACCCCGTTGTCGACGACGATGACGCTCGCGCCCGTCTGGGTCACGCCCGCCGCGATCGCGTCACGCACGCCGTGCGCGCCAGGGAACTCGGGCAGGTATGCCGGATGCGTGTTGATCAGGTTGGGCGAGAGGGCCTCGACGACGTTCGCGGGCAGCAGGCGCATGAGACCGCTCAGGATGACGAGGTCGGGCTCCCAGCGCTGGATCTGCTCCAACAGGGCGGCACCCCAGGAGTCACGGTCGGGGTAGTTCGCGAAGGAGACCGCGAACGACGGGATGCCGAACTCCTCCGCGTGCGCGAGTCCATCCGCGTCACGGTCGGCACCGATCGCGACCACGCGGGCCGGGAACTCGGCATCCTCCGAGGCCTCCAGGAGGGAGCGGAGATTCGAACCGCCGCCGGAGATGAGCACGACGAGTTTCAGCACCCGCCAAGCCTACTCCGAACGGGCAAGCCGCCTGCCCGCCACCAGCAGGCCGAGGATGCACGCGACGCCGACCTCGAGGGCCGCGCACAGCCCGACGAGAAGCGGGTTCGGGCCGATGAGTTCGAGGCGACCCGGCCCCCCGCTGCCGCCCGACCACCACGCCAGGAGGGCGAACACGGCGCCCGCCACGACGCCCGCGAGCGAGCCGAGCGCGACGGTTGACGGGAGTTCGAGCATCCGCTCGCTCCTCATGCGCACGAAGGCACCCACCAGGAACCCGGCGATGACGGGGACGAGGATGCCCAGGAAGCCCCAGGCGAGGTCGCCTGTCGGCACCGCGCCGAGCACCGGGATCGGCGGGATGGGGCCGAGCGTCGTGCCGAGCGGCGAGACGGCAGAACCGGCGCCGATCGCGAAGCCGGGGCCCAGAAGCCAGGATGCCGCCCAGATGACCAGGTTCGGCACGAATGCGAGTTGCGCCACCGTCAACACTGTCACGCCCAGGGGCCCGCCCTGCGAGGCCTCATAGAGGGCGATGATCCCGCCGTAGTTCACGGCCACGAGCACCGCCACGACCACGGACGCGACCAGCATGACCGCGGCAACGGATGCCACACCCGCACGCAGCCCGCCCCAGACGACCGTCTGCACGCCCGCCGGCCAGTCGGTGAGCCACGTCACCGCACGGTCGACGAGATCCTTGGGGCGGGAATCCGACAGGCGGTAGCGCGCCAGGCCCGCACCGATCGCGAGCCCCGCGACGAAGACGAGCGTCGTGAAGATCGTGCCCTGCACGATCGAGGGGCGGGCCAGCTCATGGAGCGACGTCATGACGGCGGCGAAGGCGAGCACCGCGAAGGTCGCCGCCGCGACGCCCAAGCCGAGCAGGTGGTGCGGCGTCTCGGCGATCCGCCGGCCAGCGCGCTGCCCCAGCAGCAGGGTCAGCAGGGCGAAACCGAGCGGCGCGAGCGACAGGATGAACGGCTCACTGAGGGCCGGCAGGCCGAGCGTCGCCGCGAAGTCCGGGTCGACCGTCGCCCGCATGGAGGCGCCATGGCCCAGCAGCCACGTGTCCACGGCGGCGCGCCAGAAGACCGGCCACTCCACCTGCAGCTCGTACTGGAACCCCCACATGAAGGTCAGCGGCAGCAGCGGAATCGCAATCCCAATGCCCACGACAAGCAGCGCCTCCAACCCGGAGAAGACGGCGGTGAGCGAGCGATTCATACCGTCACCGACACTACCCGCGGCACCCTCCACTGCCGCCGCGCCCCGCCCGCGCTCCCCCACCTGTCAGAAACTCAGGAATCTCGGCCGGGCCGGGGTTCACCGGGCCGTACGCTCTCTCGCTCTCAGCAGTTCTTCCTGAATTTCCGACAGGGTGAGGGGATGACCGCCTCCGTGTATGCCCGCGCCCTCGGTGAACGCTTCGGGATGCTGCATCCGGAACTCCAGCGCTGGTTCGGCAGCACCACCACCGTGCGCGCCGCGGGCATCTTCGACGAGGCCGGCTCCCGCCGCCGCTGGATGCGGCCCCTTCTGCGCGTGACGGCGAGGTTCGGCATCCTCATGGCCGAGCACGGCCGCCGCGTGCCCTTCGAGGTTGAGATGACGCCGGTCGGCGCGAGCACGATCGCGACCCGCCGCGTGTTGCACTTCTCCCGCACCGACCGCATCCTGAGCGACACCACCAGGGTCGCCCGGGGTCGGCTGATCGACTCCTTCGCGGGCGGTCGCCTGCAGGTCGAGATGGTTCCGGATGTCGCGGACGGCGCGCTCATCGTCCGATCCGCGCGAGCTCGGCTCATGCTCGGGCGGTACCCACTCCCGGTGCCGACGCCGCGCGTGCACCTGCGCCACGCATGGGACGCCGATGCCGCGCACCACACGATCGACGTCTCCGTGAGCATCCCCGTGCTGGGCGAGGTCTTCGGCTACCGCGGGCAGTTCACCGCGAAGGACGCGTGAGACTCCGCAAGTTGCAGTATCCGGGCGCGCGCGATGCAAGTTGCGCAGTCTCACGGCCGGTTAAACGACGAAGGGCCCGCCGGAGCGGGCCCTTCGCATGGTGAATCCTTAGAGGGACTCGAGGATCTCGCGCATGAGCTGCGCCGCCTCGGACGGGGTCTTGCCGACCTTGACGCCTGCAGCCTCGAGGGCCTCCTTCTTGGCCTGCGCGGTGCCCGCGGAGCCGGAGACGATCGCGCCGGCGTGGCCCATCGTCTTGCCCTCGGGAGCCGTGAAACCCGCAACGTAGCCGACGACCGGCTTCGTCACGTTGGCCTTGATGAAGTCGGCCGCCCGCTCTTCAGCGTCGCCACCGATCTCGCCGATCATGACGATCGCCTTGGTCTCGGGGTCAGCCTCGAAGGCCTCGAGCGCGTCGATGTGCGTCGTGCCGATGACGGGGTCGCCACCGATGCCGATCGCGGTCGAGAAGCCCAGGTCACGGAGCTCGTACATCATCTGGTAGGTGAGCGTGCCCGACTTGGAGACGAGGCCGATCGGTCCCTTGCCGGTGATGTTCGCCGGCGTGATGCCGACGAGCGCCTCGTCGGGGGTGATGATGCCGGGGCAGTTCGGCCCGATGATGCGGGTCTTGTTGCCCTTCTCCTGCGCGTAGGCCCACGCCTCGGCGGTGTCGCCGACCGGCACCCCCTCCGTGATGACCACGAGGAGCGGAATCTCGGCGTCGATGGCCTCGACCATGGCGTCCTTGGTGAAGGCGGGCGGCACGAAGGCGATCGAGACGTCGGCGCCCGTGGCCTCCATGGCCTCCTTGACGGATGCGAAGACGGGCAGCTGCACCTCGTTGCCGCTGGCGTCGTTGTGCGTCACGGTGGTGCCGGCCTTGCGGGCGTTGACACCGCCGACGACCTGCGTGCCAGCCTTGAGCATGAGGGCGGTGTGCTTGGTGCCCTCACCGCCCGTGATGCCCTGGACGATGACCTTGGAGTCCTTGTTGAGGAAGATAGACATTCCCTGATCCTTACTTCGCTGCTGCGGCGAGCTCGGCGGCCTTGTCGGCGCCCTCGTCCATGGATGCGGCCAGCGTCACCAGCGGGTGGTTGGCCTCGTTGAGGATGCGGCGGCCCTCTTCGACGTTGTTGCCGTCGAGACGCACCACGAGGGGCTTGTCGGCCGAGTCGCCGAGAATCTCGAGCGCCTTGACGATGCCGTTGGCGACCGCGTCACAGCTGGTGATGCCACCGAAGACGTTGACGAAGACGCTCTTGACCTGCTCGTCGCCGAGGATCACGTCGAGGCCGTTGGCCATGACGGTGGCGGATGCTCCACCGCCGATGTCGAGGAAGTTGGCCGGCTTCACGCCGCCGTGCTGCTCACCCGCGTAGGCGACGACATCGAGCGTCGACATGACGAGGCCCGCGCCGTTGCCGATGATGCCGACCTCGCCGTCGAGCTTGACGTAGTTGAGGTCGTTGGCCTTGGCCTTCGCCTCGAGGGGGTCAGCGGCGTCCTTGTCTTCGAGCGCCTCGTGGTTCTCGTGGCGGAAGCTGGCGTTCTCGTCGAGCGAGACCTTGCCGTCGAGGGCGATGATCTCGCCGTCCTCGGTGAGCACGAGGGGGTTGACCTCGACGAGCGTCGCGTCCTCACCCTTGTAGACGTCGTAGAGCTTCACGAAGACATCCGCGACCTTCTCGACGAGCTCCTCGGGGAAGTTCGCGGCCTTCGCGATCTCGACGGCCTTCGCCTTGTCGATGCCCGAGTTCGGGTTGACCTCGATGCGCGCGAGCGCCTCGGGACGCTCAACCGCGAGCTCCTCGATCTCCATGCCACCCTCGACGCTGCAGAGCGAAAGGTAGGAGCGGTTGGCGCGGTCGAGCAGCACCGAGAAGTAGAACTCCTTGTCGATGCGGGCGCCCTGCGCGATCATGACGCGCTTGACGACGTGGCCCTTGATGTCGAGGCCCAGGATCTGCTCCGCTGCCGCGTAGGCGTCATCCGCGTTGTGGACGACCTTGACGCCGCCAGCCTTTCCGCGGCCACCGGTCTTGACCTGCGCCTTGACGACGACCGTGCCGCCGATCTTCTCGGCCGCGGCCTTGGCCTCTTCGGGGGTGTCGGCGATCAGGCCGGCAAGTACGGGGACGCCGTAGGACTCAAAGAGGTCCCTGGCCTGGTACTCGTATAGATCCACGCTGTTCTATTCCAATCCGCGCGTATTCGTGCTTGAGATGGTGTGAGAGGGGCGATGTTCTGGAGCGAGCCGCAGCGGCCCGGAGAATGTGCCACCGAGAACTCTACCCGCTCAGATTCAGGGGTTTCCCCAACAAGTGCCGCGAAAGATCGGCAACTCTTGGCGATGCTTCACATTTCGGGCGGGTGATTCCTATGCGTCCGGGCCCAGTCGAGGGAACGGCTCCAGGGAGAAGACCACCTCGACGGGCACGTCGAAGAAGCGCGCGATCCGCAGCGCGAGGTGCAGGCTCGGATTGTACTCGCCCCGTTCCAGGTAGCCGACCGTCTGGTAGTGCACCCCGACGGCATCCGCGAGTTCTCGCCGTGACACGCGCCGCTCGGCGCGCAGCATCGCGAGGCGGTTGTGCACGGCATCCGACTGCTCGGGCTTAGCTGCCCGGCCGGATGCCCCGGAACCACTCGAATACGCGCTCTGCGGTTCAGACACGGCTGAGCGCACGCTCCCTGCCCTGGGCGACACTGGCGGCCGACTCACGCCGCGCCATCCGCGACAGGAGCATGGGCGCCAGCAGAAGCCCCGCCGCGGTCCACGCAGCAAGCACAGGGAATACCAGCCATAGCCGCCATTCTCCCCCGACTTCGAGCACGGCGAATTCATCGGGCAGCAGGGCGGCACGGATGCCGAGGCCGACCCAGTAGAGCGGCGAACCCTGGCCGACGACCTGCGCCCACGCCGGCATGCTCACCATGGGCTGGATGAGGCCCGACACCCAGGCGAGGGCGCCGATCACGAGAAAGCCCCAGCCGCCGACCGCGCGCGGGCTCCGAAAGATCGAGCCGAGCACGAAGCCGAAGGATGTCAGGGCGACGATGCCCAAGATCAGCACGCCCGCCAGGATGAGCACGTCGAGGGCGGAGAGGGTCATCCGTGGCCAGAGGATGACGACGACCACGGCAAGGGTCACCGCCGCGATGGCGACAAAGTCCAGGACCGCCCGCGCCGTGATTCCGGTCGTGTAGGCCCTGACGCCGGCCGGGAGCGACTTCATGCGCAGGAGGGTCCCGTCCTCACGTTCGGTGCTGAGCAGCACCGCCACGTTGTAGGTCGTCGCGAAGGTCAACTGCACCGCCAGGACGCTCGCGACGACATACACCGCCATCGGCGTCGTCGAGCCTTCGATGAGGGTGGCGTCGCGGTAGACGTAGACCACGACGCCCGCAATGACGACCCCCATGATCGTGTAGCTCACATCCCCCGGGTTGCGCAGCGAGATGATCCACTCGAGCCACCCCCGCCGCGCGCCGAGTCGCATTGCGTTCCACTGTGCGCTCATCGCGCCGCCTCCCTCTCCTCAGCACCCACGCCATCCTGGGCCGCCGCCTCGTTCCGGCGGGCGACCATGGCCAGGTAGGTGTCTTCGAGTGTCTGTTCGCGCACCCGCAACTCGGTGACACTGTCACCGTCGCGGGCGAGCAACTCACGCACGAAGGCCGTTGCGTCGCTCGCGCTGTGCACGTGCCGCACGCCGTGCTGCATCCAGCTCACCTCGCTCGCCCCCGCCACCTGGCGGGCGAGCTCGTCCGAACTGCCGGATGCCACGATCCGGCCGCCGTCGAGGATCGCGATCCGATCCGCCAAGACCTCCGCCTCCGCGAGGTCGTGGGTGGTGAGGAGGATCGTCGTCTCCTCGAAGTCGACCAGGCGATGGATGAGCTCATGGAACTCCCGCCGCGCCTGCGGGTCGAAACCAGCGGTCGGCTCGTCGAGGAAGAGCACCTCCGGTCGGCCGACGATGCCGATCGCGACATCCAGTCGTCGGCGCTGCCCGCCCGAGAGTGAACGGATCTGGCTCCCGGCCTTCTCGGCGAGGCCCACCATCTCGATGACCTCGTCGGTGGGGATCGGCCGCGGCATCGCCGCCGTGCCGAAGGGTGCGAAGAAGTCCCCCATGTGCCCGAGCAGCTGCCGCACAGTCCACCGCGGGTGGTCACGCCACGACTGGAGCACGACACCGATGCGCGCCCGCCACCGCTCGTCGCCGCGCGACGGGTCGACGCCGAGCACGCTCAGCTCGCCCGCATCGGGCGAGCGAAATCCCTCCAGCAGTTCGATCGTGGTCGTCTTGCCCGCACCGTTGGGCCCGAGAAGGGCGACGAGCTCACCCTTCCCCACAGCGAGGTCAACGCCATCGAGCACCACCCGGTTGCCGTAGCTCATCCTCAAGCCGCGTGCTTCGATCGTGTTCCCCACCGCCACACCTCCATACCGTCTCTCTTACGAACGATAGTAGGTGTACTACATTTTGTAGCGCAAGAGCACGCCCCTGCCTGGTGGACGAAGCTACAGCTTCTCTATCGGGTTCGGCGCGAAGCGACGAACAGACAGGTGGGCGAAGCTACAGCTTCTCGATCGGCGCTATCTTGACGAGGAGGCGCTTGCGGCCTGCCGTGTCGAACTGGATCTCGGCGATGCTCTTGGCCCCGTTGTCGGTGACAGAGCTGACCCGGCCCTCGCCGAAGTCGTCATGACGCACGCGGTCGCCCACCGCGAGTTTGAGGTCACCGTTGTCGCGCACCGTGCCCGTGACCTTGTTGGCCCACTGGGTCTTCTCCCCCGCCTCTGCCTTGCGGGCGGCGCGGGCGAGCGCCGTCGCGCTGGGGCCGCTCGAGAAGCCGTAGCCCGAACCGCCGCCGCGGTCGAAGCCACGCGACGTGGAGCCGGAACCGATCGCATCCCGTCGCGCGTTGAGCGCGCGCGGCTGCGTGCCCCCGCGACTGTTGGCCATGCCGGGCGACTGCCGCCACTCGATGAGGTCGGCGGGAATCTCCTGGAGATACCGCGAAGGCATCGCCACGTTGACGTCGCCGAACTGCGCGCGTGTCATCGCGAGTGAGAGGTAGAGACGGCGGCGGGCACGCGTGATGCCGACATAGAAGAGGCGCCGCTCCTCGGCGGGACCGCCGGGCTCGCCCGCCGACATCTGGTGCGGCAGCAGCCCCTCCTCGACTCCCGTGAGGAACACCGAGTCGTATTCGAGGCCCTTCGCCGTGTGGAGAGTCATGAGCGAGACGGTGCCGCTCGTGTCGTCGAGCTCGTCGGCCGCCGCGACGAGCGTGACCTCCGTGAGGAAGTCGATGAGCGTGCCATCCGGGTTCCGCGTGTTGTATTCGCGGGTCTGGGCGAGGAGTTCCTCGACGTTCTCGGCGCGCGCCTCGTCTTGCGGGTCGCGGGATGCGCGCAGCAGGTCGACATAGCCGGTGCGCTTGAGCACGGCCTCCAGCAGGTCTGCGACGCGGGCGGGCTTGCCCGCGCCCTCCGGCGGGTCGGCCTGCGCCGTGAGCTCGTCGAGCAGCTTCACCAGGTCGGTGATCGCGCCGCGCACCTTGGGGCCGAGGCCGAGCTCGTCGACGTTGCGCATGGCATCCCGCAGCGTCATCTCGTGCTTGTCGGCCCACAGCTGCATGGCCGCCTCGGTCGCGGGACCGATGCCGCGCTTGGGCACGTTCATGATGCGGCGCAGGGCGATGGGGTCGGCCGGATTGGCGATCGCGATGAGGTAGGCCATCGCGTCCTTGATCTCGGCGCGCTCATAGAACTTGGTGCCGCCGAGCACCCGATACGGAATCGCCGAACGGATGAAGATCTCCTCCAGCGCACGCGTCTGCGCGTTGGTGCGGTAGAAGACGGCGATGTCCTTGTAGTCGAGGCCGCCCTCGTGGAGGGTCGTGATCTCGTCGGCGATGAACTGCGCCTCGTCGTGCTGGCTGTAGCCCGTGAAGCCCACGATCTTCTCGCCGGAGCCGATCGTCGTGAACAACTTCTTGTCCTTGCGATCGAAGTTGTTGGAGATGACGGCGTTGGCGGCGTCGAGGATGTTCTGGGTCGAGCGGTAGTTCTGCTCGAGCAGGATGACCTTCGAGTTGGGGAAGTCGCGCTCGAACTCGACGATGTTGCGGATGTCTGCCCCACGGAACGCGTAGATCGACTGGTCGGAGTCACCGACGACCGTGAGCGAGGCGCCCGGGATGCGGCCGACGCCGTCGCGCACGCTGCGGCCATAGCCCAGCTCGGATTCGAGCGAGTCGGCGACGTTTGCATCGACCGGGCGGGTCAGCTCGCGGATGAGCGAGTACTGGGCGTGGTTCGTGTCCTGGTACTCGTCGACGAGGATGTGGCGGAACCGCCGCTGGTACACCGCCGCCACCTGCGGGAAGGCGCGGAAGAGGTAGACCGTCTGGCCAATGAGGTCGTCGAAGTCGAAGGCGTTCGCCCGCTGCAACTCTCGCGTGTAGGTGCGGAAGAGTTCTGCGAAGACCCGCTCGGCCGGGTCGTTGAAGTTCGCGTTGCGCGCGTAGGACTCGACGTCGTTGAGCTCGTTCTTGAGCCGGGAGATCTTGCTCGCGACCGAGCTGACCGTGAAGCCGAAGGCATCCGCCTCCTGCTCCTTGATGATGCGCTTGATGAGCGCCCTCGAGTCAGCCGAGTCGTAGATCGTGAAGTTCTTCGTGAAGCCGAAGTTCTCGGCCTCGCGGCGAAGGATGCGCACGCATGCGGAGTGGAAGGTCGAGATCCACATGCCCTCGGCCGCCTGGCCGATGAGTGCCTCGACGCGCTCGCGCATCTCCGAGGCAGCCTTGTTGGTGAAGGTGATCGCGAGGATCTGGCTCGGCCACGCCTCCTGGGACCGCAGCAGGCCGGCGACGCGGCGGGTCAGCACGCTCGTCTTGCCCGAGCCTGCGCCCGCGACGATCAGCAGTGACTGGCCCCGATATTCGACGGCCTCCCGCTGCTGCGGGTTGAGGCCATCGAGGAGCGGATTCGCGGGGGCGCCGTCGGCGTCGAGAATGAAGGTCATGTCGCCCTCAAGTCTAGGCTCGACCCCTGACAGGGCCCCCGCGATCGACTAGACGACCTCGAAGAGGCCCGCGCCGCCCATGCCGCCACCGATGCACATCGTGACGACGACATACTTGGCGCCGCGGCGCTTGCCCTCGAGGAGGGCGTGGCCCGTCATGCGCGCACCCGACATGCCGTAGGGGTGGCCGATCGAGATAGCGCCGCCGTTGACGTTGAACTTGTCGGGGTCGATGCCGAGCTTGTCGCGGCAGTAGAGGGTCTGCGACGCGAAGGCCTCGTTGAGCTCCCACAGGTCGATGTCATCGACCGTGAGGCCGTGCTGCTTGAGCAGCTTCGGCACGGCGTAGACGGGGCCGATGCCCATCTCCTCGGGCGCGACGCCCGCGACCGCCATGCCGCGGTAGATGCCGAGGGGCTGGAGCCCGCGACGGCTCGCCTCACCGGCCTCCATGAGCACGGCGGCGGATGCCCCGTCAGACAGCTGCGAGGCGTTGCCGGCCGTGACGGTGGCGTGCGAGATGGTGGTGCCGTCGACGGCCTTCGCGCCGTCGGAGAGCACCGTGCGGAGGCTCGAGAGGCCCTCGATCGTGGTCGAGGGGCGGTTGCCCTCATCGAGCTCGAGCGTAACCTCCTTGAAGCTGATCTCGCCCGTCTCCTTGTCCTGCACGCCCATGTTGGCGGTGAAGGGCACGATCTCGTTGGCGTAGAGGCCGGCCTGCTGGGCGGCGGCGACGCGCTGCTGCGACTGGAGCGCGTACTCGTCCTGGTAGTCGCGGCTCACGCCGTAACGCTCGGCGACGATCTCGGCGGTCTCCAGCATCGGCATGTAGATGGAGGGCACATTCTCCTGCAGCCAGGGGTTCAGCATCCGGTGCGTGTTGCGGTGGTTGTTCTGCACGAGCGAGATGGACTCAAGGCCGGCGCCGATGGCGATCTGCTGGCCGTCGACCATGATCTGCTTGGCCGCGGTCGCGATGGCCATGAGGCCAGAACCGCACTGGCGATCCATCGTCATGCCAGAGACGGTCGTGGGGAGCCCGGCGCGGAGGGCGGCCTGGCGGGCCACGTTCATGCCCGTGTTGCCCTCCTGCATGGCGACGCCCATGACGACGTCTTCGACCTCCCCACCTTCGATGCCAGCACGTTCGACGGCGGCGGCGATCGCGTGGCCGGCGAGCTCCTGGCCCTCCGTGTTGTTAAAGGCGCCGCGGTAGGCGCGCCCGATGGGCGTGCGGGCGGTCGAGACGATGACTGCTTCTCTCATGGTGTGTTCACTCCATCGTGGTTCAAGGGGAATGCTGCCATTCCAACACGGGGCGCGGGCGGGCGCCTCTCCCCTGCCGGAGTCGCACGCTTCCCGCCCCGCCGACCATGCCGGAATTGTGACGAGCGCACAAGAGCGGTGTCAGAGGCGGGCGCGGGCGGCGAACGCGAGGTCGGGCTGGTCGGCGAAGACACCGTCGATGCCTGAGGCCATCACGAGATGGAACTCGCCCAGCCAGTCGCCGTAGCGCGAGGCATCCGCCCCTCTTCGCAGGTTGCGCCCGAGGAAGTGGTTCTCGGCGCGGAGGGTCCAGCAGAAGGCGGTGAGCCCGGCGGCGTGTGCCCTGTCGACGACGGATGTGATGCCGAGCGTGTTGCCTGCGGCATCCGTCTGCAGCAGCAGGCGCTTGTCGACACTGATGCCCGCGATTCCCGCGTCGCGCAGGGCGAGCAGCCCCTCGGGCGTGAGGTCGTCGGCGTAGGGGCGCGCGTGCCGCCCGTCGCGCGCCTCACGGTCGGCCGGCGCACCGCTCGCCTCCAGCAAGTAGACGAGGGGCGCAACGACACCTTCGCGACGGATGCCGTGCAGCACGTCGAGCTCGAAGGCCTCGATCGTGAGGCGGTCGTCTTCGGCCCAGCCCGCCGCGCGCAGCTCCTCCGCGACGAGGCGGTCGAGGGGCAGCCCGATGGACGCGAAGTAGGTGGCGTGCTTGATCTCCAGCACAAGCCCGACGCGGCGGGGCGCGGCATCGATGATCTCGAGCAGGTCGCGCAGGCGCAGCACCCCGTAGAAGCCGTTGAAGGTCGCGTTGTCTGGCCGCACCTTCGGCACGCGCTCCCTCGACCGGAGCGTCGCGATCTCGGCCCACGTGAAGTCCTCCGTGAACCAGCCCGTCAGCTTCTTGCCGTCGATCGTCTTCGTCGTGCGCCGCTCGGCGAACTCCGGGCGCTCCGCGACATCCGTCGTCGCCGAGATCTCGTTCTCGTGCCGCAGCACCAGCACACCATCGCGGGTCGGCACGACGTCGGGCTCGATCGCATCCGCGCCGAGGGCGATCGCCAGCTCGTAGGCGGCACGCGTGTGCTCGGGGCGATACCCGCTCGCGCCACGGTGGGCGATCACCAGGGGCCGGGAATGGACGGGCACGGATGTCACGGCTTCACGCTACGCGAGACGGCGCTGTGGATGACACCCCACGACCGCGCCCCCGTTGCTAGCATTCGTGCATGCCACCGTGCTCGAGCTGCAGCGCCGAACTCGCCCAGGACTGGAAGTTCTGCATCTACTGCGGCTCGGCGCTCGTGACGACCGCCGCCGTTCCCGGCGCCATCCGGCCAGAGGATGCCGCGGCCGCCCCACGCACACGCCTCGACGTGCCACTGCTCATCGGCATTGTGCTGGGCGTCGCCGGCGCCGCGCTGCTGGTCTACATGGGCATTCTTTTCTTCGGGCCGCACTGAATTGCCCGCTGCGCAAGATTCGCAGCATGAGAGGGAACACCTCCTATAAGTTTGGTGTTGTACCCCGCAGAGGCGTCACGCCTCGCCAGACCCGGTACCACCAAGGAGAAGACCACAGATGGCCAACCCCGCATTCAGCAACTCGCCTGCATTCGCGGCGGGTGCAAAGGCAGTCGACTACTCGAAGCCCATCTCGGCCGAGGAACTCGACGCCATGTACGGTCGCCCCTCGGCGACCCCCGTCGACACCGACCGGATGTCGTACGAAGACACGATCGTCAAGACGCTCATCGCCTTCGGCGTGCTCGTCGCCACCGCCGCCGTCGGCTGGTTCGTGCCGCTGCTCATGATCCCGGGTGCGATCGCCGGTTTCGTGCTCGCGCTCGTCAACATCTTCAAGAAGCAGCCCTCGCGCGGGCTGATCCTCGCGTATGCGGCGGCCCAGGGGTTGTTTGTCGGTGGTATCTCGATGTTCTTCGCCGCAGGATTCGGCTTCGACATCGTGCCGCAGGCTGTCTTCGGCACGCTCGGCGTTGTCGGCATCACCCTCGTGCTCTTCCTCAATGGCAAGGTGCGCACCAGCCCCCGCATGACGAAGATCTTCCTCGTCGGCATGGTCGGTTACGCCGTGTTCTCGCTCATCAACTTCGGGCTCGTCGCGTTCGGCGCGACCGAGAGCATGTTCGGCCTGCGTGACGCCCACCCGCTCATCAGCATTGGGCTCGGCATCCTCATCGTGCTCCTCGCGGCCTACTCGCTCGTCATGGACTTCGAGAACGTGAAGACCGGCGTGGAGCGTGGCGCTCCCCGCATCTTCGGATGGCAGGCCGCCTTCGGCATCATGGTCACCGTCGTGTGGCTCTACGTCGAGATCCTGCGCCTCATCGCGATCTTCCGCGAGTAGTCTCCGCAAGCATGAAAGGGCCGTCCCGCGAGGGGCGGCCCTTTTCGTATGCCCGTGGCTTAGGCCTCGCGGCGGCGCCCGAAACGTCGACGCTTGGGCGCTTCAACCGCTTGCGCCGGCGAAGGATCCTCCACCGGCACGGGGACCGCTCGCAGGGTGGAGATGCCGCGCTCGGAGTCCTTCACGAGACGCGTCCAGTCACAGCGCACGCACTGCACCACGTAGCGGTGCACAGAAAGGCCCGTGCCGAAGAAGGGATTGGGCACGGTACGAGTACGCGAACGGCACGACGGGCAGGGGATATCCCTGACATCAATCCGCTCGCGGTACATCCCACAATGGTAAACCGACAGGTCTACCCGTCTGTCCCCCAAATATGCAGCGATGTACCCCGGTTGCCCGGGATTACCGCCGGCTCATTCCCACTCGATCGTTCCCGGCGGCTTCGACGTGACGTCGAGCACGACCCGGTTCACATCCTTGACCTCGTTCGTGATGCGGTTCGAGATGCGGGCAAGCACGTCATAGGGCAGGCGAGTCCAGTCCGCCGTCATGGCATCCTCACTCGAGACCGGCCGCAGCACGATCGGGTGCCCGTAGGTGCGGCCGTCGCCCTGTACGCCAACCGAACGCACGTCGGCCAGGAGCACGACGGGGCACTGCCAGATCTCCTCGTCGAGCCCGGCGAGGGTCAGCTCGGCGCGGGCGATCGCATCCGCCTTGCGCAGGATCTCGAGGCGCTCCTTGGTGACCTCACCGACGATGCGGATGCCGAGGCCCGGGCCGGGGAACGGCTGGCGGCCCACGATGACCTCGGGAAGGCCGAGCTCGCGGCCGATCTGGCGCACCTCGTCCTTGAAGAGGGCGCGCAGCGGCTCGACCAACTCGAACGTCATGTCCTCGGGGAGCCCGCCGACGTTGTGGTGGCTCTTGATGTTCGCGGTGCCGGAGCCGCCGCCCGACTCGACGACGTCGGGGTAGAGCGTGCCCTGCACGAGGAAGCGGATGGGGTCACCCTCCTCCTCCATCGACTCAGCGACGAGCTGGGCCTGCGCCGCCTCGAAGGTGCGGATGAACTCGCGGCCGATGATCTTGCGCTTCTGCTCGGGGTCGCTCACGCCGGCGAGCGCCGTGAGGAACTGCTCCTCGGCATCGATCGTGATGAGGCGCACGCCCGTGGCCTTGACGTAGTCCTCCTCGACCTGGCGGCGCTCGTCCTGGCGCAGCAGGCCATGGTCGACGAAGACGCAGGTGAGCTGGTCGCCGACGGCCTCATGCACGAGCGCGGCCGCAACGGCGGAGTCGACACCACCCGAGAGCCCGCAGATGACCTTGCCCGTGCCGATCTGCTGGCGGATGCGCGCCACCTGCTCCTGGATGACATTGTCGGCATTCCAGTCGTTGGGGATGCCCGCGGCGCGGTGCAGGAAGTTCTCCAGCACACCCTGGCCGTGGGCCGAGTGCTTGACCTCCGGATGCCACTGCACGCCGTACAGCTTGCGCTCGTCATCCGCGAACGCGGCCACCGGGGTTGCGACGGTCGAGGCGAGCACGCGGAAACCCTCGGGGGCCTTCGCGACACTGTCGCCATGCGACATCCATGCCGTCTGCGTCTCGGGCTGACCCTCGAGCAGCACGCCGCTGTCGACGACGTTGATCTCGGTCGATCCGTATTCGCGCTGACCCGTGTGCGCGACCTCGCCGCCCAGTTGCTTCGCCATGACCTGGAAGCCGTAGCAGATGCCGAAGACGGGCACGCCGAGCTCAAGGATGCCCTCGTCGAGCTGCGGGGCGCCGGGCTCGTAGACACTCGAGGGGCCGCCCGACAGCACGATGCCGACGGGCGCCTTCGCGGCGATCTCCTCGGCGCTGATCGTGTGCGGGACGATCTCCGAGTACACACCCGCCTCGCGCACACGACGCGCGATCAGCTGGGCATACTGCGCCCCGAAGTCGACGACGAGGACTGGCTTCTGCTCGGTCTCGCTCACGCGGGAACCTCCTTGGGCTCGATCTGGGCGAGGCGAGCCTCGACGAAGCTGGGAACGGTGCGCTCGAAGTAGAACGACAGGAACGGGATGACGCCGCCGAGGGCGATCAGCAGGAAGCGACCGAAGGAGAAGCGCAGCAGGCGCCACAGCACGAAGTCGCAGGCGAGGTAGAGCACGTAGAACCAGCCGTGCATGATCAGGATGATCGTCGACACGTTCACGCCGGTGATGTCAGCCTGCGGCGTCAGGGCAAGGAATCCGTCCTGGCCGCCCAGCTCGATGTCGCCACCCAGTCCGTAGCGGGTGACCATCATCACGACGAGCGCGATGAGGAAGAAGCCCGTGATGTACGACGACACCTTGTAGACGGTGAGGGTCTTGCGGATGCGGGGGACGTCAGAGGGGCGCGGGCCGAGGGGCATAGCCCCAGTTTACCGGGCGACAACTGGGCTTCAGCCCCGCGCTCGGGCCGCGGGCTGCGTCAGGCTGACGCGGCTGCGGCGGCTTCCTGTCGCTCGTGCTCCTCGACCTCCCAGGCATCCTTCACGAGACGCCACCAGAGGAAGATCGCGAAGCCAGCGAAGATCGCCCATTCGGCCGCGTAGAAGATGTTGAGCCAGTTGATCTCCTGCTCAAGCGGCGGCGGAGGCGCATCGATCTGCGTCAGACCCGCAGCGGGGCCATCGGCAATCACGTAGCCGCCATAGATGCCGGCCTCGTCGACGGTCGACCAGAGGTTCGCAAACGCTGCCGGCGCCATGGCGCTCAACTCGCCCGCCTCGAAGTCCGAGTTCTGGGGCGCCTCGCCCATGACGTAGCGACCCTCGATGGTGACCACCTCACCAGCGGATGCTTCGGCCTCGAGCTCGGCCGCGGCATCCGTCACCTCGTCCTCGTCGGCGGACCACCCGAGTGCCACGGCGAGCCCCGCCCCGTCGACGGTGGTGAGGTGCCCCACGAGCCAGAAGCCGGGATCGTCGTCGTGGTAGCGCTCGCTCAGGACGAGCGTGTCATCCGGCACCCAGGTGCCCTCGACTGACACGAGCTGGCCATCGTGCGCGGCCGCGACAGGACCCTGCGGCTCGGCGAGCTCCGTGAGCGGCACGGTCGCCTCGGTCTCGCGCGTGACGATCTCGCCAGAGGCGAAGCTACGTTCGAGCTGCCACTGGCCGAGGCCCGCGAATGCGGCGGCGACACCGAGTGCCAGGAACAGCGCGGCGATCCACCGCGGCCGACGCGCCACCGACCACATGCTGCTGCTCACCGCACCAGCCTAACGGCGCGCGGCTGGGCGCTCTCCGCCGTGCGCCCTTCGCCCTGCCGATGCCGCTCGGTGCGCGGCGCTCCGAACGTCGGATGACTGAGTTTCGGACAGATGATCGTGCCGCGGCGCGATCATCTGTCCGAAACTCAGTCATGCGCGCGGGAAGCGAGGCGCCGGGCGACCGGGAGGTTCGAGGAAGCACCCATCACAACGAGATGTCGGGGGCTTCCAGCCGCACGCGGTCGGCGGATGCGTCATCCGGTTGCTGCTGGCTGGCGCGCTCCGCCTCGACCCGGCGCAGGTAGTGCTGCACCTCGCGCTCGACGCGTTCCTCGCTCCAGCCGTGCACGCGCGCCATGAGCCGGGCCGCGACGGGTGCTGCCTCGATGCCGCGGTCCCACGCCTCGATCGAGATGCGGGTGCGGCGGGCGAGCACGTCATCGAGGTGCAGGGCGCCCTCGTGCGAGGCCGCGTAGACGACCTCGGCCTCGAGGTAGTCGTCGGCACCCGGCAGCGGAGTGTTGAGCGACGGGTCGTCGCGCATGAGGTCGAGCAGCTCATCCGTCAACGTCCCGTATCGGTTGAGCAGGTGCTCGATGCGCACCTTGTGCACGCCGAACGCGCGGGCGATCTTGGCGCGCTTGTTCCATGCCGCCTGGTAGCCCTCGGCACCGAGCAGGGCGATGTCTTCGGTCGTGCTGCGCGGCACGCGTCCGTCGAGGGCAGCGGATGCGGCATCCACCGCGTCCTTCGCCATGACCCGGTAGGTGGTCCACTTGCCGCCCGCGACGACCACGAGCCCGGGGACCGTGTGGGTGACGATGTGTTCGCGCGAGAGCTTGGAGGTCTCGTCGGACTCTCCCGCGAGCAAGGGTCGCAGCCCCGCGAAGACGCCCTCGACGTCGTCGCGCGTGAGCGGCACCGCGAGCACCCGGTTGACGTGCTCGAGCAGGTAGTCGATATCGGCGGCCGTCGCGGCGGGGTGTGCCTTATCGAGGTCCCACTTGGTGTCGGTCGTGCCGATCAGCCAGTGCCGCCCCCACGGAATCACGAAGAGCACGCTCTTCTCCGTTCGCAGCAGCAGGCCGACCTTCGACTGGAAGCGGTCGCGCGGCACGACGAGGTGGATGCCCTTCGACGCCCGCACCTTGAAGGTGCCACGCTCGCCGACCATGCGCTGCGTGTCATCCGTCCACACGCCTGTCGCGTTGATGACCTGTCGCGCCTTGATCTCGAACACCTCGTCGGTCAGGAGGTCGCGGGCCGTGACGCCGACGACGCGCTGCCCCACCTTGAGGAAGCCCTCAACCCGCACCCGACTCGCGACCTTCGCCCCGTAGGACGAGGCCGTGCGCGCAAGGCTCGACACATAGCGGGCGTCGTCGACCTGCGCGTCGTAGTAGGTGATGCCGCCCGCGAAGGCATTCTTCTTGAGGCTCGGGATGCCGCGAAGCACCTGTCGCTTCGTGTGGTGCCGGTGGTGGGGCACACCCGGAGGGTGGTTTCCCGTGCGGGCGAAGAGGTCGTAGAGCACCATGCCGGCGCCGATGTAGAAGCGCTCGAAGACGTTGCGCACGGGGTAGAGAAAGCGCACGGGCTTCACCAGGTGTGGGGCGATGCGCTGCAGCAGCAGGCCGCGCTCGATCAGCGCCTCGCGCACGAGCCGGAAGTCGAGCTGCTCCAGGTAACGGATGCCACCGTGCACGAGCTTCGAAGAACGGCTCGAGGTGCCCGAACCCCAGTCGCGCGCCTCCACCATGCCGACACTCAGGCCGCGGGTGACGGCATCGAGCGCGCAGCCCGTGCCGACGATTCCGCCGCCGATGACGAGCACGTCGAGTTCACGGGTGCGAAGGGCCTCGATCGCGGCCTCGCGCTCCTCGGGTCCCAGCTTGGATGAATGACTGACCGTCATGCGGCTCCCCTCTCTCCGTGGCCGATGCTAGCCCGGGAGGGTCGACGGCGGCTGGGTGGGGTTAGTGGGGAACGTAGGGCGCGACGACCACGTCGACGCGCTGGAACTCCTTCAGGTCGGAGTAGCCCGTCGTCGCCATCGAGCGCTTGAGTGCACCGACGAGGTTCGACTTGCCGTCCGCCGTCTCGGAGGGGCCGAAGAGCACCTGCTCGAGGGGGCCGACCTGGCCGACCTCGACGCGGTGGCCGCGCGGAAGCTCGGGGTGGTGTGCCTCAGCACCCCAGTGGTACCCGCCGCCCGGGACATCCGTCGCCCGCGCCAGCGTCGTGCCGAGCATGACGGCATCGGCGCCCATCGCGATCGCCTTGGCGATGTCGCCGCTCGTGCCGAGCCCGCCGTCGGCGATCACGTGCACGTAGCGGCCGCCGGACTCGTCCATGTAGTCGCGACGTGCGCCCGCGACATCCGCCACCGCGGTCGCCATGGGGGCGTGGATGCCGAGGCTCGCGCGCGTGGTCGAGGCCGCGCCGCCGCCGAAGCCGACGAGCACACCGGCAGCGCCCGTGCGCATGAGGTGCAGCGCGGGCGTGTAGCCGGCCGCGCCACCGACGATGACGGGCACGTCGAGCTCGTAGATGAACTTTTTGAGGTTGAGCGGCTCCTGGTTCTGGGAGACGTGCTCGGCGCTCACGGTCGTGCCGCGGATGACGAAGAGGTCGACACCCGCCTCGACGACGGTCTTGTAGAGCTGCTGCGTGCGCTGCGGGGAGAGCGAGCCGGCGACCGTGACACCGGATGCCCGGATCTCGGCGATGCGCGCCGTGACGAGCTCTGGCTTGATGGGCTCCGCGTAGATCTGCTGCATGCGGCGCGTGGCCTCGGCGGCGGGAAGCGTGCGGATCTCCTCGAGCAGCGGCTCGGGGTTCTCGTAGCGCGTCCAGACACCCTCGAGGTCGAGCACCCCGAGTCCGCCGAGCTGGCCGATGCGGATGGCGGTCTCAGGCGAGACGACCGAGTCCATGGGGGCGGCCAGGATGGGCACGTCGAAGGTGAAGGCGTCGATGGTCCAGTTGACCGAGACATCCTTCGGGTCGCGGGTGCGCCGGTTCGGCACGATCGCGATGTCATCGAACGCGTACACACGGCGTGACCGCTTAGCGCGGCCGATCTCTATCTCCTGCACCGGCCCAGCCTAGCGCGAGCCCCTGTCACGCGGCCCGGAACTACCAGCCGGGGTAGCCGGCGCAGGCAGTTGAGAGCAGGTTCACGCCTGACTCCTGGTCGGCGAACGCCCTCCACGCTGCCTCGGCGTCGCCCGCCTTGGCCGCCTCCTCGAGCGCGTCGATGTTCGACGGCGCTCCCCCAGCCCACTGGCGGTAGCTCGGGTTGTCGATCCCGTCGGCGCCCTCGTTCGCGACGGCACGCAGGCGCTGCACGACGGGCAGCACGGCATTCAGCCTGCTCGCGTTGCCCTGCACCTCGATCATGAGCGGCGTCAGCTCGAGGATGATGTCGCGGAGCCGGTCACAGCGTTCGGCGAGTACGTCGTTCATGGGGTCCTTTCGTCGCGTGCGTCGCGAGTCTATCGAGCGGCCCCCGTCTTGGGGCCACAGGGCCGGTAGAATCCTGACGACCACGGGCATCCGTCGGTCATCTCCGGCGGAAGGGTGCCCGTGAGCCTGTACGAGAGTGTGTTCGCCGCGAACCCCGACTTCGAGCGGCGGCGCTCATGGCCCCGCACGGTGCTCGCGCTCGCGCTGGCTGCCATCGCCGCGGGGGCGCTCGTGTGGCTCATCCTGAACTTCGCCGACGTGCAGCGTGGCGCCACCGAACAGGCCGAGCGCTCGGTCGTGCTGCGCAACGAGGTCTTCACGCGTATCGCGCCCCTCGGCGGTCTCGTGATCGCCGCCGTCGCGACGCCGTGGCTGCTGTGGTGGGCCGCGACCGGATGCCACGTGTGGGTGCGACGGGAGACCGGAGCGCGGCTGCGCCGTCGCGCCGGCGTTGGCTTCGCGGGCGGCGTGCCGACCATGAAGTCGCTGCACGCCCGCTTCGCGACGGGCGACCCCGGCGTCTACACGCCCGTGCCGGAGGCTCGCGCGGACGGCATCGTGGAGGTGTGGGACGTGCCCGAGGACTCGATCGCCTACGTCGGCATGTCGGTCGGCCGTTCGCGCAAGAGCGTCGTGCCCGCCGAACTCATCGTCTTCACCGGCCGGCCCTACGAGGCACTCGGGGCGGCGCTCAAGAACCAACTGCACCGGCCCCTGCCCGAGGACCAGAACCCCATGCGCGGCGTCACCGACGCGGCGCCCGTCGTCACCTCGGCGGTCGAAGCAACCTCGCCGGAGGCTGTGCTCGCGGCCGAGGCATCCGACACCAAACTGCAGAAGTGGGCCGCCTACCTGCAGG
Source organism: Salinibacterium sp. GXW1014 (assembly GCF_044769865.1). Lineage (NCBI taxonomy): Bacteria > Bacillati > Actinomycetota > Actinomycetes > Micrococcales > Microbacteriaceae > Salinibacterium > Salinibacterium sp. GXW1014. Next base: position 769,616 of record NZ_JBIZWA010000001.1, read on the forward strand.
GCGGCGGCGTGCAGGAGGAGCAGGTCGACGCGGCCGGAATCACCCGCGCGCGACGCTGGAACACGATCATCCTCGCCGTGAGCGCCGCCCTTCTGCTGGGTGGCGCCGTCGGCCTGGTGGTGCTGTTCACCTCCTCCGGCGTGCGGGTGAGCCTGCCGATCGTGCTGGCGATCTTCCTGCTGCTGCTCGGGCTCATCTTCGTGCCGCGGATGCTCCGCCTTCGCCGGAACCTGCAGCATCCTGATGCGACGATGGCCGTCTCCACGCAGGGCATCACGCTCCCGGCGGTCGGGCTCATCGCGTGGGACGAGCTCGTCGGGCTGGTCTACCTCGATGACACGGCTCGCACGAACACCGCGCTTCGGGTTCCCATCACCGGCTGGGGCGCGCGCCTGGCCTTCCGCGCGGGCGAGGGATCGATCGGCCTGACGATCGGCGTGCGCGACGGGGCCACCCTGCGGGAGCGCAGCGGCGCGCGCATCCGCCTCTGGAACGCCACCCCCGAGGGCACCCGCGCCGGCGACCTCACGGTTCCCCTCGATGTGCGGCTCACCCCCGATGCTCGCGAACGCTTCGTCGCCGCCGTGCGCGGTGGCGCCATCGCGGCCGGGGTGCCGTTCCACGTCGCGAACGGCACGATCGACTACGCCAAACGCGTCGGGCGGATGCTCGACCCGAAGTGGCCGGCAGAGCTGCGGTAGGGGCATCCGGGGTGCTTCTCTGCTGCGGGGGTCGCCGCTGACGCGGTCGACCTGCGGTTAACGGCAAACAATTGCCATGCCGTCGCGGCGTGTCGACCCCCGCCCCGCGGCGAGTCGCCGCAAAACGTTGCTGTTAACCGCGCCGCGTCTTCAACTTCGCGGTCGTGCGTCACGCATCATCGGCGCGGAGGACCGTCGGCACCCCATTCAACTTCGGGGTCGTGGGTGAAGTCGTAGGACATCACCCCATCGCGGGCGAGGGTAAGTTCTACGGCGTGCCAGGCGTGCTCGCCACCGGCCATGATCCGCCGTAGCTCGGCGAAATCGGCGGCAAGGTCTGCGGGTGGCGCGGTGTGCACCGTCCGCCCCTCGCTGTCACGCGGCCTGAACCAGACCCGCTCGCCCTGATCACCGACGGAGTACGCGACGGAGACGGCCTGCCATGAGGTCTTATAGAGGCGTTGGAAGACCTTCGCCGCGATCGTCAGCTGAAGATCCTTCTGCGCTTCGGAGGCCACGATCGCTCATCCGGCGGCGCGCTTGCGACGCGCCTCCTCGAAATACTCGGCGGGAGTGCGGTCGCCGGTACGGAACGCGTCCAGCAGTTGCGCGAACGTCATGCTCGAGTTGCCCCAGAGCGCCGAGCCGTCGGCAGCGAGGATCACGGAGGACCCGCCGCGCACGGGGTTGACTGCGTAGAGCGCGTCGTCCTCCGCGAGCACACGGTGATGATCGATTACGACCTGCTCGTCAACATTGAGGTAGTCGGCCAGCTGACGGATCTGCTCCTCGCTGACGCCGCTCTCACGAGAGGACTCGCGGGGCTTCGCGGCGGGGAACCGAGCACCGGCGTCGGGGTCCAAAATGTCGTTCACGATCTCCTCGATCGGTCGAAGGGCGTACTGGCTGAACTGCACGGCGACGAACTCGTTGCCCGCACCGAAGCCTGCCCAGCGCTCGACCCCGTCGACCTGCCAGGTAAGGAACACGTTTCGCGACTCATCGTGCACGAGGGTGAATTCCTCGGGAACGGATGCCTCGTCGACGGGCAGGCGCACCGGCTCGAGGCCCTCGTGGTAACGGACGAGCTGGCCAGCGTTGAACGCCACGTACTTCTGCAGGGACGCGGCATCCGGAGACCACAGCTTCAGCGAGGGGTCGCCCTTGACGGCGCGGCGGGCCAACTGGATGTACTGCTCCCCCTCGAGGAAGAGATACCCGTGGGCATAGTCGCCGAGGCAGGTCTCCCCCTCAGTGCCGGTGGCCCGCACGTTCCATCCGAGACGAGCAACGAGACCGGCCAGGGCTGGCTCAATCAGCAACGACATCAAGAACCCCCGTGTCCAGCAATTCGAATGCGTTCATCTTCTGGCCGTTGACGCCGAGCACGACCACGTACATCGCGCCGCCGCTGCGACCGAATGCGGGAGCGGTGCGCCCCACCTCGATCTGCCAACCGGCGGGAAGGCTACCGGTAAGTCGATAAGTATGGATGCGGTGGTTCACCGCCTCGGGCAGCAGAGCGCGCTGGTCGAAGTCGCCACCCAGCACGGTGAACACCTCCCCGTCGGGCGGGCCCACCTGGTCGACGATGTCGGAGAAGTCGGCGGCGAAAGACCGCGCGTCCGAGTACCGCACCCGCTTGTCGGGAACGCCACCGCTGGCGGGAACAGGACGCAGGTTGCCGAACTCGTCGATGTACCGCGCCGCCCAATCCTCCGCCGTTAGCGGACGGCCCTGCCCGGAGTCACTCATGTCGCCCCTTCGTGTATTTCTCGAAGTCTTCGAATGTGTATATCGGCAACGGTCTCGCCCCGGCCTCGTTCAGTAGTTCACGGTATCGCTCTCGCGTCGCGAAAACCGGCGCTCCGTCGTCAGAACAATGCGCCGCGTAGACCTCCTCGAACGAAAAGGCCACGAGCTGCCCGAGGCGACACGGAGCCAGGACGTCATCTTTAGGAAACTGCGCCCACTGGGCATCGCCCCACGTCAGCCGAATGCCTTCGCCCGATTGCGACATGTTCACTGAGGACGGAAGGTCGAAAATGTATCGCCGCCATTTCGGATACGCACGCGGCACCGCAGTGAGAGCCACTGAGTTGACCGCTTGCGCCGAATTGGTCGTGAAATCGTGAGTCTCGACTCCACGATTGCGATGGGCAACCTCGATGGTGTCGTCCTGGCGGACGCGCAGGATCACCTGCGTCTCACTGTCACCGAACTCGGCTGCGTGCGCATCCAACCGCACGACCCAACCGGCAACGGCCTCCATCTCCGAGACCACCCGTCGATCAAGTGTCGTCCTGAGATCAGTCAACGGGAATCCCGGGCGCCGACGGCCGTGAAAATCTCGATGATTCCCCGGTCCTCGAGAACATCCAGCGGAACGGCCGTACCGGATTCATCCCTGACGAGAACCTGCAGTCCGCCGCCGGGTTGCCCGTAAGCGTCCGCGATCCGCCCGATCTCAATCTTCCAACCCTCATGGAGACGCGCCCCGTGAACCCAAGAGACCTCATGGAAGTTCTCAGTTTTTGATTGGCTCGGGGGAAGGGCCCTTGAGGCGAAGTCACCGCCGCCGATGCCCATGAACGTGCCATTCGCGGTGCCGCCAATGCGGTCCACCGAAAGGTTGCCGAAGTCAGCAATGAATTCGTCCAGGCCCGCGTACTCCACGCGCGAATCAAGTTTCGCACCCTGATTCGGCGCCCAATCCATCTCTCCGTATGCGGGCACTGTGCCATCGGCGCCTGCTACAGGCGCATTGACATAGCGGTCGGACCACGAGCTGTGGTCGAGTGGGTTGCCTGCCTCATCCCGTCCCCACGGGGCGGACGAGTCGAAATCAAGCAGCTTCGCTGCAGCTCCCTCGGATCCGGGATTTGCTGGACCGTAGTTGGGGTTGAGGATGCCGGGGTTCACCTTGGGGCGGTTGTAGGCCTTGACCTGGTCCTTCACCTCTTGGCTCTCAGAGACGCGAGCGTCAGAGTTTCCGGGATGCGTTCCGTCGATGATGCTTTCCTGGTACGCCGAGAGGGGTTGCATCACGGTGGGGTCGCGGGGCGCGGAGCTGCCCCTCGCATCGTCAGGAGTGGAGGAATCGCCATCGACGGCTTCTGAAGTATCCGCCGCCCCTGAATCGGAAGCCTCCGGCGTTGTCGCAGGGTCGACCGCCGCGTCCCAGTGCACGACATCGCCGTACTCCGGTGGCCAGGAGTGGATCTGGCCTGTCTGGCCGTCGACTGCGACGACATTGGTGCCGTCGTAGTAGGCGTTGAACCAGTGGCCTGCCTGGGGGTCGCCATTGGCATCCGGCGCGCGATCAACTCCGACGACCGCGTGCGATCCTGCGCCGCCCGCGATCAGCTGGTCACGGATCTGGTCGGGGGTCATCGTCACCTGAGGGCGACCTGTCGCGGCCTCCATCTCGGGGACGCTGAGAGTGTCGGTACCCGCAACAGGTGTGCCGTTGCCGTTGAGCCGGTTGTACACGGCAGCGCTCGTCGAACCGCAGTTGTTCGACCTTGGGTCGGTCGGATCACCAGTGAATCCGGGGTTGACCTCGCCGAGCCAGGACTTGATGTCTTCGAGCGATGGGACATCCTCGGCCGGTGTCTGGCCGTCCGCCGAGTCGTCGGGCGACGACGGATCGTCGGTCTCGCGCGATGCCGAGTCGGGGGCTTCCGGGGCGTCTGAGGTTTCCGCAGAGGGCGCCTCGGGGCTCGTGGGAGCCTCCGGGGTCCCGGCCGACGGCGCCTCCGGCGTGCCAGGCGTGCCCGTCGAGGGGGCCATCGGCGTGCGGCTGCTGCCCGACACCGGGTTCGTGAAGTTCACGATCTTCGGGCTCACGGCGGCGACACCGGCTGCCCCAGCGGCGCCGGCCGCCATCGCTGCCGCATCCTCCGGGTCGAAGCCGTCGGGCGACTCCGGCGCATCCGACTCCGGCGCGTTTGAGAACTCGACGGGCGGTACTGGGCCGTCGGTGTCGAGCGGCGCGTCTGTGTCGGGGAGGTTCGAGAACTCGACCGGCGGCACCGGGGCGTCCGAGTCGACGGGAGTGTCAGACTCCGGCGCGTTCGAGAACTCCGCGGGCGGCACGGGGCCGTCGAAGTCGACCGGCGCGTCTGTGCCCGGTGCGTGCGAGAACACGGGGGCGCGACCAACCGGTGCGCCGCCCGCGGGAGCGTCGGATGCGCTGGGCGCCTCAGGAGCGGTGGGCGCCTCGGGAGCCGTCGGGCTCTCCGGAGCGGGGGTGCTCGGAGCCTCCGGCGTGCTCGGCGTTGAGGGTGCCTCTGGCGAGCTCGGCGTGGAAGGCGCCTCGGGCGTCGACGGCGTGCTCGGTGCCTCAGGCGTGGAGGGGGTGCTCGGAGTCGACGGTGCTTCCGGCGTGCTGGGAGCGGAAGGCGCCTCCGGCGTGCTGGGTGTCGAGGGCGCTTCCGGAGTCGACGGAGTAGACGGTGCCTCCGGAGTCGACGGGGTGGAGGGCGCTTCCGGGGTGCCCGGGGTCGAAGGTGCTTCCGGCGTGGACGGCACCTCGGGCGTGGAAGGCGCTTCCGGCGTGCTCGGCGCCTCGGGCGTGCTCGGGGTCTCCGGCGTCGATGGCACCTCGGGGGTGTTCGGGGCTTCCGGCGTGGACGGCGTCTCGGGGGCCGAAGGTGCCTCGGGGGTGGACGGCACGTCCGGCGTTCCGCCGTTGCCGCCACCATTACCGCCGCCACCACCGCCACCGGGCGTGGGGGCTTCGCCACCGCTCGGCACATCGACCGATGGGCCGCCGCCGCCAGGCGTGCTGCCGCCACCGCCGCCGCCGGGCTGGGGTGCGTTGGAGCCGTCGACATTCACTGGGGAGGGCGAGCTGGGGCTCGAGGAGCCGCCACCGTTGCCTCCAGACGGGGTGGGTGCGTTGACCTCGGGGGTGGTGACCGTGGAGGTACCGCCTCCGCCACCCGAACCCGTGTTGGTCTGGGTGTGGCCACGTCCGCCGAGCGCAGGCCGCATCACACCGCCGAGGATCGTGCCACCAACCATGGCCGAGAGCGGGTTGAAGCCGCCCTCCGGCATCGTCAGGCCGAACTCCGTCGTGTAGGAGACGAGGCCATCCGTGGCACCTTCGGCCGTGCCCGCAATCACGTTGCGCCCCACTCGGTTGGAACTGCCCGCGACGACGTTGCCGACGGGGCTGGAAGCCGTGCCGCCGAGGAAGCTTGCGGCACCGGCAACCCACACGCTCTGGCCCTCGTAGTCGGAGTCGAGCGCGCCGCGGACCGAGTTGACACTCGCCTGCACGGTGATCGTGGCGACCGCGCTCTGTGCACCTTCGGCGACGGCACGGAGCAGCCCGCGGAGGAACAGCTTCTGCGCGGCGACCCACGTCTTCAGCTTGTTGATAAGCATCGCGATCTTGACGACCCAGCGCGCGATCGTCGTTCCCGCCTTCGCCATCATCGCGGCCGTACCGATGCCGGCCGTGAGGGGGCCGAGCACGAGCCCGATGCCAATGTCGAGCATGATCTCGGCGACCATCTGTCCGACCATCCACATGAGCTCTTCGCGCGTCTTCTCGACGTTCTCGGCGAAGGAGTCGAGCCCCTGGTACATGGCATCAGCGTTGCCGGAGATGTCGCCGAGGAGCGTGACCACGCGAGTGCGACAGGCGAGGATGGCAGCCTTCTGCGGGATGTCCATCGACTGGACCGCGCTGAACGAGGAGGAGACGGAGCTCTTCACCTTGGTGAGGTCGGAGCTGAAGGTGTCCCACGCCGTGGCGGCACTGCGAAGCTTGCCCACGTTCCCCGTGGGGATGACGACTCCCGCAGCGGCGAGTGCGTCTTCGATGAGCTCCTGGAACTCGCCGCCGAACGGGCCGGGCAGGAAGTCGCCGCCGAGGCAGTTGGGGATCGACCGCGCCGAGTACTCGCCCGGTGCCGTCACCGTGATGCTGCACGAGGAGGGGTCCTTGAGCGCACCGACCATCTCGGCCTGCTTGTAGGCGCGGGCCGTGCCAGTGATGGCGGCGTCGAGCGCGCGAAGCACGGTGACCATGCTGGCCGCGCCCTCGATCACCTTGGGAGCCTCGGTGTCGTAGAACTCGGCGAAGTCCTCCGCGGAGTTGTCGTCGCCGGCCATGCCGGACGAGCCCGCGAGCGAGGAGGTCACCGAGGTGATGTAGGAACGCAGGTCGGATGCGATCGAGTGCAGGTCGTCGCCGTCGCCGGCGAGAACAGTGGGATTGACCCTCACGTGTGTCATGTGTACTCCTAGGCCCCGAGTCCGGAACGGATCTTGGACCAGCTCTCGTCGACATCGTCGATCGTGCTCTCATACGCCGTCAGCGCCGCCTCGGCGAGCTTCTGCAGCTGCTCGGTCTGCAGGCGAAGGGTCTCGGCGTTGACCGCCCACATCTCGAAGGTCGAGAGGAACTGGGTCATCGCAGGCCCCTGCCATTCGGCGGGGAGCATGTAGGCGAAACCACCGGCCCCCTCACGCAGCGCCCCCGTGTAGGTGATGAGTGAGGTGAGGGTCTCGTTGAGCGACCGCAGCGCCTCGATGTCGACCTTCTGCTCAGCCATCCGTCTCGCCCTCCGCCTGCTGCGCCGCGGCCGCGGCCGTGTCGTTGCTGCCCTTGTTGTCGCCCTGCGACTGCGCCGCGCGGGCGGCGATGCTGCCGCCGGCGATGAAGGAGCCGCCGCTGCCGCTCGACTCGAGCTGTGCCTCACCGCGGGCCTCCTTGACCTCGGCGGCGTAGCGCCGGCCCCCCGCCACGCTCGTCGAGACGCCCGCGGCTCCGGAGACGACCCCCTGGTTGCCCTGGCGGCGCCCAGAGAAGCCGGACTGCAGGCCCGACTCGTTTGAGGTGTAGCTGGCCTCGGCCGAGCCCAGCTGCACGGCGAGCGTTGTCAGCGATGCCCGAAGCGTGAGGGCGGATGCGTTCCACACCTCCCACTGCTCAGCGAACTTGTCGGCGTCCTCCCCAACCCAGGAGGCGTCGACGACGCCGGAGACGACGCTGGCCGCCTGCGCGACGTGGCTGTCGAAGACGGCGATGACGCCCTGCAGCTGGGCTGCAACCTCACCGAGCGATTGCGCGCGGACGCGGAACTGAACCATGGAATCCCCTGGGGCCGACGGATGGAACTGGGCAGGACGGTGCGCAGCCCCTCAGCGGGGCTGCGCCGGGAGAATCAGCCGCGGAAGGTGCCCGCGATCGAGTTCTCCGACTCCTCGTAGGAGAGTGAGGCCTGGTTGAGCAGGTCGCTGATGCCCGCGAGGCTCTCCTTGAGCTGCAGGGCGGCCTGGTCCCACTGGCCGTAGAGCTCGTTGAAGCTCTGCGACGCCGAGCCAGACCAGTCGCCGCCGACGAGTCCGTCGACGAGGGCCTTCAGGTTCTGCAGCTGGGACTCGATCGACTGCGAGCCCGACGAGAGCTGGCTGGCGACGCCGGCAAGCGATTCGGATGTCACACGGATTTCGGCCACGGGTACCTCCAGTTAGCGAGAGAACAGCGGGCGGAATCGCCGCCGTGTTTTTGAGAATACCTTGTGCCGTATACGGGGGCCATGGGGAGCACTCCCCATGCCTGTTCAACGGGTTCAGCCGGCGGAGATTTCGGCCGAGACATCCCCCAGCCAGATGCGATCGCCCGCCGCGACGGCGACGGCTCGCCCCTCGACGAGCGGGGTGCGGGCGCCCGCACGCTCAACCGCGCTGCCGTTGGCCGAACCCATGTCGGTCACGGTCGCGGCGCCGTCGCGCACCGTCAGGGTGAGGTGCACGCGGGAGACCGAGCGGGTCGTGTCTTTGACCTCGACCGCCTGGGCGCCCGAGTTCTGGGCGGCCGACTGCGGCACGCGCCCGATGACGGCCGTGCCCGACACGATGGCGTGGTCGCCCGTGCTGAAGTGCAGCTTCACGGCCGTGAGTGGCTGCGGAGCGGATGTCGCGGGCGCGGCGACGGGCGCCGACTCTGCCGGGGCAGCCGGCGTTGACGCGACGGGCTCGGGGGCGCCGCCGATGGGCGGAGGCAGCGGCACGGGCGTGTTCGGTGCTGCGGGACGGCTCTGGGTCGCGGGAGTCGGGGCGCCGGTCGCTACGGGCTGCTGGATGCCGGAGGGCACGGGCGGGTATGCGCCCGCGACGAGCTGCCCGCACGACAGGCAGAACATGCTGTTCGGGCGCAGTTCGCTGTCACAGTAGACGCAGCGAGCCGACATCAGCAGAAACCCCTCGATCGAATTCGCGCGGGCCCGGTGCGGGGCCGTCGTGCGCGTGGAACAAGCAAAGTCTAGTTACCGTCGACCCACACGACGCTGGGGGCCACGGAGCCTCTACTGTCGCACATCGGGAACCTGCACGGGCATCCAGCCGCCGTCTCGAAGCAGCACGCCGCCGCCCGGCGTCTGCGACCCGAGCATGTAGCGCGGAATCTGCGTGCCGAAGAGCTGCGCCCCCACCATGGCGTTGGTGGGCGAGAGCACGATGCCGTGCCGCGCCTTCTTGGCCGCGACGATCGCGCCCCCGAAGAGCGTCGAGGCGGCATCCGCATCGACACCGACGCAGAAGGTCGAGAGCGACGCGACGCCCGTGATCGCCTGCTCGAGCGGCGACTGCTTGAGCATCTCGGCGTCGTCGACGAGCACGCTCACCGTGCCGCCGCCGGCCGCCTGCGCGACCGAGCCGACGAGGTCCATCAGCTGCTGCGCATCCATATCGGGCGCCCGCACGATCTCGAGCGAGTGTCCTGTCGCGACCTCCGTGAGCACGGAGTCGCGCGGCGCGACCACGACGACCGGCCGCTTCGACCAGGCGAGCTGGTGCGCGATCGCGGCGAGGGTGCTCGAGCGACCCGAGCCACGACCGCCGGCGACGATGAAGCCGCCGACGTCTGGCCAGTCGAGCGTGATGCGCGAGAGCTCGTCGCCGCCGACCGCGACGACGGGCGTCGGCTGCGCGCATCCGGATGCCAGCGGCAGCGCGTAGGACGCCGAGAGCGCGATGTAGGTGGGCAGCGGGTCGACCCGGAACGGGCGCGGCAGGTCCGCGAGCTGCGGGAAGGCGTCGAAGTGGTCGCGCACATGCTCGACGATGGAGCGGAATGCCGCGGTCTGCGCCTCACCGCTCGTGTCACGGCTGATGACGGCGAGCTGCGCCTCGGTGCCCGTCGCGCCGAACATGACGCGGCCGGGCGGCAGGTCGGCGGGTACGTCGCGGATCATGACGCCCGCCGCGCGGTAGTCGTTGAAGTCGCGCATGGGCGTGATGTAGCGGGTGTCGATGAAGCTGGCGATCTTGTCGCCCGTGACGCTGCGGTCGGCCGTGATGAGCACGCGGATGCCCACGGCCGGGCCCTCGCGCAGCACCCGCATCATCTGGTCACGGAAGGCGACGAGCTGGTCGGCATCGAGCGTCGAGGCGAGCCGCTCCCACCCGTCGACCGCGAGGATCGCGTAGGGCAGGGCATCCGCCGGATCGGCGACCCGCCGCTGCTCCGTGATGTTCGCGACGCCCGCGCGGGAGAGGAGACCCTGTCTGCGTGCGAGCTCGTCGAGCATCCGCTGCATGAGGCGTGGGAGGCGTTCCCCGTCGAGGGGTGTGACGACAGCGCCGCAGTGCGGGGCATCGGCGAGCGGCAGGAGCGCGCCGTTGCCGTAGTCGGCCGCGTAGAGGTGCAGCTCGGCAGGGGTGAAGCGCTGCACGGCCTGCGCCAGGAGGGTGCGCAGCGCCGTCGTGCGGCCCGAGAGGGCCCCACCCAGGAAGAGCAGGTGGGAGTCGTCGACGAGGTTCCAGCCGAGCATCCGCTGCTTCTGCTCGCCAGGCACGTCTTCGAGGCCGAGCACGAGGGTGTTGTCGGGGATCTCGGCCTGCGTGAAACGGTCGAGCGTGAGGAGCGAGGGCAGCGGCAGCAGCCACGGTGAAGGGTTGCGCGCGATGCCCATCTTCTGCGTTGCCGCACTGACCAGGTTGACGAGGGCGCGCAGATCAGTGTCGTCCTGGTCGGCGCGCACGCTCTGGCCCGCCGAGTTGCTCGGGAACTTGGGCGGCGTGCCAAGGGTCGTCCAGTCGATGGGCGCCTTTGGCGGGAGCACGGATGCCGTGCGCTGCACGCCCAGGCGCACGCCGGCGACGCGGGCCGTCTGGAACGCCACGGGCGCCGAGCTGGGCCCCGTGCGCACGTAGCCGCGGCCGGGAGTGTTCGCGCCGATGAGCGCGGCCTCGGCCGAACCGAGCACGTCGTTCGAGTCGCCGCGATCGGTCACGCGGAGGGCCACGCGCAGGTTGATGTTGGACTGCATCTCGGGCGTGATGACGCCACTCGGTCGCTGCGTCGCGAGCACGAGGTTGACGCCGAGCGAGCGGCCCACGCGGGCGATGCGCACGAGGCCGTTGATGAAGTCGGGGAGCTCGGTCTTGAGCTCGGCGAACTCATCGATGACGATCATGAGGCGGGCGAGGCCGTGGCGGGCCGCGGCATCCGCATCCTTCGACCAGGCCGCGTCGACATCCTTCGCCGCCAACTCGCGCAGCACGCGCTCGCGGCGCTTGAGCTCCGCATCGAGGGAGGCGAGGGCGCGCTCCGTCTCGCGGGCATCGAGGTTCGTGACCATGCCGACCGTGTGCGGCAGGCGTTCACAGTCGGCGAAGGCCGAGCCGCCCTTGTAGTCGACGAGCACGAAGTTGAGCGCATCGGGCCGGTTGGCCATCGCGAGGGAGATCACGAGGGCCTGCAGGAACTCCGACTTGCCCGAACCCGTCGTGCCAGCAACGAGGGCGTGCGGGCCGTCCTGGGCGATGTCGAGCGCGAACTCGCCATCGGCACTCGCGCCGACGACGACATAGCTGTTGCGCGGGTTGGTGCTCCACCGCGAGATGAGCGCGTCGGGGTCGTCGAGGTCGACGCCGAGGAGCTCCGTGTAGCGCACGCTCGTCGGGAGCATCCCCTCGTCGCCGACGCCGCTGACGTGCTGGATCGAGCAGAGGCTGCGGGCGATCGACTCGGCGCGGGCCGTCGAGAGGCCGTCGAGCAGCACGGTCGGGAAGTAGGCGTCGTCCGTCTCGAAACGGGCGACCGAGCGGTCGGCCTCATCGACCGCGATGACCGTGCGGCACTCCTCGGGGAGGCGCGAGCGGTCGGTGTCGAGCGCGATGACATGGATGCCGAACCGCGGTCCCTTGTCGAGCAGGTTCACCATGCCCGGCAGCATGCGGTAGCGCCGGGCGCCATCGATCACGACGATGAGCTGCTCATCGAAGACGCCGCCCTTGCCGCCCGTCGCGCGCATCCGTGCCTCCAGCACCGCGTTTGCCTCGCGCAGGCGCTCCCGGCGCGTGTCGTCGGTGTTGCCGATCGCGGCGACAACAGCCTCACCCACCTGGGCGTGCGGCAGCCACTGCACCCACGACCAGTCGGCCTGGTTGTCGTGGTCGCACAGCACGAGCACCTGCGCGTCCCGCGGCGAGCGCAGCACGGTGAGGTGGCAGAGCATGGCACGGGCCGTGTTGCGCACGACATCGAGCGGACCGGCGAGCCCCACGACGCCCGCGCCGAGGTCGGCAGCGATGGGTGCGGGGCCGACGCCGACCTTGCGATCCTCGTGCTTGTCCTTCTGCGAGCCGCCCTCGAAGCGCACGTCGAGCGGCACTTCGGTGACGCCGACGCGCACGTGCAGCGCATCGCGGTCGGCGACGCGTCGCTCCCAGAGGCGCGACAGCGGCTTCGTGGCGATGTCGTAGATAACGACGGGGTCGGGCAGCCGGTACCAGGAGTCGAGGCGTTGCTCCCTCGCGAGCGAGGCGATGCGGGCCGAGGCATCCTTGATGTCCTGGATCCACTGGGCCTCGGTGCGCTGGCCCTTCTTCTTGGCGAGCTTGCGGTTCGTGAGGAAGGACCCAATGACCATGATGGGCGAGGCCGCCGCCATGAGCAGCATGACGACACGACCGAAGAGCACGGCCATCGTGACGCCCAGGATGACGGGGATCGTGGCCGAAAGCCACGGCAACGGCGACTTGTCGGGGTCCTCCGGCTTGTCGCCCGGCAGCGCCACCTGCGGCTGCCGCTGCGTCGGCTGCATGCGCGAGGGCCGGTTGAAGCCACGGCTGCCCGTCACATCGCGCGAGAGGTCGGCATCGGATGCGGGGGCGATGCCAAGGCGGAAGACGCTGCTGCCGACCTGCACGACGTCGGCGGGCACGACATCGACGGACTCCTCGACCCGCTCCCCGTTCACGTAGACGGGCGTGGAGGAGTCGGCGGGGGCGAGCGTCGCGACGAGCGGGGCGCGGCGACCCTCGGCGGCGGGCTCGGCGGCGCCACCGAAGGTGAAGGTGGCGTGCTGGGCGGCAAGGAAGGGGTCGGCGATGCTGAGGTCGGCTGTGGGGGCGCTGCCGATGCCGATCGATACGCCAGCTTGCAGGGCGAAGGACTCGCCCGCGAAGGGGCCGCCCGTCACCTCGAGGCGCGGCTGCCCCGGGAGCGGCTCGCGACTCGCCGTCGACGGCACGATGGCGCCGTTGAGCACGCCCGCGTCAGAGAGCCGGGCATCCTCCGTCGCCGTTGCGATCGCGTGGGGGTGCACCCCGAGCGACTCCGCGACCTCGACGACCGTCGTCGCATCGTCGACCTTGAGCATCCACGACTTGGCCGTCTCGGCCGCCTGTGGGTCCCGCACCGTCAATCGCACGCTCATGCTCCTCCTCGCAAGCCCATCATGCTCCCACCCGATCGAGCAGCCGCACGAAGGCGTCGAACATGCCCGGTGTCTCCTCTGCCGCACCGTCTGGCGGCGGCAGCCTCGGCACCAGCGCCGAGGTCACGTCAGCGTCGGCCCTCGATGGCACGAGGCCGGTCGTGGGGAGTTCTGCGGCGGGCCCGACGAGCGTCACGCTGCCGGTCGCCTGCTCGCCCGCCTCCGAGTAGAGGTGGAACGAGAACTGGTCGGCCCCCGCCGACGCGGTCGGGTGGTAGAGCGCCGTGCCGTCCGGCGAGCAGACGACCGTGCCGTGCACGGCAGCGCCGCACCCGATGAGTCGAAGCTCCTCATCGCCCGCGACCGCGTACTCCCGCAGGTCGAGGGTCACGACGTCGGCGCCCCGCTCGGCGAAGACGTGCAGGGCGCCGAGGCCGCGCTCGCCCGCCCGGTAGAACGACAGCGTGAGGGGTGCCGCGGCCGATTCCTGCCCGAAGTCATCGAGCACGACCACCCCGAGTTCGACCGGGCCCACGTGGTCGGGCGCGACCGCGAAGACGAGGTGGGTCGCGGTCGCCCAGGCGATGCCCGCCTCGCGCGGTGCCACCGAGTCGACCGTGACGGTCATTCCTGTGCAGACCTGACACTCGACGTCAAGGTCGGAGAAGGGCAGCATGACGCGGGTTCCCGCCGCGAAGGGATAGTCGTAATCCTGGTCGGGAAGTACGGGCACGGGTGGGGGCGCGAGCGTCACGATGTAGTCGACCGTGAGCTGCACGGCGCCGTTGCCGAGCGCGAGCGGCACGACGACGGTGCCGAAGTCGGGGTCGTAGGCGGGCGCGGCGAACGTCACTGATTGTGCCTCGCACGCCGTCACGAGATCGGATGCCGCGAGCGCGGCCGCGCAGTCGGTGAACGCCCAGTGCTCAGCCGGCTTCACCTGCGCCTCGCCCTCGTAGGGGATGGCAACCGAGTTGGCGCCCGTGTAGGTCGCGGCCGTGGCATCCGTCGCCGGAATCTGCACCGCGGCGACGAGGGCGAACGCGAGCAGCAGCACGACGATGCGCGCGCGTGCTGCAGCCTTCACCGAGTACCTCCCTCTCGCGGGACAGGCCCGCCGCCCCCGACGACCTTATGCTAGTGACACCCCGACTGGGGGTCTCGCACATCATTCGAGGAGGCGCATGAGCATCGAGCAAGCCCAGCGCAGCGCGCCGCCCGTGCGGATGCAGCTCGGCACCGCACCCGGGCAGCCCTCGCTTCGCAGCCCCTCGCTCTCGGCTCCCGCCGACGCCCCGCCCCGCAAGCGCGAGCTCATGTCGGGCGCCGCCGTGCTGCCCGAGCTGGCCGAGGCGCCCGTCGCGGAACGCAAGTGGTGGAAGCATCCGGCCTTCATCGTCTCGATCATCACGACCTTCCTCGCGCTCGTCGCCGCAATCGTGCTGCTGATCGTCGGCATCGTGACGGATGACACGGCCCGCGTCTCCGGCCTCGGCCTCGACCTCGGCACGGGCAACGCCCAGCTCTCCTGGGATGGCCCCGACGTGCCCTACTCCCTATACGCCGTCGCAGGATCGGGTGACGTGACCGACCTCTCGCAGCCCTTCGTCAAGGGGCGCGAGGCGTGGCTCCCGGTCGGCCTCGGGCAGTTCGACGAGGAGACCTGCTTCGTCGTGCGCCCCGCGAGCATCACCGACGACGTGAGCCTCAGCGCCGACACGCTCGCGAGCCAGGGTGCCCAGTCCGCCTGCGTCGCCAACGCCCGTGAGTAGGCGACGGATGCGCGTGCGCGCGCTCACCGCGGCCGTCGCCATGGGCCTCCTGCTCAGCGGATGCACCGGCCAGCCCGACCCCGAGCCGCCACCCCCACCGGAGGGCGTCGACCTCTCGGCGATCGACCCCGACGACACGGAACGCAACGGTGTCTGGTACCTGAGCGGGGAAGACGCGCTGCGCCAGGTCATCGATGCGGCGCGCAAGGCCGGCGGCGTCACGATGGAGGGCACCGTGACCGAGCGGCTCGTGCTGGGCGAGGATGCTCCCCCGACGCCGGGCCGCAGCATCCGGCTCTCAGTGCAGGGCACGCCGAGCGACTACACCGCGAGCGTGACGGCCGGCGCGATCCGCGTCGAGATCATCGCCGCGGAGGGTGCCGCGCACGTGACGGGCAACCAGGCGCTTGCGGCGGTGACGGGCGTGCCCGAGATCGCGGAGGGCTTCGTCTGCGTCACGCCCGGCGACCCCCTGCTGACACAGTGGCGCGCGCTGCTCTCCCCCGCCGAGTTCCTCACGAGCATCGTCGACTCGGGTGCCGTCACGGCGAGCGCGACCCCGCCCCGCGAGGGGGCCGAGACGGTCGACATCGTGCTCGACTCCGGCGGCTCACCCCTCGGCGTGCTGACCGTCTCGGCCGTCGGCAAACCCCTGCCGCTGCGGTTCGACGGCGCCGACACCTCCGGCGAGGCGGGGCTCACCTTCACGGGCTGGGGCGAGGCATCCGAGATTCCGGAACCGTCGCCCGTCGCGCGCGGCTGCTGAGTGATGGCCCCATGACTCAGCACAGCGAGCACGCCGTGAGCGTGCGCGGACTGCGGAAGCAGTACGGCAGCTTCGCCGCGGTCGACGGCATCGACTTCGACATCGTGCGCGGCGAGACCTTTGCCCTGCTCGGCCCGAATGGCGCGGGCAAGTCCACGACGATCGAGATTCTCGAGGGCTACCGCGACCGCACGGCGGGCGAGGTGAGCGTGCTGGGCGTCGACCCACAGAAGGGCGGGCTCGCGTGGAAGGCGCGCCTCGGCATCGTGCTGCAGGACTCGGGCGAGAGCGGCAACGTGACCGTGCGCGAGCAGCTCAGCCACTTCGCGGCGCTCTACCCCAACCCGCGGAGTGTCGAGGAGACGATCGCCGCCGTCGGACTCGAGGCAAAGGCGGGCACGCTCATCCGCAAGCTCTCCGGCGGGCAGCGACGTCGAGTGGATGTCGCGCTCGGCATGATCGGCCGACCCGAGCTGCTCTTCCTCGACGAACCCACCACAGGCTTCGACCCGCAGGCGCGCCGCCAGTTCTGGGAGGTCATCCGCGGCCTCAAGGACGACGGCACGACCATCCTGCTCACGACCCACTACCTCGACGAGGCCGCGCAGCTGAGCGACCGCGTCGGCATCATCGCGGGCGGCACGCTCCTCGACATCGGCACGGCCGACGAGATCGGCGGGGCGGATGCCCGTGTGCCCCTTGTGCGCTGGCACGAGCACGGCGTGCTCCACGAGGAGCGCACGACGGAGCCAGGACGGCTCGCGCACGAGCTCGTGGCCCGGCTGGGAGAGCCCGAGGGACTCGAGGTCATCCGGCCCAGCCTGGAAGACGTGTACCTGCAGCTCCTCGGCTCCCGCGAGGTGCTGGCATGAGCCGCACGCTCGCGCTCGGCGCACGACGCATCGGCTACGAGATCCGCGCCTACTTCAGGCAGGGCGATGCGGTGTTCTTCGGTTTCCTGTTCCCCATCGTGATGTTGACGATCTTCGCGGTCGCCTTCAGCGAGGCTGAGTTCGGGCGGGATGCGGACGGCAACGTGGTCAGCGCCGCCGACTTCTACCTGCCCGCCATGCTCGCCGCGGGAGTGCTGTTGAGCGGACTCCAGAACATGGCGCTCGACATCGCGACCGAGAAGAGCGACGGCACCCTCAAGCGTCTCGCCGGCTCTCCCCTGCCCGTCGTGAGCTACTTCATGGGCAAGATCGGGCAGGTGCTCGTCTCGGGCATCCTGCAGGCGATCCTCCTCCTCGTGATCGCCGCCGTCGCCTTCGGGGTCGACCTTCCGAGCTCCCCCGAGCGCTGGCTCACCTTCGCCTGGGTCTTCCTGCTCGGCATCGCCACGAGCGCGATCCTCGGCATCGGGCTCAGCGGCATCCCCCGCAGCGGCAAGAGCGCGAACGCCGTCATCATCCCCATCGTGATCGTGCTGCAGTTCATCTCCGGCGTGTACCTGCAGTTCTCGATGCTGCCCGACTGGCTGCAGAACGTGGCATCCGTGTTCCCGCTCAAGTGGATGGCGCAGGGCATGCGCGCCGCCTTCCTGCCCGATGAGTTGAAGGTGCTCGAGCAGGGTGAGACGTGGGACCTGCCCGGCATCGCCATCGTGTTGGCGATCTGGTTGGTCGTGGGGCTCGTGCTCGCTCGGCTGAGCTTCCGGTGGATCCGGAAGGACAGCTGAGCGGCTAGAGGTCGAGCCCGACGAGCACGGGCTCGGGCTGCAGCCGCACCCCGAACTCGCTCATGACGCGGGTCTGCACGAAGCGCGCCAGTTCCGCGATCTGCTCGGCCGTCGCACCGCCGCGGTTGACGATCGCGAGCGTGTGCTTGCTCGAGATCGCAGCGCCGGAACCCGGCAGTGAGAAGCCGCGACGGATGCCCGAACGCTCGATCAACCACGCAGCACTCAGCTTGACCCGGGCCTCCGCCGGCCGCGCCGGGGGCAGACCGTCGAGCAGGTGCGCCTGGTCGAGCGGCACCACGACAGGGTCGGGCTCGGGGTCGAGGCTCCAGCGGGGGGCATCCCACGGGAGCGCCGCCGCAAAGGAACCCGTCACGATCGGGTTCGTGAAGAACGAGCCCGTGCTCACCGAGTCGGGGTCGTCATCCGACAGCACCATGCCCTTCGACGAGCGCAGGCGCAGCACGGCCTCCCGCACGTCACGGATCGGTCGGCGATCCCCCAGCTCCGCCCCGAGCGCGGATGCGAGCTGGGCGTAGGCGATCGGCGCGCTCAGCTCCCCGCGCTGCAGACGCAGCTCAACCGCGAGCACGACGCCCTGGCGACCAGCCTTGATCTTTGACATGCGGTAGTCGAGCCCGAGGTCAGCCGCCGCGATCGTCGACACCTCGCCCGTCAGGTAGTCGAGGAAGTCGATCGAGACCAGGGTGTCGGAGAGCTCCGCACCGTAGGCACCGATGTTCTGGATGGGGGCGGCCCCGACCGATCCGGGGATGCCGGAGAGGGCCTCAAGCCCCGAAAGGCCCGCGTCGACGGTGCGAGCAACGAGCTCGTCCCACGACTCGCCCGCCTGCACTCGGATCGTGACGGGGACGCCCTCGGCCGCGGCATCCGCGCCCTCAAGCCCCTCGATGCCGCGCGTCAGCACGTGCACGGCCCAACCGTCGAAACCCTCGTCGGCGACGAGCATGTTGGAGCCGCCACCGAAGACCAGCCAGGAGTCGCCCGTCGACCAGACGTCGAGCATGACGCTCACCAGCTCGGCGGGGTCGCGAACCTCGATGAATTCACGGGCCTCGCCACCGACCCGCGTCGACGTGAGTTGGGAGAACGCGGTCACTTCGGCAGCGCCACCAAGACCTGCGCCTTGCCCAGCACCGTCTGCTCGCCGAAGGTGACGGTCAGGTCGATGCGGGCACCGTCATCCGTCAACGCGCCAACCTTGGCGCTCACGTTGATGACCGCGCCAAGCTCCGGATCGACCACGACGGGGCGCGTGAACCGCACCTGGTAGTCACGCACAAGGCCGGGGTCGCCGAGCCACTCCACGACCGGCTGCACGGCTGTGCCCATCGTGAGCATGCCGTGGGCGAGCACACCCGGCAGCCCCACGTTGCGGGCGACATCGTCGCGGTAGTGGATGGGATTGAAATCACCGGATGCGCCCGCGTAGCGCACGAGGGAATCACGCGTCAGCGGGTAGCTTGCCTCCGCAACGACCTGGCCGACCTCGAGCTCCATCATGAGTCCCCCCTCACGACGAGCGTCGAGATCGCCGTCACGACGTGCTCGCCCTTCGCGTCGACGATGGTCGACTCCGCCGTCACCATCGCGTTGCCGCCGAGCGACTTGATGCCCGTCACCCGCAGCGTCGCCGTCAACTCGTCGCCCGCCACGATCGGGCGGCTGTAGCTGAAACGCTGGTCGCCGTGCACGACCCGCGAGAAGTCGATGCCCGCGTCTGGCTCGGCGAGCAGCTGCGCGAGCGTCGCCTCCTGGATCACGACGGGGAACGTCGGCGGGGCGACCACGTCGTGGTAGCCGGCAGCGCGCGCCGCCTCGGGGTCGAGATGCGTCGGATGGGTGGCCGAGACGGCGCGAGCGAACTCGCGCACCTTCTCACGGCCCACGAGATAGGGCTCGGTCGGGGGGAATTCCCTGCCCTGCAGATCGGGGTTCACTGTCACGCCCGCAAGTCTATGCACGCTCGTCGGGCCCGTGGGTGCGGCATCCGATGCGTCTGTCCCGAACGCACGAAACCCCGGCGCGCAATGGCCGGGGTTTCGAGAGGGACTGTGTCAGTCGCTGCTGCCTACTGGCAGGAGTCGCACTGCAGCAGGTCCATCGGGTCGACGGGAACGTCGTAACCACTCACGTTGTCGTTGTCCATGAGGACCTCCTTCAAGCCTTTGATATGGGTTCACAGGTGCTGGTCTCGTTGCCTGCCCCTGCGGTGGGTTCCCACTATATAACCGGAATCACAGCCGTGTCATTCCCCTACATGTTGTGTTTTCGGCGTGTCGCGAGGTTTCTCTCAATGCTACAAAGCACCACCGACATCCGCTGTGGAAGTCTGTATATGTCGTGCTTGCGGGCGGCGGCGAAGCGCGAGTTGTCAGGCCCCGGATGCCGCGGAGGCCCGCATGCGATGCGCGCGCACCTTGGCGCGGTTGCCGCAGCGCTGCATCGAGCACCAGCGCCGATTGTTGGCGCGTGACTCGTCGAGGAAGACATGCGTGCAGTCATCCGCCTCACACGAGCGGATGCGCTCGGCACCGTGCAGGCTGAACTGACGCACGGCGTCGCGCGCGATGCTCGAGAGGGCCTGGGCAACCGACACCCGGGTCGCGCCGGCGCGCCGACGCCCTCCTGCGAGCGCGGGAGGAACATCCGGGGTCGCGGCGAAGAGGTTGATCGTATCGATGTCGTCGCGCGCGGGGACGCCGCCCGAGCTGATCGCCTCGGCGGCTCGCGCGATCGCGGCCCGCAGGAGCACGGCGTCACGCAGGTCCCGCTCGACCGCGGCCTTCTGCAGGTGCTCGAAGCGTTCGGAGACCCACTCGAGCAGGTCTGCGGGGGTCGCGAAGTGCTGGCGCACGTCGACACCGACGAGGGCGAAGTCGAGGCTCAGTGCCCCCGAGTCGAAATGCCAACGACTGCCGTCCGGGTTCGAGACCCACTGCCCCGTCATATATTGCGTCATGTCGTAACCAGCCTAGCGAGTTACGCGCGCATCCGACCCCCACGCAACGCACGGCCTGCGCTCAGACATGCGACCTACCGTGACACACCTTCGATGAAAGGAACCGCATGCGAATCGCCATCATCGGCGGCCACGGCAAGGTCGCCCGTCACCTCACACCCATGCTCACGGCCGCGGGCCACGAGGTCAGCTCGATCGCCCGTAACCCCGACCATGCCGACGAGATCCGCTCGTGGGGCGCAAGCCCCGTCATCACCGACATTGAGCAGCTCGACGTGACAGGACTCGCGAATGCCTTCGCCGGCCACGACGCGATCATCTGGTCGGCGGGCGCCGGCGGCGGCGACCCCAAGCGCACCTACGCCGTCGATCGGGATGCCGCCATCCGCTCAATCGAGGCGGCGGACCGCGCCGGCGTGCGACGCTACCTGATGGTGTCGTACTTCGGCGCTGGCCCAGACCACGGCGTGCCCGAGGACGACGACTTCTTCGCCTACGCCGAATCGAAGGCCCAGGCCGACGAGGCACTCCGGGCGAGCGGCCTCGACTGGACGATCGTGCAGCCCAGCGGCCTCACCGACGACCCCGCGACGGGCCACATCGAGGCGGATGCCGAGGAGGGCGCGCAGGTGAGCCGGGGAGACGTCGCCGGGGTGCTCGCCGCCGCTGTGGAGGACGCGTCGACGATCGGGCGAAGCATCCGCTTCAACACGGGCGAGACGCCGATCGCGGAGGCCATCCGCGCCTGAACTGAGATCAGGCGAGATCTTGGCGGCCCTTGAACTCGTCCATGGAGCGGTAGACGCCGAACCAGCGCCCGCCGACAACATCCCAGGCCCGGGTCGGCAGCATGCCGCGCATGACCTTCGACAGGTTGACCGACCATGGCAGCAGCAGCATGGGCCGGCCCGCGAGCATCGCCCTCCAGGCGCGACGCACGGCGTAGTCAGGGTGCATGAGCGGCGTCAGCACAGGGCCACGCGCGCCCTCGAACATGCCGGTGCGAATGTAGCTGGGCGCGAAGGTCGTGACCTTGACGTGGCGATGCCCGGCCTTCTCAAGCTCGAGCCGAAGTGAGTCGCTCCACCCGATCGCGGCCCATTTCGATGCCGCATAGACGGCCATGCGGGGATTCGAGAGTGTTCCCGCGGCGGAGGCGACATTGAGGATGCGGCACTCCTCGCCCGAGGCGATCATCCTCGGCAGGAACTCGCGCGTGATGTGCATGGGGGCGAGCGTGTTGATGCGCATCGTGAACTCGGTGTCGCGCTCCGAGTCCTGCTCCCAGAACCACGCGCTGCGCACGACGCCGGCGTTGTTGATGAGCACGTTCGGCACGCCGACCTCCGCGATCACGCGGGCCGCGGCATCCCGAATCTGATCGAGCGACGCCACGTCGACGACGTAACTGTGCGCGACAACTCCGGATGCCTCGACCTCGGCGCTCACCGCAGCCAGGCCGTCGGCACTGATATCCCACAGCACGAGTGCCGCAGCCCCCTCGCTTGCCGCCCGCAGCGCGTAGAGCCGCCCCATGCCCATCGCCGCACCCGTGACGAGCACGATTTTGCCCCTGACGTTCTCCATGCGCCGAAACTACCGTGCGCCACCGGAGAGCGCTCCCATTTCCTCGCTGGTCAGAAACCTCTTTGCGGTATATCCGAGCACCTCTTACGAAGTGCTTGACACGCATGCGGACGATAGCCCCAAATAGGGGTAGACGAATCATTCTGGACGGGGAGCCCCAGACGGAAGGGAGAGACATGAACATCGTCGTTCCAATCGCCTCTCTGCACAGGGTCTGCCGTGTCGAGCGTTGAGGCGCTCGGCGCCACCGGCACTCCTCAGGACATCGTCGGCGAATACCTCCGCCATATCGGCGAGATTCCCCTGCTCACGGCAGAGGACGAGGTAGAACTGGCGCGCAACATCGAGGTCGGGCTCATCGCGCGAGAGCGACTCCAGACGGGATGCGATCCCGACGACGAGCGCTACCTGCGCCAGCTCATCCGTGAGGGCGAGCGCGCGCACGACCGCTTCATCCGGGCCAACCTGCGCCTCGTCGTGAGCGTCGCCAAGCGCTACTCGGGCCTCGGCCTGCCGCTCATCGACCTCATCCAGGACGGCAACCTCGGGCTCGACCGTGCGGTCAAGAAGTACGACTACACGAAGGGCTTCAAGTTCTCGACCTACGCGACCTGGTGGATCCGCCAGTCGATCACGCGCTCCCTCGGCGAGTCGGGGCGGATGATCCGGGTGCCCGCCCGCGTCGCCGAAAGTGTCGGCACGGTTCGTCGGCACCACCGCGAGCTCGAGGGCCTGCTCGGTCGGCGCCCCACCCCGCAGGAGGTGGCGCTCGCGAGTGGCCACCCGGTCGAGAAGGTGCGCCAGTACCTCGAGCTCGACCAGCAGCCCATCTCGCTCGAACTGCCGCTCGGCGACGGTGACGGCGCCCTGCTTGGTGACCTGTTGGAAGACGACCAGGATGCCGATGTCATCGACATCGTCAGCGGCAGGCTGCGCCATGCGGCGCTTCGCTCGTGCCTCTCCGAGCTCCCCCAGCGCGACGCCGATGTGCTGCGCCGCCGCTTCGGTCTCGACGGCAGGGAACCGCGCACGCTCGACGAGTTGAGCGAGGAGTTCGGCGTCTCACGCGAGCGCGTGCGTCAGATCGAACAGCGGGCGCTTCGTGCCCTGCGTGGGCGCAAGTTCAAGAACCTGCTCGACGACTGAACCCTGGCTCAGGCGGGGCAGTTGAGCTGCGTCGGCGTCGTGGCGTCGCCGCGACGGATGTCGTGTGCCGCCATGAGCTTGCCGCAGACGGGGCACACGGGGTCAGCCGGGGCGACGTAGGGCTCCTCGGGGCGACCGATGCCGACCTGCGCGGGCCCCGTGAAGGTGTAGACGACACGGTTGACACGGTTCCAGAAGCCCTTCTTGCCTTTGAAGGGGTTCTCGAGGCTGGTCCGCGTGTGCATGCATCCATTGTCCCACTCCCGCCGCGCGAAGCAGATCGGCCGCGTCAGGCTGGGGCGAGCGGATGCCCGTGCCTTGCGCTACTCGACGTACGGCGTGACCGGACCTGTCAGCACCCGCCATACCCAGTCGCTCGCGGTCCCTGCGGGCGGCAGCGGGTCTCGCGCGAGCCACGCCTCGATGACCCCGAGCGCGGAGCCCGTGATGCCGGCCGCGACGACATCGAGGGGCATGCCGGCGTAGCCCGGCGCACCCACGTCGGTGATGGTCTCCAGCACGATGGCGCGGATGCGCTCCCTCAGCCGGGCGGCAACCGTGGTCGATCCGCTCAGCACTCGGCGATAGAGGTCGGCGTTCTCCTCGAGGTGCCGGAGGTAGTCGAGCAGCGCCGTCGGAGGCTCATGGAGGGGCTCCTCGATCGCGGGAAGGCGCGCGCCGGCATCCCCCGTCGCCGTGTCGATCGCGTCGGCGAGGAGGGTCTCCTTGTCGGAGTAGTGCTGATAGAAGGTGCTGCGGTTGACGTTGGCCCGCGTGACAATGTCGCTCACGGTGATGGCGTCGAGCGGCCGCTCGCGGGCGAGCGCGAGCAGGGCATCCTGCAGGCTCCGCAGGGTGCGCTCAGATCGGACGTCCATGCTGGGATTCTCGCACCTTGCCGAACGTTTGCCCTGAGTTCTCCCGCAGGTGTCGGATATCCAACACCTGTCGTTTAGGCTGGTCGGCGGCCCACTGTCGTGCCCCCTTCTGCTGACCACCCGAAAGGCACGCTCATGGCCAATCTGCTCTACCGGCTCGGACACGTCGCAAGCCGCCGCTCATGGACCTTCATCCTGTCGTGGCTCGCCGTGCTCGCCATCGCGGGTGGCTCGTTCCTCGCCTTCGGCGGCACACTCACCTCGAGCCTCAGCATCCCCGGCACCGAGACGGAGCGGGTGACGGAGCAGCTCAACGAGCGACTCGAGGGTGTCGGCGGGGCAAGCGCCACGGTCGTCTTCCAGTCCGAGGAGGGCGAGGCCCTCACGGAGACGCAGCGCGAGGAGATCAGTGCGCTGCTTGCGGATGTCGCAGACATCGAGGGCGTTGATGCCACCGTCGACCCGTTCCAGACCGAGGAGCAGCGCACCGCGCAGGAGGACGAGCTTGAGGACGGCCTCGCGCAGATCGAGGCGGCCGAACAGCAGCTCGACGCGGCGCAGGCGCAGCTCGATGCGGGGCAGCAGCAGCTCGACGCCGGCCAGGCACAGCTCGACGCCGCCATCGCGCAGGCGCAGGCCGGCGGCATGTACGAGATGGCGAAGCCGCAGCTCGACGCGCAGCAGGCCACCATCGACGCTCAGCAGCAGGTCATCGACGAGGGGCAGGCGCAGATCGACGCCGGCCGCGCCGAGATCGAGTCCGGCCGCGAGGAGGCCGAGGTCGGCCAGCGACTCATGGACTACGCCTCCGGATTCGGCACCATCTCAGACGACGAGGCAACCGTGATCGGCGTCATCCAGTTCGAATCTGACCTCTTCGGCCTCGGCGACGAACTCAAGGCCGAGGCCGCCGGCGCGCTCGACGACGCCGCCATCGAGGGTGTGCAGGTCGACTACTCGTCCACGATCGCGACCTCGATCGAAGGCCTGCTCGGGCCGGGCGAGATCATCGGCGTCATGATCGCCGCGATCGTGCTGCTCATCATGCTGCGGTCGGTCATCCCCGCGATGCTGCCCCTCATCTCGTCGATCATCGGCGTTGGCGTGGGGGTCGCGGGCTCGCTCGCCTTCTCGAGCGTCACCGACATGACCTCGGTCACGCCCGTGCTCGGAGTCATGCTCGGCCTCGCGGTCGGCATCGACTACTCGCTCTTCATCATCAACCGTCACCGCAGCCAGATGCGCTCGGGCATGAACGTGCGCGAGTCGATCGGCCTCGCGAACGGCACCTCGGGCAACGCGGTCGTCTTCGCCGGTGCGACCGTCATCATCGCGCTGCTCGCGCTCAATGTGACGGGCATCCCATTCCTCGGCGTCATGGGAACGGTCGCGGCCGTCTGCGTGCTCATCGCCGTGCTGGTTGCCGTGAGCCTCACGCCCGCGCTGCTCGGCCTCGCCGGGGAGAAGGTGCTCAACCGCAAGGAACGAGCCCAGGTCGGCAAGGGCCACAGCGCGAAGCCCGCGCGCACGATGAGCACGCCGGTCGCACTCGCGGTGACCGCGGCATCCATCATCGGCCTCCTGGTCATCGCCATCCCGGCCCTGGCGCTGCGGCTCGGCCTGCCCGACGGTGCGAGCGAGCCGGTCGACTCGACCCAGTACCGCTCCTACACGGCCATCGCCGAGGAGTTCGGCGCGGGGCAGAGCGGACCCATCATCGTCACGGCCGAGCTGCCGGAGGCGATCGACTCGGAGGAGGAGCTCGCGACACAGGCCGACATCGCCGGTGAGCTCATGGAGCGCGACGACATCGCCGCCGTCGTCCCCGTGGGTGTCTCGGAGGAGGGCGACTACTTCGCGTTCCAGGTCATCCCCATCGACGGGCCGTCGAGCGAGACGACCGAGGAGCTCGTGCACGAGCTGCGCGCCGACTCGCCGCTCGACAGCGACATCGAGGTGGGGGTCGCGGGCCAGGCGAGCGGCAACATCGACGTCTCGCAGAAGCTGCAAGACGTGCTGCCCCTCTACCTCGGCGTCGTCGTTGGGCTCTCGCTGCTCATCATGATCCTGGTGTTCCGCTCGCTGCTCGTGCCGATCATCGCCACCGCCGGATTCGTGCTGTCGTTCTTCGCGGCCCTCGGTGCCATCACGGCCGTGTACCAGTGGGGCTGGCTCGCCGACATCTTCCAGGTCGCGAACCCCGGCCCCGTGCTCAGCTTCGCGCCGCTCATCATCATGGGCGTGCTCTTCGGGCTCGCGATGGACTACCAGCTGTTCCTCGCATCCGGAATGCGTGAGGCCTACGTGCACGGCATGCCGGCGCGACAGGCGGTCATCGCCGGGCGCCGCAATGCGCGCGCCGTCATCACGGCTGCCGCGATCATCATGATCGCCGTCTTCGGTGGCTTCATCTTCGCCCACATGACAATGGTGCGGCCGCTCGGTTTCGGCCTCGCCGTCGGTGTGCTCTTCGACGCCTTCGTCGTGCGCCTACTGCTCGTGCCTGCGCTCATGCACCTTGTGGGCGACAAGGCGTGGTGGCTGCCCAAGTGGCTCGACCGCATCCTGCCCAACGCCGATGTGGAGGGTGCGTCGCTGGAACGCGAGCACCCCGTGCCGGGTGCTGCCCAGCCACAGGTCGTCGGCGCGGCCAAGTGAGCGGCGGCATCCCTCTGCGGTATGGGATGCTCCCACCTGCAAGCCGATAGCCTGCCGTGGTGGGGAGATCTGATGAGGCGGCGCGCAGGCGCCTGACACGGATGCCCCCGCAGGGGGCGATCATCGCCGTGCTCGCGGTCGCGGGGCTGTGCTCGTCGTTCATGTTCACGCTCGTCGTGCCGATCCAGACGAAGCTGCCCGAGCTGCTCGACGCCAGCCGGGAGGACACCGCCTGGGTCGTGACATCCACCCTCGTCGCTGCCGCCGTCATGACGCCCATCGCCGGCCGACTCGGCGACATGTATGGCAAGCGGCGGATGGTGCTGTGGCTGCTCGCCGTCATGGTCGTGGGGTCGATCATCACGGCCCTCTCCCCCGGTCTGGTCGGGGTCATCATCGGCCGCACCCTGCAGGGCGCCATGACCGGCGTCATCCCCCTCGGTATCTCGATCCTGCGCGACGTGCTGCACAAAGACCGGGTCGATTCCGCGATCGCGCTCATCAGCGCGACCCTCGGCGTGGGTGGGGCACTCGGCCTGCCCGTCAGTGCCCTCGTCACCGAATACACCGACTGGCATGTGCTGTTCTGGATGACCGCGGCCTTCGGCGTGATCGTCTTCGGGCTCGTGGTGTGGATCGTGCCTGTGAGCGTGATGCGCACTGGCGGACGCTTCGACTACCTGGGCGCCATCGGGATGGCGGTCGGTCTCGTCGGCATCCTCATCGCCCTCTCCCGCGGCAACGAGTGGGGCTGGACCTCCCCCACGACGCTCCTGCTCGGTGTCGGCGGCGTCGGCGTGCTGGTGCTGTGGGGCTGGTACCAGATGCGGGCGAGCGCGCCGCTCCTGAACCTGCGCGTCGCGGCGAGGCTGCCCGTGCTGCTCACCAACCTCGCCTCGCTCGCCATGGGCTTCGCCCTGTTCTCTTCGAGCGTCGCCTACCCGCAGATACTCGAGCTCCCGGTGAGCACGGGCGGCTTCGGCCTCTCGCTGCTCGCCGCAAGCCTCATTGTCATGCCGTCAGGCCTGGTCATGATGCTGCTCTCCCCTTACTCGGGCAAGCTCGCCGGGATCTTCGGCCCCAAGCTCCTGCTCGTGCTGGGGGCGATCGCCCTCCTCTGCGCCTACGGCTTCACGCTGCTGTTCGCCTCCGAGGTGTGGCAGATCCTGATCGCCAACGTGCTGATCGGTGTCGGCATCGGCTTCGGCTATTCGGCGATGCCCATGCTCATCATGCGTTCGGTGCCGCAGAGCGAGACCGGGGCATCCAATGGCCTCAACGCCCTCTTCCGCTCGCTCGGCACGAGCGGAGCGGCGGCGGTCGTCGGCGCCGTGCTGGCCACGCACACCGAGGTCATCGGCGGGGTGCCGACGCCGACCCCGCTGGCGTTCCAGTATGCGTTCCTGCTCGGGGGCGGGGCCGCGCTCGTGGCACTCCTGATCGGGCTGGTCATCCCGTCCAAGCGGGACCGGCACGAGCAGCACCCCTCGCTGCCGAACTAGAGCCGGCCGGCAGCCTCCTGCGCTGCTTCGAGCAGGCGCGGCACTCCGGCCTCGAGCGTCGGCCCGAACTCGTCGCCCGGGCGCTGTCCGTCGAGCCAGCGCGTGTAGATGGCCTCGCAGAAGATGGCGGCCTTCCAGAGCGCGAGCGGCGGGCTCGCCACCGTGCCCGGGGCTGTGCTGGGCGCGCTGTTCATCCAGTTCGTGCCGACCCTCGCCTCGAGCATCAGCCCCGCTGCAACCGGCGCCGCGTACGGCATCGTGCTCATCCTGTTCGCGTTCTTCGTGCCCTACAGCCTCGTTGGCCTGGCGCGGGCGTTGCTGGGGCCGCTCGTCGCGCGGATCCCCGGGCCGCGCTGACCCGGGGATCACGCACGCACGGTCAGACCTCGACGGGCTCCGCCTGCTTGGCCAGCGACATCCACGTCTCCACGACCGTGTCGGGATTGAGGGAGATCGATTCGATGCCCTGGTCAAGGAGCCAGCGCGCAAGGTCGGGGTGGTCCGAGGGGCCCTGCCCGCAGATGCCGACGTACTTGCCGCGGCGCAGGCACGCCTCGATCGCCATGGAGAACATCTTCAGCACCGCCGGGTCGCGCTCGTCGAACGTCTGCGCGACGAGCGCGGAGTCGCGGTCGAGGCCGAGCGTGAGCTGGGTCATGTCATTGGAGCCGATCGAGAAACCGTCGAAGTGGTCGAGGAACTCGTCCGCGAGCAGCGCGTTGGAGGGGACCTCGCACATCATGACGACCTCGAGGCCGTTCTCACCGCGGCGCAGGCCGTTCTCGGCGAGGATCTCCATGACGGCGGCGCCCTCGGCGACGGTGCGCACGAACGGGATCATGAGCTTGACGTTGGTGAGCCCCATCTCGTCGCGCACGAACTTGAGCGCCTTGCACTCGAGGTCGAAGCATTCGCGGAAGTCGGCGGAGACGTAGCGGGATGCGCCGCGGTAGCCGATCATCGGGTTCTCCTCCTCCGGCTCGTAGCGGTCGCCGCCGAGGAGGTTCGCGTATTCGTTGGATTTGAAGTCGCTCATCCGCACGATCACAGGCTCCGGGGCGAATGCCGCCGCGAGCATCGAGACGCCCTCGGCGACACGCTTCACGAAGAAGTCCTCTGGCGATGCGTAGGCGGCGATGCGCTCGGAGATCTGCGACTTCAGCGGTTCGGGCAGTGTGTCGTGCTCGAGCAGGGCGCGCGGGTGGATGCCGATCTGGCGGTTGATGATGAACTCCAGCCGCGCGAGCCCCACCCCGCGGTGCGGCAGCCGAGAGAAGGAGAACGCCTGGTCGGGCGTGCCCACGTTCATCATGATCTTCACCGGGATCTCGGGCATCGCATCCAGGTGCGTCTCCTCCTCCGTGAATTCGAGGAGCCCCGCGTAGATGAAGCCGTCGTCTCCCTCGGAGCACGACACGGTGACCTCGGCGCCCTCCGTGAGCACGGATGTCGCATCCCCGGTTCCGACGACGGCCGGGATGCCCAGTTCGCGGGCGATGATCGCCGCGTGGCAGGTGCGCCCGCCACGGTTGGTGACGATGGCCGAAGCCTTCTTCATGATCGGCTCCCAGTCGGGGTCGGTCATATCTGCCACCAGCACATCGCCGGCCTTGAAGTCGGCCATCGAGTCGATGCCCCGCATGACACTCACCCGTCCGGCGCCGATCTTCTGGCCGATCGCGCGACCCGTGGAGAGCACTTCGCTGCGGTCACGCAGCACGAAGCGGCGCATGACGTTGGCGTCTGCGCGCGACACGACCGTCTCCGGGCGCGCCTGCAGGATGTAGATCTTGCCGTCGATCCCGTCGCGGGCCCACTCGATGTCCATCGGCCGGCCGTAGTGCTTCTCGATGGTCAGGGCGTGCTGCGCCAACTCCTCGACCTCGGCATCCGTGATGCTGAACAGGCGACGCTCGGCAGGGTCGACGTCGGCGAAGACGGTGCTGCCGCCGAGTTCCACGCCGTCGGCGTAGCGCATGGCGATGGCCTTCTGCCCCACCGAACGCTTCAGGATCGCCGGGCGGCCCGCCTCGAGGGCGGGCTTGTACACGTAGAACTCGTCAGGGTTCACAGCACCCTGCACGACGGCCTCGCCGAGCCCGTACGAGCTGGTGACGAACACCGCGTCGGAGAAGCCCGACTCGGTGTCGACCGTGAACATGACACCCGAGGCACCGATGTCGGAGCGCACCATCCGCTGCACGCCCACCGACAGGGCGACGTCGTGGTGGTCGAAGCCGTTGTGCACGCGGTAGGCGATGGCGCGGTCGTTGTAGAGCGACGAGAACACGTGGCGCACCGCCTGCAGCACGCTGTCGATGCCCGAGATGTTGAGGTAGGTCTCCTGCTGGCCGGCGAATGACGCATCCGGCAGGTCCTCCGCCGTGGCCGAGGAGCGCACGGCCCACGAGACCGACTCCGGTGACGGGTCATTTGCGACGAGGGTCTCGTAGGCGCTGCGGATGTCGCGGTCGAGGTCTGCCGGCAGCACCTGCTCCTCGATCCACCCGCGGACGACAGCGCCGACCTGCGAGAGCTGCGTCACATCATCCACATCGATGGCGTCGACCGCGGCACGGATGCGCTCGTCGAGGCCGCCCTCTGCGAGGAAGGCGCGATACGCATCCGCTGTTGTGGCGAAGCCGCCGGGCACCCGCACGCCCGCCCCCGACAGGTTGGAGACCATCTCGCCGAGGGAGGCGTTCTTGCCGCCGACCTGCGGCAGGTGTGCCATGCCGACCTCGTGGAACCAGAGGATGTTGCTCATTACTGTCACTTTCATTTGGGTCAGGCACGCAGATTCATGGTCCGCATGATGACTGCCGACATCTCCTCGACGCTCTTTGTCGAGGAGTTGAGGAAGGGGATTCCGTTGCGCAGGTAGAGGTCTTCGGCACGGCGAAGCTCGATCGTGCACTGCTCGAGGCTCGCGTAACGACTGTTGGGCCGGCGCTCATTGCGCACCTGACTGAGTCGCATCGGCGTCGTGGTGAGGCCGAAGCATCGCCCCGCGAACTTGGCGAGGGGTCGGGGAAGACCCTCGGTCGGGAAGTCGTCGTCGGTGAGCGGGTAGTTGGCGACGAGGATGCCGTGCTGCAGCGCCATATACATGGTCGTGGGGGTCTTGCCGCAGCGGGAAGGCGCGATGATGACCACCTCGGCGAGGTCCGGCGCCGTCGCGCTCTGGCCATCGTCGTGCTGCATCGCGTATTCCACCGCTCGGATGCGCTGGAAGTATCGGTCGGCGTTCGCGATGCCGTGAAACTGCATGAGCTCGGTGGATGCCGTCACCCCGAGCGCCTGCTCAAGCTCCGTCAGGTGCCCCGCGAGCAGATCGATCACGGCAACTGACGACTCCGTGAGGATGCTGCGCAGCGACATCTGCTTGAGCGTGATGAAGACGATCGGGCTGAGGCCGGCCGCCGCATCTCGGGTGGTTCGCTCGACGACCCTGCGGGCCTCCTCCTCGCTGTCGACGAAGGGAATGGTGTGCCGCTCGAAGGTGATCCCGGGAAAGTTCACCAGGAGCGCATTGCCGAGGGTCTCCGCGGTGACGCCCGTGCCATCCGACACGAAGTATGCGGCGCGCACGGGGAGCGGCGCATCCATTGTCGCGGGGGCGACAGGAGAAAAAGGGGGCACACTTCAACGATAGAGAAGAAAATGATTCCTCCCGCCCGAATCCGTCAGGAAGGAATCGTGATTCTTTCGCTCATTGCATTTTTGTGACCGACCCAGATGCCCGGTGCATATTGCGCGGGTGGCGCTCGGCGAAGTCGCGCGCGATGTGCTCCATGGTCACGAACTCGACCGCGTCGTGCGAGCCGATGTGGTCGAAGAGCCGCTCAAGCATGAGCAGGTTCTGGGGTCGGCCCGAGACATCCGGATGGATCGTGATGGGGAACACCCCGTACTCCATCTCGCGGTAGACCCAGTCGAACTGGTCCTTCCACAGTTGCTCGATGTCGCGCGGTGACACGAAGCCGTGGCTGTTGGGGCTCGACTTGATGAACATCATGGGCGGGAGGTCGTCGAGGTACCAGGACGCCGGGATCTCGATCAGGTCGGTCTCCTTGCCCCGCTCGAGCGGCTTCATCCACTCGCGCGCAGAGGTCGCCTCGTAGTTGACGTTGGTCCAGGTGTCGCCGACCCGCACGTAGTAGGGCGTGTGGTCGTTGTGCATGAGCGAGTGGTCGTAGAGGAAGCCGCGCTCGAGCAGGATCTCGTTGGTGACCTTGGAGAACTCCCACCAGGGCGCCACATAGCCGACCGGCTTCTTGCCGCTCCGCGTCGTGATGAGGTCAGTGCAGTAGTCGAGCACCTCGGTCTCCTGCTCGCGGGTCATCGCGATGGGGTTCTCGTGCGAGTAACCGTGCACGCCGATCTCGTGGCCGCTCTCGACGACGGCGTCGAACTGCTCGGGGAAGGTCTCAACGGAGTGGCCGGGCCAGAACCAGGACATCTGCATGTCGCGGCGGCGGGCCAACTCGAGCAGGCGCGGCACGCCGACCTCGCCCGCGAACAGCCCGCGGGAGATGTCGCCCGGGGAATCCTCGCCGCCGTAGGAACCGAGCCAGCCGCCCACCGCATCCACGTCGACACCGACGCTCACGTAGATCTTCTTTGCCATGGTGTTTCCCTTCTTCTAAGTGGCGTGCCTGCCGAATCGTTCGGCGAGCGGTTCCGCCGCTTCGCGCTGGTCGAGCAGGAGGGCGAGCAGGATGCGTGCCTGGAACGGGTTGAGGGTCCCGGCCGGGATCGCCCCCGCGCGCAGCAGGTCGGCGCCCCCGCCGTTGCCGTAGATGCCCGCGATGGGCCCCCGGGCGACGCGAGTCGCGAGCACGACTGGCACCTCCCGGCGCACGCAGTCCTCGACGATCGAGAGGTAGCCCTCACCCGCGTTGCCGGCGCCGGTGCCCGCGAGCACGAGCCCGTCGGCGCCGCTCTCGAGTGCGTGCTGCATGTGGGCGGGATTCGCGCCGGGGTAGGTGAACAGGGCGTCCACGCGCAGGCCGTCGAATGTCTCGGTCGGCAGGCTCAGGATGTCGCGCGCCACGGGCCGCGCGGTGTTGACCCAGCCCTCCAGCCCCCGAACCCCGAGCAGCAACGGCCCCTCGAACGCAGTGGGCGCGAGTGTCTCGACCTTGCGCGCGCCCTTCGCGGCGAAGAGTTGCCCGGCGAAGGCGATGCCGACACCGATGCCCCTGAAGACCGGGTCGGCGGCGGCTTCGATCGCCTCCGAGAGATTGCGGGGGCCATCCGTGTCGGGCTCGTCGGCGCCGCGTTGCGCGCCGGTGAAGATGACGGGTTTGTCGCCCGCGTGCACGAGGTCGGCCAGGTAGGCGGTCTCCTCCATCGTGTCGGTGCCGTGCGTGACGACGATGCCGTCGATCTCCGGATCGGCGGCGCGGTGCTCGATCTCCTCGACCACGAGGCGTAGCTCCCGCAGCCCCAGTCGGTAACTCCCGGTGCGGAACACCTCGGAGGTGCTCACGTCGATGTCGGACGACGACGGCACCAGGTCGGCGATCGAGTCGACCGCCACGGAGCCGGATGCGCCCTCCGCACGTCGCGACACGATCGTGCCGCCGGTCCCGATCACGTGCACTCGCGTCATGACACCCCGCCTGTCGCGCCCGAGGTCACCCCGAGGTGGGGTCGGGCTCGTTCGGCTGCGATGCTAGGCCCGGGCTTCGGGCCGCGCAATGGGGTGGATGCGGAGGAACGCGGCTGGTCGCCGCTCAGCGTCGTGACTGGGAAGCTCCCGGCCATAGCGCCGCGCCGAGCCCCCGCTCCAGCTTGGCGATCGTGTCGAGGTCGGGCCAAGTGCGGCCCTGCAGGATCCCCTGAATGGTGCTGTGATCGACGCCCGTGCGCGCCCCCGCTGCCCTCATGCTCAAGTCCCCCATCGCCGCCTGCAGGTTCAGGGTCAACAGTCGAGCGACCTCGCCGCTCGGGTCATCCGAAGGCGTGTCGGGCCAACTCGACGTGCGCTCGCTGGGCGAGGAGCGAGATGGCCGGGGCATGACTCGAGCGTAGACGAGCGCAGCGGAGAGTGAAGAAGGAGCCCGTCACAGAACGGGGACCATGTGGTAGCTGAGGCGGGATTCGAACCCGCGACCTCACGATTATGAGTCGTGCGCTCTCACCAACTGAGCTACTCAGCCACATGCCGACAGTGTCGCGAAACCTGTCGATCGAGCCCCCTGTGGGAATCGGACCCACTACCTCTTCCTTACCAAGGAAGTGCTCTACCAATGAGCTAAGGGGGCATTCCTCGTGCGCGCACAAGGCTGGCCCGTTCAGGCAACCGGTCTAGATTATCATCCCTCCGCCGGGAGCAAGAACACGCCGGGAGCGAGAACACGGAGCATCCGCCCCGAATCGAAGCACTCAGCCGGGCCGGTTGGCCTTCCCGTCGAGCCACAGCATGTCTGAGTCGTCGCGGTGAGTGCCGGTCGAGCCGACGTGCTTCGCGTCGATCTGCGGCCCCTTCTTGATGACATGCACGAGCGCCATCCCGTGGCCACGGCCGAGGTCGTACTCCGTCTCGAGCCACTGCAGGATGACGCCCGCCTTCACGGAGGGGTCGTCATACCCTTTGGCCTTCGCAACCTCGACAAGTTGGCGGGGCGTGAGCCCCGTCCTGTCTTCGATCGCGTCGAGGTACGCCTGGAATGACATCATCGTCTCCATTCGGGTGTGGTCCGGGTGAGCCGCAGGCTACCGGAACGCAGGCACCCCTGTCACGGCCTTACCGAGGATGAGCGTGTGCACCTCATCGGTTCCCTCATAGGTGCGCACCGACTCCAGGTTGTTGGCGTGCCGCAGCGGCGAATGGTCGAGCGTGACGCCGTTGCCGCCGAAGATCGTGCGCGCCTCGCGGCAGATCGCGATCGCCTCACGCACGTTGCTGAGCTTGCCGAGCGAGATCTGCTCGGGAGTGAGGAGCCCCGCATCCTTCAGCCGCCCCAGGTGCAGCGCCAGAAGGGTGCCCTTCTCGATCTCGACCACCATGTTGGCGAGCTTCTCCTGCGTCAGCTGATAGCCGGCGAGCGGCTTGCCGAACTGCTGCCGCTCAAGCGAATACTCGAGTGCGGCGATAAAACTGTCGCGCGCCGCCCCCATCGCGCCCCAGACGATCCCATACCGCGCCTCGTTGAGACACGAGAACGGCGCCCGCAGACCGCGCGCCTCTGGCAGCCGCGCCGACTCCGGCACGCGCACCTCGTCCAGCACGATGTCGCACTGGATCGACGCGCGCATCGAGAGTTTCGGCTCGATCGGCGTGGCGGTGAACCCCGGCGTGCCCGTCGGAACGATGAAGCCCCGGATGCCCTCCTCGGTGTTCGCCCAGATGATCGCCACCTGCGCGATCGACGCGAGGCCGATCCACCGTTTGGCGCCCGAGATGACCCAGTCGTCGCCATCACGCCGGGCGAAGGTGTACATGCTGGCGGGGTCACTGCCCGCCGTGGGTTCGGTGAGGCCGAAGCATCCGATGACCTCACCGGCCGCCATGCGGGGCAGCCATTCCTGCTTCTGCTCCTCGCTGCCCCACTTGTGGATGGCGCTCATCGCGAGCGAACCCTGCACGCTCACGAAGGTGCGGATGCCCGAATCGCCCGCCTCCAGCTCGAACGCCGCGAGTCCGTACTCGACGGCGCTGCGGCCCGGGCATCCGTAGCCCTTGAGTGACGCGCCCAGCACCCCCAGCTCACCGAGCTCGGGCACGATCTCGGCCGGGAACACCCCCTCGGCGAACCAGCGGCCGATGTTGGGGCGGATGCGCGCGGCAACGTAATCGCGCACCTCCTCGCGGAAGGCGCGCTCCTCGTCGCTCAACAGCGAGTCGATCGCGAGCAGGTCGTGGGCGGCGGACGGCGTTGTCATGCCTCGAACCTATCGCCGGCCGTCGAGTGCCGAGAAGTGGCGCGAGAACCGGCGGCTAGAACACCCTGAGGAGCACGCCGCTCGCAGCGCCCACGAGCACGACCACCCACGGCGGGGTGCGCCACGCAAGCAACAGCACGAAGCACACGACAGCGAGCGAGAGGCTCGCGACGTCGACCACGGCGGAGACGAACACGGGATCGTAGAGCGCGGCGGCCAGGATGCCGACGACGGCAGCGTTGGCTCCCCGCATGAACGCGCCCGCCCACGGCACGGAGCGGAACCGGTTCCAGAAGGGCAGCACCCCGAGCAGCAGGAGGAAGCCAGGGAGGAACACGGCAATGAGCGCGAGCGCCGCCCTGGCGAGCCCTGGCTCGCCGAGCGCCCCGAGGTAGGCGGCGAAGGTGAACAGGGGGCCCGGCACGGCCTGCGCAGCCCCATACCCGGCAAGGAACTCGTCCTGGCCGACCCATCCGCCCGACACGACCTCGGCCTGCAGCAGAGGAAGCACCACATGGCCGCCGCCGAAGACGAGCGCGCCCGCCCGGTAGACGCCATCCACGAACTCGAGCACCCCGCTGCGCGTGACCGTGGCCACGATGGGAAGGCCGACAAGGAGCACCGCGAAGAGCGAGAGTGACACCAGCCCCGCCCGCCGCGAGACAGGGAACGTGAGCGGCGCCTCGACCGTGGGCGTTCGGCCCCGGCACAGCAGCAGCCCGGCGAGCGCCCCCAGCGCGATCGCGGCCACCTGCCCCCACGCCGCCGGCACCAGCAGCGCGATGACCATGGCGACGACCGCGATCGACGCGCGCCGGGCATCCGGGGTCAGGGCCTTGGCCATCCCCCACACCGCGTGGGCGACGATCGCGACGGCAACGATCTTGAGCCCGGAAAGGATGCCATCGCCCACCGGGTTGTCCATGATCGACGCCCCGAACGCGAAAGCGACAAGGAGCGCAGCCGAGGGGAGGGTGAAGGCCAACCAGGCGACCACCGCACCCCAAGGCCCCGCCCGCAACAGGCCGAGCGCGAAGCCCACCTGGCTCGACGCCGGGCCAGGCAAGAACTGGGCCAAGGCCACGAGATCGGCGTACTCCCGCTCCCCCAGCCAGCGCCGCCGGGTCACGAACTCGTCGCGGAAGTACCCCAGGTGAGCGACCGGCCCGCCGAAGGAGGTGAGACCCAGCTTGAGGAACGCCCGGAAGACCTCCCCCACAGCGCGTGAAGCCGGTGGCAATGATCCAGCCTCGCCCGCCACCAGTTCTCCCGTCGCCGCCACCATGCCGAGGATATCCTCGGCGTCAGGGGAATAGGCGGCCGCACCGCGTCGTATATATCTGAGGAAACTTCCCAATCCCGAAGGAGCCCCATGCCCTGGAATAACACCCGCATCACCCGGATGCTCGGACTCGACCACCCCATCGTGCAGGGCGCCTTCGGGGGCGGGATGTCCCGGGTCGTCCTCGCTGCCGCGGTCTCGAACGGCGGCGGCCTCGGCTCCTTCGGCGCCCACCACCTCGACGGTGACGCCATCACTGCACTCATCGCAGAGTTGCACGCGGCCACCGACCGCAGCTTCGCCGTGAACCTCTGGGTGCCGATTCCGGGCGAACCCACGGAGCTCGACCAGGACACCTGGGAGCGCGCCGCCGAGCTGCTCACCCCCTGGCTCGAGCGCCTCGGCATCGAGCGCGCCCCCTTCGCGCCCAGGCGGAGCATCCCGTTTGAGGAGCAGGTCGATGCCCTGCTCGACGCGGCGCCACCGGTCTTCAGTTTCGTCTTCGGCGTGCCCGCACCAAAGATCCTTGCCGAGGCGAAGCGCCGCGGCATCCTCACCCTCGGCACGGCCACCAACATCGACGAAGGACGCGCCCTCGACGAGGCTGGCGTCGACATCGTGGTCGCGTCGGGCTACGAGGCGGGCGGCCACCGCACCTCGTTCCTGCGCCCCGCCAGCGACTCCCTCGCCACGGGCCCTCTCACCGCCATCCTGAGCTCGCGACTCAGTGCACCTGTCGTTGCCGCGGGAGGCATCGCGGATGGTCGCGGCATCGCCTCGGCGCTCATGCTGGGCGCTGAGGCCGCTCAGCTCGGCACCGCCTTCCTCGCCACCGAGGAGTCCGGAGCCTCACCCTCCCACCGCGCCGCACTGCTCGACAGCCGAGCCGAGGCGACCGCCCTCACCCGGGCGTTCTCAGGAAGGTGGGCTCGAGGCATCCGCAACCGGATGCTCGACGAGCTGGAGCCGCAGCAGGCCGAACTGCCCCCATACCCCCTCCAGCAGTGGCTTATGCAGGAGATCAAGGCTGCCGCGGTCGCCGCCGGGGACAGCGACGCCATGTCGATGTGGGCGGGGCAGGGGGCGCCGCTGCTGCCCGGCCCGCGCACGGCACGCCAAGCGCTCGACGAGCTCGTAGCCCAGACGAACGAGGCGTTCGCCGCGTTCGCTCCCTGACTACTTGACGGCGCCGGCCGTCAGCCCGCCCACGATGTACTTCTGTAGGAACAGGAACAGGATGACCACCGGCAGCGCGGCGATGATCGCACCCGCCGAGAACGCACCCCAGTCGGCGTAGTTCGGGTTCGACACGAGCTTGTAGAGGCCCACCGCGAGCGTCTGCTTCTCGGGGTCGATCAGCACGATGCTCGAGACCACGAACTCGTTCGTCGTCGTGATGAACGACAGCAGGCCGACGACCGCGAGGATGGGGGCGACAAGGCGCAGGATGATCGTGAAGAAGATGCGCGCATGGCCCGCGCCATCGATCTTCGCCGCCTCGTCGATGTCTTTCGGCACCGTGTTGAAGAAGCCGTACATGAGGTAGGTGTTCACGCCGAGCGCGCCGCCCATGTAGACCATGATCAGGCCGATGTGCGTGTTGATGCCGATCGCCGGGAACCAGTCGCTGATCGCGTTCATCAGCAGGAAGATCGCCACCACCGCGAGCAGTTGCGGGAACATCTGGATCAGCACGATCGACATGAGCCCGAAGCGGCGGCCCGTGAAGCGCATGCGCGAGAACGAGTACGCCGCGAGCGCCCCCAGGAACACGGTCGCAACCGCGGTGATGGATGCCACGAGCATGGTGTTGCCGAACCATGACGCGAACGGCTGCGATGGGTCACTGAAGAGACGCTCGTAGGCGCCGACACCGATGTTCGAGAAGAGCGCGTTCGACCCCGTCAGCGTGCCCGCCGGGTTGAGCGACGCCGAG
Organism: Salinibacterium sp. GXW1014; assembly: GCF_044769865.1. NCBI lineage: Bacteria > Bacillati > Actinomycetota > Actinomycetes > Micrococcales > Microbacteriaceae > Salinibacterium > Salinibacterium sp. GXW1014. The sequence goes on from NZ_JBIZWA010000001.1 coordinate 809,081, forward strand.
AGCACGTAGGCGAGCGGGAACAGGCAGAAGAGAATCAGCACGACGCCGACCAGGTGGCGCCAGCCCGTCTCGGCAAGCCACCGGCCGAAACGGAACGGCCGCTTCTCGAAGGTCTCCCCACCGCGGGTCGTGATGCTGCGTGTCGTCGACATCAGTTCAGGTCCTCCAGCATCCGGGTCTTCCTGAAGCTCACGATCGAGATGACCGCGACCAGGATGAAGATGATGATCGTGAACGCGCTCGCAAGCCCGTAATCACGGAACTGACCGGTGAACGCCACCTTGTAGACCATCGAGATCAGGATGTCGGTGGCCCCGACATTCACGGCGGCCGAAGCATCCCTCGGCCCACCGCCGGTCAGCATGTAGATCAGGTTGAAGTTGTTGAAGTTGAAGGCGAAGGAAGAGATCAGGATGGGCGCCATCGTCACGAGCAGCAGCGGCAACTTGATGAGGCGGAACACCTGCCACGGCTTGGCGCCATCGACCGTCGCCGCCTCGACCACATCGTCGGGGATCGCCTGCAGCGCCCCCGTCGCGATGAGGAACATGTAGGGGAAACCCAGCCACAGGTTCACGAACAGCACACTGAACTTGGCCAGCAAGGGGTCGGTCAGCCACGGGATCTCCGCCCCACCCAGCAGCACCTGGTTGACGAAGCCGTAGCGCTCGCTCAGCATGCCCGACCAGATCAGCGCCGACAGGAACGCCGGGAACGCATACGGGAGGATCATGACGATGCGGTAGAACTTGCGGCCGCGCATCCGCTTGTAGTTGAAGACGATCGCGAGGAAGAGCCCCAGGAAGAACGTCGAGGCAACCGAGAGCAGGGCGAAGACGATCGTCCAGAGCGTGACGCTGATGAGGGGGTCTCGGATGCTCTCCTCACCGAACGCCCGCGCGAAGTTGTCGAAGCCCACCGTGATGCGCCAGCCGGGCAGCAGCTCCTCGCCGCTCTCCGAGACGAAGGCGCCCTCGCCCGTGTCGGCGAAGACCTCCCCCGTTGCGGTGTTGGTCATGGTGTCGGCCACATCGTCGTAGACGAGGCGCGACGTGTAGATGTTCGCGGACGAGCCATCGGCCGTGCGCAGCACACCCTCGTTCGGGTCGGAGGAGAAGGGCACCTCGAGGTCGAACACCTCCGACTGCCGCTTCAGCACGTCGTTGAACGAGAGGCTGGTCCAGCCATCGACGGCGACCGCCACGCCGCCCTCCATGTCGGCGTCGACCCGCTCAAGCGGCGAGTCGGGCGCGCCAAGGTAGGCGTCACCCTCCGGGTCGGTGACGAGCATCCCGAGCCCCTGCAGGCTCTCCACGACCGTCACCTTGTAGGTCTCCGAGTCGGGCACACGCTCGCGCGCCGAACTCATGAGCGCCTGCACCGCCTGCGCCTTGTCAGAGTTGTGCCCTGTGCCGTAGTTGGTGAACCCGACGTAGGCCGTGTAGCCGACGACGAAGACCTGAAAGACAAGCAGGAAGAGCACGCCGGGCGTCAGATACTTCGCCGGCAGCGCCCGGTGCGAGAAATAGATCCAGTTGACCGCGATCGTCACGACAGCGACGATCCCCGCGACCAACCACTCGTCACTCAGCACCAGCACGAACAGCGCGTACACCGCGATCGCGTCGACGATGCCGAGAGCCACAATCTTCAGCAGGATCACGCGAAGACCACCGGATGCTGCATCCGCAAGTCTCGCTGCCCGCTTCTGTCGCGGGCTCGCCCTGACCTCGTCGTCGATCTGCATGTGTCTCTTTCTGTCCTGGCGTTGGAGCGGCAGGCCGCCGACGTGTTCGGGCGTCGGCGGCCTGCACAGGGTACGGACTAACCGGCGATTGCCGCCTCGACGTCCGCGGCAAGCTTCTGCCAGGTTGCGACGGGGTCTTCACCGTTCAGGATTGCTCCCTCAGCGATGCCCCAGAACTCCCACACGGCGCCCATCGCGGGGGCGGCAGGCATGGGCACGGCGTCAGCACCGACCTCGCGGAAGCCCGCGACGATCTCGTCGGAAGCCGCGTAGTCAGCCGACTCCTTCAGCGCGGGGAGCACCTGGCCGGAGTCGAAGAGCGCGTTCTGCACCTCGACCGTGCCGAGGTAGTTCACCAGGAAGTCGTTCGCGGCGACCTTGTTCTTGCTCTGCTCGTTGAGCAGGAAGCCCTTCACGCCGGCGAACGGCTGGGCAGCCTCGGTGCCGGGGGTCGGGATGGGGTCAACGGCGACGTCGATGCCAGCGTCGACGGCGACGCCGACGTTCCAGGGGCCGGTCAGCCAGAAGGCGGCGTCTCCGCTGAGGAAGCGCTCCTTGGCGATGTCACCCGTGAGCTCGGTGTCGATGACACCGGCGGCACCCTGCGCGCCGAGCCACTGGGCGAAGGCGAGGCCGCCCTCGTTGCCGAGCTGCAGGTCAGTCGTGTCGTAGCCGTTCTCGTCGCTGCCGAAGACGGGCGCACCGAAGGCGGTCTGGAACGGGTACAGGTGGTACGGGTTCGCGAGGCCACTGCCGTCGGACTCGACGACGAAGGTGCCCGCGGCGAGCATCTCGTCGAAGGTCGCCTTGGCCTCGGGCACGAGCTCCGTGTTGCGGAGCACTGCGATGTTCTCGACACCGTAGGGCAGGAGGTATTGCTGGCCCTCATACGTGGCGGCCTCGTAGGCGACCTCGAGGAACTCATCCTGCTTGTCGGCCAGCTCGATCGGCGCGACGACACCGTTGGTGACGAGCTCGCCCAGCCAGTCGTGAGCGCCCATGACGATGTCGGGGCCCTTGCCCGTCGGGGCCTGCTGCGTGAAGTCGTCCTTGATCTCGGCGTTGGCCTTCGAGACCAGGTCGACCTTGATGTCGGTCTTGTCCTCGTATGCCTTGGCCACATCCTTGAGGGCGTCGACGCGCTCGGCGTCGACCCAGACCGTCAGGGTCGTGGTCTCAGCGTCGTCTGCACCGCCGTCTGCGCTCGAGCATCCGACGAGTGCCAGCACGGCGGTGGTCGCGATTGCGCCGGCCGCCATGAGGCTGCGTGATTTCACCATCGTTGGTGTCACCTTTCTTGTGGGCAACCCCGACGCGGCGGTATTGACCGCCGGGCTGCGTGTTGTGGGGTCGCGAATGGATTGCAGGGTTTGCAAGCGCTTACATTCTGACCCATGAGAACGGGAACGCAAACCTCAGCCGTCCAATAGTTATCTGCTCATTTGCGGCGCAAGCGCTTACGACATTGAGCCTCCTCGGTTAGGGTGTCGCCATGGCCACCGAGATCACCACCACCACTGGCACGCACGGAACACCCGGCAGCGAGTGGTGGCGCAGCGCAGTCATTTACCAGATCTACCCCCGCTCCTTCGCGGATGCCTCGGGCGACGGCATCGGCGACCTGCCGGGCATCACCAGCCACATCGACTCCCTCGCCGAACTCGGCATCGACGCCATCTGGCTCTCCCCCTTCTTCACCTCGCCCCAGAATGACGCGGGCTACGACGTCGCCGACTACTGCGACGTCGACCCCATCTTCGGCACCCTGGACGACTTCGACCGGATGCTCGAAGAGGCGCACTCGCGAGGCATCCGCGTCATCGTCGACCTCGTGCCCAACCACTCCTCCGACCAGCACCGCTGGTTCCAGGAGGCACTCGCCGCAGGACCCGGCTCCGAGGAGCGGGCGCGCTACATCTTCCGAGAAGGCAAGGGCGCGAACGGCGAGCTGCCGCCCAACAACTGGGAGTCGGTCTTCGGCGGCCCGGCCTGGAGCCGCATCGAGGAGGCCGACGGCACCCCCGGCCAGTGGTATCTCCACCTCTTCGACTCCAGCCAGCCCGACTTCGACTGGAACAACCGCTGGGTGCACGAGCAGTTCCTCGACATCCTGCGCTTCTGGCTCGACCGCGGCGTCGACGGCTTCCGCGTGGATGTCGCCCACGGCCTCGTGAAGCAAGAGGGCCTGCCCGACTGGACCCCGCCCGCCGAGAGCAACAGCATGGGTGGCGGCCTCGAAGACGAGGCGGAAGAGGCGGCGCTCTCGCCCTACTGGGCGCAGGAGGGCGTGCACGAGATCTACCGCGAGTGGCGTGACCTGCTCAACACCTATGAGGGCGAGCGCGTGCTGTGCGCGGAAGCCTGGGTCGACCCGCTGCACAAGCTGGCCAAGTGGGTGCGCTCCGACGAGATGCACCAGGCCTTCAACTTCGGCTACCTCGAGACGAAGTGGGATGCATCCGCCCTCCGCACCGTCATCGACGACTCCTACGAAGCGTTCCACAGCGTGGGGGCGCCCAGCACGTGGGTGCTCAGCAACCACGACGTTGTGCGCCACGCGAGCCGCCTCGCCGTCACGGCCGACAACCCTCAGGGCGACGGCCTCGGCCCCAGGTCGAAGGGCCTGCCCGACCCCGTCATCGGCCTGCGCCGGGCCCGCGCCGCCACGGCGCTCATGCTCGCGCTCCCCGGCAGCGCCTACATCTACCAGGGCGAGGAGCTCGGCCTGCCCGAGGTCATCGACCTGCCCGATGAGGCCCGCCAAGACCCGACCTGGCACCGCACCAACGGTGAGCGCTACGGACGAGACGGATGCCGCGTGCCCATCCCCTGGGAGGCAGACGCCCCCGCCGCGGGGTTCAACACGACCGGCGAGAGCTGGCTCCCGCAGCCGTCCGGCTGGGGCGCCTTCGCGCGAGCCGAGCAGCGCGGCGTCGAGGGATCCACGCTCGAGTTCTACCGCCGCGCACTCGCGCTGCGCAAGGAGCACAACGTGGGGCTCGGCTCATTCACGTGGCTGCAGCACGATGAGCCGGAGGTGCTCGTCTTCCGCACCGAGGGCCTGACGGTCATGGCGAACACGGGGGCAACGCCCGTGCCGCTGCCGGAAGGCGCAGACGTGCTGCTCGCATCCGCCGACCTCGACGGCGACACCCTGCCGGGAGACACGACGGTCTGGCTCGCAAGCTGACAGGTGCCAGCTGCGTGAGATTCGACTAGTGCATGTTCAGCTGCGCGCTGAAGCTGTACAAGTCGGATCTCACACGCGACACAACTCGCGCGGTTAGTTCGCGTTGGCCTTGAGCCAGGCGAAGGGGTCGATCGGCGTGCCGTCGGCGTGGATCTCGAGGTGGAGGTGCGCACCCGTCGAGGCGCCCGTGCTGCCGACGGCGCCGATGACGGTGCCCACCGAGACTGGCTGTCCCGCAGCAACCTGGATCGAACCCCACGCCATGTGGGCGTAGATGCTCTGGATGCGCTGACCATTGACCACATGATCGATGATCACGTGGTTGCCGAGGCCGCCGCCGTCGAGCTTGACCGCGCTGACGACACCCTCGGTGATTGCCTGAATGGGCACGCCTGCGCCCGGCGTGAAGTCAACGCCGAGGTGGTAGGTCGAGCAGTAGGAGCACGCCGCCCGGGGGCCGAAACCGTAGGAGATGGGTGCCGGGTGCACGAAGGGCCACTGGATGCTTCCAGCCGGGTTGTTCGTGTAGCTGAAGTTCGCGGAGGTCGCCGGCCGCTGCGCAACGAAGCGCACGGGCGGCACGTAGGCCTTGGCCGTGTAGCTGTCGCGGACGAGGTCGGTGGCCGCAGCATCCGCCGCCGACGCGACAACGCCGAGCGACTGCACGTCGTTTTCGGCAACCTCACTCGAGCTGAGCGACGACGCCTCGGCCTGGGGCGCAAGGCTCGTGCCGGAGATCGACGTGGAGACGAGCATGGCGGCGACACCGAACATCGCGCCCATGCTCATGAGGGTGTGCATGACCTTGCGACCACGAGACGGGCCAGCCGACGCATCCCGGCCCTTCGGACGGAGACCCACGCGGCCCTTTGTGGCGACGACAGGCGCGACCGTCGCGACGGGCTCGCGCGCCGCCCGAATCGCGGGGGCCACCGACCTGCGCTGCGAGCGACGCTCCTGCTCACGCGCCTCGCGACGACTCGACGGCACGCGGCCGTCTTCGGTTCGGGTCATGAAAGGTGTTCTCCTACGCGCAGTGCATCGGGATTTCTCACTGCTGTACTGAACGCCCCGGGTAGCTCGGGCGTTTTGTAACGGATTCATAAACCCTAACGCACGCCGGATATCAAGCGGAACCCCCTTCTGGGGGTGTTTCGTTACCAGCGGTTCAGCGCGCGTTCATGCAATGCGCGCCAGCCGGCGTGTCGAAGGTCAGTTGGCGTTGGCCTTGAGCCAGACGTAGGGGTCGACCGGGGTGCCGTCGAGGTGCACCTCGAAGTGCAGGTGCGCACCCGTCGAGGTGCCCGTGTTGCCGACCGCGCCGACCACCGTGCCGACCGTGACCTGCTGGCCGGTGGCGACCTGGATGGAGCCCCACTGCATGTGCGCGTACACGGTGGTCACGCGCTGGCCGTTGATGACGTGGTCGATGATCACGTGGTTGCCGAGGCCGCCACTGTGAAGGTTGACCGCGCTGACGACGCCATCGGCCATCGCCTGGATGGGAACGCCCGAGCCGGGCGTGAAGTCAATGCCGAGGTGGTAGCTCGAGCAGTAGGAGCAGACGTTGCGGGGCCCGAAACCGGAGCTGATCGGCACCGAACCAACGAAGGGCCACTGGATCGAACCATTCGGGTTGTTGCTGTACGAGAAATTCGGGTTGCCACGGAGGGCCGCGATCTGCTGCTGGAAGGACTTGGCCTCGTAGCTGTCACGCGTGACTGTGTCGGTTTCCGCCGCGGCAACCGCCGCCTCGACGTTCACCATGACGTCCTGTGCCGGCACTGCCGCCATCGCGGCAGGGGACTGCGATTTGTCTGCAGCACTTGCGGCAGCGGCAAGGTCGTCAGCCGTGTAGAAGGCGGTAGCGGGCACCGAGGTCGACACAAGGAGGGCGAACACGCCTGCCATCGCACTGATGCTGGCAAGCTGACCGATCATGGTGCGCTTGCTGCGCTTCGCTCGAGGCTGCGAGGCCGGGCGCTTGGCAACGGAACGCTTGACGAGCTTGCGGCTCGTGCTGGGCCGCATCGCGATATCGGAAGCATCGGATGTCGCGCGCTCAACCCGGCGGGAGCCGTGACGCGTCGCGCGGCTCTGCTGTGCCTGCTCGGCAGCACGGCGCTCGCGGCGCGACGTAAATTCCCCCTGGGCCCCCGGCATGGACGCACCCTGGAGGGCGCCCTCGTTGCTCGCTGCCACTACGCGGATTCCGGCGTTTCTACAGCGCGGCTCGACGTTCGGGACATGGCACAACTCCTACACAATTGACCAGCTCGGGTTCGGGTACGGCTGGTCCGATGACGTTTCTCACAAAGACATACGGGTGGTTACCTCGAAAGGCAACCCAACGAGGCTACCCCGGGGCCCCTTTTATTCCCAGTCGGAGGCCGAGATTAACAGGGTCCTCTCAAGGAACTCGGCGAGCGGAGCATCCGCCGCCAGGGTGAAGGTGGCAGAAGGGGACGTTCCCTCCCAGCCCGTCACGCGGGCCCCCGCCTCACGTGCGATGAGCGCTCCCGCGGCGTGGTCCCACGGCTGCAGACCGGTCTCGAAGTAGGCGTCGAGGCGGCCGCACGCAACGGCACACAGGTCGAGCGAGGCTGCCCCGATTCGCCGGATGTCGCGCACCTGCGACAGCAGCCCGACGAGTGCCTTCGCCTGCGCGACCCGCACCTCGGGGCGGTAGCCGAAACCCGTGCCGACGAGGGCACGCTCGGGTGGGACATCCGTCGTCGCTTGGATCGGACGACCGTCGAGTGTCGCACCGCCACCGGCCGTGGCCGCGAACAGCTCCCCCGACTCGGGGTTGAACACGACACCGGCAACCGCCCTCCACGTCAACGGATCGGGCTCGCCCTCCACGACCGCGATGCTCACGGCGTACTGCGGGATGCCATAGAGATAGTTGACTGTGCCGTCGATCGGATCGACGACCCAGGTGAGCCCGCTCGAGCCGACCTCCGCGCCGCTCTCCTCGCCGAAGAAGCCGTCCTCGGGCCGCTCCGCCTTGAGACGGTCCCTGATGAGCGCCTCGACCTCCCGGTCGGCGTGCGTGACGATGTCGACCGCCGTCGACTTGCTCGCGGCCACGCTCACGCCCTCCACCCGGCGCCTACGAGCAAGCACTCCCGCCTCGCGCGCAAGGTCGGAGGCGAACGACAAGAGCTGTGCGGCATCAGTCATGGGGCCACTCTTTCACGCTCACTCCCGTCGCGCCTGAGATACATCGCAGGCACCCTCCATGTCATCCTCCGGGCCGACTCGCACGCCGGATGGCGCTGGAAGGCTTGGGCACGCCAGACCGGCACGTACCCCCTGAGGAGCCCCCGAATGAGAAGACTTCCCACCATCACGGCCGCCGCAGCCGTCACCCTGGCCTGCATCCTGACGGGCTGTTCGACGGGCGGCGCGGGCGGCGGTGAACTCTCCATCGAAGACTCGCCGCTCAACCAGTACTTCGCAGCGGGCTACAGCGGAGAAGGCTCGGCAGAAGACCAGAAGCGCATGGAGGAACGGGAGAAGAAGCGCGAAGAACTCATCGCGAGCTGCATGGCGGATGAGGGCTTCGAGTACACGCCCGAACTCGCGAGCTTCGAGCCCGCCGCCTCCGACGAGGACGAGATCGACCCCATGTCACGTGAGTACGCCGAGGTGTACGGCTACGGCGTCGTGACGAACCCGTGGTCGAGCGACGCCGAAGCCGAGGAGCCGGAGGAGGTCAACAAGAACCAGCTCTACATCGACTCCCTCTCCGAATCAGAATCGACCGCCTACTACGAGGCGCTCTACGGCGCGGTCGAAGACGACGTCGACGAATACCGCTGGGAGGATGCCGGATGCCAGGGGTATGCCCAGCACGAGATGTCGGGCGAAGACCCTTGGGAGGCCGAGCAGTTCGCCGGGCTGCGCGACAAGCTGCAGGGGCTCTACGCGGAACTCGAGCGCTCACCCGAACTCGCCGCACTCGAGCGCGAGTGGTCGAACTGCATGCAGGAGGCCGGCGAGCCCGGTTTTGACACACAGATGTCGGCGGCGAACTCGATCTACGACGAGATCAATCGCATCTACGAAGCATCCGCCGAGACCGACCCGGAGGGCCTCAGCGACCCGAGCGACAGCCCCGAGATGAAGGCGCTCGGCGAACGTGAGATCGAGCTCGCGCTCGTCGACCACGACTGCCGTGAGGAGACTTCGTACATGGAGAAGGCGTTGAAGATCCAGTTCGACCTCGAGGCACGGTTCGTCGACGCCAACAAGGCCGAACTCGAGGCCTTCAAGGCCGCACTCGAGCAGGGCAGGTAGGCATGGAGGAGCGCACGGAGCTGATCGAGGTCGCGGGGGACGGGCATCCGTCGTCCGACGCGGCTCGCGTCGCGGGATGGGGGCGCGTGCTGCGTGGCAACCGCGTGCTGTGGGTTGTTGCGGCGAGCGCCGTGCTCGCCCTCGTCGCGGGCCTGCTGATCGGGCGCTTCATTGCACCCGCCGAAGCCGGCGAGGCGCCCGAACGGGGTCTCGTGACGGTGCCAGTCGAGTTCGGCCCCCTCAGCAACGACGTGACCCTGCGGGCCGACGTCGGTTACGCGGACGCGGTGCACGTGACGGTCGACACCGCCTCGCTCGACGGCGCGGCCATCGTCACTGGCCAGGTGCCCGAGCAGGGTGCCGAGCTCGCGACCCTCTCGGTCGCCCTCGAGGTCGCTGGCCGACCGATCATCGTGCTCCCGGGCGAGCTGCCCGCCTACCGCACGCTGCGGGTCGGCGTCTCCGGACCCGACGTGCTGCAGTTGAAGCAGGCGCTGACCGCGCTCGGCATCGGCGTCGGGGATGCCACCTCCCCCATGTTCGACCGCACGACCGCCGAGGGCGTCAGGCAGCTCTACGCCCAGGTCGGCTACCCCGCGCCGGCACCCGCGGAGGGCGCGACCGAGATGCTCCGCAGTGCCGAGGAAGCGCTCCGGAGCGCGCAGGGCGCCGTCGCGGCGGCGCAGCAGGGCCTCGCCGCGGCGGGAGCCGGCCCAAGCACGCTCGACGTCTGGCAGGCCGACGTCGCGGTGGCGGATGCCGAGCGGGCAGTCGAGGCCGCCCGCGCAAGCGGCGGGGACGTGCAGGGCGCCGAGTGGGCGCTCAAGACCGCCCAGCTCCAACGCGAACAGCTGTTCGCCGCAAGGGACACGAGCGCTGAGCAGGCCGAACTCGCATCCGCTCGCGCGCAGGTGCAGGCGGCGACGGATGCCCTCTCGGAGGCGCAACTCGGGGTGCTCCCCCACCTGCCGGCCAGCGAGGTCGCCTACCTCACCGAACTGCCGCGCCGCGTCGACTCCGTCAACGTCGCGCGGGGCGCCGCCGTCCAGGGTCCGGTCATGACCGTCTCGGGCGCATCAGTGCGACTCACGGGCGCAGCGGCCGAGGCGGATGCCCGACTCCTGAGCGTCGGAGGCGAAGCGTCATTCGAACTCCCCGACGGCACGGTCGTGGGCGCGACGATCGCCGCGATCGAGGAAGCGAAGGGTGAGGCATCCCGTCGCACCGTCCTCCTCGACCCGGCCGAACTCACGCCGGAACAGGTCGAGCAGATCAAGGGCAAGAACGTGCGCGTGCGGGTGCCCGTCGGGGCCACGGAGGGCGACGTGCTCTCCGTGCCGCTCGCCGCGCTCACGGCCGGCCCGGGCGGCGAGGAACGCGTCGAGATCGTCGAATCCGACCCGCGCGACGGCGAGGACGCGAAGACCCGCATGGTGCTCGTCGAGACAGGGCTGGCCGCGCGTGGTGCCGTCGAGATTCGCCCCCTCGACGGTGAGATCGAGGAAGGCGCGCTCGTGGTGGTCGGGCGATGAGCGCGGTCGCGCTGGCGTCTGCTTCGCCGGGGCTCACGCCCGTGGCATCCGTTCTGGCACTGCGGGATGTGACGCGCTCCTTCCCCGGACCGCCCGAGGTGCAGGCGCTCAAGGGCGTCTCACTCTCGGCCGCGCCCGGCGACTACATCTCGATCGTGGGGCCGAGCGGGTCTGGCAAGTCGACCATGCTCAACATCCTGGGCCTGCTCGACCGGCCGAGCGTGGGCGAGTACGAACTCGCGGGCGCGCGCACCGGCTCGCTCACCGACAACGAGCGCGCGGCACTGCGGGCGCGCTTCATCGGCTTCGTGTTCCAGTCGTTCCACCTCCTGCCGCGACGCACCGTGCTCGAGAACGTGCTGCTGCCGATGCTCTACAGCGGCGTGCCACGGGACGAGCGGATGCCACGGGCACGAGCCGCACTCGAACGCGTCGGCCTCGGCCACCGCATGGACTACATGCCCGGGCTGCTCTCGGGCGGTGAACGGCAACGTGTCGCGGTGGCCCGCGCCGTCGTGAGTGCACCGCAGCTGCTCCTCGCCGACGAGCCCACCGGCAACCTCGACCAGCGCACCTCGGGCGACGTCATGTCACTCTTCGAGGAGCTCAACGCCGACGGGCTCACGCTCATCGTCATCACGCACGACGCGGCCGTCGCGGAGCGGGCCCGCCGCAGCATCCGCATCTCCGACGGTCGATTGACGGAGCTGTGATGCGGCTGCCTCGCCTCGCGCGGTCGCGCGGCGCCCTCAGCCCCGACCGCTTCACCTTCCAGGACCTCGTCGCGGAGGCGACCGCCGACATCGGCACACGACCGGGGCGGCTCATCATGACCATCCTCGGCACCGTCTTCGGCATCGGCTCGCTCGTCGCGACCCTCGGACTCGCGCAGACCGCGGCGGGGCAGATCGAGCGCCAGTTCGACGCCGTCGCGTCGACGCAGGTCGTCGTGACACCCGTCACGGCCGAGACGGGGGCGCAGAACGCGAGCGTCGCGGCGGGACGCCTGCCGTGGGACTCGGCACCGCGCGTGCAGCGGCTCGCCGGTGTCGAAGACGCGGCGCTCCTCGGCGAGGTGCGGCTGCCGGATGGCGCGGTCATCACCTCGGTGCCCGTGAACGACCCCTCCGCACCGGTGGCGGCCTCCCCTCACCTCTTCGCGGCATCCGGATCACTCCTCGCGGCAGACGAGGGCTCACTCGCGACGGGCCGACTCTTCGACGCCGGGCATGACACGCGCGGCGACCGGGTCGCCGTGCTGGGCCCCCGAGCGGCGGAACGCCTCGGCATCAACCGCATCGACGCGCAGCCCTCGATCTTCGTCGGCGGGGTCGCCTACGCCGTCATCGGCATCGTCGACGGCATGGAGCGTCGAAGCGACCTGCAGGACGCCGTCATCATCCCCATGGGGGCGGCCCGCGCGGACTTCGGGCTCGGAGCGCCGACCGAACTCGCGATCCGCATCGCGGTCGGCGCGGGACCCCAGGTCGCTGAGCAGGCCGTGCTCGCACTGCAGCCGGATGAACCCGACACCCTCCGGGCGAGCGCGCCCGCCGCGGCATCCGACCTCAGCCTCAGCGTGCAGGCCGACGTCAACGTCGTGTTCCTACTATTGGGGGTCATCGCTCTGCTCGCTGGCGGGCTCGGAATCGCCAACGTGACGCTGCTCTCGGTTTTGGAGCGCGTCGGCGAGATCGGGCTGCGCCGGTCCCTCGGGGCGACACAGCGCCAGGTGGGCCGGCAGTTCATGGTCGAGTCGATCGTCATCGGCCTCATCGGCGGGCTCATCGGGGCCGCCGTCGGCGTCGTCACCGTCGTGCTCGTCGCCGTCGTGCAGGGCTGGACGCCCGTCACGAGCCCCTGGGTGGCGCTCGCCGGCACCGTGCTCGGGGCCGGCGTCGGCTGGGCCTCGGGCTGGTACCCGGCGTGGCGGGCCGGCCGCATCGAGCCCGTGACGGCGCTGCGCGGGAGTTGAGCGGCTGCGGGCCGCGCGGTTTCTGCTGCACTTCTTGAATCGCTGCCGGGGTGTCGGCGGCCTGGAGCGCGTGTCGCGGCAAGAAGCGCATCAGAAACCGCAGGCGACGGCCGGCAATGACGAAGGGCCCCGGCAAACGTCGGGGCCCTTCGTCTCGTTGCGTGGCAAGTGAGGGATTCGAACCCCCGAAGGCTGAGCCGTCTGATTTACAGTCAGATCCCTTTGGCCGCTTGGGTAACTTGCCCCGCTCCTCCGACCACGTGTATTCACCTGATCGAAGGCGCTCAGAAGAGAATACAGTGCGCCGAGGCTTGGTGCGAACCACGCTCCTCCCCAGCACGGGGCACGCCACCTTGGCCACGGGATGCACGGATGCGCGGCACCCTACGCGCACGACCGGGCACGCTGCATCCGTGCCGTCCGTCACCCACGCGATCACCCATCTTGGCGGCGTCGCGAGGCTCGGGGAGCTGCGCTCGCTGGGCCTCAGTGACGATGCGGTGCAGCGCGCCGTCGGCACGGAGGTGATCCGAGTTCGCCACGGAATCTATGCGACTCCGGATGCGCCACCCCTGCTTGTGCGGGCGGCACGGGTCGGCGGGGCCCTCGCAGCCGCCTCAGCCGCTCCGCTCCATCACCTGTGGCAGCCGCCGTCTCGGCACACACTCGACGTCAGCGTTCGGCCGGAAGCGCGCGGACTCCTCCACCCCGTAACAGGGCAGCCGCTCACAACACCCGGCCCCGTGCGGCTCATCAGGGATCGCCACCGTCACGACGAGGCGGAGCGCTGGGTGGTGTCCCCGACACGGTGCCTTGCGCAGTGCGTGCGGCTCGAACCTTGTCGATGCGCGTGCGGAAGCCGGCAGCGAATCTGTGGCTCGCGTGCGGTACGGGCGGGCGGGGATCGTCGCGGTTCCGCAGGTGCGCGTGGCCCGCGGCATCCGTGTCGACCTCCTCATCGGCGACCGACTCGTGGTTGAGGTGGGCAGCTTCTTGCACCACGGAAGCGCCGAGGCCTACGAGGATGACCGCGAGCGGGTCGCCACCCTCACGCGGCTGGGGTTCGTCGTGCTCGACTTCACGTACCGCCAGGTGATGTTCGACTGGAAAACAGTGCTGGCAACCACCCTCAGCGTCATGGCCGAAGGCGCCCACCTGGGCCGACGTCGCCCCTGGTGAAGGAACTCGGCTGGCTCGCCACTCTCCCGGCGTGACCGCCGCCGCTTCGGTGTGCGGTTAACAGCAACGTTTCCGGCGCGCGCGGCGGCGTGTTGCCGGATGCGTGCGGCACGTCGCCCGACAGCGTTGCCACTCGCCGCAGAGGGAGCGCCGGGACGGATGCTGCGAAGCGAGAGAAACGGCGACAGCACGACAGCGTGCGAGCAACAGCAGTGTGGGACGCGCGCACGAGACCCGAAGTATGATCGCGTCGAGGCAGGGAGGTCTCAGTGCCGGGGATTCAAGCCGTTGCAGAGCTCGCGGGGGTGAGCACCGCGACAGTTTCGCGTGCCCTGAGCGGCAAGCCCAACGTCTCGCAAAAGACCCGGGATGCCGTGCTCGCCGCGGCCGCGGAGCTCGGCTACGTCGTCAGCTCGAATGCGTCGAGCCTCGCGACGGGGCGCACCCGCAACATTGGCGTGGTCGTGCCGTTCCTCACCCGCTGGTTCTATGCATCCGTGCTGGAAGGGGCGGAGAGCACGCTCCGCAACCACGGCTACGACCTGACCCTCTACAACCTGGCGGGCGGCGGCGACGAGCGGCGCAGCGTCTTCGAGCACTTCCTGCTGAACAAGCGGGTGGATGCCGTGATCGCGATCTCCCTCGAACTGACAGGCGGCGAGCTTCAGGGGCTGTTGAGCATGCACAAACCCGTGGTCGGGGTCGGCGGCCCGCTCCCCGGGGTGCACACGCTCAGCATCGACGATGTCGAGGTCGCCCAGTTGGCCACGGAGCACCTGCTGCAGCTGGGCCACACGTCGATCGCCCATATCGGGGGCAACGATGACTTCGAGCGCGACTTCCACCTGCCGACGAACCGCCGCATCGGCTACGAGGGTGCCCTCGAGTCGCGGGGCATCCCCGTGAACCCGAGCCTGTTCCGGGCGGCGGACTTCACGATCGAGGGCGGATACGCGGCAGCAAAGCAGCTGCTGGGTTCGCCACGCGAGCGACCCACCGCGATCTTCGCGGCATCCGACGAGATGGCGATCGGGGCGATCCTGGCCGCCCGCGACATGGGCCTCCACGTGCCCGACGACGTCTCGGTCGTGGGCATCGACGACCACGAATTGAGCGAGTTCTTCGGCCTGACGACCGTGGCGCAGTTCCCGCAGCTGCAGGGGCGGATGGCGGCCGAGCTGCTGCTGGACCAGTTGCATCCGGAGACCCGCACGCAGGGCGCGCTCAACACGGCGCTGCCCTTCGAGCTCATGGTGCGCTCGAGCACCGCCCGGCCCAGTTCAGGGCGCGGCTGACGGCGAGGCCCTCGGGGCCATGACGCTGTCGACGATGGTCGCGTAGCGGTTGGCGGCATCCGCGACCGACCGCACGTAGTCGAGCGAGTTGTTGTAGGCGAGGATGCCGGCGCGCCACCCCTCCTCGTCGACCATGTCGGGGCTCGCCCGGCAGAGATAGTTGGATGCCGCGAGCACGGCGTCATCGATGTTGTGCGGGTCTTCTACGCCGTCGCCGTTGCCATCGATGTGCCAGCCGGCCCACGTCTGCGGCACGAGCTGCATGGGGCCAACGGCGCGGTCGTAGTCGGGATCCCCGTCGATCTCACCGTCGTCGCTGTCGGGGATGTGCGCCGAAGAGGTGCCATCGAGCGCAATGCCGAAGATGGGCGGCTCGACCGTTCCGTCGGCGGTGACGCGCGAGCCGCCGTGCCGCCCGTGGTCGCTCTCGACGAGGCCGATCGCCGCGAGCGTGTTCCAGCCGAGGCCACACTCGGGCCGGTCGACGGCCTTGAAGAGGGAGGCGCCCGCGTAGGCGGCGAGGGCACGCTCGGGGATGCCCGTCGCATCCGCCGCCTCGGCCAACCATGCGGCATCCGCCCCCTGGGCAGCACCCGGGCCCGGGGTCGGCGAGCGCGGGGGCAGCGACGCCGGCGCGGCGTAGGGCGGACCCTGCTCGGCGGGCTCACTGTCGGACCCTGAGGTTCCGGGACGCACGACCGCCAGGATCAGCACGACAGCGAGCGCCGCGACCCCAGCCGCGATCCCGCCGATGAGCACCCAATCGGGCCAGCGCCGGGGCCGCGAGGAGTCGTGTGCCATAGCCCCGACTGTACGGCGGCCACGGCTAGCATTGCCTGCATGGCAGATTCATCGTTTGACATCGTCAGCAAGGTCGACAAGATGGAGGCCGACAACGCCCTCCACCAGGCGCAGAAGGAGATCTCGCAGCGCTACGACTTCAAGAACGTCGGCGCATCCGTTGACTGGAGCGGCGAGAAGTTCCTGATGAAGGCGAGCTCCGAGGAGCGAGTGAAGGCTGTGCTAGAGGTGCTCGAGGCCAAGCTCATCAAGCGCGGCATCAGCCTCAAGTCGCTCGACGCCGGTGAGCCCTACGCGTCAGGCAAGGAGTACCGCATCGAGGCGAACCTCAAGCAGGGCATCGCGCAGGACGACGCGAAGAAGATCAACAAGCTCATCCGCGACGAGGCGCCCAAGGGCGTCAAGAGCCAGATCCAGGGCGACGAGTTGCGGGTCAGCTCCAAGAGCCGCGACGATCTCCAGGCCACCATGTCGCTGCTGAAGGGTGCCGACCTCGACGTCGACCTGCAGTTCGTGAACCTGCGCTGACCGTGCTGAGCGCCGGGTGGCTCAGCACCCTCATCATCGTGGTGCTGGCGATCATCGACATCGCCATCCGCATCGGCGCTCTCATCGTCGTCCCCATCAACCGCAAGCCGCAGACGGCGACCGCCTGGCTGCTCGCGATCTTCCTCATCCCCTACGTCGGGTTCCTGCTGTTCCTTCTCCTCGGCAGCAACAAGTTGCCACGCAAACGGCGCAAGAAGCAGGATCAGGTCAACCAGATCATCCTGGACGCCACCGAGGGCCTTGAAGAAGCCGAAGTGAACCCGGACTGGCCCTCATGGCTCGCCAACTCGGTCGCCCTGAACCGCGCGCTGGGCGCCATGCCGCTCGTGCGCGGCAACACAGCGGCCCTGCACTCCGACTATGAGGAGAGCATCCGGGCGATGACGGATGCTGTGGGCCGGGCGAAGAAGTTCGTGCACGCCGAGTTCTACATCGTCAACCTCGACGAGACAACGGCGCCCTTCTTCGACGCGCTCGAGGCAGCGGCCAAGCGAGGCGTCACGGTGCGCCTTCTGCTCGACCACATCGCCTCCCTGCGCTACCCGGGATATCGAGCGACCAAGAGACGGCTGGATGCCGCGGGCATCGAATGGCACCTGATGCTCCCGGTGCAGCCATTCAAGGGCAAGTACCAACGGCTTGACCTTCGCAACCATCGCAAGCTGCTCGTCATCGACGGCGACCTCGCCTTCACCGGGTCGCAGAACATGATCGACTCCTCGTACAACAAGCGCGGCAACATCCGGAACGGCCTGCACTGGAAAGACCTCATGGTCGAGTTCGACGGGCCGATCGTCGCGGGGATCAACGCGCTCTTCCTCAGCGACTGGTATGCCGAGACCGATGAGCTGCTCCTGCGTGAGCTCGGGGAGGCCACGGAGGAGGAGGGCCGCGAACTCATCGAGTGCCAGGTCGTGCCGAGCGGCCCGGCCTTCCGCGGCGAGAACAACCTCCGCCTCTTCAACGACCTCATCTACGCCGCCGAGGAACGCATCGTCATCACGAGCCCCTACTTCGTGCCCGACGAGTCGATGCTCTACGCCGTGACGACCGCCGCCCAGAGCGGCATCGAGGTCGAGCTCTTCGTCTCGGAGGTCGCCGACCAGAAGGTCGTCTACCACGCGCAACGCAGCTACTACGAGGCCCTCCTGCGTGCGGGCGTGCGCATCTGGCTCTACGCCGAGCCGACCGTTCTGCACGCGAAGCACTTCACGATCGACGACAACGTGGCGGTGATCGGATCCAGCAACATGGACATGCGCTCCTTCACCCTCAACCTCGAGATCTCGGTCATGGTGCACGGGCAGAGCTTCGTGCGACAGCTCCGCACGATCGAAGACCAGTACCGGGCCAACAGCCGGGAACTCACCCTCGACGAGTGGCTCGCGCGCCCCACCCGCTCCGTCGTGCTCGACAACCTCGCCCGCCTCACGGCGACCGTGCAGTAACTAGACTCCCTCCGTGACCGCCGCCGCAGACAGCCCCGCCACAACCTCGGCGACGACACCCGAACGCAGCTTCATCGCCCCGCTCACAGGCATCCGCGCGCTCGCCGCGTTCTGGGTGTTCCTGCGGCACTACCGCACCGAACTGCTCGACGCGTTCCCCTTCATGAACGTGCTCGCCCCCCTCATGAACGTGGGCTACCTCGGCGTCGACCTGTTCTTCATCCTGAGCGGGTTCATCCTCACGGTCACGCACCTCGACACCATGACGGAGCGGCGCGGATGGCGCGCGACGCTCGGCTTCCTCTGGCTGCGGCTCGGCCGCGTGTGGCCCCTCACCGCCTTCGTGCTCATGCTCTTCGGGTCGTACTTCGTCGTCATGTTCTGGGTGACCGGCAACCCGGCCTACGCCGCCGAGATCGACGTGCCCCGCCTCGTCGAGCACCTCCTGCTCGTGCACGCCTGGTACCCGCACGAGCTCGACTGGAACGGCCTCGACTGGTCCATCAGCGCCGAGTGGCTCGCCTACCTCACCTTTGGCCTCGGCGGCGTGCTGCTGCTCGGCCGCTTCGCCCGCGTCGTCTCGCCGCGCGGCATGCTCATCACGATGGCGCTCTTGACGCTGCCGATGATCATCGTCGGCTGCAGCATGCAGGACGACACGATCCTCCTCTTCTCGCCCGAGAGCTGGGAGATCATGGGTGGCGTCGTCGCCATCCGCGTGCTCACCGAGTTCTGGATCGGTGCGATCCTCGCCGTCTTCCTGCGAGACCGGATGCGACGGGGCACCCCCTCACGCCTGCCCCTCCCCACCCTCACGGTCGCCGCCATCATCGTGCTCGTGTACCTCGTCACCGCATTCGACCCGCGTCGCTGGGCCCGCACCACGCAGGAACAGTTCCACAACGGCGTCGACCAGATCGCCTCGACCGAGACCATCGTGGTGCTGCCGCTCTTCGTCGTCCTCATCGGTGCACTCGCCGTGTACGGCCGGGACCCCCTCGCGCGGCTGCTCGCCACCCGACCTTTCGTGCTGGGCGGGCGCGTGTCGTATGCGCTGTACCTGTCACATCCGCTCGTCATCGGTGCCGGCCTCTTCATCACGCAGGCGACCGCCGCCACCGGGCTCGGCCTCATCGGCATCACGGGCTTCGTCATCGTGGCGTCGTGGGTCTTCGCGTGGGTGCTGTGGCGCTTCATCGAGGAGCCCGCGCGCAAGGCGGCGCGGCGGATGCTGCCAGACGCCTTCCGCGCGTGACCCCTTCAGAATTCAGGAAGGTGCTCTTGCTTCCTGAATTCTGAAAGTGGCTACGACGTCTCGATCGTGACGACCGCCGGCGCGCCCGCCGAGACCACGCGGGAGACGCAGCAGCACATCTTGGCGCGGTCCTCCTTCTGGCGGTCGCTGTAGAAGACGTCGCGGTGGTCGATGTTGCCCGTGAGCGACTGCACCCGCACCTCGCACAGCCCGCACTCGCCGCGGCGGCAGTCGAACATCATGTCAACGCCGGCATCCTCGAGCGCCTCGAGCATCGAGCGGCCCTTCGGCACGACCGCCTCGACGCCCAGCTTCGGGATGCGCACCGTGAACTCTTCGGGATCGAACCAGCCGCTCGCGCCGAAGGTCTCGTAGCGCAACTGTTGCGGCGGCAGGCCGCGGTCGCCCCAGGAACGACGCACGGCATCCATGAGCCGGATCGGCCCGCACATGTACACCTCGGTGTCGGCGCTGATCGACTCGACGAGCGCCGCGACCGACATGGTCGTGCCCTCGTCGTCGACGTGGATTCGGATGCGGTCGCCCAGTTCCTCATCGAGCTCGCGCAGGTAGGCCATCGCTGAGCGAGAGCGGCCCGCGTACACCAGGGTGAAATCGGCGTTGACCTTGGCGAGGGCCCGCGCCATCGCCGCGATCGCCGTGATGCCGACGCCGCCCGCGAGCAGCAGGTACCGCGGCGCCCCGTAGCGCAGCGGGAAGTTCTGCAGCGGCTGCGTCACCTCCAGCACGTCGCCGGGCGCGAGCTGGTGCATCCAGATGGACCCACCGCGCGACGTCGGCGTGCGGAACACACTCAGCGCGACGCGGTCGCCCGTGGCCGAGGCATCCACGATCGAGTACGACCGCTTCTCCGGCCTGCCGTCGATCGTGACCATGAGGTCGAGGTGCGTGCCCGGGTCGGCCTTCGCCGGTTTCTCTGGCGCAAGGACGATGCGACGGATGCCCGTGGCAATGTCCTCGACCGAGACGACCGTGGCGCGCTGCCAGACCTCGATGTTGCTCGCGACCACGTCAGGCGCCCGTGCGACGGAACGTTGGGGCGGCAGGCGCCATGCGTGCCGAGCGACCCTCGGCCTCGAGCATCCGTTCGATGATGCGGCGCGCCCACATGCCGCCCGCGTCGATGTTGAGGTTGTAGAACTCGTAGTCGGGGTTGGCGTCGATGGCGGCCTGCTGGGCTTCGAGCATGACTTCGTCTTCGCCGAAGACGCCGTGCACGCCCTGGCGCAGCTGGGTGGTGATGAGCTGGCTGTCGAGGCGGTAGTTGCGCATGAACGCCCAGAAGTAGTGGCTCGTGCGGTCGGTCTCGGGCGTGATCGTGTTCATGACGTAACCATTGACGCCTTGGCTGCGGTCACCCTCGGGCGCACCAGTGCCGGCCATCGCGACGCCCACGTCAATGTTGATGGTCGACGGCGCCTCGAAGTGGATGATCTGCCAGCGGTCGACCTTGCCCGAGAAGCCCGGGAACTTGTCGCGCATGTTCTTGAGCCAGAAAGGCGGCGGGTCGATGTTCAGCATCCACCGCTCGACCGTGACCGTGCGGTCATCGTGCGTCGTCACGAAGTCGGACTCGCTCAGCTCCTCCTGGCCGATGGTCGAGGAGTGCACGAACTCCTCGTGCGTGAGGTCCATGAGGTTGTCGAGCACGAGCTGGAAGTTGCACTTGGCGTGGATCGTGAGGCCGTCGCCCGCCCACTCGGGGCTGTCCATCTGGTGCATGTCGGGCACGAGCGCGGGGTCGGCAAGCGCCGGGTCGCCCACCCACACCCACACGTAGCGGTAGCGCTCCACGACCGGGAACGACGGCACGGTCGCGCTCGGGTTGATCGTCTCCTGCGCGGGCATGCTCACGCAGCGGCCGAGGGAGTCGTAGACGATGCCGTGATAGGGGCACTGGATGCCGTCGCGACCAACCACCTTGCCCATCGAGAGCGGCGCGAGGCGGTGCCAACAGGCGTCGGCGAGCGCGACGGCACGGCCGTCCTCGGTGCGGTAGAGCGCGAGCGGGCGGTCGGCGATGCGGCGGGCCATGGGCTTGCGTGTGACCTCGTGGTCCCAAGCGGCGACGTACCAGGCATTGAGCGGATGCGGCATGACCTTGTGTGTCGTCGAGGTCTGCCGGGCGGGCATGGTGTCGGTCATGTCTCTTCCTTCGCGATCGGCGTTGATCGGGGATGCTTGCATCGAGTCAGACTATCTATGTAGATAGATAGTTGTCGTGCGGATAGGCTAGCCCGCGGCATCCGCTGTCCGCAACCATCCGGGGGAACTCATGAGCCTGCGCAATGCGATCCTCGCGCTGCTCACCGTGGAACCGATGACCGGCTACGACCTGCTCAAGCACTTCGAGGCATCCGTCGGCCACGTCTGGCACGCGCCCGACTCGCAGATCTACCCTGCCCTGCGCGCCATGGAGAAAGACGGACTGCTCGAGGGCACGGATGTCACGTGGGGCCAGCGCGGCACCAAACGCCGCTACGCAATCACCGAGGCAGGGCGCACCGCCTTCCGCGAATGGATGGATACCCCACTCGACTACCCGCGCGACCGCGACCCCGTGCACCTCAAGGCCGCCTACTTCGAATGGGCGACCCCGGATGCCGCTGCTCTCCAATTGCGCGCCCATATCGCCCACTACACGGGGCGGCTCGAGCAGTGGCGCGAGAAGATCCGCGAGATCGAGACGGGCGGCAGCGACATGCTCAACCGGCGGCTGGCGACCGTGCCGTCATCGCAGCACGAGCGCACGATCGCGTTCAAGCGCTACACCTACGAGGGCATGATCGCGCGCGCGGAGGCCGAGATCGCGTGGGCCCGCCACGGGCTCGCCTTGCTCGACGAGCTCGAGTAGCAACTCCACAGCCGCAGACCCCTCGAGTTGCCCACTTCGGGGCGCCTCGCGGCAATCCAGAACGCGAGTTGCCCACTTTGGGTCTTCATGCCGCGCCCGAAGGCCCAAAGTGGGCAACTCGCAGGCGACAATGGGCAACTCGGCAGGGTCGGTCCTGCCAACCTGCCGCCGGGCGCCCTACGCCCCGCGGGCCGCCCGGAGCATGTCGTCGCGGTCCACGAGCTTGATGCGCTCGCGACCCTCGGGCGCGCCAAGGGCCTTCTCAGCCTCGTCGAGGTTGTGCCACCCCGAGAGGTCGGTGTACTCGACGCCGCGCGATTCGAGCAGCTCGACGACAGACTCCGGCGACGGATGCGACGGGCTCCACCAATCAGCCTGGCCGTTGATGACGTGGCTGATCGTCTCCATGGCGTCGCTCTTGGTGTGCCCGATGAGCCCGACGGGGCCACGCTTGATCCAGCCGGTCGCGAAGACACCGGGGACGACCTGGTCGTTGTCGTCGATGACCTGCCCCTCACGGTTGGGGATGACACCGCGGTGCTCGTCGAAGGGGATGCCGTCGAGGGGCGAGCCGAAGTAGCCGACCGCACGGTAGACCGCCTGCACGGGCACCTCGCGGATCTCGCCCGTGCCGCGCACGCCCCCCTCGCCGTCCGGCTCGGTGCGCTCGTAGCGCAGCGACTGCACGCCCGACTCCGCAGAGCCGACGATCTCGAGCGGCTTCGACCAGAAGTGCAGGTGCAGGCGGCGGGATGCCTGCCCGGTCTCGCGCGTGCGCCAGGAGTTCAGCACGCGGTTGATGACCATGACCTGCTTGTTGGTCGCGATGGCCGCCTCGGATGCGGCATCCGTCACCTCGAAGTCCTCGTCGTAGAGCACCATGTCGACGTCGTTGAGCTCGCCGAGTTCACGCAGCTCGAGGGGGGTGAACTTGACCTGGGCGGGTCCGCGGCGGCCGAAGACGTGCACGTCGGTCACGGCCGACGCCTTCAAACCGGAGTAGACGTTGGCGGGGATCTCGGTCGTGAGCAGGTCGTCGGCGTGCTTGGCGAGCATGCGGGCGACGTCGAGCGCAACGTTGCCGTTGCCGATCACTGCGACGGATGACGTGTCGAGCGGCCACTCGCGCGGGAAGTCGGGGTGCCCGTCGTACCAGTTGACGAACTCGGCGGCGCCGTAGCTGCGGGGCAGGTCGATGCCGGGGATGTCGAGCGAGGCATCCCGCACCGCACCCGTCGCGAAGATGACGGCGTTGTAGTGCTGCTTGAGGTCGTCGAGGGTGATGTCGGTGCCGTAGTGCACGTTGCCGAAGAGGCGGATGTCGCCGCGGTCGAGCACCTCGCGAAGGGCGTTGATGATGCCCTTGATGCGCGGGTGGTCGGGGGCGACGCCGTAGCGCACGAGCCCGTAGGGGGCGGGGAGGTGGTCGAAGAGGTCGATGGAGACATCGAACTGCTTCTCAGCCTTGAGGATGATGTCGGCGGCGTAGATGCCGGCAGGTCCGGCGCCGACGATGGCAAGCCTCAGCTTTGTCATGGGGTCCTTTCGGGGAAGGTCAGCTGCTGCGCTCGACGATGGAGTCCGCGAAGCGGGTGAGGGCCTTCTTGACGGGGCCCTCCGGGAGGGGTGCGATGGCGTCCTGCGCCTCGCGGGCCCAGCGGTGGGCCTCTTCTATCGTGCGGGCCGTGGCTGAGTGCTCGCGGAGTTGCGCGATCTCGGCATCCAGCGGGGTCTCCGCCTCGCGGCCGGCTTCGATGCGGGCGAGCAGGTCCGCGGCATCCAGGTCGGTCTCGGCATCGCGCTGCAGGTAGAGCAGCGGCAGCGTCACGACGCCCGCGCGCAGGTCGGTGCCGGCGACCTTGCCGGTCTCCTCGAACTCGGCGGAGAGGTCGATGACGTCGTCGACGAGCTGGAAGGCGACGCCGATCTTCTCGCCGAACTCCTCGACCTGGGCTTCGAAGGCGGCGGATGCCTCGGAGAAGCTGATGCCGATGCGCGCCGCTGCGGCGATCAACGAGCCGGTCTTGTCTGCGAGCACCTGAATGTAGTGCTCGATGGGGTCCTCGCCCTCGCGAGGGCCGATCGTCTCGTGCAGCTGGCCGAGGCAGAGCCGCTCAAAGGTGTCGGCCTGCAGGCGGATGGCATCTTCACCAAGGCTCGCGATGAGCTTGCTCGCCCGGGCGAACAGCAGGTCACCGGAGAGGATCGCGACCGAGTTGCCCCACACTGTCTGCGCGCTGGGGACGCCGCGACGCATGTGCGCCTCGTCCATGACATCGTCGTGGTAGAGCGAGGCGAGGTGCGTGATCTCGAGTGCCGTCGCGGCCGTGAGCACGCGATCGTCGACGCCGCCGCCCAACTGCGAGGTGAGCAGCGTGAGGGTCGGGCGCACGCGCTTGCCGCCCGCTTCGAGCAGGTAGCGGCTCGTGACATCCGCCAGTTCGTCGGCGAAGGCGACCTCGGTGAGCAGGCGCGCCTCGACCGCCTCGAGGCCCTTCTCGACCTGGTCGACGACGCGGCGTTCCTCGGCGGTCGCGAAGATCGCCTCGGTGAGGCCGAGCGACGCCACCATGCTTGCACGGCGGCGCACGCGTGTCAGCTTGCCGTCCACTACATCATCCTCATCATTGTGGCCCGACGTGCGGGCATAGCTCAGTTCGCCGCGGGCACGCGGGCGCGGTGCAGTGCCACCACTCCGGCCGTGAGGTTGCGGTGCTCGACCCCGGTGAAGCCGGCGTCGCGGATCCAGGATGCGAGCGTGGCCTGGTCTGGCCAGTCCGCGATGGATGCCGCCAGGTAGGTGTATGCCTCCGGGTTGGTGCTCGAGGCGCCCACCACGAGGGGCATCAGGTATTTCATGTAGGCGTTGTAGCCCGTGCGCACGAGTGCGAGCGGCGGGGTCGAGAACTCGCACACGACGAGGCGCCCGCCCGGTTTGAGCACGCGGCACATCTCGCGGAGCGCCCGCTTGGGGTCTTCGATGTTGCGCAGCCCGAAGGAGATTGTGACGGCGTCGAACTCGGCGCCGCCGAAGGGCAGGTCCATGGCGTCGGCCTGCACGAAGTCGATCTGCGGATGCTTGCGGCGGCCCACCTCGAGCATGCCGTGCGAGAAGTCGGCGGCCACGACGTGGGCTCCGCTGCGGGAGATCACCTCGGAGCTCGTGCCCGTTCCCGCCGCAATGTCGAGGATGCGCTCCCCCGGCTGCGGGGCGATGGCCTTGACGACGGCGTGGCGCCAGAGCGCCGAGTTGCCCATCGAGAGCACGCCGTTGGTGCGGTCGTATCCGGCCGCGACCTCGTCGAACATCGCCGACACCTGGTCGGGTTGCTTGTTGAGGTCAGCGGTTGCCACCCGCCAAGTCTACTCGTGGCGGGGATAGGCTTGCCGGGTGATCGATCCCGTGCTGCCGGCGCCCGCGCACGGTGTTGATTCACTGACCGTCGAGACGGTCGCCATCGACAACCCCGGCCCCCTCGTTTCGCTGCTCGACCGGCAGCAGCCGCTCCTGTGGCGTCGCCGCGGTTTCGGAATCGCCGGACACGGTGTCGCGGCCCGGTTCGAGTTCTCCGGCGCGACGCGGATGACGGATGCCGCGGCCACCTGGCGCGCGGTCGCCGACGCCGCCACGATCACCGACCCGCTGGCGTTGCCCGGCACGGGTCTTGTCGCGTTCGGCAGCTTCTCCTTCTCCGCGGGTTCGGTGCATGCGAGCCGGCTGGTGGTTCCGGCCTTCGTGGTGGGTCGCGCCGAGGAGCGCTTCTGGCTGACCCGCATCACGGTTGGCCCTGCGCCCGATGAGCCGCTGACGGCCGCGATGCTGCCGCGGGTTGAGGCCGCGACATCCGCCCCCCATGCGTCGTTTGTCGATGGGGTGCTCTCGTCGGAGCGGTACCTCGGCATCGTTCGGGACGGCATCGGGGCGATCCGCGATGGGCGGCTCAGCAAGGTCGTGCTCGCCCGCGACCTGACGGCGCGCCTCGAGGCGGGCACCGACATCCGCCCCACGATCGCCGCCCTGGCGGAGGGCTATCCCGACTGTTGGACCTTCGCGATCGACGGCTTCATCGGCTCCAGCCCCGAGACCCTCGTGAGCGTGCACGACGGTGTCGCCACGGCGCGGGTGCTGGCGGGCAGCGCCGCGAGGGGCACGGATGCCACGAGCGACGATGAGGCCGCGACCACCCTCGCGACCTCCCCCAAGGACCAGGACGAGCACGAGTTCGCGGTGCAGAGCGTGCTGGCATCGCTGCGTCCGCACAGTCGCGGGGTGGTCGCGAGCGAGGTTCCCTTCACCCTGCGACTGCCGAACGTGTGGCACCTCGCGAGCGACGTGGAGGGCGTACTCGACGACGGATCGACCTCGCTCGACCTCATTCAGGCGCTGCACCCGACCGCGGCCGTCGCGGGCACGCCGACGCCCGACGCCATGACGTTGATCGACGAGCTCGAGCCCTTCGACCGCGGACCCTACGCGGGCCCGGTCGGCTGGGTCGGCGCCGACGGCGACGGCGAGTGGGCGATCGCCCTGCGGAGCGCGCGAGTGGACCCAGACGGCACAGTGACCGCATGGGCGGGCGCCGGCATCGTGGCCGACTCCGACCCCGAGCGGGAACTCCTCGAGACCCGCATGAAGTTCAAGCCCGTCGTCGACGCATTCGACCCGATCGCCTGAGGCTCATCGGACCCAACCTCCGACGCGAGTGGCCAAACTTTCGGCTTCCCGACCGGGCTAGGCCGAAACTTTGGCCACTCACAGGGCAGAGCACCGCCCACGACGTCAAGCACCCGCCAGCGGGGCAGCCGTCAGCGCGCCAGCGGCACCTCGATCACGACCGGCCCGGGCGAACCCGTGAGCGCGGCATCCAGCTCGCTGCGGGTCGCCGCGCGCACGTACTCCCAGCCGTAGGCGCCAACGAGCGCACCCAGGTCGACCTCGTGCGGGGTCGTCATGACGCGCTCGAACGCGGAGGGGTCGGATGTCGCGGCGACCTCAAGCCCGCCGAAGATCGTTCCCCCACCGTCGTTGCCGACGATCACCTGGATTCGTGGTCGCTCCTCCCCGCGCCCGAGGAGCAGCCCCCCGGGCTCGTGCAGGAACGTCAGGTCGCCGACCAGCGCGCGGGTGACGCCCGTGGCATCCGTCGCGTCCTGGCTTGCGATCGCGACACCGATCGCGGTCGAGATTGTGCCGTCGATGCCGGCGAGACCGCGGTTGGCGTGCACGCGGATTTTCTTTCCGGGCACGGCGCTGTCGACCTCGCGGATGAGGCGCGAGGAGCCGAGCACAAGCCGGTCGTGCGGCCAGGTGGCACGCCACACGGCGTCGGCGAGGCCGCGGCGCGTGACGGGTGCACGGAGGGCGGCGAGCGTCTGCCGCTGGAACGCCGCCGTGACGGTGCCGTCGTAGGCATCCGGGGCATCGACGACGGGGGCGTCATCGGATGCCTCAATCAGGCCGCGGCTCGTGTGCACCCAGCGTCCCAGCCAGGAGCGGTCGGGGTCAGGGGCACCCTCGACCTCGATCGCATCGACGAACTCGGCGACGCGATGACCGGGGTTGTAGTCCTCGGGCGAGTCGCCGCGCACGACGATCGTGTGCACGTCAGCGCGCTGGATGAGCTGCGGCACCTCGCGACTCAGGCTCGGGTGGCCGAAGACGATGGCGCGCTCGACGCGGCCGCCGAAGTCGGCGTCGCGCAGGAGCTCGCGGTAGGCGGCGACGAGGTTGGGGCCGAAACGCGCACCGCTCGAGACCTCGGCAAGGAGCGGGGCGCCGAGGGCGCGGGCTGTTGCTTCGGCCTGCTCGCCGGAGCGGTCCCCGGCAATGACGACCGTGTGCGGCGCGGCGGAGATGCGGAGGGGGTGGTGGGTTGAGGAGCGAGGCACGAGCGTATCGAAACCCGCAGCGTCGCCCGCGGCAGGCAACTCCACGATCGCCGCCGAGAGGGGCTCGCGGAAGGCGACGTTCAGGTGCACCGGGCCAGGGGCATCCGAATGCCCGGATGCGGCCGACCACGCCTCCCGGGCGATCGCACGTGCACCAGCTGGGTCGACGCTGTCGTGCGAGGGCGCGTCGATGTCGCGGGTGAAGCGCACGGCCGGGCCGAAGATGCCGTGCTGCTCCGTCGTCTGGTTGGAGCCGATGCCGCGGAGCTCGGCGGGGCGGTCGCCAGTGATGACGATGAGGGGCACGCCCGCGTGGTGTGCCTCAAGCACCGCGGGGTGCAGGTTGGCGACGGCGGTGCCCGAGGTCGTGATGACGGCGGCCGGATGCCCCGACTCGGCCGCGAGACCAAGCGCGAGAAAGCCGGCCGAACGCTCGTCGATGCGCACGTGCAGGCGGGCACGGTCGGCCCGTTCGAACTCAGCGGCGGCAAGCGCCAGCGCCTGCGAGCGCGAGCCGGGACTCACGACGAGGTGGCGTACGCCGAGGTCAACGAGTTCCGCCAGCAGGCTGACCGCGAACTCCGTCGCCGGGCTCCCGGGCGTCATTCGCCCTTGGGCTCGTCGCTCGTGCCCTTCAGGCCCGTGTTGTCTTCGTCGTCGAGTTCCGCAAGCTTCGCCTCGAGGTCGCGGATGCGCTGCTCGCGCTCCGCCTCGGTGTCGACGCTGCGCAGGAACGCGGGGTCGTCGTCGGGGTAGACCGGACGCGAGGGCGAGGGGCGACTGCCGGCACGCGGCATCCGCTCCTTGCCGATCGTGAACCAGAGCAGCCCACCGATGAGCGGCAGGATGATGATGACGAAGACCCAAGCGCCCTTGGGGAGGCCGCGGGCACGGAAGTCGTCGGTGCGGATGCAGTCGATGAGCGCGTAGACCCAGAAGGCCAGCAACAGTGCTGCCCCGAAGACGGGTAGGAAGGCGCGCATGCCACGAGTCTACGCCAGCGGACTTGGTGGCCGCTGGGCGAGCAGCCGACCGAAGCGACGGATGCCCAGCCCGCCCTGCGTAGACTCGTGGCGTGAAATCCTCCCACCGTTGGTTGCTCTACACGCTCCTGCGCCTCGGCCTCTTCGCCGGCGTCTTCGCCGCACTGATGCTGCTCGGCATCTGGTGGTGGTTGTCGGCGATCTTCGCGATGGTGATCTCCTTCTCGGTCGCGTACCTGTTCTTCCGCGACACCCGCGACCAGCTGGCCCTCGACCTGCAGCAGCGGCGCGAGAAGCCCGAGGTGCACCCCGACGCCGAGGCTGAGGACGCGGTGACGGATGCGCCGGACACGGTTGCAGCCGAAAGGCGCGACGAGTCCGGCCCCGAGGCCCGCTAGACCCAGCTCCCGCTAGAACACGATCGCGGCGGCCAACCCCAGCGCGAAGACGAGCGAGGTGATGCTCGCGAGCTTGAGCACGAGCAGGAACTCCTGCGCCGTCTTGCCCGTGCATGCGATGATCGCCGCGGGCACCGCGAGGAGCAGCACGAAGAACACGTACTTCGCGAGGATGAACAGCAGCGCGAAGAACACGAGGATGCCGAACGGCGCCAGGATCAGCACCGTGAAGAGCACGCGGGATGCCGTGAGCCCGATGAGCACCGAGAGGGTGCGCTTGCCGGAGAGGCGGTCCTGTTCGATGTCGCGCATGTTGTTGGCGACGAGCACGGAGCAGGCGAAGAGCCCCGCGATGACCGCGAGCAGCCACGCCTCGAGCGAGACGGTGCCCACCTGCACGTACATCGTGCCGGCGGTCGCGACGAGGCCGAAGAACACGAAGACGAAGACCTCGCCCAGACCGTAGTAGCCATACGGATGCTTGCCACCGGTGTAGAACCAGGCGGCGGCGATCGCGGCCGCCCCGACGGCGAGCAGCCACCACTGCCCGCTGAGCACGATGACGGCGAGGCCGGCCAGCGCGCCGAGGCCGAGGAACACGAGCGCCACCGTCAGCACCGTGCGGGGCTTCGCGGCGCCCGAGCCGGTCAACCGCGACGGGCCCACGCGGTGGGCGTCGGTGCCACGGATGCCGTCGGAGTAGTCGTTCGCGTAGTTGACGCCGATCTGCAGCAGGAGCGCGGTCGCGAGGCACAGGAGCGCCCGCACCCAGTGCCAGCCCTCTTCGGGCGCGGAGAAGTGGGCCGCCGCCGTGCCAAGCACGACGGGAGCGATGCCGAGCGTGAGGGTGCGGATGCGAGCCCCGGCGATCCAGTCGCCCGCCGTCGCCGGCTTCACCTTCGCCTGCGGGGGCACCGGCCGCTTGGTGCTGCGCGCCGCCGCCGCGGTCTTGCGGGGATCCATTCTCTGCTGCTTCGCTCTAGCCACGATCGAATCCTATTCGGGAGTGCACACGAGGCATCCGCCATGAGCGCTGGCGCTTCTCATCAGCGCTGCCGAATATTCGGGCGCTCTGACGAAAAGACACCGCGCTCGTCAGAACTGCCAGGGGAACGGCGACCAGTCCGGCGCGCGCTTCTCGAGGAACGAGTCGCGGCCCTCGACGGCCTCGTCCGTGCCGTAGGCGAGGCGCGTCGCCTCGCCCGCGAAGACCTGCTGCCCCACGAGCCCGTCGTCGACCGCGTTGAAGGCGAACTTGAGCATCCGGATGGCGGTCGGCGACTTGGTCAGGATCTCCTGCGCCCACTCGTAGGCTGTGATCTCGAGCTCCTCGTGCGGCACGACCGAGTTGACCGACCCCATCTCGTAGGCACGCTGGGCGCTGTACTCCCTGGCGAGGAAGAAGACCTCGCGCGCGTTCTTCTGCCCGATCTGACGAGCGAAGTAGGCACTGCCGTAACCGGCGTCGAAGGAGCCGACATCGGCATCCGTCTGCTTGAACTTGCCGTGCTCAGCCGACGCGATCGTCAGGTCGCAGACGACGTGGAGCGAGTGGCCGCCGCCAGCCGCCCAGCCGGGCACGACCGCGATGACGACCTTCGGCATGAAGCGGATGAGCCGCTGCACCTCGAGGATGTGGAGGCGGCCCGAACGCGCGGGGTCCTGCACGGTCGTCGCGTCATCCGAGTACTTGTAACCGTCACGGCCCCGGATGCGCTGGTCGCCACCCGAGCAGAAGGCCCAGCCGCCATCCTTGGGGCTCGGCCCGTTGCCGGTCAGCAGCACGACGCCGATGCGCGGGTTCTGGCGGGCGTCGTCGAGCGCGCGGTAGAGCTCATCGACCGTGTGCGGGCGGAACGCGTTGCGCACCTCCGGCCGATTGAACGCGATGCGGGCGACGCGGCCGTCAGTGTCGTGGTGGTACGTGATGTCGGTCAGCGCGTCGGCGCCCGGCGCCACCACCCAGCGGGATTCGTCGAAGAGCTCGGAGACGGTCATGCTCCCAGCCTACGGGCGGGCGGCGCGCGAAGTTTTGTGCGTCGCGCGCTAGCCGAAGGCGCCGAGCACCGTCACCTGCAGCCACGGGTTCGCGAGCAAGCCGACGACGATCGCCGGGGCACCCCACCAGCGGCCGAGACGGGCGACGACGGCCACGAGACCTGTCACAACGGCAACCAGGGTGAGCCCGTTGGTGATCCACGCCAGCACGGATGCCACGGCCCAGGTCGTCACAGTGGCCGACGCCGGCGCGGCGATCGCAATCGCAATGACCTCGACAATGAGCCCCAGGACGGCGAGCCCCAGTGCCGCCATGCCAACGACCGAGCGGCTGCGTTTGCGAACCGGAGACGGCGTGGGCGCGGGCTGGGCGGGCTGATGCGCCGGCTGCTGCGTTGCCTGCGGCAGCCAGGCCTCGGCCGTCCACGGACTGTCCGGCGCCGAACCGGCGGGGACGGAACCGGAGGGCACCGACTCACCACTCGAACTCATGCACGCGAGCCTATTCCACGTGTCGCGGGCGCACACTCGGGGAACGCGGCATCCGCTTTGCCAGACTGGGGCGATGCTCCCCACGATCGACGACCTGCTCGCAACGGCGCGAGTGGTCTCCCTCCCCCTGCGCACGCGATTTCGCGGCATCGACACCCGCGAGGCCCTCATCCTCGAGGGGCCACGCGGTGCGACCGAGTTCTCCCCCTTCGTCGAGTACGACGACGCCGAGGCGGCCACCTGGCTCGCGGCGGCGATCGACTTCGGCTGGGGCGAGGAGCCGGCCGTGTTCCGCAGCAGCGTGCGGGTGAACGCGACCCTGCCGGTCGTCGATCCCAGCCGGGTCGCCGAGGTGCTCGATCGCTTCAGCGGATGCCGCACCGTCAAGGTCAAGGTCGCCGACCCGTCCCAGCGCATCGCCGACGACGTGGAACGGGTGCGGGCGGTGCGCGAGTACCTCGGCCCGGAGGGCCGCATCCGCCTCGACGCCAACGGCGGCTGGACCATCGACGAGGCCGAGCGGGCCGTGCACGCCATGGCCGAGTTCGACCTCGAATACCTCGAGCAGCCCTGCGCGAGCGTCGACGAGCTCGCCCAGCTGCGCGAGCGCATCCGCTACATGGGCATCGGCATCGCCGCCGACGAGAGCGTGCGCAAGGCCGAAGACCCGCTCGCGGTCGCGCGGGCCGGCGCCGCCGACCTGCTCGTCATCAAGGCGCAGCCCCTCGGCGGTATCGCGGCGGCAGAGCGGATCATCGCTGAGGCGGGCCTGCCCGTCGTCATCTCGAGCGCGCTCGACACCAGCATCGGCCTCTCGATGGGCGCCCACCTCGCGGGGGTCGTCCCCGTGCTCGACTACGACTGCGGACTCGGCACGGCCGCGCTGCTGGAAGCGGATGTCACGGAGGAGCCGCTCTTCCCCGTCGACGGCTGCATCCCGGTGCGCCGCATCGACGTGAGCTCTACCCTGCTCGACCGGCACGAGGCATCCGCAGACCGTCGCGACTGGTGGCTGGACAGGCTGCGCCGCTGCCACGCGCTGCTGGCGCGGGAGTGACGCCTACAGCCCGCTGTAGCTGTGCAGCCCCTTGAAGAACTGGTTGACGATCACATAGTTGAAGAGCACGGAGCCGAAGCCGATGAGCGCGAGCCAGGCCGAGCGGGCGCCGCGCCAGCCGCGGGTTGCGCGGGCGTGGATGTAGCCGGCGTAGACGGTCCAGATGATGAACGTCCACACCTCCTTGGTGTCCCAGCCCCAGTAGCGGCCCCAGGCGCGTTCGGCCCAGATGGCGCCGGCGACGAGGGTGAAGGTCCAGAAGACGAAGCCGACGACCGTCACCAGGTAGGCGAGGTTCTCGAGCCGGTCGG
Source organism: Salinibacterium sp. GXW1014 (assembly GCF_044769865.1). NCBI lineage: Bacteria > Bacillati > Actinomycetota > Actinomycetes > Micrococcales > Microbacteriaceae > Salinibacterium > Salinibacterium sp. GXW1014. The sequence goes on from NZ_JBIZWA010000001.1 coordinate 842,360, forward strand.
CCTTGGGCAGGGTGCGGAGGAAGCCGATGCCCTTGCCGCTCGTCTCGCGGCGCGACTGCAGCAGCTGCAGGAGCGAGAGTGCGGCACCGATCGCGAAGAGCGCCGTGCCGAGGGCGGCCACGAAGACGTGGATGACGAGCCAGTACGAGTCGAGCGCGTCGGGCAGCGGCTTGACGGGCACGTAGAAGTTGACCGTCGCGACACCGAGCGTGATGAGCAGGCCGCCGACGATGTAGGCGCCGAGGAACTTCAGGTCTTGCCAGAACTGCAGCAGCACGAACACGACCGCCACGATCGCCGAGGAGGTCAGCGAGAACTCGAACATGTTGGCCCACGGCACGAAGCCCTGGGCGACGCCGCGGAACACGACCGCGGCCACGTGCAGCAGCGTCGCAAGGATGGTCAGGGCGAAGGCGATCCGTTCGAAGCGGTAGCGGGGTGCCGCGACATCCGTCGTCGTCTTCTCGAGGGTGGCGGTGGCGCCGGATGCTGCAGCCACCTGTCGCTCCGACATGGCGAGCTGGTCGGCCGCGGCCGTCGCATAGGTCGAGCGCTTGGCGAGGTCGATCGTGAACAGCACGAAGGCGAACACGTAGACCGCCATCGCCGAATAGACGGCGACCAGCGAGTAGGAATCAAGCACGTCGGACACTAGCTAAGCCTAACCCCGAGCGCCTGGGCGTGCCGCTCGGCCAGGTCTGCCACGGCGCCCTCAAGGCCGGGGTCCTCGCCGCGGGCGAGACCCGCGTATTCGAGGCGGATGCCCTCATCGCCGTCGATCGCCTTGACCCACACCCGGCGGCGCGGCACGAAGAGCCCCGCGATGAGCCCGCCGATGACGAGGATCGTGAAGACGAGCACCCAGCCGGCGCTCGGGTCATGGTGCACGTCGAAGGATGCGAAGCGCAGCACGCTCTCGCCGTCGGGCGAGGCCTCACTCATGTCGTCGAAGGTGACGGTGCCGCGACCGCCCGGAAGCTCGTAGGACTCCCCCGGCCGCAGCTGGATCGAGTCGACGCCGGAGTCACCGCCGACGATCTCCTGCATGCCCTCGACATTGAGCGAGTACACCGAGCGGGGCGTGCCGTCGTCGAGGCCAAGGTCGCCCGTGTAGACGTTGAGCGTGAGCACGGGGTCAAGCAGGTCGGCGAAGTTGGAGGTGAGTGCTCCCGACTCGAGCACGGCCGCCGAGGGGTAGAAGAAGCCGCGCATGCCGATCTGCTCTGGCAGGGCATCCGTGACCTTGATGATGCCGAGGGAGGTGAGGTTGTCGTCCTGTGGAATGAACGGCACTGGGCCCGTGAAGGCGATGTTGCCGTCGGCATCCGTGACCGTCACGTGGGGTGCGTACCCGTTGCCGACGAGGTAGGTGTCGAGGCCCATGATCGGCACCGGCTCGTTGACACGAACCTGCGCCTCGTAGGGGCTGCGACCGTCTTCGTGCACCGTGACATCCGCGCGGAAGTCGCTCGCGAACCCGAAGGCGTTGACGTTCTCGGTCTCGTAGCTCGCGTCGAAATTGTCGAGGATGAGCCGGTAGGGCGGCAGCGAGCCCTCGTCGAAGAAGCGGCCGGGGCTGAACGAGTCGTAGTCGTTCAGCACGTTGACGAAGGGCTTTCCCTCCACGACGACCTTCTGGCCGTTGTAGGCGAAGCCGCCGCCGATGCCCACCGACACGAGCACGCCAATGAGCGCCGTGTGGAAGATGAGGTTGCCCGTCTCGCGCAGGTAGCCGCGCTCGGCCGAGACCGACAGCTCGCCCGCCTTCTCGAAGACCCGCACGCGGTATCCGGACTTGCGCAGCAGCGTGCGCGCCGACTCGATGGCGGATGCTGCGGTCACCCCTTCCGCCTCGGTCGAGCGGTAGGCCTCCAGCCGCGACAGGCGCGCTGGCGTCTTGGGCGGCGGCGTGCGGAGTGCCTTCAGATGGTGCAGCGTGCGCGGGATGACGCAGCCGATGAGCGAGACGAAGAGCAGCAGGTAGATGGCCGAGAACCACACCGAGCCGAAGACGTCGAAGAGCTGGAAGTCGTCGAGCACCGGGGCGAGGTCCGGGTGATCGCTGTAGTACTGCGTGACGCCGTTGGGGTCGGAGGAGCGCTGCGGCACGAGCGAACCCGGGATCGCCGCGAGCGCAAGGAGGAGCAGCAGCACGAGCGCCGTGCGCATGCTCGTCAGTTGCCGCCAGAAGAAGCGCAGGTAGCCGACGACGCCGAGAGAGGGCTGGTTGACGCCCTCGCGCGGCGCGGGCGCCGGGCTGTCGTGATGGTCAGATGGCCGGGACAAAGCTGCCGATCACCGATCCCAAACTCGAGATGAACATGCCCCACAGCCCCGTCACCATGGCGAGGCCGACGAGCACGAGGAGTGCGCCGCCAACGAGGTTGACGACACGGATGTTGCGCTTGAGCCACGCAACGGAACCCGCCACCCAGCCGAAGCCGAGCGCGACGAGCAGGAAGGGGATGCCGAGGCCGAGGCAGTACACGGCGCCCAGCAGCGCGCCGCGGCCCGGTGAACCACCCTCGAGGCTCAGGGCAAGCACTGCGGCCAGCGTCGGGCCGATGCAGGGCGCCCAGCCGAGGCCGAACACGATGCCGAGGAACGGCGCCCCCGCGAGGCCCGTCGCGACCTTCCAGCGCGGCTTGATCGTGCGCTGCATCGCGCCGAAGCCGCCGATGAAGACGAGCCCCATGACGATGATGATGACGCCCGCGATGCGCGTGATGATGTCCATCCAGCGGATGAGCAGCAGCCCCGCGACGCCGAAGAGCAGCCCGAAGGTGACGAAGACCACGCTGAAGCCGAGCACGAAGAGCAGCACCCCGAGCAGCAGGCGGTTGCGGGAGCGGCGGCGCGCGGCATCCGATTCGCTGACCTCAGTGACCCCGCCGATGTAGCCGAGATAGCCGGGCACGAGCGGGAGCACGCAGGGGGACGCGAAGGAGACGAGGCCAGCGAGGAGGGCAAGGGGAATCGCAAGGAGGAGATTGCCGTCGAGGACAATCTCGCCGACATCCACTAGAGCTCCTCCGCGACGAGCTCACGGATGATCGTGTCGAGGTTGCCCGGTGCGACGATCTGCCCCAGGAACCGGGCGGCGACGCGCCCCTCCTTGTCGAGCACGAGCGTTGTGGGCACGGCACTCGGGGATGCCTGGCCGGCGAAGGCAAGACGCACCTCGCCCGTCTCCCCGTCCATGATCGACGGGTAGGTGATGCCGTACTTGCGGGCGAAGGCGAGCGCGTTCTCGGGCTGGTCGAGGGTGTTGACGCCGATGAACGAGACCCCGTCGTCCTTGTGCTTCTGGTGCAGGGCTTCCAGGTCGGGGGCCTCGGCGCGGCAGGGGCCGCAGGCGGCGTACCAGAAGTTCACGACCACGACGCGGCCCTCATAGTCGGCGCTCGACACCTCGACGCCAGCGTCGGTCATGCCCGAGTACTCGGGGGCGGCAGCGCGGTTCTCTGGCGCGATCTCCAGGATCGCGCCGTCATTCGACTCCGTGTTGCTCGCGCCGCCATTTCCGTACTTCTGGGCCAGCGGGTCGCTGGCAGTGCAGCCAGTGAGGAGGAGGGCGCCGAGCGCGAGGATTGCCGCACCGCGGCGAAGAACGGATGCGCGCACGCTCACACCGCCCCGAAGTCGGCGGCCTGCGCGAGCAGCTCGGCGGCGGGCTCAGCGTAGGAGTGCTCGACGAAACGGTCGTCCTCCCGGCGAAGCGTCGTGATGCTCGAGAGGCTGCAGCGGCGCTTGCGGGGGTCGTGGTAGAGCTTGCGGCCCGTCACATAGCGCTGCACCATCACGATCGGCATCTGATGGCTGACCATGACGACCTCGCCGTCGTCGACCGAGTTCCAGGCGTCTTCGATGACCGCGAGCATCCGGTCGGCCACACTCGCGAAGGGCTCACCCCAGCTCGGCTTGAAGGGGTTCATGACCCACGGCCACGACTGTGGCTTGGTGATGATCTTGGGGCCGAACTCAAAGGTCTGGCCCTCGAATTTGTTGGTCGGCTCGATCAGGCGCTCGTCCGTTGTGACCTCGAGGCCGAAGCGCTCCGACCACGGCTTCGCCGACTCCTGCGCACGCTCGAGCGGCGAGGCGAACAACGCCTTGACGGGGTGACCCTCGAGATGCTGGGCTGCGGCATCCGCCATCCGGTGGCCAAGCTCCGAGAGCAGGTAGCCGGGGATGCGGCCATAGAGCACGCCCTCGGGGTTATGCACCTCGCCATGGCGAACAAGATGAATGAGGGAGGCAGGCACGCATCAAGTGTAGGCAGACGGATGCTTGTGAAATGCCTGCCCGCAGGCCGTTGAGGCGGGGTAGCGCGGTATCGAAACCGGAACGTGATGCTCAAGGACCCACACAGCCGCGCAACTACACTGGAGCGCGTGACTGAACGCACCCTCATCAAGGACCTCGCCGCGGCATCCGACGGCCCCACCTCTGTCTCCGGCTGGGTCGAGACGGTTCGCGATCAGAAGAAGGTGCAGTTCGTGGTGCTGCGCGACGAGAGCGGCGCCGTGCAGCTCGTGCACCCGCGCGTCTTCAACGAAGACGGCACTCCGGCGGAGGATGCCCTCGCCGAGACGATCTCGGGCCTCGCCCAGGGCACGTTCCTGACGGCGTCAGGAGACCTCAAGCACGACGAGCGGGTCAAGCTCGGTGGCGTCGAGATCAAGCTCGACGCGGTCGAGGTCGCGGCGGCCGCGATCCCCGAGACGCCCATCGCCGACGACAGCGGCATCGACAAGCGCATGGACTGGCGCTTCCTCGACCTGCGCGTGCCCAAGCACGCCCTCGTCTTCAAGATCCAGACGACCCTCGAGCACGCCTGGCGCAGCTACTGGGTCGACAACGACTTCATCGAGATCCACACGCCCAAGCTCATGGCGAGCGCCTCCGAGTCGCGCGCCGAGCTCTTCGAGGTCGACTACTTCGAGGGCAAGGCGTACCTCGCGCAGAGCCCGCAGTTCTTCAAGCAGATGGCGCAGCCGGCCGGCTTCGGTCGCGTGTTCGAGATCGGCCCGGCCTTCCGCGCCGACCCCTCGTTCACGTCGCGCCACGCGACCGAGTTCACCTCCGTCGACGCCGAGATCAGCTGGATCGACTCCCACGAAGACGTCATGCGGATGCACGAGGAACTGCTCGTCGCCGGCATCACCGCCGTCAAGGAGAAGCACGGCGAGGCGATCCTCGAGCACTTCGGCATCGACCTGCAGGTGCCGTCGACGCCGTTCCCCCGCATCCCGCTCGCCGAGGCGAAGCGCATCGTCGCCGAGCGCGGCTACGAGGTCCCCCGTCACGACGACGACATGGACCCGGAGGGCGAGCGCCAGATCGCCGCCTACGTCAAGGAGCAGTTCGGGCACGACTTCGTGTTCCTGACCGACTATGCCTCGAGCATCCGGCCGTTCTACCACATGCGCAACGCTCAGGATGCTGCGCTCACGAACAGCTACGACCTCGTCTACAACGGTGTCGAGATCTCGACGGGTGCACAGCGCGAGCACCGTGTCGATGTGCTCGTGGAGCAGGCGAAGGAGAAGGGCCTCGACCCGGAGGAGCTCGAGTTCTACCTCGACTTCTTCCGCTACGGGGTGCCGCCGCACGGCGGTTTCGGCATGGGCCTCTCGCGCGTGCTGATGCTCATGCTCGGCCTGCCGAACCTGCGCGAGACGACCTACCTCTTCCGCGGGCCGAACCGCCTGCTGCCGTAGCCGCGGGGCTACCAGGCTTCGGCGGGGGCCTTGATGACCTGCGTCGGGGTGTAGTGCCAGTGCGAGCCGTTGGCGTAGTGACTGCTCGCCCACGGTGACGCCCAGATGGCGGCCTCGGTCACCTCGGTGGGGGCGGATGCCGCGAAGCCGTCACGGATGCCCGCATAGCCCGGATGCGTGTGGAGCGCCTCCGCGGCGTTCTGCGCCGCAACGCGCAGGTTCGGGTAGGAGCCGAGCCCTCCCCCGCCGCCGGAACCCCAGCCGTTGTTGAGCGGGTTGTTGCGGTTCCACCAGGTCTTCTCGTAGTTCTCCTGGCGCATCCACCGCATGATGACGGTCACGTTTTCCTCCGTGACCGGCCACTCACCGTAGAGCAGCACGAGGCTCGCCCAGTCGCGGTTCGTGCCGCCCGCGACATAGGTCTCCTCGCCGGGCGTCGCCGTGTAGGTGTCGCGGGGGGTCGCCGAGAGCTGGGCGCCGAAGACCTGCAGCGACTGAGCGGCGGGCGGCGCATCCGTCTGTTCTGCGCCCGCGAGACCGGGCAGCACCGCGGCGGTGGTCAGCACCGCGAGCGCGACGGCGGCCGCCCCGAATGACGCGAGGACGGCGGGTCGGATGCCTCGGCGACGGTTGCGGGGACGGATCGGGGGCACAGTCATGACCGGCCGACTCTAGAACCCGACCCTGAAGATGGGCTCCGGATTGCCGATGCCCAGTGCGCGGAGGCTACTGCGGCGGCTCGTCCTTGCCCTCTTCCTCAAGGCGGTCGGCCTCTTCCTTGGTCTTGTGGACGGCGCCATCCGCGTGGTCCGGCGGGCCGTAGACCGTGTAGAGCACGAGCGGGTTGGGGCCCGTGTTGACGAAGTTGTGGTGCTGACCCGCGGGCACGACGACGAGGTCGCCCGACGCGATCTGCTTCTTGTTGCCCGAGACGGTCGCCTCGCCCGTGCCGCCCACGATCGTCAGGATCTGGTCGTTGTCGGGGTGGGTCTCCGCCCCGATCTCACCACCGACCGGGATGGTCATGATGACGAGCTGGGTGTGCTCGCCCGTCCAGAGCACGCGGCGAAAATCCGCGCTCTTCTCTGCTTCGGTCTCGATCGAGAAGTTGATGAGTTTCGTCATGCGGCGGACGTTACGCCCCCAACTGTGAGAACCCTGCAAAGCCCCCTCGCTGAGACGGCGCGGGGGTGGTGCTAGCGTGGCGGCATGAGCAGCACCGACCCCGCCCGCACGTCCGCCATCCAGGCCGGGGAGGCCCTCCTCGCGATACTGCGCCGGCACATCGATGTCGTCGCCTCCGGCAACGGCTCTGAGGACGAGGCCGAGGATGTCGACCGCCGCCTGTGGGAGGCCGTGGGCGAATATGGGGATGCGCTCGACGAGCTCTTCGACGAGCCGGAGGAGCCCGAGGAGGACGTCGCCGACGAACTCACCGTGACGGTGCGCACCCGCTACGACTACACGGTCGTCGACGAGAAGGCCCTCATGCAGAGCAGCGAGGGCATCGGCGCCGCGATCGGGCGCCTCATCGAGCGGCACGGCAAGGCGGTCCCGGCCCTCGAGGTCGATTCACTCGAGACCGGCAGCGGTCTCGTCACGGTGCACCTCGGCGGCGAGCCCCTGGCGGCCGCCGACTTCGACACGGCGGAGGAGCCCACAGACCTCCTCCTGGTTGCCCCCGAGGAGCGCCTCGCCTTCGTGCTCGACGAGCCCGTCTACGAGTCCCGGGCCGAGGCAGAGGCCGCCGCGAAGCGCCGCTGAGCGACTACCCCGCGGTGAGGGCGGTGCGGAGCCGCTCCGGGTCGATGCGCCAGATGTTGTGCACGCGCCCGTCGATCATGAGCACCGGGACCTCCTCCGAGTACCGCGCGAGCAGCGCCTCATCGTCAAGGATCGACTTCTCCTCGAGCGTGACCTGCACAGCGGATGCCGCGGCATCCAGCTCCCGGATCACCCCCGTCACGACGTCCCGCGCGTCGTCGCAGAGGTGACAGCCGGGCCGGGTCAGCAGGGTGAGGTGGGGCATACCCACAATGCTAAGTCGGCGTGACACCGGGCCCCCTGTTCGCGGGCGCGCCTAGCGCGAGTCTCAGCGGTTACGATGGCGCGGATGAATGCGCCCACCGCCAACGACGACGGCACCCGGCCGGTCATCGCCTTCTTCGACGTGGACAACACCCTCATGCGGGGTGCGAGCATCTACCACGTCGGGGGCGGTGCCTACCGGCGCGGATACGTCGGCGTGCGCGATCTCCTGCGGTTCGCGTGGCAGCAGGCACGATTCATCCGCGTCGGGGAGAACCTGCACCACCTGGAACGGCTTCGCGAACGGGCACTCGGCCTCGCGGCGGGCGTGCGGGAGGCCGAGGTGCTCGAGCTCGCGGAGGAGATCTTCGACCGCCAGATCGAGCGCAGGCTCTGGCCCGAGAGTGTCGGGCTCGCGCGCGAGCACCTCGCGAAGGGCCACCAGGTCTGGCTCGTCACGGCGACCCCCTCGATCGTGGCCGACGTCATCGCCCGCCGCCTCGGACTTACCGGCGCGATCGGAACCCGCCTTGAGGTGAGCGAGGGATGCTTCACCGGCCGCCTGGTGGGCGGCTTCCTGCACGGCGAACACAAGGCGAGGGCGGCACGTGAGCTGGCCGAGCGCACGGGGTCACCCCTCGAGGACTGTTGGGCCTACTCCGACTCGCGCAACGACATCCCGCTCCTCGAGCTCGCTGGCAATCGCGTCGTCGTCAATCCCGACACCGAACTGATGCGGCATGCGACCGGCAAGGGCTGGTCGGTGATGCGGCTCAACAAGTCGAGCATCCGTGCGGCACGCAAGCGGGTGCGCCGAGAGGCGAAACAGGGCACGAACGCCTGAAACCGAGCGCCGGATGCGCGTGCACTCCTTAAACGCAGAAGCGCCGAGTCTCTCGACTCGGCGCTTCGTGAACGCTTGCGCTACTTCTTGTTGCGGCGCTGGTGGCGGGTCTTGCGAAGCAGCTTGCGGTGCTTCTTCTTCGCCATACGCTTGCGACGCTTCTTGATTACGGAACCCATACGTACCTCACTGATTCTTGAACAGACGACCGGGTCCGTTCAGAACCGCGGAAAAATTGCCTCTCGACAGTGTAGCCGACATCGGCGCGCCTCGTTGACGGCCAGGCCCGAACGGGCAGCGGATGCTCAGCCGACGTCGGAGATGTGGCCCTCGATCGCAGCCTCAACCGCCGACTCGGGCACGCGGAAGGAACGACCGAAGCGGATGGCGGGCAGTTCGCCCGAGTGCACGAGGCGGTAGACGGTCATCTTGGACACGCGCATCATGTCGGCGACCTCAGCCACCGTCAGGAACTTCACGTCGGAAAGATCGCGTGCCATCGAAAACCCCTCATGCGGAACACCCGGTGCAGATGTGACTGGAGTGCTTGATCGCTACTCTAGAGCCAGAAGTGAAAGATTGTCCATGCCCCGATTCGGGGGCTGTGGAGAGTGCGTCAGTCCTTCTTCAGCTTCTTCTTGATCGGCTCGATCACGCGCCGCTCCACGTTGCCCGATGCCTCCTCCAAGCGGTGGCGCACGCCGTAGGTCGCGCCAGCGACCGCCCGCCCCACGGCGGCACCCGCCTCACCCGGATGCTGCAGCGTCTCGCCCGCGCGGCGGAGCGGCTCGGGCAGCGGTGCGCCCGACCACGCGGCGAAGGCACCCGCGCCCAGCGAGCGTGGGGAGCCCGAAGCATCCGTGCCGTAGTCGACGGCCATGAACGGCATCAGCCAGTCCTCGACAGTCTCGAGGGGCTGGGTCTCGAGACGGTAGTAGCGGTGCTGGCCCACCTCCCGCACGGCCACGAGGCCAGACTCGCGCAGCACCTTGAGGTGTTTCGAGACGGTTGGCTGGCTGAGCCCCAGTTTCTCCACCAGCTCGCCGACGCTGATGTCGCCGGTGGGCGAGTCTGAAGCCGAGTAGCGTTCGAGAAGAACCTGCAGGAGCTCACGGCGCGTCGCATCCGCAATCACGCCAAAAATGTCCGCCATGGCAACAGGCTAACGGGCACAGGCGGGGAGTACCATGACATGCTGTCCGCGAGGCCAGCGGCGCCGTACAGCGGAGTGGAGTGGCGAGGGAACGCATGCGTAGCAAGCCCGTATCCCGCAGCACGCGCGCCGAGCGCTTCCGCGATGCGCTCGATGACTTCGCCACCGGGTCGCCGGCACGGTTCGCAATCCTCGTCTTCACGAGCCTCATCGCGGCGCTCACAGTCGTGCTGCTCCTTCCGGCGTCGCACGCGAGTGGGGAGTCGACCTCCTTTGCCGACGCGCTCTTCACGGCCGTCTCCACCATCTGCGTGACGGGACTCACTGTCGTCGACATGGGCACGCACTGGAGTCTCTTCGGCAATATCGCCATCCTCGTCGGCCTCCAGGTCGGCGGTATCGGCGTGCTCACGGTCGCCAGCATGATGGGGCTCATCGTGTCTCGGCGGCTCGGGCTGCGCACCCGACTCATGGCGGCGAGCGACAGCAACCCCTCGCGCATCCATCACGGCCCCGTCTCGGAGTCGCAGGCCATCCGTCTCGGCGAGATGGGCGGGCTGCTCGCGACGGTGGCCCTCAGTGCCCTCATCATCGAGGTCGTCGTCGCCATCACGATCTACCCGCGACTGCTCGCGGCAGGGTTCGACGGGTGGACGGCCGTGTGGCAGTCGTTCTACTACGCGGCATCCGCCTTCACCAACACGGGCTTCACGCCCAACCCCGACGGGCTCGCACCCTTCACTGGTGACCCGTGGATGCTGTCGATGCTCGCGCTCGCGGTGTTCCTCGGCAGCCTCGGCTTCCCCGTGATCTTCGCCCTGGCGCGCGGATGGCGAAACCCCAAGCGCTGGTCGGTGCACGTCAAGCTCACCCTCACCACGACACTTGGGCTCATCGTGCTTGGCGGTATCGCAATCACGCTTCTCGAATGGAACAACCTCGCCACGCTTGCCGCCCAAGACCCATTGGAGCGACCGCTGACCGGCACCTTCGTGTCCGTCATGTCGCGTTCCGGGGGCTTCTCCACCATCGATATCGGCGCGGCCAACGGCTCGACCCTGCTCGTGCTCGACATGCTCATGTTCGTCGGCGGCGGCTCCGCGTCAACGGCGGGCGGCATCAAGGTGACGACGCTCGCCGTGCTGTTCCTGGCGGCGTTTGCGGAGGCGCGCGGCGACGAGGACATGCAGGCCTTCGAGCGCCGCATCCCCGTCGACGTGCTTCGGCTCGCCGTCAGCGTCACCCTGTGGGGCGCCACGATCGTGGCGGCCGCGAGCATCTTCATCCTCCACCTCACCAAGGCGCCGCTCGATCTCGTGCTCTTCGACGTGATCTCGGCGTTTGCGACCTCCGGGCTCACGACGGGACTCACTGAGACGCTCCCCGACCCAGGAAAGTACGCGCTCGCGGCCACCATGTGGGCCGGGCGCGTTGGTACAGTGACCCTGGCCGCCGCACTGGCGGCCTCCCAGCGCCGGCAGTTGTTCCGGAGAGCGGAAGAGAGGCCCATCGTTGGTTGACCGGATTCCCCACGACGCCCCCGTGCTCGTCATCGGCCTCGGGCGCTTCGGCGCGGCGACGGCCGGCCAGCTCGACCGCCTCGATCGCGAGGTGTTGGCGGTCGACACCGACCCGGCACTCGTGCAGAAGTGGGCCGACCGCGTGACACACACGGTGCAGGCGGATGCGCGCAGCATCGACGCACTCCGCCAGATCGGCGCGCAGGACTTCGCCGTCGCGGTCGTCGCGACGGGCTCATCCGTCGAGTCGAGCGTGCTCATCACCGCCAACCTCGTCGACCTCAAGATTCCGCAGATCTGGGCGAAGGCCATCAGCCAGTCGCACGGCAAGATCCTCGCCCGCATCGGCGCGAACCACGTCATCTACCCCGAGGCGGAGGCGGGCGAGCGCACGGCCCACCTGGTGAATGGGCGGATGCTCGACTTCATCGAGTTCGACGACGACTTCGCGATCGTCAAGATGTACCCGCCCAAGTCGATCCGCGGCATGACGCTCGCCGAGTCGCAGGTGCGCAAGAAGTTCGGTCTGACGGTGGTCGGGGTCAAGTCGCCAGGGCAGGACTTCACCTACGCGACCGCGGAGACCCACATCTCGAACCACGACCTCGTGATCGTCAGTGGCAACGCGGCCGACATCGAGCGCTTCGCCGCCCAGAGCTGACGCTAGGGCTGGGAGAGCTCGCGGGAGCGGGCAGCGGATGCCTCGACCGCGGCCGTGAGGATGGCCGGCAGGTCGGCCTCCTGCAGCACGGCGATCGCGCGCTCGGTCGTGCCGTTGGGGCTCGTCACGTCGCGACGCAACTGCTGGGGCGACTTGCCCGAGACGCGCAGCATCTCGAGGGCGCCGTGGAAGGTCTGCAGCACGAGTTTCTCCGCCTCCTCCGGTGTGAAGCCCTGCGCCTCTGCACCGCGGATGAACGACTCGACCATGTAGTAGACGTAGGCGGGGCCGCTGCCGGAGACACCTGTCACCGCCTCCATGCGGGTCTCGTCGACGACCAGTGCGGCGCCGACGGCCTCGAACATCCGCTCGACGAGTGCCAACTGCTCATCGCTCGTGCGGGTGCCGCGGCTGAGGGCCGTGACGCCGAGCCCCACAGCCGTGGGCGTGTTCGGCATGGTGCGCACGACCGCGACGTGCCCGGGCAGCGCCGCCTCCATGACCGAGGTCGAGACGGCCGCCGCAAGGCTCACGACGATCGCACCCTCGGCGAGCGCCGGCGCAACCTCGCGCAGGAGGTCGGTGACCATGTGCGGCTTCACCCCGATGACGACGACATCGGCACCCTCCACGGCGTCGAGGTTGGCGCGCGGGTTCGACTCCAGTGAGAGGGATGTCACGGGCTCTGGCCACCCGCGCGCCGCGGCACTCGCATCCGTGCGGTTCGTCACGCGGATGCTCGTACTCTCGAAGTCGCTCGCAAGCAGGCCCTGCAGGATCGAGGACCCCATCGAACCGGCGCCGAGGAAACTGATGGTGGGCCGCAAAGTCGTCATTGCAGCATCCTAGGATTAGGCGCATGAGTGCGAACGGCGGCGACAGTGCAAGCAGTGTGAGCAAGGCTGAAAGCGACGCGATCCGCGATGCGATCAACGCGCATCCCAGGGTGCAGTCGCTCGTTGACCTTCGAGTGGTGCGCATTGACACCGAAGAGCTCCTCGTGGGTGCGGCGATCGCGTTCCCCGCGCAGGACCGCTTGGCGGAGATCGCGGAGACGATCGACGAACTGAAGGCTGCGATTCGCGAGGTTGCCCCCACCGCGAGCGGAATCTACCTGGAGCCCGACGTCTATCGTCGGCCGGACGAGACCAACCCGCCGACCGACGTCTACTTCATCCGGGGCGTCGACTGAGCCGCACCGCGCTCGTACTGCGGCACGAGCCCCGCATCCACCTCGGCAACCTCAAACCCGTGCTCGTGGAGCACGGCTACACCGTGCGCAACATCGAGGTGCCCGAAGCTGACCTCGCGGCCGAGACATCCGCGATCCTCGAAGCCGAGCTGCTCGTCGTGCTCGGCGGGGAGATGGGCGTCTACGAGAAGGAGGCCTACCCCTTCATCTCGCAGGAACTCTCGGTGCTGCAGCAGCGACTGGATGCCGCTGCCCCCGTCTTCGGCGTGTGCCTCGGTGCCCAGCTCATGGCCGAGGCCCTCGGCTCACCCGCCTTCAAGGGGCCGAAGCGCGACATCGGCTACCGGGACATCCGCGTCACCGAGGCGGGGCAGGATTCGCCCGTGCGCCACGTCGCCGGCGTGCCGATGCTCGAGTGGCACGGCGACCACTTCGAGCTCCCGTCGGGGGCGGAACGGCTCGCGACCTCCGACGCCTACCCCAACGAGGCGTGGCGCCTCGGCGACCGCGCGCTCGCGGTGCAGTTCCACCCCGAGGTGACGGCCGAGATGAACGAGGCGTGGATCCGGCACAACGAGGCCGGGCTGCGCGGCGCCGACGAGCTGCGCGAGCAGGCCGCTCGCCACAATGCGGCCATGCAGGATGCCTCCCGCGCGATGTTCGGGGAGTGGCTGGGCGGGCTGTCCTAGCGCAGACGCTCGAAGAACTCGCGGAGCTGGGCCGCGCAGGCATCGGCCTCGACCCCAGCGTGTACCTCGGCGCGGTGCGGCAGCCGCCGGTCGCGCAGCAGATCGTAGACGCTTCCGGATGCACCGGCCTTGTCGTCCCACGCCCCGAAGACGACCACGGGCACCCGGGCGGCCAGGATCGCTCCGGCACACATGGGGCACGGTTCGAGGGTCACGATGAGCGTCGTGCCCTCGAGGTGCCAGTCGCCCGTGGCATCCGCCGCCTGTCGCAGCGCGAGCATCTCGGCGTGAGCTGTGGGGTCGTGGCGCAGTTCGCGCTCATTGCGCCCACGGCCGAGCACGGTGCCGTCGGCGGCGAGCACGACGGCGGAGACGGGCACGTCCCCGTGCTCTGTCGCGAGCGCGGCGTCACGAATGAGCGTGCGCATCCACTCCGTATACGTCGTCAACGACAACCCCTCTCGACTAGGTTTGAGCGTATGCGAGTTCACGTTGCCGACCACCCGCTCATCACGCACAAGCTGACCGTGTTGCGCGACGAGACCACCGCATCCCCCACCTTCCGCGCCCTCACCGAGGAGCTCGTCACGCTGCTCGCCTACGAGGCGACCCGCAACGTGCGCACGGTGCCCATGACGATTCAGACCCCCGTCGCCGAGACGACCGGTGTGGCGATCGCCGACCCGCGGCCGCTCGTGGTTCCCATTCTGCGGGCGGGCCTCGGCATGCTCGAGGGCATGACCAAGCTGGTGCCGACGGCGGAGGTCGGCTTCCTCGGCATGGTGCGCAACGAGGAGACCCTCGAGCCCACGACCTACGCCGAGCGGCTGCCCGAAGACCTCTCGAACCGCCAGTGCTTCGTGCTCGACCCCATGCTCGCGACGGGCGGGTCACTGCTCGCGGCGGTCAACTACCTCTTCGAGCGTGGGGCGCAGGATGTCACGGCGATCTGCCTCCTCGGAACCCCCGAGGGGCTCAGCGCGATCGACAAGGGCACCGACGGTCGCGACCTCACGATCGTGCTGGGCGCGCTCGACGAGCGACTCGATGAGCACGGATACATCGTGCCCGGCCTGGGTGACGCGGGCGACCGCCTCTACGGCACGGTCTGATCCCCCGTTTGCAAAACTGCCCCACCGGGCGGATACTTGACCGCATGACTACATTCGCGCGCACCTTGACCTCCTACGAGGCTTCGAGGAACGCTGGCATGATGATGCCGGCACGCGCCATGTGTTGTCGAATGTGCGCCTAGACGGCCACGGCTCCTCAACAGAACCGAACGCCGAGTCCCGCACCCTTCGCGCCATATCGCGGAAGTGCACGACGGACTCCGGGTGGCTCCCCTTCATGACGGGGCGTCCACTCCCAGCGCACACCTGAAGTAACACCGAAGGATCGCACCCTCATCATTAGAGGCCCTTCACCCCTTACGAAGGAATTCGACCGATGTCACTCGCACTCAAAATCTCCGACGCCTCCGCGAACGCGGCTGCCGCAGCATCCGCAACTCCCCCCGCAGCACCCGCCGCTGCCGAGCCGGCCCAGCGCCGCCGTCTGCGCGCCGTGCCGGAGGGCACCGAGGCGCGCGGCTTCGTGCTCTACGTGGGCGTCGACGAGCTCAAGGCGGCCGCGGCAGGCACCGACCTCGGCGCCATCGTCGAGGCACTCAAGACCCTGACGCAGCAACTCGTGCCGAACGCCGAGACCCACGCGGCCGTCGCCCTCGCCCCGCAGGGCGTCGGTGGCCGCGACGTCGATGTCGTGCGGCTCGCCCTCCAGGACCCGGCCGCGCTCGCCAAGCACCGCCAGCAGGACGAGGAGCCCATCGAGCCCGAGTCGCGCGGCGGCGTCATCATCGACCTCTCCCGCAAGCGCGTCGTGCTCGAGGGCGAGGTCGCGCCGCTGACCTACAAGGAGTTCGAGCTGCTGCAGTACCTCGTGCTGCGCGAGGGCCGCACGATCGACCGCGCCGAGCTCATCGCTGGCCTCTGGGGCGTCGACGACGAGGAGGCGCCAAACGTGCGCACGATCGACGTGCACGTGCGGCGTCTGCGCTCCAAGCTCGGCGGCTACGAGGAGATCGTGCGCACGGTGCGCGGTGCGGGCTACCGCTTCGACCGCCACGCGGATGTCTCGGTGCAGCACACGAGCACGCCCTCGCCCGACCGTTTCTAGCCTTTCCAGAAAAATAACGGATTGATAACTAGCGGGCGTTACCCTTCTGTTATACAGTCTTGGTTAGCGGAAGTTGTTTGCTGTGGCAGCTCCCGCGGAATGTGATTGCAGGACACTCTTGGTGCAAGGGAGAGGGCCCGTCGTTAGCCTCTACGACGGGCCCTCAATCACTTAACCTGTAGGCACCACGAGAAGGGGCGATCATGGCGTCGAAGACGACCGCGGTGTCGGCATGGGAGGCGCTCTTTCGCGCCCAGGTCACCGTCATGCGACAGCTCGGACGCGAGTTTCCGACCGACGAGATCTCGCTCACCGAGTACGACGTGCTCTTCAACCTGTCGCGACAGCCCACGCGAGCCCTGCGCATCCGTGACCTTGTCGCAGACCTGCTCATCACCCAGCCGAGCGTCAGCCGGCTCGTCGACCGCCTCGCCGCCCGAGGGCTCATCGAGAAGCGCCCAGACCCGAAGGATGCGCGCGGGGTCATCGTCTCGCTCACCGACGCGGGGTTCGAGCTGTTCCGTCGCGTCGCCGTCGCCCACATGGAGTCGATCAGTACGCACGTCGGCGCCGCGCTCGACGATGAGGAGCTGCAGCAGCTGGAAGCGTTGTGCGAGAAGCTGCGAAGCGGAGTCAAGCAGAAATAGGCGGGTCGTCACTGCGCGGGCGCGAGCGCCTGCCCGTCTCCCCGGGCAGTAGCGGGCTTACTCCCGTGGGCGGATGCGGTGCGCGCCCCCGCGAGTAGCATTCGAGCATGACAGCGCCCCCGCTCGGTGCCGGCGGCTCCGACAACGCGTGGGAGCTGGCTGGGGCGCGTCCGCGACCATCCCCGCGCGCCCGCCTGCGGCTGCCTGTCGCGATCTCGCTGCTCATCCAGGTCCCCGGGGCGCTCTTCGGATGGCGTGGCCCCGGCCCCCGCGCAGGTAGCCCCTCATTCGCCCTGAGCGCGGACTGGCCGCTCGCCCTCGTGATCACCGTCGTCGCGTGCCTGGCGCTCCTCGCCGCGCGGCGCTGGCCTGGGCCGGTTGTCGCGTTCGTCACTGCGGCTGCGATCGCTGACCTGCTCCTTCGCCCCGAGACACCCGGGCCGCCCTTCGTCGCCCTCGCCTTCGCGATCGTCGGGGCGATCGCCCGCAACGCCCGAGTGTGGGCCTGGGTCTCGGCCGGAGTCATGTGGGCAGCCGTGCTCCTCGCCTCGCTCGCTCTGGAACTCGCTCCGAGCCGGGTCGCGTTCTCGACGCTCGGGGTGTTGGCGGTGCTGGGCATCGGCGAGGCGGTGCGTGCCCGACGGGAGCGCGCGGCCGCCTATCGCCGCGCGATCGCGCAACGCCGCCAGACAGCGGCCGAAGCGGAACGCGTGCGCATCGCCCGCGAACTGCACGACGTGCTCGCCCACTCCCTGAGCTCGATCAATGTGCAGGCTGGCGTGGGACTCCACCTCATCGAGCGCGATCCCGCGGCGGGCGCTGCGGCGCTTGCCGAGATCAAGGCGGCGAGCAGGGTCGCGCTCGATGAGGTTCGTTCAGTCCTGGGGGTGCTGCGGTCGGACGGCTCCCCCGCCTCGCCGCTGGCCCCGGAGCCGGAGCTCTCGCAGCTGGAGCGACTCGCGGCATCCGTCACGGCGCAGGGCCTCTCCATCGACTTGGAGGTGGAGCCCGAGTCGCTGCAGCACGACGCACCCCGGCCGATCCAGCTCGCGCTCTACCGGATCGTGCAGGAGTCGCTCACCAACGTCGTGCGGCACGCGCAGGCGAAACACGTGCGGGTGAGCGTGCGAGCGAATGCCACGCACTACATCGCGGAGATCGTGGACGACGGCGCCCCCACGACCGCCGCCGACACTGCGGGCGGCGGGCGGGGCCTGCTCGGCATGCGGGAACGCGCAACGCTCCTGGGCGGCACCCTCGAGGCCGGCCCGCAGCCGGGCGGCGGCTTCCGCGTGCGCGCCCGCATCCCGAGACCTGAGGAGGAGCAGTCATGATCACGGTCGCGATCGCGGACGACCAGCAGCTCATCCGGGCCGGGTTCCGCAGCCTGCTGAGCGCCGAGCCGGACATCACGGTCGTCGGCGAGGCCGCCACGGGCACGGATGCTGTGGCCCTCGTCACGCGCACCGCCCCCGATGTCGTGCTGATGGACATCCGCATGCCCGACGGCGACGGGCTGGCCGCAACCGAGCAGATCGTGGCCGATCCCGCCCTCGCGGGCACGCACGTCGTCATCCTCACGACCTTCGAGCTGGACGACTACGTCACCCGGGCGATCCGCGCCGGGGCGAGCGGCTTCCTCGTCAAGGACACGGAACCCGTCGAACTCATCCGGGCGATCCGCGTCGTCGCGGCCGGCGATGCGCTGCTGAGCCCGAGCATCACCCGCCGCCTGCTCGAACGCGTGGCGGGCGACCTCCAGGACTCCGTCGACACCGCCGCCCTCGACGTGCTCACCGAGCGGGAACGCGAGGTGCTCGCGCTCGTGGGCCAGGGCCGCACCAACGCTGAGATCGCCGAGGAGCTGTTCCTCAGCCCCCTCACCTCCAAGACCCACGTGTCGCGCATCATGACCAAGCTGGGCGCGCGCGACCGCGTGCAACTCGTCATCGCCGCCTACGACGCCGGGCTCGTGAAGCCGGCGCACCGGGAGTAGTCGGGCGGCTCGCCTACTGCGTCGGGAGTGCGACAGGTGCCTCCCCCGGGCCGATTCGCCGCGGCATCCGCCGGACGAGTCTTGTCACGCGGGCTCGAGAGGCGAACCCGCGACGAAAGGACCACGCGATGACCGACGCACTCACGACCCTTGCAATGCACGGCGGACCGTTCACCGATGGAGGCGGGCCGGGGTGGCTGTTCTTCTTCATTCCCCTCTTCTGGATCGGCCTCCTCGTGCTGCTGTTCACGCTGGCGGGGCGGCGCTGGAGGAAGAACGGTGGCCCGTGGCGGATGCAGGGCTCACCCGAGCACACGCTCGGCGACCGCTACGCGCGCGGCGAGATCGACGAGACCGAGTACCGCAGCCGCCTCGAGGTGCTGCGTGCCGGGAGGAAGGGCTGACGCTGCGCCCGGAGCATGAAGAAGGGCCCCAGCGAAACTCGCTGGGGCCCTCTGCCTGTGCGCCCGAAGGGACTCGAACCCCTAACCTTCTGATCCGTAGTCAGATGCTCTATCCATTGAGCTACGGGCGCATGTCGGGTCAAAACCCAACTGAATGACTATATCAGGCCCTGCGGGCAGGTTCGAACCGGCACCCGAGTGGCCAAAGTTTCGGGCACCCGGGGGGGGTCTTGGCGCAAACTTTGGCCACTCGGGGAACTCGGCCGGGTTACGAGCGCACGAGCCTGGCGATCGCCGCCGATGCCTCCGCGATCTTCTGGTCTGCGACTTCCCCGCCCTCGCGGGTCGCTTCGGCGACGCAGTGCTTGAGGTGGTCGTCGAGCAGCGCCAAGGCGACCGTCTCAAGCGCCTTAGTCGCGGCCGAGACCTGCGTCAGCACGTCGATGCAGTAGGCGTCCTCGTCGATCATGCGGTGGATGCCGCGAACCTGGCCCTCCGCGCGACGGAGGCGCTTGAGCAACTGCTCCTTGTGTTCTTCATATCCATGCACATTGTCTTTTATACCCCCTGGGGGTATGGTTGTCCACATGAAGACCGAATACAGCGTGAGTGGAATGACCTGCGAGCACTGCGTCGCATCCGTCAAGCAGGAAGTCTCGAAGATCGACGGCGTCAGCACGGTTGACGTCGATCTCTCCTCGGGACTCGTGACCGTCGAGAGCGCATCTGCCCTCGACGCGGAGGCCGTCGCGGCGGCGATCGACGAGGCCGGCTACGAGCTGAGCGACTCGCCAGCAGCGCCATGACCCCGCAGCCCGCGACATCCGGGCTCATCGACCTGGACCTCGCAGTACAGGGGATGACGTGCGCCTCGTGCGCCGCCCGCGTCGAGAAGCGACTCAACAAGCTCGAGGGCGTTGAGGCATCCGTCAACTACGCGACGGAGAAGGCGAGCGTGCGGTTCCCCGAGACGCTCGACCCCGCGCTGCTCGTCGCCGAGGTCGAGAAGGCCGGCTACACAGCGCAACTGCCGCCACCCCCGCGCGAGCAGCACGACCCGCACGCCGAGCACATGGCCGACCTCGGCGAGCGCGAGCTGTCATCGCTCAAGCACCGGCTCATCGTGAGCGCGATCCTCGCCGTGCCCGTCGTCGTGCTCGCGATGGTGCCCGCATGGCAGTTCACCTACTGGCAGTGGCTCTCCCTGACCCTCACGGCGCCCGTCGTCGTGTGGGGCGGGGCGCCATTCC
The DNA here is from genome assembly GCF_044769865.1 of Salinibacterium sp. GXW1014. Lineage (NCBI taxonomy): Bacteria > Bacillati > Actinomycetota > Actinomycetes > Micrococcales > Microbacteriaceae > Salinibacterium > Salinibacterium sp. GXW1014. The sequence continues at coordinate 862,645 of NZ_JBIZWA010000001.1, forward strand.
ACCGGGCGACCTGGATCAACCTGCGCCACGGCGCCGCCACCATGGACACCCTCATCACGGTCGGCACCTTCTCGGCCCTCGCGTGGTCGCTCTACGCCCTCTTCTTCGGGCACGCGGGAATGCCGGGCATGACGCACGGCTTCGAGTTCACCCTCGAGCCCACCTCCGGCGCCGGCAACATCTACCTTGAGGTCGCCGCCGCCGTGACCGTCTTCGTGCTCGCCGGTCGCTACTTCGAGCACCGGGCAAAGCGCCGGGCCGGCGACGCGCTGCGCTCGCTCCTCGACCTGGGGGCCAAGGATGTCGCCGTCCTGCGCAACGGACAGGAACAGCGGATGCCCGTGGCCCAGCTCACCGTCGGCGACGAGTTCGTCGTGCGGCCGGGTGAGAAGGTCGCCACCGACGGTGTGGTCACCTCCGGGGCATCCGCCGTCGATCGCAGCATGCTGACGGGCGAATCGGTTCCCGTCGAGGTCGGCATCGGCGACTCGGTCGTCGGCGCGACCACCAACGTGAGCGGACGCCTCGTCGTGCGCGCGACCCGCGTCGGCACCGACACGCAGCTTTCCCAGATGGCGCGCCTCGTGGAGCAGGCGCAGTCGGGCAAGGCCGAGGTGCAGCGCCTCGCCGACCGCATCTCGGGCATCTTCGTGCCCATCGTCTTCGTCATCGCGGCCGTCACCCTTGCCGTGTGGCTGTTGTCGGGCGCGACCCCCGAGTTCGCCTTCACGGCGGCCGTCGCCGTGCTCATCATCGCCTGCCCGTGCGCGCTCGGACTCGCGACCCCCACCGCCCTTCTCGTCGGCACAGGGCGTGGCGCCCAGCTGGGCATCATCATCCGCGGCCCTGAAATGCTCGAATCCACCCGCCGCATCGACACGGTCGTGCTCGACAAGACCGGCACCGTCACTGAGGGGCGGATGTCGCTGGTCGAGGTGATCACAGGCGGTTCAACCACCCGTGAAGAGGTGTTGAAGCTTGCCGGTGCGCTCGAGGCGGCGTCGGAGCATCCGATCGCCAGGGCCATCGCGGACGCCGCGTCTGCCCAGGGCGAGCTGCCCGCCCCCGAGTCGTTCGAGAACGTTGAGGGCCTCGGCGTGCAGGGCATCGTCGACGGCCACGCCGTCGTCGTCGGCAGGCCGAGCCTGCTGGCCGACTGGGGACTCGCGCTCGATGAGACCCTCGCGGAGGCGCAGCGTGAGGCCGCGGCATCCGGTCGCACCTCAATCGCCGTCGGCTGGGACGGTGCCGCCAGGGCGGTGCTCGTCATCGCCGACACGATCAAGCCGACGAGCGCAGAGGCGATCGCCTCGCTCAAGGCGCTCGGGCTGACGCCGGTGCTGCTGACGGGCGACAACGAGGCGGTCGCGCGCGAGGTCGGCGCCGAGGTGGGCATCGAGCAGGTGTTCGCCGATGTGCTGCCCGGCGACAAGGTGGATGTCATCACCCGTCTTCAGAGTGAGGGCCACGTCGTCGCGATGGTCGGCGACGGCATCAACGACGCCCCCGCGCTGGCGCAGGCCGACCTGGGCCTCTCGATGGGCACCGGCACCGACATCGCGATCGAGGCGAGCGACCTCACCCTCGTGCAGGGCGACCTGCGCTCGGTGGCGGATGCCATCCGGCTCTCCCGCAGGACGCTCGGCACCATCAAGGGCAACCTGTTCTGGGCGTTCGCATACAACGTGGCCGCGATCCCGCTCGCGGCGCTCGGGCTGCTCAACCCCATGATCGCGGGGGCGGCGATGGCGTTCTCGAGCGTGTTCGTGGTGAGCAACAGCCTGCGGCTGCGGGGGTTCACGCCGCAGCGCTAGTTGCCTCGCGCGATGTGCGGGTGTGGTGGCGGTGTGCATGCTCTAGCACGCACACCGCCACCGAACCCGCACATCGCAGGTGTTGCGGCATCCGCTCAGCCCTTCACGGCGCCCTGCGTGACGCCCTCCATGACCCAGCGCTGCGTGAAGAGGTAGACGATGATCGCGGGCGCCATCGCCATCAGATACGACGCGAACGACACGTTGTAGTTGTTGCTGAACTGGGTCTGGAACATGTTCTGCACGACCGGCAGCGTCTGCAGGCCGGGGTCGGAGATGATGAGCGACGGCATCATGAAGTCGTTCCAGGAGGCGAGGAACGCGAAGATGCCGACCGTCGCTGCCATGGGTGCGAGCAGCGGGAAGATCAGCTGCCAGAACGTCTGCCAGGTCGTGGCCCCGTCGATGCGCGCGCTCTCCTCCAGCTCATCGGGGATCGATCGCAGGAAAGCCGTGAACAGCAGGATGCTGAACGATAGCTGGAACATGATGTGCAGCAGCGCGACCCCGGCAGGATTATCGAGCCCCGCGAGGCCCGTGAGCTGGATCTGCGGCAGCGCCACCACAGGGAACGGCAGGAACATCGCCGCCAGCAGGTAGAAGAACGACCAGCGGAACAGCCTCCTCTCCCAGTTGCGGGTGATTGCGAAGGATGCCGCGGCCGCGAGCACGACCGTGCCGACGACGGTCACCACCGTGATGAGCGTCGACACCGTGAAGGCGACCGGGAAGTCGGTGAGTTCCCACGCGGTGACGAAACCATCCACGCTGAATGGCGCGGGTATGGCGAAGGCATTGCCGTCGACCGCCTGCCCCGTCGTCTTGAACGACATCGCGATCGTCACATAGAGCGGCACGAGCACGGTGAGCGCGCACAGGAACAGGATGATCGTGCCCGGCCAGTTGACCCGCTCGGCACCCACCCTTCCGCGCCGCCGGTTCTGCACTCCCCCGGGCTTCTCCGGGTCGATCGCGTTGGCCTCCCGCGCCGCAGCGGCGGGCTGTGTCTGCGTCATCAGAGCACGCTCCTTCCCCGGGTCACCCGCAGTTGCGCGAGGGCGATCACGACCGCGATGACGAAGAAGATCGTCGCGTTCGCCATCTGGTACGCGTAGTCACCGCTGGTGAAGCCGGTCACGATCGTCATGGCGATCGAGCGGGTTGCCGTGCCGGGCCCGCCGTTGGTGAGGCCGACGATGATGTCGTAGGCGTTCAGGTAGTTCTTGAACCCCAGGATGACGTTGATGACCACATACCCGGCCACGAGTGGCAGGGTGATGCGGAAGAACTGCTGCCGCTTGCCCGCTCCATCGATGTCCGCCGCCTCATAGACGTCGCCGGGGATCGACAGCAGCCCGGCGATGTAGATCAGCAGGGTGCCGGGGATCGCCTGCCATGCGGTGACGATCACGATCGCCAGCCACGCGAGGTCGGGGTTGGCGAGGATGCTCTGGGTGAGCCATCCGATTCCGGTTGCCGCACCGAACTCCGGCAGCGAGTTGGAGAAGAGGAAGTTGAAGACGTAGGCGATGACGATGCCCGAGATCACCATGGGGATCACGAAGACCGTGCGCAGCGCCGTCTTGAACCGGATGCGCGACACCAGCAGCACCGCCAGGAACAGCGCGATCACGTTGACGAGGATCACCGTGACAGCCGCGAAGCCGAAGGTGAAGCCGTAGCTGGCCCAGATCGCCGGGTCGGAGAACACCGCCACGTAGTTGGTGACGCCGATGAACTCCCAGTCGCCGAAGCCGATCGAGTTGGTGAGGCTGAAGAAGATGCCGATCACGGCGGGCAGCGTGATGCAGAGGGTGAAGAGGATGAGCGCCGGGAGGAGGAACGCGTAGTACACCGGGTCGACCCCACGCCGCCGGCCCGCCTTGGTCGACCGGAGGGTGCGAATGGCGCCGCTTGAGGCATCCGGTGTCGTGATTGCGGTGGTGCTGTCGCTCGTCATCGTCGCATTCCCTACTGGCGCAGCGCGAGGCGCGCCCACTCCTCGTCGAGGCGGCGAAGCGTCGAGTCGACGTCGCCGCCCGTGATGAGGCCCTGCAAGAGGTTGTCGATCGGGATGGTCAACGGCACCGCCTTGGTGACGCCCTGATAGAAGAGCCCCTCGTCGTAATAGGGCTGCATGGCGAGAATGCGTTCGTCGGTCGCCGGGGCGGCATCCGTCGTCGTGCCGAAGCCAAGGAACTCGGCGTTGTACTCGTCCATGATCTCGGGCTGCATGATGAAGCTGAGGAACTCGCGGGCACCCTCCTTCTGTTGGGACGCCTCCGGGATCCACGCGGCCAGGTCGATGTTGACCCGCACCCTGAGGTCGTCGGGGTTGTCGGTCATCGGCAGGGGGAAGGTGCCCAGGTTGAGCTGGTCGTCGGTCTTCGCGATCTCCCCCAGCGCCCACGGCCCCTGCAGGTACATGGCCGCCTCACCTTGGGCGAAGGCAAGGTTGCCGTCGCCGTAGCCGCGGCTTGCGGCATCCGGGTTCGCATACTCGGCGAGCTGCACCATCCGCTCGGCCGGCTCCTTGAGGGTCTGCTGGAACGACACCTCCGAGTCGGGGCCAATCTCGGTGCCGAGCTCGTTGATCTCCTCGACGAACCCCGCGACGTCGACCATGCCGCCGACCGAGTAGTCGAACCAGCCCTGGCCGATCGACCACGGCTCCTTGAACGTTCCGTAGAAGGGGGTGACTCCCGCCGCTTCGAGCGCGTCGCAGACCGCGATGAGCTCGTCCCACGTCGTCGGCACCTCAAGGCCGTGCTGCTCGAAGATCTCGACGTTGTAGATGACGGATGCCGCCATCACCGAGTACGGCAGCACGCTCGTGCGCCCGGGGTAGGTCGCATACTGGTCGACGAGCTCCTGCACGTCGGGCCGGATGCGCTCCGCCTCGGGCATGTCGCCGAGGTCGCTCAGCGCCCCGCGCTCCATGAAGCGCGCCATCTCCATGTTGTAGTTGAGGAGGCCCAGGTCGGGCGGGTTTCCGCGGAGGAACCCCGCCTGCAGGTTCGAGCTGGTGTCGAAGACGACCTCGATCTCGTCCTGGGAATCGTTGTATTCCCTGATCAAGTCGCGAAAGTACGGGATCGCCTCCGGCTTGCTCAGGTGGAACCGCACCTCGGCGGGGCCGCCACTCGAGCATCCGGCCAGCACACCGCCGGCGAGCGCGAGCACGATGTGCCACAGCTTCCTCCGCATCCCAGGCGCTCGGCGGTGAGTGCCTGTTGCGACGGATGCTACGTCCGAAACGCTGCCGCGGGGCTGCGAGTTTTCGGCACCGAGAGGCGGGCGATGCGCAGCCTTGGTGGCGTTGTGCACGGTCTATCGTGCGCAACGCCACCAAACATGCGCATGGGGCCGGGCTACGCCGACTCGGTGAACCGCGCCGCGTCCCACTCCGGCGCGATCTCGAACGCGGGCTCCGTGATGCCGCGCACGGCGTCGGCTGCGAGGCGGCCGATCGCCGGGGAGAGCTGGATTCCCGAGCCACCGGCACCGAGCGCGCAGACGACACCGGATGCCGCGGGGTGCGCGCCCACGATGGGCTGGTGGTCGGGCGTCATGGGGTAGATGCCCTGCCAGCTGCGGTCGAGCTCGAGGTCGTCGGCATTACTGAGGCGCTCCGCGAGGAGCTCGACGATGCGCTCGAGCACGTCGTCACCGACCGAGCGGAGGAGCACGTCGGGGCTGACCGCGTCGCCGATGACCTCTTCTGTGTGGAGGCCGGCGATGAGGTGCTGGGTGCCCTCCGAGCGGAAGTAGACGCCATCGACACCCGAGCCGGGGATGTAGTCCATGACGAATGGCGTGGGGGTCTTGAACTCGGGCACGCGCACCGTGACGGCGCCGTGGAGCATGGGAAGCAGCGGGACGGGGGCGCCGAGCATCTCGCCGATCACGCCCGCGTGGGGGCCGGCCGCGTTGACGACGACGTCGGCCTCGTACTCGCCGGCCGCGGTCGTGATGCGCCAGACGTCGCCGTCGCGGCTTGCGCCCGTGACCTCCTGGCCGGTCTTGACCGTGCCGCCCTGCGAGCGGACCCACGCGGCGAGGTTCTGGCAGACCTCGAAGCCGTCGACGAAGCCGTCCCAGGTGCCGAGGAGGCCCCCGATGAGCCCCTCGGTGATGATCTGGGGCCAGCGGGTGGCGATGTCGTCGGCGCTGAGGATCTCGGCGTCTTCGATGCCGAACTCTCGCTGGATCGCGATGCTCTCGCGGAAGCTCTCCATGTCGGCCTCGGTGCGCGCAAGCCGCAGGTAGCCGCCGTGCGTGAAGGTGAGGCCCTCCTGCTCGAGCTGGGCGTAGTGCTCGCGGCCGTAGGCTCGCACCTCGACGGTCGGGCGCGTGAAGTACTGGGTCTCCACCATGCCGACCGAGCGGCCCGAGGAGCCGTCGCCGGGGTGCGCCTTATCGAGCACCGTGACCTCGATGTCCGAGTGCTGGAGGAGCTCGCGAGCCGTGAACAGCCCGAGCACACCTGCACCGATCACGACGACCCGCTGCTTCGACATTGTTTCTCCTCGTGCCTGCTGCGCATCACGCGCGATCTAAAACGACAGTACTGTCGTTTTAGATTATGCGCCTGAGTCGGGCCGCGGTCAATCTGAGCTGGCCGGAGCTAACCTGTCGTGCGCGCCGACTTGATCAGGATGCCCGCCGCGATGAAGAGCGCACCCGCGAGCGGTTGTGCCGCCGTCCACCAGGTGCCGGAGAACTCGAACGGCCAGACGGGGTTCCACAGCACGGCGACGACCGCGAAGACGGCCGTCCACCACCACTGCCCCGCCTGCCACGCAAACCACGCCACGACGAGCGCAAGGATCGCCACGATGAAGCGGATGATGATGGCCCCCGTGCCCTCAAGGAACAGCGGTGACACGAGCAGTGTGACGGCCGCGAGCAGCCCGGGGGCGAGGGCGTTGCGCTGAAAGTTCGGCTGGGTCTGCGATGAAGCGGGCATGGGACCAGTCTCGCTTACCAGCGGTTGTGCACGTGCTCCGCGAAGCCCAGGATGCCGTCGAACTCGACGCGCTCGCCCTCCCCCGTCGTGAAGCTGCCCGCCCAGTGCCCGAAGACCTGGTCGGTGGATGCCGCGACGATGCCGAGGTTGGTGCGGCTGACCTTGTCGTAGAAGGGCGTCAACGTGACATCCAGCCCACCACCGGTGAGGCGCCAGGGGCGGAGCCAGTCGCCGATCGTGTAGTCCCAGGTGAGTTCGGTGCTGATCTTGTGCATGCGCCCGTCGATCTGCACGCCATTCTCGGTCGATGGCGTACCGAGGGTCCACTTGCCGCCCACCTGGATGCCGATCGTGCGGCCGTTCGAGACGCCCGAGCCGGCACCCCAATTCCAGGTCACGTCGTAGGGCCAGCGGCCGCGACCGTGATCGAGCACGGCCCACGATTCGCCGTCGGGCAGCGGATGCTCGACCCCGTCGACCGTGAGGGTTCCGCTGGCGGGGCGCGCGACATCCTTGACCGTGTACTGGAAGCGGGAGTCGCTCCACGGCACGACAACCGCCAGGCATTCGTGCCCCTCCGGCTTGGCGGCGACGATGTCGAACGATGCCCCATCGATCGTCCCCCGCAGCCGCGTGCCGCCCGGTACCTCGTCGATCTCGATCTGCAGCCCCTTGGCGACCGCGCGCACGGGGGTGTCACCGAGCGACGGTCCAAGCGAGACCCCGCGGGCCGGGATGACGGTCGCGTTCTTGCTGCGGGCCGTGAGGGTGCGGCGATCGAAGACCCAGACCTCGTGCACAGCCGCGTAGTCGATCGACGAGGCGGTGAGGGCGATGAGGTGGGTGGGCGTCGTGACGCTCCAATACTCCCAGCGCTTGTTGCGACCCCACGCCTTGCCCGTGCCGATGCCGGAGGTGTCGACGAGCGAGGTGCGCGCCCAGCCGACCGCGTCCCTGTTGAGACGGCCGTCTGGGCCTGTGAGGGAGACCGGCTCCGTGAGTTCGCGTTCCATCAGTTTCCTTCCCCGGCCGCGGCCCGCAGCCTGTCGTTGACCGCACGTACGGCATCCTCCGGCAGTTTCACGACCCGACGGTCGTAGGTGACGAGCCCGTTGACCTCGTCCTCGACATCCGAGAGCTGCGTGTAGACGACCGCAGCGAGTCCCCGCGTGATGGCGGGCTCGATCTGTCGCTCGTGCAGCTCGCGGAACGCGGCCTCCAGCTTGTCGGCAGTGTCGTAGCGACGGTAGCCGAAGACGCGCGAGCCCCACTCGTGGCCCTCGACGGGCAGGCTGTAACCGCCATACTCGGTCAGGGCGAGCACGCGCCCATCGGGTCGGCGCGGCGCCCGCACCTTCGTGAAGTAGATGTGCAGACTCCGCAAGTCACCGGCGCCCTGGTCGTGCCATCCGCTCGCGTGGTCGATCGTGCGGGTGGGGTCGAGCGTGCGCACGAGTTCGGCGATGCGCGCCGCGTCGAACTGCCCCCACGCCTCGTTGAAGGGCACCCACATCGCGAGCGACGGCACGCTGCGCAGGTGCTCGACCATGTCGACGAGTTCTTCTTCGAAGTGCGCGCGGCCACGGGCATCCGCTCGGGAGAACACCCGATACCAGCGGTCAGGCAGGCGCGGCGAAGCGATCACGGGTGCGGTCACGACGGCGGGACTGTAGGCGCCGCCGCCGTTGACGGCGTCCTGCCACACGAGCATCCCGAGTCGGTCGCAGTGGTGGTACCAGCGCAGGGGCTCGACCTTGATGTGCTTGCGCAGCATCGTGTAGCCGAGGCGCTTCGCGAGGGCGACGTCGTATTCGAGGGCCGCATCGCTCGGCGCCGTGTAGCCGCCGTCGGGCCAGTAACCCTGGTCGAGCAGGCCGACATGCAGGTAGGGCGCGCCATTGAGGGTGAGCCTCGGATGCCCGTGCTCATCCTTCGCGACGCCGAACGATCGCATCCCGAAGTAGCTGCCCACGCGGTCTTCGCCGAGGGTGACCGTCACGTCATAGAGGTGAGGATCCTCAGGCGACCATGCGCGCACCGGCTGCGGGAGACGGATGCGCGTGGCCGCGTTCACGGGAATCGTCGCCGTCGCCACGACCGCTCCCCCGTCGAGCACCTCGACCGTGGCGTTCTCGCGTGCGTGGGAGCTCTCGACCGTGACCGCGATCTCGCCGGAGTCGAGGTGGGGCGTGAGCACGAGGCGGTCCACGGCGGCGTGCGGCACCCGCTCGATCCACACCGTCTGCCAGATGCCCGACTGCGGCGTGTACCAAATGCCGCCGCGCTTCGACGACTGCTTACCGCGCGACAGCCACGACGTGTCGCTCACGTCGCGCACGGTAACAACGAGTTCGTGCTCCGCGCGGCCGCGCATCGCCTCGGTCACGTCGAGCGTGAAGGGCAGGTACCCGCCCGTGTGGCCGCCCACCTCGACGCCGTTGACGCTCACCCGGCACGACTGGTCGACCGCCCCGAAGTGCAGCAGCACCCGCCCCTCGCCCGGCTCGAACTCGAGCGTGCGGCGGTACCAGAGCGTCTCGGCCTCGCCGAGGTGTCGCCCGACCCCCGACAGCGGCGTCTCGGGCGAGAACGGCACGACGATCTCGCCGTCCCACTCGCCCGGCACCGACGTCGGGTCGGCAACGTCAAGCGGGTCGGATGCCTCGAAGGGCGTGATCGCGTAACGCCACCGCCCATTCAGATTGAGCCATCCGTCGCGCACCAACTGCGGCCGCGGATACTCGGGCAGGGGCGCGTCAGCGTCGAGCTCGGCGCCCCACGGCGTCGTCAGGGTCACGCCTCGACCTCCCGAGACTGCGGCTCGGGCATCCGTCGCAGCACGAGGGCCGGGATGATGACGAGCACTGAGACAATGGCCGCAGCCACGAACATCCACGGCGTCGGCACCTGCTTCTCGACGCCGAGGTCGATGTAGGTTTCGTTGGCGCCGATGATGACGGCGGCACCGATGAACGGGCCCACCACCATGGGGATCAAGACGAGCGCGATCATCCGCAGTCCCTGTGTCATGCCGACGCGGTCGAGGGGTGTCGCATCGCGCACCGAGGCGGAGAGGGATGCCGCGGTCAGCATGAAGCCCGCCATCATGACGATGCCCGCCGCGATGACGGAGAGCATGTCGCGCACGAGCGCCATCGCAATGAGTCCGACGGCCATGATCATGATGGCGGGGATGATCGCGCGCACCTTGCCGACGCGGTCGATCACGCGACCACCGAGCACGCTGACGACTGACGCAACCGTCAGGACGCTCGCCAGCACGATCGCGTACCCGTCGATCAGCAGGTACCGCTGGATGTAGATGATGAGGTACGGGATGAAGATCTGCGTGCTCACGCCCAGCACGGCCGTCGCGATGAGCAGCACATAGAGGCGCGGGTTCGCGCGCACCGAACTCGGGCGAAGACCGTGGATGAGGGATGCAACGTAGCCATCGCTCGTCGTCTGGATCTGTGCCGGCTCCTTGACGAGGAACCAGGCGACCACGCCGACGACCGCCGTTGATCCGCCGACGATGCCGAAGAACAGGCCCCACTCCCCCGCCTGCGTCAGGCCGTCGAGCGCGCCGAACACGACGAGCATCGACAGGAGCGGCATCACCGCGAGCACACCGTCGACCCGGCCCCGGTTGCGGCTCGTCGTCGACTCGGTGACCCAGGCGTTGAAGGCGGCATCGTTCGCGCCGCTGCCGAACACCGTCATGATGCAGTCGAGCGCGATGACCGCGACGACGGCCAGGCCGACGGCCTGGGCTGCCTGTGCTCCCGCATCCGGTTGGATCAGGCCGAACGCGGCCGTCGTGAGGCCCCACAGCACGTAGCCGATCGCGATGAAGGGCTTGCGCCTGCGCGCGCGGTCGGACGCCGTGCCCAGGAACATCGTCGCGAGCGTCGCAGCGACAGCGGATGCAGCCACCATGAGCGCGATGACGGTCGGGTCGGTCGTGATCGTGTTGTAGACGAACACGTTGAGGTACATGTTCTCGACGGTCCAGGCGAGCTGGCCGACGAATCCGACGAGCACGACGGTCGCCCACACGCGGGGCCCCACCGGTTCGAGTCGGGCAGCGGCAGGCGTGGTCACAGTCTCGGTCATCGGCATCCTCGCTGATGTGCGGCCCCCGGCCGGTGGATATATCGAAGCGATCCTATTGGAGGGGCGGATGCTCGGGGCGCAGCGGCACGGACGCGAAAACCCCCGGCAACCAATGAGGTTCCGGGGGTTTCGATTTGCGCGGAGACGAGGGGATTTGAACCCCTGGTCCCCTTACGGGGACTCCACCTTAGCAGGGTGGTGCACTAGGCCGGACTATGCGACGTCTCCAGTTGCTCGACCCATCATAGCGGCATGCGGCCGAGACTCCGATTCGAGGGCGGGAGCGTCAGTGGCGGTTGACCTTGGCACACGTATTTTGCGCCGCTGACTGGCCAAGGAGACCCTCGATCGGTTCGGGTGCCGCCGGCGTCGCCGGGTCCGTGGGGGTCGCCGGATCTGCGGGCGTCGCGGGGTCGGCCGGAACCTCGGGCGTCACGGGATCGGTGGGAACCTCAGGCTCCGAATCGACCGAACCGCGGCCCGTCTCGGACGGGATGACCGGCTCGTCGTTCTGGAGTCTCTCCATGAGCTCCTCCGCGACGGACTTTATCGGCGCGACCTTTCCCTCATAGACGCCGCCAAGCCCAGTCGTGCTCGGGTACTGCACGAACGTGATGCGGTCGAGGCTCATGTTCCTGAACACGCTCGCCATCGACACGAGCGTCGTCACGTTCGTCATGCTGTTGGAGAGCGTCATGTTCTGCGTCGCGGCGTTCGCGAGGCGGTAGATCGTGGTGGGGTCGTCGAGCACGCCCTCAGACGTCACCTTGCGGGCGAGCGCCGAGAGGAACACCTGCTGCGAGCTAATGCGGCCGAGGTCGCTGCCGTCGCCGACACCGTGGCGGCTGCGGAGGAAGGCAAGCGCGTCGTGGCCTACAAGCGTGTGCTCGCCCGCCGTCGGCAGGTTGATGCCCGAGAGCCGGTCGACCATGGGGCCGGTCGTGCAGACGGTAACGCCGCCGACCGCGGTCGACATGTAGACGACGCCCGTGAAGGTCGTCATGGCCGCGTAAGGGATCTCGAGGCCCGTGAGCTCCTCGACCGTGCGGACGACGCAGTTAAGCCCGCCGTGCGAGAGTGCGACGTTGATCGGCTGGGCCGACATCGAGGGGAGGCGGCCCTCGCCGTCCTCGCGCTGGCACGCTGGAATCGGCACGACAAGGTCGCGCGGAAAGCTGACCGCAGTCGCATTGCTGTGGTCCTCCGACACGTGCACGAGGATGTTGACGTCATTGAGGCGGCCCTGGCGGTCGCGACATCCGCCCTCTGCCTCGCACTCATCACTGCCGACGATGAGCACGTTGAAGCCGCCCTCGGCTTCGCCGATCGCGGGCGGCGGGGCCTCGTTCTCGCCCTCAAGCGCGACCGAGGTGATGCTCGACTGCAGCTGCTGCACCGTCAGGCCCGCGACCGCGAGACCGCTGATGAGCAACACGACGAGGGATGCCCCCACGAGCTTCAGGAGACCGACGAACGTCCCCGGAGTGTGCAGGCGTCCGTGACGTGCAATCACGCTTGGCGCTGCACGCGGCGTCGTTCGGGTCACGCTGTCTCGCCTCCTGCAGTTCGGGCAATGGCGGAGGGCGTGGGATTCGAACCCACGAGACATTTCTGCCCACTGGTTTTCAAGACCAGCTCCATCGGCCGCTCGGACAGCCCTCCCGGAGTCTCCCCCGACCGCCGATTCTAACGGATGCCCGGCGGAACGCTACCCGTCGCGAGCGACAGTCGCGAGGGTTGCCGCCAGACCGTCCTCGTCGTCGCGGCCCGTCAGCTCGTTGGCCGCCGCCTTGACCTCGTCGGGCGCCTGCCCCATCGCGACGCCACGACCCTGCACGGCTGCCCACTCGAGCAGCTCAAGGTCGTTGCGGCCGTCACCGACGGCGATGATGCGCGACCGAGGCATGTCGAGCCACTCGCGCACGCGTTCCATGCCGGTGGCCTTGTTGACGCCGTCGGGGGCGATGTCGAGCCAGGCGGTCCATCCGATGTTGTAGCTCACCTTGTGGAGGCCGATCTCCTCGACGATGCTCAGGAACTCTTCCTGCCCGTGCTCGAAGGAGAGCACGACGACGCGGGTGGCCTCCACGTCGAGCAGTTGCTCGAACTCGACCTGCTCGCTCGAGATGCCGAGGGATGCGTTGGGAAAGTCGCCGACATAGCGGTAGTGCCCGTGCTCATCCTCGACCGCGAAGCTCGCGCCCTCGAGCCGTTCGTAGATCGCAGTGAGCACACCGGTTGGGTTGAAGGTCTCGACGTGGGCGCGCGTGTAGCCGAGCGGGGCATTCGGGTCGCGGCGCAAGGTGACGGCACCGTTCGAGCACACGAGGTACTCCGGCGCGATCTGCAGCTGCTCCACGACCGGGAGCGTCATCGACGCTGCACGGCCGGTCGCGATCATGACCTCGTGCCCCGCATCACGGAGGCGTGCCACCTCGGATGCGACGGCGGGAGTGATCGTGCCATCGGCCAGCATGATGGTGCCGTCGACGTCGAGAGCGACGAGCCACGGGGCATCCGTCGTCGGGGTCGGCGTTGGCGCGGTGGCCGTTGCGGGCGCGTCGGGCGCGGGAATCGTGTCGGGAACGTCTTGCTGCTTTACGGGGTCGGTCACTGCTTGATCGGCTCCATCGTTTCGAGGCCGCCGAGGTAGGGGCGCAGCGCCTCAGGCACGCGCACCGACCCGTCGGCCTGCTGGTGTGTTTCGAGAATTGCGACAAGCCACCGCGTCGTTGCGAGGGTGCCGTTGAGGGTGGCGACCGGCGCCGTCTTGCCCGACTCGCCGCGTGAGCGGATGTCGAGGCGACGCGCCTGGTACGTCGTGCAGTTCGAGGTGCTCGTGAGCTCGCGGTAGGTGCCCTGCGTCGGCACCCACGCCTCGATGTCGAACTTGCGGGCCGCGCTTGAGCCGAGGTCGCCGGCTGCGACATCGATCACGCGGTAGCTGAGTTCGCAGGCCTGCAGCATCTGCTCCTGGAAGCCGACGAGGCGCTCGTGCTCCGCCTCCGCATTCTCGGGCAGCGCGTAGCTGAACATCTCGAGCTTGTTGAACTGGTGCACGCGCAGGATGCCGCGGTTGTCCTTGCCAGCAGACCCGGCCTCGCGGCGGTAGCAGGTCGACCATCCCGCGTAGCGCATGGGACCGCCCGAGAGGTCGATGATCTCGTCCGCGTGGTAGCCGGCGAGCGCCACCTCACTCGTGCCCGTCAGGTAGAGGTCGTCGGCGGGGAGGTAGTAGATCTCATCGGAGTGCTCGCCGAGAAAGCCCGTGCCGGCCATGACCTCGGGGCGCACGAGCGTCGGGGTGATGAGGGGCACGAAGCCCTCCGCGATCGCCTTGTCGAGGGCCATGTTCATGAGCGCCAACTCGAGCCGGGCGCCGATGCCGCGCAGGAAGTAGAAGCGGCTGCCCGAGACCTTCACGCCGCGCGGGATGTCGATCGCGCCGAGCAACTCGCCCAGCTCGGCGTGGTCGCGCGGCTCGAAGTCGAAGCTCGCCTTCTCCCCCACCTCGCGAAGGGTGACGAAGTCCTCCTCGCCGCCCGAGGGCACGCCCTCGATGATGGGATTCTGGATGGCGCCAGCCAACCTTGTGAACTCGGCCTCGGCATCCGCCGTCACCGACGCAAGCTCCTTGACGCGTGCGGCCATCTGCTGGGCCTTCGCCAGCAGCGCCTGCTTCTCGTCACCCTTCGCCTGCGCGACCTGCTTGCCGAAGGCCTTCTGCTCGGCACGCAACGACTCCGACTCCGAGATGGCGCTGCGGCGGCGCTGGTCGGCGGCGAGCGCCTCATCGACCAGCTCGACGGATGCGCCGCGCGCTCGCTGGGAAACTCGGATGGCATCGGGGTTCTCACGAAGCAGCTGCGGGTCAATCACCCTCCCAGTCTATTCGGGCGTGTCATGACGTAGCTTGGGAGTCGTGGCAACCTCAACTCGACGCGCGGCCGTCGTCTACAACCCCATCAAGGTCGACATCGACGCGCTCCGCGAGGTGGTGGCGATGGTCGAGGGGCAGGCGAACTGGGAGGAGACCCTCTGGTTCGAGACGACGGTCGATGACCCGGGCGTCGGCCAGACCAGGGAAGCCGTCGCCCACGGCGCGAGCGTCATCATGGCGGCTGGCGGTGACGGCACGGTCCGCTGCGTCGCCGAGGGACTCCACGGCACGGATGCTCGGCTCGCCCTCCTTCCCTCCGGCACCGGAAACCTGCTCGCCCGCAACCTCGACCTCACCCTCGACAACCTCGAGCACTCGGTCGGTGCGGCCTTCTTCGGCAAGGACCGCCCCATCGACCTGGGCCTGCTCGAGGCGGAACGTGAAGACGGCTCGCGCGACAAGTTCGTCTTCGTCGTCATGGCGGGAGTCGGCCTCGACGCGCAAATGATCGCCAACACCAACCCCGAGCTGAAGAAGAAGGTCGGCTGGCTCGCCTATGTCGACGCGATCGCACGCTCGCTCCGCGGCAACCACCGACTGCGCATGCGCTTCAGTGTCGACGATTCCCCCAGCCGCGCCATGTCGGCCCACACGGTGCTCATCGGCAACTGCGGCTCACTCCCCGGCAACATCCTGCTGCTGCCGGAAGCCGCCGTCGACGACGGGATCTTCGATGTGGTCGCACTGCGCCCCAAGGGGCTCGTCGGCTGGGTGCAGATCTGGGTCAAGATCGTGTGGGAGAACGGCGTGTTGCGCCGCACCCAGGTCGGCCGCAAGCTCCTCAGCTACACGAAGGAGGTGCGCACCCTCCGCTATATGAAGGGGTCCACCTTCGTTGCCCGTCTCAGCCGGCCCGAGGAGTTCGAGCTCGACGGCGACGAGTTCGGCAAGGCGGTCGCGTTCAAGGCATCCGTCGAACCGGGCGGGCTCGTCGTGCGGGTGCCCGCGAACGCCTAGCGGATACCCAGCGTCACTACACTGTGCGCATGTTCACGCCGGAACTCGGGTCTACCGTCGCGGTCATGCGCGCCTCGCTGCCGAAGCTCAACCCGAGCGAGCGCCTCGTGGTTGAGCAGATGATCGCCGATCCCGGCGGGATTCCTGAGCTGGCGGCATCTGATCTCGCTGCCCGATGCGGCACGTCGGCGGCCACCGTGATCAGGGCGTGCCAGGCGATGGGCTTCAAGGGCTTCCAACACGTGCGCACGCTGCTCGTGCGCGACGCCGGGGCTGCGGCTGCCGCTGGCGAGTCGCTCGTGCTCGAGCAGGCCGGCATTGCTGGGCGCGCGGCACGGCAGCTTCGCGAGACCGCGTCGCTGCTCGAGGGCGCCGCGAAGGCGATGGACGCGGGGATCATCGAACGTGCCGTCTCGCTGTTGTCCGAGGCGCGGCGAATAGTGCTGATCGGTTCCGGGTCGTCTGCCGCGACGGTGCAGGCGCTGTCGCTGCGTTCCGCGTTCTCTGGCATTGCGGTCGAGGCGCCAAGTGATCCCGTAGTGCAGGCGCTCACCTGTCGCCTGCTCGATGCGAATGACGTGTGCCTCGCCGTGAGCGACTCCGGCATGACACCCGCGACGGTCACCGCCGCTGAGGCCGCGAAGAAGTCGGGCGCATCGGTCATCGCCGTCACCGGTTACGCGAGGTCTCGGCTGGCGCAACTGGGGGATGTCACGGTGACGGCTGGCGTCGCTGGGGCGTCGTGGCAGCACTCGGTGCTCGCCAGCAACATGGTGCAGATGGTGATTTTGAACGCGATGCAGCTTGAGGTGGCATCCCGCCGTTCGGTGCTGGAGCGCTCGACCGCGCTCGCGAGCGAGGAGATCTTCGAGAGCGTTCTCCCCGAGCCTGAGGGTGAATCGCCCCTCGGCTGATCCCTGTCCCAGTCTTCAACTCTGGTTCGCGCTGCCTTCACTCTCCGTTCACCCTCACAAAGCACGCTCACGGTGAAACGTCATTGCATGACTTACGCAGACGTGAAACGCCGATACAGGGAGCACTATGGGACGCATCGAGATCGAGAACCTCAGCCGGAGGTTCGCGAAGACGGTCGCCGTCGACCGCGTCAGCCTCACCATCGACGACGGCGAGTTCCTCGTCCTCCTCGGGCCGAGCGGATGCGGCAAGTCGACATTGCTCCGGATGCTCGCCGGGCTGCTTCCCGCGACATCCGGTCGCATCCGGGTCGACGACCGCGATGTGACGGCAGAACCAGCACGTGGTCGCGACCTCGCAATGGTGTTCCAGAGCTACGCGCTCTACCCCCACCTCACCGTCGCCCAGAACCTTGCCTTCCCCCTGCGCGCCCGGCGCCGCCCCCGCAACGAGATCCGCGATCGCGTCCAGCGCACCGCAGAGAGTCTCGACATCGCGCACCTGCTCGAACGACGCCCCAAGGAACTCAGCGGAGGCCAGCGCCAGCGCGTCGCCGTCGGCCGGGCACTCGTGCGAGACCCCCGGGCCTTCCTCATGGACGAACCGCTCTCAAACCTCGACGCGAAGCTGCGCACCGCGACCCGCCACGAACTCGTCTCGCTCCACCGCCGCCTCGGCGCCACCTTCGTCTACGTCACTCACGACCAGGTCGAGGCGATGACGATGGCCACCCGCATCGCCGTGCTCAATGCGGGCCGCGTCGAACAGGTCGGCACCCCTGACGAGATCTACCACCGCCCCACGAGCGTCTTCGTCGCCGGATTCATCGGAAGCCCCCCGATGAATCTTCTGCCAGCGACCGTCACGAGTCACGCCGGAAGCGTGCGAGTGGAAGGCAACAGCTTCGGCGGCACAGTGCGCGCGGGCGAGAGCCCCGAACTCTTCGTCACGCTCGGCGTGCGACCCGAGCACCTCCACGTCGGCCCGCTTCCAGCCGGAGCCGAGGGCATCGCGCTCGACGCCACAGTGTCGTCGATCGAGAAGCTCGGACACGAGACGCTCGTGCTTGCCTCGGTCGGCGACCGACCCGTCGCCCTCCGCACGCGTCCCGGCACGCAGTTCGACGAGGGCACCCCCCTCGCACTGCACGCACTCGCGACTGACACACACCTCTTCGATGCCGCCACCGGCATCCGCCTCGAATGGGTCGACGACGACGTCGAGGCTCGCCAACTCACGACCGCCCTCTCCTGACCCGCTCCACCCCTCACTGAAAGAGATCCATGGGAACCATCCACAAGACCACCGCGCTCACGGCCCTCGGCGTCGTCGCTGCGCTCACCCTCGCCGGCTGCACCGCTGGCGCTGGCGCCTCGTCGAGCGCCGACGCCGCCCCCGCATTCGACCCCGACAAGCAGTACGACATCGTCTTCGAGAGCTACAACCTCGGCAACGCCACCTGGGAACCGACCATCCTCGAGCTCATCGAGCGCTTCGAAGCGAAGTACCCCAACGTGTCCGTGACGGCGCAGGCCAGCGGCTCCGACTCGACCGCCGCAGGCGGCACCGCGCAGAGCGTGCAGCGCCAGGTGCTCGCCGGTAACGCGCCTGACGTCGTGCAGATGACGTTCGACACCATGGCCTACGCCGTGAGCGACCTCCAGGCGAAGCCGCTCGACGAACTCTTCGGCACCGATGCGATCGACGAACACTTCGGCGGTGAGTACCCCATGCACGAGAGCGTGCGCGACTTCGGAGCCTCCGGCGACCACGTCTACGGCATCCCCTATGTGCTCTCGACGCCGATGTTCTACTACAACGAGAGCGCGCTCGCGGAGATCGGCATCACCGACCCCGACTTCTCGACCTGGGAGTCGGTTGCCGAGGTCGCCAAACAGGCGACGGCCGCTACCGGCACACCGTCGCTCAGCGTCTCGTGCTTCGACCCCGTCGGCGAATGGTGTCTACAGTCGATCTTCCGCAGCAACGATGCCCGCGTCCTGAGCGAGGATGGCTCCACAATCACCGTGGCGGCGCCTGAGGCCATCGATGCGCTCAGCGGCTTCCAGCAGATGACCGCGGACGGCACGCTGCAGAACGCGGACTTCATGGCCCAGGTAGAAACCTTCGCCGGCGGCAGCACCCTCATGCACGTGAACTCCGCGTCCATGCAGAAGTCCTTCGAGGGCGGCGCATCGGCAGGCGGTTGGTCGCTCAGCGCGGTCGGCATGCCCGGATTCGCCGGTGAGGAAGTCATCCCGACGAGCTCCGGCTCAGCCCTACTCATGTTCTCGCAGGACGCCGACAAGCAGGCTGCCGCGTGGGAGCTTCTGAAGTTCATGACGAGCGAGGTCGCCTACGAGGCCATCTCCCCGCTCGGCT
Source organism: Salinibacterium sp. GXW1014 (assembly GCF_044769865.1). NCBI lineage: Bacteria > Bacillati > Actinomycetota > Actinomycetes > Micrococcales > Microbacteriaceae > Salinibacterium > Salinibacterium sp. GXW1014. Next base: position 881,738 of record NZ_JBIZWA010000001.1, read on the forward strand.
ACCTCCCGCTGCGAACCGGTCTCATCGAAGAGGGCGCCCCGCTCGCTGAATGGGCCGCAGGCAACTCGCTCCTCACGCCGAACCTCGAGCAACTCGACCGGCTCGAGCCCTGGGTGTCCTTCCCCGGCACCAACTACGTGCAGGTGACGACGGCGATCATGGATGCGACCGAAGCGATCGTCTACAACGGCGCCGATGCCAAGTCCACGTTGACCGAGGCCGCCGAGCGCGCCCAGGGACTGATCTCCAAGTGACCTCCCAACTCGTCCTGGAGGGGGGCCCCGCGCGGGTTCCCCTCCGGGGTACCTACAACCTGCGCACCGTCGGGCCGTTTCCGAGCATCCACGGCGCCATCCAGGCGGAACGCCTCTACCGCTCCGACGCGCTGCACGCGCTCGACGATGCGGCCCGCAACGCGCTGGCGGAGCTCGGTATCCGCAGGATCGTCGACCTCCGCTCCGACGCTGAGGTCGCGCAACGCCCCGACCGGCTCCCGGCCAACGTCGACTACGTGCACCATCCGCTCCTCCTCGTCTCGCCCGAGAACGCCGGACAAGAGGAACTCACCCTCCCCCGCCTGTACCAGCGGATGGTTGAGCACGACGGCCGCCTGCTGGCCTCCGCTGTCGCCCTCCTCTCCACCCACGAAGGGGCAGTGCTCGTCCACTGCACCGCCGGCAAGGACCGCACCGGTCTCGTTGTCGCCCTCGCCCTGCTCGCGGCAGGGGCAAGCACCGACGACGTCATCACTGACTACGCGCAGACCGAAGCGCACCTCGTCGGCGAATGGACCCAGGGGATGCTGCGGGACCTCGCCCGCGCAGGCATCGCCGCCAGCGAGCGACTCGTCCAGATCCTCAACGGCAGCCCGGCCGAGCTCATGGCCGACACGATCCGAAGCATCGAGACGAGCCACGGGAGCGCGCAGGACTACCTCCTCGACCACGGCCTGGCAGAAACCGACCTCGACGCGCTCATCGCACACCTCACGACCCCGCGCCCCTGATGGGAGACCCAGTGAATACCCTCACCCTCGAAGCTCAGTATGGCAACCCGACCCACACGGTGCTGCACCTCAGCGACACCCACCTGGTGGAACACCGGCGCCCCCTCTACGGCGCGATCGACAGCGACGCGCAACTCGCCGCGCTCCTCGACAGGCTTCGCAACTCCAGCATCCGCCCCGACGCCATCGTGCTCACGGGCGACCTCGCAGACCACGGAGCACCCGACGCCTACGAGCGGCTTCGGGCCGCACTCGACCCCGTCGCCGCGGAATACGGATGCCCGATCGTCTGGGTCATGGGCAACCATGACAACCGAGGGGTGTTCCGCGAGAAGCTGCTTGACGAGGCATCCACCGACACGACGCCGATCGACTCGGTCACGACCGTCAACGGCCTGCGCCTTATCGCGCTCGACTCGACCGTGCCGGGGCACCACCACGGCGAGATCGACCCGGAACAGCTCGAATGGCTCACCCACGAGCTCGCAGTGCCCGCACCGCACGGCACCCTCATCGCCCTTCACCACCCGCCGGTCCCCACGCCCCTGCCACTCCTGCAACTCGTCGAGCTCCGCCGCGGTGAGCGCCTCGCGGCCGTCATCGCGGGCACCGACGTGCGGGGCATCCTCGCGGGCCACTTCCACTACTCGACCACGAGCCTCCTCGCGGGTGTGCCCGTCTCGGTCGCAGCCGCAACCTGTTACACGCAGGACCTCCTCGTCGCGGCCGGTTACACGCGGGCCCAGCAGGGTGGCGCCGGGGCAAACCTTGTGCACGTCTACGCCGACCGAGTCGTGCACTCCTCCGTGCCGCTCGAACTCTTCGACACCGTCTACGAGGTGACGCCGGCCAATATCGCCGCGCTGCTCGGCCAGGGCGGCGACGCCCCCGACCTCATGAACAGCTGATGTTCGCGCCCACACCCAGCAACACCTCCGCGCCCGCGAGCGAACCTGAAGACGAAGGGCCACGCGCGCGTCGCCGCTCGGTCCGCGTCGCACCGTACCTCTACGTCGCGCCAGCTCTCCTGCTGCTCGGCATCTGGACCTACCGGCCGCTCATCGAGACAATTCAACTCTCGTTCTACGACTGGAACATGCTGCCCACGAGTCCGAAGACGTTCGTCGGCGTGCAGAACTACCTCGATGTGCTCGCACTGCCCGACATGCAGCAGGCGGTCGTGAACACGGGCGTGTACGTGCTCGCCGCCCTCGTCTTCCTCGTCGCCGTCCCCACCGTCATCGTGCTCCTCGCGCGGGGCATCGGGCGGCGTGCATCCATGGCATACCAGGCCATCATCTTTCTGCCCTACCTCATGACACCGGTCGCGACAACGGCGGTATGGCGCTGGCTCTTCGCCGAGGAGACGGGACTCATCAGCCGCTGGGCCGCTGGCGTCGGCGTCGACCTCGGCAATGTGTTCCGCGACCCGGACCTCTCCCTTTGGGCCATCATCGCCATCCTCGGCTGGCAGATGATCGGCTTCGGGGTGCTCATGGTCACGGCCGGTCACACCGGAATCAGTCCCGACTACGCGGCGGCCGCGTCCGTCGACGGCGCCACCGAGTCCTACACGGTCAGGCGAGTCATCCTCCCCCTGCTCTCGCCGACACTCGTGTTCCTGGGACTCATGTCCATCCTCCTCGTCGCCCAGTGGTCATTCCCACTCATCGACATCCTCACGGGAGGCGGCCCAGGGGCATCATCGACAAACGTCTACCACGTGCTCTACGAATATGGCTTCCAGAGCTTCGACTCCGGCATCGCCGCAGCGGCCGGCACCCTCTTCTTCGTCGCCTTCGGCCTCATCGCCACACTCTTCGTGGAACTGAGCGAGCGCGTCAGCTTCTACGACGACTAAGGACACACCATGGCATTCACCCTCGTGGCCCAACCCGAACCCACCACAGATGCGGCACCCGTCAGGCAGCGCACCTCGCCGCTGCAGCTCGGGCGCATGTCGCTCGCGCACTTCGTCATGGCGGTCGTCGCCATCGCGAGCGTCTTCCCAATCGTGTGGCTGTTCGCGACCGCCGTCGCACCCGCGGCAGCGATCCTCACGGGAGACGTATTCTCCGGCAGCCCCACCCTCGACAACCTTCGCTACGTCTCGGAGGCCATCCCGCTCGCGCAGATGATGGTCAACTCGTTTCTCATGTCGGTCGCGATCACGGCGGCGCAGCTCATCGTCGCCGTCTTCGCCTCCTACGGCTTCGCCGTGTTCGAGTTCCCCGGCAAGAAGGCGCTCTACCTGCTCTTCATCGGCTCCTGGCTCGTTCCCTTCCAGGTCACGATGATTCCCAACTACGTGCTCATCGCACAGATGGGGATGCTCAACTCGATCCTCGGCATCATCGTGCCCAACCTGTGCTCGGCTTTCGCCGTCATCATGCTGCGCCAACACATGCGAGGCATCCCGCGTGAACTGCTCGAGGCATCAACCATCGATGGCCGCAGCAGCTGGGGCACCCTCTGGCTCGTCGTAGTCCCCAACCTCAAGGCCGCCCTCTCCTCACTCGCCGTGATCCTCTTCATCTCGGCGTGGAACGAATACCTGTGGCCCGTGCTCGTCATGCAGCAAGAGACGAGCGTCATCCAGGTGGGCATCCGGTCGTTCCTGAGCGCCGAAGGCAACAACTGGGGCGCAGTGATGGCGGCGAGCGGCATCGCCTGCCTGCCCGTCTTCCTGCTCTACGTGTTGCTGCAGCGACAGGTCGTCGACGGCTTCGTGCGATCCGGCCTCAAGTAACAGCGCCGGGCCACCCGATCAGCACAGCGCCCTCAACGTCACGCCTCGGGCACTGCCGCCTTCTGCACAGCGGATGCCACAGCATCCGCCACCCTCGGGTCGAGCGGCGACGGCACGATGAAGTCGGCTGCGAGATCCTCGCCCACCAGGTCGGCGATCGCATTTGCGGCCGCGAGCTTCATGGCGGGCGTGATGCGGCGGGCGCGCGCGTCGAGGGCACCGCGGAAGATGCCCGGGAACGCGAGCACGTTGTTGATCTGGTTGGGAAAGTCGCTGCGGCCCGTCGCCACGACCGAGGCGTAGCGGGACGCGACATCCGGAAGCACCTCGGGGTCGGGGTTCGACAGGGCGAAGACGATGGCACCCTCGTTCATTCCCTCGAGGTGGGCCTCGTCGACCTTCGCGGAGGAGACACCGACGAAGGCATCGGCACCATCGAGCGCTTCGCGCGTGCCGCCCTCGAGTGCGTTCCGGTTGGTGATGGATGCGTAGTGGGACTTGATGCCACCGAGGTCGGCGCGCGACTTCGAGATGATGCCCTTCGAGTCGAGCAGCACGACGTCGCCCACCCCCGCCGCCAGGAGGGCCTCCGCGATCGCGATACCAGCGGCACCCGCGCCGCTGATGACGACCCGCATGGCGGAGAAGTCCTTGCCGACGACGCGCGCCGCGTTCGTGAGGGCCGCGAGCACGACGACTGCCGTGCCGTGCTGGTCGTCGTGCATGACGGGGCAGTCGAGCGCCTCGATCAGCTTCTCCTCGAGCTCGAAGCAGCGGGGAGCCGACACGTCCTCGAGGTTGACGGCGCCGAAGCTCGGGCGCAGCCGCACGAGCGTCTCGACGATCTCATCGACGTCGGTCGTGTTGAGCACGAGCGGGATCGAGTCGAGCCCGCCGAACTCGCGGAACAGCGCGCTCTTCCCCTCCATGACGGGAAGGGATGCTGCGGCGCCGATGTCACCCAGGCCGAGCACGGCCGTGCCATCCGAGACCACGACGACCAGGCGCGACGCCCACGTGTGCGTCGCGTGCATGCCGGGGTCGTTCGCGATCGCGCGGGAAACCTTCGCGACGCCGGGGGTGTACGCGATCGACAGTTCGCGCTTGCTCGTCAGCGGCATCTTTGAGACGACGGAGAGCTTGCCTCCCTCGTGGGCGGCGAAGATCTCGGCGTCGGTGATGTCGGTCGTGCTGGTGTTGATGACGGCGTCAATGGTCATGGAAGTCTCCTCAGAAGACATGGAGCAAGAGGGGCGAGTGATGGCGGCGACAGTGAGCGCGATGTGCCAGAGAATCGAAGCCCTCCGGTCGGGCCTGTGGGCCTCGCCGGAGCTCCGTGCCCGCGGTCCTCAGTGAAGTGCCGTGGGGCGTTCCAGATCTTGCACTCTACCGGATCGTGCGGTGGAGGAGCACGATGACCTCGTAGTGGCCCGTGTGCGGGAACATGTCGAGCACCCGCGCCTGGTGCGGCGTGAACGATGGCATCTGCGCGAGGTCGCGCGCGAGCGATTCGGCGTTGCAGCTGGAGTAGATGACCGTCCGCACCCGCGACGACTCCAGCATCTGAGTCAGGTCGGGGCCGATGCCGCGACGGGGTGGGTTGACGATCACGAGCTCGGGGGCGTCGGCGCTGTCGTCGAGCGCGAAGGCCGCAGCATCCATCGCCCTGAACCGGGCGTCGATTCCGGATGCCTCGGCGCTCGCCTGCGCCGCGACGACCGCCTCCTCGCTCACCTCGACCCCCACGACGGTGCGGCTCGGCGCCGCGCAGTGGAGGGCGAAGCCGCCCACCCCGCAGTACAGGTCCCACACGCTCGCGGGAGCCGCGGCATCCACCCACTCGGCGGCCTGCGCGTAGAGGGCGCGCGCGACCTCGGTGTTGGTCTGGAAGAAGCTGCGCGTGCGCAACTGCAGCTCGACGACCCCGAGCCGCATGGGGAGGAAGTCGCGCTGCGTGAGCACGATCTCCTCGTCGCCCTCCAGCACGGCCTTGTGCTCTGGGTGAATGTTGACGGATGCCACGGCGAGCCGCGGGATTGCGGCCTGTAACCAGTCGAGGTGGTTGCGCACGACCTCGACGGCACGCCGGTCGGCGACGACGACGCGGAGCATGAGCTCGGCATCCGGTGACACCGTCACGATGAAGTACTTGAGCATGCCGCGCCGCAGCGGCACGTCGTAGGGCTCCAACCCGGAGCGGGTCACGAACTCGGCGAGCGCCGGAAAGCTCGACGCGAGCTCGTCGGGGTAGAGCGGGCAGTCCCGCAGGTCGATGCCGCCGCCCTGTCGGTCCAGGATGCCGAGGGTCGGCTCCGCGATGGAGCCGCCGACGACAAGTTTCGCCTTGTTGCGGAACCCCTCCTGGGCACTCTGCACGGGCGGCAGCCATTTGATCGCCGGGTCGAGTAGTTCTCGCACGCGCTGCTGCTTGGCCGCGAGCTGCATAGCGTAGGGCTGGTCGAGCAGCGCGCACGAACGGCAGCGGTTCGCGTCGAAGTGGTGGCAGTCGATCGCGACCGAGTGGGTCACAGGCGTCGCCGTCATCGGGGCTCGGGATGCCGCTGCGCCGCGATCGCTCGCCGGCGCCAGGCGGCCGCGTGCCAGAACAGGAGGCCGACGATTCCCACGAGCCCTGCCGTGACCGCCGAGGGCCCGACCATATAGCCGAACTGCCGGATGAGCACCTCAACGGGCACGCTGTCTCCGCTCCAGCCGTAGTTCATGCTGGAGTTTGCCCAGTAGACGAGCCAAGCGCCACCCACTGTGAGTGCGGCTGACATGATCGACGCCGCCGTGATGAAGGGATTCCGGCGAGGTTCTTCGTACTCGATGAGCTCCCGCTCGACGGCCTCGGAGGGTGCGGCGGCGGGTGCCGCTGCGGGCGGAGTTCCGATGGTCCCGTGAACCGGCGCCTGCCCCTCCGACGTTGCGCCCGGGTCATGCCGCGCCTCGACCCGCGTCTCGCCCCCACCCGCATAGCCGCGCTGGAACACGGCGGGAAACCGCGGGTCCACGCCTGGTTGCTCGCTCATAGGTGGTTCCCCCTCGTTGTCGTGCGCCGCGGCATCCGCTCGACCCTAGTCGTCCGGCTCGCCCGCGATGAGTCCGCGCAGCCAGTCGCGCGCCTCGATGAAGGCGGTGTCTTCGTAGCGCGTGATGACGGCGGGGCGCTTGCCGTCGGCCGCGGGGTACGAGCCCAGGAAGATGACCTTGGGGCTGAATCGCTTGAGGCCGAGCAGCGCGTCGGCGACCCGCTCGTCGAGGATGTGCCCCTCCAGGTCGATCACGAAGCGGTAGCGACCGAGGGCGTCGCCGATGGGCCGCGACTCGATCAGGCTCATGTTGACGCCGCGGGTCGCGAACTGCTCAAGCATCTCGAGCAGGCGACCGGCCTTGTCGTCGGGGAGTTCGGCGATGATGCTCGTCTTGTCGGCACCAGTGCGCGGCGGCACGGGAGCGGTGCGGCTCACGAGCACGAAGCGGGTCACCGCGTTGGGGTTGTCGCCGATGTTCTCGGCAAGCACCGACACGTCGTAGTGCTGGCTGATGCCGGGCGGGGCGATCGCGGCATCCGCCAGTTCGTTGTCGAAGAGGGATGCCGCCGCGGCCACGTTCGAACTCGCCGGGATGTGCGCGTGCCCCGGAAGGTTGGCGCCGAGCCAGCGGCTGCACTGCGCGAAGGCGACCGGATGCGCGTTGATGACCTTCACGTCGGAGAGGGGCGTGCCCGGCCGGGTCACCAGCACGAAGTTCACCGGCACGAGGTATTCGCCCACGATGCGGAGCCCCGGCATGGTGGCGAGCGCATCCTGGGTGGCGCTGACGCCGCCGTCGATCGAGTTCTCGATGGCGATCATGGCGGCCGTGCTGCGCCCCTCGAGCACGTCGGCGAGCGCCTCGCCGGCGTTGTTGACCGGTCGCCAGTTCTTGCCCGCCGCCTCCGGCACCTGGGCGAGGGCTGCCTCCGTGAACGTGCCGGCCGGACCCAGGTAGCTGAAGGTCTCATGTGAGCTGGTTTCGGGCATGCCCAAGAGTCTATTTGTGGGACAGTGTTGTAGTTATGAACAACCGCGCCGGAACCCCCGCCGACGCTGACGACCTCGTGAACGTCTCCGAGCTCATCAGCGCGTACTACAACATCACCCCTGACCTCACCGACCCGGCCCAGAGGGTCGCCTTCGGCACGTCCGGCCATCGCGGCTCCTCGCTCGACGGCTCCTTCAACCAGCAGCACATCGCCGCCATCACGCAGGCGATCGTCGACTACCGCCGCTCGCAAGACATCACGGGTCCGCTCTACATCGGCCGTGACACGCACGCCCTCTCGCGGCCGGCCGAGACGACCGCGCTCGAGGTGCTCGTCGCCAACCGCATCGACGTGCGGGTCGACGCCTACGCCGACTACGTGCCGACCCCCGCGCTGTCGCACGTCATCCGCCGCTACAACGGCTCCGGCCCCATCGTGCGCGGCGGCGTCAACCGCGGCAAGGGCAGCGGGCCCGGCTTCGCCGACGGCATCGTCATCACGCCGAGCCACAACCCGCCGCGCGACGGCGGCTTCAAGTACAACCCGCCCCACGGCGGCCCGGCCGATAGTCAGGCCACCAACTGGATCGCCGCTCGCGCCAACGAGCTGCTCGAGAACAACAACATCGACGTCAAGATGGCGGAGCCGAGCGGCGTCAAGACCTACGACTTCAGGAGCTTCTACGTCGACGACCTCGCGAGCGTCATCGACATGGACGCGATCCGTGACGCAGGCGTGCGCATCGGCGTCGACCCGCTCGGGGGCGCGAGCGTCAACTATTGGGCCGCGATCCAGGAGCGCTACGGCCTCAACCTCACGGTCGTGAACCCGATCGTCGACCCCACGTGGTCGTTCATGACCCTCGACTGGGACGGCAAGATCCGCATGGATCCGTCGTCGCCGTCGGCCATGGCATCCGTGCTGAAGCACAAGGACGAGTTCGACATCCTCGTCGCAAACGACGCCGACGCCGACCGGCACGGCATCGTCACCCCGGATGCGGGCCTCATGAACCCCAACCACTTCCTCGCCGTGGCGATCGAATACCTCTACACGCACCGCCCCGACTGGTCGGCGGATGCCGCGATCGGCAAGACGCTCGTCTCGAGCAGCATGATCGACCGCGTCGCAGAGTCGCTGGGCCGCAGGCTCGTCGAGGTGCCGGTCGGCTTCAAGTGGTTCGTCGAGGGACTCGTCGACGGCAGCATCGCCTTCGGCGGCGAGGAGAGCGCCGGCGCCTCCTTCGTGCGTCGTGACGGCACCGCGTGGACGACCGACAAAGACGGCATCCTGCTGTGCCTGCTCGCGGCCGAGATCCGTGCAGTCACCGGCAAGTCGCCCTCGCAGCTCTACGCCGATCTGGTCGAGCGCTTCGGCGAGCCCGCCTACGAGCGCACGGATGCCGCGGCCACCCCCGAGCAGAAGGCCAAGCTCTCCAAGCTCGACGGCGACGCCATCACGGCCACGGAACTCGCGGGCGACCCCATCACGGCCAAGCTCAGCGAGGCGCCTGGGAACGGTGCAGCGATCGGCGGCGTCAAGGTCGTCACGGAGCGAGCCTGGTTCGCCGCGCGCCCGAGCGGCACCGAGAACGTCTACAAGATCTACGCGGAGTCGTTCGCGGGCCCGGAGCACCTCAAGCAGGTGCAGGAGGAGGCCAAGGCGATCGTCGACGCCGTGCTGGCCGACTGAGCCCTTTCCTAACTCAGGAGTTTCCTGACTTGGGACAGCTAGACGCCCGGCGGGTAGTCGGGTGCGGGCGGCAGGCCGAAGAACTCCTCGAGCGTAGGGGTGCCGGTGGCGCGCAACTCGGCCGCGAGGTCGAGCCCGACGTAGCGGTAGTGCCAGGGCTCGAAGATGTAGCCCGTGACATCCGTCGCCCCTTGGGGATAACGCAGGTGGTAGCCGAAGCGCCACGCGTTCTCGACCAGCCACAGGCCCTCTGGCGTCGTGGCGAAGCACTCCTGGATCGTGCAGGCGCCGTTGGCCGCCATGATGTCGGCCGTGAGGCCCGTCTGGTGCTCGCTGTACCCGGGCATGGCGCTCTGGGCCCGCGCGCGCTCCCGGCCGAGCTGGCCGACGAGCCGGTCGTGGAGTGATACCTGGGTCGCATAGGAGCGATAGGCGTTCTGCACCACGAGCGTGAGTCCGGCCTCAGCGGATGCCGCGGCGAACATCTGCTCCATGGCGGCCGCCGCCTCGGCACGCATGGGGGCGCTGCCGGGCACATTCGCCTGCACGAGGTCGGCGGGTGCGTAGTCGATGGGCGCGAGCGGCCTGAGCTTGTTGTTGACCACCCAGGTGCTCGCAGGGTCGTCGATCGAGCGGGCGCTGCGGTTGAAGAAGGCCTTGGGTTTCTCTGGCTGCGGGGTGGGAGCGAGCGAGGGAGAGCTGCTCGGCGACGCGGATGCCACGGGCGCGACGGTGTCGTTTGGTGTCGGTTTCGCCGCCCACCACACGGTGCCGGCGAGCGCTGCCGTGACGACGGCGACCGCCAGAGCCCCGGCGATGGCGCGGTTGCGTCGCACGCGCGCGCTCGGCCCGGTCGAGGGTCGCTCTGAGGTCATCCGGCCAGTGTATTGTGCGGCTTTCATGGGAGCGCTCCCAAGAATTTTCACCGCTCTGACCTGCGGTTTTCTGATCGAAGATGAATCGATGGTTGACAGCCGCTGGCGGCATGCCTATCGTGAACTCGATTCCTTGGGAGCGCTCCCATGCCCGATCTTGGGAGCGCTCTCACGGAGCCCCTCACCCACCACGCACACAAAGGAGTGACCGTGAAGCTTTCACGAGGCACCACCGCTGGCAGCGTCATTGCCGGCGCAGCAGCGTTTGCCCTTCTCGCCACCGGCTGCGCATCAGACGCCGGCGCGAGCGACGGCGACGTCGAACTCACCATCACCACGTTCGGCACCTTCGGCTACGACGACCTCTACAAGCAGTACGAGGACGAGAACCCGGGTGTCACCATCAAGGCGACCAACATCGACACGGGCGGCAACGCGCGTACCGACGCCTTCACCAAGCTCGCGGCCGGCTCTGGACTCTCCGACATCGTCGCGGTCGAGGAGGGCTGGCTCGGCCAGATCATGGAGGTCTCCGACCAGTTCGTCGACCTGGGTGACCACGGCGCCGACGACGTCAAGGACCGCTGGATCGACTGGAAGCTCTCGCAGGCCACCGACCCCGACGGCCGCATCATCGGTTACGGCACCGACATCGGCCCGACCGGCCTCTGCTACAACGGAGCGCTCTTCGAGGCTGCCGGCATGCCGAGTGACCGCGAGGCTGTCGCAGAGCTCTTCGGCGGCGAGGACGCCACCTGGGAGCAGTACTTCGACCTCGGCAAGCAGTACTTCGACGCGACCGGCAAGCCGTGGTTCGACCACTCCGGCTTCGTGTGGAACTCGATCGTCAACCAGCTTGACGAGGGCTACTACACCGCCGACGGCAAGCTCAACGTCGAGGGCAACGACGAGCTCAAGACCCGCTTCCTCGAGCTCGCCGAGGCTGCCCAGTACGGCCTCTCCGCCGACCAGGCGGCATGGGACTGGGGCGGGGGCAAGGCCTTCGTCGATGGCACCTTCGCCACCTTCGTCTGCCCCGGCTGGATGCTCGGAGTCGTGCAGGGACAGGTCGAGGCCGGCGGCGGCGACGCCAGCACCGGTTGGGACTTCGCTGACGTCTTCCCCGGCGGCGCCGGCAACTGGGGCGGCGCGTTCCTGAGCGTGCCCAAGACCTCGGAGCACCCGGAGGAGGCGGCCAAGCTCGCTGAGTGGCTGACCGCCCCCGAGCAGCAGATCAAGCAGTTCGAGGCCGCGGGAACCTTCCCGTCGACCACGGAGGCGCAGGAGAAGCTGGCCGCGGATGCAACGCCCAACGAGTTCTTCAACGACGCTCCCGTCGGTTCGATCCTCGCCTCGCGTGCCGAGGGCGTCGTCGCCCAGTACAAGGGTCCGCACGACTCGCTCATCCAGGAGAACGTCTTCGGCCCCGCGCTGAAGTCGGTCGACGAGGGCACGAAGGACGGCCCGGCCGCCTGGGACGAGGCCATCTCGCTCCTCAACGAGGTTGTCCCCGACTAGGCAGCCCGAGTAGCACCTAGCAACGGCGCGGGTCCCGCCCTCCGCGGGGCCCGCGCCACCCGCACCGAACTTGAGAGCGCAGGCCATGTCAACACTGACTCCCCGCCAGCGGCTGAGCCGCCTCGACGTCAAGGCCTCGCCCTACCTCTATATCGCGCCGTTCTTCATCCTCTTCGCGCTCGTGGGGCTCTTCCCACTCCTCTACACCTTCGTCGTCTCGCTCTACGACTGGCACCTCCTGAAGGGCCAGGGCGACTTCGTCGGCCTCGGCAACTTCACCGCCGTGCTGCAGGACCGGTTCTTCTGGAACTCCCTCTTCAACACCTTCAGCATCTTCCTGCTGTCGGCGATCCCCCAGCTGCTTGCGGCCGTCATCATCGCGGCCGTGCTCGACGCCAACATCCGCGCCAAGACCTTCTGGCGCATGGCCGTGCTGCTCCCCTACGTCGTCACCCCCGTCGCGGTCTCGATCATCTTCAGCAACCTCTTCGGCGACGACTACGGTCTCGTCAACAACCTGCTGCAGAACTTCGGCCTCGATCCCGTCGCCTGGCACCGCGAGACCTTCGCGAGCCACTTCGCGATCGCCACCATGGTCAACTGGCGCTGGACCGGCTACAACGCCCTCATCCTCCTGGCCGCCATGCAGGCAGTGCCGCGCGAGCTGCACGAGTCAGCGGCGATCGACGGGGCGGGCGCGGTGCGCCGCTTCGTGTCGATCACGATTCCGAGCATCCGGCCCACCATGATCTTCGTCATCATCACGGCCACGATCGGTGGCCTGCAGATCTTCGCCGAGCCGCGCCTCTTCGACCCCGCCACGGCAGGCGGCGTCGGCGGCTCGCACCGGCAGTTCCAGACGACCGTGCTCTACCTCTGGGAGATGGCGTTCTTCCGCCAGAACTTCGGCGAGGCTGCGGCGATCGCCTGGCTGCTCTTCATCATCATCATCGTCATCGGCCTCATCAACTTCATGCTCACCCGGCGCATCGCCACGGGCGACAGCGCCAAGTCCCGCCGCGCCCTGCCGTGGGTGCGGCGGCGGCACGAGCAGGTCGAGCAAACTGTCACGACGCCGGGAACGATCTCAGAGGACGTGAAACTATGAGCATCCGCACCGCACCAGAAGCACGGCCCACGGATGCCGCGGCCGCGACGCCCCCGACGGGTGCCAGCCCGCGCGACACGGGTGCACCGCAGGTTCCCCGGCGCAGGCGCGGCGGTGGACTCGGCATCAACCGCCGCCCCGGCTGGTTCGTCTACGCGATCCTGCTCGTGGTGCTGTTGGGTTCCGCCTACCCGTTCTGGTGGTCATTCGTCATCGGTTCGCGCAACAACCAGGCACTGGGTTCCGCGTGGCCGCCCCTCATCCCGGGTGGCAACTTCTGGAGCAACGCCGCCAAGGTCTTCGACGCGATCCCGTTCTGGCAGGCACTCGCCAACAGCCTCATCGTGTCTTCCGTCATCACCGTCTCGGTCGTCAGCTTCGCGACCCTCGCGGGCTACGCCTTCGCGAAGCTCCGCTTCAAGGGGCGCAACGGCCTCATGGTCGGCGTCATCGCGACCATGGCGATCCCGACACAGCTCGGCATCATCCCGCTCTTCATCCTGATGCGGCAGTGGGGCTGGACGGGCGAGCTGGGCGCCGTGATCGTGCCGACCCTCGTGACGGCCTTCGGCGTGTTCTTCATGCGCCAGTACCTCGTCGATGTCATCCCGGACGAGCTCATCGAGGCCGCCCGCGTCGACGGCGCCAACATGATTCGCACCTTCTTCCACGTCGGCCTGCCCGCCGCGCGCCCGGCCATGGCCATCCTGGGTCTCTTCACGTTCATGACCGCGTGGACCGACTACCTCTGGCCCATGCTCGTGCTGCCCAACAACCCGACCCTTCAGGTAGCTCTCGGGCAACTGCAGTCTGGTTACTACGTGGACTTCTCGATCGTGCTCACGGGCGCGATCCTCTCGACCCTCCCGCTGCTCATCCTGTTCCTCATCGCAGGCAAGCAGCTCATCTCAGGAATCATGCAAGGAGCAGTGAAGGGCTAGTGCCTCAGCAACTCGAACTCTCGAACCTTCCCCAGAACTTCCTCTGGGGTTCGGCGACCGCTGCCGCCCAGATCGAAGGCGCCGGGCACGAAGACGGCAAGGAAGACTCGATCTGGGATGCCTTCGCCCGCGTTCCCGGTGCCGTCGCGGGAGGCGACACCCCCGAGGTGGCGGTCGACCACTACCACCGCATGCCCCAGGATGTCGCGCTCATGAAGCGCCTCGGCCTGCAGTCCTACCGCTTCTCGACCAGCTGGGCCCGCATCAAGCCGGGCGACGGCGACCTCAACAAGCAGGGCCTCGCCTTCTACAGCCGTCTCGTCGACGAGTTGCTTGAGGCGGGCATCCTGCCGTGGCTGACGCTCTACCACTGGGACCTGCCGCAGGCCGTGCAGGAGAAGGGCGGCTGGGCGAACCGCGACACCGCCTACCGCTTCCGCGACTACGCCTCGGCCGTGCACGACGTGCTCGGCGACCGGGTGAACCACTGGACGACCTTCAACGAGCCCCTCTGCTCCTCCCTCATCGGCTACGCGGGCGGCGAGCACGCCCCCGGACTGCAGGACCCTGTCGCGGCCCTCGCCGCCGTGCACCACCAGCACCTCGGCCATGGCCTCGCGACGCGCGCCCTGCGTGAGATGGGCGCCGAGCAGGTCGGCATCACCCTCAACCTCACCAACGCGGTGCCCAACGACCCGAGCGACCCCGTCGACCTCGACGCGGCCCGGCGCCTCGACGCGCTCTGGAACCGCATGTTCCTCGAGCCCATGCTGCTCGGCCAGTATCCGGAGGACCTACTGCAGGATGTCGCGCACCTCGGCCTCGCCGAACGCATCCAGCCCGGCGACCTCGAGATCATCTCGGCACCCATCGACTTTCTCGGCGTGAACCACTACCACGACGACAACGTCAGCGGGCATCCGCTGCCGCCCGGCACCCCGCCCGGCCTGCAGCCGACCCCTCGCCCGAAGTCGTCGCCGTTCCCCGGATCGGAGCACCTCACCTTCCCGAGCCGCAACCTGCCGCGCACCGCGATGGGCTGGGAGGTCAACCCCGACGGCCTGCGCACGCTGCTCGTGCGCCTCGGCCAGGAATACCCGAACCTGCCGCCGCTCTACGTGACCGAGAACGGCGCCGCCTACGAGGGCGACGAGGTCATCGACGGGCGCGTGGCCGACCCCGAGCGCGCGGAGTACATCCGCCAGCACGTCACGGCCGTCATCCAGGCGGTCGAGGAGGGCGCGGATGTCCGTGGCTACTTCGTCTGGTCACTCCTCGACAACTTCGAGTGGGCCTGGGGCTACGAGAAGCGCTTCGGGATCGTGCACGTCGACTACACCAGCTTCGAGCGCACGATCAAGGACAGCGGGCACCTCTACGCCTCCGTCATCGCCGAGCACTCGCGTGTGCGTGCCGCCTAGACTGGGGCGCACACGACGACAGTGCGAAGGGGGGCCACGATGACCCTCGAAGCTGAGCGCGCCGGGGCGCCCACGCTCGAAGAGGTTGCCCGCGTCGCGGGTGTGTCGCGGTCCACCGTGTCACGCGTGGTCAACGGCAGCCCGAATGTCACGGCGGATGTCATCGCGACCGTCAACCGGGCGATCGACGAACTCGGCTACGTGCCCAATCGCGCCGCCCGCTCGCTCGCGAGCCGGCGCACGCACGCGATCGCCCTCGTCATCCCCGAGAACACGGCCAAGTTCTTCGCCGACCCCTACTTCGCATCCGTCATCCAGGGCGTCGCACTGCACCTCGCGACGACCGAGTACACGCTCAGCCTCCTCATCGCCTCCGAGACGGAGACCGAGAAGACGCGGCGCTACCTGCAGGGCGGCAACGTCGACGGGGCCCTGATCCTCTCGCACCACAGCGACGACCAGGCCTATGTGCAGCTCTCCGGCCGCATGCCCATCGTCTTCGGCGGGCGCCCCATGAGCGGCAGCGACGGCACGCACTTCGTCGATGTCGACAACGTTGCGGCGGCACGATCCGCGACGGAGTATCTCATCAGCCGCGGCAAGACCCGCATCGCGACCATCAGCGGCCCGCACGACATGGCCTCCGGCCTCGACCGGCTTCAAGGCTGGCGGGAGGCGCTCGACGCGGCCGGCCTCACGGCAGACCTGCACGAGGAGGGCGACTTCACCCCGCCGAGCGGTGAGGATGCGATGCGTCGCCTGCTCGAACGCGGCGAGAAGTTCGACGGCCTCTTCGCTGCCAGCGCCCAGATGGCATCCGGAGCCCTCATCGCGCTTCGCAAGGCGGGACTGCGCGTGCCGGAGGACGTCGGCGTCGTCAGCATCGACAACGACTACTTCGCCAAGAACGCCCTGCCGCCGCTCACGACGATCGACCAGCCGTCGGTGCAGCAGGGCTCGAAGATGGCCGACGTGCTGCTGCGGCTGATCGAGGGCGAAGACGTGCCTCACGCGACGATCATCCCGACCAGCCTCGTGGAGCGCGCCTCCGTCTGAGTGTTCAAGATTCGGGAAGGCACACGGACGATTTCGTGGATCGCCCGTGTGCCTCCCTGAATCTTGAGAGCGACGGATGTCGCGGCGGCACCCGCGCCGGGCGCCATCGGTCCTACGTTACGGTGCCGCGGACTCCACGAACTCCACGCCGGCCTTCGCCAGCCGAGTGCGGATGACCTCCACGGAGTCACGGCTGCTGTCGACAAGCACGAAGCGGCGACCCAGGGCACCGGCAACCGCCCCCGTCGTGCCCGAGCCGGCGAAGAAATCGAGCACCCAGTCGCCCTCCCGCGACGAGGCCTGGATGATGCGGCGGAGGATGCCCACCGGTTTCTGGGTCGGGTACCCGGTCTTCTCCTTGCCCGTCGGCGAGACGATCGTGTGCCACCAGACATCCGTCGGCAGTTTGCCCCTCGCCGCCTTCTCGGGCGTCACCAGGCCGGGTGCCATGTAGGGCTCCCGGTCGACCGCCTCAGAGTCGAAGTGGTACGCCGCCGGGTTCTTGACGTAGACGAGGATCGTGTCGTGCTTGGTCGGCCAGCGGCTCTTCGACTTGGCGCCGTAGTCGTAGGCCCAAATGATCTCGTTGAGGAAGCACTCGCGGCCGAAGAGCGCGTCGAGCAGCACCTTCGCGTAGTGCGCCTCGCGGTAGTCGAGGTGCAGGTAGAGGGTGCCGTCGTCGGCGAGCAGTCGCCACGCCTCCAACAGCCGGGGCTCCAGGAACGACCAGTAGTCGTCGAAGGTGTCGTCGTACTGCATGAGGTCGCCCCGAATGCGCTCATACTGCACGCCCTTGAAGCCTGCGTTCCCGGCCGTGGCGCTGCGCACACTCTTCGTCGAATGACGCTGCTGGCTGCGACCCGTGTTGAAGGGCGGGTCAAGGTAGACGAGCGTGAACGACTCGTCGGGCAGGCTCGCGATGACCTCGAGGTTGTCGCCGAGGATGACCCGGTTGGGCGAGTCGGGAGTCCATGCGGCGGTCACGGCTCAATCTTCCCAGACCGCATGGCCTCCCAGCCCGCGTCCTCAGTCGATGGCGACGATGTCGAGCGTCATCCCCATCTCGCGGTGGGGCGGCACGGAACACCAGCCCTCGATGTCCTCCGTGATGATCCCCGCGTCGAGGGTCTCCGTCTTACCCTGGCCGAAGCGCTCCGTCGCCGGGCCGGTCTCAAGCACCAGGTCGTGCAGCTCGGCGTCCTCATTGCTCATTTCGATCACGAGTCGATTGCCGCGCGGCACCTCGATCACGTCGGGCACGTAGGCCATGTCGACCATCGACACCTGCACGGTGGTGGTCTCGCCCGTGCCCTCGGGTTCGGCGGCCGAGCATCCGGCGAGCGCCAGCGTGAGCGCGAGGGCGGCGATGAAACGGGTGATACGCATGGGATCTTTCCTGTCGAGTGATGCTGATGTCGGCGCAGCGGCCGCTAGGTGCGCACAGGCAGCACGAGCGGCCGCCCCGATCCCGGCTGCCGGATCACCTGCACCTCAAGCCCATAGGCATCGCCGATCGTCTCGGCCGTGAGCACCTCATCGGGCGAGCCGACCGTCACCATGCGACCCTCCGCGAGCAGCGCGACGCGGTCGGCATAGGCCCCCGCGAGCGAGAGGTCGTGCAGCACGACGACAACGGCGCGACCCTCGGATGCCAGCACTCGCGCCGTGCGCATGACCTCTTCCTGGTGCCGCAGGTCGAGCGCGGCGGTCGGTTCATCGAGCAGCACGACGTCGGTCTGCTGCGCCAACACGCGCGCGAGGGACACGCGGGCCTTCTCGCCGCCCGAGAGTGCCGTGTACCGGCGATCAAGGAGGTGCGTGACATCCGTCGCCGCCACGGCCGCCGCGATCGCGGTGCGGTCACGGTCGAAGTCTCCTCCGCGACCCCAGGGGCTGCGGCCCATCTCGACGACCTCGATCGCGCGGAAGGGAAAGCTGACCGTGTTCTCCTGCGTCAGCACGGCACGGCGGCGGGAGAGCTCGAGGTGCGACCAGTCGCGCACGGGACGCCCGTCGTAGAGCACGACCCCGTGGTCGGGCTTGCGGTCGCCCGCGAGCACCCCCAGCAGGGTGGACTTGCCGGCACCGTTCGGGCCGACGAGTGCGAGCACCTCGCCCGCGACGATTGAGAGCGACACCTCGGAGAGGATGCGCACCTCGCCCGCATGCACCGTCACACCGCTGGCCTCGACGTAGACGTCTCCTGCTTCGTGGCGGTGGATCATGCCCAACCCCCGCTCTGGCGTCGCGCCCGGTAGAGCAGATAGAAGAAGAAGGGCCCGCCGACAAGCGAGGTGAGCATGCCGATCGGCAGGTCGGCGCCTGCGACGAGCGTGCGGGCCAGCACGTCGGCGAAGACGAGCAGCACCCCGCCGCCGATCGCGCTCGCGATGATGAGCGGGCGGTGCTTCGGCCCGATCGCCATACGGATGATGTGGGGCACCACGAGGCCGACGAAGGAGATGATGCCGCAGAACGCGACGGCGACCCCCGTCAGCAGGGCGACGAGCACGATCGAGATGACCCGCAGCCGCTCGACGTCGACACCCAGGTGCCGGGCCGCGCGCTCCCCCAGCGAGAGGAGGTCGTAGCGCCGAGCGAGCACGACGGCCGCGACCGTGCCGACGAGCGCGATCGCAGCGACGATGCCCACCTCGGGCCACCGCGCACCGTTCATCGAGCCGAGCTGCCAGAAGACGATCTGCTCCCGGCTCGAGGTGTCGCCCGCGAACATCAGCAGGGCGAGCCCGGCGCCCGCAAAGGCGTTGATCGCGATGCCCGTGAGCAGGAGCGTGACGACCTCGGTGCGGCCGCTCGCGCGCGACACGAAGTAGACGAGCAGCACCGCGAGCAGGCCGCCCGCGAAGGCGAAGGCCGCGACCGCCCAGCCGCCGAAGGCCGTGATGCCGAAGACGATGGCGGCGGCCGCGCCAAGGGCTGCACCGGATGACACGCCCACGACGCCCGGTTCGGCCAGCGGGTTGCCGAAGATCGCCTGCATGACGGCACCCGCCACGGCGAGCGCCGCCCCGACCACGAGGCCCATCACAAGGCGGGGGAAGCGCACCGCCCATAGCGTCGAATCGATGATCGGATCATCCGAGGCCCACGCCGTCTCGATGCCGATCGCGCGAAGAATGGCGCCCAGCACCTCGCCGGGGGCGACCGGCAGCTGGCCGACCATCGCCGAGAGCACGACGCCACCAACGAGGGTCGCGCCCAGCACGGCCGCGAGCACCGTGGAACGGCCGCGGCGGCGAGTCACGGGCCGATCGACCTCGGTCACGGCACCCGCTGCAGCCACTCGTCGGTCGCGAACTTCTCCTCGACGAGCTCCTGCGCGCGGGCCAGCTCGTCAGCAGTGAGTTCGCCCGGCGTGAGGCCGTAGAGGGAACGGAAGGTACCGATCATCCGCTCGATGATCTCGTCGCGGGGAAGGCCCGTCTGCGACTTGAGCGGGTCGACGCGCTTGTTGGCGCTCGTCGTGCCCTTGTCACTCATCTTCTCGCGGCCGATGCGCAGCACCTCCACCATGCGGTCGCGGTCCATGTCGTAGCTCATGGTCACGTGGTGCAGCACCGCGCCGTTGCCGAGTCGCTTCTGCGCCGCCCCGCCGATCTTGCCCTGGGGGCTCGTGATGTCGTTGAGCGGCTGGTAGCTCGCGTCGATGCCGAGCGACTTCAGCGCCGTGATGGCCCACTCGTCGAGGAAGGCGTAGGAGTCGGCGAAGGTCAGCCCCTGCACGAGCTCACCCGGCACGTAGAGCGACCAGGTGATGATGCCGCCCGCCTCCATGAACATGGCGCCGCCGCCCGAGATGCGCCGCACCACGTCGATGCCGTACTTCTTGGCATTGTCGAGGTCGACTTCGTTCTTGAGCGACTGGAAGCTGCCGATCACGACGGCCGGTTCGTTCCACTCCCAGATGCGCAGGGTCGGGCCGCGGCGGCCGGCGCCGACCTCCTCCGTGAGTACCTGGTCGAGGGCGAGGTGCAGGCGGGGCGGCAGCGGTCCGGGATGCACGAGCTGCCAGTCGTAGTCGGTCCACGAGCTCGCGCGAGAGAGCGAGCGCCGCACCGCGATCGCGACCGCCTCGGGGCTGAAGCCCAACATCTGGGCCCCCTCGGGAAGCGCGCCGCGCACGGCGGCGGCGATCGTGGCGGAGTCGCTGTCCTCCGGCAGGCCCTCGACCGCGCGGTTGATGTCGAGCAGCGCGTCATCCGGCTCAAGGAAGAAGTCGCCCGCCAGGCGGAAGTTCGCGATGCGCCCCCGCTCGACGTCGAGGTCAACCACCACAAGCTTGCCGCCGGGAACCTTGTACTCGCCGTGCATCCGCACTCCTTCCGACTTAGGCAAGCCTAACGTGCGGGGGTGCCGCGCTGCCGACCGTGCAGCGGTGTGCGGGTTCGGTGGCGATGTGCGTCCTCTATCCCGCACATCGCCATCGAATGCGCACAACACCTGCGAGACCTCCCCTCACAGTCTCCGCGCGCCGCGCTCGTTCCCAGGCGCGGGCGGCGGAGTGGGCCCGCGACCGGCCTCCTGCCACCATCAGCGGATGCTCGACCCGCTGCTCTCGACACATCTCGCGCCGTTCATCCTGACGTCGTCGCTCGCCACGCCCGGTGAGCGCACGGCGCTGCAGCAGCGCGTGAGCCGCGGCGACCTCGTCACAGTGATGAGGGGTGTTCACCTTCCCCGTGAACACTGGGTGGAACTCGACGGCGCCGGCCGCCACCGGGCCTTGGTCACCGCGTGCTCGCTCGTGGCGGGCGGCTCACTCGTGTTCTCGCACCATTCTGCAGCGGCGCTCTGGCAGTTGCCTTGGGTCGGGGAATGGCCCTCGCGTGCACACGTCACCGATCCGCCGGGGCGCCGCGTGCGGTCGGGGAACTTTCTCATGAGGCACAACCCGACGAGGCCTCTCGCACATGTCCGGATCGATGGTCTCGCGGTCACCGATTTGTCTCGCACCGTCATCGATCTCGCGGCCGTTTTGCCATTCGCGGCGGCCGTCGTGGTTGCGGATGCTGCACTACGACGGCACCGGCACCCGAAGCATCCGCTGCCTGAACACCATGCGACGCGCACTTCGCTCCTTGGTGAGGTCGCGCGCCTCCCTCCTTCGCAGGGCTCTGTGAAGGCGCTCCGAGTGGCGGAGTTTGCCGATGGCCGCGCGCAGCTGCCTGGTGAGTCGCTCAGCCGCGTCAATATGCATGCGGCTGCACTTCCTGCCCCGATTCTCCAGCAACGCCTGCGCGGGGCGAGTGGCCGAGCGTACTTCGTCGACTTCTGGTGGCCGACCGCCAATCTGATCGGGGAATTCGACGGCGACGCGAAGTACACCGACCCCGAGTACCTCCAGGGGCGTACGCCAGCACAGGTCCTCAGAGACGAGAAAGCCCGAGAGGATGACCTCCGCGCGGCCGGCTACCGGTTCTCCCGCTGGCGGTGGAACACGGCGGTGTCGCCAGCACGGCTCCGGCGACACCTCGTCCGGGCTGGCCTGCGTGCTCAGTGATCGCGTCGGCGTTGTGCGTGTTTGGTGGCGATGCGTGGGGTAGAGCGTGCACATCGCCACCAAACACGCACAACGCTGGAGCGGGACGCCCGCTACTCCCCCGCGTGCTCCGGCAGGCGGTCGGCGAGCCACTCGAGCGTGTCGGCGAACACCTCGTCGCGGTTGGTCTCGTTGAAGACCTCGTGGCGGGCATCCGTGTAGACGATGAGTTCGACGTCGGTGAGCCCGGAACGCCCGATGTACGACTCCGCGAGCAACTCGGCACTGCGTTCGCCGCCGAAGGGGTCATCGCCGCCCACCTGGATGAGCAGCGGCACGTCGTGCGCGAGGTTGCGCCGGGGTCGGCCGAGGAGCTTGAGCGCGTCCCACAGCCCGAACTGCTTGATAGCGGATGCGGTGAAGCACAGTGGGTCGTCCGCGAAGGCCTGCGCGATGGCCGGGTCACGGCTGAGCCATTCGTTGCCGGTCGCGCCGAGGTGCCGGTGCCGCTTGTTGAGGTCGCCGCTGTTCATGTGGGCGAAGGTGCGGTAGGCGGTGCCGGTGAGGATGACGGCGTCGTATTCGTCGGGGTGGTCGTTGACGACGATCTGCGCCAGCAGCGAGCCCCAACTGTGGCCGACGATCGCGAGCGGCACGTCGGCGTTCTCCTCGCGGATGAGCCGGGTGAGGCTGCGAACCCCCTCGATCGTGGCGCGCAGTCCGCCCGGCCCGAGCTTGCCCATCTTGCTGAGGTCGCCGTTCCACTGCAGCAGGCCGGTCTGCCCGTGGCCGCGGTGGTCGTCGGCGTAGACGGTGTAGCCGGCGCCGACGAAGGCCTGGGCGACGTCCTCGTAGCGCACGGCGTGTTCGCCGAGTCCGTGCGAGATCTGGATGATGCCGCGAGGCTTGCCGACCTTCCACTCGTAGAAGTGGATGGTGACGCCGTGGGCGTCAACGAAGGTGCGCTCGTTGCGGATCGCCGTGAACTTGACCACTCTGCCTGCTTCCTCGGGGCCTCCCAGTGTATTCCCTGTGTTGCTTAGCCGAACTAATTTGTTAGGCTAATGAATTATGGACTCGGAGATCCGCCTCGCCATCGCCAAACTGGCCCGCCGCATGCGACAGGAGCGCGGCGCGAGCGATCTCGGCCCCAGCCAGTTCGGCGTGCTCATGTCACTCAGAATCGCCGGCCCGCAGACGCTCGGTGAACTCAGCGCCCAAGAACGCGTCACGGCGCCCTCCATGAACCGCACGGTCAACCTGCTCGAGGCATCCGGGCTCCTCAGCCGCACCGCGTCACCGGATGACGGCCGCAAGGTCATCATCGAACTGACGGATGCCGGTCGTGCGGTGCTGGAAGACACCCGTCGGCGCCGAGATGCCTGGTTCGGCGAGCGAGTCGCAATGCTCAGCGACGACGAGAGGGCCGCCCTCGAAGCGGCGACACCGGTGTTGCGGAAGCTGGCCGAGCTGTGAGGGCTATGTTCCGCTCCTTCAGCATCTTCAACTACCGCCTCTGGTTCGTCGGCGCCCTCGTGTCGAACGTCGGCACGTGGATGCAGCGCACCGCCCAGGACTGGATCGTGCTCACCGAGCTCACCGACAACGACGCCGCCGCACTCGGTGTGACGCTGGCGCTCCAGCTCGGTCCGCAGCTGCTCCTTCTGCCGTGGTCCGGGCTCATCGCCGACCGTTTCGACCGGCGCCGCGTGCTCATGGTGACGCAGGCCACCATGGGGCTGCTTGCCGTCGGGCTGTCGATCATCGTGCTCGCGGGGGTCGCCGAGCTATGGCACCTCTACGCCTTCGCCTTTGCGCTCGGCCTGACATCCGCGATCGATGCCCCCGCACGACAGGCCTTCGTCTCGGAGCTCGTCTCGGTCGAGTACCTGCCGAACGCGGTCGCGCTGAACTCGCTCTCGTTCCACAGCGCACGGCTCGCGGGCCCCGCGGTTGCCGGCATCCTGATCGCGCTCGTCGGCACGGGCTGGGTCTTCGTGATCAATGCGGCGACCTTCGCCGCCGTGCTCGCCTCCCTCTTCTTCATGCGCCGCCGGGAGCTCCAGCCAACGGAGAAGGCGAAGCGCGGCAAGGGGCAGTTGCGGGAGGGCTTCCGCTACGTGCGATCGCGGCCCGACATCATGCTCGTGCTGCTCTTGGTGTTCCTGATCGGCACCTTCGGCATGAACTTCGCGATCTACACCTCAACCATGACGACGATCGAGTTCGGCCTCGGCGCGAGCGAGTACGGCGCGCTCTCCTCGATCATGGCGATCGGTTCGGTCGCGGGCGCGCTCCTCGCCGCCCGCCGGGAGCGGGCGCGAGTCGGTCTCGCGGTCGCGGCGGCCGCCGCGTTCGGCTTCGCGTGCCTCACGGCATCCCTCATGCCCAGCTACCTGACCTTCGCGATCTCGCTCGTGCTCGTGGGCGCCTGCTCACTGACCTTCATGACGAGCGCGAACGCCTACGTGCAGACCACGACCGAGCCGGTCATGCGCGGCCGCGTCATGGCTCTCTACATGGCGGTCATGATGGGCGGCACGCCGATCGGTGCGCCGATCGTCGGCTGGGTCACCAACCACCTCGGCCCGCGGTGGGGTCTCGCCGTCGCGGCGATCGCCGGCCTGGCCGCGGCGATCATCGGCCTCGCCTGGCTGGTGCGGGCACGCGGGATGCGCGTCACCTACCGCGCTTCGGGTCGCCGCCGGCTCGGCCTGCACTTCACGGGTGACGGTCGCGTCGACGAGGAGCCGGGCGAGAGCGCCGTCGAGGCGGCGACGACCGAGATCGCGGTTATCGAGACGACGAACCAGCGTCGCTGATGGTCGAGCTCGGATGCGGTGCCTCCGGCGCGATGGAGCTGCGGTAGAGCGCGGCGAGCGACGGCCGGCCCCCACGCTCGTAGGCGTCCAGCTGCCGCGCGGCGCCCGTGCCCTCCGCAAAGATCCGGTCGACCCACTCCTCCACCTGCGCGAGGTCGCCTGCCTCGTCAAGCGCACTGCGCACGTGGTCGACGAGCGCGTCGACTGCCTGGCGGGCGGGCACGACCTCGCCGGTCAGCGGGTGCACGAGCTTGTCGGCGAGGCCATCACGGGCGGCGAGCCACAGCGCCGCGTCGATGAGTTCTGCGTCGAGTTCCTCGACGTCGCCCCGCTGCGCGAGTGCCGTCGCGACGAGGGCGCGCGTGAGGGCCGCGAGCAGCACGGTATGCCACGCCTCGAGCTGCACGTCCGGTGTGCGGATCTCGATCGTCGGCAGATGGTTGGAGAGGCGGATGTTCCACATGACGAGCGCGTCGTCGAAGGTGCCGCCCACCCCGACGAGCCGTTCGATCCTGCGGTCGTAGTCGGCGGCATCCGCGAATCGGGGCGGCGTGCCGCGCGTGGTCCAGCGCTGCAGCTGGATCGTGCGCCAGCTGGCGAAGCCCGTGTCGGCGCCGTTCCAGAATGGTGAGTTGGCTCCGAGCGCGGTGAGCAGTGGCATCCAGCGGCGAAGGCCGTTGAGTGCCCGCACGCCACTCTCGCGGTCGTCGATGTGCACATGCACGTGCAGGCCGTTGAAGAAGTAGTCGCGGCCGACCTGGCCGTACTCCTCGTAGACGCGGTGGTAGCGGGGCTTGTCGGTGACGACGCTGCCGCCATCGAGCGAGGGGAACGTGCCGCTCGCACACGGCACCACACCGACGGATGCCGCGGCGTCCCGCAGCCGCCCGCGGAACGCCTGCAGGTCACCGAGTGCCTGCTGCAGTGTCTCGAAGACCGGGCTGGGCCGCTCGAGTTGGCTCAGCAGGAACTCCCGCTGCACGTTCTTGCTCTCGACCCGCTCCACGCGGAGGGCCCTGTAGACGGCGGGACTCACGTCGCGCGGCTGCAGGGTGTCGGGGTCGATGAAGCAGTACTCCTCTTCCACACCGAATGTGACCACCGTGCCTCCTCGTGCGCTGTTGCCGACCGGCGCCTGCTTTGAATAGTAGGCACAGCATCCGCGCGGCGCTTTCAGAAGATTCGTGGCGGGGCGGTGGTACGAGCGTCACTGTGGCGTACCGGGCGCGGCGGTGACGAAGCCGAGCTCGGAGGCGGCCTCAAGGAGCCGTCGATCGTAGGCCACCACAAGGTCAGCGTCGATCAGGGTGGCTGTTGCCAGATGGATCGCGTCAAGGCTGCGCAGGGAGGCGGGGCCGAGTCGACGGGCGATCGCGATCACCTGCTCGCTGATCGGCGCCTCAAGCACGCCGGAGAGCGCCGTCTCCACAAGCTGACTCAGCTCGGCCGGGTGTTCGGCGTCTGCCCGGGAGCGGATGACGCGACTCACCTCGACTGAGGCGAGGGCAGAAGCGACGAGCAGGTCTGTTCGCTGCACCATGCCGTCGAGGGCGTTCGCGAGGGCGTCGGATTCCCGCTCTGCGACGGCGCGTTTCACGAGCGCACTGCCGTCGAGGTAGATCCTCACTCAGAACCGGTCTTCGCGGTCGAGAAGGTCAAGTGACGACACTCCTTCGGGAAGCTTCACGAGGCGGGCGGCGCGTCGGTATGGCGTGCGTGCGGGCTTCAGGATGCCTTGGGCGAGGAGGTCACCGTGTTCTGTTGTGGTCGCCGCGGTCGCAAGGAGGCGGTCGACCGCTTCCCGGATCAGCTCCTGCTGGGAACGGCCGGTTCGCACGGAGAACTCCCGGAGAGCTTCCTCGGCATCCGGTCGCAACCGCAGATTCATCGCCATGCAGTCATGGTACCAATGCGGCACCACTCGCGGTACCATCCATCGCTACCCCAGTTCCGCGAGCACTTCCTCCAGCTGGTCGACCGCCCAGTCGAGGTCGGCGGCTTCGATCACGATCGGGGGCGCGAGTCGCACGGTTGAGCCGTGCGTGTCCTTGGCGAGCACGCCACGATCCATGAGCAGCTCGCATACCCGACGGCCCGTGCCGAGCCGCGGGTCGATGTCGATGCCGGCCCACAGTCCAGCGCCGCGCACCTCGAGCACGCCGCGTCCAACAAGGGTCCCCAGCCGCTCGTGCAGGCGGGCCCCGAGTGTGCGGGCTCGTTCCTGGGGTTCACCCTCTGCGAGCATCCGCACGACCTCGGTGCCGACGGCTGCGGCAAGTGGGTTGCCGCCGAAGGTCGAGCCGTGCTGGCCGGGCTGCAGGACGCCGAGAATATCGGCATCGCCGACGACGGCCGAGACGGGCACGATGCCCCCGCCGAGCGCCTTGCCGAGCAGGGTGAGGTCGGGCACGACCCCGACGAGGTCGCACGCGAAGGTCGCGCCGGTGCGGCCCAGGCCGGACTGGATCTCGTCGGCGATCAGGAGCACGCGTTCGGCCGTGCAGAGCTTGCGCAGCGCCGGCAGGAAGTCGGCGGGCGGCACCAGCACGCCCGCCTCGCCCTGGATGGGCTCAACCAGCACGGCGACCGTGTCGGCGTCGATCAGCCGCGCCGCGGCGGCCGCGTCACCGTAGGGTGCGGTGCGGAATCCGGGGGTGAAGGGGCCGAAGTCCTGGCGGGCATCCGCATCGTCGCTGAAGCTCACGATCGTCGTCGTGCGCCCGTGGAAGTTGCCCGACATGACCACGATGTTGGCTCGATCAGGAGTGACGCCCTTGACCCGGTAGCCCCACGCCCGCGCGACCTTGATACCCGACTCGACCGCCTCCGCGCCCGTGTTCATCGGCAGCACCATATCCTTGCCAGCGAGCGCCGCCAGCTCCGTCACGAAGGTGCCGAGGCGGTCGTTGTGGAAGGCGCGACTCGTGAGTGTGATGCGGTCGAGCTGCTCCCGGGCCACCGCGAGCAGCCGCTCATTGGAGTGGCCGAAGTTGACGGCGGAGTATGCGGCGAGGCAGTCGAGGTAGCGGCGGCCGTCGACATCCGTCACCCAGGCGCCCTCGCCCGAGGCGACCACCACCGGGAGGGGGTGGTAGTTGTGCGGTGAGTGGGTGCTCTCGGCCTCGATCGCGTCACGCGAGCGGATGCCCTGCGCCACGCTCATCGACGAAGCTCCAGTGTGCAGCATTTGACTCCTCCTCCCCCGAGCAGCAACTCGGACAGGTCCACGTCGATGGTCTCGTAGCCTCGCTCCCGCAGCTGCCGGGCGTAGCCGAGGGCTCGGGATGCCACGACCACCGTGCGCCCGTCGCTGAAGCAGTTGAGCCCCAGCACTGCGGCATCCGCCTCCGTGACGATGATTGCGTTGGGGAACCGCTCGCGCAGCACACCCTGGCTGGCCTCGCTGAACGCGGAGGGCAGGTACGCAATCGTGGGCTCGGCGCCGGGGGCCGGCTCGGGGTCGAGCACGGCCAGCGCCGTGTCGAGGTGGTAGTAGCTGGGGTTCACGAGTTCGAGCCCCACAACCTCCCGGCCGAACACCCGCGCCAGTTCAGCCTGGCTGGCGGTGCTGCTGCGGAATCCCGAGCCGGCGAGGATGACCTCGCCCGCGAGCAGGAAGTCGCCCTCGCCCTCGTTGATCTCCTCCGGCACGTGCACGGCGTAGCCCGCTCGCTCGAACCAGTCCATATAAGCGGGCCCTTCCGGCGCGCGCTCCGGATGCGTGAAGCGTGCCCCGTAGGCGATGCCATCGAGCACGAAACCGCCGTTGGCGGCGTAGACCATGTCGGGCAACCCTGCGATGGGGTCGACCAGCTGCACGTCAAAGCCGAGGTCGACGTAGGCCGAGCGGAGCGTCTCCCACTGCTGCACGGCAAGGCTCGTGTCGGTGGGGTTCGCGGGGTGCATCCACGGGTTGATGCGGTAGCTCACCGTGAAGTGATCGGGTCGGCACATGAGCACGGTGCGCGCCGAAGCGGCACGCTCTACGGGCACGGCGGCAGTGTCGGTCAGGGTCATGTCTCCAGTGTCACAGCGGTTGCGGGCATGTTTTCGTGAATCCGCGCACGAAATCGCTGCACTGACCCGCCGTTATGCAATATTTCCCCGTAGAGTGCCGCCATGGACAACCTCGACCACGGCATCCTCGCACTGCTCCGCAAGAACGCCCGGGCCGGTTACGGCGACATCGGCGAGCGCATCGGTCTCTCCGCATCCGCCGTCAAGCGACGCGTCGACCGGCTCGTCGCCGATGGCGTCATCCGCAGCTTCACGATCCAGGTCGACCCCGCGGTCGATGGCCTCGGCACCGAGGCCTACGTCGAGCTGTTCTGCCGCGGAACGGTCGCGCCCGCGGAACTGCGACGGATGCTCTCCGACATCCCCGAGGTCGTCGGCGCTGGCACGGTGAGCGGCAGCGCCGACGCCATGCTGCACATGAGGAGCCGTGACATCCACAGCCTCGAGGTCGCGATCGAGAAGGTGCGCGATGCGCCGAACGTCGACCACACGCGGAGCTCGATCGTGCTGTCGCGACTCATCGAGCGGGCGCGCGACTGAACGAGCGGCTCAGATGATCCAGCCGTCGTCGGTCGTGAAGTTCTCCAACAAGGGCTCGACGGGCTCGTAGCGGCGTTCCCAGAACTCGCCGTACTCGAGCAGCCAGCGCGCGGCGTCTTCGAGGGGGTCGGCGCGCAGGGAGCTGATGGTGGCGGTGCCGACCGGGCGACGGTGGATGAGGCCCGCCGATTCGAGCACGCGGAGGTGGCGCGAGATGGCCGGCTGGCTGAGCGGGAAGTGGTGCGCGAGCTGCCCGACGGTGGCGTCGTCGTCGCGCAACAGCCCGAGGATTGCGCGTCGTGTAGGGTCAGCGAGCGCCGCGAATACCGCATCCAGATCGGCCTTCGGCATTCATAACCTCCATGTTTCAAAACGGGAAGGTTAAGAATAGCGAGCTTTTCACCGAGATACCCCGAAAACGCTGTCACGATTTGAGGCGCGCCATAGCATGACGAATTGCTACAACTGAACAATGACCTCGGCAACACTCCCCACGCTCGACCTCTCGCGCCTTCAGAAGGGCGAAGAGGAGGCGGCCGCCTTCCGCCGCGACCTGCGCGAGGCGACCCACGACTACGGCTTCTTCTACCTGACCGGCCACGGCATCCCGCACGAGCTCTTCGACGGGATGATCGGCACGGCCCGCAGCTTCTTCGACCTGCCTGAGGCCGACAAGCTCGAGATTGAGAACGTCAAGAGCCGACACTTCCGCGGCTACACGCGCGTCGGCGGGGAGCGCACGCAGGGCAAGGTCGACTGGCGCGAGCAGATCGACATCGGCCCGGAGCGCGCCGCCGTGGAGAAGGGCGAAGGCGTCGCCCCTTACTGGACGCTCGAGGGCCCCAACATGTGGCCGAGCGCCCTCCCCGAACTCCGCGACGTCGTGAGCGAGTGGGAAGCGAACATGAACAAGGTCGCCATCACGCTCATGCGGGCGTGGGCCGAGTCGCTCGGCGCCGACCCCGACACCTTCGACGCGGCCTTCGCGCACGAGCCCTCGACGCTCATCAAGATCGTCCGCTACCCCGGCAAGGACGACCCCACACCACAGCAGGGTGTCGGCGCCCACAAGGACTTCGGCGTGCTCACCCTCCTTTACGTCGAGGAAGGCAAGGCCGGCCTCCAGGTCGAGAAAGACGGCGAGTGGATCGACGCCCCGCCGATTCCCTACACCTTCGTCGTCAACATCGGCGAGTTGCTCGAGGTCGCGACCGGCGGCTACCTGCGCGCGACGGTGCACCGCGTCATCTCGCCCAAGGCCGGCGAAGACCGCATCTCGATCCCCTACTTCTACGCCCCCGCGCTCGACGCCACCATCCCGACGATCCCGCTTCCGCCCGAGCTCGCCGCTCGCGCGAACGGTGTGACCCCGGATGCCCATGGCGAGCCCCTCTACGCCACCTACGGCGAGAACGCGCTCAAGAGCCGGCTGCGGGCACACCCGGATGTCGCGGCGATCCACCACCCCGAGCTGGTGAAGGCGCCCGTCCCGGCAGCCTGAGCCCGCCCGGTCTCACGCGCGACCGGCCAAAGTTTCGCCCAAACGGGTGCTGTTAGCCAAAAGTTTGGCCACTCAGCGAAGCCTCTGGACTCGACGAACCTCAGAACTCGATCTGCGCCACCATCGGGTCGGGCCGACCGTGCCGCTCGGCTGTCATGCTCACGACCTGCGCGCGCAGGAACGGCAGCAACTCGAGCCGCCCAGACGTCGTGACGGGCGCGGCGGAGAGCGCGACATCCGGCCGCAGCGAAAGCACGGTGGCCAGCACGGCGGGGTCGCCTCCGAGCAGGCGGATGTGCGGCGTCGTCACCTCGCCCGTCTGCAGGCGCGCGTGCCAGCGTGTGTCGCTCTCGATGAGCACCTCGCTGACGCGAAGCGGCGACAGTGGGTGCGCGAAGAGCTGCACGAGTCGCTCGGGCAGCGGCTGCGCGGTGCTGATGTGCACGCGCGCCCCCGCGCGGGTGGCCGCCGCGAGCACGCGCACAAGCTGCGCGGGCGAGACACCGTCGGAGAGGCGCACGGTCGTCTCCACGGGCAGGTAGCGCACGACCGTGCGGGTTCCGGATGCCCCCTGCTCCTCCCGCGCGTCGCGGTAGCGCTCGACCCACGCCCGTTCGTCGCTCACCGCGCCGGCGCGCACGAGGTCGAACTCGAGGAACTTCATGGTCGGCTGCGCGGCCTCGATGAGCGTGCGCACGGTGTCGCCGATGCCCTCGAGTCGCACGCTCTGCTGCGGCTCACTGAACTTGGGCAGCCATTCGCCGAGGGCCATGATGCGCTCGGCGCTGCCGCGTGGGGCACCGGCCCCGCGCCATCCGCCGGCCTGCAGCGAGTCGAGCGGATGCCCCACCGTGGCCTTGTTCACATGCAGCGAGCCGCAGTCGACTGAGTCGAGCCACGCCGCCAGCTCATCGACGTCGAGCGTGTGGATGCCCGCCGTCTCACCGTGCAGTTGGTTCTGCAGTCTGATGGCCGTCTCGAGGTCGGGGACGCTCGTGAGCACGAGTGCTGGGGCGTCGGCGACACGTTGGGCTGCGACATCCGATCCCACGCCGTCGCGCACACCGGGCCGCCACAGCGTGAGCCGGTCGTCGAGGGCCTCGGGTTCGACCAACCAGCTCTCGCCGTCGCCCGCGAGCGAGAGCAGGCGGCGCACCCGCTCGGGCGGCGACCCGATGAGCGGCCCGAGCCTCGCCGAGGCCTCGAGGGACGAGGCGGGGTGCCGCGAGCGTGCGGCATCCGCGATGCGCCTCCGCAGTTCCCGCGACTCCCCCATGCCGCCGACGAGGATCACGAGCCGTGCACCCTCCGGGTGCTGCCCCGCATGGTGGAACGCCCCAGTGACGATGTCGCGGGCGGCGGCATCGATGTCGGCACTCGCGGCGACGATGACGGATGCCACGCCCCGCACATCTCCGAGCGGTGGCCGTTCGGGCCGCCACGACCTCAGAAGTCGTGCGGTGTCGCGATCGCCGTTGAACAGCACCTGCTCGATGTCGGGGTGCGAGAGGGCACGGCGGGCGACGGCGGGGTCCTCGGGCACGATGAGCGTCACGAGCCCGGGCGCGATGCCCGACTCGTGCGCTGCCCGCACGACGACCGCGGCGCTGTGCCTCGCCTGGTGCGCGGGCTGCACGAGGATGGCGCTCCCGGCGAGCAGGGCGGCGGCGATGCCGTCGGCGGTGTCGCTCGAGGGCGTCGTCCAACTGGGGGCGAGGAGCACTGACCCAGCTGGCGCGAACTCGGCGTTGTCGATGGCTGTGACGGCCTCATGTTCCCGCGCGAGCCTGCGCGCGAGGGCGACCGCCCGCACGACCTCCGCGTCGGCTTCGGCAATCGTCATCCCGGTCTCGCGTACGAGGGTCGCGGCGACCTGTCCGCGCATGATCTCGAGGGCCTCTGCGAAGGCGAGCACGGCGTCAACACGGTCGGCGGATGCCCGGGCTCCCCAGGTCTCGCCGGCGGCGACCGACCCGGCGATGAGTGCGTCAAGCGACTCGATGTCCCGCACGATGTCGAATGACTCGACCGCGTCGTCGCGCGCCCGCGTGAGCACGCCGCGGGCCCACTGTCGTCCCTCTGCCGTGGCGGGGTCGATCAGGGCGGGAGCGTCCGCGGGAGCGTCTTGCGGGGTGGGCTCCGGCAGCGGCAGCTCCATGGCATCGACGGATGCCCGGAATCGCGCCGCCTCGCGCTCGAACAGTTGCTCATCCTCGGCGAGCGCCGGCACCGCCGAGCGGAAGCTTGCGGGATCGGCCTGCTCCCGCAACCGCTCGAGCAGGTACCCGGCGACGCCGCCATAGGACTCATCGTCGACGACGGGCGTGTATTCCGTGACGGTCGCACCGGAACCGAGCACCGCCTCCGCGTAGGGCGTCGCGCCCAGGTGCATCTCGATCTCGAGCCGCGATGCGACCCCGCGGCGCTCCGCCAACTCCCGCGCGAAGGCCAGGTCGAAGAGATTGTTGCTCGCCATCACGACCGTGAGCGATTCGGAGCGGTCCGCGCGAAGTGCCCAGTCGAGCATCCGCTTGACCTGCGCATCCGTCGCCTCCCTGCTCGGCAGGGCTCCCGGCTGCGGCACCCCCTTGACGAGGCGAACGCGGGTGGACGCGCCGCCCTGCGCTCGGCGTTCGCGCGCCCACGCGGCGACGCCCTGCAGGAGCGCCAGGGAGTCCGGCAGGTTGGCCGGAAGGGTGATGCCGCCCTCATAGTCGCTGAGCGAGGGCCGCGAGAGCAGCCCCGTGAACACGTCGAGCGTGTAGTCGAGCTCGCTGCGGCCGCCCATTTCAAGCGTGATGCGCTTGGGGGTCGGGGCGGCAGCGGCGGCCTCGTAGAGCGGCTCCAGCCGGTCGATCGCCCGCTCGACCGCCTCGTCGTGCGCCCAGGGGTGGTGCGGGCCGACAAGGTCCGCGAGCCGCACCGAGACGCTTTCCACCTCCGCGCGCGAGAGCAGTTCCGTGACGGCGGCGAGTCGGCGATCGGCTGCAGTACCGCCCAGCACGGCATTCCCGAAGGGAGCGACGTCGACACGGATGCCGCGTTCCCACAGTTCGCGGATGCGCTCACCCAGCTCCGGCTCGTCGACGACCAGCTCACGCATGGAACGCCGGAAACTCGCTCGCACGATCGGCACGAGCGCCCTCGGCGAGAGCAGCGAGAAGCCGCCCGCGAGCTGCACGAGCACGCGAAGCCCGGCTGGGAGGTCAGGCGGCATCTGGCGGGAGAGCCGCTCGAGGTTGCGCGCGGCGGCACCCTCGTCGGCCGCACAGATCACGAGCTCGATGAACTGGGTCGCGAACTCGAGCCCCTCGGCGTCGCGAACGATATCCGCCGTCTTCCAGCCGCTGCGCGAGAGCCGGGGGCGCCGCGTCCCATCGGCGGGTGGGGTGACCCACTCGCGCACGGTCGCGATGACGGAATCGGTGAGGTCGGCTGCGCGAGCGGGGGTCTGCGACGCGGACGGCATGGCCCACAGGCTACTGCGGGCATCCTGTGAATGGTTGCCTGCCGCGCCCTCGCATGCTGTGGGTGCGCTGAGCGACGGATGCCACATCTTTACGTCCCATGCACCTGCTGGTTAACTCGTGCACATGAGTTTCGACCCGTTTGCAAACCAGGGCGGCCCCGCGGCGTGGGACCCCAAAGCGAGTGAGGAATCCAACCGCGCAGCCGATGAGTTGTTCGCGAACGAGCGCAGCGAGATCCACGACGACGAGTTGATCCCCAACGACGGCAACCCACAGCAGCCGGGAAACCTCCCCGACCCCGACCTGGAGTCCGACGAGGCCTCCGAGTAGCGAGTCGCGAGTAGCGCTAGTCCTCCCAGACGCTCGGCGTCCGTTCGCGCCGTGACGGCAGCGTGACGTCGTCTGCCCAACGCCCCACCCACTCGGGCAGACTGTGCTGCGACACGTCCACGCCGACGGCCTCGGAGATCTCGGCGAGCGGCACGGAACCGCCGCTGCGCTTGAGGAAGCGCCCGCGCAGCACGAGACGCGCGGCAAGTTCGCCGCCGACGACGAAGCGGTGCTCAAGATAGACCGACTTCTCGTCGAAGCCCATGATGCGGCTCTCGATCGTGAACTTCTGCCACGGTTCGAGTGACAGGCGATGGGTGATGGTCGAGGACTGCACGACGGGGTACCAACCGCGCGACATGAGCATCTTCCAGAGCCCCGTGCGCTGCAGCATCTCGAAGCGGGCGATGTCGGCGATCGACAGGTAGCGCCCGTTGTTCATGTGCAGGTTGATGTCGAGGTCGGTCGGCAGCACGCGGAACTTCGAGGTCACGACGTCGAAGACGCCCACCCGCGACATCCGCCGTGCGCGCAGGAGGTGGAGGAGGGTGCGCCAGATCACGTTCACCGCGTCAGGGTAACGACAGCTACCGCGCTCCGCCCATTTGGCTGTGGGAGTTCAACAACGCCCGCGTAGGCTTGTGCGGTGTCTGTGCCGAAGATCCTGCTCTACTACTGCTTCACCCCCCTCGCCGATCCTGAGGCGATCCGCCTGTGGCAGTGCGACCTCTGCGAATCGCTCGGCCTGGGCGGTCGCATCCTGATCTCGCCCCATGGCATCAACGGCACGGTCGGCGGGGAGCTGGCCGACGTGAAGCGCTACGTGCGCAAGACCCGCGAGTATGCGCCCTTCAAGGGCATCGACTTCAAGTGGAGCGAGGGCACGGGCAACGACTTTCCGCGGCTGAGCGTGCGGGTGCGCGAGGAACTCGTGAGCTTCGGGGCCCCGGATGAGCTGGCGGTCGACGAGCACGGCGTTGTCGGCGGCGGGCAGCACCTCAGTCCAGAGCAACTGCACGAGCTGGTGGAGCAGAAGCAGGTCACCTTCTTCGACGGGCGCAACGCCTTCGAGGCCGAGATTGGTCGCTTCAAGGATGCGGTGGTTCCGGATGTCGCAACCACCCGCGACTTCGTCGCCGAACTCGACAGCGGCAAGTACGACCACCTCAAGCACCAGCCGGTCGTCACCTACTGCACCGGCGGCATCCGTTGCGAGGTGCTCTCAAGCCTCATGGTGAAGCGCGGCTTCAGCGAGGTGTACCAGCTTGACGGCGGCATCGTTCGCTACGGCGAGGCATTCGGTGACTCAGGCCTCTGGGAGGGCTCGCTCTACGTCTTCGACCAGCGCAAGGCCGTGCAGTTCACGGATGGCGCGGCCACCGTCGGCCGTTGCCACCGCTGCGACACCCCCACGAGTCGCATGGAGAACTGCCACGACCTGTCGTGCCGCACGCAACTGGTGGTGTGCGATGCGCACGCCGATGAGGCGGCGTGCGCATCGCATCCGTTCGGGTTGCGCTAGGTGCAGCTGATGGTGGTGCCGTTGTCGAGCTCGTAGACGCCCGGCTTGCGGCCGTCGCAGGCACCGCCGATGCCCATGCCGCTCGCGAGCAGGAAGAGTTGGGTGCCGAGCAGCACGGTCGTGACCGCACCGACGATCATGGCGGTCATGCCCAGGCCGCCGGCGTAGCCGACCGCGCGGGACTTGCGGTACGACAGGAACCCGAGCGCGATCCCGACGATGCCCGCTCCCAGCGAGACGATGAGTCCGACGATGCCGAGCACCTTGCCGGGGTCCTTCTCGGGCAGCGGCTCCGCGTCGTCGACGGCGGGCGCCGGCACAGCGGATGTCTCGGGCTGAGGTTCGGGCGCGGCGACGGTGTTGTCTGCTCCGGGTGCAGTCGCGGCATCCGTCGCCTCGGCGGGCTCGGGCGCCTCGGAGACCGCCACCGGGTCTTGCGCGTCGTCGTCGACTGCGGTGTTCTTCTTGGCCATGCGAATACTCCCCCATGCTGCGACGAGCGTCGCGATATCACCGTCGCGCGACTGTACCGCGAGGGATACTCAGTCCGCTAGCGCCGTGTTCGGGGGACACGGATTTGTTGCCACTCCCGCGAATGCCCGCCTACCCACCAAGATGGGGGTATGCGTATTGGAATCTTCACCAGTGGGGGCGACGCTCCCGGTTTGAACGCCGTCATCCGTGGGGCCGTACTGAAGGGCGACAAGCTCTTTGGCCAGGAGTTCGTCGGCTTCCGCAATGGCTGGAAGGGCGTTGTCGAAGGCGACATCGTGCCCCTGGGTCGCCACCAGGTGAAGGGCATCTCCAAGATGGGCGGCACCATTCTCGGCACCTCCCGCACGAACCCCTTCGAGGGCGACGGCGGTGCCGACCGCATCCGCCAGGTGCTCGAGGAGAACGACATCGGCGCCATCATCGCGATCGGTGGCGAGGGAACGCTCGCGGGTGCGAACGAGCTCTGCAACCAGGGCCTGCCGATCGTCGGTGTGCCCAAGACGATCGACAACGACCTTTCCGCGACCGACTACTCCTTCGGCTTCGACACCGCCGTGCAGATCGCGACGGATGCCATGGACCGGCTCCGCACGACCGGTGACGCCCACGGGCGCTGCATGATCGCCGAGGTCATGGGTCGCCACGTCGGCTGGATCGCCCTGCACTCCGGCATGGCGGCCGGCGCCCACGCGATCCTCATCCCGGAGCAGCGCACCTCGATGGAGCAGATCACGGAGTGGGTCACGAGCGCTCACGACCGCGGTCGCTCCCCCCTCGTCGTCGTCGCTGAGGGCTTCGTGCTCGACGGCATGGATGACCCGCACTCCGAGCGCGGCGTCGACACCTTCGGCCGGCCCCGCCTCGGCGGAATCGGCGAGGCCCTCGCGCCCGCGATCGAGGAAGCGACGGGCATCGAGACCCGGGCCACGACGCTGGGCCACATCCAGCGCGGGGGCACCCCCTCCGGCTTCGACCGCGTGCTCGCGACCCGCCTCGGCATGGCCGTGCTCGACCTGGCCCGCGAGGGCAAGTGGGGCCAGATGGTCGCGCTCCGCGGCACCGACATCGCGACGGTGCCGATCACGGAGGCGGTGGGCCGACTCAACACCGTGCCCGAGGATCGCTACGAGGAAGCGGCGATGCTCTTCGGCTGATCCGGTCACCCGGCCCGGTTTCCCCTTGGAATTCCTGGCCGACACGATGCGTTACCCTTAATCGCCATGCTGCTCACGATGCTCAAAGCGAAGATTCATCGCGCGACCGTCACACAGGCCGACCTCCACTACGTCGGATCCGTCACCGTCGACAGCGATCTGCTTGAGGCATCCGGAATCCTGCCCGGTGAGAAGGTGTCGATCGTCGACATCACCAACGGGGCTCGGCTCGAGACCTACACGATCGCGGGCGAGCCCGGCAGCGGGGTGCTCTCGATCAACGGTGCAGCAGCGCATCTCGTGCACCCGGGTGACCTCGTCATCCTCATCGCCTACGCGCAGATGGAGCCCGCCGAGGCACGCGAGTTCCAGCCCTCGATCGTGCACGTCGACGCCGACAACCGCATCGTGCACCTCGGCACGGATGCTGCGGATGCGACCGGCACCTCCGGCATCCGCCCCCCGCTCGCCGTCTGAACCTCCCATAGTCTGGGTGCATGCGTGCACTCAAGGTGGAGAAGAACGACGACGGCATCACGACCCGCCTCATCACCGATCTCGGCGATGACGACCTGATGGCGGGTGACGTCACGATCGACGTCGAGTATTCGAGCATCAACTTCAAGGACGGCCTGGCCATCACGGGGCGGCCCGGCGTCATCCGCGACTACCCCCTGATCCCCGGCATCGACCTCGTCGGCACGGTGGCCGAAGCGGATGCCTCAAGCCCCTGGGCTGCGGGAGACCGCGTGCTCCTCAACGGCTGGGGCATCGGCGAGTCGCACCACGGCGGCCTGGCGGAGCGTGCGCGCGTCAAGTCGGATTGGCTCGTTCGCGTGCCGGAGTCGCTGAGCTCGCACCGGGTCGCCGCGATCGGCACCGCGGGATTCACGGCGATGCTCGCGGTGCTCGCGCTCGAGCGGGCCGGCGCGCTCGACCACTCCGATGGCAGCGTGCTCGTGACGGGTGCGGCCGGCGGCGTCGGGTCGATCGCGATCGCACTGCTCTCGCGTCTCGGCCACCACGTCACCGCGTCGACCGGTCGCGTGCAGGAGGCCGACTACCTGCACTCCCTCGGGGCCGACGACATCATCGACCGGGCCGAGCTTGGGGAACCCGGCAAGCCGCTCCAGGCGCAGCGATGGGCTGGAGCCGTCGACTCCGTCGGCGGGCCCACCCTCGCCAACGTCCTGGCCCAGACCTGCTACGGCGGCACGGTCTCCGCCTGCGGCCTCGCCCAGTCCGCGGACCTTCCCGCCACCGTCATGCCGTTCATCCTTCGGGGCGTCACCCTCGCGGGCATCAACTCCGTCATGGCGCCGCTGCCCCTGCGCGAGCAGGCCTGGCAGCGCCTCGCGAGCGACCTCGACCTTGAGCTGCTCGACAGCCTCACGGAGACGGTGTCGCTGGCGGATGCCCCGGGCGTGGCCGAGCGCATCCTCAGCGGCGGAGTGCGCGGGCGCACCGTCGTCGACGTGCGCAACTAGGGAGCGCTACTCGTCGTCGCCCGTCTTGTTGTGGGCGTAGTCGGCGAGCGCTTCAACGAGCGCTTCGGCGGTGCGATCCTCTGAGATCACGTCGACCGTGAGGCCGGCGGCGCGGGCGTCGAACGCCGTCCGCGGGCCGATGCAGGCCACCACGGTCGACTCGGGCAGGGTTCCGAGCTGCTCGTTGACCTCGCGGGCGACCACGCCGGAACTGATGAGGATGGCGCTGATGCGACCGGATGCGACATCCGCCGCCACCCGCTCCGGGATCGGGATGCCCACGACGCGGTGTGCGGTCACGAAATCGAGCTCGAGGCCGAGTTCGGCGAGGCCTTCGAGCACGCTGTGTTCGGTCGTGTCGCCCTCGGGCACGAGCGCCCGCCCACCCCTCGCGTCGTCGGGCCAGGAGGTGAGCAGCCCGCGCGGGGAGTTGTCGGGCGAGGGAACCAGGTCGGCCTCGTAGCCGGCGAGGGTGAGGGCCGCGAGCGTGGTCTCGCCGACGCAGGCGATGCGCGTCTCGGGCGGCACCTGCACGCCACGGATGTTGAGCACATCCACCGTCGTCGCGCTGCTCACGACGATCCAGTCGTAGTAGCCCGCCTCGAGGCGGCCGAGTGCTGCGTCGAGTGGCGCAGGGTCCTCCGGCATCGAGAAGTTGATCATGGGGGCCACGACGGCGGTCGCCCCGAAGGAGCGGAGCGTCGCTGCGACATTCTCGCCATAGGCGCCGCCGCGGGGAACAAGCACGCGCCACCCCGTGAGTGGTTTGGCGCGACGCAGAGGGCTCATGGTCCCATCCTGCCCCTCAGGGCCGAGACCGCAAAAACGTGCGGCCGCCCTTCAGCGGCCGCACGCATCATCAGTCGTCGCCGAAGAGCGCCCAGGCGACGAGGCCCCCGACCGCGATGATGGTCGCGGTAGCGCCCACGATCCACGGGGTCGGGTTCTCCTCGTAGGAGCGCTTCGCCTTCTCGCTCCACTCACTCGTGCGCTTCTTGACGTTGAACTTGTCCTCGATCGCGTCGAGCGTCTCGCCCAGTGACTCGCGCGCTGCGTCGACGGCCTTGCTGGCGTCCTTGGCGTTGGCGGGGGTGCTCTCACTCATGGTTCTCCTCGTATCAGAGTCGGGTATCGGAGGGCCGGTCGCCTGCTGACGACCAGGGGCGACGGATGCCGCGCACCACGTCGACGTCACGCTTGACGCTCTCGATGGTCGCCTCGGGCATCGGTGGGATGCCCGACTTCAGCTTGGTGTAGCCGATCCAGCCAAGGATCGCGGCGATGATGAGCAGCACTCCTGCGACGACGAGTGCGGCGGCCCAACCCGGCATGACGAGCGCCAAGGCGAGC
Organism: Salinibacterium sp. GXW1014; assembly: GCF_044769865.1. Classification (NCBI taxonomy): domain Bacteria; kingdom Bacillati; phylum Actinomycetota; class Actinomycetes; order Micrococcales; family Microbacteriaceae; genus Salinibacterium; species Salinibacterium sp. GXW1014. The sequence continues at coordinate 922,319 of NZ_JBIZWA010000001.1, forward strand.
ACGGCCGCGGTCAGCAGCACGCCGACCATGAAGAGCAGCACGACCGCCGCCGCGGCAATGAGGCCGCCGCCGATGCCGAGCGCCTTCAGCTTGGCCGTCATCTCGGCCTTGAGCTGCTCGATCTCGGCGGTCACCAACTCGGAGACCAGCCGCGGCACGTCGGTCAGCAGCTCGATGAGCGAGCGCCGCCGTGCGCGGGGTGGAGTGGTGTGGTCGGTCATAGGTGGGTCCTAGCTCGAGGCCGCGTTCGTGGTGCCGTTCGGCTTGGCAGGCTTCGCCGCCGAGGAGCTCGTGGAGGTGCTGGAGCTTCCCGAACCTGACTTCTTCTTGCCGCTCACCTGGGAGACAACCTTCTTGGCGTTGTCGCTGATGAAATCTGCGACCTCAGGCGCCTTGTCCTTTGCGAAATCTTCGACCGCCTCGACCTTGGTCTGCACGCGCGGGTCGTTCCACAGCTTTCCGGCCGCGTTCTTGATCTCCTCGTAGCGTTCTTTGCCAGCACGGGCGCCGAGCACGTAGCCGACGGCCAGACCTGTCAGGATGAGAATCTTTCCACGCACGGTGTCTCCATTCCGTTGGGGGTGGTCCTGTGTCGTCTCAGCGTAGTGCGGGAGCCTCCAGCCGATGTTTGGCAAACTCCCAGAGAGCCGCTTTCCTCGTCGCTTACCTCAATAGACGAACTCGAGGATGTCGCGGCCGACCGTGCGCATGGCGTCGAGCACCCGCAGGCGCTCGTGCAGGTTCGAGTCGGTGAACTCGACCGTGACCGCGTAGGAGACGCCGCCCTGCCGGCCTTTCAGCATGCCCGCGTCGCAGCGCACGCCGTCGTCGGTGCCCGTCTTGTTGATGAGTTGCAGTCCGTGACTTGTCGCACGGTGGGCCAGCGGGTCGAGCCCGAAGGCACTCGCGACCATCGAGAGGTCGCTGTTGAGCGACAACCAGTCGAGCACGCGCTGGCTCGTGACCGAGTCGACCACCTGGCCACGACTCAGTGCATAGAAGAGCCACGCGAGTTCCGCTGTCGCCGCCACCGAGAACTGGGGCGCGTCATCCGGCCCCCGCTTCATGCGCACGCGGTCGAGCAGCGCGGTGCGACGGAGCCCGAGCGACTCGGCGCGCTCTCGCACAGCATCGAGGCCGATGTGGCGCAGCAGCACGTTGGTCGCGACGTTGTCACTCGCCGCCCCCACGAGGAGCGCGAGGTCGCCGAGCGGGAGCGTCGGCACCTGCATGCGGTGCCAGAGGCCAGAGTCGGCGATCGCGTCATCCGGAGTCTTATCAAGGATGCCGGGCACGCGGGGGTCCCGCGTCGTGATGCGTGCCGCCGTCTCGATCAGCAGCAGCACCTTGCCGACGCTCGCGGTGGGAAGTGCGACGCGGTCATCGATCGTGAGGAGCGGCAGGCCCGTCGTGAGGTCGAGCACGGTGGCCGAGACCCGGGCGCCCGCATAGGCGAGCTCGCCAAGGGCCGCGAAACTGTCGGTGAAGTTCTCGGCATCATCCGTGCCGCGATGGCGGGCGACGCCGGGGGTGCGGAGGCGTCGACGACGGTGCTGTTCTGTGGAGTTCACGGCTCCTTCTTCTGTGCCGCCGCGCATTCGGGTCGCGCGGCGGCCGGGTCGCTGCGGGGTCAGGTCACCAGATGCTGACGCGCTCGGCAGGGGGCAGCCAGAGGGCGTCGGATTCACTCAGGTCAAAGGTCTCATAGAAGGCGTCGATGTTGCGAACGATCTGGTTGCACCGGAACTCGTTGGGCGAGTGCGGGTCGATCGCGAGGAGGCGGATGACCTCCTCGTCGCGGGCCTTCAGCTGCCACGCCTGGGCCCAGGAGAGGAAGAACCGCTCCGCGCCGGACAGCCCATCGATGACGGGAGCATCCGCGCCGCCGAGCGACAGCTGGTAGGCCTTCCACGCGATGCCGAGCCCGCCGAGGTCGCCGATGTTCTCACCGATTGTGAGCGCGCCGTTGACGTGGTGCTCGGGCGTCTGCTTGGGCGCAAGCGCGTCGTACTGCTCGATGAGCACCTTCGTCAGCTTCTCGAACGCCGCACGGTCCTCCGCCGTCCACCAGTCGATCAACCGGCCGTCGCCGTCGAAGCGCGAACCCTGGTCGTCGAATCCGTGTCCGATCTCGTGCCCGATGACGGCGCCGATCGCACCATAGTTTGCAGCGTCATCCCGGCTCTCATCGAAGAAGGGGTGCTGCAGGATCGCCGCGGGAAACACGATCTCGTTGAAACCGGGGTTGTAGTAGGCGTTGATCGTCTGCGGCGTCATGAACCACTCATCGCGGTCGAGCGGCTTGCCCACCTTGCCGAGTTCGCGCTGGAACTCGAACTCACTCGTCGCCCGCACATTGCCGAGCAGGTCTGTCGGGTCGACCTCGAGCGCCGAGTAGTCCCGCCACTTCGACGGGAAGCCGATCTTGGGCGTGAACTTCTCAAGCTTCTCGAGGGCACGCGTGCGCGTGGCATCCGTCATCCAGGGCAGCTGCGAGATCGACTGGCGATAGGCCTCGACGAGGTTGTCGACGAGCACGTCCATGGCCGCCTTCGCGGTCGGCGGGAAGTGCCGCTCGACGTAGATCTTGCCCACCGCCTCGCCCATCGCGCCCTCGACAAACGACACACCGCGCTTCCAGCGAGCCCGCAGTTCCGGCGTGCCCGTGAGGGTGCGGCCGTAGAAGTCGAAATTCGCCTCGACGAAGGCGCTGCTGAGGTAGGGGGCGGAGGAGCGGATCACCTGCCAGCGCAGCCAGTCGCGCCACGCATCGAGGCGGTCGTCCGTCAACAGGCCCCCGACGCCGTCGATGAAGCTCGGCTCCCGCACGACCAACTCGTCGAAGCTGCCCGCGGGCGGGTCCATCGCCGACAGCCAGGCGCCGAGATGTTCGCCCGCGGTCTCAGACCACGACGTCAGGTTGTAGGTCGCCTCGGCGTCGCGCGTGCGCACGTTGTCCCAATGGTGGGACGCGATGGCGGTCTCGAGCTCGAAGACGCGTGCCGCGGCATCCGCAGCCCCCTCGATGCCAGCGAGCGTGAACATCCGCTCGATGAAGGCGCGGTACTTGTCGCGCACCTCGGCGAAGCGCTCCTCGCGGAAGTACGACTCGTCGGGCAGGCCGATTCCGCCCTGCTCCATGAAGACGAGGTAGCGCTCGGGGTTGCCCGGGTCGTTGTCGACGAAGAGCTGGAAGAGGCCCGCGACGCCCTGCCGCTCGAGCCTGCCGAGGGTGGCCAGCAGGTCAGCGACGGATGCCACGGCGTCGACGCTCTCGAGGGCCGGCCGCAGCGGCTCGGCGCCCAGCTGCTCGATGCGCTGCTCGTCCATGAAGCTCGTGAAGAGGTCGCCGACCTTGCGCTGCTCCGTGCCCGCTTCGGCGGACTGCGACTCCTCGATGATGGCGCGGACGGCCTGCTCCGCCTCCTCGGCGAGCACATAGAAGGAGCCGTAGCGCGCCTTGTCTGAGGGGATCTGCGTGCGGGAGATCCACTTGCCGTTGACGTGCCTGAAGAGGTCGTCTTGCGGGCGGATGCCCGGGTCGAGTTCGTCGAGGTCGATGCCGGATGCGCGCGTCATGGACCCACCATAACGAGTGCCAGCGACACGCCCCCTGAGCCGCTAGTCTCTCGGGTGGCCCACGCTCGACCCGGGCCGCGATACACGACGAGGGAGCAGCATGGCGATCTGGAAGTTGCACGGCGACGGCAAGGATGTTGCCGCATCAGAGATCGTGTTGCCGGAGGAGCGCCTCAGCTGGCCCCGCACGATCGGCTTCGGCGGCCAGCACGTCGTCGCCATGTTCGGTGCGACCTTCCTCGTGCCGCTCATCACGGGCTTCTCCCCCTCGACGACGCTCCTCTTCTCGGGGCTCGGCACGCTGCTGTTCCTCCTCATCACGCAGAACCGCCTGCCCAGCTACCTCGGCTCGTCGTTTGCCTTCATCGCGCCGATCACGGCGGCCGTGGCATCCGATGGCAAGTCGGTCGCGCTCGGCGGCGTCGTGGTTGTGGGCGCCCTGCTCGCGATCGTCGGCGTCATCGCCCATGTCGCTGGCACCCGCTGGATCAACGTGCTCATGCCGCCCGTCGTCTCGGGCGCGATCGTTGCGCTCATCGGCTTCAACCTTGCACCCGCCGCGCGCGACAACTTCCTGCAGGCACCACTGACGGCGCTCGTGACGCTCCTCGCCGTGATCCTCGTGACGGTGCTCTTCAAGGGACTCCTCGGCCGGCTCTCGATCGTCATCGGCGTCGTCATCGGCTACGCCTTCGCCTGGTCGCAGGGTGAGGTCGACATGAGTGGAGTGGCGGATGCCGCGTGGATCGGCCTGCCCGAATTCATCACGCCGACCTTCAGCACCGACCACCTCTTCATCTACCTGATGTTCCTGCCGGTCGTGCTCGCCCTCGTCGCCGAGAACGTGGGGCACGTCAAGGGCGTCGGCCAGCTCACCGACCGCAACCTCGACCCGCTGACGGGTCGCGCGCTCTTCGCCGACGGTCTCGCGACCGTCATCGCGGGCATGGGCGGCGGCTCCCCCACGACGACCTACGGCGAGAACATCGGCGTCATGTCGGCCACGCGCGTCTTCTCGACGGCCGCCTACTGGGTGGCCGGCATCGCCGCGATCCTCCTCGGCCTCTCCCCCAAGATCGGCGCCATCATCTTCACCATCCCGCCGGGCGTGCTCGGCGGCGTCACGACCGCGCTCTACGGACTCATCGGCATCATCGGTGTGCGCATCTGGGTCGAGAACAAGGTCGACTTCTCGAAGCCGAAGAACCAGTTCACGGCCGGCATCGCCCTCATCGTCGCGGTCGCGCCCTTCGTCTGGGTCATCCCGGCCGGTGAGGGCTCGATCGAGTTCAGCGGCATCATCCTGGGCACGGTCGCGGCGCTCGTGGTCTACCACGTCATGAACCTGCTCGGCCGGCTCCGCGGCACCGACAAGTAGCCGCCCCCGCGCTTTCCCAATTCAGGAGTCGGCTCTCACTATTCAGGAGTTTGGGCTGGTTCGGCGAGGCCAGGGTCGGCGCCGCCACCTACGCTCCTGAATTGTGAACGCCAACTCCTGAGTTATGAAAGTCGGCTCCTGAATGATGAAAGCGCTCGACCGGGAGATCCTGCGGCTCGCCGTGCCCGCGCTCGGCGCGCTCATCGCCGAGCCGCTCTTCCTGCTCGCCGACACCGCCATGGTCGGCCACCTGGGGGCGGATGCGCTGGCCGGCCTCGGCATCGCAAGCGCGGTGCTGCAGACGGTCGTCGGGCTGCTCGTGTTCCTCGCCTACGCGACGACGCCGACGGTCGCGCGGCGGCTCGGTTCGGGTGACCGGGCCGGCGCCATCCGTGCGGGGATCGACGGGATGTGGCTCGCCCTCGCGCTCGGCGTCGCGCTGATCGTGGCGGGCCTGCCAACGGCGGTCCCCCTCGTGGAGGCCTTCGGCAGCACGGGCGCCGTCAACGCCGAAGCAATCGCCTACCTGACGATCTCGCTCTGGGGCCTGCCGGCCATGCTGCTCGTGATCGCGGCATCCGGACTCCTGCGCGGGCTCCAGGACACCCGCACCCCCCTTGTCGTCGCGACGGTCGGTTTCGGCGCCAACATCGCCCTCAACGCCGTCTTCATCTACGGCCTCGGCTGGGGGGTCGCAGGCTCGGCGGTCGGCACGGTCGTCGCCCAGTGGGGCATGGCCGCCGTCTACATCGTGATCGCCGTGCGCGCCGCCCGGCGCGAGAGCACGACGCCGCGGCCCGGGCTCCGCGGGGTGAGCGGCGCTGCCGGGGCCGGCGGCTGGCTGCTGCTGCGCACCGTCTCGCTGCGGGTGGCGATGCTCGCGACGGTCGCCGTGGCATCCGGTCTCGGCGTGATCGAGCTGGCAACCCTGCAGATCGCCATGACCGTCTTCTCCACCCTCGCCTTCGCGCTCGACGCCCTCGCGATCGCCGGGCAGGCCCTCATCGGCCACGGGCTCGGCGCGAGCGACGTGGAGCGGGTTCGTCGCATCACCCGCCGACTCATCACGCTCGGGCTGCTCTCGGGTGTCGCGCTCGGCCTGGTGATCGCGGCGCTCTCCCCCGTGCTTGGCCTCGCCTTCACAGGCGACGCGGACGTGCGCGCGGCCCTGCCGCTCGTCGCGGTCATCATGGCGGCCGGCATCCCGCTCGCGGGCTATGTCTTCGTGCTCGACGGCGTGCTGATCGGCGCTGGCGATGCGCGCTACCTCGCACTCACCGGCACCGTGAACCTGGCCATGTACGCTCCACTGCTCGCGTGGGTCGCGGTCGCCGCCCCCGAAAATGCCATGCCGTGGCTGTGGCTCGCCTTCGGCTTCGGCTATATGGGCGCGCGGGCGCTCACGCTCGGCCTGCGTGCCCGATCCGACCGTTGGATCGTGACGGGTACACGCTGACGGATGCCGCGGCATCCGTCACCCAGCCACCGGCACGAATGACTGGGTTTCGGACGAATGACCGCGCCGCGGCGCGATAATTTGTCCGAAACTCAGTCATCTGTGCACGGCCGGCCCGCTCGTCGCGCCCGACCTCAGGGTGCAGCGCAGCAGCGTGGGCTGCGGTTCCTCGCCGTCGAGCAGCCGCAACACTCCGCGTCCGGCGGCGCGGCCCTTCTCGAGCGCGGGCTGCACGAGCGTCGTGAGCTCGACGCCGCCGTAGGCCTCAGTGCGGATGCCGTCGAAGCCCAGCACGCTGAGCTCCTCCGGCACTGAGACACCCAGTTCCTCGGCAGCACGGATGACCCCAAGGGCGAGGAGGTCGCTCTGCGCGATGACGGCGGTCGGGCGACGCTCCGGGTCGGCGAGGATCGCGAGGCCTGCCGTGTAACCCGACGCGGTCGAGCTCGCGGGTGCCATCCAGCCGCGAAGCCTTGTGTAGACGTCGAGCACGCCGCGCAGACGCTCCGCCGCCGGGAACGAGGTGGCCCGTTCCTCCCAGTCGTCGCGCAGCGGTCCTGCCGCGTGGTCGGCGCCGAGCGGAAGCGTGACGACCGCCACATCGCGATGGCCCAGTTCGTGCAGGTGCGCGGCGCCGAGCGCGCTCGCCCGCCGATTGTCGAGCGCGATGTCGAGCACGCCCTCCATCGGTGCCGCCTCGATCGCGACGATGGGGATGCGCCGCTGCCGCAGCAGGGCGACGGATGCGTCGAGTCGTGTGCTGCATCCGACCAGGACGACGGCATCCATCGGCGCGGTGTCGATGGGCGACGCGGCGTTCGCGTCGGGGCCCGCGGGGTCGGTCAGCAGGAGGATGCTGAACCCTGCCGCGCCGAGTTCGTCGGCGAGGCCGTCGAGCATGGGGATGTTCATGGGGTCGCGGAATGCTTCGCGCAGGCGGTCTTCGATCACGACACCGACGATGCCGGTGCGCCCGCTGCGGAGGGAGCGCGCGACAGGGTCCGGGCCGCCATAGCCGAGGGCCTCTGCCGCGGCGAGCACCTTCTCGCGCGTCTCGGCCGCGACGGGCCCCGCGCCGCTGAATGCGAGGGACGCGGTCGAGCGGGAGACGCCGGCGCGCTCGGCGACGGCGGCCAGTGTTGCCCGCGGTCTCGTTGCGTCATCGGTCATGGGTTGTTAGCCTACTCGAATCGGTTCGATCGAATCGATTCGACCTGTCGTACGGCGGTCGGCTGCCCCTCTTCCTCCGCGAGCACCATGACGACTTCCGCCCTCACCCGCGCCCAAGCGACCACCTGGCGCAACGCCCTCTTCGTCATCTTTGCGCTCTGCGGGCTCGGCATGGCCAGCTGGATGGCTCGCACCCCCGCGGTGAAGGATGCGCTGGGCGCCTCGACCGCCGACATGGGCATCCTGATCCTCTTCCTCGCGAGCGGGTCGATCGCTGGCCTGCTCGTGTCGAGCCACGCGATCGCCACATTCGGCACCAAGCCCATCATGGCGTGGGCGCTCGGCTTGGGACCCCTCGGCGTCATCGTGGCCGGCTTCGGAGTCGCCCTCGGCACGGACGGCTTCTGGGTCGTCGCCGCCGGACTGTGCTTCTTCGGCGCGGCCCTCTCGATCGCAGATGTCGCCATGAACCTCAGTGGCGCCATCAACGAACGGATGCTCGGGCGCACCGTCATGCCGATCTATCACGCCTTCTTCAGCGGCGGCACGATGCTCGGGGCGGGCGTCGGCGCACTGGGCGAGCTGCTGCGGGTGCCGATCCTGACGCAGGCCATTGTCGTCGCGGCGATCATCGTGATCGCGGGGGTCACGAGCGTGCGCTTCGTGCAGCACGAGAGCGTCGGGGACGACCCCGCCGATGCCGACGAGCCGAAGGGCACCTGGCGCGACCGACTGTCGATCTGGCGCGACCGCCGCACCCTCCTCATCGGCGTGATCGTGCTGGGCATGGCCCTCGCTGAGGGTTCCGCGAACGACTGGCTCGCCCTCGCCATGGTGGAGGGGCACGGCGTCGACCGGGCATCCGGCGCGCTCATCTTCGGCGTCTTCGTGACCGCGATGACGGTCGGGCGCCTCGCGGGCGTGCGCCTGCTCGACCGTTTCGGACGCGTACCCGTGCTGCGTGGATCGGCGCTCCTCGCGATCGCGGGCCTGCTCATCGTGATCTTCGTGCCCGTGCCGTGGATCGCGGTCGTGGGTGTCGTCATGTGGGGCCTCGGCTCGGCGCTCGGCTTCCCCACGGGAATGTCGGCGGCGGCGGATGACCCGAGATCGGCCGCCGCGCGCGTGAGCGCCGTGGCGACGATCGGCTACCTCGCCTTCCTCGCCGGCCCGCTCGCGATCGGCTTCCTGGGCGAGCAGTTCGGGCTGCTCCGAGCGCTGTTGCTCGTGCTCGTGCTCGTCGTCGCGGCCGGGCTCGCCTCGCCCGCTGCGCGCGAGCCGCGCATCCGCTGACCTGCGCCGCGGCATCCGCACCCCGGCGATGCGGGACATCGGTGGCGATGCGCAGGCTCTACGCCGCACATCGCCCGCAAACCCGCACATCGTGGCGGCGCGTGGCACGGCGAGCGCCGACTACCCTCGATGGGGTGCGCCTCGTCATTGCCAAGTGCTCGGTCGACTATGCCGGTCGACTCAGCGCCCACCTCCCCCTCGCCACCCGCCTGCTGCTGCTCAAGGCTGACGGCAGTGTGCTCGTGCACTCTGATTCGCTGAGCTACAAGCCGCTCAACTGGATGAGCCCGCCCTGCGCGCTCGCGACCATGGAACCGGAGCCCGAACAGGCGGATGCCGGCGTCACCGAGATCTGGCGGGTCACGCAGGCGAAGACGGCCGACCTGCTCGTCATCTCGATCCACGAGATCCTGCACGACAGCAAGCACGAACTCGGCGTGGACCCGGGCCTGCAGAAGGACGGCGTCGAGGCGCACCTGCAGAAGCTCCTTGCCGAGCAGATTGAAACCCTCGGAGACGGTTACCGGCTCGTGCGCCGCGAGTACATGACGGCGATCGGGCCCGTTGACATCCTGGCGACGGATGCTTCTGGCGCGAGTGTCGCGGTCGAGATCAAGCGTCGCGGCGACATCGACGGGGTCGAGCAACTCACTCGTTACCTTGAGCTCATGAACCGCGACCCACTCCTCGCGCCGGTCGCCGGTGTCTTTGCCGCCCAGGAGATCAAGCCGCAGGCGCGCACGCTGGCGGAGGACCGTGGCATCCGCTGTGTCGTGCTCGACTACGACGCCATGCGCGGCATGGACGACAGCCACCTGCGCCTCTTCTGAGCGTACGTTTGAGGAATGACGCAACAGCCCTGGACGTGCATCCTCTTCGACCTTGACGGCACGGTCTCCGACTCGGCGCCGGGTATCACCGCTTCGCTCGGCTACATGTTCGAGAAGATGGGGCGCGAGGTGCCCGGCCCTGAGGAGCTGCTCGCGTGGGTGGGCCCGCCGATCCTGGAGTCGTTCCGGGTGCGGGCCGGCATGGATGAGACGGAGTCCGCGCAGGCCCTCGCCATCTATCGTCAGCACTATCTGGAGAAGAACGCGCACGGCAGCCCGATCTTCGAGGGTGTGCCGAAGGTGCTGCGTGCCATCCACAAGGCGGGCATCCCGCTCGCGCTGGCGACCTCGAAGCCCGAGTTCCCGGCATCCGTGATCCTCGACAACGGCAACCTCACGCAGTACTTCCGCGTCATTGCCGGCTCATCGATCGACGAGATCCGCAGCGCCAAGAAAGATGTCATCGAGGATGCGATGCGTCGCTTCCGGATGATCGGGGTCGACACAACTCGCCCCGTCATGGTCGGCGACCGCAAGCACGATGTCGAAGGTGCGGCAGACCACGGCATTCCCGCGATCTTCGTCGAGTGGGGTTACGGTCCGCAGGAGGAGCAGGAAGGCGCGATCGACGTCGTCTCAAAGCCCGCGGACCTGCACGGCCTGCTGCTGCCCTGAGTCGGGTCAGCGGGCGAGTCGCTCCATGACGGCGCCGAAGACGCGCGGAGCCCTGACCGCCGTCGGCACGATGCCAGAGCGGAGACCGGAGCTGCCGAGGCCGACGAGGCTGGCCGTGATGATGTTGACCGGCCGCGTCACCCGGTGCCACTCGCGCTCGTAATCGCTCGGACGGCCGCGGCGGATCGCCGCGATCGCCGCCTTCGCCTGTGCGAAGCCGACCCTCAGGCCCTCGGTCGTGAGCGCGTCGACATACCCGGATGCGTCGCCCGCGAGCAGCACGCGGCCGGCGGTGCGTGCCGTCGTGCGCTGGGGGAAGGGCCCGGCCCCACGCGGCTCGGTCACGGCCTCGGCACCCAGCAACTGCTCGCCGAGCGTGGGGGTCGCGCGCATGGCGGCGTTGTACCCGATGCCGCGCGGGCCCAACACCGTCACATCGACGAGGTCGGGGCTCACGGGCACGACCGTGACCTCCGCGTCCGGTCCGTAGTGCACCTCGATGAGGTCACTCCACGGTTCCACGCGGAAGTGTCGACGCACGCCGAAGCGCTCAACACGGCGGCGTGAGGTGTCGCTGAGACCGGCAAGCCGGGCCGTCGCCGAGCGGAGGCCGTCGCATCCGATGAGCCATTTGGCGCGGATGGTCTCGCCGAGATCGGTGAATGCGGTGACGGCGAAGTCGTCCTGGGTCAGGCCCTGGAGCCTGCCATAGCCACGAACGATGCCGAGTTCCTCGGCACGATTCGTGAGGAGTGCGTGCAGCACGGTGCGTCGCAGGCCGACCGCGACCCCGCGTTCGAACGTGTGCTCAACGCGCCAGGGGTCGTCATCGAGCCCGCCGTGGAAGGCGATCCCGCGGAGCGGCTGGCCCTGCGGTTCGACGCCGAGGCGCTGCAGCATGGGCAGCGCGCCGGGCAGCAGGCTCTCACCGCAGGCCTTGTCGATGACGCCGATCCGGGGCTCGATGATCGACACCGACATCCCCTCAAGGCGAGCCTCGATCGCCGCGGCCAGGCCCACCGGCCCGCCGCCCACCACAAGGAGTTCGCTCATCAGGCCACCGTCAATCCGCGCCCGGTAGGGGCTCGCAGGGCGGTGGTGTGGAACATGGGCAGACCGTAGCACGGGGTTCAGGAACGGGTACGTGTGAGTTTGCCGACCGGTATCGACCCGTGACGGGCGCGTAGACTCGGTGCTGGTGAGTCGGGAAGTCTGGTCGACGCGTCCCTCACCAACCCTGCATACAGGAGAGCCATGTCAGAAGGCCAGAACCGCACCCTCTTCGGCTTCGGTCGCTACAGCGAAGCCGTCCGCGTCACCGAGATCCTCCGCAAGGAGACCGTGGGCGGTGCGATTCTCGTGGCGGCGGCGATCGTCGCGATCGTGTGGGCGAATTCGCCATGGGCGGATGCCTACTTCGCGCTCCGTGACTTCAAGATCGGTTACGAACCGTGGCACCTCGAGCTGAGCATCGGGCACTGGGCCTCCGACGGGCTGCTCGCGATCTTCTTCTTCCTCGTCGGCCTCGAGCTCAAGCGGGAGTTCGTCGCGGGCGACCTCCGCAAGCCCGTCACGGCGCTCGTGCCGGTCGCGGCAGCCGTCGGCGGCGTCGTCGTGCCCGCCCTCATCTTCGTTGCGATCAACTGGGGCAACCCGCTGGCCATGCGCGGCTGGGCCACCCCGACGGCGACCGATATCGCCTTCGCCGTCGCCGTACTCGCGATCATCGGCTCGGGTCTCCCGACCGCGCTCCGCATCTTCCTCCTCACCCTCGCGGTCGTGGATGACCTCATCGCGATCGTCATCATCGCCGTCTTCTACACGACCGAGATCCAGTTCACTCCCCTCCTGATCGCCCTCGTGCCGCTCGCGATCTACGCGTTCCTGGCGCAGCGCTACCGCCACATCTTCGGGCGTCACCGTGCGAGCGCGTGGATCATCCTGCTCCCCATCGGGATGGTCGTCTGGGCGCTCGTGCACGCTTCGGGCATCCACGCGACAATCGCGGGCGTCGTGCTCGGCTTCATGATTCCCGTGCTGCGCAAGGACACGAGCGACGATGGGCCCGGCCTCGCGGAGATCCTCGAACACAGGGTGCGGCCCCTTTCGGCCGGCGTCGCGGTGCCGATCTTCGCCTTCTTCGCGGCCGGCGTCGCGATCGGTGGCTGGGAGGGCTTCACCAACTCGCTCGGCGACACCATCACGCTCGGCATCATCGCGGGCCTCGTGATCGGCAAGCCCATCGGCATCCTGGGCACCACCTGGCTGCTCTCCCGCCTCCGTCGCGTCAATCTCGACCCGACCCTGCGCTGGGTCGACCTCTTCGGCGTCTCGCTGCTCGCCGGCATCGGGTTCACGGTCTCCCTGCTCGTCGCCGAACTGAGCTTCGGCGCTGGCGAGCTCAACGACCATGCCAAGGTCGGCATCCTGTGCGCCTCCGTGCTGGCGGCCCTCCTCGGCGCCGTCGTGCTCCGCTCGCGAAGCCGGCACTACAAGCGGCTCGCCGCCATGGAGCAGGTCGACGAGGACGCCGACGGCATCCCGGATGTCTACCAGCAGCGCGGCGACAACTGACCTTTCATAACTCAGGAGTCTCGGTCCGTGCCGGTCGGCCCGATTCCAGACTCCTGAGTTAGGAGGGCAGCCTCCTGAGTTGGGAAAGCAGCACGGTCAGCGGGCGCGACGTGCGAGGTACTGCAGCGCGAACTCGTAGCCGAGGGTGCCGGCGCCCGCGATGACGGCGGATGCAACATCCGACAGGTAGGAGTGGTGGCGGAACTCCTCACGCGCGTGCACATTCGTGATGTGAACCTCGACCGTCGGCACCTCCGAGGCGACCACGGCGTCGCGGATCGCAATCGAGGTGTGCGTGTAGGCGCCCGCGTTGAGCACGATCCCGGCCGCGCGTCCCCTCGCCGAGTGGATCGCGTCGATGATCGCGCCCTCGTGGTTGTGCTGCAGGAACTCGACCTGCACACCCTCGCCTTCGGCTGCTCGGGTGACCCGGGCTGCGACATCCGCCAGCGTCTCGCGCCCGTACTTCTCGGGCTCGCGCGTGCCAAGCAGGTTCAGGTTCGGCCCGTTGATGACAAGGATGAGCGGCAGATCGGTGTGCGACATGCGCCCATTCTCGCAGCGTTCGCCCCACCGCGCCCGCTTGGCTCGCATTCAAGGCCACAGCGGATGCCCGGCCGCGCCTAGTGTGGAAACGATGACTCCCGGCGACCACCCCGAAGGCCAGCAGCAGCCAGCGCGATCACTGCTGCACAGGGTGACGGACCTCGTGCGCGGTTCGGGCACCCCCACGCAGATCATCTCGATCGTCAATCCGAGCACGGGCGTGCCCGAACGCCAGGAGCGGGCGGTCATCGACTTCTGCCTGCGCGCGGGCGAGGCGATGCTCGCGATCGGGGCGTCGGCAGCGGATGTCGTCGCGATGCTCGTGCGCATCAGCGAGAGCTACGGCATCCACGGCATGCATGTCGATATCGCGTTCACCTCGATCACGGTGTCGGTGCACCGCGGCATGGATGACGAACCCACGTCGGTCATGCGCGTCGTGCGGGTGCGCACGACCGATTACACACGACTGCAGAAGGTCTACCGGCTGATCTACGAGATCACCGAGACAGAGAAACCCCTCGATGTCGAGGTCGCCCGCGCGCGGCTCGTCGCAATCCTCCACGCCCCCCACCCCTACCGGCGCTGGGTCATGACGGCGGGGCAGGCGATCCTCGCGGGCGGCGTCGTCGTGATGTTCAACGTGAGCTTCGTGCTGATCCTCGTGGCTGCGGCATCCGCCGTCGTATCGAGTTGGCTCGCGAGGCGGCTCTCGAAGTGGGCGGTGCCGGCGTTCTTCTCGCAGATGGCGGTCGCCGCCTTCACGACCTGGATCGCCGTGCTGTTCTTCTGGTTGCGCGAGATGGGCATCGAACTGCCGGGCGCGAACAGCCCGACGGTCATCGTCATCTCCGGCATCATCATGCTGCTCTCGGGCATCGGCCTGACCTCCGCCGCGCGTGACGCGATTGACGGGTACTACGTGACGGCGTCAGCCCGCGGGCTCGAGGTCGTCATGATGACGCTCGGCCTCGCGGTCGGCATCTCACTGACGCTGGGTCTGGCACTGCGTATGGGCGTTCCCGTCTCGGTCGCGACCTCGCTCGGCCCCGTGATCGAACCGGTTCCGGGCATCATCGGCGCCTCACTCATCGGCGTCGGCTTCGCGCTGACCTCATACGTGCGACTGCTCTATGTGCCGCTCATGGCGGCGGCGGCCGGAATCGTGTTCGCCGTGTACGCAGTGCTCGCGCCGAACCTCCCCCAGCCGGGAATCGCACCGGCCTTCGCGGGCGTCGTCGCGGGCATCATCGGCTACCTCATCTATCGCTGGGTCAAGATCCCGGAGTCGGCCATCACGATGGCGGGCATCATCGGGCTCATCCCTGGGCTCGCCCTCTACCGCGCCCTGTACTCCTTCATGGAGAGCGAGTTCGGCGTCACCGCGTCGCTGCCCGAACTCGTCATCGCGCTCTCGACCGGCGTTGGGCTGGCGGCCGGCACGACAATCGGCGGGTTCATGACCCGCAGCGCCTTCGGCCTCGACCGCGCGGCACGACTCGCTCTGCGCCGCTCGCGCGTCGTGCGCTGATCGAAGATCTCCCTAGACGAGAACAACCCCTGACCGCAGTGCTTGGCACTCGATCAGGGGTTGTCATGTTCCGTGCGCGAGGGGGGACTTGAACCCCCACGCCCTTGCGGGCACTGGCACCTGAAGCCAGCGCGTCTACCATTCCGCCACTCGCGCAGACTCAGCGAGATTACCACAGCGCGGGAGGCCTTCCCTGCGCGCTGCGGTCGTCACTCTCCGGTGTGACGAGGTCATCCCGTGGGGTGAGATCGCGTCCCGTTCCCGCGCTCATCAGGGCAATGCGGCTAACATCGTGTGTGCCATGGCGGCGCGATAGGCCGACAGCACGTGAGGGAAACCATTGGGACTTCTGGACAGCTTCGAGCGGGGGCTTGAGCGGGCCGTCAACGGCGCGTTCGCCAAGACCTTCAAGAGCGGTGTGCAGCCAGTCGACATCACGAGCGCGCTCAAGCGGGAACTCGACACGAATGCTGTCGTGGTCGCTCGCGACCGCATCCTGGTTCCCAACCGCTTCGTCGTGCGCCTCTCCGAGCCCGACCACGAGCGCATGTCGTCGATCGGTCCGACGCTGATCGACGAGCTGACCTCGCTCGTGCAGCAGCACGCCGCGCGCCAGGCATACCAGTTCGCTGGCGGCGTCTCGATTCGCCTCCAGGCCGACGCCGAGCTCAGCGAGGGAATCATCCGTATCGACTCGGAGAACGTCAGGGGCGAGGTCGCCTGGGTTCCCGTGCTCGACATCAATGGCAGGCGTCACGCCATCACGAAGGCTCGCACCGTGATCGGTCGCGGCAGCGACGCCGACATCACGGTCGATGACAGCAGCATCTCCCGCAAGCACGTCGAGATCCTGTGGGATGGCAAGCGCGGCCAGGTCAACGATCTCGGTTCCACGAACGGCTCAGAACTCAACGGCAAGCGCGTCTCGAAGGCGCCACTACCGACCGACTCAGTGATTTCCATTGGCAGAACCCGTATCGTTTTCCGAGTGCTCGCCCAGTCTGCAACGCCCGATGGCGCTTCGGATGCCCGGGGCGGGCCTTACGGCGACGAGCGACGGGGCGAGCGGTAGATGAGCGAACTGACACTCCTGCTCCTCAAGCTGGGCTTCCTGCTGCTCCTCTGGGCGTTCATTTTTGCGATCGTCTACGCCCTGCGCTCCGACCTCTTCGGCGAGCGCGTGCGACGGATGCCTGCCCAGGCCAGTGCTGCGGAGGCTCCCCCCTATGAGGCTCCTGTTGCGGAGCCGGCGCCGCGCCCTGTCGCCGCTGGTTCGCCGACGGGCGGTGGGTCTGGCGTGGCACGGCGTCTCGTCATCACGTCTGGTGCGAAGGCCGGCACGGAGTTGACGCTCGACGACCAGCCGCTCACGATCGGGCGCTCGGGTGACAGTGGACTTGTGATTCGCGACGACTACACGTCGACGCACCACGCTCGCCTGATGCTGTGGGGCGACGAGTGGGTCATCCAGGACCTCGATTCCACCAACGGCACCTTCCTTGAGGGCAAGCGCGTGATGGCCCCGACCCCCGTGCCCATCGGGGCGAGCGTCAAGATCGGCACGACGAGCTTCGAGCTGCGGCGGTAGGCGTGTCGACAACCGTCAAGAGCGCCGCGGTCTCGCACGTCGGCAAGATCCGGTCCAACAACCAAGACTCGGGTTATGCCGGCCGTCAGCTCTTCGTGGTCGCCGACGGCATGGGTGGTCACGCGGGCGGTGACATCGCATCCGCTATCGCCGTGAACCGCATCGCGGAGGCCGACCGCGCCTTCAACAGCGCCCATGACGCCGAGTTCGCGCTCCAGTCCGCGCTCATCGCGGCGAACTCGCTCATCGCCGAGACGGTCTTCGACCATCCCGAGCTGACCGGCATGGGCACGACCGTGACGGCGATCCTGCGGGTCGACCACCAGCTGGCCATCGCGCACATCGGCGACTCGCGCCTCTACCTCTACCGCGCCGGCGTGCTCGAGCAGGTCACGATCGACCACACCTTCGTGCAGCGGCTCGTCGACAGCGGCCGCATCACGGCGGAGGAAGCGGCCGTGCATCCGCGGCGCTCGGTGCTCATGCGCGTGCTGGGCGATGTCGAGGCGTCGCCCGAGATCGACACGGCGATCGTCGAGACCGAACCGGGCGATCGCTGGGTGCTGTGTTCCGACGGGCTCAGCAGCTACGTGACCGAGGAGAAGATCGCAGCGACGCTCAAGTCGCACCCCTCCCCCAAGGATGCCGCCGAGCGCCTCGTGCGTGAGAGCCTCGACCAGGGCGCGCCTGACAACGTCACGGTTGTTGTGGTCGACGTCGACCACACGCCCGACTCCGCATCGAACCCGCCCGTCACGGTCGGTTCCGCCGCGCTTCCGCTCAGCTTCGAATCGGATGCGGGCCGCAAGCCCCTGCGCCTGCCCACCCTTCTCCTGCACCCCCTCAAGGCCGCGCCGGAGGACAGCCACTTCGAGCCCGAGTCCGACGAGTACCTGCAGGAGCTCATCGCTGAGGACCGGCGCCGCGCCATCCGTCGTCGCGTGACCTGGCTCGTCTCGGTCGGGCTCATCGCCGCGCTGATCGTGACGGGTCTCGTCGTCGGCTACCGCTGGACGCAGACCCGCTACTACGTGGGCGCGAACGGCAACACGGTCGCGATCTTCAAGGGCGTGCAGCAGGGCATCGGGCCGATCTCGCTCTCCGAGATCCACGCCGAGACGAGCATCCGCGTTGACTCGCTCTCGGACTTCGAGCGTCGTCAGGTGCTCGACACCATCACCGCCCGCGACCTCGACGACGCTCGCGACATCATCGACAGGCTTGACCATGACGACTGATACCGCCTCGGCCGCGACCGACACCACGAGCATCCGCGTGCGGCTGCGCCAGCCGGCGCGCCTGCGCAATCTCGAGTTGATCCTCGTGCTCGTCGCCTGCGGCATCAACGGCGCCTCGATGGCGCTCGTGCAGCTGGGCGTGAACGGCGCGGTGGACACGAGCGTCATCCTCGTCGCGGGCAGCCTCGCGGTGCTGGTGTTGGCGATGCACCTCGTGCTGCGGGTCACAGCGCCACAGGCTGACCCGTTCATCCTGCCCATCGTGACGCTGCTCAACGGCCTGGGCATCGCGCAGATCTACAGAATCGACCTCGCGGAGGGCTTCAGCGGGTGGGATGCCGCGGGCGTCCGCCAGATCGCTTGGTCGGCGATCGCCATCCTCGCCGCCATCGGCGTCGTCATCGCGATTCGCAATCACCGGGTGCTGCAGCGCTACCGCTTCATCTCGATGTTCATGGGAATCGTGCTCCTCTTGCTGCCCATGCTGCCGTTAATTGGCCATGAGGTCTATGGGGCGCAGATCTGGATCCGGGTCGGCGGTTTCACCTTCCAGCCGGGCGAGCTAGCGAAGATCGCCCTCGCTATCTTCTTCGCCGCCTACCTCGTCGAGAGCCGCGACAGCCTGTCGATGGTCGGTAAGAAGGTCCTCGGCATGCGGTTTCCGCGGGCACGCGACCTCGGTCCGATCCTCGTCATCTGGGCGGCCGCGATGGCAGTGCTCATCTTCCAGCGCGACCTCGGCACCTCGCTCCTCTACTTCGGCCTCTTCCTCGTCATGATCTATGTCGCGACGGGACGGGCGAGCTGGATCCTCATGGGGCTCGGGCTCTTCATCGGCGGCGCTGTCCTCGCGAGCCAACTTCTCGGCTACGTTGGCGGTCGCTTCCGCGGCTGGCTCGACCCCTTCAACCAGGAGGTCTACGACGCGGTCGGCGGCAGCTGGCAGCTTGTGCAGGGACTCTTCGGCATCGCCAACGGCGGGCTCATCGGCACGGGCCTCGGCCAGGGTCGGCCCGACCTCGTGGCGCTCGCCCAAAGCGACTTCATCATCGCAAGCCTCACGGAGGAGCTCGGACTCACGGGACTCTTCGCTATCCTCGCGCTGTACCTCCTCTTCGTTTCGCGCGGGTTCCGCATCGGCTTCGCCGGTCAGGATGATTTCGGCCGCCTGCTCGGCGTCGGCCTTGCCTTCGTCGTGGCACTCCAGGTCTTCATCGTCGTCGGCGGCGTGACGCGCGTCATCCCGCTCACCGGCCTCACGGCGCCCTTCCTCGCGGCCGGTGGCTCCTCGCTCGTGGCCAACTGGATCATTGCGGCGATCCTGCTGCGCCTCTCCGACACGATTCGCAACCAGGCGAGATTGGTGGTGTGACGTGAACAGGGAACTCAAGCGGGTCAGTGCGGCGGTGCTGCTCATGTTCGTGGCACTCTTTGCCTCTGGCACGGTCATCACGGTCTTCCAGGAGGAGAACCTGCGCGCCGACCCCCGCAATGTGCGCACGCTCTACGCGAGCTTCTCAGCCGAGCGCGGCCCGATCCTCGTTGACGGCGCCCCCGTCGCGGAGTCCACCCCCGTCGACACCGACTTCAAGTTCCAACGCGTCTACAACAACCCGCTGCTGTACTCGCACGTCACGGGGTACTACACCCTCAACCAGGGCAATGCCGGCATCGAGGGTGCCCTCAACGACTACCTCACGGGCACGGCGAACGACCAGTTCTTCGACCAGCTGAGCTCGATCTTCACGGGCGCCTCCCCCAAGGGCGCCGCGGTCGAGCTCACGATCGACCCGGTCGTGCAGCAGGCTGCATGGGATGCCCTCGGCGACTATCGCGGGTCTATCGTCGCGATCGACCCGTCGACGGGTGCGATCCTCGCGATGGTCTCGAAGCCATCGTTCGACCCGAACCTCCTTGCGGCGCACGATACGAGCTCGGTCATCTCGGCCCACGAGCAGCTCAGCGCCGATCCAACGTCACCGCTCGACAACCGCGCGATCGCCGGTGACCTCTACCATCCAGGATCCGTTTTCAAGGTGCTCACGACGGCCGCGGCCCTCGACAGCGGCGCCTACAAGCCCGACACCGCCATCCCGAACCCGCCGACGCTCAAGCTGCCGCTCAGCAACTCGGTCATCTCAAACGCGGAGGGCGGCACGTGCGGCGGCGGCGAGACGGTGGCGCTGAGGGATGCCCTGCGGCTCTCCTGCAACATCCCCTTCGCCCAGGTCGGTTCCTCCCTGGGCGAGGATGTGCTCGGCGAGTACGCGGAAGCCTTCGGTTTCGGTGACCGTGTGCAGGTGCCCATGCCCGCCACCGCGAGCGTCTTCCCGGATGACATGGACGAGCCGCAGCTCATGCTGTCGTCCTTCGGGCAGGCGAGCGTGCGCACCACGCCGCTGCAGATCGCGATGGTGACGGCGGCGGTCGCCAACGGCGGCACGCTCATGCAGCCAACGCTCGTCGAGCGGATCCTCGCGCCGGACCTGACGGAACTCGTCGCGTTTGAGCCGAGCGTCTACAGCGAACCCATCAGTGCCGAGACGGCGGAGACGATGGTGCCGATGATGGTCGCGAACGTGGCCAATGGGGCTGCCAGTAATGCAAGAATGAACGGAGTCGACGTGGGCGGTAAGACCGGCACGGCACAGAACTCGGAGGGGTCACCAAACACCCTTTGGTTCACGGGGTTCGCTCCCGCGTCAGACCCACAGATTGCGATCGCGGTCGTGGTCGAGAATGGTTCCGGTTTCGGCAACCAGGTCGCCGCGCCGATCGCCAAGAAGGTATTTGAGGCGGTGCTGAGCAAATGAGACCCACGAGTGGCCTCACCTTCGGTGGTCGTTACCAACTGTCGAGCCGTGTCGCGATCGGCGGCATGGGCGAGGTGTGGCAAGCAACCGACCTGGTCATCGGTCGCACGGTCGCGATCAAGATCCTCAAGGACGAGTACCTGGGCGACCCCGGCTTCCTTGAGCGTTTCCGCGCGGAGGCACGGCACGCCGCCCTCGTCAACCACGAGGGCATCGCCAATGTCTTCGACTACGGCGAGGAAGACGGCAGCGCCTACCTCGTCATGGAACTCGTGCCGGGCGAGGCGCTCTCCACGATCCTCGAGCGGGAGCGCGTGCTCTCGACCGACCGCGTGCTCGACATCGTCGCCCAGACGGCGTCCGCTCTTCACGCCGCCCATGCCGCGGGCCTCGTGCACCGCGACATCAAGCCGGGCAACCTCCTGATTACACCCGACGGCCGCGTCAAGATCACCGACTTCGGCATCGCGCGCATCGCCGACCAGGTGCCGCTCACGGCAACAGGCCAGGTCATGGGCACAGTGCAGTACCTCTCGCCCGAACAAGCGAGCGGGCATCCGGCCTCCCCCACGACCGACATCTACTCGCTCGGCATCGTCGCCTACGAAGCTCTCGCTGGCCGTCGGCCCTTCACGGGCGAATCGCAGGTCGCGATCGCGATGGCCCAGATCAACGAGCAGCCGCCAGACCTCCCCGCGAACATCGCGGAGCCCGTGCGCAACCTCGTCTACTCGTGCATCGCCAAGAGCCCCGCCGAGCGCCCCGCCTCTGCGGCCCACCTCGCACGGGCGTCCCAGGCACTACGGCGCGGGGATGTCGCGGGCGCGACGGCCGCGGTCCCCGGCGTCGGCGGCACCGCCGGCTTCACAAGCCTCATCACGCCCGGCGCTGCCGACACCTCGGCGGCGACCCGTGTGCTTCCTGCGGCGGGCGCTGCCATGGGTGCGGGCGCTGCTCCGCAGTCCCGCGCGGAGGCCGCCGCAGCTGCTGGCGAGGAAGAGAAGAAACGCAATCCGTGGACGTGGCCACTCATCGTGCTCGTCGGCGTGCTGCTCGTCGCCCTCATCGGCGTCATCATCGCGATGACGCTGTCACCAGACGATGACCCCACACCCTCGGAGACGACCACGAAGTCTGCGACCCCCCGCCCCTCGTCGGCGTCTCCGTCCCCCTCCGACACGAAGGTGCGGCTGACGGAGGCAGATTTCGTCGGCAAGACCGAGGCAGAAGCGCGCAGCATCCTCGAGGAGATGGAGCTCACTCCCGACATCACGCCGGGCGACTACGCACCGGAGCCGAATCAGGCTGGCCTCGTATATAGCGTGAACCCCACGGGCAGGCTCGACAAGGGCACGGTTGTCACGGTCAAGGTCTACGCCGAAATCCCGGCTCCGACCCCACCAGCCGCCCCCACCGGGCCAGCGAGCAATGTTGAGGTGCTGCCCGGCCAGAACGTGAACATCACGTGGCCCAGCTACCAGGGCTGCCCTCCCGGCACAACTCACACCGCCTACCGGGTGACGGTGAACGGCGCGACGCACTCGGTCTCGAACCCGATTGCACCCTCGACGACCAACATCACGCTCGTGTCTGACGCCCCGGGCACCGTGACGTTCTCCTACCACGCGGAGTGCTCCGGCATCCGCTCGCCCGAGTCTCCCCAGATCAGCTACATCGTAAGCCCCGAAGAGGAGACGCCTCCGCCGCCCGGCGACGGCGAGGGTGAGGGCGAGTAGACCGCTCGGCGCCGCAGGGAGACGCCCATGCAGCGAATAGACTGCTAGGCGTCGCCTATTCACCTGGAGAGAGAATTGACTGAAGATACTCGGCTGCTCGCCGGCAGGTATCAGATCGGCAAGCTCATCGGCCGGGGCGGCATGGCCGACGTGCACGTGGGCACCGACACCCGGCTCGGGCGGCGCGTGGCGATCAAGCTGCTCAAGCCCTCTCTCGCAACCGACCCCAACTTCCGCCTGCTCTTCCGCGAAGAGGCGCAGAAGGCGGCACGGATGGCGCACCCCACGATCGTCCGCGTCTACGACGCCGGCGAGGAGACGGTCGCCGACGAGAACGGCATCGAGACGCAGGTGCCCTTCATCGTCATGGAGTATGTCGACGGGCGACTGCTCAAGGACATCATCGCCGACGGCCCCCTCGAGCCGCGCGAGGCCGTGCGCATCGTCGACGGCATCCTGACGGCCCTCGAATACAGCCACCGCGCGCTCGTCGTGCACCGCGACATCAAGCCCGGCAACGTCATGGTGACGCACAACGGCCAGGTCAAGGTCATGGACTTCGGCATCGCGCGCGCCGTGAGCGACAACTCCGCGACCGTTGCCGACACGAGCAAGGTGCTCGGCACGGCCCAGTACTTCTCGCCCGAGCAGGCGAAGGGCGAGACGGTGGATGCCCGCACCGACCTCTATTCGACAGGCATCGTGCTCTTCGAGATGCTGACTGGCCAGCCGCCGTTCCGCGGCGACCGGGCGGCCGCCGTCGCCTACCAGCACATCAGCGAGGCGCCGCTTCCCCCGAGCTCGCTCAATCCCAAGGTTTCCCCCGCCCTCGACGTCGTCGTGCTGCACGCGCTCGAGAAAGACAAGTTCGAACGCTTCCAGACGGCGGCGGAGTTCCGCGAGGAGGTCGAGCTCGCGGCATCCGGTGAGGTCCCGACCCGCAAGGTGCCCGCGGCAAGTGACTTCAACGCAACGCTCTTCGGCGTGAACCCGACGGCAGCGGCCGGCTCCGAGGCCGCGATCCGACAGCTCTCCGCTGAGAACACGGAACGCGCCGTGCGCACCCAGAACCGACCGCCCGTGGCATGGATCTGGGCCGGAGTCGCGGTCATCGCCGCCATGCTCGTCGCCCTCGCGATCTGGGTCGTGAACCTGCCGCCGAGCACGATCGGCAACTCGATCTCCGTCGAGGTTCCCGACATCGTCGGGCAGCAATACGAGAGCGGCGCACAGGAGATGCAGGATGCGGGCCTCACCCCGTCGCGCATCGACACCGCAAGCGACGATGTGCCGCGCGGGGAGGTCATCCGCACCGACCCGACGCCTGGCACGAGGGTTGCCGCTGAGCAGACCATCCGCATCTACGTGTCGCAGGGCCCAGCATCCGTCTCGGTGCCTTCGCTGTCGAACCTCACGCAGGAGGCCGCAACTCAGGCCCTCGCCGACCGCAAACTCGAGGTCGGTGCGGTCAGCGAGGAGAACTCCTCGACCCTGCCGCCGGGCACGGTCATCCGAAGCGTTCCCGACGCCGGCGCAATCGTGCAGGAGGGCGATTCGGTCGACCTTGTGGTCTCGAGCGGACTCGTGACGGTTCCGGATGTCGTGGGCCAGCAGAGCGACACGGCCAATGCCATGCTTCTCGCGCTGCAACTCACTCCAGTGGCGAACCCCGACCACAACTGCAGGGGCAATATCGTGACGGGACAGAGCCTCGCGCCCGGTGACCACCCGCAGCAGTCGCAGGTGACGATCACCTACTGCGCGGGCTGAGCCGGGCGGGGAGTCGGCCAGCGTGACGCATTGGTGTCAGGCGAGCGTGACGAGTGGCGCGAGCCCCTTGGCACGCTCGGGCGCCTCGGTGAGACCCGCGACGCTGAGCCAGTTCGCGAGCATCGCGTGACCGCCCTGCGTGAGCACTGACTCGGGGTGAAACTGCACGCCGAAGATCGGTGCGCTTGCGTGGCGCAGGCCCATGATGACGCCGCCGTCCGTGCGGGCGTTGACCTCGAGTTCCTGGGGAACCGTCGAGTCGACGACCGCGAGCGAGTGATACCTGGTCGCCGTGAACGGCGCTGGAACCCCCTCGTAGAAGCCGCTGCCGTCGTGCTCGACGAGTGAGGTCTTGCCGTGCATCAGTTCGTCGGCGTGGGTCACAACCCCGCCGAAGGCCTCGGCGATCGCCTGGTGCCCGAGGCAGACCCCCAGCAGGGGAGTTCCCGAGTCGAGTGCCGCATGCACCATCGTGATCGAGACGCCGGCCTTCGCGGGCGTGCCGGGGCCGGGTGAGAGCAACACCGCGTCGTATTCTGCGAGGCGTGCGGCCGCATCGTGGGGAGCGAAGGCATCATTACGCACGACATCCGTCTCGGCGCCGAGCTGCAGCAGGTAGCCGTTCAGCGTGTAGACGAAGCTGTCGTAGTTGTCGATGACGAGCACCTTGGTCATTCGACGGTCACCTCCGGAGCTTCAATGAATGTGCTGACCCAGGGAAAGAGCCAGAGCACGAGGGCCGTCAAGACGGCCGCGACAATGATGATTGCAAGCAGGATGCGCAACCAGAGCGGTCCCGGCAGCATCCGCCACAGTGCAGCGTACATCAGGCGGTTCCTTCCCAGAGCGCCGCGAGTTCGGCAGGCATACCCTCCGACGCCGGCTGCCACGATTCAAGCACGCCGTACGCGATGATCCGCTCGGCTGCCGAGAACCGGGGGTTACAACTCGTGAGGGTGATGAAGCGCTCACTCGCCTCAATCTCGGGCGCCTGCGGCACCGGCGCGATGACCTCGACCTCGGTCGGCATCACGTATTCGAGGTTGCGGAACGTGTAGGTATACCACCCGTCGACCGTCTGCACATAGATCTTGTCTCCGAGCTGGAGTTCGCCGATCTCGGCGAAGGGTTTGCCCCAGGTGGTGCGATGTGCCGCGAGTGCGAAATTGCCCACCTCGCCCGGCAATTGCGTGCCCGGATAATGCCCGACACCCAGCTCGGGACGATTGAGGATCTTCGGAAGGCTCACGCCTTCCGCGATCTTGCGCGCATAG
This sequence comes from Salinibacterium sp. GXW1014, assembly GCF_044769865.1. Lineage (NCBI taxonomy): Bacteria > Bacillati > Actinomycetota > Actinomycetes > Micrococcales > Microbacteriaceae > Salinibacterium > Salinibacterium sp. GXW1014. Next base: position 947,770 of record NZ_JBIZWA010000001.1, read on the forward strand.
TCGGCACCGAAACGCGGCACGAAGATCGTCGCAAACGCCTGGTTCTCGACGGGAGCGACCGTGCTGACTGGCGCATCCGGTTCCGTGGGAGTTTCCGGCTCATCCGGGCCGGCCGGCTCGTCGTCGCTTGGCTTCTCCGGTGCGTCGCGAGAGAGGCTCTCGCTGAACTCAAGTGCCGCATCCCGCTGCTCGTTGCCGACGATGATGTCGTTGAGCCAGAGCTGCCAACCGAGGAAGAGGAGCACGAGCACGCCAGCGGTGAGGAACAGTTCGCCCAGCACGCCGATGATGACAAGGCCCACGGATGCCCGGGGCTTCGCGCGCCGCCCCCCTCGTGCCCTGGTCATGCAGCGAGTCTATTCGAGCACTTCCCGCTAGAATTCCGGGCATGGCCAAGTCGACGAACTCCACGCCCGATTCTTCCCGGGAGGTCCGCTCCGGCGACGACGCCCCCAACCCGGTGTGGTTCAAGCCGATCATGTTCGGACTCATGCTGCTCGGGCTCCTGTGGATCATCGTCTACTACATCAGCCAGACGGCCCTGCCGATCGCGGAACTCGGCGACGGCAACATCCTCGTCGGCTTCGGCATCATGTTCGTCGGCTTCCTCATGACCACCCGCTGGCGCTGATCTCGCCCTGCGGGGCACCACTTCGGGGGTCAACTACACCGGTGTAATTATCCCCACTGTGGAATCGCCTGTGGATAACTCCGCTCGCGGTGGGCAGAGGAATTAGCCGAACCGCGCGTACATCACCACGACGCCGATGACCGTGAGCACGACGAGGCCTGCCGCAACCGCGGCGAGGAGTATCCGCTGTCGGCGCGCGGCATTCCTGTGGCGCGTGCGCAGGAAGATGAAACCGATCAGTGCGCCGACGAGGATGCCGCCGACATGCGCCTGCCACGCTATGCCCGGAACGATGAAGCCGATCGCGAGATTCAGCCCCAGCACAATCACGAGCTGGACACTGTTGCCGCCGAGCCCTCGGTTGATGACGAAGAACGCGCCGAAGAGTCCGAAGATCGCTCCCGAAGCGCCCACGACGGGGGTGAGCGGTGACAGCAGCAACACGGCGATCGATCCGCCCAGGGCGCTCAAGACGTAGAGCGCAAGGAATCGCCAGCGGCCGAGCATCCCCTCGAGCATGCGCCCGAACAGCCAGAGCGCATACATGTTGAAAAGGATGTGGAAGAAGGAGTTCTGGGAGTGCACGAGCGCCGTCGTGAGCAGCCGCCACGGCTGCACGTCGGTGTACGGGCCCCAGTAGAGGAGTGCATTCGTCACGACGCCGCCCGTGAAGAGCTGGAGCAGATAGACCAGGACGGTCAAGCCCAGGATGCTGTAGGTGACGACGGTGCCCTCGCCCCGCCGAGCACGATTGATCGCGGTGACGACAGCGGGCTTGCGGCGAGGAGCAGAGGCCTGGTGCTCGCGAACGCACTCGGGGCAGTGCACGCCGACCGGCGCCTGCGTCTGGCACTCTGGACATACGGTGCGACCGCAGCGCTGGCACAGGATGAAGCTCTGCCGATCGGGATGCCGATAGCAGTAGTTGTCGGGACTGGAGGGCAGGCTGTTCACAGCCCGCCCCCCGTCCACGCATGAATCACGGGATTCAGACCTCGTCGATCGTGATGCTGTTGATGACGACGTCTTCGAGCGGCTTGTCGCCCGGCCCCTTCTTGACGCTCTCGATCTTCTTCACGGTCTCCTGCGACTCTGCATCCTCGACCTTGCCGAAGATCGTGTGCTTGCCCTGGAGCCAGGTGGTGGGCACGGTCGTGATGAAGAACTGCGAGCCGTTCGTGCCGCGACCCATCTGGATGCCCGCGTTGGCCATTGCGAGCACGTAGGGCTTGGTGAAGTCGAGCTCGGGGTGGATCTCGTCGTCGAACTGGTATCCGGGGCCGCCGATGCCCTTGCCGAGGGGGTCACCGCCCTGGATCATGAAGTCGTCGATGATGCGGTGGAAGATGACGCCGTCGTAGAGGGGACGCTTGGTCTTCTCGCCCGTCGCCGGGTCGGTCCACTCCTTGGTGCCCTTTGCGAGACCCACGAAGTTGTCGACGGTCTTGGGGGCGTGGTTGCCGAAGAGGTTTACCTTGATGTCACCCATCGAGGTGTGGAAGGTAGCTACGTGTGTATGCATTGCCTCAGTATTTCATCCCTGCCTCGGCACTGGGCCCCTGTTCGCTGATGGCGGGGCATCCACCGAATACTCAGTGCGCTCACAGAAGGCCCCGTGGTTGTATTGGAGTTGCTTGACTCACCCGCCAACTGGAGGTCTCACATGGCTTTGTCCCGTAAACGCAAGCGTGAACTGAAGCGGCTCAAGCACTCCGCCTCGGATCTGTGGGAGAGCCAGCGCGAGGTTCTTGACCAGGCAAACAAGGTTGTTCGCGAGGCCGGTCGGGCCGCCAGTCACCTCGGCCGCGATGAGGTCGCTCCCCGCGTTCGCGACACCATCGATCACCGTGTGAAGCCCGCAATCGCAACCGGGGCATCCGCAACTCGCACTGTGGCAGAGGGCGCACGCAACAAGGTGCAGTACGAGCTGTTTCCCTCCCTTGCCTCGGCCGCGGCGACCGCACTGGCAGTGATCGAGGTCACCAAGGACGCCAAGGTACGCGACGCCATGAAGGCCGTGCACAAGTCGGGCGGTGCGGAGAAGGCCCTCGACCTCTCGAGCCGGAAGACCAAGAAGAGGGCGAAGCAGATCCGTAAGGAGATCGGCAAGCGGGTCAATCTTGTTCCGCCGAAGTCGACCCCCGGCCCGGGCCGCTACATCGTGATGGGTGTGGGCGTTGTCGCACTGCTCGGCATCGGCTATGCCGTCTGGCAGACCCTGCGCGCCGACGACGACCTGTGGATCTCCGATGAGCCCGAGGAACTCCCCGCGAGCGACACGCTCTGATCAGCTCGTCTCGCCGAATGCCGCCCGGAACTCCGGGCGGCATTCGTCGTTAAGCCACAAGGGCTCGAATCGCCAAGCCCACCATGAGGAGACCTCCCACGGCGGCAGTCCAGCGCCGGGCTCCCTCACCGCGCAGGAAGCGGCTGAGTGTCGCGCCGGCCACTGCAAGCACCGCATGCCATGCTCCCGAGCCGAGAGCCACTCCGGCCACGAACCACGCGCGGTCCCCGAAGGTCATTGTCTCGCCGAAGGCGTTCCCCGTCGTGAGCGCCATGAAATAGATGATCGTCGCCGGGTTGGCCACGGTCAGGGCGACAAGGCCCAAGTAGACGCGGAGCCCTGACGAGACGAACGCAGATGGCCGTGCCGCAGCATCCGAGTCACCGCGCCGCCATATCGGTCTCATGATGACGACCGCGAGCACAATGAGGACGCCAGCGGAGACATACCGCAGTGGTTCCTGCGCCACGGCAATGAACGGGGCGATCACCGCGCCGAGTGTCACGGCCACCATCGCATAGGTGGTATCCACGGTCGCCGCACCGAACGCTGCCGCCAAACCCCGACCGACACCGTGGTCAGCGGCGATATAGAGGATCAGGAGCGCGATCGCACCGACGGGAATCGCGATGGCGAGGCCGGCAATAATGCCAGACAGAAGGAAACTCACGGATCACGACTCTATCGCGATCAAAGGGAGACTCCTGACGGGAGGAAATGGAGTGGAGACGAGGGGAATCGAACCCCTAACCCCCTGCTTGCAAAGCAGGTGCTCTGCCAATTGAGCTACGTCCCCCAACGGGCGGAGCCCTGTGGGAAAGAAACGGATGAGACATCCGGATCTGCGTGGGGATACCAGGACTTGAACCTGGGACCTCTTCGTTATCAGCGAAGCGCTCTAACCGCCTGAGCTATATCCCCGTTTTGGAGCAGATACGAGAGTATCGTACCGGCGCCCGATTGATGAAATTGAGGGGCGCTCCTAGTTGTTGGTGAAGCCGACGAGCAGTCCGCCCGTGATGCGCACCGTGAAGTTGTAGATGAGCGCCCAGATCGCGCCCAGGGCCGTGCCGACGATCGTGTTCAGCAGCGCCACGACCACCGAGAAGCCGATGATCTGGATGAGCGAGAAGCTCCCCATGATGCTGAAGGTCTCGTCACCCGTGATGTCGCCGAGGAGGCTGTCGAGCTGGGAGAAGATGCCGGTCGAGGCGAGGATCGTCCAGACGAGGATCGTCATGACGATGAGGATGACGCCCAGGACGACTGCGATCAGGAACGACAGCTTCACGGCCGACCAGAAGTCGATGTAGACGAGCCGCAGGCGCACCTGCTTGGTGCCGACGGACTTCTGTGACTTGCGCTGCAACTTCTCGGCGATGCTACTCATCGAGCGCCTCATCCTTCTTCTCGATCGCGGGGTCTGTCTCGCTGTCGCTTGCGGGGAGGTCCTGGCCGAGGTTGCGCTCACTGTTGCGAGCCACGGCGATGATCTTGTCCTCGTCTGCAAAGCGGGCGAAGACGACCCCCATGGTGTCACGGCCGGTGGCTGTGACTTCAGCGACGGATGAGCGTACCACCTTGCCGCTGGCAAGAACCACAAGCACCTCGTCCTGCTCGCCCACGATGAGCGCGCCGGCCAGGTCGCCGCGAGACTCCTGCAGCTTGGCAACCTTGATGCCGTAGCCGCCGCGGTTCTGCACGCGGTACTGGTCGACCTCGGTGCGCTTGGCGAAGCCGCCCTCCGTCACGACGAAGACGTAGCCGTCTTCACTGACGACGGATGCCGACAGCAGCTGGTCGTCGCCCTTGAAGTGCATGCCGATGACGCCGCTCGTCGCGCGACCCATCGGCCGCAGGGCGTCATCGCTCGCGGTGAAGCGAATCGAGAGGCCCTTGCGCGAGACGAGGAGCAGGTCGGAATCCTCCTCCACGAGCATGGCGGAGACGAGCTCATCACCCTCGCGCAGGTTGATCGCGATGATGCCGCCTGTGCGGTTGGTGTCGTACTCGGCCAGCGCCGTCTTCTTCACGAGGCCGCCGCGGGTCGCGAGTGCAAGGTACTTTGCCGCCGCGTAGTCACGGATGTCGAGGATCTGCGCGATCTCCTCACCCGGCTGCAGGGCGAGCAGGTTGGCGACGTGCTGTCCCTTCGCGTCACGGCCACCCTCCTGCACCTCGTAGGCCTTCGCGCGATAGACGCGGCCCGTTGTGGTGAAGAACAGGAGCCAGTGGTGCGTCGTCGTGACGAAGAAGTGCTCGACGACATCATCCGCTCGCAGCTGCGCACCGCGCACGCCCTTGCCGCCGCGGTGCTGGGAACGGTAGTTGTCGCTGCGCGTTCGCTTGATGTAGCCGCCACGCGTGACCGTGACCACCATCTCCTCTTCGGGGATGAGGTCTTCTATGTTCATGTCGCCGCCGTAGCCGTACATGATCTCGGTGCGACGGTCATCGCCGAACTTGTCGACGATCTCGGTGAGTTCCTCGCTGACGATGTCGCGTTGGCGCTGCGGGCTGCCGAGGATGTCCTTGAAGTCGATGATCTGGCGTTCGATCTCGTCGTGCTCGTCGATGATCTTCTGGCGCTCGAGTGCGGCCAGGCGACGCAGCTGCATGTCGAGGATGGCGCGGGCCTGGAGCTCGTCGATGTCGAGCAGCTCCATGAGTCCGTCGCGCGCGTCCTCCACGGTGGGCGAGCGGCGGATGAGCGCGATGACCTCGTCGAGCGCGTCGAGCGCCTTGAGGTAGCCGCGCAGGATGTGGGCGCGCTCCTCGGCCTTGCGCAGGCGGAACTCGGTGCGCCGAACGATGACCTCGATCTGGTGCGCGACCCACGCCGTGATGAAGCCGTCGAGCGCAAGGGTGCGCGGCACGCCGTCGACGATCGCCAGCATGTTGGCGCCGAAGTTCTCCTGCAGCTGCGTGTGCTTGTAGAGGTTGTTGAGCACGACCTTGGCGACGGCGTCACGCTTGAGCACGATCACGAGGCGCTGGCCCGTGCGACCGGAGGTCTCGTCGCGGATGTCCGCAATGCCCGAGAGCTTGCCGTCCTTCACGAGGTCGGCGATCTTGAGCGCGAGGTTGTCGGGGTTGACCTGGTACGGAAGCTCGGTGACGACGAGGCAGGTGCGACCCTGCAGTTCCTCGACACTGACGACCGCCCGCATCGTGATCGAACCGCGGCCCGTGCGGTAGGCATCCTGGATGCCCTTGGTGCCGAGGATCTGCGCGCCGGTCGGGAAGTCGGGGCCCTTGATGCGCTGCATGAGTGCCTCGAGCAGCTCCTCCTGGCCGGCATCCGGGTTCGCGAGGTGCCAGAGTGCAGCATCCGCGACCTCACGAAGGTTGTGTGGCGGGATGTTGGTGGCCATGCCGACCGCGATACCCACGGAACCATTGACGAGCAGGTTGGGGAACCGGGCGGGCAGCACGGCGGGCTCGCGGGTGCGGCCGTCGTAGTTGTCCTGGAAGTCGACGGTCTCTTCCTCGATGTCGCGCACCATCTCGAGCGCGAGGGGAGCCATCTTCGTCTCGGTGTATCGCGGGGCGGCGGCGCCGTCGTTGCCCGGCGAGCCGAAGTTGCCCTGGCCGAGCGCGAGCGGGTAACGAAGGCTCCATGGCTGCACGAGACGCACGAGCGCGTCGTAGATCGCCGAGTCACCGTGCGGGTGGAACTGGCCCATGACGTCGCCGACGACGCGCGAACTCTTAGAGAACGCCTTGTCGGGCCGGTAGCCGCCGTCGTACATCGCGTAGATCACGCGGCGGTGCACGGGCTTGAGCCCATCGCGAACCTCGGGCAGGGCTCGCCCGACGATCACGCTCATGGCGTAGTCGAGGTAGGAGCGCTGCATCTCCAGCTGGAGGTCGACGGGCGTCACCTTGTCGTGCGCCGTGTCGATCTCCTTGCCGGGGATCTGCTCCCCCGGCGTGGTGTCTTCCATATCAGCCATGAATTCTCTGTTCCTAAGTTCTGCTTCGTGAGCCTGTCGCCTGGGTTCCTCGCTGGCTGGATTTCGACAGGCTCAATCCGCGAGGCCGGGCTCAGATGTCGAGGAAGCGAACATCCTTGGCGTTGCGTTGGATGAAGTTGCGTCGTGACTCGACGTCCTCGCCCATGAGGGTCGAGAAGATCTCGTCGGCTGCGGCAGCATCGTCGAGGGTCACCTGGAGGAGCGTGCGGGTCTCGGGATCCATCGTGGTCTCCCAGAGCTCCTTGTAGTCCATCTCGCCGAGACCCTTGTAGCGCTGGATGCCGTTGTCCTTGGGGATGCGCTTGCCCGCGGCGATCCCGGCCTCGAGCAGCGCGTCGCGCTCACGGTCGGAGTAGACGTATTCGTGCGGCGAGTTCGTCCACTTGAGCCGGTAGAGCGGCGGCTGCGCCAGGTAGACGTAGCCCATGTCGATGAGCGGCCGCATGTAGCGGAACACCAGGGTGAGCAGCAGCGTCGTGATGTGCTGCCCGTCGACGTCGGCGTCGGCCATGAGGATGATCTTGTGATACCTGGCCTTCTCAGGGTCGAAGTCCTCACCGATGCCGGCACCGAAGGCCGTGATCATGGCCTGCACCTCGGCATTGCCGAGCGCGCGGTCGAGTCGGGCCTTCTCCACGTTGAGGATCTTGCCGCGCAGCGGGAGGATCGCCTGGGTCTCCGGGTTTCGCCCCTGCACGGCGGAACCGCCGGCCGAGTCACCCTCGACGATGAAGATCTCCGAGCGGCTCGGGTCCTTGCTGGAGCAGTCGCGGAGCTTGCCGGGCATGCCACCCGACTCGAGCAGGCCCTTGCGTCGGGTCTGCTCGCGCGCCTTGCGAGCCGCCATGCGGGCCGCGGATGCCTGCAGGGCCTTGCGAATGACATCCTTCGCCTGCACGGGGTTGCGATCGAACCAGTCACCGAGCGCCTCGCCCATGACCTTCTGCACGAAGGACTTCGCCTCGGTGTTGCCCAGCTTGGTCTTGGTCTGGCCCTCGAACTGCGGCTCGCCGAGCTTCACCGAGATGACCGCGGTGAGGCCCTCGCGCACGTCGTCGCCCGTGAGGTTGTCGTCCTTCTCCTTGAGGATGCCCTTCTCACGCGCATAGCGGTTGACGAGCGTCGTCAGCGCCGCGCGGAACCCCTCCTCGTGCGTGCCACCCTCGTGCGTGTTGATCGTGTTCGCGTAGGTGTGCACGCTCTCGCTGTAGGAGGTCGTCCACTGCATCGCGACCTCGAGCGCGATGCGCCGCTCCGTGTCTTCCGACTCGATCGAGATGATCTCCGGATGCACAACCTCTGACTTCTTCGCGGAGTTGAGGTACTCGACGTAATCGACGAGGCCACGCTCGTAGAAGAACGACTCGCTGCGCTGCTCGTGATCGACCTCTCCCTCGACCTCCCCGGTCTTGGCGGCGCGCTGGTCTTCGAGCGCGATGCGAAGGCCCTTGTTGAGGAACGCCATCTGCTGGAAGCGGGTGCGCAGGGTCTCGTAGTCGAACTCGACCGTCTCGAAGATGTCGCTGTTCGGCCAGAAAGTGATGGTGGTTCCGGTCTGGTCAGTCTCCTCACCCTTCTCGAGCGGGGCATCCGGAACACCATTGCGGAAGGTTTGCCGCCAGACGTTGCCCTGGCGGCGCACCTCAACCTCGAGCTTGTGGGAGAGCGCGTTGACGACGGAGCTACCGACACCGTGCAGGCCGCCCGACACCGCGTAGCCGCCTCCACCGAACTTTCCGCCGGCGTGCAGGATCGTGAGCACGACCTCGACGGTCGACTTCTTCTCGACCGGGTGAATATCGACGGGGATGCCGCGGCCGTTGTCGACGACGCGAACTGCGCCGTCGGGCAGGATCGTCACGGTGATCGTGTCGCAGTAGCCCGCGAGTGCCTCATCGACGGAGTTGTCGACGATCTCGTAGACGAGGTGGTGCAGCCCGCGGGGCCCCGTCGAGCCGATGTACATGCCGGGGCGCTTGCGCACAGCCTCGAGGCCCTCGAGTACCTGGATCTGGTCGGCCCCGTAGCTTGCGTTGTCCTGCTTCTGCTCGTCGGCAGTGCGCTGGTGCGCTACGACCTCGGGCGTCGGGGTAGCACCGTCGCCCGGAGTCTGATTCTCGATGGGGTTCTCGGGCGACGATTGTGACATCTGAAGGGGGACTCCTGTCCTGTAAGCCGGGTGTCGTCCTGGGCCGGGCTCCCCTCGGGTAGCTGCCCTGGCAACCCTTCGATTCTACCAAGTAACGGCCCCCCAAAGGGTGAATTCCGCCGTCTGAGCGCCTAAATCGGCGGCGCCGGACTGTTTTGCCTCCCTAACCGTAGGTATCGCGAGGACCGCGCCCCTGAATCGATCTGGGGCCCCGTTTCCATGAAGGGGCGTCCGGCCCCAGAAACTTGACCGACTCGACGCCCGCCTCGGGGAACTCCCGTTCGATGCGGCTGAGGATGTCTCCCCTGATGAGGCGCAACTGCGTCGCCCACGCGGTCGAGTCGCACCGCACGCTCATGACGCCTTCCTCGATGCCGATCGGTTCCGCGTGTACTGCGAGATCCTCCCCCACGATCGCCGACCAGGAGGAAAGCAGCTCAGAACGCGCGAGCGGAGACGTCCAGCCGAGGGTCGTCGTCATGGCATCCATGACCTCAGCGATGCCCCGCGGGTCGCGACCCTTGCCGAAGGGAACGCTCGCGCCATCCTCACTGCGTCGCGCTGACCGCCGGCGCGCATCCATCGATCGCACGGATCCATCACCAAAGACGCGGCGGAATCGCTGGTACACCTCGATGTGTTCTTGCTCGCGCTCACCACCCGTGCGCGGATCAGCCATCCGAGTTCACCTCGTCGTCGAGGATCCGACCCTCCGCGATGCGAACCGTGTGTGCGCGCAGTGCATCCGGCACATCCTCATAGACCGCGGCCGTGATGAGCACCTGCTCGACGGAGACGACGGCATCCGCCAGCCGTTCCCTGCGCGCAGCGTCGAGCTCAGCGAAGACGTCGTCGAGCACGAGCACGGGGTCACCCGTCGCGGAATCACGGCGCAACTCCTCGACCGAGGCGAGTTTCAACGCGAGCGCGAATGACCACGACTCGCCATGGCTCGCGTAGCCGCGGGCGGGCATGCCGTTGAGACGCAGCAGGAGATCGTCGCGGTGTGGACCGACGAGGGTCACGGCACGTTCGAGCTCGCTTCGACGCAGTCGCTCGAGTGAGGTGCGGAACGCGGATGCCGCATCCGCCGCCGAGACAACGCCGCTGACGCCGGGTTCATCGCCCGCCTCATCCTCATCGCTGCCGGAGAAGATGCTGAGCCGGTTCTCCAGTTCGGCCGAATGCTGGTCGCCCGCGATCGACACATAGGCGCGCGCAACCTCCGGCTGAAGTCGGGTCACGAGCGCGGTGCGCGCCTCGACGAGTTGCGAACCGAGGTCGATGAGCCGCTCATCCCACACCTCGAGGGTGCTCAGCTGCGAACCCTTGACTCCCGCGGCGCGCGCCGACTTCAGCAGGGTGTTCCGCTGGCGAAGCACCCTGTCATAGTCGGCGATGATGCCGGCGAACCGCGGAGAGAGCAACACGAGCAGCTCATCCATGAAACGCCTGCGCCCAGAGGGTTCACCGCGCACGAGCGCCAGATCTTCGGGAGCGAACAAGACGCTCGAGAAATACCGCGGCAGCTCGCGGGTCTTGATCGCCGAACGATTCACCTGGGCCTTGTTGGCCGAGGAGCGGTTCAGCTGCACCTCCACCAGCAGTTGGCGTTCACCGTGTGCCAGTTTCGCGCGGATGATGGCGGCATCCTGATCGCGACGGATCAGCGCCTGGTCGCTCGAGACGCGGTGCGAACCCACCGTGCTGAGGTAGCCGAGTGCCTCGATGAGGTTGGTCTTGCCCTGGCCATTGCTGCCAACGAAGAGATTGGCGCCCGGCTCGAGCGCGACTTCTGCGCGCTCGTAGTTCCTGAAGTCGGTGAGGGAGAGGTGGGTGACGAACAACGCTAGCGAAGCAGCAGGTTCGGCTGCAGCAGGTACTTGTAATTGTCGGCGCCCGGCTGGTCCTTGGACGACTGGCTCGTGATGAGCACGGGGCCCGGCTTGTTCGGGTTCTCTGTGCGTGTGAAGGAAATGCGCACGAACTCCGAGTGCACGGCGCCGAGGCCATCAAGCAGGAACTGCGGCTTGAGCGAGACGACCATGTCGCCACCGTGCAGGTGCGCGTCGATCGTCTCGGATGCCTGGGCCTGCTCGCCGCCGATCGCTTCAAGGGTCAGGCCATCGATCGTGAAGCTGAAGCGGAGGGCTGCCTCCCGCTCCAGGACGAGGGCGACACGGCGAACCGCCTCGACCAACTCGCCCGTGTTCATGACGGCGTAGTTCTCGACCGTTTCGGGGAACAGGCGCTTGACGGGCGGGAAGTTGCCCTTGATCAGGAGCGAGGTGACGGTCTTGCGGTCAGCGCTGAAGGCGATGATCTCGCGGTCGTCGGTGTTCGTGATCGCGACCGAGATCGTGCCGCTGTGGCCGAAGGTCTTACCGATCTCCTGGAGCGTGCGGGCTGGAACGAGGGCGGTGACGGCCTCGGAGAAGTCGCGGTCGCCTGAATCCCAGTCGATCTCGCGCACCGCGACGCGGTAGCGGTCAGTCGCAACGAGGCTCAGGGTCGTGTCGCTGACCTCGAGCTGTACACCCGTGATGACGGGGGTCACATCGTCGCGGGAGGCGGCGACCGCAACCTGGGAGACCGCGTCGGAGAAGGCATCCGCCGGCAGGAGCCCAGACTGCTCGCCAACCTGCGGCAGGGTCGGGTACTCCTCGACGGGCATGCTCAGCAGTGTGAAGTTCGCCGAACCACAGCGCACCGTGATCTTCGACTCCTCCGTGGAGAACTCGACGGGCGCATTCGGCAGGCGGCTCGCGATGTCAGCCAGCAGTCGCCCCGACACGAGAATCGTGCCGGGAGTGTCGACGCTCGCCTCGATCTCGGTCTGGGCCGAGACCTCGTAGTCGAACGACGAGAGCCGAAGGCCGGTGTCGGTCGTCTCGATGAGCACACCGCTCAGGATCGGCAGCGTCGTGCGCTGGGGAAGCAGTTTCACGGCAAACGAGACGGCCTCGCTGAAAACGTCGCGATTCACCTGAAACTTCATGCGATTCCCTTTCGACACGGAAGTAGACATCCGGGGGCTTAATACTGGCACAGCGCAGGAGAAGCCGGACCGGACGGCGCAAAGGGTTATCTGAGCCCCAAATCTGAATTAATGAACGGTAAAGACATTAACCGCTGTGGAAAGTGTGGATAAGTCGGTGGATGCCTTGCAGCATCGGAGAACTACACGCGTGTGAGTTGTGGGCGTTCTGTTGAACGGCTGTCGAGAACTCGTCGCCGGAACTTTCGTTTTCGATCGCGATTCCACAGCGAAATTCTTGTCATCCACATCCGCGCGGCGTGTTGTCCACAGTTATCCACAGGCTTTCCACATGTTGAGAAGGCGCGCCAAGTTCTGCTATCGCGCGCGCTTGCGAACGAGAGTGGAAAGCGGAACGCCGCCGCCTAACTCGAGAAGCGGTGGTTCTGCTTGATGCGGCTCGTGAGCTCGGTCACCTGGTTGTAGATCGAGCGGCGCTCCTTCATGAGCTCCGTGATCTTCTTGTTGGCATACATGACCGTCGTGTGGTCGCGGCCGCCGAAGAGCTGCCCGATCTTGGGCAGTGAAAGGTTGGTCATCTCCCGGCAGAGATACATCGCAATCTGCCTGGCGGTGGCTACTGCCTGCGAGCGGGAGGAGCCATAGAGGTCGTCGACCGAGAGCTTGAAGTAGGCAGCCGTGTGGTTGATGATCTCCACCGGCGCGATGACGTTGTCATCGTCGAGCGTGATCAGGTCCTTCAACACCGTCTGCACGAGCGAGAGATCGACGGGCGTCTTGTTGAGACTCGAGAACGCCGTGACACGAATGAGGGTTCCCTCGAGTTCGCGGATGTTCGACGAGACCTTCGACGCCATGTACTCGAGGATGTCGTCGGGCACCTGGAGGCGCTCGCTCTGCGCCTTCTTGCGGAGGATCGCGATGCGGGTCTCAAGGTCGGGTGCCTGCACATCCGTGATGAGTCCCCACTCGAAGCGGGAACGCATCCGGTCTTCGAAGCCGGTCAGGTGCTTGGGCGGCAGGTCGCTCGTGATGACCACCTGCTTGTTGTGGTCGTGCAGCGTGTTGAAGGTGTGGAAGAAGGCTTCTTGCGTCGAGTCCTTGCCCTGCAGGAACTGGATGTCGTCGATCAGCAGGATGTCGATATCGCGATAACGGGACTGGAAGACGGATGCCCGGTTGTTGGCGATCGAATTGATGAAGTCGTTCGTGAATTCCTCGGAGCTCACATAGCGAACACGGATGCCCGGATACAGGCTCTCGGCATAGTGGCCGATCGCGTGCAGGAGGTGGGTCTTGCCGAGACCGGAGTCGCCGTAGATGAAGAGGGGGTTGTAGGCCTTGGCGGGAGCCTCCGCGACCGCGACGGCGGCGGCGTGGGCGAAGCGGTTCGAGCCGCCGATGACGAAATTGTCGAAGTTGTACTTGGGGTTGAGCCGTGAATCGGAACGTCGTCCCGTATCGGGAGCGGGGGTCGTCGGCGCCGGCTCCATGAGCGGCTGCTCGTCGATCTCCTCGGCGTGGGCCATGGTGACGTGCGAGATCTCAGGGTTCACGACGATCGCGAAGTTGTTGAGCTCCCACCCGCCGTCGAGATCGGCGATCGCGTTCAGGAGCGGAATTCGGATGCGCTGCTCGAGCATGCCGCGGGTGAGGTCGTTGGGCACCTCGAGGTAGAGGGTGCCGGCCATGATGCCGCGGGGCTCCGCGAGACTGAGGAAGCCCTGGAGCTGCGGCGTGATCCGGTCGTCGTTGCGCAGGGTGTCAAGAATTCGCTGCCAGGCTCCCTGCGTAGGATCGACTGAATCGGTCATCCGGCGCTTCCTCCCCCATCCACGGTCTCAGGTTCCTGCGGGCCCGTGGCGTGCACGGTCTCAATGCTGCAGTTATACACAGGGTTATCCACTGCCTGTGCAGTCACACCACCTTAGTTTGTCTCGGCGGGTCATCCACAAGCACCATTTCGAGGTGTGGATAATGGCAGGTTGCTGTGCGCGGTTTGACCGATGCCAAGAAAGAACGTATTTTTAAGCAGTTGACTTCTGCCTTCCGGCACATTCGTCATTCCATGCCCTCGTGAGTGCGCTCACTGGCATGAACGGATGCACGACATCGATTTTTTTCACCCACCTGCGGAGATCCCACCATGAGCAAGAGAACGTTCCAGCCGAACAACCGCCGTCGTGCCAAGGTGCACGGTTTCCGCCTGCGCATGCGCACCCGTGCCGGACGCGCAATCCTCAACGCGCGTCGCCGCAAGGGCCGCACCGAGCTCTCCGCTTAGTCACGACCGGTCCGGTTCGGTGCTGGCTCGAGCCGAGCGGCTCGTCAGCGCCGCCGACTATCGACGTACTGTCCGGCGCGGCCGGCGGGCGTCAAGTGAACTCATGACTGTGTACACGCTCGTGGGTTCTTCAGGCGACACCTCTCGCTTCGGATTCATCGTCTCGAAGGCGGTCGGCAATGCCGTCACCCGCAATCGGGTGCGTCGTCGTCTGAAAGCCATCTGTCACGCTGCAGTCCGCGCAGAGATGAGCAGCGCTCATGTCGATGCGGTCATCCGCGCCCACCCGGCAGCTGCGACGGCGGGATTCCAAGAGCTTGAGAGCGATGTCCTTCGCTTGCTCGACCGCGGCAGAGCCCTCCTCTCCCCGTCGGCACCCCTGAGCGGGACGCGATGAAGGCGCTGGGTCTGCTCTGGTTGCTTCCGCGCAATGTGTGCGTGGCGATCCTGCACGTCTACCGGGCGGTTATCTCTCCTCTTTATGGGGATGTGTGCCGCTACTACCCGTCGTGTTCGGCCTACGCGCTCGAAGCCATTCGAGTTCACGGGGTTATGAAGGGCATCGGCCTCGGCTCGCTTCGGTTGGCACGGTGTCACCCCTGGGCGGCCGGCGGAGTTGATGACGTCCCACCCCACAGCACACACGCGGTGCGTCTCAGCCGTTGGGGCTTTGTGCTCGATCTCGAGCACCACTCCCCTGTTCACCACATGCACCAACGAAAGGTCTGATCCAGCACATGGATTTCATAGGCACGATTCTCTGGCCGATCAAGTGGGCCATCGAGGCGATCCTGGTCGCATTCCACACCCTCCTGACGGCGATTGGGCTCGACCCTGATGATGGTGTGACCTGGGTCTTGGCGATTGTGGGCCTTGTGCTCGTGGTGCGGGCACTCCTTATTCCGCTCTTCGTGCGGCAGATCAAGAACCAGCGGCGGATGCTCGAGGTTTCGCCGCAGCTCAAGAAGATCCAGGACAAGTACCGCGGCAAGAAGGACCAGTTCTCGCGCGAGGCGATGTCGCGCGAGACGATGGAGCTCTACAAGAAGACGGGCACGAACCCGCTCAGCTCCTGCCTCCCCCTCCTCATCCAGATGCCGATCTTCTTCGGCCTCTTCTCGGTGCTGCAGAACGCGCAGCACGACGGCGTCGGCGTCGGCCTGCTGAATGAGGAGCTCTCCACCTCCTTCGGTGAGTCGGTGTTCCTGGGCGCACCGCTCAAGCTCGCCATCAGCACGGCCGACGGCAACTGGACCGTCATTGTCATCGCCTCGATCATGGTCATCCTCATGACGGCGTCGCAGTTCATCACGCAGCTGCAGATCATGTCGAAGAACCAGTCGCCCGAGATGAAGAACAGCCCGATGTTCAAGCAGCAGCGCATCCTGCTGTACCTGCTCCCCCTCGTCTTCCTGTTCTCCGGCTTCACCTTCCCGCTCGGCGTCATGTTCTACTGGCTCGTCTCGAACATCTGGACGATGGTGCAGCAGTTCATCGTCATCCGGAACATGCCGACCCCCGGCAGCGAAGCGGCGCTCGCTCGCGAAGCGCGTATGGCGAAGAAGGCCCAGCGTCGTGGCATCACGATCGTCGAGGATGAGAAGCCGGCCGTCGAGAAACCCAAGCCGGCGCAGCGACAGCAGCCCGTCAACCCCAAGAACCGCAAAAAGAAGAAGAAGTAGGCATTCGTGACTGACAACATGGTCCCCGTGAGTGAAGCAACCATCGAAGCGGATGGCGTCGAGCAGACGGCGAGCTCTGTGCCGGAGCTCGAAGAAGAGGGCGATATCGCCGCCGACTACATCGAGGAATTGCTCGATATCACCGACCTGGACGGTGACATTGAGATCGATGTTCGTGGTGGGCGTGCATATGTATCGGTGACTTCCCCCGAAGACAGCAATCTCCGAGTGCTGGCGAAGACCGAGACGGTCAACGCGCTGCAGGAGCTCACGCGTATCGCGGTGCAGACCAAGACCGGCAGCTTCTCACGCCTGATCCTCGACGTGGGTGGATCTCGCGAGGCACGCCAGAAGGAACTGGCGAATCTCGTCGAGCGTGCGGTCGAGCGCATCGAGGCCGGCGCGACATCCGCAGCACTGCCGCCCATGTCCTCGTACGAGCGCAAGCTCGTGCACGACATCGTGGCCGAGAAGGGCTTCACCTCTGAGTCGGAAGGCGAGGGTCGCGATCGCCACACGGTGGTTCGTCGCGCCTAAGGTGCCTCATGTTTCACGTGAAACATTTGGAGCGCTGACTCGGTAACTTCCAGCGCTGATGTTTCACGTGAAACGTCAGCCCGGGGCGGCACTGTGACAGCCAAAATTGCGACAGCACAGGTTTCACGTGAAACATTGACTGGATCCGCCGTAGAGATAGACCCACGACGACGAAGGACGGATATGCCCGACACCACCATCGAGCGCGAGCCGGATGCTGCCGCAGCACTGTTTGGTGACCGTATCGACCTGGCGCGGAGTTTTGTGGCCGATCTCGGGCAACGCGGCGAAGAACTGGGGCTCATCGGCCCCCTCGAACTCCCCCGCCTTTGGACCCGTCATGTCGTGAACTCAGCGCTCATGGCTCCGCTGCTTCGCCCCGGCCGGGTCGGCGACATCGGCAGCGGGGCCGGGCTCCCCGGCATCGCGCTGGCGATCGCGCGGCCGGACGTCGAATTCATCCTGATCGAGCCGATGGAGAGGCGCGTTGGCTGGCTGAACGAGCAGGTGGCGGCGCTTGGTCTGGACAATGTCGAGGTCATGCGGGCTCGCGCGGAAGAAGCAAAGCTGAGCCCGTGGCTTGACCAGGCGACCGCCCGCGCTGTGAGTGCCCTCAGCAAGCTCATTCCCCTCGTGGCACCCCTCATGAAGTCGGGCGGCGAAGTCCTCTTCTTTAAGGGCGCCAGCGTTGGGAAGGAGATTGAGGCCGCATCCAAGGCCATTCGTCGTCATCGCCTGCACGACATCGAGGTGCTCGTCCTTGGTGAGGAGTACGGTACGGAGCCCACTCGGGTGTTTCGGGCTACAGTGGATTGACCCGTTTCCTGGCTTCCGGACTCCGCGAGAGCACCGGCAGGGGCGGCGCGGACAGACGCGAGCCCGACGCGGTATCCACGACACACTCCCCTCGATAGACCAGAAGGTTTCACGTGAAACATCACGACAACGGCAGCGGCAGTCCCGAGCTCGACCAGCGCGCCCGCGAGGAACTGGAAGCCGCCTTTGCGGTGAGTGGTAGCGGCGACGTCGTGCGGGATCTTGGTCGCACGGACGAGTCCAATGCCGCCAAGACGGAGACCGGTCAGAGCAAGGCACCCGACGCCTCGAGCGAACTGAAGACGAAGAAGCCCTCGTCGACCTCCGCGCTCGGAGGCTTCGCTGACACTCCCCTGGCTCGTGAGCTGTCGGAGATCACCCGTCGTCGACGTGCCCTCGAGGCCGAAGAGCTGCCCCTGCCTGCCGCGACGCGCGTGATCACGGTCGCGAACCAGAAGGGCGGGGTCGGCAAGACCACGACCACGGTGAATCTCGCGGCCGCCCTCGCCAAGAACGGCGCCCGCGTGCTGGTCATTGACCTCGATCCCCAGGGAAATGCGTCCACTGCGCTGGGCGTCGAGCATCGCTCCGACACCGTGAGCGTCTACGACGTCATCGTCAATGACGTCGAGATCG
The DNA here is from genome assembly GCF_044769865.1 of Salinibacterium sp. GXW1014. Lineage (NCBI taxonomy): Bacteria > Bacillati > Actinomycetota > Actinomycetes > Micrococcales > Microbacteriaceae > Salinibacterium > Salinibacterium sp. GXW1014. The sequence continues at coordinate 965,767 of NZ_JBIZWA010000001.1, forward strand.
TGGATGTCGTGAAGAAGAGCACCGAAGGCGGCGAGCTGTACTGCCTTCCCGCCACGATTCATCTCGCCGGCGCTGAGATCGAGCTTGTCTCCCTCGTTGCGCGCGAGCAGCGCCTGCGTTCCGCGCTCGACAAGTTCCTGAGCGAGGCGGAGGAGCCCTTCCACTATGTCTTCATCGACTGCCCTCCCTCTCTCGGCCTTCTGACGATCAACGCCTTCGTCGCCGCGCGCGAGGTGCTGATCCCGATCCAGTGCGAGTACTACGCACTTGAGGGACTCAGCCAGCTGCTCAACAACATCAAGCTGATCGAACGACACCTCAACCCTGAACTTGTCGTATCGACGATCCTGCTCACGATGTATGACTCCCGCACCAACCTTTCCAACCAGGTAGCGGATGACGTGCGGCAGCACTTCCCCGCCGAAGTGCTTGCCACGCCCATCCCAAGATCTGTGAGAATCAGCGAAGCGCCGAGTTTCGGGCTCAGTGTCATCAGCTACGACACGAACTCGCCGGGTTCGATCTCCTATCTCGAAGCGGCTGCGGAGATTGCCCGCCGGGGAGCTCCCGAAAGCGCCGGCGCGAGCAAATAGCGCCCGAAGAATCACCAAGCAACACCAGGACGAACGGAAACACCAATGGCAGCAAAGCGCACGGGACTCGGCCGCGGCATCGGCGCCCTCATCCCGACCGATGAAGGCTCGCCGACTCGACCGGTCGACGTGTTCTTCCCCTCCGGCGCGCGTCCAGCGGTTGCCGAGGACGAGATTCCCGGCCTCGCAGAGGTGCCGGGGGCGCGTCTCGCCAGCATCGACCCCCGGAAGGTCGTCCCCAACGCGAACCAGCCTCGCCACGTCTTCGTGCAGGAGGAGCTCGATGAGCTGATCCACTCGATTCGTGAGTTTGGTGTGCTTCAGCCGATTGTCGTGCGCCCAATAGCGGATGCCGACCCCGACGGACCGGAATACGAACTCGTCATGGGTGAGCGCCGCCTGCGGGCCACCAAGCACCTCGGGCTCGAGAGCATTCCCGCCGTCATCAAGAACACGGCGGATGACGCCATGCTCCGCGATGCACTCCTCGAGAACCTGCACCGCGCGAACCTCAACCCGCTTGAAGAGGCGTCGGCATACCAGCAGTTGTTGTCGGACTTCGGCATCACCCAGGAGCAGCTGGCCGAGAGAATCGGTCGCTCCCGTCCACAGATCACCAACACGCTCCGGCTGCTTCGTCTCCCTGAGACCGTGCAGCAGCGTGTCGCCGCAGGTGTGTTGAGTGCCGGCCATGCCCGCGCGATCCTGTCGACCGGTGAGCCAGAGGCGATGGAGCGCCTCGCCGACAAGATCATCAACGAAGACCTGTCGGTGCGGTCTGCGGAAGCAGCGGCCGGTCAAATCTCGAACAAGCCCAAGCGCGCCACCAACCCAACGCGTGGGGGTCGTCAGGGACAGCTGGATGAGATTGCGGAACGTCTGGGCGACCGTCTCGACACCCGGGTGAAGGTCACCCTGGGTGCGAAGAAGGGTTCGATTGTGATCGATTTTGCGACGGTCGGCGACCTCAATCGCATTCTGGACGAACTGGGCGACCCGGGCTTCCAGTAGCCTAGAAACCTGCGCTGATCAGGGGTTTTTATGCCCTTGCGTCACGCAGGGCGGCCTGGCAGAGCGCGAGATATGCCCACCCGACATCGTGTCCTGCGACCTCGAGGGCGCGGGGGAACAATGACGTCTCAGTGAGGCCGGGCATGACACTCGCCTCGAGGAAGAACGGGGTGCCCGCGCCATCCACCATGAAGTCCATGCGCGAGATGTGGCGGAGCCGAAGGGTCTCGTGTGCCGTGATGGCCGCCTCTGACGCGCGGGCTGCGACCTCGTCTGAGATTCGCGCGGGCGTGTAGAACCGCGTCTCCCCCGCGTTGTACCGTGCCTCGAAACTGTAGAAACCGGAGATCGGCTCGATCTCGACGGGTGGAACGGCAACGGGCCCGTCACCCGTATCGATCACGCACACGGAGATCTCGGTGCCAACGATCTTCTGCTCCACGAGGGCGACGTCACCGTATCGGTAGGCGTGCACCATCGCAGTCGCGAGGTCACCCGGCTCATCGACGATCGTGACGCCCTGAGCGGAACCACCCTGGGCCGGCTTGACGACCACGGGGCCGCTCAGTTCAGCAGAGATTCGGTCGAGCACGTTGACCGCACCGAGGTCGCGGAAGGTGTCTCGCGACAGCGCGATGGAGCGTGGCGTGGGCACATTTGCTCTGCTGACCAGGGCTTTTGCTGTCGGTTTGTCCCAGGCCATCCGCGACGCATCGGCTCGGGAGCCAACAAAGGGCACCCCGACAAAGTCGAGGAGGCCACGCAGCGAGCCATCCTCTCCCCCGGCACCGTGGAGGGCGGGCCACACCACGTCTGGCTGCCCGGATTCGAGGTGCGCGAACAGCGTGGCATCCGGGTCGCGAAGTTCGACTGTGACCCCCTGCGAGCGAAGGCTGTCGGCGATGCGACGGCCGGAGCGCAGCGAGACATCCCGCTCGTGCGAGATGCCGCCAGCGAGGATCAGTACGGAACTCGGGGTGAACTCGTCCATTGCGATGCAGTTCCTTCGGGGTATTGCGGTGCCTGCGGGGCGCGTCAGTTGATGTTTGGCGGCGGGCTCGTGACGTGAATCGGCTCGACGACGGGAATCTGGCCCGTGACGACAGGCCCACTCGTCGCGAAAGTCTTGAGCAGTTCGAGTTCGCCGTTGATGACGGAGGTGAGACGACGGATGCCCGTGCGAATCGTCTCCTCGTTGGGGTAGCAGAACGACAGGCGCATCATGTGGCGGCCGCCACCGTCGGCGAAGAAGGCCGTGCCGGGCGTATAGGCGACAAGCTCCTTGACCGCCCGGGGCAGCATCTCCTTGGAGTCGAGCGTCGACGGCAGTCGGAGCCAGACGTAGAAGCCCCCGTTGGGGACCGTCCATTCCATCTCGGGCAGGTGCTCCTGCAGAGAGGAGAGCATGGCGTCGCGGCGAGAGCGGTAGACGTCGCGGAAGGCGTCGATCTGGCCCTTCCAGTCGGAACTGCGGAGGTACTCCGTGATCGCGAACTGGCTGAAGGAGCTCGGACAGAGGGTTGCGGACTCATTGGCGAGGATCAGCTTTTCCCTGATGGCATGGGGTGCGAGCGCCCAGCCGACCCGGAAGCCGGGGGCGAAGGTCTTGGAGAAGCTGCCGAGGTAGATCACGCCATCCTCTTCGATCGACCGCATGGCGTGGGGCGGCGGGGTGTCGAAGTAGAGGAGACCGTAGGGGTTGTCCTCGAGCACCAGGATGTCGTTGGCCTTGCAGATCTCAAGGATTTCGAGGCGGCGCTCCCAGGTGAGCGTGACCCCGGCCGGGTTGTGGAAGGTCGGGATCGTGTAGAGGAACTTGATGCGCTTGCCCTCGGCCTGCAGCCGCGCGATCGCTTCGCGCAGGGCCTGGGGGATGAGGCCGTCCTCGTCCATCATGACGTGGGCGACCTCGGCCTGATATGAGCGGAAGACGCCGATGGCGCCGACATAGCTCGGCGCCTCAGCAAGGATGACGTCGCCCGGATCGATGAAGAGCTTCGTCACCAGGTCGAGCGCCTGCTGCGATCCGGTGGTGACGACCACGTCGTCGACACTGCCCCGGATGCCCTCGAGCGCCATGATCTCGAGGATGTACTCGCGAAGTTCGGGCGTGCCCTGGCCTGAGCCGTACTGCAGCGCCGTCGGGCCGGAATCGCGCATGACCCGCTCGAGTGAGGAGGTCACGAGGTCAGGCGAGAGTGCTGACACGTAGGGCATGCCGCCAGCCAGGGAAACCACCTCGGGCCGAGATGCGACTGCGAAGAGCGCTCGAACCTCGGATGCGCTGAGTCCGGCAGTCCGGTGCGCGTAGTGGTCGTACCACGGGTCGAATCTCGTGCTCGACCCGCCCGATGTGGATTCGTGCGGCGTCATGGTGATCCCTTGTCCTCAGGGTGCTGGAATCACTCAAGCCTAAGCGACGAGGGCCCGCACTGCGTTCGCAGGCGGGCCCTCGGTTGCACTACAGGGACGGCGTCAGCCGATGAACTCCGCGAGGTCGGCCTCGAGCGCGGGCTTTGGCTTCGCACCGATGACGGTCTTGACGACCTCGCCGCCCTTGAAGACCTTCATGGCGGGGATCGAGGTGATCTGGTACTTCATGGCCGTCTGCGGGTTGTCGTCGACGTTGAGCTTGACGATCTCGAGCTTGTCGGAGTGCTCGGATGCGATCTGGTCGAGGATGGGGGAGACCGCGCGGCAGGGGCCACACCATTCCGCCCAGAAGTCGACCATGATCGGCTTGTCGGAGTTGAGCACCTCGGCTTCGAAGGTGGCGTCGGTCACATCGCGTGCACTGGACATGTCGTTCTCTCTTTCGTCGGGGGAATTCAGGCGTGGGCGGGGCTGAGCGGGGCCTCGGGGATGGGGTCTGCCTCGACGCTGCTCTGCGGCAGCGAGGCGAGGTAGTGCTCGGCGTCGAGCGCCGCGACCGTGCCGGAGCCGGCGGCCGTGACGGCCTGGCGGTAGGTGGGGTCGATGACGTCGCCAGCCGCGAAGACGCCGGGCACCGAGGTGCGGGAGCTGCGTCCATCGACCGCGATCGTGCCGGCATCCGTGAGGTCGAGCTGCCCGTGCACGAGGTGCGTGCGCGGGTCGGCGCCGATCGCGATGAAGAGCCCATCGAGGTCGAGGTTCGACTCGCTGCCGTCCGTCGTGTCGACGAGGGTCACGCCCGTGAGGCGCTCCTCGCCGAGGATGCCGCCGACACGCTTGTTGAAGAGGAACTCAATCTTCGGGTCGGCGTGAGCGCGGTCCTGCATGGCCTTGGAGGCGCGGAGCTCCTCGCTGCGGTGGATGATGTAGACCTTGTCGGCGAACTTCGTCAGGAAGGTGGCCTCCTCCATCGCCGAGTCGCCCCCGCCGACGACCGCGATGGTCTTCTGGCGGAAGAAGAAGCCGTCGCAGGTGGCGCACCACGAGATGCCGTAGCCGCTCAGGCGGTCCTCGTTGGGCAGCCCGAGCTTGCGGTAGGCCGAACCCGTCGCGAAGATCACGCTGAGCGCCTCGTGCGTCTCGCCGTTGCCGAGGGTGACCTTCTTGACGTCACCGGAGAGGTCGAGCTCGGTCACGTCGTCCATGACGATCTCGGTGCCGAAACGCTCGGCCTGCTTGCGCATGTTCTCCATGAGGTCGGGCCCGAGGATTCCCTCGGGGAACCCCGGGAAGTTCTCGACATCCGTCGTGTTCATGAGCTCACCGCCTGCCTCTACCGAGCTCGCGATGAGCATCGGGTTGAGGCCACCGCGTGCGGCGTAGATCGCTGCCGTGTACCCGGCGGGACCGGAACCGATGATGATGAGCTGGCGCAAGGCGCCCCCCTTCGAAGATTGTCGTATGCGGTGCAACACATCCTATTCGCCGCCTATTCCGCGATCACCGGGTGTGACGACCGTGACGGCGCGCCTCAGGAACGACGGATGCGACGCAGCGCGACATCACGGACGAGCGCGACATCCGGGTTCCGCAGCAGCAGGAGCACGCCAGCGTAGACGACGCCCATGATGGTGGCCACGAGGGCCATCGACGCGATGGCTCCCGGCACGGTCGACAGGGCGAAGGCGCGTTCCTCGAAGCCGCCGAGCGTGCGGAAGGTGACGCCGCCGGCGACCGCCGCGATGCCCGCGGCGAGGAGGTACTGCAGGTGGCGCACGAGAAGGAGGCGGCCCCCGAGCGCCCCGATCTTGCGCCGCAGCACGAGGAAGGTGAGGGCGAATTGGGCGAAGAAGGTGAAGGAGGAGACCGCAGCGATGCCGACGCCGATCCACTCGACCGGCAGCGCGGTGCAGGCGAGGAAGCCGACGACGAAGAGCGCCGACTTCGCGACCTCGACGAAGAACACCGTGCGGGTGTCCTCAAGGGCGTAGAAGGTGCGCTGCAGCACGAACACGGCGCTGAAGGGGGCGAGCCCGATCATGTAGACGGCGATGACGGCGGCCATCGCGAGCACGTAGTCGTGCCGGCTCTCGAAGATGCGGGCGAAGGGGGCGGCGACCACGATGAGCACGGCGGCGGCGAACATGATGATGAGACCGATGGCGCGGAGGGAGGCCGAGACATCCGCCTTGACGGCGGGGATGTCGCCCGCCCCTGCGTTCGTGCTCATGCGGGTGAAGAACACGGTGGCGATCGAGACCGCGATGACCGAGTGCGGGAGCATGAAGATCAGCCAGGAGTTGCCGAGGGTCGCGGCGCCCGAGCCTTCCGCCACGGCGAGGCTCGCGGTGCGGGTCTGCACGAGCCCTGCGATCTGCGTCACAAGGATCATGGCGAAGACCCACCCGGCCGAACGCCCCGTCTTGGCAAGGCCGACGCCGCGCCAGTGGAAGTCGGGACGGTAGCGGATGCCGGCCCTGCGCCAGAAGAGCAGCAACACGAAGGCCTGCGCCGCGATGCCGAGGGTCGCGCTGCCCGCCAGCACCACGATGCGCTCGGTCGTCCAGACATCCACGGAACTGTTGACCTCTGCGCCGCCGAACAGCAGCTGGAACGCGATCAGGCCCGCGATCGCGACGACGTTGTTGAGGGCGGGTGCCCAGGCGAAGGGCCCGAAGGCGCCCCGGGCGTTGAGCACCTCACCGAGCAGGCTGTAGAGCGCGTAGAAGAAGATCTGCGGCAGGCACCAGTAGGCGAACACGGTCGCGAGTGCGAGCACCTCGCTCGAGAAGCCGCGCCCGCCGTCGTCGGCCTGCTGCACGTAGAGCGTGACGAGCACGGGGGCGGCGAGCGTCGCGAGCACCGTGACGCCGAGGAACACCGTGATGCCGAGCGTGACGAGCTTGTTGATGAAGCCCGCCCCGCCGTCATCATGAACACCGGCGCGCACGATCTGCGGCACGAGCACCGCGCCGAGCACGCCGCCCGCGATGAGCGCGTAGATGTTGTTGGGCAGCTGGTTCGCGACCGCGAAGGCGTCGGCCGAAGCGGATGCCACCTGGCCGATCGTCTGCGCCAGCACGATGGCCTTGACGAAGCCCAGCACGCGGCTGACCATCGTGCCGGAAGCCAGCAGCGCGGTCGAACGGCCGACGCTGCGTGGAGCCTTCCCGCCGGGCTCCTCCCCTGCCTCGCTCACGGGGCCTCGCGCCTCTCGCGGCGGCGCCGGGCGACCGTGCGGATGATGCCGATGACGAACACGAGCAGCACGATGCCGGCAACGACAAAGGTGAACGCGGTCTCCCATCCCGCCTGCACGTTGGTCGTGACGTAGAGCGGCGCGCCGATCGAAACCCCTGTCGGGCTCGAGAGGGTGACCACGAGCACGGCAGAGCCATTCGCGATGGACTGCACCGGCACGGCGGCGCGGGCCTGGGACTGGGCCTCGATCGTCACCGGCACACTGTCGTCGAGCACGTCGAGCACGGCGCGGTTCGCCCACACCTGCACATTCACGGTGACCGGGTAGGGCAGCGCGTTGCTGATCGTGATCGGGATGTCGCCCGTGTCGCTCAGGAGGTTGATCGTACTGCTGTCGAGCACATGCACCGAGGAGAGCAGCTCGCCCGCCCCGGCAATGAATTCCTCAACGGCACCCTGCCAGTCCGCCGAGGTCTCGACCCAGGCGTTGGAGGCGAGGGCGAACATCCGGCGCCGCTGCTCCCCCGTGATGAGGCTCGGGTCTTCAAGCACGCTCGCGAACGCGGTCGTGGCGGGCGTGGTCTGGAGGGCGCTCTGCAGGGGGGTGAGGCGTTCGGTCGGCACTGCACGGTCGACGATGCCAATCTCCGCCGGGTCTTCCGCAAGGGTGCGGGAGAGCGTCGTGAGGGTGATCCCCGTCGTCGTTGAGAGCGCTGTGAGGGTTGCCGCAATGCGGTTGCTGCTGCTCGGGATGCTGCGGTCGAGCGTTGCCAGCACGGTGGCCGAGCCGCCGGTCCACCCACCGAGTGCCGCGGTGAGCTGCGCCATCGAGGAGTTCCAGGCGGCCTCGGTCGGCGCCGAGACGGCGTCACGCAGGAAGGCGGAGATGTCGTTGTTGGAGACGAGCACGCGGTGGCCCCCGGCCGTCGCCGATGCGGGGATCGCGTCGCGTGGATAGGAGGCGTTGCTGGAATCGAGCACGGTCACGGCATCGCCGAGGGCCGCGAAGACTTCAAGGTCGGCACCGACGACCGTGTCATCGCGCGGCCACACGACCGGGCCGAGCGTGAACGGCAGGTCGACGAGATCCTCCCCCGTCGGCACGGCCGGCTCCGCCGGCATCGTGGGCGAGGGGCTCGGCGAGACGCTGGGGGAGGCGGATGGCGAGGCGGTCGGGCTCTCCTGCACCTCGTTCGGGAAGACCGCGGGGTCGATCACGAAGTCCGTGGGCACCGACAGGTCGGTCATCCCCGCCTGACTGAGGGCCGCAACGTCGGCGTCGGCGTAGGCGAGCGAGAAGGTCTCGTTGCTTGAGCCCTGCAGGCGATCAAGCCACTCGACCGCCGACTCGGGCGCGCCCGTGCCCAGGATGCGGATCGAGGCGAGGATCCTGGGGTCGACGCCGAGCGCCACCGGGCGGTTGATCACGGCATCCAGCTGGCGCGTGAGTACCCCCGTCGGGGAGGTGTAGAGCTCCAGATCCTCCGCCGACAGCAGGCTCGTGGTGCCGGCCGGCACCACGACGGGCATCGCCAGCACGAGATTCGTCGGAGAACCGTCGCTTGCCGCGACACCGGGCGGAGGAGTCTGTGAGGGCGTGGCATCCGGAGTCGCCGAGGACGCGACCGAGCCACTGAGCACGAGGGCGGCGCCGAGGAGGGCCGCGCCCCACCGCGAGGTGAGACGAGTCAGAGGCATCGGCCGGCTCCGATCGTGCGCTGGGCCAGCATGCAGTCGATTCTATGGCCGAGACGCCGAGAGGCAGTCGGATGCCACGGCCACTGTGGATGAGCGGCGGATAGTCTTGACCGATGCACAGCGTCGCCTCGGCAATCACGCGACTCGCGGCCCTGGCCGAGTCGCCGCACGTCTCCCGCCTCGCCGATGCCTTCGCGGCGGCGGGCCACGAACTCGCGCTCGTGGGTGGCCCCGTGCGCGACGCCTTCCTCGGCCGAGAGCTCAACGACCTCGATTTCACGACGGATGCCCGGCCTGACCGCATTCTGGAGATCGTCACCCCAATCTCGAGCGCCCAGTGGGACATCGGGCGCGCCTTCGGCACGATTGGCGCCGTCGTCGAGGGGCACACGGTCGAGATCACGACCTACCGCACCGACGCCTACGACGGCGAGACCCGCAAGCCCGAGGTCGAGTTCGGCATGAGCCTCGACGAGGACCTCGTGCGCCGCGACTTCACCGTCAACGCCATGGCGCTGCGCCTGCCCCAGCAGAAGCTCGTCGACCCCTCCGGCGGCATGGACGACCTGCTCGCGTCTCGCCTTGCCACGCCGGCCGCCCCCGAGGTCTCCTTCGGTGACGACCCGCTCCGGATGCTGCGTGCCGCGCGGTTCACGTCACAACTCGGCTTCACCGTGTCTGAGGAGGTGCGCGCCGCCATGACCGCCCTCGCGGGTCGCCTCTCGATCATTTCGGCGGAGCGGGTCAGCGACGAACTGACGAAGCTACTCCTGACGGCTTCACCGCGCGCTGGCATCGAGCTCATGGTGGAGACGGGGCTCGCCGACGAGGTGTTGCCCGAGATTCCCGCCCTGCGGCTGCAGGTGGACGAGCACGCACACCACAAGGACGTCTATCAGCACAGTCTCACGGTGCTCGACCAGGCGATCGAGCTCGAGGGCACCCGCGAGCACGAGCCCTCCCCCGACCTCGTGCTCCGCCTCGCGGCCCTCCTGCACGACATCGGCAAGCCGGCGACGAAGCGCGTCGAGGGTGGCGGCGTCGTCACCTTCCACCATCACGATGTCGTCGGGGCGAAGCTCGCGACGAAGCGGCTCAAGGCGCTGCGCTTCGACAAGGAGACGATCCAGTCGGTCAGCAAGCTCATCGAGCTACACCTGCGCTTCTTCGGCTACACGGAGGGCGCGTGGACCGATTCGGCCGTGCGGCGCTACGTGCGCGACGCGGGTAACCACCTCGAACGGTTACACATCTTGACGCGTGCCGACGTCACGACGCGCAACCGCCGCAAGGCCTCGCGTCTCGCACGCGCCTACGACGACCTCGAGCAGCGCATCAAGGAACTCGCCGAGCAGGAGGAGATCGCGGCCGTGCGCCCCGACCTCGACGGCGAACAGATCATGGCACTGCTCGGCATCCGTCCCGGCCGTGAGGTCGGCGAGGCATACCGCTTCCTGCTCGAACTGCGGCTCGACGAGGGCCCCCTCGGCGAGGAGGAGGCCGAACGCCGGCTGCGCGCGTGGTGGGCCGCGCGCTGACTACTTCGCGGTGTCGCGAATGAACTGCTCGAGCATCTCGCGCGCCACCGGGTCGGGGTACTGCTTCGCGGGCGACTTCATGAAGTAGGCGGATGCCGCCTCGACGGGTCCGCCGTGACCGGCATCCAGCGCAAGCTTCGCGGCACGCACCGCGTCGATGATGACACCGGCCGAGTTCGGCGAATCCCACACCTCGAGCTTGTACTCAAGGCTCGTGGGCGCGTTGCCGAAGCCGTGGCCCTCAAGGCGCACGAACGCCAGCTTGCGGTCGTCGAGCCACGGCACGTGGTCGCTCGGGCCGATGTGCACGTGCTCCGCCCGAATCTCCTGGTCGACGTTGCTCGTGACGGCCTGCGTCTTCGAGATCTTCTTCGACTTGAGTCGCGAACGCTCCAGCATGTTCTTGAAGTCCATGTTGCCACCGACGTTCAGCTGGTAGGTGCGGTCGAGCACGAGGCCCCGCTCCTCGAAGAGACGCGCGAGCACGCGGTGCGTGATCGTCGCACCGAGCTGGCTCTTGATGTCGTCGCCCACGATGGGAATGCCCGCATCCGTGAACTTCTTCGACCACTCAGGGTCGCTCGCGATGAAGACGGGCAGCGCGTTCACGAACGCGACGCCCGCGTCGATAGCCGCCTGTGCGTAGTGCTTCGCCGCCTCCTCGGAACCGACGGGGAGGTAGCAGACCAGCACGTCGGCGCCCGAGTCACGGAGGGCCTGCGCGACGTCGACGGGTGCGGCATCCGATTCCTCGACCATCTCGCGGTAGAACTCACCGAGGCCGTCGAGAGTGGGGCCGCGCAACACCGTCACGCCGGTCGGCTCGACGTCGGCGAACTTGAGGGTGTTGTTCTCGCCCGCCCACATCGCATCGGCGAGGTCGACCCCGACCTTGGCTGCGTCGACATCGAAGGCGGCGACGAACTCGAGGTCGCGCACCGCATACTGGCCGAAGCGGGTGTGCATGAGTCCTGGGATCGTCTCGGCGTCATCCGCGTCCCTATAGAAGGTGACGCCCTGGATGAGGGAGTTGGCACAGTTGCCCACGCCGGCGATAGCGACCCGAATCGACATGACGATATTGCTCCTTGCTGGTGATGGAAGTACATGACTACACTAGACAGGTTGTCTGTGCGCCTCGATCCGAGGCCTCCGCAGGCAGCGACATGCACATACCCTCCTGTCACAGACCGTCTGTGACCGTTTTCAGTCCAAAGGAGGTGGGTTAGTCATGCATCAGTACGAACTCATGGTGATTCTCGATCCCGAGATCGATGAGCGCACCGTGGCACCCAGCCTGGACAAGTTCCTCAACGTCATTCGCAATGACGGTGGCTCGATCGACAAGGTCGACGTCTGGGGCAAGCGCCGGCTGGCATACGAGATCAACAAGAAGGCCGAGGGCATCTACGCCGTCGTCGAGATGACCGCCAACGCTTCGGCAACGGTCGAGCTCGACCGTCAGCTGAAGCTCAGCGAGGCCGTCATGCGCACCAAGGTGCTCCGCGCAGAGGAAGCGATCGCTCAGGTTGCCGCCGCCGCGAAGCTCTCCGAGGAGAAGGCCGCCCGCAAGGCTGCCGCCGCCAAGTCCGCACCGGCCGCCGACGCGAAGAGCGAGTAGCTCATGGCCGGCGAAACCGTGATCACTGTGGTGGGCAACCTCACCGCCGACCCGGAGCTGCGGTACACGCAGAACGGACTCGCGGTGGCGAACTTCACCATCGCCTCCACTCCTCGCACCTTCGACCGTGCGAGCAATGAGTGGAAGGACGGCGAGGCGCTCTTCCTGCGCGCAAGCGTGTGGCGCGAATTCGCCGAGCATGTCGCGGGATCCCTCACCAAGGGCTCGCGCGTCATCGCCTCCGGTCGACTGAAGCAGCGTTCCTACGAGACCAAGGAAGGCGAGAAGCGCACGAGCTTTGAGATCGAGATCGATGAGATCGGTCCGAGCCTGCGCTACGCCACCGCACAGGTCACCCGCACCTCATCGTCCCGCGAAGGCGGCGGCGGTGGTGGATTCGGCGGACAGCGTGGGGCTGTCGCTGACGAGCCGTGGGCAGCCGCGGCGCCGTCGTCGGCGAACTCCGGCGGGGATGTCTGGAACACCCCCGGCAGCTTCAGCGACGAGACACCCTTCTAGACCTCGCCCACGGCGCACGGTCACGAAACCAAACCCTAAGGAATAACCATGGCAGGAAAGAGCAGCGGCGACCGCCGCAAGCCCCTCCGCAACAAGGGTGGCAAGAACGCCGCCCCCGCGAAGTCCATTCGCGTCGGCGTCATCGACTACAAGGATGTCGCCACCCTCCGCAAGTTCATCTCGGAGCGTGGAAAGATCCGCGCCCGTCGTATCACCGGTGTCTCCGTTCAGGAGCAGCGCCTCATCGCCCGCGCAGTCAAGAACGCGCGCGAGATGGCACTGCTTCCCTACGCCGGCTCGGGCCGTTAAGGAGCATCGAAATGTCAAAGCTGATTCTGACGCATGAGGTCACCGGCCTCGGCGCTCCTGGCGACGTCATCGAGGTCAAGAACGGGTACGCCCGCAACTACCTCGTGCCGCAGGGCCTCGCCGTGAACTGGAGCCGCGGTGGCGAGAAGCAGGTCGAGCAGATCAAGGCCGCCCGCGCCGCGCGCGAGCACGCCACGATCGAGGAGGCCAAGGACCTCAAGCTCAAGCTTGAGGCCAACAAGGTCAAGCTGTCGATCAAGGCCGGCAAGGAGGGTCGACTCTTCGGGTCGGTCAAGAACTCCGACATCGCCGACGCCGTCGCCGCCTCCGGGCTTGGCACGGTCGACAAGCGCAAGATCGAGATCACCTCTCCCATCAAGGTGACGGGCGAGCACGAGGCGACTGTTCGCCTTCGTGACGACCTCGTCGCCACGATCACCATCCAGGTGGTCGCAGCGAAGTAGTCCTTTCAAGGATTCGGATGGCGGTGGGCCTGTGCTCACCGCCATCGTCGTTTTAAGGCGCGAAAGCGCACTTGAGGCGGGGCGTTTTGTATCGGGTTTTTCACCCCCGTGTCAAGCACTTTCAACAGCCGGGGTGTGGATTACTCCAAACCCTCAACCCGAACTCTAAACAACTTTCTACACACATGGTGTGCACAGAAAAAGGCCAGATCAGCCCATCATTATCGGAGTAGATCCGCACTTTTCCCACAGGCCCATCCACAACTTGTGCACACGTCGCACGGCGTTTCTCCCCGGTTTCCCACAGAGTTATCCACAGGGTGGCTTGTGGCGCGGGATTGGGCTTCCTAGCCTTGGGCGGCGGGATGCACCCGACCCGTCACGAGGCAGTGCCACGGCACTGCCCCGCACCCGAAACATCCGCCCCCGGCTCCAAGGCGCGCCGAGGATGTCGGCCGTCTGCGGTACGACTGGGACGCAAGAGAACAACGAGAGGTGAACGATGTCCATAGCCCACCTGGGGCTGGCCGGCTCGTCGACCGAGAGACCCGACGACCCGCGCTCCTCCGAGCGCACCCCGCCTCACGATCTCCTCGCAGAGCAGAGCGCCCTCGGCGGCATGATGCTCAGCAAGGATGCGACGGCCGACGTCATCGAGTCGGTGCGCGCAGTGGACTTCTACATCCCCAAGCACGAGATCATCTTCGACGCCATCCTCAGCCTCTACTCGCACGGTGAGCCGACCGACGTCATTGCGGTCACGGATGAGCTGACGAAGACGGGACTCATCGGCCGCGCGGGAGGAGCCGAGTACCTCCACACCCTCACGGGCGTCGTGCCCACGGCTGCAAACGCCGGCTACTACGCCGCCATCGTCGCTGAGAAGGCGGTGCTGCGGCGTCTCGTCGAGGCCGGCACGCGCATCGTGCAGATGGGCTACGCCAGCGAGGGCGAGGTCGTCGACCTCGTCAACAACGCGCAGGCCGAGATCTACAACGTCACGGGCGGCGTCGAAGCCGAAGACTTCGTTCCCCTCACCGTGGCCGTCGAGACCGCGATCGACGAGATAGAGGCGGCCAAGGGCAGCGACGGCTCCATGACGGGCGTGCCGACGGGCTTCGCCGAACTCGATGACCTCACCAACGGCTTCCACCCCGGCCAGATGATCATCGTCGCCGCCCGTCCGGCGCTCGGTAAGTCGACCCTCGCGCTCGACTTCGCCCGCGCGGCCTCCATCAAGCACAACGTTCCCTCGGTTGTCTTCTCCCTCGAGATGGGACGCTCCGAGATCGCCATGCGCCTGCTGTCGGCCGAGGCATCCGTGCCCCTGCAGAGCATGCGCAAGGGCACCGTCGACTCGCGCGACTGGACCACGATCGCCTCGACTCGAGGCCGCATCAACGACGCCCCCCTCTTCATCGACGACAGTCCGAACATGACCCTCGTCGAGATCCGCGCGAAGTGCCGCCGGCTCAAGCAGAAGCACGGGCTCAAGCTCGTCGTCATCGACTACCTGCAGCTCATGACCTCGGGCAAGAAGGTCGAATCGCGCCAGCAGGAGGTCAGTGAGTTCTCGCGAGCACTCAAGCTGCTCGCCAAGGAGCTCCAGGTGCCCGTCATCGCCCTCTCCCAGCTGAACCGTGGACCCGAGCAGCGCCAGGACAAGATGCCAGCCATCAGCGACCTGCGCGAGTCGGGTTCGATCGAGCAGGACGCCGACATGGTCATCCTGCTCCACCGCGAGAGTGCCTACGAGAAGGAGAACCCGCGCGCAGGCGAGGCCGACCTGATCGTCGCGAAGCACCGTAACGGCCCAACCCGCACGGTCACGGTCGCCTTCCAGGGCCACTTCTCGCGCTTCACCGACATGGCGCCGATGTAGCGGTCGCAATGACCGACATCGAGATGGCGCCCATCGCCGCCGGCACCGTCATGATGCACGATGCGCGCCGGAAGGTGCGCTGGAGCGTGGACCTCGAGCCCTTCGAGATCGGCGTGTATCCCGTCACCGAGTCACAGCTCGGGGAACTGCTTGGCGAGACTGCCCACCACCCATGGCGGCCTGCCGTCGAGGTCAGTTGGCTCCGCGCCATCCGTTTCTGCAACGCGGCATCCGAGTGGGAGGGGCTTGACCCCGCCTACTCCGTCGACGGTGAGGATGTTGCGTGGCACGTCGACTCCGACGGGTACCGGCTCCCGACCGAGGCGGAGTGGGAGCACGCCTGTCGGGCCGGGTCGACGGGAGCGCACTACGGCCCGCTCACGGAGGTTGCCTGGACGAGCGCCGACGGGGTGACGAGTCCGCAAGCGGTGGGCGGGAAGCATCCGAATCTCAACGGGCTCTTCGACACCCTCGGCAACGTCTGGGAGTGGTGCTGGGACCTCCTCGACCCGGCGCGGTATGGCTCCTATCGCGTGTTCCGCGGCGGGGGCTTCGCCGACGATTCGTGGAGCGTGCGCGCCTCGGTGCGCCGGGGCGGAGCGCAGGGCATGCACCACGACGACCTCGGATTCCGTGTCGCCCGCGGCGGCTTCGACGCGACGGATGCCGCGCAGGGCTGGTCGGCGGCCGCCGACCGCGAGCGGGCCGTGCTCGACGGCCCCCTGCCGCCCGGTTGGACGCCGCTGCGCTGACGACCGCGCCATCCCTTGCAGGGAGTCCCCTGACAGGCCCTTGCAGGCTTGGTCGGATGGGACAAGCGTGGAGCCATGGACAAGGAGAATCGCGAAGACTTCGACAAAGACGAGGTGAAGGAGGTCGCGCCAGACGTGGACCCCGAGACCAAGACGGATGAAGAAGGCAGGCCCGTCGAGAACCCCTCCGGGTGAGGCGGACAAGGAGCCGAGCATGAGCGACAAGAACGAGAAGCCCGAGACCCCGGAGCACTTCGATGAGCCCGGGGACAACACGGTCGAGAACAGCAAGGACGAGATGGGCGCCGGCTATGGCGGGCCGGCACCCGTGAATCCGGAGGACGAGCAGGCGTAGCGCTCGGCCGGGGAACGCGGAGGAGTCCCAGTCGTGCGCCGGTAGACTGGCATGGTTCCCGCACGCAGGAAGAAGCCCCGTGTCATCACGCCAGAACCCGGCCACCGCCCAGGCCGTCACCGCCAGTTACTGGCCGGTGCCGCTCACGCGCGCCGTCGTTGCGCTCGCGGTGGGCCTCGCTGTGACGTTCCTTGCCGACCACTCCCCCCGCGTCGGCCTGATCGCGCTCGGCGTGCTCGGCCTTGCCGGCGGTCTCGTCATCGCGCTGCTGGGGCGCGGACGGGTCCGTGACCTCACGGCTTCCCGGATGCTGACGGGCCAGGGCGCGCTCTCCGCCCTCATCGGTGCGATCTCACTCACGCTCGCATTCACGGGCGCCGGCCTCGGTTCGCTGCTGCTGCTTGCGACGCTCTTCGCGGTGCTGACGGGCGCGCTCGAACTGTATGCGGGCATCCGCACCCGTCGCACGGTCGGCCGTGAGTGGATCACGGTGGGCGCTGGCACGATCGTCTTTGCGCTCGTGCTGCTGATCGCGCCCCTCGACAGCATCGCCGTCGTCGGATTCATCGGCGCCTACGGCATCATCCTCGGCGTCTACCTCATGATTGCCGCATTCTCACTGAAGTGGGCGCAGGGCGAGACTGCCGCCGCCCCACCCCCAAGCACAGGAGCAACACGATGAGCCAGCCGAGCCGCAAAGACGTCATGCGGCCCTACGAATACCTCGCGATCGCGGCCGTGCTGGCCCTCTTCTCGGGAATCATTGCCCTGGCCACGACGCGCGACCCCATCGTCGCGATCATCGGCTTCGGGGCCGTCTTCATCCTCGCCCTCATGACGCTTGCGCTCCTCGCCATGGCGATCAAGCCCGACGAGAAGGAACTCAGCGACATCGAGGACCAGGACCGCAAGCAGGGCCCGACCCTCCACTGAGCGGATGCGCATCCGCTCAGCGAGTTGAGTGCCGAGCCTCGGCGCTACCGCTCAGGGCGTTTGCACCGGTGCTCGACACTCGTGTCGAACTCAGCCCTTGAGTCGGTCGACCAGCGTCGAGGCGAGCCCCGTGTAGTCATGCGGGGTCAGGGCCCGCAGGCGCGCCTTCGCCTCGTCGCCGATGTCGAGCGCGTCGACGAACTTGACCAACTCTGCCTGGTCGACCCGGTTGCCGCGCGTGAGCTTCTTCAGCAGCGCATAGGGATCGCTGATGGCGCTGCGGCCGGCCGTGACCTCGGCGCGCACAACCGTCTGGATCGCCTCCGCGAGCACCTCCCAGTTGCCATCGAGGTCGGATGCGAGCCGCGCCTCGTTGAGGTTGATCTCGGCGAGCCCGCGCTGGATGTTGTCGATCGCGAGCAGGGAGTGGCCGAAGGCGACACCGATGTTGCGCTGCGTCGTCGAGTCCGTGAGGTCGCGCTGCAACCGTGAGGTCACAAGCGTCTGCGCGAGGGACTCGAGCAGCGCCCCTGCGAGCTCGAGGTTCGCCTCCGCGTTCTCGAAACGGATGGGATTGATCTTGTGTGGCATGGTCGAGGACCCCGTCGCCCCCTCGACCGGGATCTGCGTGAAGTAGCCCATCGAGATGTAGGTCCAGACATCCGTGCACAGGTTGTGGAGGATGCGACCCGCGTGGTTCATGGCCTGGTAGAGCTCGGCCTGCCAGTCGTGCGACTCAATCTGCGTCGTGAGTGGGTTGAAGGTGAGGCCGAGTCCCTCGACGAACTGCTGCGAGAGGGTGGGCCAGTCGAGGTTGGGCTCCGCGATCGCGTGGGCCGCGAAGGTGCCTGTCGCGCCGCTGAACTTGCCCAGGTACTCGACAGCATCGATGCGACGGATGACGCGGCGCAGGCGGTGCACGAAGACCGCAAGCTCCTTGCCCATCGTCGTGGGCGTTGCGGGCTGCCCGTGGGTGAGGGCGAGCATCGGCACGTCGCGGTGCTGCTCGGCGCGCGCGGACAGCGTGTCGACGAGGGTCGTGAGCCGCGGCATCCACACGTCTTCGACGGCCGCGCGCACCGTGAGCGCGTAGGAGAGGTTGTTGATGTCCTCGCTCGTGCAGGCGAAGTGGGTGAGCTCGGCGATGCTGTCGAGGCCGAGGCGGGTGAGCTGCGCCCGCACGTAGTACTCGACTGCCTTGACGTCGTGGCGGGTGACGGCCTCCTCGCGGGCGAGTGCGTCGATCGCCTCCTGGTCGAAGTCGGTGACGACGGCGCGCAGCGCGGCCTTCTGCTCATCGGCGAGCGGCGTCGAGCCGAAGAGTGAGCGCTCGGTGAGGAAGATCAGCCACTCAACCTCGACCTGTACGCGCGCCCGGTTGAGGCCCGCTTCGGAGAGGTGCTCGCCGAGGTCGCTCACGGCGGCCCGGTAGCGACCGTCGAGGGGGCTGAGGGGCTGGAGGGGTAGGGGGGTCATGAAACTCCTCGCCGGAGGGCCGGCTCTATCTGGCGGAACAGTGCCGCGCTTGCCTGATGGATCATCCTCAGCACCCTGTCGAACAGGGCTGCGTCGGAATAGTAGGGGTCGGGAACGTCGACGAGATGCTCGTCGGGGTCGAAGCTGAGCAGCAGGTGCACCTTGCTGCGGTCGGCGGGGGTCTGCGCCCAGTTCTTGAGGATGCGTTCCTGGCTTCGGTCAAAGGCGACGACGAGGTCGAGGTGCTCGAACCAGTCCGGGTCGAACTGTCGCGCACGGTGCGACGCCCCGTCGTAACCGTGCTCATGCATGGCGGTCAGGGTGCGCGAGTCGGATCGCTCCCCCACATGCCAGTCTCCCGTGCCGGCCGACATGACTGAGATGAGCGATTCGCACCCGGCTTTGCTCACGATGTCGCGGAACACGGTTTCGGCCATGGGAGAGCGGCAGATGTTGCCCGTGCACACGAAGCAGATACGAAAGAGCGCCGAATCGTCAAGTGGCCGCTCGAAGCTCATGCCGCTCATTGTCTCGCAGTTCTCGGCGCGCCGCAGCAGCGGCTTCCTCCCCAGGCGACGGATGTCTCGGCTCTCCCCCGCTCGCACTCCTCGGCATTCCAGCCCACCGTTCCCCCGGCAGGCTCGGGGCACGCCAACGACAGGGAGGACCCCGGTGGATCAGATCCTCGAACTTCAGAGAAACGCCATTGCGCACGAACTCCATCGCCTCGAGGAGGCGATAGCAAGCCTGCCAGCCGTCGCGCACGGCGAGTGGCTCGGGCCAGCCCACACCGCTTACTTGGCCTGGCTCGCGAAGGTCCATGGCGATGCAGGAGCGGTGTGCGACCGGTTGCGGATCGCCTTGGGTGCCGCGCGACAGTCCG
This sequence comes from Salinibacterium sp. GXW1014, assembly GCF_044769865.1. Lineage (NCBI taxonomy): Bacteria > Bacillati > Actinomycetota > Actinomycetes > Micrococcales > Microbacteriaceae > Salinibacterium > Salinibacterium sp. GXW1014. The sequence continues at coordinate 985,375 of NZ_JBIZWA010000001.1, forward strand.
TCGAGACCGCGGCCGGGTGCTGATGGTGTCCGACCTCACCGTCTCCGGGGGAGGCACGACGCGGGTTGCCACCGAGGAGCTCTCGGCCCACGCGGCCCAGCTGCGCGACTTCGCTCGGGCGACGCAGGGTGTGCGCATGCGCCTCGCGATGCTTGACGGCGCCATCAATCCGGGCCTGCTCGCGATGATCGATGCTCCCCGGTCTGCGGGGCGTGCGAATGAGATCGTCGACGATTGCCTTCCGTCACTGTGGTTCTCGGCGCTCGGTGCCGAAGCCCTCGCGACGGCCCTGGACGCGGCGGCGGAGGCCTACGGGATGGCGGATGCGGCAAGCGAGATCCTCCTGCGCAGCATGGCTGCCAAGCTGGCCCACACGGTGGGGCTGCTGTGGCCGTTCGTGCTCGCCGCGTCGACGCCACTTGCCATCTTCGCGGCGGGCGCGTGGCAGCGTGCTTCCGAAGAGCAGCGGCACGATGCCCTGGCCTGGGTCACCTCCCACAGGGGTCCGCTCAGCGACCCCCGATTCGTCGAGTTCGTGCGTCTCGCCGTCTCGAGTGCCGACGAGTTCGGTGCCGGAGCCGCAGGAATCCCGTGGGAGGTCACCGCCCTCCTCGGAGATGAAGCCCTCGGGATCCTGGGCTTCTCCACCACGGTCGCAACAGTGACAGGGATCGCGCGGATGACGGGGAACCTGACCGAGACACCCGTGAAGGTTGAAGCGCGTCCGGAGCAGACCGTCGACGCTGCCGGGTCGCTCGCCGCAATCGCCGAGCGTGTTCCCGAAGGGGAGGAGCAGATCCGCATCGAGCGTGTTGCCGTGCCAGATGGACCCGACGCCTACTTCGTTTATCTGGGTGGTACCCGCGACGGCTCCCTGCTCACTGGCGGGGAGCCATTCGACATGGCGAGCAACCTGGGAGCGCTCGCCGACGACTCGCGACTTGAGATGGGTGATGCGGGTTCGAAGCGCGCGCTCCACGCGGCGATGCTTGCGGCCGGAATAGGCCCGGAGAACCCGGTGGCGTTCATCGGCTACTCGCAGGGTGCGGCCGTCGCGCTCGACTCCGCCAATGACGAGATCTTCAACGTGAAGGCCGTGTACTCGCTCGGGGGGCCGACCGGGGAGATCACTGTGCCCGACGGTGTGACATACCTCGCGCTGGAGCACGAGGAAGACATCGTTCCCGCAGCCGGCGGCGTGCACCGCGACCGCGACACGATCGTGGTGCGGGCATCCGCATTCGACGGGGAAGAACCGAGAAGCGCGGGTCCCCTGCCCGCGCATGCCCTGGCGGAGTACCGCGAGACGTCAGTGCGGCTCGACAGCTCCCACGATCAGCGGGTGAGGGATTTCGCGGCGGACCTCCAAGGGATGCTCGGGGGTGCCATGGCCGTGGAATCTCAACTGTGGCACGCCCGGCGCGTGGCGCCGTGAACGGTCGCCTGTCTCAGCGCTTCGCGCTCTTGCCGACCGCCGGCCGCACGACGATCGAGATCAGCCAGCCGAGGAAGGCGAGCACGAGCGCGCCGAGCACACCCCACCAGAAGCCGTCCACGACGAGGCCGAAGCCAATCCCCTCGGAGATCCACGCCACGAGCAGGAGGAGCAGGGCATTCACGACGAGCGAGATCAGCCCGAGCGTGAGGATATAGAGGGGAAACGCGACGATGCGGATCAGGTTGCCGATGATGCCGTTGACGACACCGAAGATGAGGGCGACCAGCAGGAAGGTCAGCACGGTCGCCGTCGTGTCACCCGGCTCGAAGGAGACCACGTCGACGCCCGCCACGATGAGGGTTGTCAGCCAGAGGGCGAAGGCGTTGATGAGGAGCCGCACGATAAATCGCATGCGTCCACTATCCCAGTCGCCTCCAGCGCAGGCAATGAACCGCGAAGTCTGCCCGCGGCGAACAATAGAGTTGACCGCGTGACCAGCGCCGACAACACCCCCGTTCGCATCCGCCCCGAGATCCTGCAGGCCGTCGCCTACCAGCAGGGCAAGCCGGCGCCGGCGGATGCCTTCAAGTTGTCGTCGAATGAGAACCCGTACCCGACGCATCCGGCGGTCATGGCGGCGATCGCCTCGACCGAACCCAACCGCTACCCGGATGCCCTCGCGGGCGGCGTGCGCGCGAGGCTCGCCGAACGCTACGGCGTCGACCCGGAGCGGGTGCACGTCGGCTCGGGTTCCGTCGCCGTGCTGGCGCAACTCATCTCCACCGTTGCAGGGCCAGGGGATGAGGTGCTCTACGCCTGGCGGTCGTTCGAGGCCTACCCGGGGCTCGTGACGGTGGCCGGTGCGACGAGCGTCATGGTGCCATTGCGGGCAGACCAGAGGCACGACATCGACGCCATGATCGCCGCGATCACCCCGCGCACCCGCGCCGTGATCGTCTGCTCCCCCAACAACCCCACCGGGACCATCGTCACCCGCGAGGAGTTCGAGCGACTCATGGCCGCGGTGCCGGCCGACGTGCTCGTCATGCTCGACGAGGCCTACATCGAGTTCGTGAGCGACGACGCCGCCGTGCGCGGGCCGGAGTTCCTCGACCGGCACCGAAACCTGGTCGTGCTGCGCACCTTCTCCAAGGCCTACGGCCTGGCCGGGCTCCGCATCGGCTACGCACTCGGGGACCCCGTCGTGCTGGGTGCCGCCCGCACGGCCGCGATCCCGCTCTCCGTCACCGAGGCGGCACAGCGCGGGGCGCTCGCCGCCCTCGACCACGAGCGCGAACTCCTCGAGCAGGTGCGCGAACTCTCGGAGCGCCGCGACGAGGTCTGGCGACGGCTGGCCGAAATGGGAGCACCCGTGCCGCAGCCGCACGGAAACTTCGTGTGGTTCCCCGCTCCCGGCGCCGCGGCATCCGTCGCCGAGGTGTTCCTGCGCCACGGAATCGTCGCCAGGGCGCTCGGCGATGACGGCGTCAGAGTCACGATCGGCGAGGCCGAATCTGTCGAGAAACTCCTAAGTGCCGCGCGGGAGGTTGTGGAGAACCTAGCAACGGGGTCACAGGGGCCCGCGTTAGATTAGATGCTTGCCGCCCCCGGCGGCACACGCCGCCCGTCCGGAGCGGCACACGCACCGAAGCTCACGACACAAGGACAGCGAGGTCAGCGGCATGGCACAGACGGAAGACATGGTGCAGTTGCTGACCCCGTCGGGAGAACTCGCCACAGACGGCGTTGCCGCCGAGTACCTGCAGTACGTCGAGGCGCTCAGCGATGAGGATCTCCGCGGATTCCACCGCGACATGGTCAGGAGCCGGGCCTTCGACACGGAGGCGGAGAACCTCCAGCGCCAGGGCCAGATGGCACTTTGGCCGCCGAACCGTGGGCAGGAGGCCGCCCAGGTCGGTTCCGCCCGCGCCGCCCGCCGCCAAGACCACATCTTCCCCGCCTACCGCGAGCACGCCGTCGGCATGATCCGCGGCCTCGACCCGCTGAAACTCATCGAGATGATGCGCGGCAACAGCCACGGCGGGTGGGACCCGGCCGAGACCGGCAACTTCCACCTCTACACGCTCGTGATCGGCTCGCACGCCCTCCATGCGACCGGCTACGCCATGGGCATCGGCCTCGACGGCAAGACCGGCACGGGGGATGCCGAGCGAGACGAGGCGGTCATCGTCTACTTCGGTGACGGCGCCACCTCGCAGGGCGACGTGAGCGAGGCCTTCGTCTTCGCCGCGAGCTACCAGACGCCGCAGGTCTTCTTCATCCAGAACAACCAGTGGGCGATCTCGGTGCCGGTCAGCGTGCAGTCACGGATTCCCCTCTACCTCCGCCCCCGCGGCTTCGGCATCCCGAGCGTGCAGGTCGACGGCAACGACGTGCTCGCGAGCTACGCCGTGTCGGCAAAGCACCTCGACGACGCCCGCGCCGGCCGTGGCCCGAGCCTCATCGAGGCGATGACCTACCGCATGGGCGCACACACGACCTCCGACGACCCCACGAAGTACCGCACGAACGATGAGACGGAGTCGTGGCGCGCCCGCGATCCGATCACGCGCTTCGAGGCCTACCTTCGCGGCCGCGGCGAGTCCGATGCCTTCTTCGCGAGCATCGCGGAGGAGGCCGCAGACCTGGCGGCGGATGTGCGACGCCGCACGCTCGAGCTGCAGGCGCCACCGGCATCCGTCGCCTTCGAGCACGTCTACAGCGAGCCCCACCCGGTGACGCAGTCGCAATATGAGTGGCTGCGCGAATACGAGGCATCCCTCGGAGGTGACGCATGAGTCAGCACGGCACCATGACCGACAAGGGGGCGGATGTCGCGACCCTGACGGAGCGCGACATTCAGGAGCTTCCCCTCGCCAAGGCCCTCAATGCGGGCCTGCGCAAGGCGATGGAGGACGACGAGCGCGTGCTCCTCATGGGTGAGGACATCGGGCCGCTCGGCGGGGTGTTCCGCGTGACGGAGCACCTGCACCGTGACTTCGGGCCGAAGCGCGTCATGGACACGCCGCTCGCGGAATCCGGCATCATCGGCACCGCGATCGGCCTCGCCATGCGCGGCTACCGGCCCGTGTGCGAGATCCAGTTCGACGGCTTCATCTTCCCCGGCTTCGACCAGATCACGACCCAGCTGGCCAAGATGACGAGCCGCCACCAGGGCGCCGTCACGATGCCGGTCGTCATCCGCGTGCCCTACGGCGGCCACATCGGCGCGGTCGAGCACCACCAGGAGAGCCCCGAGGCCTACTTCGCCCACACGGCCGGCCTCCGACTCGTGAGCCCCAGCACTCCCCACGACGCCTACTGGATGATCCAGGAGGCCATCGCGAGCAACGACCCCGTGATGTTCTTCGAGCCGAAGAGCCGCTACTGGCACAAGGGCCCCGTCGACCTCACCTCCAATGTCGCCGCCCTGCACTCGAGCAAGGTCGTGCGCACGGGTGAAGACGTGACGCTCGTCGGGCACGGTGCCATGGTCAATGTGCTCATGCAGGCGGCGGAGATCGCGGCGGGCGAGGGCACGAGCATCGAGGTCGTGGACCTGCGCTCACTCTCCCCCATCGACTACGCGCCCATCATCGAGTCGGTGCGCAAGACGGGCCGGCTCGTCGTCGCATCCGAGGCGCCCGGCTTTGTCAGCATCCCCTCGGAGATCGCCGCGACCGTGACCGAGCAGGCCTTCTACTCGCTCGAAGCGCCCGTGCTGCGGGTGTCGGGCTTCGACGTGCCCTTCCCGCCGGCCAAGCTCGAGACGGCCTACCTGCCCGACCCCGACCGCGTGCTCGAAGCGGTCGACCGGGCGCTCGCATACTGAGCCCGACAGACAAGGACACCACCGTGAGCACCTCCGAATTCCTCCTCCCCGATGTCGGGGAGGGCCTCACCGAGGCAGAGATCGTGTCGTGGAAGGTCAAGCCGGGCGACACCGTCACGGTCAACCAGGTGATCGTCGAGATCGAGACCGCCAAGTCGATCGTCGAGCTGCCGTCGCCCTTCAGCGGCACGGTCAGCGCCGTGTTGGTTGAGGAGGGCATGACGGTCGATGTCGGCAGCCCGATCATCCAGGTTGCGACGGGCGCCGATGCCGAGCAGCCCGTCGAGACGGCGGCGACGGATGCCCTCGCCGAGACGGTCGCCGACACGGCGCAGACGATTTCCCGCGAGAGTGCGGGTGAGGGCTCCGGCGCGGTGCTCGTCGGCTACGGCGTCAAGGGCCAGGTGAACTCGCGGCGACGTCGGGCAACGGGGGATGCCGGTTCGGCACCGCTGAGGGCGTCACGCGTGCCGGCTGCGGCCGCGGCATCCGTCATCGCGAAGCCGCCCATCCGCAAGCTCGCAAAGGACCTCGGCGTCGACCTCAGCGAGGTGAACCCGACGGGACTCGCGGGCGAGATCACGCGCGACGACGTCGTGCGGCAGGCATCGCAGGCGAGCGTCTTCCGCAACATCGCGACACCCGCGTGGGGCGAGGAGCGCGAGGAATACATTCCTGTCAAGGGCGTGCGCAAGGCGATCGCGACCGGCATGGTGCAGAGCGCCTTCACGGCACCGCACGTCGGCGTCTTCGTCGACGTGGATGCGACCCGCACGATGGAGTTCGTCAAGCGGCTCAAGAACTCCCCCGACTTCGCGGGCATCAAGGTCTCCCCCATGCTCGTCATGGCAAAGGCGATGATCTGGGCGGTGCGGCGCAACCCCACCGTCAACTCGACCTGGACCGATGAGCAGATCATCGTGCACCACTACGTCAACTTCGGCTTCGCCGCGGCAACCCCGCGCGGCCTCGTCGTGCCCAACATCAAGGACGCCCAGGAGCTTTCGCTGCGCGACCTCGCACAGGCCATCGAGTCGATGACGAACATCGCGCGCGACGGCAAGCTGCAGCCCTCCGACATGGCGAACGGCACCATCACCGTCACCAACATCGGCGTCTTCGGCATGGACACGGGCACGCCCATTCTGAACCCGGGCGAGGTCGGCATCGTCGCGCTCGGCACGATCAAGCAGAAGCCCTGGGTCGTCGACGGCGAGGTGCGGCCCCGCTACGTGACGACACTCGGGGCAAGCTTCGACCACCGGGTTGTTGACGGGGATGTCGCGAGCCGATTCCTTGCTGATGTCGCGAGCATCATCGAGGAACCGGCCCTGCTGCTCGACTGAACCGCCGCCGGCAGCCGGCCGGCCTCAGCCGAGCGGCTTGAGACTGCGGTAGTTGATCGAGCTCGGTTCCCATGGCTCGACCGGGTTGCTGACGCTCGTCACGGTCGTGGAGTTCCACGCGAGGATCTCGGATTCGATGCGGTGTGCGCAGCTGAGGGCCTCGTCGGAGATGATCTCCATGGCATCCGACCACAGCGCATCGGCCTCGTCACTGATGCCCGCGTTCGTCGCGAGCTCGGCGGCCTCCCGCAGTTCCTCGCTCTCGACGCCCGCCGGGTTGCCGGGCGCGTCGGCCGCGAACCACGTGCGGTACCAGTCGTAGGGGGTCAGCGAGGTGCTCATGCCGACGCCGAGGCCGTACTCGCCCGTGTTCCAGGAGGCGTTGTACTTGGCGGCGGGCAGCTCGTAGACGGTCGCGCGCACGCCAGAGAGGGCCTGCGCGACCTGATCCATGTACAGGGAGACCTGGGCGTTGTTGTCGGTGGATGCGACGAGTCGGGCGGAGAGTTCGGGGCTCCCCGCCTGCTGGTAGAGCTTCTTGGCGGCTGCCTCATCATGTGCGTAGCCGGGCCCGTCGAAGTACCCCGCCGTGCCCTCCGTGAAGTACTGGGTCACACTCGTGCCCGCACCCTCGAGCTCGTTGATGGCGTCGACGTTGATGGCGTGGCATACCGCCTGGCGCAGTTCGCGGCTCTCGAAGACCCCGCCGGGGCCGCGATCGAAGAACATGAGGCTCGTGCGGCTCGCCGGGTACTGCATGGTGCGCACGGGGGAATTGGCGAAGCGGGCGAGCATCTCGGGCTCCGCGTCGCTGACATCCAGCGTGCCCGCGATGAGGGCGGCGGAGGCCGCGTCGTCTCCGAGGCCCACGAGCTCGATGGTCTCGAAACCCACGGGAGCGCCCCAATAGTCGTCATAGGTCGAGAAGACGGCCTTCGCTCCGGGTGCGGATGCCTCGGCGTCGTAAGCCCACGGACCCGTGCCGACCGGCGCCTCGGTGATCGAGCCGTCAGTGAGCGAGGCCGGGCTCGCCATGGGCGCGATCGAGGTCGATAGGGCCGTCATGATGTTCGGGTTGGGGGCGGCAAGATTGAGGCGCACTGTAAGGTCGCCGATCACCTTGACCGAATCGATTCCCAGCAGTGGGCCGCCGAGGGGAGATGCCTGGATCGCCTCGATGTTGGCCTTGACGGCTTCTGCGTTGAACGGTTCACCATCGTGGAAGGTGACGCCGTCGCGCAGGGCCAACGTCACACTGGTGTCGCTGACCTTCCACCCGGTCGCAAGCATGGGGACCACGTCGCCGTTTCGGTTGCGGGAGGCGAGCGTTTCGTAGGGAACGCGGATGTAGCCGGCCTCCGTCTGGTGGCCCGGCGCCCAGTTGCTCGGCACCGCTCCCCAGTTGACCCGCAGCACGCCGCTCGGCTCACTCGCCTCCGCCTGACCCGGGGCGCCAGCACACCCCGAGAGGAAGAGGGTGCCGAGCAGTGCGGCGGCGGGCAGCGAGCGGAGCAGGCGGTGCTTGGTCATGAAGCGTCTCCCGAGAGGCGTAGACGGACAGCGAGTGCCCGACCGTCCCATCGACGTGATTCCCCGAGTCCCCCGCGGGCGAGTCCCCCTGACCGCCCGGGCGCTAGGTTAGCGCGTTCCCGGCGCGCGGTAGGTGACGGGCACGTAAATTGTTCTGCGGCACTTTGACAATGGTTATCAGTAGCAATTAGCGTTGACGCTGGCTTTCCAGCCATCACACCGAATTAGACAGGTAACCCCCATGACGGGATACACCCGCACCGCCATCGCCTCACTCAGCCTCGTGGCCGTTGCCCTTGCAGGATGTTCGAGCGCACCTTCCGAGGCGGATGACCGGCTCACGATCGTCTCCTCGACCGACGTCTACGCCGATATCGCCTCCGACATCGCGGGCGACCGCGCCGACGTGAGCGCGATCATCTCCGGCACGACCCAGGACCCCCACAGCTACGAGGCCACGGCCCGCGACCAACTGGCCCTCTCCCGCGCTGACCTCGTGATCGAGAACGGCGGCGGCTTCGACCCCTTCATCCACACCCTGCTCGACGGGCTCCAGGGTGAATCGCCCGTCGTCGTCACCGTGGCCGAGCTGGCCGAGGCCGCCGAGGATGAGCACGCTCGCGAGGAGGAGCACGCTCATGAAGAGGAGCACGCGCACGAGCACGGTGCGGATGACGACCACTCCCACGAGGGGCACGAGCACAGCCACGCCGACGGCAACGAGCACGTCTGGTACTCGCTCGCCACGATCGAGGCCTTCGCAGGAGAGCTCGCTGCCCAGCTGAGCGAACTCGACCCCGCAGGGGCCGAGGAGTTCGACGCGAACCTCGCCGCATTCACGAGTGAACTCGAGCAGCTCGAACAGCGGGCCGACGAACTCCGTGCCGAGCATGGCGGCACGCCCATGGTGGTCACGGAGGCGGCTCCCCTCCTCCTCTTCGAGCAGCTCGGCCTCGTGAACGAGACCCCCGCCGACTTCAGCGCTGCCATCGAGAACGGTTCGGATGTCGCGCCCGCCGTGCTGCTCGAGATGGAACGCCTCATCGAGGGCGGCACGCTCGCACTCCTCGCCTACAACGAGCAGACCGCCGGCCCCGAGACGGAGCGCGTGCTGGCGCTCGCCGAGTCCACCGGACTGCCCATCGTGCCCGTCGCGGAAACCCTCCCCGAGGGCATGGGCTATCTCGAATGGATGAGCACGGTGCTCGACGAGGTGGGGGCCGTGCTCGCATGACCGAACGCGCCGACCCCGCGGCATCCGCGGTCCTGGAGACGAGCAAGGCTGGCACGCCCGTGTTGAGCCTGCGGTCGGCGACGCTCGCCTACGGCGACCGGGTGCTGTGGAAGAACCTCAACCTCGACGTCAAGCCGGGGGAGTTCCTGGCGGTGCTGGGCTCCAACGGCACGGGCAAGACGAGCCTGCTCAGGGCAATCCTGGGGCAGCAGCAACTCTCGTCGGGCAGCATCGAGCTGCTCGGCGAGCCCGTGCGGCGCGGCCACCGCGACATCGGCTACATCCCGCAGCAGCGGCTCATCGAACAGGGCACGCCCCTGCGCGCCCGGGACCTCGTCACGCTCGGCATCAACGGACACCGCTGGGGCCTGCCCGTGACGGGTCGCAAGACGCGACAGCAGGTCGACCGCGTGCTCGCGAGCGTCGGGGCCACCTCCTACGCCAATGTGCCGGTCGCGACGCTGTCGGGAGGGGAACAGCAGCGCATCCGCGTCGGCCAGGCGATCGCGAGCAACCCGGCCCTGCTGCTCTGCGATGAGCCGCTCAGCTCCCTCGACCTCAACCACCAGCGGGTCGTGAGCGACCTGATCGATGAGCGCCGCCGGGCGATCGGATCCGCAGTCGTCTTCGTGACCCACGACATCAACCCCGTGCTCGACAAGGTCGACCGCGTGCTCTACCTCGCGGGCGGGCGCTTCCGCATCGGGACCCCAGACGAGGTGCTGCGCTCCGAGGTGCTCTCGTACATGTACAACACGCCTATCGAGGTCATCCGCACGCGTGGCCGCGTGGCCGTGCTCGGGGCACCCGAGGGCTACGGCGTGCACGACCACCTCGAGCACCACATCGACGACAGGGGGCAGCGATGATCGACATCGTCACCGCCGTCTTCGACTTCACCGACTACGGCGAACTGCTCCTGCTCGTGCGCAACTCGATCATCGCGGGTGCCGTGCTCGGCATTGTCGGCGGGCTCATCGGCCCCTTCGTGATGAGCCGCGACCTCGCCTTCGCGGTGCACGGCATCAGCGAGCTCTCCTTCGCGGGTGCCGCCGCCGCGCTGCTGCTGGGCGTCAACGTCGTGGCCGGCTCGATCGGGGGCTCGCTGCTCGCAGCCCTCATCATCGGCCTGCTCGGCAACCGGGCCCGCGAACGCAACTCCATCGTTGGCGTCATGATGCCCTTCGGGCTGGGCCTCGGCATCCTGTTCCTCGCCCTCTACGAGGGGCGGGCGGCGAACAAGTTCGGCCTGCTCACTGGCCAGATCGTCTCGGTCGACAACCCGCAGCTGGGCCTCCTGCTCACGATCGGGGCGATCGTCGTGGTCGGGCTCGTCGTCATGTGGCGTCCCCTCACCTTCTCCAGCGTCGACCCGGATGTCGCGCGCGCCCGCGCCGTGCCCGTCACCGCCATCTCGATCACCTTCATGGTGTTACTGGGGCTCGCGACGGCCATCAGCATCCAGATCGTCGGGGCGCTCCTCGTGCTCGCGCTGCTCGTGACGCCCGCCGCCGCGGCCATGCGGGTCACGGCATCGCCGCTCATCACCCCGATCCTCAGCGTCGTGTTCGCCGTCGTCTCCGTCGTCGGCGGCATCATGCTCTCGCTCGGCGGGGCGCTGCCCATCAGCCCATTCGTCACGACGATCTCCTTCACGATCTACCTCGTCTGCCGCCTCATCGGATGGCAACGGGACCGCAGCGGTGCCAGCGGGCGCCGCGTGTCGACGAAACCGGTGGCGGCATGAAGCGACGCACCTGGCAGCGGGATGCTGTCGCCGAAGCCCTCGCCGAGAACACCGGCTTCGTGAGCGCGCAGGCCCTGTATGGGCAACTGCGAGACGCCGGCAGCCCCATCGGCCTCGCAACTGTGTACCGAACGCTCGCCAAGTTGGCGGAGGGCGGCGAGATCGACAGCCTCCAGCTCGACGGCGAGGGTCTCTACCGGGCGTGCGCGACGGAGCACCATCACCACCATCTGATCTGCCGCAGCTGCGGCACGACCGCTGAGGTCGAGGCAGAGCCGGTCGAGGCGTGGGCGCGCGCGGTCGCGGCGCAGCACGGCTTTACCGCGCCGGCCCACGTCGTGGACGTGTTCGGGCTGTGCCCCGAGTGCAGCGCTGAGGCCGCCGCGGGCCGCTGAGCTGCTCGGTCGAGCGGCGGTGTGCGGGTTTGGTGGCGATGTGCACGGTAGAGCACGCACAGCGCCACCGAAGTCGCACACCGTGCGGGCCGGCGGGCTCGCGGGCACGCGCGGCGAGCAGCGTGCGCACAGCGGATGCCGCGGCATCCGGTTTGGGGAATCGGGGCTCGCCGCGTAGGATGTTCAGGTTGAGCAATCTGCTCGCCGTGTGATCCCACCCCAAACGCACCATTCCGGGGCAGGGTCATGCCGACAAGAGATCTTGGGTAAGGCACCCCGCCTTACGGTATTGAGAAGAGGACAGCCATGGCAGCAACCTGCCAGGTGACCGGAGCCACACCCGGCTTCGGACACAACATTTCACACTCGCACCGTCGTACGAAGCGCCGCTTCGACCCGAACGTGCAGAAGAAGACGTACTACGTGCCGTCGCTTCGCCGCAACGTGACCCTGACGCTCAGCGCCAAGGGCATCAAGGTGATTGACGCACGCGGCATCGAGTCGGTCGTCAAGGACCTGCTCGCACGTGGGGAGAAGATCTAATGGCCAAGCAGCAGGACATCCGCCCCATCATCAAGCTCCGCTCCACGGCGGGCACCGGGTACACCTACGTGACCCGCAAGAACCGCCGCAACAACCCCGACCGTCTTGTGCTGAAGAAGTATGACCCCGTCATCCGCCAGCACGTCGAATTCCGTGAGGAGCGCTAAACCATGGCGAAGAAGAGCATGATTGCCAAGAACGAGCAGCGCAAGGTCGTTGTGGCCCGCTACGCCGAGAAGCGCGCTGCGCTCAAGAAGGCACTCGTTGACCCCAACTCGACCGACGAGCAGCGCGAGGAGGCCCGCCTGGGCCTGCAGAAGCTGCCGCGCAACGCCTCGCCCGTCCGCGTGCGTGGTCGTGACGCGATCGACGGTCGCCCCCGCGGCTTCCTTCGCGAGTTCGGTGTTTCGCGTGTGCGCTTCCGCGACATGGCTCACCGTGGCGAATTGCCCGGAATCACCAAGTCAAGCTGGTAAGTTCAGTCCGGAAACAGACCGGTCGCCGCTTGGTGACCGTGAAATCCACGCCAACCGATCGAATACACCGACTGTTCTCATGAGCAGCCATGGTCGTACTGCAGAGCACAATGTCCGAGGAGGACTCCTAAATGGCTGACAAGTCACTCAACCGCACCGAGCTCGTCGCTGCCGTCGCAGCTGCCTCTGGCCAGAGCCAGGCTGCCGTCAACTCGACGCTCGACGCCCTCTTCAACACCGTCGCCGAGGAGGTCGGCAAGGGCACGAAGATCACCATCCCCGGATGGCTCTCCTTCGAGCGCACGCACCGCGCCGCTCGTGCGGGCCGCAACCCCTCCACCGGCGAGGCGATCCAGATCGCTGCTGGCTACGGCGTGAAGGTCAGCGCAGGAAGCAAGCTCAAGGCCGCCGCGAAGTAGTTTCGCCAGCCTTACACGAAGGCGCCCACCCCGCTCGGGGTGGGCGCCTTCGTCGTTTCGGGCGCTATCTGTCGTCGCGCCGGTCGCTGTCGCCACGATTCTGGCGCAGCTCCCGTCCCTGGTCGACGAACTTCTGTTCCTTCTCCTCGTTCTTCTCGATCTGGCGGGTGTCGCGCGGGGGCAGCTGAATGCTCTCCTCCGCCTCGATGCCGCCCTGCAGCTGACGTCCCCGCTCGAGTTCGGCGTCGAACTCGGCGCCGAAGAGGAGCGCCATGTTGACGAGCCAGAGCCACAGCAGCAGCACGATGACGCCACCGATGCTGCCGTAGGTGGCGTTGTAGTTGCCGAAGTTGCTGACGTAGAAGAAGAACCCGAGGGATGCGAGGGCCAGCACGATGACGGCGACGAGCCCGCCCGGGCTGATCCAGCGGAACTTGGGCTGCTTCACGTTGGGGGTGGCGTGGTACAGCACGGCGAGCAGCACCACGGCGAACGCCACGAGGAGCGGCCACTTGGCGATGTTCCACACCTTCCCGATCAGCAAGGAGCACCGCGAGGTGTCGTACCAGTACCTCAACTTCTCCGACGGGGCCGCCGCGGCCGAGGGCAAGTGGGCGTCCGGACCCACGCCCGACGGCAAGGGCGAGTTCAGCTACCACGACGGCCCGACGACCTCGGCGCCCATGCCGCCGGCGACGCAGCCAGACGTCAACCTGCACGGCACGATGCCGCTCTCGAAGGGACCGATCGCAAAGGCCGCAGGCGCGGTGAAGGATGCGCTGACCTAGAAGTTGCGCGCTGAACCGGCAGAAACGGCTTTCACAATTCAGGAAGGATGTTCTTGCCTTCCTGAATTGTGAAAGCCAACTCCTGAATTGTGAAAGCCGTTGCAGGCGCACTCACGTCAGGTGGTCGAAGTCGCCGCGCACCCATGCCATGTGACGGTCGGCCGAATGGCGCACGATGGCACGGGCATCCGCTGGGATCACGTTGTCGAAGTTGCCGTAGACGCGCTCGTAGTCGAAGCGGTCGAGGTGGCGCGCGATGCGGTCGACGACGGCGGCGGAGAGCGGGATGCGGTTGGGGTAGCTGCGCATGAAGCTCACCGAGCTGCGGTCTGGGTTGGGGAAGAGCGTGTCGCCCGAGAGCAGCACGCCGCCCCCGCCCGCGCCGGCTGCCCAGTGCACGGCGGCGCTGCCGGGGAAGTGGCCGCCGGGCTGCGTGAGGGTCACGCCGGGGAGGATCTCGAGGTCATCCGCCCAGGTCTGGATCGCGGCATCCGCTCGCTGCACCCACTCGCGGTCGGCCTCCGCGACGTAGATCGGCACGCCGCCGAGCGCGCGGCTCCACTCGACCTGCACGCCGAACATGTGCGGGTGGCTCGCGGCGATCGCCGTCACCTCGCCGAGTTCCCGCACCCGGGCGGCGATGTCGTCGTCGACGAAGCCGAGCGGGTCCCACAGCAGCATGCCCTCGGGCGTGCGCACGAGCTTCGAGGTCTGCCCGATGCCGACGGCCTCGCTCGTCGTGAGACCGAAGAGCCCCGGTTCGAACTCCCGGATGCTCGCCGTCACGCCGCCCGCGACGAGCTCGTCGAGCGTGGTCCACTGCTGCCCATCCTCGGGCACGTACTGGCGCTCGTCGGCGCAGATCGCGCACACATCCACCCGCTCGGAATGCTCGACGGCGCAGGTGGCACAGATGACGAACTCGTCCATGCGTCATTCCTACTGCGGAAAGGCGGCGCCAGCGCGCGAAACTCGGAGATTTGGCGACACGCCGCGCCCCGAAGCATCCGTCGACGGCGTGTCGCCAAATCTCCGAAGTTGTGCGAGTCGTACGAGCCGGGATGCCCTGTGGGCAGCCGCGAAGCCGTCCTCGCCTAGGCTTGATGGGTGATCAGGCTTGTACGTGTCGCCGGCCCCGCCGTGCTGCTCGTCGTCGCCCTCATCGCGACCTTCGCCTCGCTCGCCTTCGGTGGTGGTGCGGATGCCCAGGCCCTGACCGACCCCGGCGAGGTCGTGCGCTACGGCCTCCCCGTCGCCAAGCTGCTCGTGAACCTCGGCGCCGCGACGGCGATCGGTGCCCTCGTGCTCGCAAGCTTCGCGCTCTCCCGCGACGAGCCGGCGTGGGGCGCCACGATCGACGTCGCCGCCGCCGGTGCCGCCGTGTGGACGGTGGCCGCGGCTGCCACGACCTTCCTCACCTTCCTCAGCATCTACCAGCAGCCCGTGTCGGCCGACCCCGAGTTCGGCCGCGTGCTCGGCCAGTTCGTCACCGAGACCGAGCTCGGCATCGCATGGCTCGTGACGACGCTGATCGCGGCCGCCGTCACGGCCCTCGCCTTCGCGGTGCGGCATCCGACCGCCGTCGCCGTCACGGCCGCGCTCGCCGGCGCCGGGCTCGTGCCCATGGCGACGCAGGGTCACGCGGCGGGCACCGCCGGGCACGCGACCGCCGTCAACGCCCTCGGCCTGCACCTTGTCTTCGCCGCCCTCTGGCTCGGCGGACTCCTCACGATGGTGCTGCTGCAGCGTGCTCTCAAGGGCGAGCGGCTCACGACCGTGCTCGAGCGCTACTCGACCATCGCGCTCCTGAGCTTCATCGTCGTCGCGATCTCCGGCTACGTCAGCGCGGCCCTGCGCGTCGGCGAGTTCGACGCCCTCATGACGCCTTACGGCATCCTCGTGATCGTCAAGGTGCTCGCCCTGCTCGCGCTCGGGGTCTTCGGCGCCCTCTACCGGCGCTCCGTCATCCGGCGCATGGCCGCGTCGGACAACGCGCGCGGATGGTTCTGGTGGCTCGTGGTCGCGGAACTCGGCTTCATGGGCATCGCCTCGGGTGTGGCATCCGCCCTCGCCCGCACGGCCACGCCGGTGCAGGAGGAGTTTCTCGACTCGACGCCTGCCCTCATCCTGACGGGGGAGCCCCTGCCGCCACCCGTCACGGCGATGAGCTTCCTCACGGAGTGGCGCCTCGACCCGCTGTGGACGCTCATCCCCGTCTTCCTCGCCTTCTTCTACCTCGCGGGCGTCTGGCGCCTGCACAAGCGCGGCGACCGTTGGCCCGTGCTACGCACCGTGAGCTGGCTCGCGGGCCTCGCGCTGCTGTTCTACGTGACCAACGGTGCCCTCAACGTCTATGAGCGCTACCTCTTCAGCATGCACATGATGGGGCACATGCTGCTCGGCATGATGATCCCGGTGCTGCTCGTGCCCGGCGCGCCCGTCACGCTCGCCTCCCGCGCCATCCGCAAGCGGGGCGACGGCAGCCGCGGCGTGCGCGAATGGATCCTCTGGGCCGTGCACTCCCGCTATGCCGCCGTGCTCGCGAACCCCATCGTGGCGGCCGTCATCTTCGTCGGCTCGCTCTGGCTCTTCTACTACTCACCGCTGTTCCGCTGGGCGGCCGAAGACCACCTCGGCCACCAGTGGATGATCGTGCACTTCCTCCTCAGCGGCTACCTCTTCGTCATGGCCCTCATCGGCGTCGACCCCGTGCCCTACAAGGCGCCCTACCCGCTGCGGCTCATCCTGCTGCTCGGCACGATGGCGTTCCACGCCTTCTTCGGGCTGAGCATCATGATGGGCGAGGGCCTGCTGCTGGCCGACTGGTACGGCGCCATGGGGTGGGGCACGGATGCGCTGGCTGACCAGCGGGTCGGCGGCGGCATCGCGTGGAGCGTCGGCGAGATCCCGACGATCATCCTCGCGATCACGGTCGCGATCTCCTGGTCGCGCAGTGACGCGAAGCTGACGAAGCGACTCGACCGCAGGGCCGACCGCGACGGCAACGCCGAACTGGATGCCTACAACGCGATGCTCGCGAAGGCGGCCGCGCGGGATGACGCGGCGGAGCGTTAGCGGGGCGTGAGCGTCAGCCCGCCGTCGGCCGTGAAGGTCACGAGGTAGGAGACCGTGAACGGCACCTCCTCGCTGAACGAGGCGATGCTCCCATCGAAGAGTGACATCACGTCGACGTCGAGGCGCGCGGCACCGTGGGCTGGCGGCACGATCCACGTGCCGATCTGCTCGCCCGGAACGATCTCCACGCGCGGATAGTCCGACACCTCCCACTGCGGTGGGGCCACGACCCGGTTGGCGATCTGTTTGCCGAAGGGGCATCCGGTCGGCTGCAGCACCTCCTCCTCGGCGCAGCGGTCGAGGTAGGCGGCGAGTTCCTCCTCGACGGCGTCTTCGAAGGCATCACTCGCGGTCACGTTGAGCACGAAGCGGGCAACCCGGTCGGTTGCCGTGACGGGCAGCACCGTCTCCTCCGCCTCCAGGTAGAGCGATTCGTGGCTGAAGGAGTAGGCCCCCGGCACGAGCACCTGCAGCGGGTTGATCTCACCCGCGCCCGAGGTCGCAACGACGGGAACGCCGTTAACCTCGAACTCGACCGTGTTGCGCGGCACCACCTCGACGGTCGTGAGCGGCGACTGGATGAACTCCCACGCGTTGAAGAGACCGAGCCGCGCCCCCGTGTGCTGCACCGCGAACGTCGTCTGGCCGGGCAAGCCGTCGATGCGGTACGAGAAGGTGACGTGGTGCTCACCGTCGCCCCGGTTCTCATCGTCGACGAGTTCCACCTGCGAAAGGCGAGCGAGGGCATCCCGGCGCAGGAGAGCGTCGTCGGCCTCGTCATCGACGTCGACGCCCGGCATCGCGACGATCGACGCGACATCATGCCGGGAGAGGGACTGCAGGTAGGCCGAGACAAAGCCCGAGGCCGAGTACACGGTCGAGTTGAGGGTGATGATCGCGGCTGCGAAAGCCACGAGCAACAGGCCGAGGGCCACGCCCCACGTGACCGCGAAGCGCGCGCGCGGGCCGGGAACCCCGGGCATCCGCTCGCCTGACGGATGCTGCGGGCCCGTCGTCTCCTCCACGGCGCCCGTCGTCATGCGCACAATCCTAGACGGCGCCCCTCGACCGTCAGCCCGGGCCACGGCGGGTAGATTGGACGGGCCGATCGGCCGGTCGGCACTCGGCCGTTGAGGAGGTGCGGATGTCTGGGCTCACGCTCTCAGCAGAGCAGTCCGCCGTCTTCGACGCGATCGAGAACACGCGCGACCACATCTTCGTGACCGGCCGTGCGGGCACGGGAAAGTCGACCCTGCTCAACCATCTCGCGTGGAACACCTCCAAGCAGGTCGTCATCTGCGCGCCGACCGGCGTGGCCGCGCTCAACGTGGGCGGGCAGACGATCCACTCGCTGTTCCGGCTGCCGATCGGGGTCATCGCCGACCACGACATCGAGCAGGGAACCGAGCTGCGCAAGCTGCTCAACACGATCGACACGCTCGTGATCGACGAGGTCTCGATGGTCAACGCCGACCTCGTCGATGCGATCGACCGCAGCCTGCGCCAGGCCCGGCAGCGGCGCAATGAGCCATTCGGCGGCGTGCAGGTCGTCATGTTCGGCGACCCCTACCAGCTGGCCCCCGTGCCCGGTGACGCCGACGAGCGCGCCTACTTCGCCGACACCTACAAGTCGATGTGGTTCTTCGACGCGAAGGTGTGGGACGAGGCGGAGCTGCGCATCTTCGAACTGCAGGTCATCCACCGGCAGCACGAGGAGGAGTTCAAGTTCATGCTCAACGCGGTGCGCCACGGCATGGTCACCGCGGAGATCGCGCAGAAGCTCAACGAGATGGGTGCCCGCACGCCGCCAGAGGATGACGCGATCACCCTCGCGACCCGCAACGACACCGTCAACCGCATCAACGCGACCTCCCTCGCCCGACTGCCCGGACGCGCCCTCACGGCGACGGCCGAGGTGAACGGTGACTTCGGCGGTCGGGCCTACCCGGCCGACGAGAACCTGCAGGTCAAGGTGGGGGCGCGCGTCATGTTCCTGCGCAATGACCCCGACCAGCGCTGGGTCAACGGCACGGTCGGCACCGTGACGCGCATCGCCGACACCGTGCGCGTCGAGGTCGACGGGGAGGAGCACGAGGTGCTGCCCGCGGTGTGGGAGAAGATCAAGTACACCTACTCGCCCGCGACCAAGCAGTTGCGCCGCGACATCGTCGCCGAGTTCACGCAGTTTCCCCTGCGGCTCGCCTGGGCGGTCACGATCCACAAGTCCCAGGGCAAGACCTACGATCGCGCGATCGTCGACCTGGGGCAGCGATCCTTCGCCCCCGGGCAGACCTATGTGGCCCTCAGCCGCATCACGGCGCTCGACGGGCTCTACATGACGAGACCGCTGCGGCCATCCGACATCATCGTCGACGACAACGTGCGCCGCTTCATGTCGCGGGCGGCGATGACGCCCGGCATCGCGGCATCCTGAGGCTGCGGGCCGCTCCCGTGGTCAGCGGCGTTGTGCGTGCTTGATGGCGTTGTGCGTCGTAGAGGGCGCACAACGCCATCAAAGGCGCACATCGTCTGGCCGGCCGGGGATGGCGGGCCCGGGCGCGGGTCGAGCGGGTCAGGCGAGCGTCGCGGCGGCCTTCTGTGCGTCGAGGTCGTGGAAGAGCTGCGTGTTGAAGTCGTAGGCGACGAGCACCTCGTCGATGACCCGCTCGCGCTCCTCGGGGGTCCACTCGATCGCGTCGAGCGCGTCACGGTAGGCGTCCTTGAACTCGGTCACGGATGGGATGCCCTCGAAGCGGTAGAACGCGACGCCCTCGTCGCCGAGCCCGAAGTGCCGCTGCATGAGCTTGCCGATGTGCTGCCCGCCGGAGAGGTCACCGAGGTAGCGCGTGTAGTGGTGGGCGATGACGCCACCGTTCCAGTCGGCGACCTCGCGCATCCGCTCGCAGTAGGCGATCGTCGCGGGCACGGGGCTGATGCGCTCGCGCCATCCGTCGCCCATGAGGTGGTCGAGGTCGGCCTCGATCGCGGGCAGGCGCACGAGCTCGGGGGTAATGAGCGTGCCGACCATGGGGTCGCCGGCCATGCCCGCGGAGACCTGCTCGAGCACCTCGTAGATGTACCAGTGCTGCACGACGAGCTGCGTGTAGTCGTCGAGCGTGCCGGTGCCCTTCATGAGGTCGGTCATGAAGCCGGCGCCTTCGCTCTGTCCGTGGCTGGCCCACGTACGTTCACGAAGGGCCTGCGAGAAGGGGATCGATTCGGCCACGGAAACTCCAGTTAGGTAAGGATGCCCTAACCATAGCGGAGTGACCCGCGCCCACCGCAAGGGTGTTCCGGCTCTTGGACCGAACGGATGCCCGTGGCTAGTGGGGCCGCGGCTCCAGGCCCAGCTCGGCGCACGCGCGGTCGTAGATGACGACGATCTCGCGGCGAATCTCGGCGCGCTCGCTGATGGTGGTCGTCCATGGCACGCCGAGGGGATGCTCCTCGCCGCCCACGGTGTACGTCCAGCGGCCCTCGTGTTCGCTGAGATCGACCATGGTCGCGGACTCCGCGGCGCGGTCGCCGAAGGCTCGCGCGATGAGGAGGTTGTCGTCTCGGTGGTCATCGTTCATGTGATGCAGCACGGCGGCGACCACCTCGGGGGAGAAGCTTGGCATGAACGCTACGGTACTCGTTCGCCCTGAGTGCCAAGATGAGTTATGCCCATCACCCCTGACACCAAAGACTGGACCTGGGTGCTCTCGCGCCCCTGCGCCGAATGCGGCTTCGACGCTACATCCTTCGCGGCCGCTGACGTGCCCACCATCATCCGCGACAACGCTCGGGCGTGGCCCGACCTGCTCGATCGACCCGATGTCACACAGCGACCGGATGACTCGACCTGGTCGCCGCTCGAATATGGCGCTCACGTGCGCGACATCTATCGGCTCTTCCACGAGCGCCTGCGACTCATGCTCGCCGAGCACGACCCGCAGTTCGCGGACTGGAGTTCGGATGATGCGGCGCTCGCCGGCCGCTACAGCGAACAGGATCCGAAGACGGTCGCGCGGGAGATCGTTGAGGCCGGGGAGTCGATCGCCGACGCCTACGACGAACTCGCGGATGAGCAGTGGAGCCGCCCCGGGCGGCGCAGCAACGGGTCACTCTTCACGGTGGAGACCCTCGGCAAATACATGCTGCACGACGTGGTGCACCACGCACACGACGTGCGCCGCTAAGTGCCTGCACAATTCAGGAGTCTTGGCATCCGAGGTCCTGAGTTGGGAAAGCCAAGTCCTGAGTTGGGAAGGCTCAGGCTCGGGCGAGTTCCGCGCGGAGCGGCCAGTTCTGGTTGTCGAGGATGAACTGGGCACACGCGCCCGTGCGCGAGTTCACGACGATGGGTGCCATGAGGTTTGTCGTGGTGGTGCCGTCGGTGCCGGGGTTCGCGACGACGAGCACGAGCGCATCATCCGGTGACAGCAGCCCGAGGCTCGCCACCTGCTGGTCGCTGAGTTCCGGCGTGTAGGCGGGCAGGTAGGCGCCAGCGTCGAGCACGTAGAGGCGCAGTGCGCTTTCCGCCGCGGGGCGGAGCGTGAACAGCCCGACGGCACCCTTCACCTCGTCGAGCACGAAGTCGACGTGCGGTGCGAAACCGGGGGGCGGGACGACGAAGGTGAGGGTGGCGGTCATCGCAGGAAGTCCATCAGGGTCGGTTGGAGCACTCGGGCGGTCACCGCGAGCGCGGACTGGTAGGAGACCTCCTGCATCTGGAGGTCGAGCACAGCCTTGGCGAGGTCGATGTCCTCGATGCCGGAGCGCTGCGTCTCGAGCGAGACGGACTGCAGCAGGTTTGTCTCTTCGGCGCGCATCATCTGGGCGTGCCGGGTTCCGATCGTGGCACGGTGCCCCTTCATGACTTCGAGTCTCGCATCGATCTCACCAAGCTTCGGCCCGATGTTGGTGCCGGCACGAAGGTCGGTGACGATGGAGTCGACGAGGGCGAAGACGGATGCGCCCGCGCTGCCGAAGATCGCGCCGCCATCGGCATCCACCCGCACGGTCGTCTCCGAGTCGATACGTCGCTCGACTGTGCTGCCATCTGCGCCCGCGAAGGCGTAGGGGGTCGCCGTGTCGGCACCCTGGAAGGCGTGGCCAGCATCCGAATTGCCGGCGAAGATGTTGCGGCCCAGGTAGGAGGTGTTCGCCTGGGCGAGGAGGTCGTCGCGGAGGCTCTCGAGCTCGACCGCGATGGCTTCCTTCGCGGTGGGCGACATGGCGCCGTCGTTGGCTCCCTGCACGGTGAGGTCGCGCACGCGGTCCATGAGCCCGGCGACGTTGGTGAGGGTCGAGTCGACCGTCGTGAGCCAGCCGAGGCCGTCGCTGATGTTGCGCTTGTACTGGTCGTTGGCCCGCTGTTCCGCGCGCACCTGGAGTGAATTGGCGGCGCCGATGGGGTCGTCGGATGGCGCGTTGATGCGCTTGAGGGAGGTGGCGCGGTCGCGCATCTCGGCGAGCCCACCCATGACACCTTGCAGGTTCTGCTGGGCGGAGCGCATGAGCGCCGTGCTTGTGACTCTTGTGATCACGGTCTACCTCCCGACCACGCCGGTGCGGTTGATGAGGGTGTCGAGCATCTCGTCGACGGCGGTCATGACGCGCGCGGCGCCCTGGTAGGCCACCTGGTAGGTGAGCATGTTGATGTTCTCCTCGTCCATGTCGACGGCGGAGGCCGAGAGCTGGGCGCCGACTGCGGCATCCGCGCTGATGTCGGCGAGGGCGGACTGCTGGGCGGCCGTGCGGGAGGCGACGCCGATGCCGGTCACGATCGACGACCAGAGCGCATCCGGACCTTCGGGGTCGAGACCGACCTGGGCGATCGCGTCGGCGATCGTGCCGTCGTAGGCACCGGCGCCCGGGGTGCTGGAGGCGATGCCGTTCATGTCGGTCGGAATCACCGTCAGTCCGCGGGCGGCGGGAAGCCCGGCACTGAAGTCGAAGAAGTTGCCGCCGGACACGCCCTGATTGGTCTCGCCCGTCGTGTGGATTGCGTTGACCTTGTCAGCGAGGGCCTGCGCGAAGACGTTCAGCGCCTCGGCCGCCTCGGCGAAGGTGCCGCCCGTGCCGTTGCCGTCGATTGGGGCGAGGATGGCGACGGACGCCGCCAGCTCGCCACCATCGAGGGCGATCGCCGCTCCCGGCCGGTGTGCCCATTCGAGCTGCACGGCGCTTGTGAGCCCGTCCTGCATCCGGAGCCCGCCCGCGACGGCGACGGGTCGGAAGCTGTCGCCTGAGACGATCGCGTTGCCGCCGACAAGCACCTCGACGGTGCCGTCTGCGGTCTCGCGTGCGGTTCCACCGGCGAGGCTCGCGATCGTGGCGGTGAGGGTGCTGCGCTTGTCGAGCAGTTCGTTGACGGAGCCGCCCGCCGCGATGGCGGAACGGATGCGGCCGTTGAGGTCGGCGACCTGCTGGGCCGCCGAGTTGAGCTCCGACACCATGCCGTCGGTGCGGGCACGCATGCCGGCCCACTCGTTCTCGATGTCGGTGTAGGCCTTGCCGATGCGGGAGGTCAGCACGCCGGCCTGCTCGAGCAGCACGCCAGCGGATGCGGGTTCGCCCGCGCGGTTGGAGACGTCCTGCCAGGCGGCCCAGAACTCCGAGAGCTGGGCCGAGATGCCGTTCTCGCCGGGCTCCTGCAGGATGCCCTCGATGTTTGAAAGTGCGCGTGCGTTGAGGTTCCAGAACCCAGCGGATGCCGCGGAGGAGCGCACCTTGGAGTCGACGAAGAGGTCGCCGAGGCGGGCGATGCCCTCAACCGAGACGCCCTGGCCGACGCGCGTGCCGTGGGAGAGCGGGCCGGTCTGGGCGACGCCGCCGATGGATGAGGTCGTCAGGCGCTGGCGCGTGTAGCCCTCCGTGTTGACGTTGGCAATGTTCTGGCCGACGACGTCGAGGCCCTGCCGGGCGGCGTTGAGTGCGGTGTAGGCGGTGTTCAGCCCGCTGAAGGTGCTCATGGTCAGAATCTCTCGTCGATCAGGCGGGCACTGCCGGTGTCGATGGCCTCGCCCGTGGAGCCATAGGTGCCGGTGTCGCCGCCGAGGTTGGCGAGGGTCTCCTGTGTCGACCGCAGGGCGGAGCGCAGGAACTGCTCGTTGATGTCACGCAACTGGCCGATCTGGGCAGTCAGTTCCGCGAGGGCGGTGAGGTGGTTTGCGAAGATCTCGGCCCAGGGCCCGTCGACGGGGGCAGCTGCGACGAGGTCGCGGAGCGTGGCATCCGCCCCTGTACCCCACTGCTCGGCGAGCTCGGCGACCTCAACCGTGCGGGTGAGGCCGAGGGCGCGGAGGCGCTCGAGCACCTGCTCGACCTCACGCGTGGCATGGGGAAGCCAGCGGGTCTTGCCGGTCGTGAGCAGCAGCTGCTCCTCCTCGAGCTTGAAGAGCAGGAGTTCGAGGAGCTCACGCTCGCGCCACAGGGTGGCGGAGACTTCGTTTGCTCCCACGGTGCTCTCCGTTCATCTGGTCTCGGGTGTCGCCACGGTGGACTGTCGGCACCGGGGCCGCTCCGGTAAGGCGAATCATCCGGAAATTTCTGTACCCCGGCTGAAAACCCGGCGTACCCCAGTTGTGGGGATGTGCTCCCCCCTAGGGGGGACAAGGCGCTAACTGAATAAGCCGAACCGGCTTCCGTGGCCTCGCGTTCCCTCCATAGAGTCTCCACTGTCGCTCGGGTCAGACCCGGGAGACACCAACCGAGTTCGAGGCGCGCAGGGTCCCGAAGCCCCGCGTCATCCGAGTCTCCTTCCCGGTTGAGACGTGGCCCGTCACCTCGCTTACCCGCGAACGCAAATGCAAGAAACCGAACCAAACGGGGGTACAGCTGTGGACAGAGCCACACGCAATGCACTGGTGGTGGAGAACCTGCCGCTCGTCGGCTACCTCGTCTCCGAGCTGTGCGCCCGCGCCACTCACCTCTCCCGCGACGACCTGGCATCGGCCGGCGCCATCGGCCTCATCACGGCCGCCGAATCCTTCAAGCCCGAGCTCGGGATCCCCTTCGGCGCCTACGCCCGCAAGCGCATCCTCGGTGCCTTCTCCGACGAGCTGCGCTCGGAGGACTGGGCGAGCCGCGGCACCCGCAAGCGCATCAAGGAGACCCTCGCGGTCGAGGAGCAGCTCACGGCGGCCCTCGGTCGCCGCCCCTCCGCAGACGAGGTCGCCAACTCGCTCGGTGTCACCCGCGACGAGGCGCAGCAGGCGATGGCGGATGCCTCACGCCACGTCACGACGCTCGATGACGTCACCTCTGACCAGCTTGTCGCCGAGACCGTGCTGCCGGAGGAGCAGCTGCTCGAGAACGAGCGCACCGTCTTCGTGCGCTCGGCCGTCGATGTGCTGCCCGAGAAGATGCGCCACATCATCACGGCGATCTACTTCGAGGACCGCACGGTCAAGGAGGTGGCCGAGGAGCTCGGCATCACCCACTCGGCCGTGTCGCAGCAGCGCTCGGAGGCGATCCGCCTGCTGAGGGACGGGATGAACACGCACTTCGCAGACGACGAGAGCGAGCACGAGCCGCAGTCGCGCATCTCGGCCGCAAGCCGCAGCGCCTACCTTGCGCGCCTCGCCGACCAGGCCTTCAGCGGCATGTCGCGGGCGGCCCTCCCGGCCCCCCAGCTTCTGAATTCAGAAATCGCCTAACGGATGCCACGAGGCAGCCGATAGCTAGAGTTACCGGCCCATGGATGGGCCGGCGAACACCACCCACATCACGGAGGAAAACACCATGGGTATGCAGATCAACACCAACGTTGCGGCGCTCAACGCGTACCGCAACCTGTCCAACACGCAGAACGACCTCTCGAAGTCGCTTGAGAAGCTCTCCAGTGGCCTCCGGATCAACCGTGCTGCAGACGACGCGGCTGGCCTCGCAATCTCCGAGGGCCTGCGCTCGCAGGTCGGCGGACTCAAGGTTGCAGCCCGCAACGCTCAGGACGGCATCTCGGTCATCCAGACCGCGGAGGGCGCCCTGACCGAGGCACACTCCATCCTGCAGCGCATGCGTGACCTCGCGGTGCAGGCTGGTAACGACTCGAACAACGCGGAGTCACGCAAGGCGATCGAGACCGAGGTGACCGCGCTGGTTTCCGAGCTCGACCGCATCGGTAAGGGCACCAACTTCAACGGCATCAACCTGCTCGATGGCAGCGAGTCCAGCCTCAAGTTCCAGGTCGGCGCCGATGGCGATGCGAACAGCCGGATCTCGGTGGACCTGAGCGGCGCGAACGTCGAGAGCATCGCGAACGAACTCTCAACCGGTGCTCTGGCCGTCGGCGGCACGAGGTTCGACATCGCGGATGCCTCGGCTGTCACGGGCACGCTCACCTTCTCGGCCACTAAGGGCGGCGAGGTCACCGAGGTCACGACTGGCGCCCTCGCTGGCGGATACACCAGTGTCGAGGCTGTCGCCTCTGCCCTGCGTAACGACGCTGCGTTCTCGGCAAACTTCTCGGTCACGGTCGAGAAGGACGCGAACGGTGCTGGAACGGGCATCATCGTCAAGGCCAACAACGGTGGCGACCTTGTTGCTGCGGACAACGCGACGGTCGGCACGGGCCTCGCCGCGGGCGCGCAGGTCGCGACCGGTATGGTCGGCCTGCAGTTCGGCACGGCCGATGAGGCTCAGGCGTCGATCAACGCGATCGACGAGAAGATCACGGCTATCTCGACCGCGCGCTCGAACCTCGGTGCGCAGCAGAACCGCTTCGAGTCGGCAATCAACTCGCTCAATGTCTCAAGCGAGAACCTCGCCGCTGCCGAGTCGCGCATCCGCGACACGGACATGGCGTCGGAGATGGTCAACTACACCCGCGCGAACATCCTGTCGCAGGCTGGTACCGCCATGCTCGCGCAGGCGAACCAGTCCAACCAGGGCGTTCTCCAGCTCCTCGGCTAAGCCACGGAGTAGCTAGACCACACCTGGTGGTGCTCGCGCGCGGAACTGGACCTCTTCGCGCGGGTACCCCAGGTGTCTTCCACATCCAGCACCGAAACTTGGGGGAGTGACACATGGGCATCAGCCTTCCTGGCCTTGCCAGCGGCCTCGACAGCGCCACGCTCATCGAGTCCCTCATGCAGCTTGAGGCGATCCCGCAGAGCCTTCTCAGGCGGAAGGCGACCGTCACCTCCAGCACAGTCACGGTGCTGCAGGCGCTCAACCAGAAGTTCGCCTCCCTCGCCGAGACTGCAAAGTCTGCCGCGAAGCCCGACTCCATCGACCTGCACAAGGCCACCGCAAGCGCCGACAGCATCACGGTTAAGGCAGAGAAGGGCGCAGCACCAGGCTCCCTGGATCTCGTCGTCAAGGAGCTCGCCACCAAGCAGACCTCCGTCTCGGATGCCATCACCGGCTGGAGCGGGGACCTCACGCTCGAGAACGCGAGCGGCCCCGTCACCGTCACCGCCGACTCCATCGACGCTCTCGTCACCGCGATCAACGGGTCCGAAGCGGGGGTCACGGCCATGAAGGTCTCGGCAGGGAAGGACGAGTTCGGCGAGAATCTGTACCGCCTACAACTGACGTCCACCGAAACCGGCGCGGACTCCGCCTTCACCGTCACCGGCCTCGGCACGACGGAGACTGCGGCAGCCCACGACGCGGAGGTCGCGCTGTGGGCTGGCACCGATGCCGAGCAGGTCATCACCTCCAAGACGAACACCTTCAGCGACCTGCTCCCAGGCGTCTCCGTCACGGTCGCCAAGAAGTCGGATGACCCGGTCACCGTGACCGTCGTGCGGGACACGGCCGGCGCATCGGCCGTCGCGAAGGGCCTGGTCACCGCGGTGAGCGAGGCGCTCGCCTTCATCGACGTGCGGACCAAGGTCACCAACAGCACCGACGCCGACGGCAACCCCATTGTCTCGGGCGGCTCGCTCACAGGCGACAGCACCGTGCGCTCCGCGCGTCAAAGCCTCGTCTCGGCGATCTCGATGCCGGTGGGCGGAAAGTCTCCGAGCGAGTACGGCATCACCCTCACCAAATCGGGCACGATCGAGTTCGACGCCTCGAAGTTTGAGGCGGCCCTCACCGCGGATCCGGAGACGGTGCAAGCCGCGATCACGGAACTTGCCACACGCGTTGACGCCGCCGCGACCACTGTCTCCGACAAGTACACGGGCACCCTCACGACCAAGATCACGGGCCAGCAGTCGCTCGTCACCAACTACAACGAACAGGTCGCCGCCTGGGACAACCGCCTTGCGACCCGCCGCGCCACCCTCGAGCGTACCTACGCCGCGCTCGAGGTGCGCATGAGCGCCCTCAACTCCCAATCCAGTTGGCTCAGCTCTCAGATCGCCTCCCTCCCGACGTATGAAGGCAGCAAGAAATGACGATGTACGGAATTGACGCCCGCCGTGCCGACTACGCGCGCGAAGCCATCCTCAACGCCTCGCCCGCGCGCCTGCTCACGATGCTCTACGACCGGCTCATCCTCGACCTGCAGCGCGCCGAGATCGCGCAGGACATCGAGGACTGGGATTCGGCGTCGAAGCACCTGCTGCACGCGCAGGACATCCTCGCGGAGCTCACCTCCTCACTCAAGGTCGACGAATGGGACGGCGCCGACGCCCTCCTCGGCGTCTACACCTTCGCGACGAAGGCGCTCATCTTCGCCAACATCCACCGCGACGTCGAGAGCACGCGCGTGTGCATCACACTGCTCGAGCCGCTGCGCCAGACCTGGCACGAGGCGGCCGCGCAGGCGCCCGACACCGCAGCGCCCATCGTCGAACGTGCCGTCGGCGGCACCCTCGGCGTCGCGTGAGCATGGCGATGCCCGACACGAGCTTCAATGCCTGGGTCGACGCGCTCGACGAACTTGAGCGCGAGCTCGAATGGGCCGACGACGTCGTCAGCGGGCGCAGCGCCCAGTGGACCCCGCCGCAGGGCCTCGGCACGATGCCGGCAGAGCTCGTCGACCGGGCCGCCCGCATCCTCGACGCGCAGCGAAACCTCATGACGCGGCTCGACGAGGGACGCCAAGACGTGGGTCGGCACCTCGCCGCGCTGCGGAGTGTGCCTGCGGTGACGGATGCCGCGGCATCCGTCTACCTCGATGTCGCCGGATAACTGAAAAACACCTAACGGCTGCGGCAACGATGCCGATAGCTGAACAAGAGCAGGGATCGCTCGCACCCCAGGCCATGGATCGGCCGGAACCACTCATCCATGAAATGGGATTCACGCAGTGTTTGAATCTGTGACGTCACTTGCCCTCGGCAGCGCCCTCGATGGTCTCTCCGAGCGCCAGCGAGTGATCGCCAACAACATCGCGAACGTCAACACCCCCGGCTACAAGGCCCAGCGGGTGCTTTTCGAGGATGCCCTCGCCAAGTCGGTGCGCCAGGGTGACGGTGCCGTCGCCGCGACCGTCGCCGACTCCCTCGAACCCACCCGCCTCGACGGCAACAACGTGAACCTCGACACCGAGACGCTCTCCAACGTCGACACCCTCCTGCGCTACCAGTTCGCTGCGCGCGCGGTCGAGGGGCAGTTCACGAGCGTGCGCACAGCCCTGAGAACGAACTAGGACAGGGGACACACTCATGACCTTCGACGCAATCGGCATCGCCGGCACGGGACTCACCCTGCACCGCAAGTGGCTCGACGCCGTCTCCGACAACCTCGCCAACGTCAACACGGTGCGCGGCACCGACGACGAGGCGTTTCGCGCGCGGTACGTCGTCGCCCAGGCGGGCGAAGGCGCGACGGGCGTGTACGTGCAGGGTGCCGCCTACGGCGACGCCGAGGGCCGGGTCGTCTACGAGCCCGACCACCCCCTCGCCGACGAGGCCGGCTACGTGCGCTACCCCGAGATCGACATGGCCAGCCAGATGAGCCAGCTCATCATGGCCCAGCGCGGCTACCAGGCGAGTGCCGCGGTCGTCGACCGCGCCAAGGAGGCCTACCAGGCCGCAATCCAGATCGGACGTGCATGATGGCCATCCCCGCGATTCCCGCCCTCGGCGGCAGCGGTGCGTTCAGCATCGGCGAGCACGACCTCTCGATCCGTGGTGCGCTCGCCGCGACATCCGGTGCCGGCTCCGTGCAGTCGACGGATGGCGCGGCCTTCGGTAGCTCCCTCGCGGGGGCGATCGACGGCCTGCAGTCGCTGCAGTCGACCTCGAACGAGCTCGCGATCAAGGCCGTGACGGGTGACCTCAACGACATCCACGACGCCACCATCGCATCCACCCGTGCCGCCGTCACGCTCGAACTCATCGCGGCCGTGCGCAACAAGGGTGTCGACGCCTTCAACGAGATCATGAGGATGCAGGCCTAATGCCCACCCAGGTCACCTCCGCCTTCAAGCGGCTCGTCGCGGGCATTCGCGAATTCACGATCGCGCAGCGCACGCTCGCCCTCATCGGCGTCGCCGTGCTCGTGCTCGGTGCTGCCGGGCTCGGGCTGTGGCTCAGCAAGCCCTCCTACACGCCGCTGTTCACGGGTCTCGCGGCCGGTGACGCGAGCACGATCGTCGAGCAGTTGCAGGCCGACAGTGTGCCCTACGAGCTCACCGCGGGCGGCGCGACCATCCTCGTTCCCGAGGAGCACGTCTACGACCAGCGACTCAAGGCGGCCTCGGCCGGCCTGCCCTCCTCGAGCACTGGCGGCTACTCGCTGCTCGACGACATGGGCGTGACCTCCTCGGAGTTCCAGCAGTCCGTCACCTACAAGCGCGCCCTCGAGGGCGAGCTCGCATCGACGGTCGCCGCCCTCGATGGCGTGCGCACGGCATCCGTTCGTCTCGCGATCCCCGAGGAGACCGTGTTCGTGGCGCAGACGGCGTCGCCCACCGCATCGGTCTTCATCGAGACCGAGCGCGGCGTGAGCCTCAGCAGCGACCAGGTCGAGGCGATCGTGCACCTCACCTCGGCCTCGATCGAGGGCATGAAGGCCACGGATGTCGCGGTCATCGACGCCGCCGGAACCGTGCTGTCTGCCGTGGGCGTCGGCGCATCCGGCTCCACCTCGAAGCAGGCGAGCGACCACGAGGTGCGTGTGCAGGGTGCCGTGCAGGCCATGCTCGACCGCGTCGTCGGCCCCGGCAACGCCAGCGTCGCCGTGGCAGCCGACGTGAGCTACGAGTCCGCGGAACGGCTCGAGGAGTCGTACTCGGCGCCCGAGGAGGTTCCCGCGCTCAACGAGCAGATCGACCGCGAGACCTATACGGGCAGCGGCGACGGCACCCTCCAGGGCGGCGTGCTCGG
Organism: Salinibacterium sp. GXW1014; assembly: GCF_044769865.1. NCBI lineage: Bacteria > Bacillati > Actinomycetota > Actinomycetes > Micrococcales > Microbacteriaceae > Salinibacterium > Salinibacterium sp. GXW1014. Next base: position 1,016,414 of record NZ_JBIZWA010000001.1, read on the forward strand.
CCCCGACAACATCGCCGTGCCCGGTGGCGCGGGCGATGGCGCCTACGAGAGCGAGTCGACCAACCGCAACAACGCCGTCAACAAGGTGACCGAGTCGCGCACGATCCCTGCCGGTTCCATCACCCGCCAGACCGTCTCGGTCGCCGTCAACGAGGAGGCCATCGGCGGCCTCACGGTGCCCGCGATCCGCGAGCTCGTCGCGGCTGCCGCCGGCGTCAACGTCGAGCGCGGTGACAACGTCGCGGTCGAGGTCGTGCCCTTCAACGCGACGGGAGCCGCGGCCGCCGCCGAAGCCCTCGCCGCAGCCGAAGCTGCCGCTGCCGCCGACCGCTGGATGGCCCTCGCGACCGTCGCCGTGATCGTCGCCGGCATCGCCCTCCCGGTCGTCATCGGCCTCGTCATGGTCTCCCGCAACCGCCGCCGGGCCCGCGAGGCGGGAGAACTCAAGCAGCTCTCCGACATCCTCGACGGCACGACCGTGCCGATGCAGCTGCAGATGCCGACGGAGCCCGTCGCCCCCATCGCCGCACCGACCGCTCCCGCCGGCCTGCCGAGCGGGGACGAGGAATCCGCACGCCGCCGCGCCGAGATCGAGGCGCTCGCCGCCGCCGACCCCAAGCGCACCGCCGAGTACCTGCGCGGCCTCATGGATGACGTGAGGACGCCATGACCGACGTGCAGACGCTCGGGCTGACCGGCACCCAGAAGGTCGCCGTCGTGCTCATGAACCTTGAGCACAATCGCGCCGCCGAGGTGCTCAAGCAGTTCACCGAGACCGAGGCCGAGGAGATCGTCGCCGAGATCGTGCGCATGAAGCGCGTCGACGCGATGGTCGCCGATCGGGCGCTCACCGAGTTCCACGAGGTTGCGACCCGCGGCACCGCCAATGCGCGCGGTGGCCGTGACATCGCGGTCGGCCTCCTGGAGGCATCCTTCGGTGCGGAGCGCGCGGCGGGCGTCATGAACCGCGTCGCCTCCTCCATGGCGGGCAAGGCCTTCGAGTTCATCGAGGCGGTCGAGCCTGGCCAGATCATCACGCTGCTTGAGGGCGAACTCCCCCAGACCGTCGCCCTCGTGCTCGCGCACCTGCGCCCGGAACAGGCATCCGCCATCCTCTCCGGCCTCGACGATGACGTGCGCACCGAGGTGGCCCACTGCATCGCGACCATGAACAGCGCGACCCCCGAGGCCGTGCGCGTCGTCGCCGACACCCTCAAGTCCCGCGCCGGCGCGGTCGTCTCCACGCGTGACGCCGTCGAGATCGTCGGCGGCGTGCAGCCCCTCGTCGACATCATCAACCGCTCGAGCGTCGCGACCGAGAAGGCGCTGCTCGACGCCCTCGACGAGCGCGACCCCGAACTCGCAGAAGAGGTGCGCTCGCGGATGCTCACCTTCGCCGACATCGTCAAGCTCGAGAAGCGCGACGTGCAGCAGGTGCTGCGCGGCATCGACGCCGCCGTGCTCGCGATCGCCATGAAGGGCAGCCCCGAGACCGTCATCGAGGTCATCCGCTCCAACCTGTCGGAACGCAACCGGGAGATCCTCGACGACGAGACGAAGGCGCTCGGGCCGCTGCGGCTCTCGCAGGTCGAGGAGGCGCGCTCGCAGATCGTGCGCGCCATCCGCGACCTCGAATCGGAGGGCGCCATCACGGTGCAGCGCGCCGAGGAGGAAGACTATGTCTACTGAGGCCGCCTTCTCACCGCTCAGCTTTCCCGCCCTCGGCAGCACCCCGGGACTCGTCGAGGCGCAGGCGCGCACGCGCGGCCACGCCTCCGGCTACGCCGCCGGGATGCGCGCCGCGGAAGAGACCCTGCAGGCGCAGCGTGAGCGTGCCGCCGCCGAGCACGCCGCCCTCATGGCGGCGACCCGCGAACGAGCGGATGCCCTGACGACTCTCCTCAGCAGCGCACTCACGGCCGTCAACGACCGGACGGCCCCCGTGCTCGCCGACGCACAGAACGCCATCGCCGAAGCATCCGTGACCCTCGCCGAGGCGATCATCGGCGTCGAGCTCGCCGACGGGCCCACGAGCGCCCGCGCCGCCATCACGCGCGCCCTCGAGCAGGTCGACCCGGCCGTCGTCATCGCCGTGCGTTTGCACCCCGACACGCTCGCCGCGCTCGACAACCTCGAGGCGGGGCACCTGCCCGAGACCATCAGCTTCATCGCCGACCCCAGCCTCGCCCCCGGCGACGCCGTCGCCGAACTGCCGGACGGTCACCTCGACGCGCGCATCCGCGCCGCCGTCGACCGTGCCCGCACGGCACTCCTGGACGGACCCGCATGAGCAGCCCCGCGCCCGCCGCGGTGAGGGCGCCGCGCTCAACAGCTCCGGGTGGGGTGGCCGCGCCCGCCATACTCGGCGCGCGCCTGAATGAGGCCGTGCGGGCTGGCCGTCCGCAGCGCGTCGGCCGCGTCGCATCCGTCGTCGGCCTCGGCCTCGAGGTCATCGGGGTCGACTGCGCCGTCGGCGACCTCGTCACGATCGGCGACCACACCCCCGTCGAAGCGGAGGTCATCGCGACGACCCGCGACGGTGTGCGCTGCATGCCGTTGGGCCGCCTCACGGGAGTGCAGCCGGGCGCCGCCGCCAGGGCCAAGGGCCGGCCCATGCTCGTGCCCGTCGGCCGTGGCCTCCTCGGCCGTGTCATCGACGGCCTCGGCCGCCCCATCGACGGCAAGGGGCCGATCGACGCGAAGGAGTGGGTTCCCCTCCACAATGACACCCCGCCCGCCATGCAGCGGGCCCGCATCGACACGCCGCTCTCGCTCGGCGTGCGGGTGCTCGACACGCTCACGACGGCGGGCCGCGGCCAGCGGCTCGGCCTGTTCGCCGGTTCCGGCGTCGGCAAGTCGTCGCTGCTCTCCATGATCGCCCGCGGCACCGAGGCCGAGGTCAGTGTCATCGCCCTAGTGGGGGAGCGCGGCCGCGAGGTGCGGGAGTTTCTCGAGGACGACCTCGGCGCGGAGGGTCTCGCCCGCTCGATCGTCGTCGTCTCGACCTCCGACGAGCCCGCCCTCATGCGCCTGCGCGCGGCTTTCGTCGCGACCCGCATCGCGGAGGGCTTCCGCGAGCACGGCGCCGACGTGACGCTCATGATGGACTCCCTCACCCGCGTCGCCATGGCGCAGCGCGAGATCGGGCTCTCCGTCGGCGAACCACCGGCCACGCGCGGCTACCCGCCATCGACCTTCTCCCTGCTCGCGCAACTGCTCGAGCGGGCCGGCACCGCGGCATCCGGCTCGGTCACCGGCATCTACACCGTGCTCGTCGACGGCGACGACCACAACGAGCCCATCGCGGACGCCGCCCGCTCGATCCTCGACGGGCACGTCGTGCTCGACCGCAAGCTCGCCGTCAACGGGCATTTCCCGAGCGTCGACGCCCTCGGGTCCGTCTCGCGCGTCGCCAGCCGCGTGACGACGGATGCCCGTGCCAAAGCCGCGACGACACTCCGCCGTGTGCTCTCCGCCCGCCGCTCCGCCCAGGACCTGCTCGACGTCGGCGCCTACCAGCGCGGCAGCAATCCGCTCGTCGACGCTGCCGTCGACCACGAGGCATCCATCAACGCATTCCTGCAGCAGTCGATGGGCGAACGCGCCACGGCCGAGGAATCGTGGCATCGCCTCGAGCGTCTCGTCGCCGCACTGGGGGTGAGCGCATGAGCAAGGGATTCTCGCTCGCCGGCCTCCTGAGGCTGCGCCACCTGCAGCAGGAACTCGCCGCAGGCGAACTCTCGAGCGCTCGCGGACGCCTCGACGAGAACTCGCTCGGCATCGAGCGTGCCCGCATCGCCCTTGGCGCCACGAGCACCGACGTCACCAGCACGGCCGTGCTCTACGCGGTCGCGGCGGGGCGCGCATCCCTGCGCAGCACCCTCTCCGACCTCACGGCCCTCGATGGCCAACTGCAGGGCGATGCGGATGCCGCGGCCGCCGCCTTCGCCGACGCCCGCGCCCAGACGATCGGGCTCGAGAAGCTCGAGCAGAAGCACGCCGAGGGGGTCGCTGCCGATGAGCTCAAGGCCGAGCAGGACGCCCTCGACGAGCTCGCCTCGACCGCGTGGCACCGCGACACGGAAGGAACCGAGTCATGAGCATGCTGAACCTCCTCGCCGGTGGGGTTGCGCGGGGTGGCGCTGCTTCTCCCTCATCTTCGGGCCCGAGCGACGCCGAGGGCTTCGGCGCCGCCATGCAGAGCGCCGTCGACCTGCTCGGCTCGGGCGTGACATCCGCTGAGACGACGGAATCTGTCGTTCCGGAGGCGCAGGAAGCACAGAATGCGTCCACTCAGGCGCCGACGGATGCTCCGGCGCCCCTATCGCTCGGGTCCGCGGTCCTCGCCCTCGGCGTGCCCGCTGGTGCCACAGTGTCGGGCGGCTCGGCGATCGCCGCGAGTACTTCGAGCACGGATGCCACCGCCATCAGCAGCACGTCCCCGGCCCTGTCTGGCGCGGCTGAGGCCGGAAGCGAGTCGTCTTCGCACCACGCTGCCGCGGCACCTGGCATGACTGCGGCGATGCCGGCCACCCCTGCAGCTGCAGGGGCGACTGCGACTGTCGTGCCTTGGGGTGCTGCCGTGGCATCCGTGGTTCCAACCGCTGGGATCACCGGTGCTGCCGCGTCGGCCGCGTCGACCACGAGCGTCGCCGCCGCTTCCGCGGTTGCGCCTGCCCGGGTCGCCGGCGTCGCCGACACCGACGCGCGCGGCCTCGCCAGAACCGCCACGGTGCTCGCCGACACCGAGACAGCCCCGGGCACCCGCCCGACGACTGCCGGGCAGTCCCCGGTGGCCCACGCTGCCGCCGCAACGTTCACACCGTCCGCCTCGCCGACCCACGCCGCCGCGAGCGCCAGCGCTGAGCCTGCACAACGCGGCCCAGAAGCCGCGAGTGCCGACGCTTTGCGCAGTCTCACGCGAGTCGACGGGGCCGGGGCGGCCGTCGCACCGGGTGCCGCGACATCCGTCAGCCAGGCGAGCCCAGCGCCGGCCCCCGCGCCGACACCCGTGCCCCAGGACTTCTCGGCGCAGCTCGCCCGGCCGATCGCCAACATCCGTAGTGCGGGCGCGGGCGAACACGTCATCACCGTCAACGTGACCCCCGAGAACCTCGGCCCCGTCACGGTGCGCGCCCACCTCGGCGCCGACGGGATGCGCATCGAACTGCTCGCGCCGAGCGAGGCAGGGCGGGAGGCCCTCAAGGCGATCCTCGGCGACCTGCGCCGCGACCTCGCCGGACTCGGCGTTGCCACCCCGTCGCTCAGCACGGGCGGGCAGAGCGGCAACGCCACCCTGAACCTCGGCGACAGTCAGGGCCAGACGCAGGGCGGGCAGGCCCAAGGCGGACAGACACCGGGCGGGCGCGACGGGCAAGGCGCCGCTGCGCGCAACCCGGGCGCCGCCGCTGGCAACCACGGGGATGCGCTGGCATCCGAGACGACCCACGACCGCGGCATCCGCGGCCTCGCCACCGGCATCGACGTGCTGGCCTGAGGCACCGGACCCGAGAAAGAAGGAACAGTATGGCAATCGAACCCGCCGCGGCCGTCACAGCGACGAGCATGTACACCGCCAACGCCGCCACCCGCGCGCCTAAGCAGACGATGGACAGCGAGGTGTTCCTCTCGCTCCTCGTCACGCAGCTGCGCAACCAGGACCCCAGCTCGCCCATGGACACCAACCAGATGATCAGCCAGACCACCCAGCTGGCCTCCATGGAGCAACTCACCACCCTCACAACGCTGAACGAGGAGAACTTCTCGTTGCAGATGCGCATCGCCGCGGCATCCCTTGTCGGCAAGGAGGTCTCCTACGAGAAGGACGGCAAGACCGTGACAGGCATCGCCGACAAGGTCTCCTTCGCCGACTCCGTGCCCACCGTCTCCATCGGTGGCGTCGAGATCGCCCTCGACTCCATCTCCGGCGTGACCACCAAGTCCGCCGCCTGAACTTCACGAACCCACCACTGAAAGGTCAACCACCATGCTTCGCTCGCTCTACTCCGGCATTTCGGGCCTCCGCTCGCACCAGACCATGCTCGACGTGACCGGCAACAACATCGCCAACGTCAACACGACCGCGTTCAAGTCGTCGGCAACCCAGTTCCAGGACACGCTGTCGCAGCTCACGCAGGGCGCCGCGGGCCCGCAGGCGGAGCAGGGCGGCACCAACCCGGCCCAGATCGGCCTCGGCGTGCGCGTCGCCGGCATCTCCACCAACTTCGCGCAGGGATCCGCACAGGCCACCGGCCGCTCGACCGACATGATGATCTCGGGCGACGGCTTCTTTGTTACCCGCTCCGGCGGCGACACCCTCTACACGCGCGCCGGCAACTTCGACATCGACCCCCAGGGCCGCCTCGTCACGCCCGATGGCTCCATCGTGCAGGGCTGGACGGCGCAGAACGGCGTCATCCAGGACGGTGGCGCGATCGGCAACATCAGCCTGCCGCTCGACAGCCTCTCGCCCGCCGTGCCCACGGGGACCGCCACCTTCGGCGGCAACCTGCCCTCCGAGGCCGAGCTCGGCACGACCCTGGTGCGCGACACCGAGATCTTCGACGCTGACGGCAACGCGGCAACGCTCACCTTCACCTTCACCCGCTCCGCCGCCGGGTGGGATGTCTCGGGCGACGGTGGCACCACGACCCTCGGCACTCTCGAGTTCACCGAGGGCGCACTCACCTCCACCGGCAACGTCTTCAACGTCGGTGGCATCGACGTGGACATGACCCAGTTGACCGGCTTCGCTGGCCTGACCACCGCATCCGTCACCAACCAGGACGGCCGCAAGGCCGGAACGCTGCAGTCGTTCACCCTCTCGGCTGACGGCACGCTCGTCGGTTCGTTCAGCAACGGCGCATCCGAGGCCATCGGCCGCATCGCGCTCGCGAACTTCGCCAACCCGGGCGGTCTCGAGAAGGCCGGCAACTCGTCGTACCGCGCGACCTTCAACTCGGGCAACCCCGAGCTGGGCACCGCCGGCAATGGCGCGCTCGGCAAGCTCACTGCCGGCGCGCTCGAGATGTCGAACGTCGACCTCTCGCAGGAGTTCACGAACCTCATCGTCGCGCAGCGCGGCTTCCAGGCGAACGCCCGCATCATCACGACCTCCGACGAGGTGCTGCAGGAGCTCACCAACCTCAAGCGCTAACCCTCGTTCACGGCGCCGTCCTCACCTCCGGGTGGGGGCGGCGCTGTTGCGTTCCAGACGTGAAGACGTCAGTCACCACCTAACGGATGCGCGCCCCCGGCCGACAGTGTCCTGTGCATGCCCAGGATGGGCAGCTGAGTACGAGACCTATGGATGGGCCCGATGATTGTCGTTACGCGTTTGAACGATCGCCAGTTTGCGATCAACCCTGATCTCATCGAGCGCATCCACGCGAGCCCCGACACGACCCTCGTCATGGTCGACGGCGCCAAGTACATCGTGACCGAGTCGATGACCGAGGTCATTGAGCGCATCGCCCTCTACCGGGCCCGCGTCATCGCCCTCGCCCACTCGAACTCCGCGGCCGAGCCTTCCGCCCCCCACCTCGGCATCGTGACGGATGCCGACGCCGACGAGGCCGTCGCCCGCATCTCCGGCCCGAGGAAGATCTGATGGATCTCGCAACCATCATCGGCATCGGGCTCGCTTTCGGTGCCCTCTACGCCATGATCACGATCGAGGGCGCCCATGTGAGCTCCCTCCTGCTGCCGGCTCCCATGATCCTCGTGTTCTTCGCGACGATCGCGATCGGCGTCGCCGGCGGCACGATCAGGGATGCGATCAACTCCTTCAAGGAGGTGCCCGCAGCGTTCAAGGGCGGCGCGACCTACAAGCCGCAGGAGGTCATCGACCAGGTCGTCGGCCTCGCCGAGAAGGCTCGCAGCGAGGGCCTGCTCGCCCTCGAGCAGGAGGCCGAGCAGATCAAGGACCCGTTCCTGAAGGGGGCCCTGCAGAACATCGCCGACGGCACCGATGGCGAGGAACTGCGCATCATGCTCGAGGACGAGATGGAGTCCCGCGCGAGCACCCGGCGCACGGCAGCCAAGTTCTTCGGCGCCCTCGGCGGCTACGCCCCCACGGTCGGCATCATCGGCACCGTCGTCTCGCTGACGCACGTGCTCGAGAACCTTTCGCAGCCCGATGAGCTCGGCCACATGATCGCGGCGGCCTTCGTGGCGACCCTCTGGGGACTGCTGTCGGCGAACTTCATCTGGCTGCCGATCGGCACCCGCATCCGTCGCCTCAACGAGATCGACCAGGAGCGCATGACGCTGCTCATGGAGGGTGTGCTCGCCGTGCAGGCGGGGAGCCAGCCGCGACTGCTGGGCGAGCGGCTCAAGGCCATGGTGCCGGCGGATTCGCTGAAGGGCGCGAAGACGAAGGATGCCAAGGGTGACGCGGGCAAGAAGGCGAAGGCGCCCAAGGCTGCGAAGGCAGACAAGGCGGCAGCATGAGCATGCCGCGGCGCCGCAAGAAGCACGTCGAGCCGGAGCATGAGGGCCCAGACGAGCGCTGGATGGCGTCGTACATGGACATGGTCACGGTGCTCATGTGCCTCTTCATCGTGCTCTTCGCGATGTCGGCGGTCGACCAGGAGAAGTTCAACGCCCTCAAGAACTCGCTCGCGACGGGGTTCGGCCAGGAGGAATCTGAGAACCGGGATGTCTCGACCGGCGTCGTCGTGCCCGCCGATCTCGTCTCGGAGGAGGGTGAGGGGTTCACCGACATCCAACTCGCCCTGGAGGAGGTCGAGGAGCTTGAGGCGCTGCGCGAGCAGATCCGCAGCAATCTCACCGCGAACGGCCTCCAGGACACCGTGTCGTTCACGATCGACGAGCGCGGCCTGACGGTGCGCCTCGTCGGTTCCGAGACCTTCTTCGACACCAACCGCACGGAGCTCGCCCCGACGGCCGTCGGCGTGCTCAACGCGACCGGTCCCGCCATCGCAAAGAGCCGCTACAGCGTCTCCGTCGAGGGACACGCGGATGCCCGGCCCTCCGTCGCACCCTTCCCCACCAACTGGGAGCTCGCGTCCGGCCGGGCCACGACGGTGCTGCGGTACCTCGTCGAGGCAACGGGGGTGCCGGCACAGCGCATCGGATCGGTCGGCTTCGGTGCGGCGCGGCCACTCGTGCCCGAGACATCCGCCGCGGCGCAGGCCACCAACCGCCGCGTCGACATCGTCGTGCTGTCGGCCTTGCCCGAGGCGGTGCGCTCACTCATCCCCTCGATCGTCGCGGAGGGCGCCGGTTGAGCTGATCTCGTGACCTGTTGAGTGTGGTTGCCGCACCACCGAGAACCGGCGACTTACCGTTCCATGGCGCCTGCCGATAGTGCTCCTTGTGACGGTCCAGAAACATGATGGCGCGAGCGTGTCCTCGCGCACCCAGGGCACGGTCGAGGTCTACGACTTCCGCCGCCCCACGACGCTCGTGCGCGAACACTCGCGCGTGCTGGAGCTCGCCTTCGAGACCTTCGCCCGCCAGTGGGGCACGCAGCTCACCGCAAAGGTGCGCGTCTTCTCGCAGGTCACCTGCACGCAGGTGCTGATGTTCACCTACGACGAGTACGCGGCATCCCTCCCGTCGACGACGGCCATGGTGCTCGTGACGGTCGAGGGCGTGACGCCTCGCGCGGTCATCCAGTACCCGACATCCGCTGCCCTCACCTGGGTGAGCTGCATGCTTGGCGGCCGCGGCACGGTCGTGACCGAGGAGCGCCAGTTCACCCAGATCGAGCGTGAGCTGGTCGGCCGCCTCATGGATGACGCGCTCGAAGATCTTCGCTACTCACTCGGCTCGCTGCTCGTGCGCCGCATCGCGGTGGGTGGCTTCCAATACAACTCGCAGTTCGCGCAGGCCGCCGCAACGACGGATCTCATGATCGTCGCGAGCTTCACGATCAAGGTCGGCGAGTCGGTCTCGGCCGCGACGGTCGCAATTCCGGCCGAAGTGCTGCTGCCGCAGCTTGGCGAGGCCAACCCCACGAGCTCGATCGAGGATGCGCCGCGCATCATGCGCGAGCAGGTCGTCTCGACCCCCGTGTCGGTCTCGCTTCGCCTCGAGCCGGCCATGGTGCGGCCCTCAGCCGTGCTCAACCTCGCGGTGGGCGACATCCTGCCGATCCCACACCCTCAGCACCGCCCGCTCGAGGTCGCCGTCGAGGGCACCCCGCTCGCGCGTGCGGCCGTCGGGGCCAACGGTTCACGCCTCGCGTGTGTCGTTGTCGGCACCGACTGAGCCGCCCACCCTTTCGACTTCTTCACCACCACCGCCGGAGAGAACATCATGGCCACCACGACACCCACCCTTCAGTCCGCCGCAGCCGACGCGCTCGTGCAGCACCTGCCGACGACCGGCATTCTCGTGCCGTCGATGCTGCCGAGTGGCGTCTCCGCCGCATCGCGCGCCTCGTCGGCGCTGACGGCGTCGTTCGTCGGCGAGCAGGCGGCCGACCTCGCCCTCGTGCTGCTCGACGCGCAGTCCCTCCAGGAGGCCGCGGGCAGCGACACGGTCGTCTCGAGCGGCGACGTCGTGCGTCCCGCCCTCGAGGCTGCCGCCGAGGTGCTCGGCAGCGGCGTGCTCGGCGACGTGTCGGAGTCGGATGCCTCTGCCCTCTTCTCCGACCGCAACAGCACGGTCTTCGAGCTCACCGCCGACGGTGTCGCGGTCGGCTGGTTCGCGATCCGCATCCGCGAGGGCGGGGCGGTCGTGGGCGCGAGCCGCAAGTCCAACGAGGAGGTCGTCGGAAAGCTCGGGCGCATCAACAATGTCGAGATGGCGCTCACGGTCGAGATCGGCCGCACCCGCATGTCGGTGCGCGACGTGCTCGGCCTCGAGCCGGGCGCCGTCATCGAGCTCGACCGCTCCGCCGGCGCCCCCGCCGACATCCTGCTCAACGGCCGACTGATCGCGCACGGCGAGATCGTCGTGATCGACCAGGACTACGCCGTGCGCATCACCACGATCCTCGACGTCGCCGACGGCCTCAGCTGACATGGATGCTGTCATGATCGGGCTCCGCGTGCTCGTGAGCCTCGGGGCCGTGCTCGCGCTGCTGTGGTGGCTGCATCGCCGGCTCACCGCCGGCCCGCGCGCCCGCGCCGCGTCGCCCGTCTCGGTCGTCGCCAAGCAGGGCATCGGGGCAAAGGCATCCGTCGTCGTCATCGATGTCGAGGGCAGCCGGCTCGTGCTCGGCGTGACCGAGCAATCGGTCAGCGTGCTGCAGTCGGGTGAGACGCCCGCGCCCGCCGTGGAGTTCGCCAAGTCGATGGATGCCGCAACCTCGAGCGGTCCCGCGCCGATCGAGCTCTTCGGGAGCCCGAAGGGTGCCCAGTTCACGCCGGCCCAGTTTGCCCGTCGAGCGGGGTTCGGTTTCTTCAACCCGACTTCGCAGGCTCAGTCGGCGCTGGGGTCGCGCGATCGCTGGCGCGATCGCCTTAGCTCCACCGCGCAGGCCGCGACGACCCTCAGGCGTGCACGGTGAGAGCAGTCCCGCCCACGGCGCTGCGCACGGTCGCGTTCGGCGTCGTTGCCGTCGCCGGCCTCGCGGTCGCGATGAACCTCGGGGCGCAGCCGGCCTACGCCGCCCCCGAGATCAACCCCTTCGACGAGGGCACGCCGGGCGTCTCGGTCGAGATCAACGGCCCCAACGGCACCCCGTCGTCATCGATCGTGACGCTCCTCGGCATCACGCTGCTGTCGGTCGCCCCCGCGATCCTGCTCATGATGACGTCGTTCACCAAGATCTTCGTCGTGCTTGCGATGACGCGAAACGCGCTCTCGCTGCCGAGCATCCCGCCCAACCAGGTGCTCGCCGGCCTCGCGCTCTTCCTCAGCCTGTTCATCATGGCGCCCGTCGTCGGCGAGATGAACGAGGTCGGCGTGCAGCCATACCTCGCGGGGACCATGACGTTCGGGCAGGCGCTGGAGGCGGCATCCGAACCCCTCCGCGCGTTCATGCTGTCGTTCACCCGCGAGGAGGACCTCGCCCTCATGACCCGCGCGGCAGGGCTCGAGAACCCGGAGGACCCGTCGACCGTTGAGCTCACGACGCTCATCCCCGCCTTCATGATCTCGGAGCTGCGTGCGGCCTTCATCATCGGCTTCGTCATCTTCGTGCCGTTCCTCGTGATCGACCTCGTCGTCGCGGCAGCCCTCATGTCGATGGGCATGATGATGCTCCCGCCCGTCATGATCTCGCTGCCCTTCAAGATCCTGCTCTTCGTGCTGGTCGACGGCTGGGGCCTCATCATCACCTCCCTCATCGAGAGTTACCGCTGATGGATGCCGGCGCAGTCCTCGACATCGCGATGCAGGGCCTCTTCGTGGCGGCAAAGCTCGCGGCCCCCATCCTCGTGACGGCACTCGTGGTCGGCTTCGCGATCTCGCTGCTGCAGTCGATCACGCAGATCCAGGAGGTGACCCTCTCGTTCGTGCCCAAGGCCGCGGCGGTCGGCGTCGCCCTCCTCGTGACGGGACACTGGATGATCAGCGAGATCATCGGCTTCACCCACCGCATCTTCGACATGATCCCCGCGCTGCTCGGGGGATGACATGGTGATGCTGGAACTCGCGTGGCTGGAGGCGGTCATGCTGGCCGCGGTGCGCATGACGGCGTTCATCGTCATCGCGCCACCGTTCTCCTACCGTGCGTTTCCCGCCCGGGTGAAGGCCATGCTCGCGGTCGGGCTCGCGCTCGCCGTGTCGCCGCGGGTCACCGCCGACTACGTCTCGCTGGATGACGCGGCCTTCTTCGGCGCGCTTGTGCAGGAGATCATCACGGGGGCGCTGCTCGGATTCCTCGTCTACGTGATCTTCTCGGCCGTGCAGTCGGCGGGAAGCCTCATCGACATGTTCGGTGGCTTCCAGATGGCGCAGGCCTACGACCCCGGCTCGATGGTCAACGGTGCGCAGTTCTCGCGGCTCTTCCACATGTCGGCGCTCGCCCTCATGATGAGCTCGGGCGCACACCTGCTCATCCTCTCCGGTCTCACCCGCTCCTTCACCGCCCTGCCCATCGGCGGCGCGATCGACCTCGCGTCCTCGGCCGAGTCCATCGTGCTCGCGGTCTCCGAAATGTTCCTCGCGGCCGTGCAGATCGCAGGCCCGCTCCTCGTCGTGTTGTTCCTCGCCGACGTCGGGCTCGGGCTCCTCACGCGAGTGGCGCCCGCCCTCAACGCCTTCGCCCTCGGCTTCCCGCTCAAGATCTTCCTCACGCTCACCCTCGCCGTCGTCGTCTTCGCGGCGCTGCCCGGGGTTGTGGCATCCCTCACCGACGGAGCCGTCGACACGCTCATGGGGGTGAGGTAGATGGCCGACGAGCCCGCAGGCGAAAAGACAGAACAAGCGACCGAGAAGCGCATGAAAGATGTGCGCGAGAAGGGTCAGCTCTCCAAGTCGCAGGACCTCACCGCGTGGCTCGGCATCGGAGCCGCCGCCATCATGCTCCCGGCCACCATCGCGCTCGGCTCGACCGCCGCGACGGAGCAGATGTTCGCGGTCGCGCGCGTGGCCAGCGATGCTGATCCACTCGCCGCAGTCGACGCCCTCTGGAGTGGAATGGGCTCAGTGCTCGCAACGCTCGCGCCCATGCTGATCGCCGTGCTCGTGGCCGTCGTCGTCGGCGCCGTCGCGCAGGGCGGTGTGCACCTCAAGAAGTTCAAGCCGAAGATGGAGCAGTTCAACCTCGTCAAGGGCGTGGGGCGCACCTTCGGCACCCAGGCGCTCTGGCAGGGCGCGAAGGCCCTCATGAAGACCGTCGTCGTGGGTCTCGTGCTCTACTTCGTCATCCAGAACCTCATGCCCGTGCTCATGGCATCCGGTGGCAACTCCGTGCACGCCGTGCTCGAAGCCGCCGCCGGGGGCGTCGCCGCAATGCTGCAGTTCGCGATCGTCGCGGGGCTCGCGCTCGCCTTCGCCGACGTCTTCGTGGTCATGAAACGCAACCTGAAGAAGACGCGCATGACCAAGAAAGAGGTCAAGGACGAGCACAAGAACTCCGACGGCGACCCGCTCATCAAGGGCCAGCGCCGTGCACGCCAGCTCGCCATGAGCCGCAACCGGATGATCGCTGCCATCGGTGATGCCGACGTCGTGCTCGTCAACCCCACTCACGTCGCTGTCGCGCTCAAGTACGAGCCGGGCAAGTCCGCGCCCCGGGTCGTCGCGAAGGGCGCGGGCAATATCGCCGCGCGCATCCGTGAGGAAGCCGAGAAGAAGGGCGTGCCCATGGTGCGCGACGTTCCCCTCGCCCGTGCCCTCCATGAGGCGTGCGAGCTCGGCCAGGAGATCCCGGTCGACCACTATGACGCGGTCGCCCGCGTGCTCGCCTTCGTCATGGCGCTCAAGAAGCGCGGCGCTGCCGCGGGCGTCCACAGCATGACGGCGCTCGCCGGCGCCCCCACACGCAACACCATCACCGCCGCGAAAGGCCTCGCATGAAACAGACAATGAAGATGCTCGCCGTGCCGATCGGTGTGGTCGGCATCATCCTGCTCCTCGTTGTGCCCGTGCCGGCGGGGCTGCTCGACATGCTGCTCATCGTGAGCATCCTCTTCGCCCTCGTGATCCTGCTCACGAGCATGTTCGTCAAGAAGCCGCTCGACTTCTCGGTCTTCCCCTCGCTACTGCTCGTCGCGACGCTCTTCCGCCTCGGCCTCAACGTGGCATCCACCCGCCTCGTGCTCGGTGACGGCTACGCCGGCCAGGTCATCGAGGCGTTCGGGCACGTCGCCGTCGGCGGCTCGCTCATCATCGGCGCGGTCGTCTTCCTCATCCTCGTCGTCATCCAGTTCGTCGTCGTCACGAAGGGTGCCGAGCGCGTCGCCGAGGTCGGCGCCCGCTTCACCCTCGACGCCATGCCGGGCAAGCAGATGGCGATCGACGCCGACCTCAATGCGGGACTCATCACGGATGTCGAGGCACGCGAGCGCCGGGCATCCGTCGCCGCCGAGGCCGACTTCTACGGCGCGATGGACGGTGCCTCGAAGTTCGTCAAAGGTGACGCGATCGCCGGCATCGTCATCATCATCATCAACGTCATCGGCGGCATCGCCATCGGCATGGTGCAGCGCGGCATGGAGATCGGCGAGGCCGTCGAGACCTACACGCTCCTGACGATCGGTGACGGGCTCGTCACGCAGATTCCCGCCCTCCTGATGGCGGTCGCGACGGGCATGATCGTGACGCGGGCCAACGCCGAGTCCGACATGGGTTCCACGGCCTCGCAGCAGCTCACACAGTCGACGCCCGCGCTGCGCATCGCGGGCGGTGCGGCCATCATCATGGGGCTCATCCCCGGGATGCCGATCCTCCCCTTCGCGATCGTCGGGATCACGCTCATCATCGCGGCCCAACGGATCAAGGCCTCCGAGAAGGCCAAGGCGCTCGCCGAGGAACAGGCCGCCCTCGCGCCGGCCGCGCCGAAGGCCGAGACGCCGGAGGAACTCATCGAGCAGATGCGGGTGCACGCGCTCGAGATCCTGCTCGCGCCCGACCTCGTCGACCTCGTGACGGGCTCATCCGATGACCTCCTCGCCCGTGTGCGGGCGCTCCGTCGCAAGATTGCCTTCGACCTCGGCGTCGTCGTACCGCCCGTGCGAACCCGCGACAGCGTCGAGCTGCCCTCGGGCACCTACGTCATCCGCATCGCGGGCGTCGAGGCGGGCCGCGGCATCGCGCCGCGCGGCCGCGTGCTCGCCCTCGGCGACACCCTCGACTCGCTGCCCGGCACCAGCACGGTCGAGCCCGTCTTCGGGCTCGCGGGCAAGTGGGTGCCCGCCGAGATGCGGCACAGCGCCGAACTCGCGGGCGCCACCGTGATCGACCGTGTCTCGGTGCTCGTCACGCACCTCTCCTCCCTCGTCACGGGCAATGCAGCCCGCCTCCTCACCCGCGAGGATGTGCGCGTGCTCACGGAGGGCGTCAAGAGCGTCAACCCGTCGGCCGTCGACGAGCTCGTGCCGTCACTTCTCAGCCTCGCGGAGGTGCAGCGCGTGCTGCAGGGCCTTCTCTCGGAGCAGGTCGCCATCAATGACCTTCCCCGCATCTACGAGGCCCTCTCGCTGCGCGCCAAGGTCTCGACCGACCCCGAGGGGCTCATTGAGGCCGCGCGCCATGCCCTCGGCCCCGCGCTCGTGAGCCGTCACCTCGACGGCGCACTGCTTCGGGTCATCATGATCGACCCCGTGCTCGAGCAGTCCATGCTCGAGAGCATGCGCCCCTCCGAGCTCGGCACCCAGTTGCTGCTCGACCAGAACGCGATCGAGAACATCCTGAGCTCCCTCAAAGACACGGTCGCGCGGCTCGAGGCTGCCGGCAACTCGGCCGTGCTGGTGTGCGCGCCGGCCATCCGTCCCGCCGTGCGCCGCCTCGTCTCCGCCCAGTCGAACGGCCTCCCCGTGCTCTCCTACCAGGAGGTCACGACTGCGAATGTCGACATCGAGACTGTGGGGGTGATCCGTGTCTCCGCGCAGATTCCGGCTTGACGGCACCTCGCTCGCCGAGCTGCGGCAGCGCGTCACCGAGGAGCACGGCCCGGATGCGCGCATCATCGCGGCGGAGCAGATCACGACCGGCGGCGTCGCGGGCTTCTTCGCGAGCCGCCGCTTCCAGGTCACGGTCGAGGTTCCCGACGGCCCCACGCCGGCCGCCGATGCTCACGACCTCTCCAGCCGACTGACGGGCATCGCCGCCCTCCTGGAAGAAGCGGATGCCGCGGAGAGCGTTCTCAGCGGCCCGCCCGTCGGCACGGTGCTGCGTGACGATCCGTTCCGTTCCCGTGCCGCGGCGTCGTCCCTGCCCGCACCCGCACCCGATCCCACTCCTGTGACCGCCCCCGAACCCGAGCTCGTCTCCACCTCGACCCGCACCTTCGCCGAGGTGCTGGAAGACCTGCAGGCGGTGACTGACCACGAGCATCCGCCCCTCCCCGGCATGATCACCTCGCGCAGCAGCGGGATCATCGCGCCCATGCCACCCCTCGCCGACGGGGCGGGAGACCTTGTCGCCGTCATCGGCCTGCCCGCCGACGCACTCGCGGTCGCCAGGGCCATGTCGTTCAGCGTGCAGGCCGAGGTCGTCGTGAGCGGCGCGGCCCTCGCGGAGGGGCTTGAGCGCCTCGACGGGCGCCGCGACGCCATCACGGCGCGCGCAAAGGCAGTGCAGCGGGAACGCATCGTCGTCGTCGCCCACGGCATGAGTGCCCACGAGCCGACCCCCGCGCAGGCGCAGGCGCTCGCCGAGCTCAAGCCAGACCAGGTCTGGGTGGCCGTCGACGCGGGACGCAAGCACGAAGACACCGCGCGCTGGGTCAAGGCCGTCGGCGCGGTCGTCACCATCGACGCCGTCGCGGCCATCGGGCGGGACGGCACGAGCACTCCCGACACCGTGCGAGAGCTGGGGATGCCCGTGAGCTGGGTCTACGACGGTTAGGCTGGAACAATGCTGGTCTTGACGCGCAAACCCGGTGAGAAGGTGCTCATCGGCGACGACATCGTCATCACCATCATCGAGAACCGCGGCGACGGCATCCGCATCGGCATCGACGCACCCCGCGGCATCTCCATCCAGCGCGCCGAGATCGTGCAGGCCGTGAGCGACGCCAACGTCGAAGCCACCCACGCTGCCGCCGACGCCGAAGAGCGCCTCAAGGCCGCCCTCGGCATCGTCAGCCCGCCACCCAACGAGGAACCCACGCCGTGA
Source organism: Salinibacterium sp. GXW1014 (assembly GCF_044769865.1). Classification (NCBI taxonomy): domain Bacteria; kingdom Bacillati; phylum Actinomycetota; class Actinomycetes; order Micrococcales; family Microbacteriaceae; genus Salinibacterium; species Salinibacterium sp. GXW1014. The sequence goes on from NZ_JBIZWA010000001.1 coordinate 1,034,114, forward strand.
GAGAAGCAGACGTCACCGAGGTCGCCGCAGTCGAGTCGCCTGTCGTGATCGATGTGCGGGAGCCCGACGAGTACCGGGCGCTTCGGGCATCCGGAGTCATCCACATTCCTATGGGTGAGGTCATCGAGCGCCTCGACGAGATCCCCACTGACGACACCGTCTACGTCATCTGCGCGTCGGGCGGGCGCAGCGCTCGCGTCGCCGAATACCTCGAGGCGCAGGGCATCGACGCCGTCAACGTCGCGGGCGGCACCAACGCCTGGGCGCAGGCCGGCCTCCCGACCGAACAGGGCTGACTCTCCCAACTCAGGAGTTGGCTCACCTAACTCAGGAGTTGGCTCACTCAACTCAGGAGTTGCGTTGCTCAATTCAGGAGTTGGCCGCCCAAGTCTCCGTGAGTTCCTGAATTAGGGACGACAACTCCTGAGTTAGGAAAGCCAGATCCTGAATTGTGAAAGGGGCCCCACTCTCTCGCCCCGCGGGGTAACCATGGGGGTGTGGACATCGAGACGGCCGGCGCGGAGCTCTACAGCGTGCCCCTCGGCGAGTTCACCGCGCGCCGCACCGATCTGAGCCGTGAGGCAAAGGCATCCGGCGACAAGGAACTCTCGACGGCGATCGCGGGCCTGCGCAAGCCGACCACTTCGGCGTGGGTCGTCAACATGCTGGCCCGCCACCGGGCGGAGCGCGTTGAGGAGCTCGCCGCGCTCGGCGAGGAACTCCGCGACGCCCAGGACGCCCTCGACGCGCCACGCCTGCGCGAGCTCGGCAAGCAACGCTCGGCGCTCGTGCGTGAGGTCACGCGCGAGGCCGTCGCGGTCGCCGCAGAGCTCGGCACCGAGGCATCCGCTGCCGTCAGTGATGAGGTCGCCCAGACGCTGCAGACCGCCATGATCGACGCGGATGCCGCGGCGCTCGTCTCCTCGGGAACCCTCGTGAAGCCGCTCACCGCCGCCGGCTGGGGCATCGAGGAGGGTGGCGACGTGATCGCGTTCCCGACGGCGAAGCAACGTGCGGGGCGGCGGGCTGCGGACGCGCTCGCGAAGAGCGGCGGGTCGGCGGGGTCGAAGACGGCGAGTGGCGATGCGGCCCGCGGCGACGCGGCCCACGGCGGCAAGGAGGGGTCGGGCGCGGGGAGTGCGTCGGGTCGCGCGGGCTCGAGCTCGAAGGCGAGAGCGGATGCGGCACGCTCGAGTGCCCAGGAGCGCAAGCGGGAGGCCGAGCGCAAGCAGGCCGAACGGCACCTCGCGAAAGCGGAGGAGGCGCTCGCGGAGGCGCGGGCGGAGGCCGAGGAACTCCGAGCTTCAGCGGAGGCGGTGGCCGAGCGGCGGGCGTCCCTGCGGGAGGAGGTACAGGAGCTGACGCGGCAGCTGCGTGAGGCGGAGGGCGAGCTGGCCGACGCCGAGGGGGAGGCCCGCGGCATCCGTCGTTCGCGTGATGAGGTGAAGCGTGCCGTCACGGCGGCCGAGCGGGCCGTCGCGCGTGCCCGGCGGCGGCTCGACTGAGCGCTCCGCCGCGTTCCCGGCGCAGGGACTGCGGCGATCAGCAACACTTTTGGCGAGACACGCCGTCTACTCGCGACGCGCACCGGCGTGTCGCCCCAAAAGTGCATCAGAAACCGCAGCCCACGGAGCACAGCAAGTCCCGCGCCCTACGTCACCTCGCGGTAGTGCGCCAGCAGCTCGCGCGTGAACTCGTCGGGCCGGATCGCCGGCACGACGTGGCTCGCGCCGGGGATCGTCACGAGCCGCGCATTCCGGGCCGCGGCGAGGTAGCGGCGGGCGTGGGCGCGGACGTGGTCCCACTTGCCGTTGATGAAGAGCACGGGTTCCTCGATGCGGCGGAGGCTCTCGATCGGCGTGAACGCGAGCAGCGCGCGGATCGAGTCATCCATCACGTCGAGCGCGACGCCGCCCGAGATGACGTCGTTCGCGCCGGGCTCCGGCACGAACAGCCGCACGGCGAGGTTGTTGAGCGCGAGGCCCCGGTCGGGGAACCTCCCGATCACGGCGGCGATGCCCCGCCAGGTGTGCATGACGATCGGATGCGGCACGGTCGCGCAGGCCGCCGCGAGCAGGCCCGAGACGCGGCCGGGGTTGCACGCGACCCACTCGATGCCGAGGTAGCCGCCGAGCGAGAACCCCACCAGGTAGGGCTTGCCCGGCGTGACCCCCTCTGCCTCGGCGCGCTTGGCGTCGGATGCTTCGGCCTCCGCGATCGCGTCACCGATGCTGCTCAGGGCGCCGTCGAGGGTGAACCGTTCCCCGATGCGCCGCCCGTGCCCCGGCAGGTCGATCGCGAGGGTCGGAATCCCCTCCCGTTCCAGCGCCTCCACCTGGCGCCGCCACAGGCTGTGCGAGGTGCGCAGCCCGTGCACGAGGACGACGGTGGGGCGCATGTGCCGAGTGTATGCGCGCTGGCTTGCACGTGTGCGGTCAGGCCGCGACGTACTCCTGCCGCAGTCGGCCGCCGGTTGCTGTCGCAATGTGGCTGAAGTCACGGTCGGAACTCAGGAGCACGGCGTCGTTGGCAATCGCATAGGCGGCGATAAGGCAGTCGAGGGCGTCCGCTGCTCGCACGAGACCGGCACGCCAGAGCGCCTGTTGCACATCGAGGGCGAGTGAGGTCGACGGATGCTGCGGCGCTTCCAAGAACGCCTCCATGTCGCTCCTCAGATCGTCGTGCTCTGCGGGTGTTCGCGCGGAGTGACAGTACTCGAGTATCTGCGGCGGGCAGGTGATGATCAGCTGCTGTGGGGAGAGTTCGCGTAGACGCGCGGCAATCAGCGGACTGCGGCCGGCCTTCTGCCAGACGCTGTTGTCGACGAGATAGACGGTCACTCGGCTGAGGGAGAATCGATGGGTGCGTCGATTTGCTCGTCGGTGAAGGCACGGGCGATGATGCGCTCGACGGCCGCGGGCTGGCTCCTGACTGCCACAAGAGTGCGGAGCGCGAGGTCGACTGCTTCTCGGTTGCTCGCCGCCCCCGTGAGTGCCTTCGCCCGGCGGAGCTGCTCCGCGTCGATATCTATCGATGTGATGGCCATGGCTCGCCTCCTATATAGGCGAGTATATAGAGTGCTGGGCATGTGAGGAACCGTAGCCTGCTTGCGTGCACCGGTAGTGGCATCCGCTCTTCCGTGTGGATAGCGTGTGGCCACGCTGACGGTGGTGGGGGAACGTTCGCGGCCATGGCGTGCCGTGCTCGGCGGCCCTCGTGCTTAGAAATGCGTCCGCGGCCCCGCGCGATTCCGCCCCGGTGCGAGAATCGTCGTATGACCCTGTACCTGACTGGTGACCCCGCCGCCGACGAACTGCTCGAGCATGACGACCTCGCTCTCTTGCTCGGGATGCTCCTCGACCAGCAGGTGACGATGGAGTCTGCCTTCGCCGGTCCCGCGAAGATCCGCGACCGTATGGGCGTGCTCGATTCCGCAAAGATCGCCGACGCGAACCCCGACGAGTTCGCCGAGCTGTTCAAGCAGAGCCCGGCGGTGCACCGCTTCCCGGGATCGATGGCCGGTCGCGTGCAGGCCGTGTGTGAGGCGGTGCGCGAGGAGTGGGGCGGCGAGGCATCCGCCATCTGGACCCGCGGCGAGCCCGACGGCAAGGAAGTGCTCAAGCGGCTCAAGGCCCTGCCCGGTTTCGGCGAGCAGAAGGCGAAGATCTTCCTCGCGCTGCTGGGCAAGCGGCGCGGGCTGACGGCTGAGGGGTGGCGCGAGGCATCCGCCCCCTACGGCGAGGAGGGCGCGCTCATGTCCGTCGCCGACATCACGAGCCCCGAGACGCTCGCGAAGGTGCGCGAGGCGAAGAAGGCCATGAAGGCGGCGGCGAAGGCGGCGAAGCAGTAACCGTGCACTCCGGCGCGGGCGAACGGCAACTGGCGACGGTCGACGGCGGTGACTGGCGCGCTGTCGACGCCGCGGTGCGCGAGCGCTTCGACGGTGACGGTCCCGCCCTCTATCTCGGCACGGGCGAGCATCCGGAGCTGGTCGCCGCGAGCACGGCCGCGGTCATCGAGACCTCCGGTTCGACGGGCATCCCGAAGCGGGTCGTGCTCAGCGAGGCGGCACTGCGGGCGAGCGCGGATGCCACGGCGCACGCCCTCGGCGGCCCCGGCCAATGGCTGCTCTGCCTGCCCGCCCACTACGTCGCCGGGCTCCAGGTGCTCGTGCGGTCCCACCTCGCGGGGCTTCCCGTGGAGTGGGTGGAACCCGGCTTCGACGCGGAGGCCTTCGCCGCGGCATCCGCTCGCCTGACGGAGGAGCGGCGCTACGTCTCGCTCGTTCCTGCCCAGCTGGCCCGGCTAGTTGAGGCGGGCGAGCAGTCCGAGGCGGTGCGCGCTGCGGTCGCCCGCTTCGACGCGCTGCTGACGGGCGGGCAGGCGATGCCGGCGGCGCTCGCCGACCGTGCCCGCGCGCTCGGCTACGCGGTCGTGCGCTCCTACGGCTCGTCCGAGACGGCGACCGGATGCATCTACGACGGCTACCCCGTCGGTGCGACCCGCACGCGGCTCGTCGACGGCGTGCTCGAGATCGCCTCGCCGACCCTCGCCGACGGCTACCTGGACGCACCGGAACTGACGGATGCGGCCTTCCGCGTCGAGGGCGGCACGCGTTGGTACCGCACGGGCGACCGCGCGCGCATCCACGCCGATGGGCGCGTCGAAGTGCTCGGCCGCGCCGACAACGTGATCGTGTCTGGCGGCATCAACGTGGCGCTCGACCGGGTCGAGACCGCCGTGCGGGAGGTGCCCGGCTTTGAGGGGGCGGTCGTCGTGGGGGTGCCGTCGGAGAAGTGGGGGCATGTTCCCGTGGTTGTCGTGGGTGGAGCGCTCGCGGGTGCCCTCGCCGACGACCAGGGCGCGGGCGACGTGCTCGCGAGCATCCGTCGCCTCGTGCGCGAGTCGATCGGCGTGGCGGCGCAGCCCGAGCGGATCACCGCAATCGAGCGGATGCCGCTGCTCGCGTCTGGCAAGCCCGATCGCCGCGCGGTCACCCGGCTCGTGGCATCCGGCGACTGATCGCCGCGGCCGCCTTAGTCGCCCGGCTTCTGCCGCGGGATCTTCGTGCCGCGAATGGATGCTCGGGCCGTCTCTGGCACGAACAGCAGCGCGACGAGGCCCACGACGCAGGCGCCCATCATGTAGTACGCGGGGATGAGCAGGTCGCCCGTCGCGTCGATTAGGGCCTCGTTCACGAGCGGCGCGGTGCCGCCGAAGAGCGAGGTCGCGACGTTGTAGGTAATCGCGAAGCCCGCGTATCGCACGTGCGTCGGGAACATGGCTGGGAACGTTGCCGAGATCGTTGACAGCTGGATGACATAGAGCAGACCCAGGATGGCGAAGCCGACGAGCGCCCCAGCGAATCCGGTGCCCATCAGCAGGTAGAGGGGGATGGCGCCGAGGAAGAGTCCCACCATGGAGACGAACCAGAGCGGCTTGCGGCCGACCTTGTCGGAGAGTCGCCCCGCGAAGGGGATGACCGCCATCATGGCGAGCTCGCCGATGAGGATGAGCCCGAGCGAGCCGTCCTGGCTGATGCCGATCTGGGTCTCCAGGTAGGTGGGCATGTAGGCGAGGAGCGTGTAGTTCGCGACGTTGAGTGCGATGACCAGCCCAGCCATCGCGAGGAGGGGGCGCCAATACTTGCGCACGAGGTCGCGCAGTTCCGTCGTGGCGTTCGGCTCCTCGGCACCCTCGCTTTCGAGTTCGCGGAACACCGGGGTGTCCTCGACCTTGCTCCGCAGGTAGAGGCCGATGAGGCCCATGGGCGCGGCGATGAGGAACGGGATGCGCCAACCCCACTCCATCATCTGCTCGTCGTTGAGGATGATCTGAAGGAACAGCACGACCGCCGTGCCGAGCACGAAACCGAAGAGGGTGCCGAACTCGAGGAAGCTGCCGAAGAATCCGCGCTACTTGTCGGGCGAATACTCCGCCATGAAGGTCGCCGCGCCGCCGTACTCGCCACCCGTCGAGAAGCCCTGCACCATGCGCAGGAAGACGAGCAGCGCGGGTGCCCACCATCCGATCGCGTCGAATGTCGGCAGGAGCCCGATCGCGAAGGTCGCCCCCGACATGATGATGATCGTGAGGGCGAGCACCGCCTTGCGGCCGAGCCGGTCGCCGAGCGGGCCCCACACGAGCCCGCCGAGCGGTCGAACCAGGAACGAGATCGCGAAGGTCGCGAGCGCCCAGACGGTGCCGCCGGGAAAGAAGTTCGCCGTGATGTAGGTGACCGCGACCGCGTAGACGCCGTAGTCGTACCATTCGGTGGCGTTGCCGATGGCGGATGCCCCGATTGCCCGTCTGATCGTCTGATCGTCTTGCGACCCTCGACCGTCTCCGTCTTCGGTGTCGCGAACTCGCCTGACATGGTTCTCCCTTAAGCGCGTCCGCCGCGTGCTGGCTGGGGGCGGCTCGCGGAAAACGGGTGTAGAACGCGCCTCAGACTGCGCAATCTGCACCGGCGCGGGCGATTCAGTGCAACTTGCGCAGTCTCACGGGCGACGGATGCTGCGGGGTCGGACTTACTGCGAACGCCACCGAAGCCGCGAGTCGGTGCTGGTCGTAGTGCAGACCATTGGCACACCCTTCTTGCTGAGGCCCGTGGAACCCGCCCCCGAGCAGAATGCGCCGGGGTGGACCGTTGCGGGCGCGGGCGCGGGCGCGGGCGCGGGAGCCGGAGCGGGAGCGGGCGCAGGCGCGGGCGCAGGGGCAGGCGCGGGTGCCGGAGCCGGGGCGGGTGCCGGCGCTGGAGCCGGAGCCGGTGCCGGAGCAGGCACGGGAGCGGGCGCCGGCACGACCGCCACGGGGGCGAAGCCGGAGCGCAGTGCGGGCTGGCTCGGGCATCCGCTCAGGATCGACGCGATGGCATCGTGCTCGGCCTGCGTCACCCATAGTCCGTAGTTCGCCTTGACCGACACCTGGCGCGCGACATATTCGCAGCGGAACGTCTTTGCCGCAGGCAGCCAGGTCGCCGCATCGCCGGCGCCCTTCTGAGAGTTCGAGCGCCCGTCGACAGCCAGGAGGTTGAGGGGGTCGTTCGCGAAGGAGATGCGCTGCTGCTGCGTGAGCTGCTGCGCCCCCTTCTGCCAGGCATCCGCGAGCGCGACGACGTGGTCGATCTGCACCATGCTCGAGGTTCCGTTGCCGCGCACGAACGCGACATTCTGGCCCGTGTAGGGGCTGAGCAGGGTGCCCGTCATGACCTTGCACGGCCCCGACTTCGTGATGCCCGTGAGGTCGCGGGCGAGCATGTCGTTGCGGGTGTCGCAGCCGTTGCGGTCGACGTCGAGCCAGCCGTTGCCGAACTTCGCGTCACGGTCGTAGCCCGTCTTGGGTGCGCGGCCCTTGATGGGCAGGGTGTCCAGCAGCGCGAGCGCGGTGTCGGGCAGCGGCTCGGTGCCGATGGCGACGGATGCCTCGCCCTTGGGCTGTACGGCAGTCGCCGGGTCGCTCGGCGACTCGTCGGTGAAGCCGCCCTCGGAGGGTGACGGCGACGGACTCGGGCTGGGGGTCGGACGCGAGCTTTCGGATGCGGCGGGGCTCGCGACATCCGCCGGCTTCGTGGCTGGGGCGGGCGCGATGGCGCTGCCGAGACCCGTGACGAGGATCGCGCCGACCAGCACGAGGGCCGCCGCGGCGCGCGACGGGATCGCCGCCCACGAGCGCCGGCCCATGACGAGCGTGTAGAGGGCGGTGAAGAAGGCGACGAGGCCGAGCATGATGAGCACGCCGTAGAAGCCGGTCGATGCGCCAGCGAGCACGAGCAGCAGCACGACGGCGGCGCCGCCGATCCACGTCGAGAGTGTGGGCTTGGCCCAGCGCAGTGATGACATGTTTCCCCCAGAGTCGTGCCCGTCAACGCTACGGGGTCGCAGGGGAGCGGGTGAGCCCCAGTGCAGGGGCAGAAGTCGCACTCTCGTTGCGTGCGGGATGTCGCGACTCGACGTACCGTCGCACGCATGAGCCCGCAGCATCCGGTCGCCCGCGTCGGCATCTCCGGCTGGCGCTATGTTCCGTGGCGCGGCGACTTCTACCCGAAGGGGCTCGCCCAGCGACGTGAGCTCGAGTACGCCTCGCGCCAGCTCGACACGATCGAGATCAACGGCTCCTTCTATTCGCTGCAGAAACCGCAGTACTACGAGGCGTGGCGCGACGAGACGCCCGAGGGCTTCGTCTTCGCGGTCAAGGGTGGGCGCTTCATCACGCACCTGCTGCGGCTCAAGGGCGCTGAAACCGCGCTCGCCAACTTCTTCGCCTCCGGCGTGCTCGCGCTCGGACCCAAGCTCGGGCCCTTCCTCTGGCAGCTGCCCGAGCGGGTCACTTTCGACGCCGAGGTGCTCGACGCCTTTCTCGCGCAACTGCCCAGGACGACGACGGATGCCGCGGCGCTCGCCGCCCGCCACGACTCCCGCCTCGACGGCCGCGCGTGGCCGCATGACGAGTCCCGCGGCATCCATGACTCCGTGGCCGAGGCGCCCCTGCGGCACGCCCTCGAGGTGCGGAGCCACAGCTTCGACACCCCGGAGTTCTTCGAGATCCTGCGGCGGCACAACGTGGCATCCGTCGTCGCAGACACCGCCGGCAAGTGGCCGCAGCTGTGGGAGCAGACGGCCGACTTCGCCTACGTGCGCCTGCACGGCGAGAGTGAGCTCTACGTCTCGGGCTACGACGAGGCGTCACTCGACCGCTGGGCTTCGCGGGTGTGCGGATGGCTCGGGGAGGGCCGCGACGTGTACGTCTACTTCGACAACGATGCGAAGGTGCGGGCGCCCTACGACGCGATGGCGCTCGCATCCCGTCTCGGTCGCGCATAAAGGCGCGTATCCAGACCACCGACGCGAGAGTGGGCAAACGGTCACTGTGCGAGTCCCGGAAGAGCCATCTGCCCACTCTCGATTGAGGCTTCGCTGCTGACATCGCCGCCGCAGCGGCGTACCCTCGTCGCCATCGAGCAAGGGAGCACGATATGGCCGGAGAGGTGTCATTCATTGAACTCGGTGGGGAAGATCCCGAACGAGGACGCGCCTTCTACTCCGCCCTCTTCGGATGGCAATGGAATGAGGCGCCAAGCGGCGGAACGAGCGCGGATGTCGGCGGTCTCCAGGTAGGCATCCACGGAGGCGACGCCAACGCCAGCCCCTACGTCTTCTTTCGCGTCGACGACATCGTGGAGGCGAGCGCCCGGGTGCGGGAACTCGGAGGCGAGGTGGACCCGACCGAGCTGGGTGGCACTGAGGAGTCGGTCGCCCGTTTCGGCAGGTTCGTGATGTGCCTCGACAGCCAGGGGTGCCGCTTCGGGCTGCACCAGCCACCCGCATAGTTCACCCCGCGAGGGACTCGGCCGTGCGGGTGAGTGCGTCGCGCACCGCGACGATGCCGGGGCTGCGCACGGTCGCCTGCCGCGCCGAGGTGAAGATCGTGCGGTGCGGGTCGCCGTCGAGGGGGAGCAACGTCACCGATCGGGAACGTTCCGTCCACACGAGGTCGGGCAGCAGGGCGACGGCGTTGCCCGACTCGATGAGGCGGATCTGCGCCTGGAGGTCCGCCGTCTCGAAGCGCACATCGGGTTCGAATCCGGCCTGGCGGCAGGCCTGTTCGGCCCAGTGACGTGAGGCCGCGCCGCGGGGTTCCATGACCCAGGCGGAGCTTGCGGCATCCGCTATCGAACGGATGGCTGACGAGGGCGCGACCGCAAGCGAGATGGCGTCGCCCGTGAGGCGCACCCGGTCGAGTTCCGGATGCCGCGGGGCGGCGTGTCCCGGATACTGCTCCGCGATCACGAGGTCGAAGTCGCGGGCCCACGTCTCGGTGAGCGCGGTCTCGGGTTCGCGCTGCGTCATCTCCACGCGCAACTGCGGATGCTCGCGGGCAAGGAGCGTGAGCGCGCGCGGCATGAGGGCCAGCGCCGCCGACTGGAACACCGCCAGCCGCACGACACCGGTCGCCGTCGTGAACGACTGGGCCAGCTCGGACTCGGCGAGCTCGAGTCGCTCGAGCACGGCCGTCGTGTGCTCGACGAGCAGCTCGGCCTGCGGCGTGAGGTGCACGCGCCGGCCGACCTTGCGCAGCAGTTCGACCCCGACTTCGCGCTCGAGTTGCGCGAGCTGCTGCGAGACGGAGGAGGGGCTCTGGTTGAGGGCGGATGCCACCTCCGCGAGTGTGCCGCGGATCGCGAGTTCACGCAGCAGCCGCAGGCGTCTGACGTCGAGCACGAGCCCTCCAGATGATGAAGCAAAAGTTACGAATATCCGTAAGAAAAGATCGCTTTACCTTACTGAATCTCCGGCCGATACTGAACGGCAAGGCCCCCGAGAGAGACAGGATGATCGTGACCATCAGCCAGACGCCCGTGATCCCCGAAATCGACCCCGCGCTCACGGACGAGGTGACGGCCCTCGTGCGCAAGTGGTTGGCCGAGGCATCCGAGATCCCGGTCGACGCCTCCGCCCAGCAGCTTGCCGGCGTGCTGCGCGACCCCAATGGCCTCGAGTTCACGGTCGGCTTCGTCGACGGCGTCGTGCGCCCCGACGACCTCGGGGTGGCCGCGCGGAACCTCAGTGCCGTCGCGCCCAAGGTGCCCGACTTCCTGCCCTGGTACATGCGCGGCGCCGTGCGGCTCGGCGGCATCATGGCGCCCCTGCTCCCCGGCGTCGTCGTGCCGATCGCGCGCGGGGTGCTGCGCCGCATGGTCGGCCACCTCATCATCGACGCCAGCGATTCCCGGCTCGGCGGGGCCATCGCCAAGATCCGCCGGCCGGGCATCCGCCTCAACATGAACCTGCTGGGTGAATACGTGCTCGGCGAGCGCGAGGCGAAGCGGCGACTCGATGGCACGCGCAAGCTCCTCGTCCGCGACGACGTCGACTACGTCTCAATCAAGGTCTCGTCGACGACCGCGCCGCACAACCCTTGGGCCTTCGACGAGGCGGTCGAGCACGTCGTCGAGAAGCTCACCCCGCTCTATCGGCTGGCCGCGAAGGCCACCAGCCCCAAGTTCATCAACCTCGACATGGAGGAGTACAAGGATCTCGACATGACGGTCGCGGTCTTCCAACGCATCCTCGACGACCCGAAGCTGTTGCACCTCGAGGCGGGCATCGTGCTGCAGGCCTACCTGCCGGATGCGATGGATGCCATGATCCGCCTGCAGGAGTGGTCGGCGGCCCGGCGCGCTCGCGGGGGCGCCGCGATCAAGGTGCGGGTCGTCAAGGGCGCGAACCTGCCCATGGAGCGGGTCGAGGCATCCCTCCACGGCTGGCCGCTCGCGACCTGGGGCAGCAAGCAGGAGAGCGACACCAACTACAAGCGCGTCATCAACTACGCCCTCCACCCCGACCGCATCGACAACGTGCGCATCGGCGTTGCGGGACACAACCTCTTCGACCTCGCGTTCTCGTGGCTGCTTGCGAAGCGCCGCGGGCTCGAGCGCGGCATCGAGTTCGAGATGCTGCTCGGCATGGCGCAGGGCCAGGCCGAGGCGGTGCGCCGCGACGTCGGCGGACTCCTCCTCTACACGCCGGTCGTGCATCCGAAGGAGTTCGACGTGGCGATCGCCTACCTGATCCGCCGCTTGGAGGAGGGTGCGAGCCAGGAGAACTTCATGTCGGCCGTGTTCGAGCTCGCCGACAGCGAGGAGCTGTTCGAGCGGGAGCGGCAGCGCTTCCTCGCGTCGCTCGCCAAGCTCGACGACACGGTGCCGCTGCCGAACCGACGGCAGGACCGCCGTGAGACCCCCGCCCTTTCACAACTCAGGAGTGACCTTTCACAATTCAGGAGTCCTGAATTGGGAAAGCCAAGTCCTGAATTGGGTGGGCCAACTCCTGAATTGGGAAAGGGGTTCGAGAACACCCCCGACACCGACTCCTCGCTCGCGGGCAATCGCGAGTGGGGCCGGGCCATCCTGTCGCGTGTGCCCACGAGCACGCTCGGCAACGCGACGGTCGAGGCCAACACGCTGACGACGACGGATGCTGTGGCCCAGGCGATCTCGACGGCACGCGAGCACGGCGCGGCCTGGGGTGCGATGAGTGGCGCGCAGCGGGCCGAGATTCTCCACCGTGCCGCCCTCGCGCTGGAATCCCGCCGCGCCGACCTCATGGAGGTCATGGCATCGGAGGCGGGCAAGACGCTCGACCAGTCCGACCCCGAGGTCTCTGAGGCGATTGACTTCGCGAACTATTACGGCGAGCTGGCGCGTGAGCTCGACGACGTCGACGGTGCCGTCTTCACCGCGACGCGCCTGACCGTGGTGACGCCGCCCTGGAACTTCCCCGTCGCGATCCCGGCCGGCTCGACCCTCGCGGCGCTCGCCGCGGGTTCCGCCGTCATCATCAAGCCCGCGCGCCAGGCGCGTCGCTCTGGCGCCGTCATGGTCGAGGCGCTGTGGGAGGCTGGGGTGCCGCGTGAGGTGCTGCAGTACGTGCAGCTCGACGGCTCGGGCCTGGGCCAGCAGCTCGTCGCCGATGAGCGGGTCGATCGCGTCATCCTGACGGGTGGCTACGAGACGGCGGAACTCTTCCGTTCCTTCCGCAACGACCTGCCGCTGCTTGCCGAGACGAGCGGCAAGAACGCGATCATCGTGACCCCGAGTGCCGACCTCGACCTCGCGGCGAAGGATGTCGCGTACTCGGCCTTCGGCCACGCCGGCCAGAAGTGCTCTGCGGCATCCCTCGTGATCCTCGTCGGCTCGGTCGCGAAGTCGCGGCGCTTCCACGACCAGCTGCTCGACGCCGTGCGCTCGCTGCAGGTCGGCTACCCGGAGGAGGCGACTCCGCGCATGGGCCCCATCATCGTGCCAGCCAAGGACAAGCTGCTCGAGGGGCTCACGGTGCTGCAGCCAGGCGAGCGCTGGGTCGTGAAGCCCAAGCAGCTCGATGACAGCGGGCGGCTGTGGAGCCCGGGGGTGCGGGCGGGGGTCAAGCGCGGCTCCTACTTCCACATGACGGAGTTCTTCGGCCCCATCCTTGGCGTCATGACCGCCGCGACCCTCGAGGAGGCGATCGAGATCCAGAACGAGGTCGAATACGGCCTCACGGCGGGTCTCCACTCGCTCGACCGTGCGGAGCTGGCACTCTGGCTCGACCGCGTTCAGGCCGGCAACCTCTACGTCAACCGCGGCATCACCGGCGCGATCGTGCGCCGCCAGCCCTTCGGCGGCTGGAAGAAGTCGGCCGTCGGTGCCGGCACGAAGGCGGGCGGCCCCAACTACCTGATCGGCCTCGGCAGCTGGGCGCCAAGGCCCGCGACAGCGGATGCCGCCCCCACCGCCGCCGCGAGCTCCCTGCTCGACGCGGCCGGGCTCGAGCATGCGGAGGTGCTGCGTCGCGCCTTCGCGAGTGACTCCGCCGCCTGGAGCAGCGAGTTCGGTGTCGCGAAGGATGTCTCCGGCCTCCTGGCCGAGCGCAACGTCTTCCGCTACTGCCCCACCTCCGTCACGGTGCGTCTCGCGGAGGCGGGATCGCTCACCGACCTGCTTCGCGTCATCGGCGCTGGCCTCACGGCCGGCGCGCCCTTCTCGGTCTCGTCGGCTGTCGCACTGCCCAAACCCGTCGCATCCGTGCTGGCCGATCGCGGCGTCACGGTGACGGTGCAGACGGATGCCGCGTGGCTCGCCTCACTCGCGGGTGTCGAGGGTCGTCGCATCCGCCTGGTCGGAGCCCCCGCGTCATCCGTCGCCGCGGCCACCGATGGGCGCCCCGACATTGCCGTGTACGCGGAACCGGTCACGGAGTCGGGCCGCATCGAGCTGCTGCCGTTTGTGCAGGAGCAGGCGGTGAGCATCACGGCGCACCGCTTCGGCACGCCGAGCAGCTTCTCGCGCGACGTGATCTGAGTGTCGGTGCTAGCGTGTGGGCCGTGATCGACGGACACTCGCCCCAGCACCCCGAGCCCGCTTCGGCCGGCGACTTCGCGTTTGTCGCGGGGCGGCGCAACAGCGCACCGCTCGCGACGGCGGCGCTGACCGTCGCGCTCGTGATCCCCGTGCTGAGGCTCGTGTTCACCGCGATCTCGGCGTCGGTGCTGGCTGCCCGCGACTTTCCCATGGTCTCCGTCGTCGCGGTCGTCGAGGGCATCGTCGTGTTCCTGCTGGCGGTCGCCGCGCTCGTGCTGGGCGCCATCGTGCTCGCCCGCCGTCGCAATGGCCGCGCGAGGGCGGGTGCCGCGATCGGCATCGCGGCCGTCGCGCTCTGGAACATCGTCGTCGGCCTCATCAACGGCGCGCTGCTGGAGGCCTTCCTCGGCTGACGGTCAGCGCTGGAACGTCGCGGCTGCCCGCTGTTAGCGTTGCCGGGTGAGACTCTGGTCGGTGCATCCGCGGTTCCTCGACCGGCAGGCCCTCGTCGCGTGCTGGCGGGAGGGGCTCCTCGCCCAGGCCGTCATCGGCAAGACGAGCGGCGGATACTCGCAGCATCCGCAACTCAGCCGGTTCCGTGCGACGCCCGAGCCGCTCGCGAGCCTGGGTGCCTTCCTCGCGGGGGTTGTCGACGAAGCGGATGCCCGGGGCTACCGTTTCGCCCGCGACAAGATCCTCAGGCATCCGAGCGGCGCTGTGCCGACACTCGACCTCACGGCGGGCCAGCTCGACTACGAATGGCGCCACCTCATGGCGAAGCTGGAGTCGCGGAGCCCCGACCGGGCCGCCGCCTTCGCCGGGGCGGCGCCGGAGCCGCATCCGGTCTTCACGGTCGTGCCGGGCCCCATCGAGCCGTGGGAGCGCGTCACGGCGCCGGAGTGACCTCGAGCTTCTCCTGGCGCACCGGCCACTTACGGAGCGCGACGAGTGCGACGATCGCGATCGCCATGACGATCCACCCCGGGTAGCCGAGCAGCGAGCCCGTGAGGTTGTCGTAGGACGAGCCGGCCGCGAGCAGGAGCACGGGCAGCCCGGCCGCGCCGTTGATGAAGCCGTGCGCGATGCCGGCCGTCCAGACGGTGCCGGAGCGGAGCGTGAGCCAGCCGAGGAGCACCGAGACGAGCGTCGTGAAGACGACCATGAGCAGGAGTGCCACGAACGGGTTCTGGCCGGGATAGTTGTAGCCGAGCAGCACGACGGGGGCGTGCCAGAGCCCCCACACGACGCCGGTGATGAGCACGGCGGGCCACTGGCCGAGCGGGAGCAGGCGTGCCTGCAGGAAGCCGCGCCATCCGATCTCCTCGCCCATCGCGGGGATGGCGTTGACGATCGGGATGAAGAGCAGCGTCACGAGCTGTGTGATGACGATCGCCTGCACTGGCACGCCGAGGTCCATCCCGCCGAGCGCGCCCTGGAGGGTGAGGGCGAAGCCGCTGAACTCAACGAGGTCGAGGCGGATCCAGCCGAAGGCGGCCGCGACGGCCGTCGCCGCGACGACGAAGACGATGGGCCCGAGCCAGGCGAGCAGGATGTAGCCCCACCAGTTGCGGAAGCGGCGACGGGGCCGCAGGGTCGTCTCGCGAAGGAAGCCCTCCGGCGAGCGGGCCACCCTGTGGGCGATGATGGCCGCGATCGCGGGCATGAACATCATCGCGACAAGCACGAGTGTCGCGAAAGGGGAGGCGAGCCCGTCGGGCGAGAACCAGAGTGGCAGGGCGACGAGCCAGGCGCCCACGAAGGCGATGGCGAGGAAGACGGCGACTCCGCGCCGGTCGGTGTGCGACATACGAATGCTCCTTGGTCGGATGCGGCCTGAATGAGGCTACAGGGCAGCGGTCAGCGCGGCGGGGACCCTCAGCGACACCCGCGTGACAGCTCGATCAACTCCTCTGAGGGCCTACCGTAGAGCGACTCGCCGTTGCCCTCCCGCTCGTAGCCCAGGCCGATGGCCCATGCCGTCGCGAACACCTCCGGCTGGCTGTCGAACCCATCGACGAAGAGCGCCATGCACTTGCTCGTGATTGAGTGCCCGACCTCGTGCGCGACGAGGGATGCGACCGAGGGGTTGCTGTGCCACTGGGCGGCGACGCTGTCGCTCAGGGTGATGGTCGAGTAACCCCCATGACCGGTGTTCCACGTGGCGGTGCCGCCGTAACTGCCGTTCGCGCCGTAGCCGTTGACGACGGGAGCCCAGTCGAAGTCGAGCATGACCCCGCCCGCGATCGATCGGGCGAAGGCCTCGACCTCCGCGCGGGCCTGGTACAGGGCGCCCGCCTTCTCCGCCTCCTCCGCGGCGTGCGACGCGGCGAGGATCGCGACGACGCTGGCGTAGGTCGAGACCTCGGCCGGGGCATCCGGACCCCAGCGCGCCTCGCGAAGCGATGCGGTGACCTCGCGGTGGGCGATGCGCGCCAGGTTCGCTGCCGATGCGAACCGCGCCTCGACGGATGCCGCGGCCTCCGGCAGTGCCGCCATGTACGCCTCACCGGCCGCCGTTGCCTCACCCGTCGCGGCCTCGAGTTCCGCCGCGCTCCTGCGCACCTCGGCCGCCCCCTCTCGGAACCCTTCCGCGTGCTCGCGCAGTTCCTCCGTCCCGGAGTCGGGCACCGTTGACGGCACCGGGACCGCGATCTGGTCGTCGCCTTCAAGCTGAAGCGTGAGGGCTTGAACCGCATCGCTCAGCGCGACAAGCGCATCCGGATCACCGTGCTGACCGTCGGCGGCCGCCAGCACGGCGTCCGCAAGCGACCGTGTCTCGTCTGCACGCTGCCACACCGTTTCGAGCGCAGCCGAGGCATCCCGAACCTCACCGGCGGCCGCCGTGTAATCGGCGCGGGCCGCCTCGAGTTGCTGCTGCGCCCACAGCAACGGGATCGCGATCGCCACCGCCGCGATGAGCGCCACCACGGCGAGCCAGATCGCCACGCGCCACCGTGGGCGAGCGACGGGTGGTTCGGCGGTCATGCCAGCACAGTATGCCGCGAGCCGCCGACACTCGGCTGGCGCGTCAGCGGGTCCGCCCGCGCGACGTGATGGCGAGCACCGACCCCGCGATCAGGCCGCCGAGGCCTCCGACCGCGACGTCACTCAGCGTGTCGAGGTACCCCACGTTGACGGTGTCGTCGATGTAGGTGTGGCCCCACCATTCGAGGAACTCCCACACGACCGAGAGCGCGAGGCCCAGCGCGGCACCCACAAGCGCACCGGCGACGACGGATGCCACGGTGGTGCGCCCCTGCGAGGGCGTCAGGCCAGAGGCATCCCACCGTTCCAGCATGATGCGGGCAAGGGCGGCGAGCACCGCGCCGACGGCGAAGTGGGTCGCGAGGTCGATCCACGCGACCTGCGCGTAGAGATCCGCCACGCTGAACCAGGCGGCGGCGAGGAGCACGGCGCAGGTCGCCCCGTCGAGCCCCGCGGGGAGGGCGGCGGCCCGCGCCAGCAGCACGCCGAGGAACACGAGCATCATGACGGCCGTCTCGACCCAACCGATCGCCAGGACCGCAGAGACGACCGAGATCGGCGCCAGTGCGCGGATGATGTCGGCGAGCACTGCGGCGAGCGAGCCGGGGCGCCTCAGAAGCCTGCCCACGAAGTCGAGTTCGAGGGTCGCGGCTCGACGTTCCTGCCTGCTGTGCATGGGTCCCCTCGGCATGCGCGGCGTTAGGCTTGATGCTGGCTTCAGCGCCGCGCGCATTCCTGTGCGTGCCGCGCACGAACAAGACTGCGCGTCACGCACAAACCTACGCGCCCCGGTGGCGGGGCGGCACCCAGGAGTCCCCATGCCCATCGGCGCCAAGGCGATCGACCGTTCGCGTTACCGCGACAACCCCTCCGTGCTGACGGCATTGCGCAGTCCCCGCATCCTCACCCGCGAGGTGCTCGCGGGCCTTGTCGTCGCCCTCGCCCTCATCCCCGAGGCGATCTCCTTCTCGATCATCGCGGGCGTCGACCCGCGCGTCGGGCTCTTCTCCTCCTTCATCATGGCCGTCACGATCGCCTTCGTGGGTGGACGGCCCGCCATGATCACGGCAGCGACCGGCGCCGTGGCGCTCGTCATCGCGCCGATCATGCGCGAGCACGGCTTCGACTACTTCATCGCGACGGTGCTCCTTGCCGGCGTGCTCCAGATCGTGCTCGCGCTGTTCGGCGTCGCGAAGCTCATGCGGTTCATCCCCCGCAGCGTCATGATCGGCTTCGTCAACTCCCTCGCGATCCTGATCTTCATGGCGCAGATCCCGCACCTGGTGGATGTCCCGTGGCTCGTCTACCCCCTCGTCGCGGCCGGCCTCGTGATCCTGTGGCTCATGCCCAAGGTGACCAAGGTCATCCCGGCGCCCCTCGTCGCAATCGTCGTGCTGTCGGTCATCACGGTCGTGTTCGCGCTCAACGTGCCAACCGTGAGCGACCAGGGCGAGCTGCCCGACAGCCTGCCGGAGCTGTTCTTCCCCGACGTGCCGCTCAACTGGGAGACGCTGTCGATCATCGGGCCGGTCGCGCTCGCGATGGCCCTCGTCGGCCTCATGGAATCCCTCATGACCGCGAAGCTCGTCGACGAGATCACCGACACGCACTCCGACAAGACGCGCGAGTCGTGGGGTCAGGGCGTCGCCAACATCGCCTCGGGACTCTTCGGGGGCATGGGTGGCTGCGCCATGATCGGGCAGACCATGATCAACGTGAAGGCGTCGCGCGCCCGCACGCGCATCTCGACCTTCCTCGCAGGCGTCTTCCTGCTCATCCTTGTCGTCGTGCTCGGCGACACGGTCGGCCTGATCCCCATGGCAGCCCTCGTCGCGGTCATGATCCTCGTGTCGGTCGGCACCTTCGACTGGCACAGCATCCGACCGTCCACCCTCAAGCGGATGCCCAAGAGCGAGACCGCCGTCATGCTCGCGACGGTGGTGGTGGTCGTCGCGACCGATAACCTCGCGATTGGCGTAATCGTGGGCGTCGTCGTCGCCATGGTGCTCTTCGCGCGGCGCGTCGCCCACTTCGCGACGGTGACCCGCACGGTCGAGGGCGACACCGCCCACTACCGGGTCATCGGCGAGCTGTTCTTCGCCTCGAGCAACGACCTCACGACGCAGTTCGAGTACACGGATGATCCGGAGCGCGTCGTGATTGACATGTCTGGCTCTCACATCTGGGACGCATCAACGGTCGCCGCTCTCGACTCCATCACGACCAAATATGAGCAGCGCGGCACGCTCGTCGTGATCGAGGGTCTTAACGAGGCGAGCTCGGCGATGCACTCACGTCTTGCGGGAAACCTCGGCGGGGAGTGACTCCCTGGCGCTTGCGCCCGTGCGTGAGCGTGTAGACGCCGATCGTCAGCACCATGAGCGCCGCGAGCCCCAGATACATGCCGTCATAGCCCGTCACGGGCAGCAGTGCCCCGAGGATGACGGGGCCGAAGCCGATTCCGGCGTCGGCCATGATGAAGAAGGTCGAGGTGGCGACGCCCACCCGCTCGGGCGTCGCAGCTGAGATGGCGGCGGCCTGCCCGCCCGGCATGAGCGACCCGAAGCCGATCGCAGACAGCACCGCCCCGACGATCGCGACAGGCAGTGTCGGCGGGATCGCGATGATGACGAGCCCGACGGCAAAGACCGCGAGGGCGGGGTAGAAGACGGCATTGTCACCGAAGCGGTCTTGGATGCGTCCCGCCACAAGCCGCACAACGAACACGATCACGGCGTAGATCGTGAAGAAGGCGCCGACCTCACCCGCGCTCCCTGTGGCATCCGCGTAGTTGAGATAGAAGGCGAGCACGCCAGACCAGCCGAGCCCGCCGAGGAGCATGATGATCGAGATCGGCATGGCCCGCACCTCGAGGAGGTCGGAGGCGCGGATGCGCCAGCGGGTGCGCAGCTCCTCCTCGCTCGGTTCACGCTCGGGTAGACGGATGAACAGGGCCGCCGCAAGCCCCAGGATCGACGCGACCGTGCCCGCCCAGAAGATGCCCTCGTAGCCTCCAGCGCCGATCACGAGGGTACCGATGAGCGGGCCGATGCCTGCCGCGACGGTTGCCGAGATGGAGAAGTAGCCGGAACCCTCGGCCCGTTTTGCGCGCGGGACGAGCATGATCGCGGAGGCGACGATCGCCGTGCTCGCCGCCCCGAACGCGAGCCCGTGCACGAACCGCAGGCCGATGAGCACCGTCAGGTCGGTGACGACGAGGTACAGCCCCGAGAGCACGACGAACGCCGCGAGTCCGAGGATGACGGTGCGGCGGCGACCCACGAGGTCGAGGTATTTGGACGTGAGCAGGCGCGACACGATCGCGCCGATCACGTAGGCGCCCGCTGTGAGGCCCGCGAGGCTGTCGTTCGCCATGAAGCGCTGGATGGCATAGAGCGCCATCGTCGTCATGAGCAGATAGAAGACGGCCGCGAGCGCAAAGTTGATGACGATCGCGAGGATGAAGTCCCGGCTCCAGATGCGGGTCGACGCCGAGCCTTTTGTTTGCATTGCTAAACAGTCTAGGCGCCTTCGGGTGGCGTGAGCAGCAGCTCGACTCGCTCTCGCAGGTACGCCTCGAACTCTGGCGCGGTCGCGACATCCGCCGTCGGGTTCCAGCGCACGAGCAGGCGGCCGTCCGAGATGAGGAGCGGGCCGGATGCCGCGGCCGAGCCCTCTTCGGTGAGCTCGAGCACCCGCGCGCCGAAGTTGACCACGGTGCCTTCGGGGTAGGCGCGATGCGCGGCGGCACGGTGCATCCGCCGCTCCTCGCCCGAGACGGACTGGTAGTTGGAACGGCCGGGTTCGACCGCTCGTGTGGAATGACCGGCGGCGTAGAGCGTGCCGCCAGCGTCGAGCAGGAAGACGCCGAGCCGCCACGCCCGCCCGATGGGTTTCATGCGGGGCGAGAGGGTGATGCCAAGCTTGCGGCGCTGCGGGGTGAACTCGGCGAGGGCCTCATCGGGCACGCCGGCGGAGCTCAGGCGTTCCGCGGCATCCGTCACCGCGCGCCGGGCCGAGTGGAGGGAGTCCATCCTCCAATCCTCGCACCGAGATTCGCCAGCGGTACTGCGGTCCCACCGCAACTACGGAGTTTCGGCGACACGCCGTCGGGTGCGGTCCCTCCGGCAGCGTGTCGGCCAAATCTCCGTAGTTGCGGTGCGCGAGGGCGCCTAGATGATCGGGCGACCTGCGTCGCGCGACTCCTTCCAGTCCTTCAGGAATCCGCGCACGAGCGTGAACAGCACACCCGCAACGATGACGGGCCAGACGAGCATGTAGATGGTGATGGCAGTGACCATGGGGTCCTCCTAGCGGGTCGGGCGAGCGGTGTCGGCGCTGAGGCCGTCGAGCTCGCGGTCGATGTCGTCGAGTTCGGACTCCGGGTCGAAGTCGCCCGTGCGCTCCTTAATGAGGTCGAAGTCGAAGTCCTGCGAGCTCCGGAACGACATGAAGTAGCAGATGATCGTGCTCACGGCGTAGGCGACGAGCGAGCCGCTCAGCACCGTGTAGTCGTGCAGGAACCCGATGACGAAGGGGGCGGATGCCACGGCTGCGACGATGCCAACGATCATGCCGGTCTTCTTGCCGAAGAAGCCGAAGGCCATGATGCCGAGCACGACGCCGATGCCGATGACGCTGAGCACGTCGATGAAGATGCCGTAGGCACCCGTGAGGGAGACCCACTCGAAGCGCACCGCGATGAAGACGAGCAGCGCGGCGAGCACCGAGATCGAGAAGGCCGCGTTCGTCACCTTCTTCCAGTAGAAGCTCGCGATGACGGGGAACACGAGCGCACCCCACAGCGCCCCGACAAAGACGAGCAGGTCGAGGATGTTGAACTGGCTCGTCGCGAAGAAGAGCGCGGTTCCTGTCGCGACGATCATCGTGATGCGACCGACGAGCAGCATCGTCTTGGGGTTCGCCTTGCCCTTGCCGGCGATGTTCTGGCCGTAGACATCCGCCATCATGATCGACGACAGGGCCGCCAGGTCGGAGTCGGCCGTCGACGACAGCGATCCGATGATCATGATGAAGAGGAGGCCGAGCAGCACGGGACCAAGGAAGGTGCTGGCGAGCTGCGGGATGAGGTTGTTGGTGTCGCCACCGACCGGCTCGATGCCGAGGTAGAGGGCCATGACCCCGAGCATGCCGACGCCGATGATGGTGGCGCCGTAACCGACGGTCGCGGTGATGAAGGTGGGCTTGATGAGATCCTCCCGCACGGCGAAGAGGCGCTGCGCGATCGTCTGGTTGCCGATCGCGTAGGCGAGCACCGCGGCGATGTAGGGCGCGCCCTGGTTGAGGAAGGCCTCGGAGGAGAAGAAGTTCGACTGCTCGGGCGTGAGGTTCGACGCGCCCTGCGCGATCATGTCGGTGCCACCAGCCGCGAAGAAGATCGCCGGCACGATGACCACGACGGCGCCGAGCATGGCCACGACCTGCGCGAAGTCGGTGAGCACGGATGCCCGGAAGCCCGACCACAGCGTGTAGAGCAGCACACCGCCCGCCACGAACAGGATGCCCTGGCCGAAGTTGAAGGGCGACAGCATCGAGATGACGGCACCACCGGCAATGAAGTTCGAGGTGAGGCTGATGACGCTGCCGAGCACGTTCGAGCCCGCGAGCATGAGCTGGCTGGAGCGGCCGTGGCGTGCCCGCATGACCTCAGCGAGCGTGTGGGCGCGAGGCGCAACGGCGCGGATGCGACGGCCGAAGGGGTAGATGAAGAGGATCATGAGGGCGCCCCAGAGCCCGTAGTGGATGGGGCCCGAGATGCCGTAGGTGTAGCCGGATGTCGCCGAGGCATACATCGAGGAGGCCCAGATCCAGGTTGCCGTCATGGAGGCGGCCGAGATGCCGAAGCCGATCTTGTTGCCGGCGGTCATGTACCCGTCGGCGTTCTCCCGCTTCCTCCCGATCATGACGGACATGATCATGGTGCCGCCGAAGAACAGAATGAGGAGCGCGATGATCAGCGGTCCCCCCAGTTGCTGCATGTCGGATTCCATCCGAATTCCTCTCTGTAGGCGCGGCGAAGCGTTTTCGGGCTCGCTTCACCGCGTTTTTGCGCGCGCTGAACCCCGGGTGGGGCCTCACACGATCCGCGAGCTCACAGACGATCGGTGATTTGTGGCGCTGCGCCGGCCCTACGCCGGCGCCTTAGGTCAGCCAACCCGGCACCTGCAACATTCGGCGGCATCCCGGTCTGGGACGCTCTGGCACGGACGGCTGGAACCGAGGGACAACGACCTCGAACCTCTCGACCATAGCAAAGTCTCAGCTAACGGTGCTAACTTCGCGGGCTTGCCCGGCGGCATCCGGGCTTGGACAATCGTCGCTATGCCTCAACTCCTGGTCGTGCACCACTCTCCCGGGCGGTCGATGACGGCCCTGCTCGACGCGGCGCTCGAGGGCACCCGCGACGAGCTGGTCGCGGGCGTCGATGTGGTCGTGCGCAATGCGCTCGAAGCCACCGCGGACGACGTGCTCGCCGCCGACGGCTACCTGCTCGGCACGACCGCGAACTTCGGCTACATGAGCGGTGCGCTCAAGCACTTCTTCGACAGCACTTTCCTGCGCATCGGCGGCTCCCTTTCGCCCTCCGGCGAGGCCGACGGCGAATCGCAGGGCGCGACATCCGGGCGCCCCTACGGTCTCTATGTTCACGGCCGTTACGACCAGACGGGGGCGGTGCGCTCGGTGCTTTCGATCACGGGCGCGCTCGGCTGGCGGCAGGCGGCGCGGCCCGTGACCGTCATGGGTGAGGTCACGCCGGATGCCCGGGGCGCCGTCTACGAGCTCGGCGCGACCCTCGCGGCCGTCGTGACGGAGGGGCTCTAGCGCCCACCCCACAAGCCAACTTGATCTAGTTCAACTAGAACAATAGGGTTGGCGCATGCTCATCCGACTGGACCCCGCCTCCGGCGTTGCGCTGTTCGACCAGCTCGCCGGCAACATCCGGGCGTCCATCGTGTCGGGCCGCGTGCGACCGGGCGAGCGCCTCCCCGCCGCCCGCGAGCTCGCCGCATCCCTCGACGTCAACGTGCACACCGTGTTGCGTGCCTACCAGGAGCTGCGCGACGAGGGGCTCATCGAGTTGCGGCGCGGGCGCGGGGCCGTCGTGGTCCACGACCCCCGCGACTACAGCGAGCTCACGGCGGCGATCGAGGCGCTCGTGGCGCAGGCCCGTGCACACGAGGTTCCACCAGCGGCGCTCGCCGCGCTCATCCGAGAGGCCTACCAATGATCGAAACCACAGCGGATGTCACGGCTCGCGCGAGCAGCACGAGGAGCCGCGCGATCACCGTCGGCGCGCTCGTGCCCATCGTCGTCACGGCCCTTGCCGCCATCATCACGGCGAGCTGGATTCCCGAACTGCCAGACCCGGTCGCCGTTCACTGGGCCGGTGACACCCCCGACGGCTACGGGAGCGTGTGGCTGTTCATCCTGATGCCGCTGGGCATCTGCACCCTCTTCGCGTTGTTCGTCGTCGCGATGTCGAGCAAGCCGACGGAAGCCGGCCTCCTCACCGCGAACCAGAAGTTCGTGCTCGTCACGAGTCCGTGGATGGCGGGGCTCCTGTCGGTCGGCCTGGGCGGCACGCTCTGGGTGCAGCGCGGCCTCGATGACGCATCCGAGGCATCCGGCGGTGCGATCTGGATGCTGTGGGGACTCCTCGCGGGCTTCGCGCTGGCCATCCCGGCATGGTTCCTGCTGCGGCCGAGCGACAAGACCGTCGTCTCGGGCGAGCCTCCCGCCGCGATGGACTTCGCGCCGACGGAGCTCGTCTCGTGGTCCCGCACCGCGAAGGTCGGCAGGGGTGCGCGCATCGTCATCGCCTCCGTCTTCGTGATGCAGTTCGTGCTGGCGTTCGTGCTGGCCGCGAACGGCGAACCGGCGTGGACAATACTGCTGATCGTTGTCGCCGCACTGCTCCTGCTCGTCGCCGCGACCTTATATTGGCGCGTCACGGTCGACCGTCGTGGGCTCACCGTGCGGAGCGCACTCGGTTGGCCCAAGACCACGATCCCTGCCGAGGAGATCACGGATGTCGCGGTCGTCGACGTGCAGCCCGTCGCCGAGTTCGGTGGTTGGGGCTGGCGCTGGGGTGCGGATGGCCGCACGGGGGTCGTGCTGCGCACGGGCGAGGGCATCCAGGTGACCCGCGCGAACGGTAAGCGCTTCGTCGTGACGGTCGACGACGCGGCGACGGGTGCAGCGGTGCTGGCGGGCGTGCGCTCGCGCAGCTGAGTCGCCGAAACTCGGCCCACCGCCGCGCCCCGCTGCCCTCTACGCTGAGAGACATGACTTCTTCCGCAGCCCTCGAGATCCGGGGGCTGCGCAAGTCCTTCGGGCAGAACGTCGCGGTCGACGGTGTCGACCTCACGGTGCCGCGCGGCTCCTTCTATGGCCTGGTCGGGCCCAACGGGGCGGGCAAGACGACGACGCTCTCGATGGCGACAGGCCTGCTGCGACCGGATGCCGGCACCATCACGGTGCTCGGCGTCGACGTCTGGCGTGACACCGTCAAGGTCAAGTCGCTCGTGGGCGTGCTGAGTGACGGCGTGGAGCTCTTCGACCGGCTCACCGGCCAGCAGCTGGTGACGTATCACGGCCTGCTCAACGGCATGGACCGCACGACCGTCGCGGAACGCACTAACGACCTGCTCGAGATGCTCGACCTGCAGGGCGCCGGCGGTACCCTCGTGGTCGACTACTCCGCGGGCATGACGAAGAAGATCGCGCTCGCGTGTGCCCTCATCCACGCGCCCCGGCTGCTCGTGCTCGACGAGCCCTTCGAGTCGGTCGACCCGGTCTCGGCGGCGAACATCCGAGACATCCTGCACCAGTTCGTGCGCGGCGGTGGCACCGTCATCGTCTCGAGCCACTCGATGGACCTGGTCGAGCGGATGTGCGACCACGTCGCCGTGATCGGCGCGGGTCGCGTGCTCGCGGCCGGCACGACCGATGAGGTGCGGGCGGGGTCGTCCCTCGAGGATCGCTTCGTCGAGCTCGTCGGTGGGCGACGCCAGCATGAGGGGCCGTCGTGGTTGCACACCTCCTGAGGCTCCGCTTCCGGCTGCTTGCGAACGGGCTCCTGCGGAGTCCGTGGGTGCTCATCTCCGTGATCCTCGGGGCGCTCTGGGGTCTCATGATCCTGGTCGGCGTCGTGATCGGCATGGTCTCGCTGTCGTTCACCGCACCGGATGTCGCGTGGACGGTCGCGGTGCTCGCCGGCTCCGTCACCCTGCTCGGCTGGATCGTGCTGCCGCTCGTGCTCCGCGGCCTCGACCAGTCCCTCAGCGTGAGCAAGCTGCGCAGTTTCCCGATCCCGCCGCAGCGACTCGTGGTGGCCCTCCTGTTCGTTGGACTTCTCGGGATCCCCGGTCTCGTCACCCTCATCGCGGCCCTGTCGACGACGCTCACCTGGCTGCGCGAACCCCTCGCACTCGTTGCCGCACCCTTCGCCGCCGTGCTCGCGGTCGTCACCTGCGTCGCGGCATCCCGCGCTTTCGAATCGGTCGGGGCGGCCCTCGCCGCTGGCCGGCGTTACCGGGAGGTCATGGGGGTGCTCGTCTTCGTGCCGCTCATGTTGATCGGGCCCATCATCGCCTTCGCCGGCACTTCCATCGCCGCCATCTCGGAACAGCTGCCCCGCATCGCGGCCGTGCTCTCGTGGACCCCGCTCGGGGCCGCCTGGTCGATTCCCGGCGACCTCGCCCTCGGTCGTCCCCTCGATGCGCTCGCGAAGCTCGGCATCGCGCTCGCGACCCTGGCCGTGCTCCTGCTGCTCTGGTGGCGCAGTCTCGGCCGGCTGCTCGTTGCGCCGCCCACGGCATCCGGTCGCTCGGGGCGTTCCAAGGGCCTGGGCTTCTTCAACGTGTTCCCGGCGACCCCGACCGGGGCGGTTGCCGCCCGCACGAGCGTCTACTGGATGCGCGACCCCCGCTACGGTGGCTCGCTCATCGTGCTGCCGCTCATCGCGCTGATCGCCGTGTTCCTCGCCTCCACCGGATCGACATGGATGCTCGTGGTGCTCGGCCCCATCGTCGCGGCGACCCTCGCGATCACCCTCTGCGCCGAGGTCTCGTACGACGGCACGGCCTTCGCCGCCCACCTCTCGACGGGCGTGAGCGGCGCCGCGGATCGCGCGGGCCGCGTGATCACCCTCGGCATCCTCGCGGTGCCGCTCGTCGTCGCGGCCACCGCGATCCCGCTCGCGATGCTCGACATGGCGCGCGACATCCCCGCCTTCCTCGGCATCGGCCTCGGCCTGCTGCTGACGGGCTTCGGGGTCTCGAGCGTCGCATCCGCTCGCTTCCTCATGCCCGTGCCCGCGGCGGGCGAGAGTCCTTTCAAGACGCCGCCCGGCACGACCTTCATGGCGCAGCTGTCGATGTTCGTGGCGTGGGCGATCGTGTTCGCGCTCGCGCTGCCGGAGCTTGTCCTGGGCATCATCGCGGCCACGACCGGCAACGCGGTGCTGGGCTTTGTGGCGCTCGCGATCGGTCTCGTGCTGGGCGCGGTGTTCATGCTCGTCGGCATCCGCATGGGCGGGGCCCTGCTCGAGCGCCGCGGCCCGGAACTCCTCGCGAGCCTCAGGAAGGCACGCGGCGCCTGAGCAACGCCACATCGCACCCATGACGCGCGGGTACCCTCTGCCGCATGGACGCCGCTTGGTTTGAGATATTCGTGCCGACCGTACCCGTGTGGGAGCTCGTCATCCGAGGCAGCCTGACCTTCCTTGGCCTGCTCATCCTGTTGCGGCTGGTGGGGCGCCGGGAATCCGGCGGGCTCGGGGTCACAGACCTCCTCGTGGTCGTGCTCCTCGCGGATGCGGCGGGCGCGGGACTGCGCGGTGAGGCGCAGTCCCTCGGCGACAGCGCCGTGATCGTCGGGTCGATCCTCTTCTGGAGCGTCGGAACCGACGCCCTCTCCTACCGCTGGCCCGCGCTCTCACGCATGATCAAGGCACGCCCGCGTGCGCTCATCCGCGACGGGAATCTCGACCGGCGGGTGATGCGGCGCGAGTTCATGACCTTCGACGAACTCATGTCGCAGCTGCGACTGCACGGCGTGACAGACCTGGCGGAGGTTGAGACCGCGTATCTTGAGCCGAACGGCATGGTCAGCATCATCCGACGCGATCATGGCGACATCGAGGAGCCGGCCAAGCCGTCCTACGAATGAGGGCGGGCTCGGCCGGCGTCAGGCGTCAGACGATCTCGTCGACCGAGGCCTGCGTGATCTCCTCGCCGACGATCTCCTGCGTCGACAGCGCGACGGCGGGATCCATGCCGGGAGCGCAGCGGGCAAGCTTCGCGAGGCGCTCCTGCAGCAGCTCGGGCGGCACGGGCGGCGAGTCGACGAGCGCCGTGACGGCGACGTAGGCGCCGCGGGCCGTCTCGAGGTGCTGGTGCAGGGTCTGCGCGATGCGGCCAGCGAGGGGCATCAGGTCGCTCTCCGGCAGGCGCGCCCCGTGCAACAGCACGACGAGGTGGCGAAGCTTCGGGTTTCGGGTCGACAGCGACTCAGCCTTCGCGGTGATGGCCTCGAACTTCTGTCGGGCGGCCTTCTTGCTTTCGACCTCCGTGAGGTCGACGCGGATGAGCGCCCCGCCTCCCGAGATCATCTCCGTGCTGATGCACGGGTCCGCGGTCTTCACCGCGGTCATTGTGGAACCCTGTCTCCACGACATGGATATGCCTTTCTCAACGCCCGTGCAGGCTCGGCGAGCTGCTGCTGGGCTGCGGCGTGCCGTCTGGCTGCGCGCGCGTCACCGGATGGATTCGGATGCTTCGAAGCGTGGGGGCGCGTTCGACGCCCCCATCCGGCCGGGCGGGGAAGCTGAGGAGTTGAGTGGCGATTCGGGTGTTGGCCCTGCGCCGCTGTGTCGGGATCGCATGGGGCCAAGCTCGATCGGGAGGATCGTTGCCATGCAGGTCACCATACTCTTTTGCGGCTGAAACGCGAATGCACCTGTGGAATGGCCCAGACGCGACCAGATGGTTAACCGCGAGTTGCCCACTTCTGTTGCTTCCGGGCATCCGGAAGCGGTCGAAGTGGGCAACTCGGTATCGCGTTGCGAGCTCCGTTACGCGGCCGACCAGCCGCCGTCGCTCGCGAGCACCTGCCCGTTGACGTTCACTCCATCGTCGCTGAGCAGGAAGGTGATGGATGCCGCGAGCTGGTCGCCCTCGGCGGCATCCGGCATGATCGCCATGCCATCGCGCACGCGCTCCTCGCCGAGCTTCGAACCGAAGGTCGCCTCGATGTTGGTGATGACGGGGCCGGGGGCAACGGCGTTGATGCGCAAGCCGCTCGGCCCGTACATGTAGGCGCTCGACTTGGTGAGACCGACGACGGCGTGCTTCGACGCGGTGTAGGCCGCACCGGCGGCGGAACCGCGGAGGGCGGCCTCGGATGCCACATTGACGATCGAGCCCTGCGCGCGCGCAAGCATGCTGGGCACAACGGCGCGCATGAGCTTCATGGTGCCGTCGACGTTGATGCTGAAGACGCGCTTCCAGGTGGCGTCGTCGACCTCGTGCACGGGCGTCATGTTGTCCATGACGCCGGCGACGTTGGCGAGCGCGTCGATTGTGTCGCCCGCCGCCTCGATGATGCGTGCGATTGCGGCATCGTCGGTGATGTCGGCCGTGACGGTGACGATGTCGGCGCCGGGGGTCTCGGCCACGAACTCGTCGAGGCGTTCCTGCGAGATGTCGACCGCGATGACGCGGCCACCCTCGCGGGCGACACGGGATGCCGTCGCGCGCCCGATGCCGGAACCGGCGCCCGTGACGATGACGGTCTTGCCCGTGAAGCGGCCCGTGCTGATGCGCTCGACCCACTCGGGGCGCTCCACCGCAGCCGGCGTCACGCCCTGCTCGGTCGAGGACTCACCCTGCGGGGAAGCGGATGCCGCGGCATCCGTGTTCACGTCGCCCTTCGCCGCCCGCTCGACGAGTTCGTCGAGCAGCTCCTGGCTGAAGCGGCCCTTGCTCAGCTTGACGAGGCGCTTGAGGGCGAGGCGACGCACGGGCTTGAGCACGCCCGCGTCCTGGCCGGCCTGGGTGAGGAGCTCGCGGAAGATCGCGCCGCCGATCGGGTCGTCGAGCCAGGTGCCGACGGAGGAGTCGCCTGTGAGGTGTGCCATGTGTGTCCTTTGCTGTTGGTCTGTAGTGGCGGGTGTGTTGTCTGTGTGCGTCGATCTCGTCAACCGGACAACACTGTCCGGTATTCCTCGTTACGCTAACACCGTGACGGCAAAGGCGAAAGGGAATCGCGGGCCCAGCGCGGGCCCCGAGAACCGCCGCGCCCTCATCGATGCGGCGCGAGAGATCTTCGCGACCGACGGGCTCAACGCCCCGCTCAGCTCGATCGCGCGTCGGGCGGGCGTCGGGCAGGGGAGCCTCTATCGGCACTTTCCCGACCGGCTCGCGCTCGCCGTCGCCGTCTTCGACGACAACATCGTCGACCTCGAGGCCGTCGTCGCCGACCCGGCCACCACACTCGACGACCTGCTCGACCGGGTCATCTCGCAGGCGCTCACCTCCACAACGCTCATCGACATGATGTTCGCCCACCGCGACGACGAGCGTGCGCTCCACCTCCAGGCCCGCGTGCGCGCCCTGCTCGCCGCGATCGTCGAGCGCGAGCAGGATGCCGGTCGCATCCGTGCCGAGGTCGCTGTCGACGACGTGTTGCTCGCGGTGTCGATGCTTGCCGGCCTCCTCGCAGGCACGGAAGCGGATGCTCGTGCCGACGTCGCCCGCCGCGCCTGGGGCATCCTGCACACGGCCTTCGCGCCGTAGCCTGCCCAGGGCTGTATCGAAACTCAGGCGAGCGCTACAGTTCCCGCCCCGCGCGACAGCACTCGCTGTAGCGGCGAGCCAAATTGTGTAGCGCGCCGCCGCCAGCCCTCCCCAGTTCAGCGGGGCACGGACTCGAGCGTGAGGGCGAGCCGCCCCACCTCGGCGGCGCAGGCTTGCGCCCTCGCGATGGCGCTGGGCACGAGCATCCGTTCGAGGCGGCCGATGGGGCAGGCGACCGAGATTGCCGCGAGGGGTGCCCCGCCGGGGGTGAGGATTGCGACACCGATGGCGCCGACCCCGTCTTCGCTCTCTTCGCGATTGACGGCGAAGCCGACCGAGCGCGCCGATCTCAGCTGCCCCATGAGGCGCTCGAAGGCGGCTTCGTCGAGGGCCCGTCCGGACGCCTCCGCGCTCCGGGAACGGTAGAGCGTCCGCACCTTCTCGGCCGGTTCGTGGGCGAGCATCATCTTGCCGCCCGAAGTGCGCAGTGCCGGCACGACACTGCCGGTGCGGTCGCCCACGCGCAGCACCGCCCTCGCCTCGATCGTGTTGAGGAAGCGGATGTCGGTGCCGACCCTGATGAGCAGGTTGACGGTTTCACTCAGCTCGGCACTCAACTGCTCCATGGGTCCCTCGGCGAGGTCGCGCAGCTCGCGGGTCCACGGTGCGGTGATCGCGGGGGCGTCCATCGCCGGTCCCGGCACGTAGCGCCGCTGCTCGTCCTGCGTTGCGAAGCCCCGGTAGACGAGCATGGAGAAGAGCCGGTGTGCGGTGGAGAGCGCGATGTCGAGTTCCGCCGCAGCATCCGTGACGCGAAGGCTGCCGGAGTCGCGCAGGAGCTGCAGGAGCCGAAGCACGTTGTCGACGGATTCGACGACGTAGGCGGGCCGCTCCTGGATGGTGGTTTTCTTCACAGAAGAAGTGTATTGCGGTGAGTTTTCTGCATCCCGAGAGTAGTCGTGGGCCAGCGCCCGCAGACGAAGGATGGGCATCGATGCAGTTCTATTTGAATGGCTATTACGCGGGCGATCCACACGTGCAGCCAGCTCCAGGCGATGCTGCGCGTGACGATGGCGCTGTCGACGTGCTCGTCGTCGGCGGCGGACCGGCGGGGCTCGTGCTCGGGGCGTCGCTCGCCCAGTTCCCCGAGATCACCACGATGCTGATCGACAAACGCCCCGGCCCGCTCGAGCTCGGCCAGGCCGACGGGGTCGCCTGCCGCACGATCGAGATGTTCGAGGCATTCGGTTTCGCGCACCAGGTGCTCGAGGAGTCGTACTGGGTCAACGAGGTCGTCTTCTGGCGACCCGACCCGGCCGATCCCAGCCGCATCGTGCGCAATGGCCGGGTGCGGGATGTCGAAGACGGCCTCTCGGAGATGCCGCACGTCATCCTCAACCAGGCGCGCATCCACGAGTTCCTCACCGACAGCATGGCGAACGGGCCGGCACGCCTCGCGCCGCATTACGGCACCGAACTCGTCAGCCTCGAGCAGGTGCCCGGCGACTCGCACCCCGTGCACGCGACGATTCGGGATGCCGAGGGTGCGACATCCGTTGTTCGCGCCAAGTATGTGGTCGGATGCGACGGCGCGCGCAGCACCGTGCGTCGCTCCTTCGGCGCTGAACTGCGGGGAGACTCCGCGAACCAGGCGTGGGGCGTCATGGACGCGCTGCTGACGACGGACTTTCCCGACATCCGGTTCAAGGCGGTCGTGCAGTCGGCGGAGCACGGCAACATGCTGATCATCCCGCGCGAGGGCGGCTACCTCGTGCGCTTCTACATCGAGCTCGACGAGCTGGCGGAGGGTGAGCGGGCGCGCGACCGCAACATCACGGCCGACGACCTGATCGCGGCAGCGCGTCGCGTGCTCGCGCCGCACGACCTCGACGTCAAGGAAGTCGTGTGGTGGTCGGTCTACGAGATCGGGCAGCGCGTCGCGGAGGCCTTCGACAACTCGGCGCAGACGGGCGGCCTGCCCAACGTGTTCGTGGCGGGCGACGCGTGCCACACGCACAGCCCCAAGGCGGGCCAGGGCATGAACGTGTCGATGCAAGACACCTTCAATCTCGGTTGGAAGCTCGCGGCCGTGCTGCGCGGTCAGGCGCCTGAATCGCTGCTGGGCACCTACGAGGAGGAGCGCCGCGGCGTCGCGCAAGACCTCATCGACTTTGACCGCAAATGGGCCGGCATGATGAGCGCCCAGGCGGGCGCGACAGGGGTCACCCCGGAGGCGCTGCAACAACAGTTCTCTGAGCAGGGTCGCTACACGGCGGGTTTCGGCACCAAGTATGCGCCGTCACTCCTCACGTCGGGTGATGCCCGCGGCCAGCTCGCGACCGGCCTGCCCCTCGGGGAACGCTTCCACTCCTCACCCGTCGTACAGGTGGCCGACGGCAAGCACGTGCAGCTCGGTCATGCCGCGCGCGCGGACGGGCGTTGGCGGCTGTACCTGTTCGGGGATGCCCGCGACATCCGCTCGCCTGAGTCGGCGCTCGCCGCGGCGTGCGGGGTGCTCGCGTCGACGTTGCTGCCCCGGTTCACGCCCGCCGGCGCCGACGTCGATGACGTGTTCGACGTGCGGGGCGTGCTGCAGCAGTCGCACCACGAGGTCGACGTCAGTGACCTGCCCGCGCTGCTCGCTCCGAGCAAGGGTCGCTACGGGCTCACCGACTACGAGAAGGCGTTCACGTCGGTCGTTGGCGGGCCCGACATCTACGACATCCGCGTGATCTCCCGCGACGGATGCATCGTGGTCGTGCGCCCCGACCAGTACGTGGCACACGTGCTGCCGCTTGAGGCGGCGGGTTCTCTCCCCGAGTTCTTCGAAAGGTTCCTGCTGCCGGTGGGGTAGGGCGTCGCGCCGGATGACTGGGTTTCGGGCAGATGAGCATGCCGCGGCACGATCATCTGCCCGAAACCCAGTCATGCGCGGGACCCTGTGGGTTGAACGTGCTCGGGGCACCGAGCCGAGGGCTGAGAAGGGCGCGGGGCACCCGAGTGGGGTGGCGCGCCAACGCAAACTCGGAGTTTTGGCGGACACGCCGTGGGAACGCGGCTCCAGTCCGGCGTGTCGCCGATTCTCCGAGGTTGCGTTGAGGCCGCTGGCCGCGTCGACGACTTTCCGGGCGATGGATGCTGCTCAATCTCGTCGACCACGGCACTCCGCGAGTGGGGATGCTGCGCCGGGCATCGTGGCGCTCGGCTCGGCCGTGCTCACGCTGTTCATCAGCGGACGTCGCACGGATGCCCCGCTCACTGACGCCGAGATCGATGAGGTCGCGGCGGTCGCCGACACGGCGGTGCCCACCGCGTAGGCAGGAGCTGCGGCATCCGTGTCAACAGTGCGGTGGTTTCTCATCAGCGCGCCCGAATATTCGGCCGCGCTGATTGAGAAACACCGCACTGTCGGCGTGGTTGCCTCAGTCGGTGATGACCTTCCCGGTGCTGGCGAGTTCTGCTGCGTGCCTGCCCGCCCGACGGCCGCTGAAGATGCAGTCGGCGAGCGCGAAGCCGCTGATGTAGCTGTTCGAGCACACCCCGACGGCGTTGCGGCCGGCGGCGTACAGCCCTGGAATGAGGCTTCCGTCGGCGCGCTTCACCGTGCCGCTGTCACCGTCGACGACGAGGCCACCGAGCGTCAGGCCGGGGATGGGCGAGAACGGCGAGGCGTCGTCGGAGATGTTAACGCCGTAGAAGGGCGCCTTGGTGACAGGCATGCAGAGTTCGGCTTCCTTGTGGGCGGGGTCGCCCGCTCCTGAGGTGATGCCGGCGTTGTATTCGTCGACGGTGCGACGGAGGCCCGCGGCATCCACCCCCATCTTTGCTGCGAGCGCCTCAAGCGTGCGGGCGCGTTTATGCCCGAGCGTGAAGGTGAAGAGCGCCTGAAGCTTGTGGAAGATCTGGGTCTGCGAAAAGAACTGGCCTCGCGCCTTCTTCCAGTTCGCGGAGTCGTAGACCGCCCAACCTTTGCCGCCGAACTCCCGCATGAGCACGTTGCCGTGGGTGGCGCCGTAGAGGTCTTCGTTCTTGATCCGACGCCCGTCGAGCCCGACCGTGACACCCTCGACGAAGGCGCTGGGCGGTGACAGGAACCGCCACGCCGTCACGTTGCCCATCTTGTCGACGGCACCGCCGGCCGACATACCGAGACGGATGCCACTGCCATCGTCTGCGGGCGTGCCGAGCGGCGAGATCTTGGTGAACTGAGGCGCGTGCTCGGCGATCCACTCCTTGTTGTAGATGAAGCCGCCCGCGGCGAGGATGACGGCGGATGCCCGTGCCGTGCGTTCCTCCGAGCCTTCCCGCCAGATCTTCTCGATCTTGTCGGTGGTGCCCTTCACGAGGTCGGGTGCCCAGTTGCCGATCTTGGCGGTGCGTTTGGTCATCGCGCGGTGCTGTGCGGCTTTCGGATGCTTCTGGTCGAGTACTCGGTAGGTGACGCCCGCGACGGCACCGTTCTCGATGACGAGATCGGTCACCTTCGCGAGGGGCACAAACGTGACGCCCTTGGCTTGAGCGGAGCGGCTGAGGTGTGTCCAGAGGGCCTTGCCTGAGGCGAGTCC
Organism: Salinibacterium sp. GXW1014; assembly: GCF_044769865.1. NCBI lineage: Bacteria > Bacillati > Actinomycetota > Actinomycetes > Micrococcales > Microbacteriaceae > Salinibacterium > Salinibacterium sp. GXW1014. The sequence goes on from NZ_JBIZWA010000001.1 coordinate 1,069,324, forward strand.
CTTGGCGACCGTGCGGTGTCCGCGCGGTGCCGGCTCAGCGGTGAGTCGATAGGGGTGGGCCTTCTCGTTGCCAGAGAAGTAGAGGTAGTGCCGGTCGGTCGGGTAGGAGGTCTTGTAGGGCGCAACGCTCGAGCGGAACTGCGCCCCCTGCTTTTCGAGCCACGGAATCATGGCGGGGCTCTCCTCGCAGAAGCGCCGAAGGGTCGCGTCGTCGACGGCGTCGCCCACCTCTTGTACGAGGTAGTTATAGAGGTTGTCTGGGCTGTCGTTGTAGCCGGCCTCGCGCTGTTGCGCTGTGCCGCCGCCCGCGTAGACGACGCCGCCCGAGAGCGCGCTGGCACCGCCGCCGTAGGCGCGGTCGAGCACGAGCACGCGAGCGCCCCGGTCGGCCGCCTCGATTGCGGCTGCGGCGCCTGCATCGCCGTAGCCGACGACGATCACATCGAACTGTTCAGTCATCGGGGGCTCAGATCGTTTCGCCGGCGTCGGCGAGCAGCACGCTGCCGGTCATGATCATGGAAAGGTCGCTCGCGGCGAAGAGGGCGACACGGGCGATGTCATCCGGAGTTCCCGTGCGGCCGATGAGGCTCTGGTTCATGACATCCATCGGGGGCAGTTCGATGCCGGCCGCTGCGGCCTGCGCCATCATCTCCTGCGCCATGGCGATGTTGCCCTCGGTGGGCACGTAGCTGGGCGCAACCCCGAGCACGCGGATGCCGAGCGGGGCGAAGTCGTTCGCCATCGACTTGGTCATTCCCACGACAGCGTGCTTCGACGCGATGTAGGCGGCCATGCCCGGCCCGGCGACCTGGAAGCCCGCGGTCGACACGATGTTGACGATGACGCCACCCGTGCCGGTCATGCGCTTGGCGGCCTCACGGGAGCCGAGGAACACCCCACGACTGTTGACCGAGAACACCTGCTCCCATACTTCGAGCGGCATCTCGGTCGTGGGCATGGCCGGGAACAGGCCCGCGTTGTTGACCCACACGTTCAGTCCACCCAAGGCGGCGATTGTGTCGTCGGTGCCGGTGATGACGGAGGCCTCGTCCGAGACGTCCATCGCGATGCCGACGGCCTTCACCCCGTACTTGTCGGCCAGCTTCGCAGCGGCCGCGGCGGCGGCATCCGCCTTCAGATCGGCGACGGCCACATTGGCACCGGCTTCAGCGAGACGCTCGGCGATCGCGTAGCCGAGGCCCTGAGCGGCGCCCGTCACGAGGGCGGAGCGGCCCGCGAGCGAGAGAAGTTCGGTGATCGGTCGGTTGGAGACATCGGGGAAGGGAAAGGACATAGCGACCTCCTTGGCGCAGTGAACAGTTATGGCAGGCTATGCCATAAAGGTTGCCGGGACAAGCGTTACCGTGGGGCAATGACGACTCGAACGCCCCGGCGGGGACGCCCACCGCTGGCTGATATCGAGGAACTGCGCGCCCTCGCCCTCACGGAGATCGAGCGCCTCGGCTACGGAGACGTCTCCATGGCGGCGCTCGCCGAGGCCGTCGGGGTGAGCGTTCGCACACTGCACCGTTATTTCCCGGCGAAGGCCGACATCGTCTGGGGTGGCATAGAAAGCTCAATCGAGGCGCTGAAGGAAGCGCTCGACCAGGTTGACGACCACTTCAGCACCATCGACGCGCTCTACTCGGCGGTCCTCGGTGTCTTCGGGCGCGACTCCGGTGATGTCAGCATCCTGCGCGCCCGCCTGCGACTCATCGTGCTCTCCCCTGAGTTGCGCGCGTCGCAGTCCGCCACGTTCGAGGGATGGCGGGAGGCGCTCGTTGACTTCGTCGCGCGCAGGCGGGGGGAGGCCACGCCGAGTCTTGCGGCCTCTGCCGTGGGCGCGGCCGTGCAAACCGCGATCATGGAGGCCCTCTCCTGGTGGGCGGTCGCCGGCGACGATCGCGACGTTGCCGAGTGCCTCGCCGAGGCGCTCGGCGGATTGCGGGAGCTCGGGGCGTAGTCACGCCATGGGCCGCGGCATCCGCTGCGCTAACCGTGCGGTGTTTTCTCATCAGCGCGCCTGAACACTCGGCCGCGCTGATTGAGAAGCGCCGCGCTGTCGGCGTGCGGCTCCGTGGCAGGCTGGCCTCATGACGGGGTGGCTCGACGCGCGACAGGTTCCCCTCTACTTGGGTGCCATGGCGGCGGGGGTCGCGGTCGGGGCGCTGCTCCCCGGCGGCGCGCCGATTCTCGAAGCGGCGACGACCCCCGTGCTCTCGCTGCTGCTGTTTGCCACGTTTCTCGCGGTGCCGCTGGTGGAGATTGCACGCTCGCTCCGTGACATCCGCTTTCTCGGCGTCGTCGTCGGCGTGAACTTCTTGGTCGTGCCGATCGTCGCGTTTGCGCTGTCACGCTTCGTGACGGATGATCGGGGCCTGCTGGTCGGCGTGCTGCTGGTGCTGCTCACCCCCTGCGTCGACTACGTCATCGTCTTCACCGGGCTCGCGGGCGGTGACCGGGCGCGGCTGCTCGCGGCGACCCCGCTGCTGATGCTGCTGCAGTTGCTGCTGCTCCCGGCCTATCTGCTGCTGTTCGCCGGGCCGGACCTCGTGCGGCACATCGACCCTGCGCCGTTCGTGGAAGCGTTCTTGGTGCTAATCGTGCTGCCGCTCGCGGCCGCGGCGCTCGTGCAGGCGGTCGCACGGCGGCACCGGGCCGGGCGGACGGTCGAGGTGTCGATGGCGGCGGCGATGGTGCCGCTCATGATGCTCACCCTCTGCGTCGTGATCGCCTCGCAGGTGGCGGCGCTTGGGCAGGAGGCGGTCACGGCGCTGCGCCTGGTGCCGCTGTATGTCGTGTTCCTCGTGGTGATGATCGTCGTGGGCGTGACGGTGTCTCGGGTCGTGCGACTCGATGCCGCTCGCGCCCGTGCCGCCACCTTCGGCGTGGTCACGCGAAACTCGCTCGTCGTCCTGCCGCTCGCGCTTTCCCTCCCCCCGGCGTTCGCGCTCGCCCCGCTCGCCGTCGTCACGCAAACCCTCGTCGAACTGATCGGGATGGTCGTCATGGTGAGGCTCGTGCCGAAGTTGATCCCCGAGCGCGGGCGCGTGATCGCGCAACGGTAACGAGCGCCACGAACGACGGATGCCCGCCCAGCGACTCGCTGGACGGGCATCCGAATTCCTGCAGCGGGTTACGCCGCGATGGTCTCCTGCGAGACGCGCACAGAACGGAGGGCGTTGGCCCACGCGACGACCTGGCTGACCTGCGTCTGCAGCTCCTCGGCCTTGTTCTCGGCGGGCGTGAAGGAGGGGGCACCCTCGGCCATGCCGGAGAAGTCGGTGAAGAGGGAGAACATGACGTGCTGACGCACGTCGGCCATCTGCAGCTCGCCGAGCACCTGGCGGAGGTGCTCGCCGGCGCGAACGCCGCCCATGGAGCCGTAGCTCACGATGCCGGCGGCCTTGTTGTTCCACTCGGCGTTGACGTAGTCGAGCGCGTTCTTGAGCGCGCCGGGGATCGAGTGGTTGTACTCGCCCGTGACGAAGAGGTAGCCGTCGAACTCACCGATCTTCGAGGCCCAGGCGTTCGCCGCGTCGCCCTGGTAGTTGCCGGCGCCAGCGGGGTAGGCCTCTTCGAGGAGCGGCAGCTTGTAGTCGTGCAGGTCGACGAGCTCGAACTCGACGCCCTCGGCCGCGGCGTTCGCCTCGACCCAGTCGCCCACCATGCGGCCGAGGCGGCCCGGGCGGGTGCTGCCGACGATGATGCCGATCTTGAGGTCTGACATTGAAGTCCCTTCGTGAAAAGCTGTTGGCCACCATTTGGTGACGCGTCAACAATAACTCCTACTGGTTGACGCGTCAACTAAGCGGTACAATTGTCGAATCATGGCCGCAGCATCCGAGATCGACGACAGCGAATGGATGGCGTGGCGTGGCCTGCAGGTCATGCAACGCCAGCTTCACGCTGCCCTCGAGGAGCGACTGCAGGCAGATGCTTCGATCTCGAGCCCCGACTTCGAAGTGCTGTCCACGCTCGCGAGCGCCGAGGGCAACGCCCTGCGCAGCGGCGATATGGCCCTGCTCATGGGCTGGGAGAAGAGTCGCCTCTCACACCAGGTGCGCCGCATGGAATCGCGCGGCCTCATCCGCCGCCGCGAATGCGAGACCGACCTGCGCGGCACCTGGATCGAACTGACGGATGCGGGACGCGACGCCGTCTCCGCAGCCCTGCCCGACCACAGGGCCGCACTGCGCAGCCTCTTCTTCGACCTGCTCAGTGACGACGAGAAGGCGGCGCTCGCCGGGGTTGCCGACAAAGTCATCGGCGCGATGGAGCCTGGCGCGTGCGATCTCGCCGAACGCGTGATGGGGTCCCCGGAGCCAAACGCCGCACGGTGAGCCGCGGCATCCGCTCGTCTGCTGCCGATCGGGTCTGATCCTCGGCCGGGGCATGGAGCGGTGTCTTCGTGCCAACGCAACTTCGGAGATTTGGCGACACGCCGGGCGGGCGGACTCGATCCTGCGGCGTGTCGCCAAATCTCCGAAGTTGCGCTGGGTTGAGGCAGCAGGGCGACTCGGACATCTTCGGATGCTGTCGACGCGTACCTCGATAGCTACCTGAACCTCGGGGAGAGGCGAACGGCTAGACCAATCGCAGGGCGTTGGCCGCGGCCTCCAGCGCCCCCTCGGTGATGGCGTAGTAGGCCCACCGTCCACGCTGTTCGCGGGTGACGAGCCCGGCATCCGTCAGCAGCTTCATGTGGTGCGAGACGGTGCCCTGCGAGAGGCCGACGGGTTCGGTCAGGTCGCAGACGCAGGCCTCGCCGCGCTCGCCGGCGGCGATGAGGGAGAGCAGCCGAATGCGCGTGGGGTCGCCGAGCGCCTTGAAGACGCGGGCGATGCGCTCGGCTTCGTCGACGCTGATGGCTGGCGCTGCGCCGGTGGTGCAGCAGGCGGCATCGGTGACAGTGGCGGGCAGGGTCATGCCACCATCATCCCACGTATTGACATTCTTCGATAGATACCCCACAGTCGTCGTATTGAAGTTTCTCAATCTGAGGAGAGCGGATGTCGCAGCACCCCGTCATCGTCATCGGAGCCGGCCCACAGGGCCTCGCCGCCGCGGCGCACCTGAGCGAGCGCGGCCTCGACGTGATCGTGCTCGAGCGCGGCGCGACGGCCGGGGCTGCCGTAAGGGAGTGGGGTCACGTGCGCATGTTCTCGGCCTGGCCCGAGCTCGTCGATGCGGCGTCGCAAAGGATGCTCGAAGCGACAGGCTGGACGGCCCCCGCGAGCGGCTACCCGACCGGCGCGAAGTGGGCCAGCGAGTACCTCGTTCCCCTCGCGAACGCGCTGGGTGACCGCATCCGTTTCGGAACCCGGGTCACGGGAGTGAGCCGCCTCGGTCGCGACAAGGTCGCCGACCGCGGTCGCGCCGCCCAACCCTTCGTCGTGCACACGGTCGGCCCAGATGGCTCCGAGCAACGGATGCTCGCCCGAGCCGTCATCGACGCGAGCGGCACCTGGCAGCGCCCCGCCCCGGCGGGTGCCGACGGTCTCCCCGCGCTGGGGGAGCCGGGCAATCGCCGCGTCTCCTACCGGATTCCGGATGATGTCTCCGAGTGCGCCGGCCGTCACCTGCTTGTCGTCGGCGCGGGGCACTCGGCCATCCACGCGGTGCTGCGGCTCGCCGAGCTCGCCCGGAAGGCGCCCGGCACACGGGTGACGTGGGCGCTGCGCCGTGGCAGCGCAGGGAATGTCTTCGGCGGCGGTGGCGCCGATGGGCTCCCGGAGCGCGCCGCGCTTGGTGCGCGTGCCCGCGAGCTCGTGGACGCTGGCCTCGTCACCCTCGTGACGGGGTTCCGGGTGGCCGAGTTCCGCACCGCGAGCGACAGCGTGACCGTCGTCTCGGAGGATGGCCGCGAGATCGCGGACGTCGACCACGTCTACGCGCTCACCGGATTCCGCCCAGACACGAGCATCCTCTCGGAGTTGCGCATCGACCTCGACCCGGCGCTCGAGGCGGTCGCGGGCATCGCCGACGAGATCGACCCCAACATCCACTCCTGCGGCACGGTCGCGGCGACGGGCGCGCGGCAGCTCGCCCAGCCCGAACCGGGATTCTTCATCGTGGGCGCCAAGAGCTACGGCCGGGCTCCCACCTTCCTCGCCCTGACGGGCTACGAGCAGGTGCGCAGCGTCGTCGCGCACCTCGCGGGCGACCGGGAGGCCGCCGAACGCAACGAACTCGTGCTGCCCGAGACGGGGGTCTGCGGCGGTTCCGGCGACCTCGGCGAGACGGCGGCGGGCGGATGCTGCGCTCCGGCCACACTCCAGATTGGCCTCCGCCCCGGCGCGCCAGTGGGCGTGAACGCGTGAGCGTCGCGACGCAGCCCTCGCCCGTGGCATCCGCTGCTCGTCGCATGTCGACGCTCGACCGCTGGCTGCCCCTCTGGATCGGCCTCGCGATGGTCGGTGGGGTCGTGCTGGGGCGTTTCGTGCCTGGACTGTCGGAGCTGCTCGCCGCATTCGAGATCGGTGGCATCTCGGTGCCCATTGCCCTCGGCCTACTCGTGATGATGTACCCGGTGCTGGCGAAGGTGCGCTACGACAGGGTGGCTGCCGTCACGGGTGACAAAAGGCTGCTCGTGTCGTCGCTCGTGCTCAACTGGCTCGTCGGCCCCGCCCTCATGTTCGCGCTCGCCTGGCTGCTGCTGCCCGACCTGCCCGACTACCGCACCGGTCTCATCATCGTGGGGCTCGCCCGCTGCATCGCCATGGTCGTCATCTGGAACGACCTCGCCTGCGGAGACCGTGAGGCCGCCGCCGTGCTGGTGGCGATCAACTCGGTGTTCCAGGTGCTCGCGTTCTCGGTGCTGGGCTGGTTCTACCTCGCCGTGCTGCCCGGCTGGCTGGGGCTTAACACGCAGGGGCTCGACATCTCGATGGGCGAGATCGCCGTCAACGTGCTCATCTTCCTCGGCATCCCCCTCCTGGCCGGGTTCGCGTCCCGCTTCATCGGGGAACGCCGCAAGGGCCGCGAATGGTACGAGGCGAAGTTCGTGCCCCGTATCGGCCCGTGGGCGCTGTACGGCCTGCTCTTCACGATCGTGCTGCTCTTCGCGCTGCAGGGTGAGCAGGTCACGTCGCGGCCAGCGGATGTCGCACGCATTGCCCTGCCCCTCCTCGCCTACTTCGCCGTCATGTGGTTCGTGGGGTTGCTCGCGGGTCGCGCACTGAATCTCGGCTACGCGCGCTCGTCCACGCTCGCCTTCACGGCGGCCGGCAACAACTTCGAACTCGCCATCGCGGTCGCCATCGGCACCTTCGGTGCCACCTCCGGCCAGGCGCTCGCCGGGGTTGTCGGGCCACTCATCGAGGTGCCCGTGCTCGTCGGCCTCGTTTATGTGTCGCTCTGGCTCGCCCGCAAATGGTTCAACACCGACCCGTACGCCGTGCCATCCACCGCCTCGTCCACCCAGCAAGGAGCATCCGCATGACCGCAAAGCCCTCCGTCCTCTTCGTCTGCGTGCACAACGCGGGCCGCTCCCAGATGGCCGCGGGCTTCCTGCGCCACCTCGGCGGCGACCGCATCGAGGTGCGCTCCGCCGGGTCGATGCCGGCCGACCAGATCAACCCGACCGCGGTCGAGGCGATGGCGGAACTCGGCATCGACATCGCCGGCGAACAACCCAAGGTGCTGACGACGGATGCCGTACAGGAGTCGGATGTCGTCATCACGATGGGCTGCGGCGATGTCTGCCCCATCTTCCCCGGCAAGCGCTACGAGGACTGGGAGCTCGACGACCCGGCCGGGCAGGGACTGGATGCGGTGCGCCCGATCCGCGACGACATCCGCGCCCGCATCGAGCAGTTGGTGAGTGAGCTGGCCTGATCTGATTTGAACTGGCGGGTCTCCACCGCAACTTCGGAGATTTGGCGACACGCCGAGACGGCCGGTCAGATCCGGCGGCGTGTCGCCGTTTCTCCGTAGTCGCGGTGACCCCGTCGACGTGGCCTGGCGTACGGTCGAACTATGGACCATTCGGCGCAGGGGGTGCAGCTCGAGTTGTACACGTCCAGCTTCTGCGCCGCCTGCCGCCAGACCCGCACGGTGTTGCACCACGTCGAGCGGATGCTTCCGCAACTGTCACTCGTCGAGCGCGACATCGCCGCACACCCCGACCTGGCGGAGCGCGACAGCATCGTGGCGACGCCGACCGTGATCATCCGCTCGCCCGATGGTGCAGAGGTGCGGCGCGCGACGGGCGTGCCCTCGGTCGCGCAGGTGCTGCACGCGGTCGCGCTGGCGACGGATGATCCCCCTCAGGAGCCGGGGAGCCGCGCGTAGCCGAGGCGACCGGCGTGAGCCCCCAGCGCTCCAGGTTTCTGCGTTCCGCGGCTGACGTTTCAGTAGCGCGTGGCCAGAACCTGTAGCGAGCGCTGACCCGCCGCCTTCCGGCGGCGCCCCCAGCCTCACTCCGCCAGCACGACCACCTTGCCGACCGTGTGCCCGGCATCCACATGCCTGAGGGCATCGACCGCTTCGGGCATCCGGCACTCCCGCTCGATCACGGGCGTGAGCGTGCCGTCGGCGACGAGCTGCACGAGCTCGGCAAGCACCGCCTGCTTCGGCATTGCGGTGAGAGATTTCAACTTGCGCGATGACCCGATCGACCGCACGCCCGCCTGCAGGATGCGCCCGATCGGCCCGAGCACGCGACCGCCGGTTCCGGCGACCATTGAGAGCGCGCCGCCCTCACGCAGCAGCCGCTGCAGTGTCGGCAGGGGTGTCGTGCCGACGATGTCGATGATCTGGTCGAAGCTCGCGGCGTCGAAGGTGGCGAGGTCGGCGCCGCGGGAGTCGAAGGTGCGCGTGGCGCCGAGCGACTCGACGAGGGCGCTGTTGCGGGGGCTGCACAGCGCCCACACCTCCGCCCCGCGCAGGGCTGCGAGTTGCACCGCAAAGGTGCCGACGCCGCCGGATGCCCCGATCACGAGCACTCGCGACCCGGTCCGCACTCCGGCGCTCTCGAGTGCCTGCCAGGCGGTGCCGCCCGCGATGGGCAGCGTCGAGGCGAGGGGCGGGGATACCGCGTCCGGCCTCCGCACCAGCCGCTTGGCCGGGGCGATGACGTAGGGGGCGAGGCCGCCGCCCGGGAGTTCGCCGACGACCTCGTCGCCCACACTCCAGCCGTCAACGCCGGGCCCGATCGAGACGACCGTGCCCGCGACATCCATGCCCCGAACGGGCACGCGGGGGCGGCGCAGCCCGAAGACGGCCCGCACCAACATGGGGTCGCCGCGCATGAGGCGGATGTCGCCGGCGTTGATGCTCGTCGCGCGCACCCAGAGCAGCACTTCGCCCTTGCCCGGCGCGGGGACCTGCACCGTTCGGCTCGCGACTGTTTCGGGGCCGCCGTACTGGGACTGTGCCCAGGCGGTCATGGTGGTGGGGGTGGTGGCCTGGGCATTCATTGCTAGTCCTCCGTGCTTGTCGGGTACTGGAATACGTCGTCGAGTCCTACGCCGAAGACGCGGGAGATCTGGAAGGCGAGCTCAAGCGAGGGCGAATACTTGCCCTGCTCAATCGCGATGAGGGTCTGCCGGGTGACGCCGACGCGGCGGGCGAGTTCGGCCTGCGTCATGTCGTCGTTGTCGGCGCGAAGTGCCCGGATGCGGTTGGTCACCCGGGTCGGCTTGCCGCCCATCAGAAGCCCCGCCGGTAGGCGATGAGGCGGGCGAGGCCGCCGAGAAGGGCTGAGAGCAGGAACCCCAGGAAGAGCGCATTGCCTATCCAGAACCGGTGGGCATCGAGCATCACGAGGGCGAGCGCCCCAACCCCGCCGAGCACCAGGAACGCCTGCCCGACCCGGTCGCCGAGCCATCCGATCTCGCGGTCGCGTTGGTCGGAGGCGGATGCGTCGTCGCGGTTCACCATGCCCGCGACGATCCCCCACAGGATGCTCACGGCGATCGACACGACGATGGCGCCGCCGATCGTCCACAGCATGGGCGCGATCCAGCCGATCTCGTCGATGGGTCGCGTCGCGAGCTGTGGCAGCACGATCGCGAAGTACATGATGCCGCCGCCGAGGCTGGCGATCATCTGTGCCCAGGTGTTGCGTTCGATGTAGCCCACGATGCCCTCCGGATGTCTAACTTTCTTTACATCGGACAGCATGCGCCTCTTTGCGGCGCGTGTCAAGAATTTTTTACATGGTCCTCTGCGACCGTGGTCAGCACGTCGTGGGGGAACAGGTGGTCGCGGATGAGTCGCGCCGCCTCGTCACCGTCGCCAGCCGCGATCGCCGCCGCGAGTGCGAGGTGCTCCTGCTTGCTCTTCTCGCGCACGCCGTCATTCGTGCGCACCGCCGCGGCGAGATAGATGGAGGAGATCTGTCGCAGGTTCGTGAGGATGTTCACCAGGAGGGACGCCCGCGCACTCTCGATGACGGCCATGTGGAAGCGACGGTTGGCGTCGAGCCACTCGACCTCCGTCTCTGCGGCGACTGACTCCTCGGCGAGCGCTCTGATCGCTGCCACGTTCTCCGGCGACGCATGGGTCGCGGCGAGCTTCGCCGCGAGGGGCTCGAGCAGCAGCCGGATCTCGTTGACCTCCCGCGCCTCCTTGGGGTCGAGGTTGCGCACGCGGGCCACCCGCTGGGGGTCGACGACGACGAGGCCCTCTGTTGCGAGGTCTCGCATCGCCTCGCGCACGGGGGTGACGCTGACCCGCAGTTGGGCGGCGAGTTCGGTCTGCTTGAGCGGGTGGCCGGGTCGGTAGACGCCGCTCAGGATGTCTTGGCGCAGTCGTTCTCGCACCCAGACGTGGGCGGTGCGGGGTGGGGCTGCGTCGAGCTGCGTCATCGTGCTCCCTCGCTCTTTCTCGAGCCGTTGTCTTCCGTCTAGGCCGAAACACTCTGTTCACGAAACGGCACCAGCGCCGGAAACATTCGCCCTGTTCTATGGGGTCTATAGATTATAGATCCTTCATTGGAGGTCCCGCGTGACTATTGCACCCTCGCCAGCGCTTCCGCCCATGGATGCGATGAGTCCACCGTCCGCCCAGCTTGTCGTCGACGATGTCTCGCGCTACTTCCAGAGCCCGGACGGCTCGCTCGTGGAGGCACTCGTGGGCGCCAACCTTCAGGTGCGCGAGGGCGAGTTCATCTCCCTGATCGGTCCGAGTGGTTGCGGCAAGTCGACGCTCTTCAACCTCATCGCCGGCCTTGACGAGCCCTCCTCCGGGAGCATCGTCGTGGACGGCGTGGAGCGCAACGGCCAGCAGGGGCTCGTCGGGTACATGCTGCAGAAAGACATGCTGCTCCCCTGGCGCACGGTGCTCGACAACGTCGTGCTCGGCCTCGAGATCGGCGGCGTCAAGAAGAAGGAGGCATACGCGATCGCGAAGCCCCTCCTCGAGACCTACGGCCTCGGCAGCTTCATGGACCGCTACCCCAGCCAGCTCTCCGGCGGCATGAAGCAGCGGGCGGCCCTCCTGCGCACGATCCTTTTTAACCGCGACATCATCCTGCTCGACGAGCCCTTCGGTGCTCTTGACGCGCAGACCCGTGAGCACATGCAGGAGTGGCTGCTCGACCTCTGGGACGACTTCCAGAAGACGGTGCTGTTCGTGACGCACGACATCGACGAGGCGATCTACCTGTCCGACCGCGTCTTCGTGATGTCCGCCCGCCCCGGGCGCATCGTCGCGGAGATGCCCATCACGCTGCCGAGGCCCAGGCACAGCTCGATCTCCACGAGTCCCGAGTTCGTCGCGCTGAAGGCCGAGGCGCGCGAGTACCTGAACAGCGCGCACCGTGTCGGCGGCCGCATCGTCGTGGAGGACTGAAGATGACTGAAACAGCGGTCCGGATGCCCAACGCGCCACAGCTGGCGCCCGGCACGGAGCAGGCCCTCAGCAGGCTCTCTGAGCTCCGCAAGGCGCCCGTCCTGGCGGCGCGACGGCGGCGCAGCACCAAGGAACCGGCCTCGTGGTGGGTGAACACCCTGCGCATCGGGGTCGTCGTGGCCGTCTTCGCCCTCTGGGAGATTGGTGCCAGGGCCGGCTGGATCGACACCTTCTTCTGGAGCCAGCCGAGCCGCATCTGGGACACCGCGCTCATCACGATCCAGAACGGCGACCTCTTCGTCAACGCACGATTCACCTTCGGGTCGACGATCGCCGGCTTCCTCATCGGCGTCATCGGAGGTGTGAGCATCGGCCTCTCGTTCTGGTGGTCACGCACCTACGCCCTCGTCGCGGAGCCCATGGTGATCGCCTTCGAGGCCATGCCGAAGCTCGCGCTCGCCCCCATCATCGTGCTGGTCCTCGGCATCGGTATCTCCTCGAAGATCGCCATGGCGACGGCCATCGTGATCGTGATCCAGATCCTGAACACCTACACGGCAGTCCGTGCCGTCGACAAGGACCTGATCACCCTCCTGTACTCGCTCGGCGCATCCAAGTGGCAGGTCTTCCAGAAGGCCGTGTTCCCCTCCGTCATCCCGTGGGTCATCTCGAGCCTCCGCATCGCGATCGGCCTCGCGCTCACGGGTGCGGTCGTCGGCGAGTACATCGGTTCACGGGAAGGCCTCGGGCGCATGATCCAATACGCCGGCTCCACCTACGACATCGCCCTCATCTGGGTTGGCGTGTTCACGCTCGCCCTCCTCTCCGCGCTCCTGTACGTCGTCGTCTCGCTGCTCGAGCGCTGGCTCATCAAGGGCGTCGTGCACAGCAACTGATGCACGCGCGGGCGTGAGCCCCGAAGCATCCGCTCGACTGTCCTGCCCCATCCCGCACCCAACACCCTGCATCCGCGTTCCACGAAAGGAATCACGTGACTCACAAGAAGTTCGCCCTCCCCAGCGTCGGCGCCGCCCTTGCCCTGACCGCCCTCGGCCTCACCGGCTGCACCGCCCCCGCGGGCGGGGCTCCCAGCGCGAACGGTGACGAACACGTCACCCTCACGATCGCGGAGCCGGTGCACGGCGTCGGGTACCTGCCGCTCTACGCCGCCATCGACAGCGGCGCGTTCGAAGACGTCGGCATCACCGTGGAGGTGACCACGCTCACGGGCGGTGGCCACGTCAACTCGGTGCTCTCCGGCGAGGTGTTCGGCTTCATCGGCGGTGTCGAGTCCGGTGCCGTCGCGAACGTGAAGGGCGCCAGCCTCAAGGGCGTCGTCAACGTCGTCAACCGCGGCAACGTCTACTTCGTCGCCCCCGAGGGCGAGGAGCCCGCAGCGGGCGACGATCTCGGCGACTACTTCGCCGGCAAGACCATCGTCGGGGGTCGTCACGGCGGCACCCCCAACGCGATCCTTCGCCACATCCTGATTGAGAACGGCATCGACCCGGATGCCGACACGGTGCTCCAGGAGCTGGAGGACTCCTCCGCCATCCCGGCCGCGATGTCGGCGGGATCCGCTGAGATCGCCGTCGTCGCCGACCCGCAGCTGGGGATGGGCGTCTCGCAGGGACTGTGGTCGGAGCCCTTCCTCAACGTGCCGCAGGAACTCGGCCCCTACGCCTACTCGTCGATCGTCGTGCCCGAGAAGACCATCGATGAGAACCCTGAACTCGTGCAGCGCTTCGTCGACGCGCTCATGAAGGGCCAGGAGCTCATCGAAGGCGACCCCGAGTACGCCTTCGAACTCGCCAAGACCGAGTTCCCCACGCTCGACCCCGAGGTGCTGCAGGCAACGCTCGACCGCACCTACGCCGACCTGCTCTGGGACGGCAGCTGCCTCTCCACCGAGGCGATCGAGACGAACCTCAAGGTCGCGCGCGCCGGCAAGATCCTCGACGACTCCGACGTGCCGCAGTCCTACGACACCGTCGCCACCACGAAGTTCACCGGCGACTGCTGAACCCCAGAAGAGGAGAAACCGACATGACCAGCTACTCCGCAGAGCGATTCGCTCCCGCAACCACCGCCCTGATCGTCGTCGATGTGCAGAACGACTTCTGCCACCCTGAGGGAGTCTCCGCCCGCAAGGGGCACGACGTCTCAGCTGCCGTCGAAATGGTTCCCCGTCTGCAGGCGCTCCTCGACGAGGCGCGGGCCGTCGGTATGCCGATCGTCTTCATCCAGACGACGCACGACCTCAGCGTCGACTCCGAGGTGTGGAACACGCGCATGGGAGACATGGATACGCCTGAGTACGACCCGAACTGCCGCACCGGCACGTGGGGTGCCGAGTTCTACGTCGTCGCGCCGGAGGAGGGGGAGCTCGTCGTCAACAAGCATCGCTACTCCGCATTCGCCGGCACCGACCTCGACATGGTGTTGCGCACGGCCGGGGTCAAGACGATCCTGCTGACGGGGGTCGCGACCAACGTCTGCGTCGAGTCCACGCTGCGCGACGGCCTCTTCCTCGACTACAACGTCGCCCTCGTGCCCGACTGCTGCGCCGCGTACTCGCCGGAGCTGCACCAGGGCACGATCAACAACGTGCGCGGGATGTTCGGGGCGGTGCTCGACTCGGGTGACCTGATCGAGATGTGGCCCCCCGTCGCGGCGGCCGCGCTCATCGCCTGATCACGTGGCACGTCGTCACGGCGCCGGGGCCGCGGTCTTCGCGGCCCTCGGCGTCTTCTACTGGACCGCCCACTCGATGATGCGACCGCTCGTCGGCACGTATGTGCTGAGTCTCGGTGGCACGGAGGTCGATGCGAGCATCGCGCTCGCATCCTTCTCCATCTTCCCCACCGTGCTGGCCGTGCTCATCGGCGGCTTCGTGGACAGCTGGGGCGGCAGGCCGCTGCTGATCGCGGGCGGCTCGCTCATGTTGACTGGCGGCGCCCTCATGGTCATCCCCGACCTGACCACCGTCGTCATCAGCCAGGTGCTCCTCGGCCTGGGAACGCTCTGCGTGTGGGTGAGCCTGCAGGCATCCATCACCAGCGCGACGGGGGGCCTCTCGCGCGACGATCGAGCCCGACGCATCGCGACCTTCACCGTGTTCGTGTCGTTCGGCCAGATGGTGGGCCCGGCGGTTGGCGGCGCGCTGCAGAGTCTCGGCGGCTATGTCGTCGCCTACTCCGCCTACGCAACGCTCTCCCTCGCGCTCCTCATCGTGGCCATCGCCGCGGCGCCCCGCTCGACCGTGCAACGCCAAGGCCGTGGCATCCCGATCATCAGGCCGTACGCCGAGGCCGCCGCCCTCCTGAAGAACCGCCCAGTCGTCATCGCCGTGTTGCTGAGCTTCACGGCCCTCATGCTGCACGACATCCGCTCGGCATGGCAGCCGCTCCTGCTGCACGGTGCCGGGCTGGAGCAGTGGCAGATCGGGCTTGTCATCAGCGCGAGCGCGCTCGCCGGATTCGGGGCTCGCCCGTTCTTCGCCCCCTGGCTGCGGGTGCTCGGAGTGCCGCTCTTCGCAGGCCTCGTGGTGGTCATCGGAGCGACGACGGCCATGCTCGCCACCGTGGCACCGGGGAACATGACCTTCCTCATCGCAATCGGCGTCGTCAACGGGCTCGCCGTCGGGTTCGCCCAGCCGCTCTCGCTGACGCTGCTCTCCGACGAGGTGCCGCCGACGCAGCTGGGAATCGCGTCGGGCCTGCGTTCCGCTGGCAACCAGGCAGCGCTCCTCGCGAGCCCGGCAGCCTTCGGCGCGGTAGCGGCCCTCTCCAGCCTGAGCGTGGCCTTCCTCGTCGTCGGAGGCGCTGCCGCACTCGTCGGGGTCGTGAGCGCCGCCCTCCTCCACTTCCACCGCCCCGCGTCGCCGCCCGACGGCGCACTCGACCTTCCACCGTCCGGAGCCCTCGACGTGCTCGTCGAGGGGCAAGCATCCCTGCAGAAGGAGACACGATGACCGTGGCCAAAGCGCGCATCGCGCACCTCAGCGGCCCGACCGCAACCATCCAGAACACGCCGCCCCTCGTGACCTCGAACAAGGCGCGCTCGCAGCGCGGACTTCCGCTGCTGACCGACGCGGCGGGGGAGCGGTTGCGTTTCGATGCGCTCCGATCCCAGCGGCTGGCCCTGCCGGCAACCGTGTATGTCGAACAGTTCTCGGCGCACCCCTTGGAGGCGGATGCCGCTGAGCTCTACGGCCCGCCGGATGGGTGGGTCGGTACCGACGGTGTCGTGCGCGATGAACCTTCGGCGGAGGGTGACACCCCCGTGTATGCGATCGAGCTCCGCCCCGAAGACGGCTTCTACCCGCTGCCCTATATGGCCGTGCAGGCAGACGGCAGCGCCTGGGAGGAGGAGATGGCGGTGCCGCTCGGTTCGGCATCCGCGGCGCGGCAGGGCTTCTTTCCAGACGGTTCGTGGAGCTTCGAGGAAATCGACCGCCTCGGCATCGAGGAGGGGGGCACCGCGAGCGCGATCTCGTCGCGCGCCACCGTCGACTTCTACCGGGTCGCTCCTCCGGCCGGCTACAGCAAGGGGCTTGCCGCAGCCAAGCGCACCGATGTCGGCGAGGGTGACATCCCAGCGGAGATTCGTGGCCGACACTTCAACGCCTACAAGCCCGTGCACCTCTCCTCGGTGCCGGCACGTCCCGCGCTCGCCAAGATCACGAACGATGTGCAGGCGATCGCGTCATCCGGCGACTACGACGGCCTCATCTGGACCCAGGGGAGCCCACAGGTGGAAGAGACCGCGTACTGGATGAGCCTGCTCATTGACACGACGCTCCCCATTTGTGGCAACTCGGCGCAGCGCCCGCAGGGCCTCATCAGCGCCGACGGGCCCAAGAACATCGTCGATTCGGTCTCCTTCATCGCGTCGGGTCGCTGGGCCGACGCTGATGGCCGCAATCGCTGCGGCGTGGTCGTGATCGAGGAGCAGCAGTACTTCGCGGCGCGGGAGGTCTACAAGTCCGACGCGCGGCCGGGCAACTACCGTGCCACTGGAGGCCACGGCGGCATCATCGGGCAGACAACCCACACCGGTGCCATCCACCTCACCTACCTCCCCGCCTACAAGCACACCTATCTCTCAGAGATGCGCACCACAGTCCTGCCGAGCACGGTCAAGGCCGCAGCTCTGGTCGACGGCTCGCTGCGATTCGTCGAGGTGGAGGTCAAGGATGCCGAGGGTCGCATCACCGAGCACGCCATCCCCTCCGTCTCAATCGTCAAGGAGGGCGGCTACTTCGACGAGGAGTGGGATGCCACGGCTGACGACCTTCCGGTACTGCAGGCGATCATCGAGCAGAAGCTGGCCCTCCGCCGACTCGGGGGTATCGTCACCGAGGGGCTCGTGCCCTACGGACGGCTGCCATCCAAGGCATCCGCAGCACTCCTGGAACGAGCCGTCTTCAGCGGCATCCCCGTGGTCGGTGTCGGCCGCGGAGCCCCCGAGGGCTTTGCCGACCCAACTCCACTCGTGGTCGCCGGGTCGAACCTCACCGCGATCAAGGCGCGCCTGCTGCTCATGGCGGCACTCATGAAGCTCGGCTCCCTGCCCATCGCGAAGGATCCGACAGCCCCGACCGCGGAGGAGCGCGCGGCGACGATCTCGGCGGTCAGGGCCTACCAGGAGCTCTTCGACACGCACTGACCCTCGCGCACCGCCCCTCGCCCGCACCGCTGCTCAGTGAAGTGGAGCAGGCGCCCTGCTGCTCGCCTTCAGCCTTCACGGCCGTGCGGCTCCGCCGCGCTGCAACCACCCGCAAGGCGTAGTCGAAGCGTGACCGGGGCGGGCCATTGCGTGTCGGCCCCGGTCACGTATCGTGTGTACTTACGCGATCGAGGGAGGTCCACATGGCCGAGGGCCTGCGGGAGCGCAAGGTGCGCCTCACTCGACGACGGATAGAGAAAGCTGCCGTCGACTTCGCCTACGAGGGCGGCATCAAGAGTGTCACGGTCGAGCAGATCTGCGACGCGGCGATGGTCTCGCGCAGCACCTTCTTCAACTACTTCTCCTCGCTCGACCAGGCCATCTTCGGGCCGCCCCTCGAATACGATCCAGCGCTCACCGAGCGACTGCTGACGACCCACAGCGACGACCTGGTGGTCGCGGCATCCCTCATCGTGACCGAATCAGTGCGGGGCCAGACGGATGACGCGGTCACACGTCGGCGCCTCGCCCTGTTCGCCCGCGAACCGGGCACGACATCGGCCGTGTCCTGGGCCGCCCACGACAGTCGCGAGCGTCTCGTCGCCGTCATCGCCGCGTGGCTCGACTCCCACCGCGAACTGGCCCGCCTCCCCGATGACGACAGTGAGACGGAGGCGCGACTCATTGTGGCGATGTCGATCACGGTCGGCGACGAGGGAATCCGCGACCTGCAGGAGGTTGACGGCGAGCTCGTCATTGACCCGGCGCCGTACATCCGCGCGCGACGCCGCCTGGCTGCGGTGCTCGCCGACTGAACGCGCGGTCGATGCTCTGCGGAGGCCCTGACTGAGCGGATGACGGGAATCGAACCCGCGCTATCAGCTTGGGAAGCTGAAGTTCTACCATTGAACTACATCCGCATTTCCGGCGAACCGGACGCTCCCATACTAGCGAGTACCCTCGGATCGTGAACGACCTGCTCTTCAGAACTGCGATGGACGCTGACATTCCCGCGATCGTGGAGCTCGTGACCTCCGCCTATCGCGGCGATGCGAGTCGCCAGGGCTGGACCACCGAGGCCGACCTGCTCGAGGGGCAGCGCATCGACCCCGAGGTGCTCGCGGAGGACATCGCGCGGCCCGACAGCGTCGTGCTCTTGGCGGAACGGGACGGCACCCTCGTCGGCTGTGCCCACATCACGCGCGCGGGCGAGCGGGCGGCCTACTTCGGCATGTTTGCCGTGCGGCCAGACGGCCAGGGCGGGGGTCTTGGCAAGCGGATCCTCGCCGAGGCCGAGCGTCGAGCAACGGAACTGTGGGGCGCCACGGCCATGGAGATGACGGTGATCGAGCAGCGTCCCGACCTCATCGCCTTCTACGAGCGACGCGGCTACGGCCGCACGGGGGAGTTCCGCGAGTTCCCCTACGGCGACGAGCGTTTCGGCATCCCGCTCCGCGACGACCTGCGGATGCTCGT
Source organism: Salinibacterium sp. GXW1014 (assembly GCF_044769865.1). Classification (NCBI taxonomy): domain Bacteria; kingdom Bacillati; phylum Actinomycetota; class Actinomycetes; order Micrococcales; family Microbacteriaceae; genus Salinibacterium; species Salinibacterium sp. GXW1014. The sequence goes on from NZ_JBIZWA010000001.1 coordinate 1,088,269, forward strand.
GCTCGCCAAACCCCTGCGGTAGCGCCCCGGGCGCCCCGCCCGACGAATGACTGCCTTTCGGACAGATGACTGCGCCGCGGCACGGTCATCTGTCCGAAAGTCGGTCATCTGCGGCCGAGAGGACCGCGCGACCGCGCCCGAGCATCCGTCCAGTAGTCTCGGTTCCATGCTGCTCTCCGACCGCGACATCAACGCTGAACTCGCCTCGGGCCGCATCGGCCTCACCCCCACGGAACCCGAGATGGTGCAGCCCTCGAGCGTCGACGTGCGGCTCGACCGCTACTTTCGCCTCTTCGACAACCACAAGTACCCCTACATCGACCCCGCCGAGGACCAGCCCGAGCTGACCCGCCTGCTCGAGGTCGACGCCGACAAGCCCTTCATCCTGCACCCGGGCGAGTTCGTGCTCGGGTCGACGTATGAGCAGGTCACGCTGCCCGACGACATTGCGGCCCGGCTCGAGGGCAAGAGCTCGCTCGGGCGCCTCGGCCTCCTCACCCACTCGACCGCCGGCTTCGTCGACCCCGGCTTCTCGGGCCACGTCACGCTCGAGCTGAGCAACGTCGCGACCCTGCCGATCAAGCTCTGGCCGGGCATGAAGATCGGGCAGCTCTGCTTCTTCAAGCTCACCTCGCCCGCCGAGCGCCCCTACGGCTCGGGCGCCACGTTCTCGCGCTACCTGGGGCAGCGGGGGCCGACGGCGAGCCGCTCGCACCTGAACTTCCACCGAACGGATGTCTCGGCATCCGACCTCGGACGCGTCGGCGGCTGACGTCCCGCTAAGCCCGCGCGGCCCACAGTGCGAGCCGCGTCATGAGCTCGCGTCGTCCCCCCCCGACTCGTAGGACTTCTCGTCGTGCCCCAGCGTGTCGACCGCGGCACGTGACGCGCCCACCTCGCGCACCCACGCCGCTGGCGCCGTGTCACCCTCGTGGTGGTGCTCGGCAACCGTGTGCCGAGGCCCGAGCTCTTCGAGCGCCAGGTAGCGTTCGTCGAACACGTCGAAGTCGCTGATCGGGGTGCCGTCGGGCAGGGCCAGCCCCGTCACGTGGGCGGTGTCGATCGGGGGATGCCACGAGACGTCCTGCACCCACCTTCCGCCGACCGTGCTCGCCCACTCGGGGTAGTCGGGCATCGACGAGAGCGCGCAGTGCACCGCGAGGATGCCGATGCCCCGCTCGAGCGCTGAGGCGAAGCCGTCGATGGACTGCTGCGGCGTTGTCCCCGGTCCGGACTCGGATGGCCCACCCGCGTTGAGTACGAGCAGCGCGACGCCGTCGAGCCGGGCCATCGCGGCATCCACGTCGTCGTCGATCTCGACGCTGAACCCGGCGGCCGTCAGTACCTCGGCGATCAAGGGCGAGGTGCGGGGGAACGGATGCCACGGGTCGGCGTAGCGACCCGAACCGGATGCGATGAGCGCCTTCATGCCGTCCACCATGCCCCAGAAGGTGTGCGCGCAACAGGAGGGCGGGTTGGCTCAGAGCAGGCGCACGTGTTCGGTCATCGGGCTGTCCACCCCGGAGACGAATGACATCACGGCATCCAGCGTCACGTCGGCCGAGAGGATGCGCCGGTGCCCGAGTCCCTCGGTGAGCACAAGTGTTGACCGGCCCGCGTGGACGGCGTGAAGTTGCTCCGACTGTGACGGCTCGACCACGGTGTCTCCCCGGTCGTGGGTGAGCAGCAGGGGTACCTCCGGCGGTAGCGGATTGAGCAGCGCCGAGTAGCGGTCGACGATTCCCGGGTGGTGTGGGAACACGCGCTGTTCGAAGAGGCGCCTCAGATGCGACTTGGTCTCGGCGCTCAGGCCCAGCATCCGACCGAACTGCTGCAGAAGGTGCGCTGGCTCGGCCACGCCCGCAATTCCGACGACACGATCGGTGACGACGCCATCGACGACGGATGCCACGGCCGAGGGCAGCCCGAAGGAGTGTGCGACGATCGCGCCGAAGCCGCCGTGGCGACGCTCGAGCTGACGGATGGCGTCGCTGTAGTCGAGCACGTGGGTGCGTCGGCCGCGGGAGTCGCCATTGGCGGGGGCGTCGAACGCGACGACGCTGTGCCCTTCGCTCCGCAGTTCCCGGATGAGCGGGGCGAACTGCGACGCCCGTCCGCGCCATCCGTGCACGAGGAGTACTGGGCGCTCGCCGTCGCCCCACGCGTAGGTGGTGACGCGGTGCCCGCGCACGGTGATGGTGCCGCGCCGCGCGGCATCGTGCGTGGCCATGTCCCTGGGGTGCACGGGGAGGCGGGGGCCGACCCGCCGGAACAGCGGCAGTGCAGCGTGGGCGGCGACGCGGGGCGAGAGGGCTTGGATGGCGGCGAAGGCGGTGCGGATGCTCACGGAGACTCCTCAAACAATACGAACGACCGTACATATAAAACAACACGGACGAGCGTACACTTAAACCATGAAAACGGGGAAGTCCGACGGACGGCGACTTCGCGGAGATCGTTCGCGACGCGCGGTGCTGGAGCGCGCGATGCAGATTGCGTCGACGGACGGTCTCGAGGGCCTCTCGATCGCTCGCCTCGCGAGCGAAGTCGAGGCAAGCAAGAGCGGAGTCGCCGCCCTATTCGGGTCCAAAGAGCAACTGCAGCTCACCACGATCGAGGCGGCGCGCGCGCTCTTCATGGACGTGGTGATCGACCCCGTGCGGGCGCACCCAAAGGGCGCGGCCCGCGTCGCTCGGCTCGTGCGCGCCTGGCTCGACTACTCCGAGCAGCGGGTCTTTGATGGCGGATGTTTCTTCCTCGCCGTCTCGGCAGAGTTCGACTCTCATCCCGGCCCTGTGCGAGACGAGATCGCCCGCGCCATCGCCGATCGGGACTCATACTTCATTCGCACGATCGACCATGCCATCGCGGCGGGTGAGCTGCCGAACTGCTCCGACGCCGAGCAGCTTGCCTTCGAGCTGACGGCGCTCGTCGAGACGGCCAACTCTCGATCCCTCATCTCAGGGTCGTCAGCACCCTACGGGCGAGCGGCCCGCGCCGCCGCCACCCGGCTCGAAGCGGCGGGTGCGGAGACGCGGGTCCTGGACCTGCTCTCGACCTAGCTTCGCGCCTCGACCCGCTCCTCGGCCTCGGCGATCGCCTCGGCCGAGTCCTCGACGGGTGCCGGCTCGGCCGCGCTGTGCTGGCGCATCCGTCCGTGGCGGGGCCACCAGAACCAGTCGCCCAGCATGAAGGCGAAGGCGGGCACGATGACGGTGCGCACGAGGAGCGTGTCGATGAGCACGCCGACGCAGACGATGATGCCGATCTGGGTGAGCGTGATGAGGGGCAGCACGCCGAGCACGGCGAAGACGGCGGCGAGCAGGATGCCCGCGCTCGTGATCACCCCGCCCGTCGCGGAGAGCGCCCGCACCATGCCGCGGCGTGTGCCGAGCTTCTCGGCCTCCTCCTTCGCCCTGGTGACGAGGAAGATGTTGTAGTCGACCCCGAGCGCGACGAGGAACAGGAAGCTGAACAGCAGCACCGAGGTGTCGAGTGCGGGGAAGTCGAAGACCGACTGGAAGAGCAGCCACGACGCCCCGACGCTCGCGAAGAACGAGCCGACGACGGTCAGCAGCAGGATGATCGGGGCGAGCAGCGAGCGCAGCAACAGCACGAGCACGACGAACACGACCACGAGGATGAGCGGGATGACGAGCATCTCGTCACGCTCCTGTGCCGCGGCCTGGTCGAGGCTCTCGGCGTCGATGCCGCCCACGAGCGCATCCGCGCCCTCCACGGAGTCGAGCTCGGTGCGGAGCTCCTCGACGAGCGCGAAGGCTTCCTCCGTCTCGGCGGCGACATTGAACTGCACGTTGACCTCGGCGATCTCGTCGTTGGAGTCGACGATGCGGGCGCTGTCGACCCCGTCGATCTCGAGCGCCGCCTCGACGACCTGCTCCGCGGCATCCGCGTTGGCGATCACGATCGCGGGGGAACCGCTGCCCGCCGAGAAGGCCTCGGCGATGATCTCCTGGCCGACGACGGCCTCCGGGGTCGACGTGAAGCGCTCGGTCTGCGCGAGCCCGACCTTGACGCCGGGCACGGCCGTCGCGAGGCCAGCCAGGATCGCGATACCGATGACGGCGACGATCGCGGGACGCTTCGAGACGAGCGTGCCGAGGCGGAACCAGAAGCCCCGCGCGAGACGGTCTTCCGACGTGACCTTGGGCACGTAGGGCCAGAAGAGCCTGCGGTCGAAGAGTACGAGCGCGGCCGGAAGCACGATGAGGGCGAACACCATCGCGACGACGATGCCGGCGGCGCACGCGATGCCGAGGGCACGATTGCCGGTCAGCTCGGCGAAGATCAGGGTCGCGAGGCTGAGGGCGACGGTGCCGCCGGAGGCGAGGATGGCGGGCCCGGCACCCTTGAGGGCGATGCGCATGGCTTCTCGCCGGTCCTCATGGATGCGCAGCTCGTCACGGTATCGGGCGATCAGGAGGAGGGCGTAGTTGGTGCCCGCGCCGAAGACGAGCACCGAGAGGATGCCGGTGATCGAGGCATCCAGTTCTACATCAAGCGCGGAGGCCACCATGTTGGCGATGACGGCCGCGACCGTGTCGGCGAGGCCGACGACCGCGAGGGGCACGAGCCAGAGCCAGGGGCTGCGGTAGGTGACGATCAGCAGGATGGCGACGACGATGACGGTCGTGCCGAGGAGCGTGAAGTTCGCGCCGGCGAAGACGCCCGCGAGGTCGACCGCGAAGCCTTCGCCGCCCGTCATGTAGGCGGCGAGGCCCTCGGGCAGCCCGTCATTGGCCGTCGAGCGGATGTCTGCGGCCCGGTCGGCGCGTTCGCCGACGTCGTCGATCACGTCGAGGGGAACGGGGAGGAGTGCCGCGGTGCCGTCTTCAGAGGCGGTCGCGGGCGGGAGGAACTCGCTCGAGGAGAACTCGATGAGTTCCTGCGAGCGCTCCATGATGGCGGCCATGTCGTCGTCGGTGAGCTCGTCGTCGTCGCGCGTGAACACGATGAGGGCGGAGCTCTCGTCGGCGCCGGGCAGGTCTTCCTGCAGCGCGGCCACCTTCGCCGATTCGGCGCTCTCGGGCAGGCCGGTCGCCGGTGCTCCGCCGTCGCTCTTGGCGCCGAAGGCGAGCAGCGCGGCGCTCGCGAGTGCGGCGACGACGAGCACGATCCATGACGTGCGCGCCGACGTGATGAAGTGCCTGAGTGCCTTCATGGCCTCTTCCCTTGTTGTCTGTGGTTGCGTGATCGGCCTGCGTCATCGGATGCCGAGGAAACTATATACCTAAACGCTTGGATTGCTAGATTATTTAGCAATCTAGAAGATAAGATACCTGCATGAACGCGAGACCCGACTTCGGTTCCGTGCACGAGAGCACGAACCTCCTGCGAGAGGTGATTCAACTCAGTGACGACTTCGAGCGATCACTCGCGCGGGAACTCACGGTCAACCAGACAGACCTGCAGGCCATGGAACACCTCATCCAGTACGGTCCGTCGAGCCCGACCGAACTCGCGCGTGCCCTCGGCATCAGCACCGCGGCATCCACCGTCGTCATCGACCGCCTCACCAAGGTCGGCCACGTCACCCGCGAACGCCACCCCACCGACCGGCGTGCGGTCAGCGTCGTGCCCGCCCGCGAGTCAGTCGCGCGCGCCTTCCAGCACCTCATGCCGATGATCATGGGCATCGACGCCGTCATCCGCGACTACACGCAAGAGGAACAAGACGTCATCACGGACTATCTCAGGAAGGTCGTGCACGTTTACCGTGGGAGCATTCCGTCGGGCGCCGGCCCGGCCGGCATGCCAGGCGAGAGGAGCCCGGATGCGTGACACCGTCGACAGGCACGCGTCACGCCCCAGGCCACTGCTCCACCTGCATCACGAGCCACGGGCTGAACGCGAATGGCGTGGCCCGCACCGCCGCGACGAGCGCCTCGGGGCTCACCCACGCGTGCTCGGCGATCTCGTCGGCGGCCGGGTCGAGCCCGCCCACGATCCTCGCGCGGTAGACGGGGCACACCTCGTTCTCCACGACCCCGGATGCATCAACCGCCCGGTAGCGAAAGTCGGGCAGCACGGGCTCGACCTCGACCACGTTCGCCCCAAGTTCCCTGCCCGCACGGCGCACGATGGCCTCCTCGAAGCCCTCGTCGGGCCCGGGATGTCCGCAGAAGCTGTTCGTCCACACGCCGGGCCAGGTCGCCTTGCCGAGCGCCCGCCGCGTGACGAGCACCTCGCCGGTGTCGTTGTAGAGGTGGCAGGAGAATGCGAGGTGCAGCGGGGTCTCGCTCGTGTGCACGGTGGCCTTCTCCGCAGTGCCGACGCGGGTGCCGTCATCCGCCAGCAACACGACCAGTTCGGGGGAGGCATCCATGCTGCGTAGTCTGCCCCATCCTGATGAGCAGGCGCTCGGAGGCGCCCTTCGCTATCGCGCCGTGGTCGACGCCCTCGAGGAGTTCTTCGATGCCTCCGGCGCTCGCGCTGCTGCGTACGGCCCGCAGTATGTGGAGTTGTGGCGGGAGCTCCGCCGCAATACGACGGGCGGCAAGCTGTTCCGCCCGCGGATGGTCATCGCCGCATTCGACGGCTTCGGCGGCCCGAACGATGACGCCGCCGGCGCCGTGCCCTGGGTCGGTGCCGCATTTGAGCTGCTGCACACCGCCCTGATCGTGCACGACGACGTCATCGACCGCGACTTTGTGCGCCGCGGCAAGCCCAACATCTCGGGCACCTACCGCGACCGGGCCCGTGCCGCGGGAGTGTCGGAGCAGGATGCCGAGCATCGGGGTCTGAGCGCCGCGGTCGTCGCCGGCGACCTCGCTCTCTTCTACGCCTACCGGCTCGTCGATCGCAGCGGCGTCGACGAGGCGCGGCGCGGTCGACTCCTCGACCTCATGGACGAGGCGCTCTTCGCGAGCGCGGCGGGCGAACTCCTCGACCTCGACTACTCGGGTGCGATCCTCATTCCGACGGTCGACAACATCCTGTCGATGGCACGGCTCAAGACGGCGGTCTACTCCTTCGAGGTGCCCCTCAAGGCGGGCGCCGTGCTCGCTGGTGCCCCGGACTCCGTCATCCAGGCGATGGGCGACTTCGGCCGCGAGGTCGGCACGGCCTATCAGATCGTCGACGACCTCCTCGGGGTCTTCGGCGACACCGAGGAGACCGGCAAGTCGAACACGAGCGACCTGCGCGAGGGCAAGCGCACGGTGCTCGTCGCCCACGCGGCGGCGACGGCGGCGTGGGCCGAGATGGCGCCGCTGTTCGGTTCCGCCGAACTGTCGGAGGCGGATGCGCAGGCACTGCGTGCCAAGCTGGAGCAGAGCGGTGCCCGCGCCTACGCCGAGGACCTCCTCGCCCAGCACGTCAACCGTGCCAGGGCGGTGCTGGCCCGCCCCGAAGTGCCGGAGTCGCTGCGCCGTGAGCTCGAACCCGTCATCGACATCGTGCTGAGGAGGGGCCGTTGAGCAACACCTCCCTGCAGCGCCTCGACATCTACACGCGGGTCTGCGAGCGGGCCGCTGCCCTCGTCATCCGCGAGTACTCGACCTCCTTCGGCGCCGCCTCCCGCCTGCTCGAGCCGGCCGTGCGGCGACACGTCGCCAACATCTACGCGCTCGTGCGGGTCGCGGATGAGGTCGTCGACGGGGCATCCGATGACGCGGGGCTGACCCCCGAGCAGGCCGCCGTCGCGCTCGACGAGCTGGAGGCCCAGACCGACCTGGCGCTCGAGCGGGGCTACTGCACCAACCCCATCGTGCACGCCTTCGCCCGCACGGCCCGCGAGGTCGGCTTCGGGCGGGAGCTCACGGCACCCTTCTTCGCCTCCATGCGCGCCGACCTCGAACAGGCCGTGCACGACCCCGAGAGCTTCACGCGCTACGTCTACGGCTCGGCCGAGGTCATCGGGCTCATGTGCCTGCGCGCCTTCCTCGTCGGGCATTCGCGCAGCGATGAGCAGATGCTCGAACTGCAGGCGGGCGCCCGCGCGCTCGGCGCCGCGTTCCAGAAGGTCAACTTCCTCCGCGACCTCGCCGACGACTACCAGGCGCTCGGCCGCAGCTACTTTCCCGACGTGGATGTCGAGACCTTCAGCGAGGACGACAAGACGCGCATCCTGGATGACATCGACTCCGACCTGAGGGTGTCCCGCGCCGCCCTGCCCCTGCTTCCACCAGGCAGCCGCAAGGCTGTGTGCCTCGCGCAGTCGCTCTTCGCCGAGCTCGCCCGACGCCTGCGGGCCACCCCCGCTCGTGACATCCTGGCCGCCCGACTGAGCGTGCCGACCCCCGTCAAGGTGCGCCTGGCCGCGGCCGCCGCAGCGGGACGGATGCCTCGCGCATGAGCTCCTCGTCTGAACCGCAGCGCGTCATCGTCATCGGCGGCGGCATCACGGGGCTCGCGACCGCCGGCCTCCTCGCCCGGGAGGGGCACTCGGTGACGCTGCTCGAGAAGCAGCCCGCCGTCGGCGGCCGCGCTGGCCTCCTCGAGGTTGACGGCTTCCGCTTCGACACGGGCCCCTCCTGGTACCTCATGCCCGAAGTGTTCGACCACTTCTTCCGGCTCATGGGCACTTCCTCCGCCGAGCAGCTCGACCTCGTCAAGCTGGACCCGGGCTACCGCGTCTTCTTCGAAGACGTCGCGGAGCCCATCGCGATCACCTCCTCGCGCTCGGCCAATATCGAACTGTTCGACTCGATCGAGCCGGGGGCGGGGCGGCGCCTCGCCCGCTACCTCGACTCGGCGGCCGACACCTACGAGATGGCCAAGCGGCGCTTCCTCTACTCGACCTTCGAGTCGTTCCGGCCCCTCCTCACGCCAGACGTGCTGGCCCGCCTGCCCAAGCTGGCGCGGCTGCTGCTGCGCTCGCTCGACTCGCACGCGGCATCCGTCACCCGCGACCCGCGCCTGCAGCAGATCCTCGGCTACCCGGCGGTCTTCCTCGGCTCCTCGCCCTTCGATACGCCGAGCATGTACCACCTCATGAGCCACCTCGACATGACCGATGGCGTGTACTACCCGCGCGGCGGATTCACGAAGGTGATCGAGCGGATCGCGGCCGTCGCAGCGGATGCCGGTGCCGAGATCCGCACCTCGGCGCCCGTCGCGCGCATCCTCACCTCGGGTGGTGTCGCGATCGGCGTCGAGCTCGAGAACGGTGAGGTGCTCGACGCCGACCTGGTGGTCTCGACAGCAGACCTGCACCATTCCGAGACTCGCCTGCTGCCGCGCGAACTCCAGACCTACCCCGCCGAGTACTGGGAGAAGCGCGTCGCCGGCCCGGGCGCCATGCTGCTCTACCTCGGCGTCGAGGGCGAGCTGCCGCAACTCGAACACCACACACTGCTCTTCGCGCGGGACTGGCGCGAGAACTTCGATGCGATCTTCGGTGACAATCCCGAGATTCCGGACGTGCCAAGTCTCTACGTCTGCAAGCCCTCCGGTGTGGACCCGGATGTCGCGCCCGCGGGTCACTCGAACGTCTTCGTGCTCGTGCCCATCCCCGCCGACCCCACCTTGACGGAACTCAACGAACTCGGTGACCGCGTGATCGAGCAGATCGCATCGTGGACGGGCATCCCCGACCTTGCCTCCCGCATCGTCGTGCGTCGCACTGTGGGGCCCGCCGACTTCGCGGCCGACCTCAACGTGTGGAAGGGTTCCGCCCTCGGGCCGGCGCACACGCTCAAGCAGAGCGCCTTCTTCCGCGGGGCCAACGTGAGCAAGCATGTGCGCGGGCTCCTCTACGCGGGCAGCTCGAGCATCCCGGGTATCGGCCTGCCGATGTGCCTCATCAGCGCGGAGCTCGTGCTCAAGCGGCTGCGCGGCGACACCTCGACGGAGGCCCTGCCGGAGCCGCCGCCGGTAGAGCCTGTCGAAACGTCGCGGGCAGAGCCTGTCGAAACCGAGGAGCCCTGATGCACCTTGCCTATCTCGCCGCGCTCATCGTCTCGCTCTTCTGCATGACGCTCCTCGACCGCCGCTTCACGCTCTTCTTCTGGCGGGACTGGCGTCGCGCCACCATCGTCATGGCGATCGGCATCGTCTTCTTCGTGATCTGGGACTTCGCGGGCATCAGCCTCGACATCTTCTACCGCGGCAACAGCCCGTGGATGACCGGCATCGAGATCGCCCCCGAGATGCCGATAGAGGAACTCTTCTTCCTCGCGTTGCTCTGCTACGTGACGATGGTCGCGTATGGCGGTTTCGATGCGCTCCTTCGTCGCTACTCAACCCCCCGGGCCAGCGGGTTGAGCAAGCCCGCCAGGACTGTATCGAAGCCCGGGATGGATAGCGCGCGATGACCTACTGGGCGCTCAACGCGGTGTTCCTCGCGGTCGTCGTGCTCGTGGCATCCGCTGCCCTGCTCGCCCGGCGCTCGCCACAGTGGCGCTCGCTCGGCCTCGCGGCCATCGCGGTGCTCGCGTTGACGGCCGTCTTCGACAACGTCATGATCGCGGTCGACCTGTTCGGCTACAACGATGACCGCATCTCGGGTGCCTTCCTGGGGCTCGCGCCCCTGGAGGACTTCGCCTACGCGATCGCGGCGGTCGTGCTGCTGCCGTCGCTGTGGCATCTGCTTGCGCGGCGGGGCGCGCGTGCGAACGCCGAGCCCGCGACATCCGGAGCCACCGCGCCCGAGCGCGCAGCATCCGACACCGCCGCATCCGACGCCGAACGGGGTCGCGCGTGACCGCACTCAAGACGCTCATCCTGTCGTCGCGGCCGCTCAGCTGGATCAACACGGCGTTCCCCTTCGCGGCCGCCTACCTGCTGACGACGCGCGAGGTCGATGCGGTGCTCATCGTCGGCACGATCTACTTCCTCATCCCGTACAACCTCGCCATGTACGGCATCAACGACGTCTTCGACTACGAGTCCGATCTCGCGAACCCGCGCAAGGGTGGCATCGAGGGTGCACTCCTCGATCCGTCGCTGCATACGCCGACGCTGTGGGCCGCGGCGCTCACGAACATCCCGTTCCTGATCTATCTCGTCGCGGTCGGCGGACCCCTCTCCTGGCTCGTGCTCGCGGTCAGCATCTTCGCCGTCATCGCGTACTCGGCGAAGGGCCTCCGCTTCAAGGAACGCCCCATCCTCGACTCCCTGACCTCCAGCACCCACTTCGTCTCGCCCGCGCTCTACGGGCTCGTGCTCGCGGGGGCGGAGTTCACGCCCGCGCTGTGGCTGATCCTGGCCGCGTTCTTCCTCTGGGGGATGGCGAGTCACGCATTCGGTGCAGTGCAAGACGTGATCGCCGATCGGGAGGGAGGAATCGCCTCCATCGCGACCGTCTTCGGCGCCCGCGCCACGACACGGCTCGCCATCTGTCTGTACCTCGCGGCGGGCATCCTGCTGCTCTTCACCGGATGGCCGGGCGCGCTCGCCGCCGTGCTCGCCCTCCCCTACGTGTGGGCGTGCTCACCCTTCTGGAACGTGACGGATGCCACGGCCGAGACCGCCAACCGCGGCTGGCGCAAGTTCCTCGCGCTCAACTTCGCCTGCGGCTTCCTCGTGACGATGCTGCTCATCCTCTGGTGGAACCTCTCGGCGTAGCCTTTCGAGCTTCGGACCCAGTCCAGCCGGCTGTCCCGAGTTCCGGCGAGGCCGGGAGCATACCCAAACAGACATGGGAACCAACGCGAAAAGCATTCGACTAACATGCCCTTTGAACGCAGACTGGGGCACCAGAGGTTAGCGATGACGCTTATCTGCCCCAGAAGGGGTGGGCTGTCATCGGCTGGGAGTCGGAGGAGCAGGTGACAGTGATGAACACGGTGACGGAGGCACGGGTCACGAGTCGCCCAGCCTTGCGCTCACCGAAACTCGTCCAGCTGAAGAAGCAGCGCAGCGTCCTGTTCGGCGTGCTCGGAACCCTGGGGTTCCTTGTGCTCTGGCAGATCGTCGTGCAATTCGAGATGCTGCCCCGCAACTACCTCCCGTCGGCGATCGACGCGCTCGTCACTGCCGGTGGCCTGCTCACTGACGCTCAGTTCCTGGGGCACGTTGGCAGCACTGTGGGGGTCGCCTTTCTCGGCCTAGGCATCGCCTTCCTGATCGCTGTTCCTCTCGGCCTCCTCCTTGGCATCTCCGAGCGGCTGTTTGCCCTGACCTCGACGGTCGTTGAGCTTCTGAGGCCCCTACCGCCCATCGCCTTCGTGCCGCTCATGGTGCTTGTTGCAGGGCAGGGCGTTGAGATGAAGGCCACGATCGTCGCCCTCGGCTGTGTATGGCCGATGCTGACCAACACGATTCATGGAGTGCACTCGACAGAGTCGGTGGCGAAGGCGACCGGCGCATCCTTCGGCTGGGACAAGTGGACCATCATCCGACGTGTCGTATGGCCCTCATCGCTTCCCTCGGTAATCACTGGCGTGCGCATCACGGTATCGATCGCGCTCATCCTCTGTGTTGGCGCCGAATTCATCGGCGGGAGCACGAGGGGCATCGGAAGTTGGCTGCTGCAGCAGAGCATGTTGCCCGGCGGAATGCTCTCGGTCACGGCCGGCGTGCTCATTGCCGGAGCGCTCGGAGTGGTCGTGAATGCCATTGTTGCGCTGCTCGATCGCAAGTACGCGGCCTGGGCGCGTCGAGGGGAAAACTAATGAACATCGACTGGACGTCACCGAAGACGCGAGCACTGCTTGGGTGGGGCGTCGCCGTACTCCTAATCCTGGCCTGGCAGGTGGCCGCGGCGACAAGCGACTCCCTCTACTTCCCACCGCCATCAGAGATCCTGGCCAAGGCGTACGAACTCTGGTTCTCGGCAGGTCTCGGCGCCGGTATCGTCACGGACACTTTCCATCGAGACGTCATGTCGAGCCTGCAGCGCCTGCTGATCGGCCTCTTCTATGCCATCACGATCGGCATCGTCCTCGGCGTTCTCATCGGTCGGATGCGCGTCGTGGCAGAACTCATCGAGCCAATCCTGCATTTCATGCGGGCACTCCCCGGTCCCGTGCTCCTGCCGATGGCCCTCGTGCTGCTCGGCACCGGCGACTCGATGCGCATTGCGCTCATCGCGTTCGGTTCCGTCTGGCCGGTGCTGTTCAACACCTTCAGCGCCGTGAGGCAGGTGCCGGAATCCTTCCTTGACACGGCCATCGTGTCCCGCCGGTCGCGGGTGTCCACCCTGTTCCACGTGATCCTGCCTGCTTCGGCCACCGGCATCTTCGCCGGAGTTCGAGTCGCAACAGGGCTCGGCATCATCCTCCTCGTGGCAGCGGAGCTTGTCGCCGCCGCAGAGGGAATCGGGTTCGGGCTCACCCAGTCGCAGCGCTCCTTCCAGTTCGTAGAGATGTGGGCGTTCATCCTCGCACTCTCCGTGCTTGGGTACCTGGCCAACATCCTGCTGACGCTATTGGAAGGCGTGATCCTCCGCTGGCATCGGCTTTACAAGGCAGTAGTTGCCTGATGGGAGAAAACATCGTGAACCAACCGCTTCTCGCCGTCGATGAGCTTCGGCACCTCTACAAAACAGACGAAGGCGAACAACTCGTACTCGACGGCATCTCCTTCGTCGTGGAACAGGGTGAGTTCGTCTCCATCGTCGGTCCCTCCGGATGCGGAAAGACGACCCTGCTTCGGTCCCTTTCGGGCCTGCTGCAGCCGACGTCGGGCACAGTCGCTCTGAACGGCACCCCGATCAATGGGGTTCCCAAAGGCCTCGCGATGGTGTTCCAGGACTATCGCGGCTCCTTGTTCCCCTGGCGCAAGGTGGGCGCGAACGTCGAGTTTCCATTGCTCGGCGTCGTTTCGAAGGAGGAGCGGGCGAAGCGCGTACGGGAGTCCCTCGCCGCCGTCGGTCTGGAGAAGTCTGCGAACCGATACCCGTGGCAACTCTCCGGCGGGATGCAACAACGCGTCGCAATCGCGCGCGCACTCGCCATGCAGCCGCAGCTCCTGCTGATGGACGAACCGTTCGCCTCGGTGGATGCCCAAACTCGTTCCGAGCTCGAAGACCTGCTTCTGCGGGTCCGCGACCAGTTCGATATGACGATCCTCTTCGTCACGCACGATGTCGACGAGAGCGTCTACCTCAGCAGCCGTGTTCTCTCGCTCAGCAAGGCACCTACCGTCGTGACGTCGAGCGTGCCGATCCCGTTGCCGACGCCGCGAGACCAGATCGGTTCCCGCGAGGATCCCCGCTTCGTGCAGCTCCGAGGCGAAGTTGCTCGACTGATCCGCAGCGCGGCTCCGGGAGGTCTCGTTGAGACCAAGACCGGCACGGTTGCAACCGCCCTCTGACCCCAAGGCAACACCCAAGAGAAAACAAGGAAACCGATGAAACGAGTCACACGCTTCACCGCCATCATGGCCGCCGCCGCTGTCGGCCTGACGCTTTCAGCATGTTCGCCGGAGCAGGAGGCGAGTTCCGATGAGAGCTCGGGCTCGCTCGGCAAGATCACCGTGTCGATCCCGCCCGTTGCTGACTCCCTGCCGGTATTCGTCGCAATTGACAATGGATACTTCGATGACCTGGGGCTCGAGGTTGAGCTCGTCCCTGCCGCCAATGGTGCGACGGCGGTCAACTCCCTCGTCTCCCAGAGCACGGATGTCGCGCTCGTCTCGGTCCCGACCCTCATCTCAGCGAAGGCTGGAGGTCTTCCCGTCACCATTGCTGCCCTGGGTATCGAGGGCGTGGATGACTACGAAGCGGCGATCTATGTGCTCGAGGACTCGCCCATCGACGACCTCGAGGGCTTGATCGGCAAGAAAATGGCGACGCCATCCCTTAAGTCCATCGGCGACATCTTCGCCCGGGGCGAACTTCTCGATGCAAACCAGGACCCCGAGGGCGTGCAGTATGTGGAGCTGCCGCAGTCGAACATGGCCAGCGCGCTGTCAGCGGGTGACGTCGATGCCGCGTTCATAACCGAGCCGACCCTCAGCGAGATTCGCAAGACACTCGAACTGCGACCCCTCGCTGTGCAGAACGGTCCGCAGGGCCTCTTCGCGACGTCAGAGGACACGCTTGACGAGCGTTCCGACGCGATCAAGGCCTTCCGCGAGGCCATCGCGAAGGGCGTCGCCGACATCGAGGAGGATCCCAGCGGGGTCGCGGAGGCAACCATGCCGAACCACACTTCCATGGACGCCAACACCGCAGCCAACATGAAGCTGCCGCGCTACGTGACCGAGTTCGACCCATCTGGCTTCCAGGACATGGTTGACCTGATGCTCGAGGTCAAGCTCATCGAGAAGAAGATCGAAGCGAAAGACTTCTACCGCTCGCTGTAGCCAAGCAACACCGAGCGGCCCCGACCCGACTGATCGGGGCCGCTCGCGTAAGGAGAGCAATGACCAACGTGTCCGTCGTGTCCGCAGCCGAAACCGCATACACGCGGCATCCGGATCCCTACGTCACGACCCACTCTGTCTTGGCGGATGCCGTGCGCCAAGCGGTTTCACAGGCCGGGCTTAGGCTCAGTGACATCGACGGCTTCGGAGTCTCAAGCTTCACGCTCGGGCCGGATCACGCCGTCGACCTCGCTTGGCGACTGGGTCTCCGGCTTACCTGGCTCATGCAGGACACCAATGGTGGAGCCAGCGCCGGCGGCATGTTGCAACACGCCGTGCGCGCGGTCGAAGCCGGGGATGCCACGGCGATCGTGCTTGTGGCGGGAGATCGCATGGACGGGCCGGCCTTCGAGGAGCTCGTGCGGCGGTACAACGTCGCGACGGAGGAGCACCTCTCTCCGCTGCCCATGCCCGGACCGAACGCCGCATTCGCGATGCTCACCCAGCGGCAGATGCAGAAGCACGGCCTCTCCCGCAGCGATTACGGACGGATTGCTGTCGCGCAGCGCGGATGGGCGGCCCTGAACCCCGGTGCGGTCTATCGCAGCCCGCTCGCACTCGAGGATTATCTTGAGGCGCCAATGGTCGCTGATCCGCTCGGCCGCTACGACTGCGTACCGCCGGTCACCGGCGCTGACGCCGTGGTCGTGATGGCGGATGAGCGCGCGAAGGGACGCAAGCGGGCGCGCGTGCTTAGCGTGGCGGCGAGCTACAACTACGACGACCAGTCCGGTGACGGCCTCGTGACTGGGCTCGCGGTGTGCGCGCCGACTGCCTGGCACGATTCGGGGGTCAGCCCCGCCGATGTCGGCGTCGCGAGCCTCTACGACGACTACCCGTCGATGGTGGTCGCGCAGGCGCAGGATCTCGGCCTCTTCGGTGACAAGTCGCCGGTCGACTTCATCAGGGACGACATCATGGAACGAAATTTCCCGTTGAACACGTCTGGCGGTCAGCTCTCCGCCGGGCAGGCGGGCTCTGCGGGCGGGATGCACGGCCTCGTCGAGGTCGTGCGACAACTCAGCGGACAAGCCGGGGACCGCCAGGTTGACGCTCGGATCGGAGTGGTCAGTGGCTACGGCATGGTGCTCTACCGTTACGGTGCGTGCGCGAATGTCGCCGTCCTGGAGGCGGCGTCGTGAGCGTCGTGGTGCAGGAATGCAGCGGATGCAGGCGCAAGTTTTTTCCCCGTCGACTCCTGTGCGGCGACTGCGACTCGGCGGCGTTCCGTGATCTGGTTGTGGCTGACGCCGTCGTCGAGGAATTCACGCACGTTTCCGGGGGTCGGTGTCTCGGCTCAATCCGCTTGCTGGGCGAGATCACCGCGATGGCGGCGCTCATCGGGATTGAGCCCGAGCGTGGCATGTCGATCCCCGTTCGGGCATCCGACGCCGAAGCGTCGTCAGGCTACGCATTCATCCCTGGGATAGCAGCATCCGAAGCATTCGAAAGGACCACACAATGACGCAGCAACCCGCCGGATGGCCCCTCAGGGAGTGCACAATCCCCAGCATGCTGGAGCGACGGGCGATCGAGCACCCGGACCGACCACTCGTGCGGTTCGGCGAGCACCGTCGCACAGTGCGGGAGGTGCGCGACGACGCTGCTCGGGTGGGCGCAATGCTGCTTGCTGAGGGCGTGCAGGCGGGTGACCGGGTTGCTCTCTTGATGGGCAACCGGCGTGAACACCTCGACCTCATCCTCGGATGCGCTTGGATCGGCGCCATTGCGGTTCCCATAAACGTCGCTGCGCGTGGCGTGCAGTTGCACCACATCCTGAAGAACTCCGGTGCTCGTGTGATCGCTATCGAGAGCGAGCTCATGGAGCCGTTGCTCGCGCTGCCTGACCTGGCTGCGCTCACGGATGTGTGGACGCTCGGCACACCCTCGGTCGCGTTGGATGGCGTGCGGGTCCGCGACCTCCCTCGGCGCCCGAACCGGGTGCCACCCGCGGAGGTCCGACCATCTGACACAGCAGTCATCCTCTACACGTCGGGCACCACGGGTGCCGCCAAGGGGGTCATGTGCCCCCAGGCGCAGTTCTTCTGGTGGGGCTATAACGTGTCGACCCAGTTCGAACTCAGCGAGCAGGACGTGCTGCACACGGTTCTTCCGCTCTTCCATACGAATGCGCTCAACGCCTTCTTCCAAGCCCTGTACTCCGGCGCGGAGATCGTCTACGGCCGGCGATTCTCGGCATCCGGATTCTGGGCAGAGGTCACAGAATCCGGAGCAACCTTCACCTACCTCCTCGGCACCATGGTCTCCATCCTGATGGGGCGGCCGCCGAGCGACTCCGACCGGGCGCACTCCGTCGCGGCAGCGCTCGCACCGTCGACCCCGCCTGCTGTCTTGCAGGCGTTCGCTGAGCGCTTCGGTGTCGCTTTGATCGATGGGTACGGTTCAACCGAGACGAATTCGGTGCTCGCCGCGAGTCGGTCTGAGCAGCGTCCCGGCTACATGGGCACCGTACAGCCCGGATTCGTGGCGAGGGTGATCGACCACGAGGGGGACGACGTGCCTCTCGGCGAGCCCGGCCAGTTGGTCCTTCGCAACGAGCAGCCCTACGCGTTCGCGACCGGATACTTCGGTATGGCGGAGAAGACGGTCGAAGCTTGGAGCGACCTCTGGTTTCACACCGGGGACCGAGTCACGGTGGAGGCCGACGGCTGGATGCGGTTCGTGGACCGCATGAATGACCTGATCCGTCGGCGGGGAGAGAACATCTCCTCCGTTGCCGTCGAGGAGGCACTCCGTCTTCATCCGGACGTGTCCGAGGTCGCGGTCTATGCTGTCGATTCCGAGCTTGGAGAAGACGAGGTGATGGCCGCGATAGTGCCCAGGCCGGGTGCGGAGATCGATTTTGCGGAGCTCACGGCATTCTGCGAGCCCAGGCTCGCCTATTTCGCGATCCCGCGATTCTTCTCACTCCTCGAAGCCATGCCACTGACTGAGAACGGAAAGGTGCGCAAGGGACCGTTGCGGGAGGCAGGTGCAGCTGCAGCCCACTGGGACCGCGAGGCTGCAGGCGTTGTCCTGAGTCGTCGATGACGATGGTGGAAGGAGGAGGATCGCACTCCCTCCTTCCACCGATTCCGTTAAGCGTGTCGCACTGTCACGGGAATATTGCCCGATACCGCCCTTGAGTACGGGCATTTCGCGTGGGCGCCCTCGAGCAGACGACCTGCGATTGCCGAGTCCACTCCCGGAAGGTCCGCGACGAGCTCGACCGAGAGGCCGAAGGCCTCACCGTCGTGGGCGATTGTGACGAAAGCCGTGACCGAGGCGTCGACTAGTTTTACCCTCTCCTGGCGCGCGACGGTTGAGAGGGCCGACATGAAGCAGGCGGAGTAGCCCGCCGCAAACAGTTGCTCCGGGTTGGACACGTCCCCGCCGGCGCCGCCGATCTCCTTAGGAATGCCGAGTCGGAGGTCGATGAGGCCGTCATTCGTGCGAACTGCGCCGTTCCGGCCGTTGCCGTCTGTGGTTGCTTGTGCCGTGTACTTCATGAGATTCCTTCGGTGTGGTGTGTAGTGCGGGGGTCAGTTGAGAGGGGCCATGGGGGGAGCGTGCACGATCGCCGCGAGCTCGTCGACCGCCTGACGCGATGCCTTCGCGAAGGTCGATCCGCGGGAAACGGGAGTGCCGAGCTCCTTTGCGATTCCCACGGAGGCTTCCGCCTGCCGCACCGCCAAGAGCGTCGGATTCGCCACCATCGCATCCGGAACATTGAGTTCGTTGTCTCGCGAACTCAGGAGCGCGAAGAGGCCCCCCGCCGACATCACGACGTCGACACCGCTCGCCTCCACCATCGTGCTCGCGAGCCCAACGAACGTCTGCTTGATCGAGGCATACGCCTCAGGATCGTCGAACGCCGCCACGGCGAGATCCGGCGTGATCGTCATCGCCGCGACGTTGACCACTCGGTTTTCCAAGCCGTAGTGACGGATCTGTTCGCGGTGCCAGGGGATATACACGGGGTCGATCGAGATGATGCCGATTCGCCCTCCGAGCATGCAGGCCTGCATCATGCTCGCCTCGCCATGACCTATTACAGGGATGTCCACCGCTGTGCGCGCCTCATACAGGAGCGAGTCCTGGAAATGACCGATCAGCACCGCGTCGAAACCCTCACGCTCTGCCTCGATGACCCCCTGGAGTGAGTTGAGCCCACACCGCAACTCGCTGATTCGCCCCAACTGCGTGTCGGCGGGACGCATTCCGCGCACCTCATACGCGACCCCCGGGCCGGCGATCTCTTTGAGGTACTCGCTGAGGCGCCGCAGGTACGGTGCGTGGCGGTCGGGATCGGTGAAGCTTTGATAGAGGATGCGCATAGGCCTAGCCATCTTTCTGTGAGTGGTCGATCGTCAGCAGGAGCTTGCCGAGATGGCTGGATTCCTCCATGAGGCGGTGAGCCTCCATCGCCTCTGCCAGGTCGAACGTTCGATATGTGGTCGCGCTCGCAGCCCCGGAAGCGAAGAGCGGCCATACGTGTCGGCGGAGTTCGGAAAGAATCCGTGTCTTCTCGTCACGGGGACGCGTCCGCAGGCCTCGTCCGGTGATCGTGAGGTTCCGCTGGAGCAGGGGCTCAAGCGCCACGGATGCTCGAACGCCGCCCTGCAAGCCGATGATCGCCAAGTGGCCACCACGATCGAGGAGACCCAGATTGCGGTCGACGTAGTCGCCGCCCACCATGTCGAGGATCACATCGAAGCTCTGTCCACTTGCCGCGAAGGCCTCGGCGAAGTCCACCTCGCGGTAGTTGACAATGTCGTCGGCGCCAAGCCTCCGGCAGAAGGCCGCCTTCTCGGCGGAACCAACGGTCGCCGAGACGGCTGCGCCGAAGGCTCTCGCCATCTGGATCGCCATCGACCCGATGCCGCTGGAGCCGCCGTGCACCAGCACGCGAATGCCTGACGCCAGCGGGCGCAGGGCGAACACGTTCGACCACACCGTCGCGGCTGCCTCAATGATGCCGGCAGCGTCGAGAAGACTCACTCCTTCGGGAACAGGGAGGACGTGCTCGGCCGGCACGCTCACGTACTCGGCGTAAGCGCCACCAGCCAGTAGGGCGCAGACCTCCGCTCCAAGCAGTCCAGGGTCGACATCCTTGCCGGCGGCGACGATCGTACCGGAACATTCGAGCCCGAGGATCTCCGTCTCTCCGGGGGGAGGGTCGTAGTTTCCCTTGCGCTGCATGACATCGGCCCGGTTGACACCCGCCGCTGACACCTTGATCAGCACGTCCCCGGCGTGCACCAAGGGGATAGGAGCCATGATTATCTCCAACTCGCGGTGTTCGGCCGGGCCGGTGGCGACCACAGCGCGCATCCCGTCGGCCTTGCTTAGTCTGCACGGGTCATTGGGCACTCTCCGAGTCTGGCTGAGGAACCCCGTCGGGGCCTATGCCTCTTTTGGCTCAGTCCATGCCCGCCGAACTATGAGCCACTCGCGCGAGCCGGTGGTGACTACAGCGCGCATCCCGCCGCGTCCCGCCGAGGATGTCGCTACAGTTTCCTCCTCCGGCTACAGAGAAAGCTGTAGCGCCGAGCAAGAAGTTGCAGCGCCGGGCGCAACCCGGAGGTCGCGCGCCTAGTCTGTGTACCCGAGGTTCCGCGCCATCCGCTCAAGCGAGCGCACGGTCGCGCGGTACTCCTCCTCCGTCAGGTCTTGCGCGAGCGAGTTGCGCAGGCCGTCGACGACCTCGCTCAGTCGCGTAAAGGCGACCGTGCCGCGTTCGGTGATCGCGTACTCGCCAGCGTCGACCGTGACCCAGCCGCTCTCGCGCAACTCACCGAGGTGCTCGGTCGCCGACTCGGTCGCGCCGGGTTCCGCGAATGGGGCGATGGCGCGGTCCAGTTGCTCGATCGTGGCGCTGCTCGCCGACAGCATGCTCAGCAACTGCCATTGTCGCCGCGTGACTCCGTGCTCTTCGATGATGGCCGCGAAACGCTCGTCGATCAGGCGGTCGACGAGCTTCAGCCAGTATCCGATCGGTCTCTCAGCCATGCCGACACCCTAGCCACGAGGCATCCGCCCGACAACGGATGTCTCAAGCCAAGCCGCCGGCACGGCGCCACTAAGCCGCCCGCGCCGCGCCACCGCCCCGCGAATGACCGCCTTTCGGACGGATGACTGCGCCGCGGCACGATCACTTGTCCGAAACCCAGTCATGGGGCGGAAAGCGGTGGGAGCGGCGGGCGCCCCCGGGCTGCGGGCACCTTCGAGCTGCCGGCACCCCCGGGCTGTGGGCACACTCGGGGTGCGGGGCACCCCCGGGCTACGAGTACGCGTGAGCCGCGGGCACGCCCGACCTGCCTGCGGGCAGGCCCGAGCAACCCCTAAAACGCGAAGCCGAGTTCCTCCGGGTACGGGCCGAGGCGCACGAGCTGCGCGGCGGCATCCTGCAGGTGCGCGAGTGTGAGCCCCATGGTGCCGGGGCCGAAGCTCACGCGGGCGACGCCGAGTTCGGCGAGACGCTTGAGGGGCACGCCGCCGGGCGTGCCGATGACGGAGATGAGTCCGTTGACCTCGTCGAGGGCGCGCTTGACCAGGTCTTCGTTCTTGAGGCCGAGGAAGAAGATGCAGTCGGCGCCCGCCTCGAGGTAGGCGTTGGCCCGTTCGACGGCCTCGTCCCAGTCGCCACCGGGTGCCGCGAGCGTGTCGACTCGGGCGTTGATGACGATGGGGATGCCCGAGACCGCGCCAGCGGCTCGAGCGGCGGCAACGCGGTCGGCTGCCTCGGCGATGGGGAACTGCGGTGCCTTCTCCGGCCCGACGCTGTCTTCGATGTTGAGGCCCGCCGCGCCCACCTCGATGAGGCGTGAGACGTTCTCCTCGACACCCTTGGCTGTGTCGGAGTAGCCCTTCTCGAAGTCGACCGACACGGGCAGCTCGGTCGCGCCGATGATGGGCTTGAAGGCCTCGAGCGCCTGATCGACCGTCATGCCTTCGCCGTCGGGCAGCCCGCGGGCGAAGGAGATCGAGTGGCTCGCGGTCGCGAGGGCCTTCATGCCCGGCACTTCGCTCACGATCCGTGCGGTGACGACGTCCCAGACGTTGGTGACGATGAGGGGGCTACCGGGCACGTGGAGGGAGCGCAGGAGCTCGGCCTTGACGAAGGTGGGGTTGGTCATGCCCTAAGAGTGGCCCCACTCCGCGACATCCGCCACCCCTGCCCTTTCATAACCCGGCCCTTTCACAACTCAGGACTGGCCTTTCATAACTCAGGAGTCAGGTGCTGTGACGGCCGGCCTCCCAGGTGACTCCTGAGTTGGGAAAGGGGTGAGGTGTTCGTCGAGGAAACCCGCGATGAGCGCCATGACGGATGGCGTCTCGAGTGCCGGGTCTTCGTGCCCCGCGCCACCGACGATGTGGAGGGCGGATGTCGCCCCGAGGCCGACGAGGGCGTCGTGCAGTGCGCGGCTGTGTTCGAGGGGCACGACGGCGTCGCGGTCGCCGTGCAGCAGCAGGTGCGGCGGGGCGTCGCGGTGCGCCCGCCAGCGGGGGCTCGCGGAGCGAAGCGCCGCATCCGCGTCGGCAGCGGATGTCTCGGAGTCGAGCCCGAGGTAGCCGTAGGCGCTCGGCGCCTTGAGGTAGCGCGCCTCGAAGGGCGAGCGTGCGGCGCTCATGACGAGGTCGGTCGGCGGGTACCAGGCGACGACGGCCCCGACACTGCTCGGCTGGTCGAGATGGTCACCGACAGGGCCGCTCTCGTCTGCCGTGAGCGCCGTGAGCGACGCGAGGTGCCCGCCCGCGGATGCTCCCCCGAGCCCGATGCGCGCGGGGTTGATGCCGTGCTCGGCAGCGTTGGCCCGCAGCCACCGCACGGCCGCCTTGACGTCGTGCACTGCGGCCGGGTGGAGGGCGTCGCCGCTGAGCCGGTAGCTGGCGCTCGCGACGACGAATCCGCGCTCGACGAGGGGCAGCATCCGCCCCTCGACGTCGTCACGCTTGTCGCCGACCGACCATCCCCCGCCGTGCAGGTAGATGAACAGCGGATGCTGCGCGGCACCGTCGTCAGGCACGTACAGGTCGAGCGTGACGTCGCGTTGCGGGGTGCTCGCGTAGACGAGGTCGTGCCGTGTCGTCACCATGAAGGCCTCCCGGAGCTAGGTGAGGCGCTCGTGCTTCGGCAGCCGCACGAAGAGCAGCATGATGAGGCCGATCAGCAGCACGAGGCCGATGCCGAGCACACCATAGATGATGCCGCCGAACGCGGCCAGGAAGAGCGACCACGCGAGGGGGGAGAGGAAGCTCGCGACGCGGCCCGTGGTGGCGTAGAGGCCGAAGATCTCGCCCTGCATGCCGGCGGGGGTCACGCGGGTGAGCAGTCCGCGGCTGGCCGCCTGGGCGGGCCCGACGAAGGCGCACAGGATGAGGCCGCAGACCCAGAACACGATCGTGCCGAGGTCGCGGAGGGCGAAGACGGCGACCGTCATGAGCACGAGCCCCACCAGCGTCGCGACGATGAGGCGCTTCGGCCCGATCACGTCGTCGATGCGTCCCGCGAAGATGGTCGAGACCCCGGCGACCAGGTTGGCGGCGACGCCGAAGATCATGACCTCGATTGTGCTGAAGCCGAATCCCTGCGCGGCAAGGATCGCGCCGAAGGCGAAGACGCCCGCGAGGCCGTCGCGGTAGACGGCGGCGGAGAGCAGGAACCAGAACGTCGAGCGGTTGTGCTTGAAGAGCTTGCCCAGGTCTTTCGCGAGCACGACGTAGGCGCCGAAGAACGAGGCCCGCTGGGCATCTGCGTAGGCGGGCGACTCGGGCACGTTCTTGAACATGGGGATCGCGAAGAGGATCGTCCACACGGCGCACACGACCGCGACGAGCTTGAACGCGAGGGCCTGGTCGGTGCCGATGCCGAAGATGAGCGGGATGCACAGCACGAGCGCGAGGATGCCGCCGATGTAGCCGAGGCCCCAGCCGAGCCCCGAGATGCGCCCAACGTTTGCGGGCGTCGAGACTTCGGAGAGCATCGCGTTGTAGCTGACGCCGCCGATCTCGCTCACCACCGCGCCGATCGCGACGGCGAGGGCGCCGAACCAGAAGTACTTGGGGTCAGCCTCGACAAAGAAGAGCGAGAACTGGATGAGCGCGATCGCGATCGTCGCCCCGATGAGCCACTTCTTCTTGTTGCCGCGCGCATCCGCCTGCTGGCCGAGCACAGGCGCGAGCACGAGGATCAGGATGCCCGCGGCGAAGTTCGCCCAGCCCCACCATTCGGCGAGGTCGGTGAGCCCCTGGCAGTAGGCGGTGCCCATGTTGTCGGCGAGGGCGCAGCTGAGCCAACTGCCGTCGGCCTGCTGGCCGGATGCCGCGACATCCGGTTCCAGGAACTGCCGCGAGGTCAGGTAGAGCGACACCCACACGAAGGTGAGGATGACGGTGTTGAAGGGCTGCATGGCCCAGTCCCACATGGCCCAGGAGCGAACGACCTTCTTGGGGACGGGTTCCCCGCGTACTCCGCGGCCGATGGCGCCGAGCGCCTGGGTGTTGGCTGCGGTTGGGGGAGCGGGAACGGCATCCTTGCCTTGATCCGTGGTCATGCGCTCAGGCTAATGGCGTTGGGTGAACTTTCGGTGCCTCCCATGCGGGGGTCGGATGCCGCAAATCTTGAGCCTCATCGACTCAATTCTGAGTTTTCCGACTTGACATGACTCGGCTCAGGTCTAGAATTGAGCGTGCCCGACTCAACTTCGGGCCGCAGACTTTCGAACGACCAACGCACTATAAGGAGAACACGCATGGCTCGTGCAGTAGGAATCGACCTCGGAACCACTAACTCGGTGGTCTCCGTCCTGGAGGGTGGAGAGCCCACCGTCATCGCGAACGCTGAGGGCTTCCGCACGACCCCCTCGGTCGTCGCCTTCACCAAGGACGGCGAGACGCTCGTCGGCGAGACCGCCAAGCGCCAGGCCGTCACCAACGTCGACCGCACGATCGCGTCAGTCAAGCGCCACATGGGCACCGACTGGAACACCGACATCGACGGCAAGAAGTACACGCCGCAGGAGATCTCGGCCCGCATCCTCGCCAAGCTCAAGCGTGACGCCGAGCAGTACCTGGGCGAGCCGGTGACGGATGCCGTCATCACCGTGCCCGCGTACTTCAACGACTCCGAGCGCCAGGCCACCAAGGACGCGGGTGAGATCGCCGGTCTCAACGTGCTCCGCATCATCAACGAGCCCACCGCGGCAGCCCTCGCCTACGGCCTCGACCGCGGCAAGGAAGACGAGCTCATCCTCGTCTTCGACCTCGGTGGCGGAACCTTCGACGTCTCCCTCCTCGAGGTGGGCAAGGACGACGACTTCTCGACCATCCAGGTGCGCGCGACCGCCGGTGACAACCGCCTCGGCGGCGACGACTGGGACTCCCGTGTCGTCGACTACCTCATCAAGCGCTTCAAGGACACGACGGGCGTCGACGTCTCGAACGACAAGATCGCCAAGCAGCGCCTCAAGGAGGCTGCGGAGCAGGCCAAGAAGGAACTCTCGTCGTCGACGAGCGCGAGCATCCAGCTGCCCTACCTGTCGCTGACCGAGAACGGCCCCGCCAACCTCGACGAGACGCTCTCGCGCGCCAAGTTCGAGGAGCTCACCAACGACCTTCTCGAGCGCACCAAGCGCCCCTTCAACGATGTGATCCGCGAGGCCGGCGTCAGCGTCAACGACATCGCACACGTGGTGCTCGTCGGTGGCTCGACCCGCATGCCCGCCGTCACCGACCTGGTGAAGTCGCTGCTGGGTGGCAAGGAGCCCAACAAGGGCGTCAACCCTGACGAGGTCGTCGCCGTCGGCGCGGCCCTGCAGGCTGGCGTGCTGAAGGGTGAGCGCAAGGATGTGCTCCTCATCGACGTGACCCCCCTGAGCCTCGGCATCGAGACCAAGGGCGGCATCATGACGAAGCTCATCGAGCGCAACACGGCCATCCCGACGAAGCGCAGCGAGACCTTCACGACCGCCGACGACAACCAGCCGTCGGTCGCGATCCAGGTCTTCCAGGGTGAGCGCGAGTTCACGCGCGACAACAAGAACCTGGGCACCTTCGAGCTCACGGGCATCGCCCCCGCTCCGCGTGGCGTGCCGCAGGTCGAGGTCACCTTCGACATCGACGCCAACGGCATCGTGCAGGTGCACGCCAAGGACAAGGGCACCGGCAAGGAGCAGTCGATCACCATCACGGGCGGCTCGGCCCTCTCCAAGGAGGACATCGAGCGGATGGTCCGTGAGGGCGAGGAGCACGCGGCAGAAGACAAGAAGCGCCGCGAGGCTGCTGAGGTGCGCAACGCCGCCGAGCAGTTCGTCTACTCGACCGAGAAGCTCATCAAGGAGAACGACGAGAAGCTCTCCGAGGGTGTCAAGACCGAGGTGCAGGCCGACATCGACGCCCTCAAGACCGCGCTCGCGGGCGAGGACGACGACGCCATCAAGACGGCGCTCGACAAGCTCAACGAGAGCCAGCAGAAGATCGGCGAGGAGATCTACGCGGCCGCCCAGGCCGAGGGTGGCTCCGAGCAGCAGCCAGCCGGCGAGTCGACCAGCGGTGACGACGAGGACATCGTCGACGCCGAGGTCGTTGACGAGGACGACAAGAAGTAACCATGGCTGACAAGAATCACGACAAGGACCAGGGCGCGGACGTGCCCGAGCCCGACGTCGGTCGCGAGGATCTCGAGGAGGCCGCTGACGGCCTCCTCGAGGCCGAGGGCCCCGATGTGGAGACCTCGCTCGACGACGCGGACCTCTCGTTCCTCGAGCAGAATGCCAACGACCTCGCGGCGGAGCGTCTCGCCGACCTGCAGCGTCTGCAGGCCGAGTATGCGAACTACCGCAAGCGGGTCGACCGCGACCGTGAGGCCAACCGCCTCCAGGCGGCGCAGGACCTCGTGGCCTCGCTGCTTCCGGTGCTCGACGACCTCGACCTTGCCGAGTCGCACGGAGACCTGCAGGAGGGTGGCCCGTTCACCCTCATCGCGCAGAAGCTCCGCACGACCCTCGAAAGGACCGGTCTCGAGCGGGTTGGCGCAAAGGACGACGAGTTCGACCCCAACCTGCATGAGGCGATCGCACAGATCCCCAACCCCGAGGTCACCGTCATGACGGTGCTCGATGTGCACAAGGTCGGCTACCGCATGGGTGACCGCCTGCTTCGCGCGGCGCAGGTCGCCGTCGCGGTGCCGCAGGACTAGCAGCGGGCTTTGAGCGTCGGGAACCTGCGTCACCGCGACAGTGTGTGCCGCAGGTTCTCGACACTCACCCGCCATGTACTTACGAAAGGAGTCTGATGGCCAGTCAGGACTGGTTGGAGAAGGACTTCTACAAGGTGCTGGGCGTCTCCAAAGACGTCTCGGATGCCGAGCTGAAGAAGACCTATCGCAAGCTCGCGCGCCAGTACCACCCCGACTCCAACCCGGGGGATGCGAAGGCTGAGGCCCGCTTCAAGGAGATCAGCGAGGCCCACGCCGTGCTCGCTGACCCCGAGACGCGCCGCGAGTACGACCAGGTGCGCGCGATGGGCATGGGTGCCCCGCGCTTCACGGCGGGCGGCCGCGGTCAGGCGGGCGGCTTCGAGGACATCTTCGGTGGCATGTTCGGCGGCGGCGCTCCCGGTGGCGCCCCGGGCGGTGCCCGCGGCGGCTACCAGTCGGCAGACTTCAGCGACATCTTCGGCGGGATGTTCGGGGGTGGCGGCTTCAATGGTGGCGGCTTCCGCGGCGCCCAGTCGAAGGGACGGGATGTCACCGCCACGACGACGCTCGACTTTGTCTCGGCCATCAACGGCGACACGGTGCGGCTGCAGGGCGTGGGCGGCAAGCCCATGACCGTGCGCATCCCTGCTGGCGTCAGCGACGGCCAGAAGATCCGGCTCAAAGGCAAGGGCGAGCCGAGCCTCGACGGCGGCCCGGCCGGCGACCTGACCCTCACCGTCACGGTCAAAAAGCATCCGGTGTTCACTCGCGACGGCGACAACCTGCGCGTCGACGTGCCCGTCACCTTCGTCGAGGCCGTGCAGGGCGCCACGATCGAGGTGCCCACCCTGGGCGGCGAACCCGTCAAGCTGAAGGTGCCGCCGGGCACGCCAAGTGGCCGGGTGCTGCGGGTCAAGGGCCGCGGGGTGACCGTGGGCGGAGCATCCGGTGACCTGCTCGCGACCGTGCAGGTCGTGGTTCCCAGCCACCTGACCCCCGATGCCGCGAAGGCCGTCAAGGCGCTCGCGAAGGCCCTGCCCGATGAGAACCCCCGTGATGACCTGATCGCCAGGGCGCGGAAGGGGTGAGCATGGATCCCGCCGCTCCCCTCTTCGCCATCGCCGTCGCGGCGGAGCTGGCGGGCATGCACCCGCAGACGCTGCGGCAGTATGACCGTCTCGGGCTTGTCAGCCCCAAGCGCACGAGCGGCAAGTCGCGTCGGTACTCGATGCGGGATGTCGTGCAGTTGCGTGAGATCGCGGCGCTCGGGGCCGAGGGCGTCAGCCTTGAGGGCATCCGTCGCATCATGTCGCTCGAGAATCGCGTCATGGAGCTCTCGGAGCGGGTGCGTGAACTCGAGACGGCGCTCGCGGACGAGATGCTGAAGCAGTCCGGCCGTCGGGTGTTCGCGGCCGACGAGACCGGTGCCGTCGTCTCGCTGCGCGCGGGGGAGCGCGTGCGCCGCGCCAACCAGGTCGTCGTGTGGCGGCCCCTCGAACGCGGCCAGTCATGACCGGGTTCGCCTTCGAGCGGCTGCGCCGTCGGCCAGACCTTGAAGCGCCCAACCTGTTCGCCTTCGATGCGAGCGACCGGCTGATCCTCGACGAGGCGGCCTCCGACATCGCCGCGCATCCTGATGCTGTCGTCACGATCGGCGACCGGTACGGGGCACTGACGCTCGGGGCCGCGGCGCTGCACGGTGCCACGGCCATCCGCTCGCACCAGGACGCCCTAATCGGCGAGCGCGCCCTCGACGCGAACGCCCACGAGCTGGGACTCGACGGATGCTTCACGCACCACGAACTCGACGCCGAACTGTTCCGTGGCGCCCGCACCGTGCTCATGCAACTCCCCAAGAGTCTCGACCAACTCGACGAGGTCGCCGGGCTGATCGCCGCCCATGCCGACCCGGCCGTCGTCGTCTACGCGGGCGGACGCATCAAGCACCTCACCCCCGCCATGAATGAGGTGCTCGGGCGCCACTTCGGCTCCGTGAACGCGACGCTCGCGCGCCAGAAGTCGCGCGTGCTCGTGGCCCGCGCGCCCCGCGCTGGCGAGAGCGAGTGGCCGAAGCACGAGTTCCACGCC
Organism: Salinibacterium sp. GXW1014; assembly: GCF_044769865.1. NCBI lineage: Bacteria > Bacillati > Actinomycetota > Actinomycetes > Micrococcales > Microbacteriaceae > Salinibacterium > Salinibacterium sp. GXW1014. The sequence goes on from NZ_JBIZWA010000001.1 coordinate 1,117,829, forward strand.
GAGCTCGACCTGTGGGTGTGCGCGCACGGTGGCGCCTTCGCGGGCACGCGGCTCGACATCGGCACGCGCTTCCTGCTGCAGTTCCTCGACCGGGTGAAGGCGGATGCGCGCACGGCCATCGACCTCGGCTGCGGCACGGGCATCCTTGCGGCGGCGCTCAAGCGTTCACGGCCCGAGCTTGAGGTGCTCGCCACCGACCAGTCGGCGGCGGCCGTGGCATCCGCTCGCGCGACCATGGCGGCCAACGAGCTCGACGTCACGGTGATGCGAGACGTGGGGCTTGCTTCGAGGCCGGATGCCTCAGCCGACGTTGTGCTGCTGAACCCGCCATTTCACGCGGGGTCGACCGTGCACTCGGGGCTCGCCCAGGCGCTCTTCGCTGACGCGGCGCGGGTGCTGCGCCCCGGCGGGGAACTGTGGACCGTGTTCAACTCGCACCTCGGCTACCGGCCGGCGCTGCAGCGCACGGTCGGCCCGACGCGGGTTGTCGGTCAGAGCCCGAAGTTCACCGTGACGGTGTCGACGGCTGGCCTTCACCACGACCTCGCGAAACGTGATGTACGTTCAATGTCAAGCGCGACAGGAGACTGAGATCTTGACCGAAGAGCATGGCGAGTCACTGTCGGCTGCCGCCACAAGGGCTCCCTCCCGGCTCAGCTCGCAGCGACTGCTCGTGACGATGCTTGCGGACTACAACTTCGCCCTTGCGGGTGCCGTGCCATCAGCCGCCATCGTCGAACTCCTGGGCGAGTTCGGCATCAGCTCGGCCGGCGCTCGCGTCGCGCTCAGCCGCGTGGCCAAGTCAGGGATGCTCGTGCAGTCGCGTTCGGGTCGCAAGACGGCCTACTCGCTCAGCGAGCACGGGCACGAGGCGCGCGAGAAGCGGCTCAAGGGCTACCTCGATTTCGGCGCCGTCGACCGCGAGTGGGATGGCCGCTGGACCATCGTCGTGTTCTCGATCCCCGAGGAAGACAAGGGCTTGCGCCCGCGGTTCCGGCGAGAGCTGGAGCGCCTTCGCTTCGCCCCACTCACCGACGCCGTGTGGCTGCAGCCCAACGACTGCGGCCGCGAGATCGCCAGCGCCGGCGCAGAGGTGGGAGTCGGGTTGGCCGTGGTGCGTGCCGAGTTCCAGCACACCGAGTACTCGAGGCTCTCGCCCGTCGATGCGTTCGACCTGCCTGCGGTCAGGGCTCGCTATGAGGAGTACCTCGACGAGTTCGGCCCCTGGGTCGAGCGGATGAGGGCGGGACAGATCGCGCCGAACCATGCGCTCGTGCTGCGCACCAACGTGCTGGCGTCGTGGAGTGAGATCGCCCGGACGGATCCAGACCTTCCCGCAGAGCTGCTCCCGGAGGATTGGCCCCGCACCCGCACCCGTGAGCTGTTCTTCGAGCTCTGGGAGGGGCTGGGGCAGATCGCGCTGCATCGCCTTCGTGAGATCGTCGGCCGACACGACAACGGTGCGGCCCAGCGCTTGAGCGTGCGCATCCGCTGACGCTTCACGGGGTGAGGATGCTGGGGAGCTCCTCGCGCAGGTTCTCGGCGTCGGCGATCGACAGGATGCGGTCTGCCAGTGCGCCCGCGCGCTCCGCGCCAGGTGCAGTGATCGAACGGGTGACGCACTCGACGAACTTCTCGCGAAGCCCGGCCATCCCGAGGGGGGAGGTGGGGTTGCCGCGCGGCGTGGGTATGTCCTTGTGGAGGCGACGCCCGTCTCGAAGGATCACGGTGATCTCCCCGTGCGTCATCGATTCGTCACGTGCCTTCGCCGGGTCGGGAACGAAGTCGATGCGGTCAGCGAGTGCCAGTACCTCGGGGTCCGACAGCGCCGCGGGCGTGTAGGAGTCGAAGGTGACATCGCCGTGCACGAGTGCGCTCGCCACGGTGAAGGGCAGGCTGAACTTGGCGTCGATCGCCTCAGAGGGCCGTCGTTTCGAGTCGATGGGCTCGGCAAGCATGATGTTGACGGGCGCGCCGAGGAGCTCCACCCGGTCGATGTCGAGGAGGGGCGCCTGCTCGCGCAGGTCGAGCGCGCCTTCGACGAAGGAATGGGTTCCGCGGCAGCTGGGCCAGGGCTTGAAGCTGACCTGGGTGCCCCAGAAGCTGCTCCCCAACCCGCGCAGCAATGCTTCGCGCTCATACTCCCCGCCGGCGAAGGTGGCGAAGAAGCCCTTCTTGCCCTCAAGCGGGGCGTCGAATCCGGTGATGCCTCGCTCCGCCAGTTCGACGGACCGCACTGCGACGTGAGAGGCGAAGCCGTCGCGCACGGCGCGGACAACGGAATGCGGGCTGTGCTTCACCTCGCCGCTGGCCGTGCTCTGCGAGATGGCGAGTGAGAGCGCGTCGAGGGTCTGCGCGGCGCTGAGCCCCAGCAGGTTGGAAGCGCCGACCGTCGCCCCCAATGCGCCGAGGATGGGCGGCGGGTACCAGCCGCGGTCGCCGATGGCGGTGCCCGCGGCCTGGGCGAGGCGCCCCGACACGTCGCACGCGATCGCCATGGCGCAGATCAGTCGTTCGCCCGAGATTCCGCGCTGCTCGGCCACCGCGAGCAGGGCAGGGATCGACTGGGCGTTGGGATGGATCGGAAGGTTGTCGATCGAGTCCTCGAAGTCGAGAGCGTGGGAGAGGGCACCGTTCGCAAACGCGGCTGATGCAGCGGGCACTCGCTTCCCGGTCCCGAACACCGTGGCGTCCTGCCTGCCTCCCTCGTCGAGCACCAGCTCAGTGAAGCGGCGGGGCCCGCCGGGTTCCGATGTCGCTGCGAGGGACACACCGAGGCCGTCCAGCAGTGAGAGAGTGGCTGCCCGGCGCACATCGGGTTGCAGGTCAGCGTAGGTGAGTGCCGAGGTGATTCCCACGAGTTCGGCGGAGAGAGTGCTCAATGGTGCTCCTTAGGTAGCCCTGGACCGTGGTTGGATCGCGGGCGGATGGTCAATGTATAACAGATTGACAAACGACAGCAATCGCTGGTGATATGTAACTGCTCGTCTGGCGAGCGGGTCCTCAGAGCTGAGGGCAGGATGGCGCGGGAGGAGGCCGAGTGGTCCGGTTCGTGATGCGGCGTGCATTGTTCGCGGTACCCGTCATGCTGGTCGTCACCGTGCTCAGCTTCGTGCTGACGGCATTCGTGCCCGGTGACGCGGCGCGCACCATCCTCGGACCCGATGCCACCGACGAGGAGTATGCGAGGCTCCGCAGCGAGATGCGGCTCGATGACCCTCTCGTGGTGCGCTACATCGTGTGGCTCGGTGCGCTGCTGCGCGGCGACCTCGGCCGATCGCTGCTCAACAACCAGCCTGTCGTGGATGCGCTCAACCAGCGACTGCCCGTCACCCTCAGCCTCATCGTCGTCGCTGCGCTCGTCACGGCGATCATCGGCGTGGCCTTCGGCATCGCGAGCGCGGTCAAGGGAGGCGCCCTCGGCCGTGGGCTCGACATGCTGGCCTCCTTCGGCCAGGCGGTGCCGGACTACTGGTTGGCCCTGCTCCTCGTGATCGTCTTCGCCGTCAACCTCGGCCTCTTTCCCGCGACCGGATGGGTGCCGCCGGGTGAGTCGGTCAGTCGTTGGGCCGAGCGGCTCGTGCTTCCCGTCGTCGCGCTCGCCGCGGGAGGCATCACGGGGATCGCCAAGCAGACGAGGGACTCGATGCTCTCGGTCCTCGCGAGCGAGTACATCCTGTCTCTCAGGGCGGTGGGTGTGCCGATGTCGAGCATCATCTTCAGGCACGCGTTGCGGAACGCCGCGATGCCCGTCCTGACGGTCATGGGCATGATCTTCGTCGGTGCTGTCGGCGGCACGGTGCTGATCGAGAGGGTCTTCGCCCTCCCCGGGCTCGGCGGCCTCGCGGTGTCGTCGACCCTGTACGGCGACATCCCGGTCGTCCAGGGCCTGGTGGTCTACTTCACCGCCATCGTGCTCGTCGTCAACCTGTTGGTCGACATCGCGTATGGCCTGCTCAACCCGAAGGTGAGAGTGAGATGACTCCCAAACCGTCCCCCACGAAGGCCCCGACGCGTCGGGACGTGACCGTGAGCCTCGCGACTGTCACGAATTCCTCGCCGGCCGTGGGTTCCGCGCGGAGCGCCGAGGACCGCGTGCTGTCGTCTCGTCGTAGTCCCGGCACGATCGTGCGTCTCCTCCTTCGCCGTCCCGTTGCTGTGATCTCCCTCCTCTGGATCGCGCTGGTCTCGATCGCCTCCTTCGCCGCGCCCCTCCTGATGCCGCGTGATCCATACGAGACCAACCTCTCGAAGGCATACCAAGGACCGTCGCTCGAGAACCTGCTCGGAACCGACCAGCTCGGTCGCGACCTGCTCAGCAGGCTCATGATCGGCGGTGTCGAGCCGCTGAGCGGCGCGGCTGTCGCGCTGTCGATCGCCGTCGTCGTCGGCGCCACCGCCGGCATCCTCGCGGGCTACCTGGGCGGCGTGTTCGACTGGGTGAGCAGCCGCTGGGTCGAGATCAGCATGGCGATGCCGGGGCTCATCGTGCTGCTCGTCGTCCTGGCCGTCTTCCCGGGCAACACGATGGCGGCCATGGTCGCCTACGGCTTCCTGATCGCCAATCCGGTCTATCGCGTGGTGCGCGCCGCGACGTTCGCCGTCACGCCCGAACTCCACGTCGATGCAGCGAAGTCAGCCGGCCTCGGTGCCCTCCGAATCCTTCGTCGTCACATCCTGCCCCGCATCATGGGCCCGCTCATTGTGCAGGCCACTCTCGTTGCCGGCGTGAGCATCCTGCTCAATACGGGACTCGGCTTCCTCGGCTTCGGGCCGAAGCCTCCCGCCACCTCCTGGGGTGCGCTGATCACGGAGGCATCGCAGCTCATCGTGATCCACCCGTGGATGCTGGTGCCGACGGGATTCGTCATCATCCTCACGGTGCTCGCGCTCCACTCGATAGGCGACACCGTGCGCGACATCACGAACGAACGCTGGGCAGGGATGCCGCGTCGTGCGCGCCGCCGCCAGGTGCCGGCCGAGGCGGCGGTCGTCGACCAGCAGCCTGTGGCGGGACCCGAGGGCTCGGCGCTGCTGGAGGTGCGCGATCTCACCGTCGCCTTCGGCGACGACAGGGTGCGTGTGGTGGAGGGCGTCTCATTCGCGGTCAACGCGGGTGAGATCGTCGGTCTTGTCGGTGAATCCGGATGCGGCAAGAGCGTCACCGGACGGGCTCTGGTTCGCCTCCTGGCCGAGGGAGGCGAGATCGTCGGCGGCAGTATCCGATTCGACGGCAAGGACATCGCGAGCATGAGCGAGCGCGAGGTCAACGCCCTTCGTGGCAGCGAGATCTCGTACATCTCGCAGGATCCGATGATGGCTCTCGACCCGAGCTTCACGATCGGCACCCTGGTGGGCGAAGCCGTGCAGCGGCAGGAGGGGCTGCGAGGCTCGGCGCAGAAGCAGCGGGTGCTCGAGCTGTTGGCCGCGGTCAAGCTACGCGGCCCCGAAGAAACGATGCGCCGTTACCCGCACCAGATCTCTGGCGGCATGGCGCAGCGGGTCATCATCGCACGGGCTCTCGCAGGGCGGCCCCGCCTCCTCATCGCAGACGAGCCGACCACGGCCCTCGATGTCACGGTGCAGGCAGAGATCCTCGACCTGCTGCGGGAGTTCCAGTCGCGTTTCGGGATGGCGATCATCTTCGTCACACACGACTGGGGGGTGGTTGCCGACATCTGCGAGAGAGCCATCGTGATGTACGCGGGCCAGATCGTTGAGGCGGCGCCCATTCTCGACATCTTCGCGGCCCCCAAGCATCCCTACACAGAGGGGCTTGAGGCATCCAACCCGCACCATGCGACGCGAGGCGTGCCGCTGCCAGCCCTGGCAGGATCCGTGCCCGCGCCTCGGGATTGGCCCACCGGGTGCCGCTTCGCGGCCCGGTGTCCCTACGCCACGCCGGACTGCAAGGAGGCGCCCATCCCGCTCCTCAGTCCGGGCCCGGAGCGCCTCAGTAGGTGCATCCATATCGAACGTGTCGGCACGCGCGAAGGAGTGACGAAATGACCGTCCGGGAGCATCTCCTCGATGCGCGTGACCTCCGCGTCGTGTTCAAGGGTCGGAGGGGCAAGCCGCCCGTGGCCGCCCTCGATGGCGTGAGCATCACGATCGGAGACGGCGAGACCCTCGGCCTCGTCGGCGAGTCCGGCTCTGGCAAGTCGACGCTTGGCCGTGCCATCCTCGGCCTCAACCGCGTGCAGTCCGGAAGCATCGCCTTCGACGGCCATGACCTGTTCGAGTGGCGTCGACGGAATGCGCGCGAGGTCGCCGCAGCGCTCCAGGTCGTGTTCCAAGACCCGTACAGTTCGCTTAATCCCACCCAGACGGTGGGCCAGATCCTGGCCGAGCCGCTTCAGGCCCACGGGATGAGGGACAGGTCGGAGTTGGCGCGCCGTGTCTACGAGATGCTCGACCGGGTCGGGCTGGCCTCCGAGTATGTCGACCGGTATCCCCGTCAGTTCTCGGGAGGGCAGCGCCAGCGAATCGCCATCGCGCGGTCGCTCATGCTGGGGCCCAAGCTGATCGTCTGCGACGAGGCGCTGAGCGCGCTGGACCTCTCAGTGCAGGCCCAGGTCGCGAACGTGCTCATGGAGCTCCAGCGCGAACTCGGACTGAGCTATCTCTTCATCGCCCATGACCTCTCGATAGTCCGGTTGATGGCCCACCGCACGGTCGTGATGCGCCACGGCCAGATCGTGGAGCAGGGGCCTACGGACGAGCTCTACTCGGCGCCGAAGCATCCGTATACCCAGGCCCTCCTCGCGGCTGAACCCGTGCCAGACCCTGTGGAGCAGCGACGGCGAAGGCAAGCGCGCGCAGCGCTCGCGCAGCGCGGCCCGATGGCAACCGCATGAACGCGCCCGTCGTCGAGACAACCGGGGGTCGCGTCGAGGGGGTTTCACTGGGAGGGGCACACGCGTTCCTTGGCGTGCCATACGGCGCAAGTCCAGCGGGCGCGAACCGCTTCAAGCCGTCCGTGCCCGTGGCCCCGTGGGGCGGGGTGCGCGCGGCCGCTGAGCCGGGGCCCCTCGCCCTCCAGTCGCGCACGGGCCCGGGAACGCGACCCGACAACCCCGCGCCCATGGACGAGGACTGCCTGTCGCTGAATGTCTGGACGGCATCCCTCACCGGGGCGAAGCCCGTGCTCGTCTGGTTCCACGGGGGAGGATTCTCGGCGGGCCAGGCCATCACGCCGTACTCGCACGGGGCCGCGCTGGCGTCGCGAGGCGATGTCGTGGTTGTCAGCGTGACACATCGCCTCGCCCTCTTGGGATTCCTTAACCTTGAGGAGCTGGGTGGCGATGACTACGCCGGCTCTGGCAATGCCAGCCTGCTCGACCTGCAGCTCGCCCTCGAGTGGGTGCGAGACAACATCTCTCGCTTCGGCGGCGACCCCAATGCGGTGACGATCCACGGCCATTCCGGAGGTGGCGGCAAAGTGGCTGCCCTGGCGTCGATGCCGGGCGCTCGCGGGCTCTTCCGCGCCGCGGTCGTGCACGGAGGCCCGCCCTTCGGGTTCAAGGATCACTCCACGGCAACCCGCACGGCGGAGGAGGCGTTGTCGCTTCTAGGCGTGCGTGCCGATCGATTGGATGCCCTGCAGGACATCCCCGTGGGGCACCTGATGCACGTGCAGGAACAGCTCGCAGGAACGGGAGGCCCAGGCCCGAACGGCATGCGATTCGCTCCCGCCGTGGGCACGCCCGTGCTGCCGGCAGACCCCTACCAAGCATTCGCGGCGGGCGCCGCGAAGGACATCTCGTTCATGACGGGGACCGCCCGCGACGAGGCGAGGGCCGCGATACATGCCTTTCCCCACTACCTGGACGATCCAGACCTGTCCGTCTCGCAGCTCGTGGACCGACTGCGTCCCGGCCTCGACCACCAGGACGACGCCGAGGTCCTCGTCGAGCGCTATCGGGACGTCGATCCGCAGGCCTCGAATACTCAGATCTTCTTCAACGTGCTGAGCGACCAGTTCACGATCAGGACGCGACGACTGGCTCAGATGAAGCGACTCGGCGACGGGCAGGACTCCTGGGTGTACCTCTGCTCGGTCAACCAGGGCACCTCGTACGGCGCCTACCACGGTGTCGAGATGCCGCTCTTCTTCAACAACGCCACGCCGACCACGCCTGGGGCGGCCGCGGCCTCGGAACTGAGCGCGGAGCTCGTGCGATTTGCCAGCGGCGATATGGCCGCGTCTGACGCCTGGCACCCATCCGGAGGCGACATCTCTCGCATCTACGAGATCGACGACACGGGCGGTCGGACAGTCCCCGACCCGCTTGCGAACCGGCTGTCTGTATGGGACGGCATCATCGTCACGCCGCGCACCGACCCGTGGACGACCCTTTGGCTGTAACAGCCATTGACAGACGATCGGGCAATCAATACTGTTCATGCAACGTTGCGATCGTGGTAAGTAGTGAAATGCAAATCCGCGTCGCTCACAGCCATCAAGGGAGATAGCAATGAATCACTCGAAGTCCCGGCGCCGTCGCGTCGGAGCCGCAGTCGCCATGGCCGTGGCCATGGCGCTCGTGGGAGCCGGATGCTCCAGCGACGCCGGCGACGGAGCCGAGGCCGGCGCCGTCAATCTCGCGTACCAGTTCGTGGGCCCGCCCCTTGCAGGCCTTAACCCTGCCAAGACCGGCGGCACGAACTCCTCCGCGATGTTCAATGTGCCTGCGTACAGCTCGCTGCTCTTCCAGCGACCCGACGGGAGCATCGTCGGTGACCTCGCGACCGAGTGGGGCTACCCCGAGGGCGACAACCTGACCTTCAACGTGACTCTCCGCGACGATGCCGAGTTCGCAGACGGCGGTGCGGTGGATGCTGCCGCCGTCAAGAAGTCCCTCGAGTACGTGCGCGACGGAGGGTTCTACCTCAGCCCCCGCTTCGCGAACTTCGAAGACATCCAGATCGTGGATGACTACGAGCTCAGCATCAAGCTGTCGGCTCCCGTTGCGGCGCTGCCGTTCGCGCTCACCCCTGCCGGTGGCGCGGGCTTCATCATCAGCCCGGAAGGTGTCGACAACCCTGACATGCTCGACAACGCGACGGCAGGTTCGGGGCCGTATGTCTACAACCCCGAGCGCAGCATCATCGACACGACGTATGTCTTCGAGCGCAATCCGAACTACTACAACCCGGATGCGGTGAAGGCGGAGACCCTCACCGTCCAGGTGATCACCGACCCCAACACGGCGGTGTCGGCCCTCCAAACCGGCCAGGTGTCAGTGGTCTCAGGCCGAGCGACCACGGCCCCGGCGGCCGAGGCTGCGGGCATGGACGTCTACGCGGTCGGCGGATCAGCCCACGGCATCGGCATCATCGACAGGGAAGGCGCGGTCGTGCCGGCATTCGCCGACGTGCGTGTTCGCCAGGCGATCAACTACGCGATCGACCGTGAGGCACTGACGGAAGCCATGCTGCCCGGCGGCTTCGGCACGCCCACGGAGCAGATCCTGGCTGAGGGCCAGCCCGGATACAACCCGGACCTCGTCGGAAGGTACGCCTACAACCTCGACAAGGCCAAGTCCCTCCTCGCCGAGGCCGGCTACGCCGATGGTTTCGCCTTCGACCTTCTCTGCTCCGAGACGGTCGGCAACTGCCCCGCCGCTGAGGCGGCCGCGGGTGACCTGGCCCGAGTCGGCATCACCGTGACCGTGGAGATGGTGGGAGTCAGCACGAGCGCCTTCGACGAGAAGGCCGCGAGCGGCCAGTACGGCGCAGCAATGCAGCGCCTCCGCACAGTCGCGTCTGAGTTTGCTCCGCTCCTGCTGCCCGACGCCGGCGGTTCCTCGAACCCGTTCGAGTCGGAGGACCCCGAGATCACGCGCCTGTGGGAAGAGGCGCTCGCCGAGACGGATCCCGATGCGCAGGCGGAACTGTGGTCGCAGATGTCGGAGCGGGTGGCGGAACTCGCCTGGTTCGCTCCCCTGTACATCGCGAAGTTCGTCTACTTCGTGGACCCGGACCTCAAGGGCTTCAAGGTGACGAACGAGAACGCCATCTACAGCCCCTTCGACGTCACTGGTGAATACAGCTGGACCAAGTAACCCGGTAACCATGCGATGCCGCCGACCGGGCCTCCGGTCGGCGGCATCGTCATGTGGAGCGAGCGCCTGGCTACCAGTGAGCCTCGGCGAGGTACTCATCGGCATCGGGCCGAAGCACGTAGCCCAGCTCCACGAGTTCATCGAGGCACGCGGCGACGCGCATCCGATACGCGTCCTCGGTGCCGTAGAGGGCGCGTAGCTTGTGCGGAGGGAACGGCTGCTCGCAGCCATTGAGCCAGGCCGCACCGGGGCCGCTGATGGCAGAGATCGTGGAGGTGGGCACATCCACGTGTGGTGTCCGCAGTCCTCCCGTGACATTGCCGTGCTCGTCACGCGCGAGCTTCCCGTCGCGATCGAGGGTGAAGACCGCGCCAGGCGGCGGTTCATGCCCGTCGCGTGCCCAGCGGACGAGTGAGGCCAGCGCGGCCGCCACCACGTGGCTGCTGGGAAAGGTGCTCCAACGCTGGCCCGGCACGAGTTCGCCCGGATGCTGCGGCGGATGATCGCGAGTGTCGGCGTGCGACATCCCGGCCACCTCGTACAGACGGAACCGGTGCGAGTCCGCGCGTCGATGCGTGAACGCCACGGTCTGGCCGGGCAGCAGATGGCTCACGCGCAACTGCTCCATCTCGGACTCTGCGAGCAGCTCGATGATGGGCACGTCGAGATCGGGAAGGGCATCGCCGCCCGAGCACATCGGCAGGTAGCCGTCGAAGACGGGGTGCGTTCCCGACAGGGCTGCGTGATGTGCCATTGCAAAATTGCGGGTGAAGCCTCCCGTCTGGGAGAGCCCGGTCAGAAGAACCGTCGACACGGACCCCACCGGACCTGCGCCGGAACGCAAGGCGTCGGCGAACTGCCCGAGTATCTCGGGTGCCTGCACCGCGGCGGCGAACCATCGTCGCCTGAACTTCTCGGACTCGCGCCGCACATCGTCCATCGTGCGCCCGGTGGCGGCGTCTGTGCCGATGCTGGCCGTGCTCGGGGCATCCGGGCCTGCTCCATCGACAAGGGCGACCGAGGCGTAGCGATCAGCGTCGAACGAACTGAGGATGCCGACCGCGCTGGGCTGGCAGGACACCTCGGCCCATACATGCCCCGCGCGCACGGTCTCGCGCTGGATGACGGGCCAGGCGGAGCGGCCTCCTGCAAAGTGCATCGGCTCGACCACGGCCACGCCGCTCGCGCGGGAGAGGTCAATCGGGTGCCGCAGGAGTGCGCGCACCGTGAATGGCTCGTTCGCGGCGACTCCCGCGAGCAGCAGTTCGGTCTGTGCGTAGCCGGCGTCCATCAGGCGGTCCACGCCCCAGTCGTCGCCACCGAATGCCCGCGACGTGGTCGTCTCGGCGAGGGTCCTGATCTTCATGGCTGGGGTGGCCATGGCTCCTCCAGCCTCCTAGGCGCGTACGAAGTCGAGGGGCACGGAGCGGGTTCCCCATTCGGCCCAGATGGCCATTTCGGGGTCGCCGGCGGCGGTGAAGCTGCTGCTGCGGGCGAGCGCTTCTTCCAGGGTGATGATCATCATCATGCGGGCGAGGGGGGCGCCGGGGCAGCTGTGGGTGCCGCGGCCGAAGGAGATGTGTTTGGCGATGTTGGGGCGGTTCAGCACGAATTTCTCCCCGTCGGGGAAGACGGTCTCGTCGCGGTTGGCCGAGGTGTAGACCAGGGCGATGGGGTCGTCCTTGCGGATCAGCTGCCCCTCGAGCACGACGTCTTCGCGGGCGGTGCGGGCCATGCCGCGGTAGGGGGAGTAGAGGCGCAGGAACTCCTCCACGGCGGCGGGGATCAGGGTGGGTTCTGCCCGGAGGGTCTCTTGCAGGTCGGGGTCGGCGGCGAGGTGGACGAACATGTTGCCGATGAACACGCTGGGGGCGACCATGCCGGTGACGATGAGCTGGCGCACGGTGCCGAGGATCATGGCGTCTGGTAGGGGTTCGCCGTGGGGGCGGGCTGCCAGAAGCGCGGCGGTGAGGTCGTGCTCGGGGTCGTATCCACCGGCCTTGCGGTCGTCGATGATGCCCTGGGCGATCTCGTAGAGGCGGCCGCTGAGGCTCTTGACGACGTCGTGGTTGAGCACCTGGATGGCGTCGACGTAGGTGCCGGTGACCGACTTGATGGTCTGGGAGGTCTCCACGTCGAGGTTGAAGAAGTCGGCGAACACGTAGGCCGGGAACTTGTGGGCGTACTGGGAGCACACATCCGCCCAGCCGGCATCGATCAGCGGGTCCAGCAGGGAGACCGCCGAGGCCCGCACCCGCGGCTCCAGGGCACGCATCTTCGGCGGCGTGAACGACTTGTTGATGATGCGTCGGTACTCGGTGTGCTCCGGCGGGTCCAGGTGCAGCGGCGGGCGCACCCCGGTGAAGGCGAACTTGGGCACCGCGTTCTGCTTCGAGGTCGTGAAGTGCTCAATATCGGTGATCACCTTCAACACGGCGTCATAGCTCAGGGCAGCCCAGAACCCGTCATACTCCTGGCTGCGGGCGACCGGATGCTTCGGCCGCAACTGGTGGAACTCCTCGTGCGCACTCGTGAAGGTCTCACCCGGCCGCACTGGGTCAAAGTCGTGCGCAGTGCGCCGCTGGTCCGATTGCATCGAGGCTGCTGTCGTGTCCATGGCGTAACCGTAACATCTTGCACCTCAAGTGTGACGAGATATGTTATCTATGTGTCGCACCGGTGCGGCGCGGACCTGAGGGGCATACATGATTCGTTTCACAGCAGTTGGCGACGTCGGTCCTGAGCGTAGGGATGTCGACACGCTCTTCGAGAAGGTGGCAGGGTACATACGTGAGGCCGACGTGGCCTTCATGCAGTTGGAGATGACGCTCACTGATCGAGGGCAACGGGTGCCGCAGACCAAGCACACGTCACGGACATCGCCCGAGGCCGCGCACGCGTTCCGACGTGCCGGGTTCACGCACGCGGGGTGGGCCAGCAACCACTCCCTGGACTGGGGTTACGAGGGCTTCTTCGACACGATCGAGGCGCTGGAGGGAGCTGGACTGGTTCCCCTTGGAGTCGGGCGCACCCTGGGCGAGGCCCGCGAGATCCGAGTGGTCGAGGTCGACGGCATTCGAGTCGCGATACTGGCGTACTGCAGCATCCTGCCCGCGGACTATTGGGCGACCCCGAACAGGGCTGGGGTCGCGCCGCTGCGCGCGTTCACGGTGCACGAGCCCGCCGAACCGGACCAGCCGGGCACTCCGCAGCGCATGTTCACCTTCCCGCATCCCGATGACGAGCAAGGCATGGTCGACGACATCGCCCGCGCCCGCGAGCTCGCCGACGCCGTCATCGTCTCCGCGCACTGGGGAATCCACTTCACCCATGCCCAGCTCGCCGACTACCAACGAACCCTCGGCCATGCCGCGATCGACGCCGGCGCAGACCTTGTGATCGGCCACCACGCGCACATCCTGAAGGGAATCGAGGTCTACCGTGGCAAGGCCATCTTCCACAGCCTCGGAAACTTCGCGATTGAGCTGCCGATGGATGAGGAGCACGCGAACCGGCCCAGCTTCCGCCACCTGATGAGCCTGCATCCGGGCTGGGAGCCCGACATCGGTGGCATGTTCAACTTTCCGCCCGACTCCCGCAAGTCGATGGTCGTCAGTTGCGAGATCGATGCATCCGGCGTCTCTGGCCTGCGATTCCGTCCCGTGATGATCGACCGGATGGCTGTTCCCGAGATCCTGCCCTCGAGCGATCCGCGATTCTCCGAGGTGCTCGACTACGTGCGCACCATCACGGCGGATGCCGGGCTCGACACCACCTTCACGGTCGATGGCGACGACATCCTGGTTGATACGGGGGAGCGCCGGATGTAGCTGTCAGCGAACTCGGCCTGGGTGCTCTTGGCTGCGGGGTGCTCTTCCACTAAAGTTGAGTCAAGTCGACTCAATTGGGAGAGAAATGGCCAACATGCAGGGCGCTCCGGCCAGCGACCAGGAGCAAGAGTCCGCCCTCGAGCAGTACGGTGTCGACCTCACCGAGATCGCCCGCACCGGCAAGCTCGACCCCGTCATCGGGCGCGACGCGGAGATTCGCCGCATCAGCCAGGTGCTCACGCGGCGCACCAAGAACAACCCCGTCATCATTGGCGAGCCCGGCGTCGGCAAGACCGCCGTCGTCGAGGGTCTCGCCCAGCGCATCGTCGCGGGTGACGTCGCCGACTCGCTCAAGGACAAGCGACTCGTCTCGATTGACCTCGCCGCCCTTGTCGCCGGCGCGAAGTACCGTGGCGAATTCGAGGAGCGACTCAAGGCCGTGCTCAAGGAGATCAACGACTCCGACGGGCAGGTCATCACGTTCATCGACGAACTCCACACCCTCATGGGTGCTGGCGGCGGCGAGGGATCGGTCGCGGCCTCCAACATGCTCAAGCCCATGCTCGCGCGCGGCGAGCTGCGCCTCATCGGTGCGACGACACTCAACGAGTACCGTGAATACATCGAGAAGGATGCCGCGCTTGAGCGCCGCTTCCAGCAGGTCTACGTCGGCGAGCCATCGGTCGAAGACACCGTCGCGATCCTCCGCGGGCTCAAGGACCGCTACGAGGCACACCACCGCGTCGCGATCGCCGACAATGCCCTCGTCGCGGCGGCCGCCCTCAGCAACCGCTACATCACGGGCCGCCAGCTTCCCGACAAGGCGATCGACCTGATCGATGAAGCCGCGAGCCGCCTCAAGATGGAGATCGACTCCTCGCCCGTCGAGATCGATGAGCTCAAGCGCGCGGTCGACCGCATGCGCATCGAGGAGCTCGCCCTCAAGAAGGAGAAGGATGCGGCATCCAAGGCCCGTCTCGAGAAGCTCCGTGAAGACATGGCCGAGAAGCAGCAGACGCTCCTCGCCCTCGAAGAGCGGTGGCGCAACGAGAAGTCGGCGCTGCAGGATGTCGGTGAACTCAAGAACCAGCTGAGCGACGCCCGCATCAAGCTCGACCTCGCCATGCGCGAGGGCGACTACCAGGCGGCGTCAAAGCTCAACTACGAGGTCATCCCGCGCATCGAGCAGAGCATCGCCGACGCAGAACACGCGGAGGTCAGGGATGACCGCATGGTCAACGACCAGGTCACCGACAGTGACATCGCGGCCGTCGTCGCCGCCTGGACTGGCATCCCCGTCGGGCGCCTTTTGCAGGGCGAGAGCGAGAAGCTCATCCACCTCGAGGCCGAACTCGGCAAGCGCCTTGTGGGCCAGAAGAAGGCGGTCGGCGCGGTGTCGGATGCCGTGCGTCGTTCCCGCGCCGGCATCGCCGACGAGGGGCGGCCGACGGGCTCGTTCCTGTTCCTCGGCCCGACGGGTGTCGGCAAGACGGAGCTCGCGCGGGCCCTCGCCGAGTTCCTCTTCGACGACGAGAAGGCCATGGTGCGCATCGACATGAGCGAGTACGGGGAGAAGTTCTCCGTCTCCCGCCTCGTCGGCGCCCCTCCCGGCTACATCGGCTACGAGCAGGGCGGCCAGCTGACGGAGGCCGTGCGTCGGCGCCCGTACTCGGTGATCCTGCTCGATGAGGTCGAGAAGGCGCATCCGGAGGTCTTCGATGTGCTGCTGCAGGTACTCGACGACGGTCGCCTCACGGATGGCCAGGGTCGCACGGTCGACTTCCGCAACACGATCCTCATCCTCACGTCGAACCTCGGCAGCCACTTCCTGACGGATGCCACCATGACGCCCGAGATGCGTGAGGAAGCCGTGCAGCTCGCGGTGCGCCAGACCTTCAAGCCCGAGTTCGTCAACCGGCTCGACGACATCGTCATCTTCTCGCCGCTCTCGCGCGAAGACCTGTCGGCGATCGTCGAGCTCTACATCGACCGGCTCGTGCGTCGCCTGAGCGACCGCCGCCTCGAACTGGGCGTGACCCCGGATGCCCGTGCCTGGCTCGCCGAGCGCGGCTACGACCCCATCTACGGCGCCCGCCCGCTTCGACGGCTCATGCAGAAGGAGATCGACGACCGCCTCGCCATGGCCATCCTCGCCGGCACGATCAAGGACGGCGACACGGTGCTCGTCTCGCTCGACCGCGAGGGCGACGCCCTCGAGGTGAACCGCGCCGAGCTGGAGTAGCGCGGGCGGCACGCCGCTGGCGCAGGCGGGGCCTCGCTCACGCGGCGGCGAATGCTGCGGCGGACAGCAACACTTTCGGCCGACGCGCCGGGTGTGCGGTCCGTACCGCGGCGTGTCGCCGTAAAACGTTGCTCTTCGCCGCACGCCCCAGCGGGTTGAGTAGGCCCGCCAGGGTCGTATCGAAACCCGGGCCGCTCAGCGATCTGCGAGCAGCTGCTGTTTCACCTCGCGCCGCAGCACCTTCCCGATCATCGACCGCGGCAGCTCGTCGACGGCAACGACGATGCGCGGCACTTTGTAGGCGGTGAGGTGGCGTCGGCAGTGCTCGCGCACGCCGGCCACGTCGAGGGATGCACCTGGTGCGAGCACGACGGCGGCCGCGACATCCTCACCGCCGCTCTTCGAGGGGATGCCGACAGCGGCGGCTTCGGCGATCGACGGATGCGTGAGCAACGCCTCCTCCACCTCGGAGGGTGCGACGTTGAAGCCGCCCGTGATGATGAGTTCCTTCATGCGGTCGACGATCGTGATGTAGCCGTCGTCGGAGACGCTCACGATGTCGCCCGTGCGCAGCCAGCCGCCGGGGAGCAGCACGGCGCGGGTCTCGTCCGGCTTGCGCCAGTAGCCCTGGAAGACCTGCGGGCCGCGAACGAGCAGCTCGCCCTCCGCGACATCCGTCGACGGGTCGGAGGGGTCGACCACCCGGATCTCCGTCGAGGGGAACGGCACCCCGACCGTACCCGGCCGCCGCGTCGGCCCCATGGGGTTGCCGGCCGCAACGGGCGAGGTCTCGGTCATGCCGTAGCCCTCGATGAGCAGGCCGCCGGTCGCCTTCTCCCACGTCTCGACCGTCTCGACCGGCAGGTTCATGGCGCCCGAGATGGCGAAGCGGATGCCGCGCAGGCTCACCCTCTTCTTCGCCGCCGCATCCGCGAGGCGCGCGTAGATGGGCGGCACGGCGGGCAGGAAGGTCGCGGGCGTGCGCTTTATGGCGTCGAGCACGAGCTTCTCGTCGAACTTGGGGAACAGCACGAGCCGGGCCCCGATGCTCATCGCGAAAGTCAGGCACAGTGTCAGGCCATAGGCGTGGAACATCGGCAGCACCCCGTAGACGACCTCGCGCCCCGGCTTCAGGCCCTGCACCCACGCCTCGCCCTGCATGGCGTTGACGCGCAGGTTCGCGTGGGTCAGCACGGCGCCCTTGGGGGTGCCGGTGGTGCCGCTCGTGTACTGCAGCACGGCGGTGTCGCCGAGCGACGGTGCCGGATGCGATCGGCGCAGCGGGCGGGCATCTGTCAGTGTGCTCCATGCCACGGTGCCGGGCACACGCTTGCCGACGGTCAACGAGGAGCGCGACCTGCGGGCGGCGGGAAGGGGCAGCCGCAGCGCGAAGCGGGTCCCGCGCGGCATGGCGCGGGTCACGTCGACCGAGACGACGTGCTCAATGCCCATATCGTCGGGGAAGTCGACGACGGATGCCGCGACCTTGTCCCACACGATGGCGACGCTGGCGCCGTGGTCCTCGAACTGGTGGCGGAGTTCGCGCTGCGTGTAGAGCGGGTTGTGTTCGACGACGACGGCCCCGAGGCGCAGGACGGCGTAGAAGGCGACGATGTGCTGGGGACAGTTCGGCAGCACGAGCGCGACCCGGTCGCCCTTGCGCACGCCGAGCTTGCGCAGGCCGTTCGCGACGCGCTCGACCTGCTCACCGAGTTCGCGGTAGCTCACGCTCGCGCCGAAGAAGTCGAGGGCGGGCCGTCGGCCGTGCCGCTTGATCGTGGCGGCGAGCATCTCGACGAGGGTCTGCGTCGGCGCCGCGACGTCGTGCGGCACGCCCTTCGCGTACGACGACAGCCAGGGGCGGGTGGAGAGATCGCTCACACCCCCATTCTTCTGGGAGTTCCTGGGGTGTTGGCTGTGAGATGAAGGCTCAGCGTGTAACCCGCCGTCACACTCACGCGTCACAATTCGTCGCACCCGTTCCGGAGCTTCATCCGATCTTTAGGTTGGGTTTCTGCACCCACCCAAGACGATCGACACGGGAACAAACGACATGACACTGCGCCCCCAACTGGCCATCGCCGCACTCGCCGCCAGCCTGCTACTGACCTCGTGCGCCGCGGGCACGGCCGCCACCACCGACTCCGACGGCACCCCGAAGGAGGGCGGTGAACTGGTCGTAGCTGTAGGTCCGTGGGAGCCCGCCTGCCTCGACCCGCTGGTGAACTCCATGGCGGGCGTCATCACGTCGCGGCCCTACTCCGATTCCCTCTTCTGGCAGAACGAAGACGGCGAGTTCGAGCCGTGGCTCGCCACCGGTTACGAGGTCAACGACGACGGCACCGTCTACACGCTCGGCATCCGCGAGGGGGTCACCTTCCACGATGGAGCAGCGCTCAATGCCGAGGCCGTCAAGGCCAACTTCGACTACATGGTCGACCCGGCTACGAAGTCGCAGCTCGCCGGCGCCTACCTGAAGCCATACGACCACTCCGTCGTCGTCGATGAGTACACGCTCGAGGTGCACCTCAAGCAGCCGTACAGCGCGTTCATCAACATCCTCGCGCAGAGCTACTTCGCACTGCTCTCGCCCGTGCAGATTACGGAGGCTCCCGAGACGACGTGTGAGGCGCCCATCGGTTCGGGCCCGTTCAAGGTCACGAAGTGGACGAGGGGCCAGAGCATCGAATACGCGCGCAACGACGACTACAACTGGGGTCCTCCCGGTAGCCATGAGGGTGCCGCCTACCTCGAGAAGCTCAAGCTGCTGCTCGTGCCCGAGGACCAGGTGCGCTACAACGCCCTTCTCGCGGGTGAAGTGGATGCCATCGTGCCGACCCCGGCCGAAAATGTCGCCGCGATCGAGGCAAGTGCCGACTTCGAGTACCAGTACCTTGTGCGACCGGGCACGGCGTACTCGCTCCACCTCAACAACTCGCGCGCTCCCTTCGACGATGCGCGGGTGCGGCAGGCGCTCGCCGCATCCTTCGACCGCGAAGAGGTGGTCTCGGCGATCTCGTTCGGCGTGCTGGATGTCTCGGACTTCCTGACCGACAGCACTCCCGACTTCGCGCCCGACCTTACGAAGCAGATCACGCACGACACCGATCTGGCGAACGACCTGCTCGACGACGCTGGATGGACTGAGCGTGACAGCGACGGTTACCGCATAAAGAACGGCGAGCGCCTGAGGGCGGTCGCTCCCATCGTCGGCGAGCGGGCGAGCGAGAAGCGCGCGGTCGAGCTCGTGCAGGCCGAGGCGAAGAAGGTCGGCATCGAGATTGCTATTGACCTCGTCGACGCGACCACCTTCACGAATCGCCACTGGGCGGGCGACTACGACATCTACAGCGGACTGTGGTCGAGCAACACGGCCGACATGCTGTGGCTGCGCTGGTCGTCTGCCAACATCTCGACGCCCGAGGTGTTGGGCCAGAACGCCGCGAAGTTCAGTGATCCCACCTTCGATGCACTCGTCGAGGATGCTCGCAGGTCGACGGATGACACGGAACGCAACGAGCTCTACCGCGAGGCGCAGGAGCGCCTGACTGAACTGGTGCCGAGCATCCCCCTCTATGCGGCTCGGGTCGACACCTCGTACCCGAACTACGTGAAGGGTGTGCACTACGACCGCGCCTACATCCAGCCGGTGTGGTTCGACGTCTGGCTGGACCGCTGATGCTGCGCCAGGTGGTGCTGCGGCTGCTCACGGGAGTCGTGGTCGTGCTCGGGGCCGCCACGGTGACGTTCGCCGCCGTGCGGCTGATCCCCGGCGACATCGCCCTCGCCATCGCGGGCGGCCCGGAGACGCAGCCGACGCCGGAGGTGCTGGAGGTGATTCGGGCGGAGAACGGACTCAATGAGCCGCTCATCACCCAGTACCTCGGCTACCTCGGTCGGCTGCTGACGGGAGACCTCGGTACCTCGTACCGGCTCGGGTCCCCCGTCGCCCAGGCGATCGGCGAGCAGGTCGGGGCGACCCTCCTGCTCGCGGGCGCCGCCCTCCTCGTGGCCGTCGTCATCTCGTTCACCGTCGCGCTCCTCACGGCGGGGCGGTCACGGCGAGCGCGGGGCCTCTCCTCGACACTTGAGCTGCTCTTCGCCTCGACTCCCACCTTCTGGCTCGGGCTCATCCTGCTGAGCGTGTTCTCCTACTGGCTCGGCTGGTTGCCGTCGATCAGCAGCGCGAACCCGCTCTCGCTCATCCTGCCGGCCGTGACGCTCGGGCTGCCGATCGCGGGTCTCCTCACGCAGGTGCTCCGGGGTGCGCTCGAAGATGCCCTTGAGCAGCCGTTCATCGTGAGTGCGCGCGCCCGCGGCCTCGGTGAGACCGGCGTGCGCGTCGGGCATGCGCTACGGCACTCCCTCGTGCCCTATCTGACGATGTCCGGGTTCGTGGTCGGTGCGCTCCTCGGGGGCGCGGTCATCACCGAGACGCTCTTCGCCCGCCAGGGCATCGGGCGCCTGCTCCTCACCTCGGTGCTCAGCAAAGACCTCCCCGTGGTGATCGGCATCGTGCTGCTCAGCGCCGCCGTGTTCACGATCGTCAACCTGGCGGTCGACCTCGTGCACCCCCTGCTCGACCGACGACTGAAGGCGGTGACACTGTGAGGATCGCTGAGAAGCTCGCCCTCCTGGTACTCGCGGTGTTCCTCCTGGCGGCATTCGCCCCCGGAGTGCTTGCACCCTACGACCCCGCGGCAACCGACACCTCCAACATCCTCGGGGCACCGAGCGTGCAGCATCCGTTCGGCACCGATGAGGCGGGCCGGGATGTGCTCAGCCGGGTCATCTTCGGCACCGCCAACTCCCTGCTCCTCGGTTTCGGGGCCGTCGCCATCGCCCTCGTGGGCGGAACAATTGTGGGCCTCTCGGCCGCGCTCCGGCATCGCTGGTCAAACGTCGTGCTCATGCGCTTCGTCGACATCGGCCTTGCGTTCCCCGAGATGCTGTTGGCGCTGCTGGTCATCTCGATCGTGGGCACCGGGCCCGCACCGGCACTCTTCGCCATCGGCCTCGCCACCATCCCGAGCTATGCGCGCCTCATCAGGGCCGAGACGCTCTCGGTGCGTGACTCCACCTATGTGGAGGCGGCCCACGCGCTGGGGCTCACCCGTGCACAGGTGCTGTTGCGCCACGTGCTGCCCAACGCCGTGCGCCCTGTGCTGGTGATCGCCACGATCGGCATCGGCACGGCCACCCTCGCCGGCGCCGCGCTCAGCTTCATCGGCCTCGGCGTCGCACCACCCACGCCCGAATGGGGCTCCATGCTCTCGAGCGCCCGCAACTTCCTCCAGCTCGCCTGGTGGTACGGGGTGTTCCCGGGGCTCGCCATCACAGGTCTTGTCATCAGCACGACGGTGCTGGGGCGTTCGCTGCAGGGACGACTGGAAGGACGACACGCATGACACTGCTCCAGGAGACACTCCAGACGCGAGAGGTGGCGACCCCGGCGGTTGCGGCCCCACTGCTCACGGTGGACGGATTGCGGGTGCGATTCGGTCGCGACACGACCGTCGTCCACGACACCTCCTTCACGATCACGCGGGGCAAGTGCCTCGCGATCGTCGGGGAATCCGGCTCCGGCAAGAGCGTCACCGCGAGGGCCCTCATCGGCCTCGTCGGCGGTGAAGCGACGGTGGAGGCGCGGCGGCTCGAACTCGACGGCGTCGACCTCTCCCGGGCGAGCCAGAGGCAGTGGCGTGACATCCGCGGCAACCGCATTGGTTTCGTGCTGCAGGATGCCCTCGTCTCACTCGACCCCCTTCGCACGGTCGGCGCAGAGGTCGACGAGGCCATCCGCGTGCACGCCCCGGAGCTCACCAAAGCCCAGCGGAGGGAGCGCGTGCTGCACCTGCTCGAGCGGGTGGGCATCCCCGACCCCGAGGCGCGGTCGGCCCAGCTCCCCCACGAACTGTCGGGCGGCCTGCGGCAGCGTGCCCTCATCGCCACGGCGCTCGCCGGTGACCCTGAGCTCCTCATCGCCGACGAGCCGACAACGGCACTGGATGTCACGGTGCAGGCGCAGATCATGGAGCTCTTCGAGAGCCTCAAGGCGGAGGGTCGCGCCCTTCTCGTCATCAGCCACGACCTCGCGGTCGTCGGCAGGCTCGCCGACACGATCGCCGTCATGAACCAGGGGCGCATCGTCGAACAGGGGCCCGCAGAGGACGTGCTGTTCCGCCCCAACGACGACTACACCCGCCTGCTCATCGACTCCGTGCCCGAAGCTCGGCCCGAGCGCGCCGGCACACCGCCCGGTGAGATCGTGGCGGATGTCGCGGGGGTGACCAAGCGCTACCCCTCCGGTGACGGCTCTACTCGCACGGTCGTCGACGACGTGAGCTTTCAGTTGCGGGTGGGTGAGACTCTCGGCATCGTGGGCGAATCCGGATCCGGCAAGACCACCACCTCGCGCATCCTGCTCGGGCTCGTCGAGGCCGACGCCGGCCGGGTCGAGATCGACGGCCGCTCGTGGGACGAGCTGGCCCGCCGCGAACGGGTGGCGCTGCGCCGCAGCATCCAGGTCATCTATCAAGACACCCTGGGCTCCTTCGACCCGCGCTACTCCGTCGAGCGGGTGCTCGAGGAGTCGCTCGGTGTCGCCGGGGTCGAACGCTCGCGCCGGGCCGCAGCGGTCGGGCAATTGCTCGACTCAGTCGGCCTCCCGGCGACCGTGCGTCGTCGGCGGCCGCTCGAACTCTCGGGTGGCCAGCGACAGCGAGTCGCGATCGCCCGAGCGCTCGCACCGCGCCCGCGGGTGCTGGTGTGTGACGAACCCGTGTCGGCGCTCGACGTCTCGGTGCAGGCGCAGGTGCTCGACCTGCTCGCCGACCTCCAGCGCGAGACCGGCGTCGCCTACGTGTTCATCTCGCACGACCTCGGCGTCGTCAGCCACGTCAGCGACCGCGTGCTCGTGATGAAAGACGGCCGGGCCGTCGAGCAGGGGCCTGTGCGCCAGGTGTTCGACAACCCAACACACCCCTATACGACACAACTCATCGCCGCGATCCCGCAACTGCGGGCACCGGCAACGCACAGCTCGACGACACACAGCTCGACCACACACAGCTCGACCACAGGCAGGGAGCAGGCATGACCATCACCGAGCAGCACAGGCCCGCAGCGCATTCGGGGCAGCAGACGCTGGCCGAAGCGCCGAGCGACACCGAGCTCGAGGGCATCTTCGCCCCCGTCTTGGCACAGATCGCAGAGGGCGCGGTGCGGCGCGACCGGGAGCGCGAGTTGCCGTTCGACGCCATCGCCGCCCTCCGTGAGGTGCGCTTCGGCGCCCTCCGGGTGCCGGTGGAGTTCGGTGGCTACGGGGCAAGCGCCAGGCAGTTCCTCTCGCTCCTCATTGACCTTGCGCAGGCCGACCCGAATGTTGCCCACATCTTTCGCGGCCACGTCGCTGTCGTGGAGGAGAAACTCGCCGCTCCGGACAGCGAGGAGCGGGAGCTCTGGCTCCGGCGGCTGGGGCGCGGCGACATCGTCGGCAATGCCATGACGGAGCCGGGCAATGGCGCATTGGGCAAACAGCAGACGACGCTCCTGCCCCACGGCGACCACTACCTGCTGAACGGGCACAAGTTCTACTCGACCGGCAGCATCTTCGCCGACTGGACCGACGCATCCGCGAGCGACGCCGACGGCGAATGGGTCAGCGCACTAGTGAAGCTCGACCAGCCCGGCGTTGAGCTGAGCGACGACTGGGACGGGTTCGGCCAGCGGCTCACGGGCACGGGCACCTCGCGCTTCTCCGACGCCGCGGTCGAGGCGCACGCCGTGCAGGCGCGCGGCGACCGGGTCAGCTACCTCACCGCGGTGTACCAGACCGTGCTGCTCGCGACCCTCGCGGGGATCGCGGGTTCCGTGACCTCCGAGACCGTGGCGATCGTGCGCGAGCGGAAGAGGGTCTACAGCCACGGCAATGCCGACCTCGTGCGGGATGACCCGCAGATCCAGGCCGTCGTGGGGGAGGTCTCGGCGGCCGCCTACGCTGCGCGGTCGCTCGTGCTGGGGCTCTCCCCCGCGATCGAGGAAGCGCTTGACATCACCCGGACGCTGGGGCGCGAGGCCGCGGTCGATGCCTCGAATCGTCTTGACTACGAGGTCTACCGCGTGCAGGTCGTCCTCGCCGATCTGGTACCGGCCTCCGCCACCAAGCTCTTCAACGCCCTCAGCTCCTCCGCGGTGCGCGAGGGGGTCGGTCTTGACCGGCACTGGCGCAACGCCCGCACGATCGTCTCCCACAATCCGGTCATCTACCGCGCTCGCCTTATCGGCGAACTTGAGATCAACGGCACCATCCCCGACCGCGGGCTCGGCATCGGCGTGGCCGCCTCAACCCTCGTCAACGAGCCGACCGCATGAGCACGCCCCTGTTCTTGCCGACCCTCCAGGAGGAGGTGCTCGCGTAACGGTGGGGCGGCGCCGGGTGCCGCCCGCAGCGCTGGTACTGTGGCCGACGATGAGCCACGCACTCGCCGAACGCCGGCGCCAACGCCCCGCGCCCGCCAAGCACTTCGAGGCACACATCCAGGGCCTGCGCGCGGTCGCGGTGCTGCTGGTGGTGCTGTTCCACTTCTGGCCGGGGCGCCTCTCGGGCGGCTACATCGGTGTCGATATCTTCTTCGTCATCTCGGGCTTCCTCATTACGGCGCACCTCGTCCGTGAGCTGACGAACACGGGGCGCATCAGCCTGCCGCAGTTCTGGGCGAGGCGCGCTCGCCGACTGCTGCCGGCATCCCTCGCCGTGCTCGTGTTCTGCTCGGTCGCGACGCTGCTCTGGCTGCCGCTCAGCGGTCTCGGCGACACGGTGCGCGAGATCCTCGCGAGCACGTTCTACTTCGAGAACTGGCTGCTTGCGGCCGACTCGGTCGACTACCTCGCCGCCTCCAACAACGCGACGATGGCGCAGCACTACTGGACCCTCTCGCTCGAGGAACAGTTCTACGTGCTGTGGCCGCTCCTCCTCCTGCTGGGTGTCGGCGCGGGAGCCAAGTTCTTCGCGAGCGGCCAGCGCGCCGCCCTCATCGGCACGATCGTCGTCATCACCGTGCTCTCGCTCGTCTTCTCTGTCGTCTACACGGCGCTCGAGCCGGCACCCGCATACTTCGTCACCTTCACGCGCATGTGGGAGTTCGGGATCGGCGCGATGCTGGCCCTTCTGCCGACCTTGCGACCGCGCAGCGCATGGGCAAACTTCGTGCTCGGCTACGGCGGCCTCTTCGCGATCCTCGTGGCGGGCTACTTCTACGACGCGACGACGCCGTTCCCCGGCTACATGGCACTCGTGCCCGTGCTGGGCGCCGCCGCCGTGATCGCCGCCGGTCGTTCCGAGCGCTGGTGGGAGGCGGGCAGCATCCTGAGCCTGCGCCCCGCCCGCTTCATCGGTGATATCTCCTACTCGCTCTACCTCTGGCACTGGCCGCTCATCGTCATCGCGCCCTACGTGCCCGGTTGGGGTCTGAGCACGGCCCACCGCCTGACACTCTTCGTGCTCTGCTTCGTGCTCGCCTGGCTCACCAAGAAGTTCGTGGAGGATCCGGGCCGCCAGTGGCGCTTCCTCACGAGCCGCCGCCCGCGCGTCACGGCCGCCTTCGCCGTCATCCTCATGGCGATCTCCGCCGCCTTCGCGGGTGTCGCCTACATGGTCAACCAGCCCAAGTACGAGGCCGCGGCGGCCGAACTCCAGGCGATCCGCGAGGACTTCCCCGAGTGCTTCGGCGCCCTCTCGCTCGACGGCTGCGAGAACCCCGAGCTGGCCGGCATGATCGTGCCGAGTCCCGGCTTCGGCAACGCCGACTCCCCCGAGCACGAGGACTGCTTCGTGCAGCTCAACAACTCAGAGCTCGTCGGTTGTGAGTTCGGCAGCGACGAGGCGGATGCCCCGCGCATCGCCCTCATCGGCGACAGCCACGCCTACCAGTACATCGAGGCGATGATCCAGCTCGCCGACGAGCGCGGTTGGGCACTCACGACCTATCTCAAGGGCGCCTGCCCCTGGAATGCAGCCGAGGTGGGCGGGCCGAGCGCCGCCTTCACGGCATCCTGCGTCGCCTGGAAGCAGAACCTCCAGGACGAGCTCGAGTCGGGCGAGTCCTTCGACGCGATCTTCACCGCGGCCCTCGCGACGACCCCCTACCCGGGTTCCGACGCGGATGCGCAGGCCGCCGGCTTCACGGAGGCCTGGGGCTGGGCCGGAGACACCCCCATCGTCACGATTGTCGACAACCCAGACCTGGCCGACGACCCCAACAAGTGCCTGCGCCAGAACGACGCCTCAGCCTGCACCGAGCCGCGCGACAGCGTGTTGGTCGAGCGTGACCCGATCGCGCTGGCGGGAGCCGAGGCATCCGAGCTCCTCGACCTGACCGAGCTCTACTGCGACGACGAGGAGTGCTTCCCCGTTGTGAGCGGCGCCAACGTCTACCGCGACCAGGACCACCTCACCGTGACCTGGACGCTCAGCATGCGCGACCACATCGGCGACGCGATCGAGCGGGCGCTCAGCTCGCGCTAGCCCCGAAGACCGAGCGGATGTCGCGCGCGAAGGCGCCGACGTCGGCCTCCGTCGTGTCCCACGAGGTCATCCAGCGCACCTCACCGCGGGCGGCATCCCAGTCGTAGAAGTGGTGCGTCTCGCGGAGGCGAGCTGCGGCATCCGTCGGCACAATCGCAAAGAGCGCGTTGGCATCGGTCGCCTGCGTGAACTCGACGACGCCCTCGAGCTGCTCGCGAAGTCGCGCCGCCATCGCGTTGGCGTGCTGCGCCGACCGCAGCCAGAGCTCGCCTTCCAGCAGCGCAATGAGCTGGGCCGACACGAAGCGCATCTTCGACGGCAACTGCATCGTGTACTTGCGGATGTAGGGGATGCCGACGGATGCCTCGGGGCTCAGCACCACGACGGCCTCGCCGAACAGCAGCCCGTTCTTGGTGCCGCCGAAGCTCACGACGTCGACGCCCGCATCCGTCGTCAGTGCGCGCAGTGGCACATCGAGGGATGCCGCGGCGTTCGCGAGGCGGGCCCCGTCGAGGTGCACGCGCATCCCGAGGGAGTGGGCATGCTCGCACACGGCGCGCAGCTCTTCCGGCGTGTAGACGGTGCCGAGTTCGGTCGACTGCGTGACGCTCACGACGAGCGGCTGGGCGCGGTGCTCGTCGCCGCGGCCGCCCGCCTGCCGGTCGATCAGTTCGGGGGTGAGCTTGCCGTCGGGGGTGTCGACCGTGAGGAGCTTGATGCCCGAGACCCGCTCGGGGGCGCCGTTCTCGTCGGTGTTGACGTGCGCCGTGCCGGCAGTGATGACGGCACCCCAGCGGGGGAGCATGCTCGTGAGGGCGACCACATTGGCACCCGTGCCGTTGAAGACGGGGAACGCCTCGGCCGTGTCGCCGAAGTGGCGGCGCATGACGCCCTGCAGGTGTGCCGTGTAGGCATCCGCCCCATAGGAACTCTCGTGGCCGCCATTCGCCTCCGCGATCGCGGCGAGCAACTCGGGATGCACCCCCGCGTAGTTGTCGCTGGCAAAGTGACGCTGCTCAGGGTCGTGGAGTCGCATCCGTCAAGTCTGGCAGGTCAGCCCTTCAGCGCCTCCTTGAGCTTCACGCGCGAACCCATGCGCAGCAGCCCGTTCTCGTAGATGCGCGCGCCCAGCATGATGATGAGGGCGGTCGCGCCGAGGAGGATCGCGAGCGAGAGCAGCGGCTCCCACCATTCGGCCCAACCCATGAACACACGCATGGGCATGCCGACGGGTGCCGAGAAGGGCACGTACGACATGATGCCGAGCACGAGCGGGTTGTCGTTGAAGAAGATGACCAAGAAGTAGGGGATCATCACGAGGTAGACGAGCGGCGCGGTCGTGACGCCCATGTCCTCCTGTCGCGACACGAGCGCGGCGGCCGCGGCGAAGAGTGCGGCGAGGAGCACGAAGCCGAAGAGGAAGAACACCACGAACCACACGAGCGACGGCCCCACCTCGGCGAGCAGGATGTCCTGACCGGATGCGAGCATCCCGACACCGGCCGCAGCCGCGATCAGCACGATCTGGCCGAGCGCCAGGATGCTGTTGCCGATGACCTTGCCCGCGAGGAGCGCCTTCGGCGAGACGGTCGCCAGCAGGATCTCCACGATTCGGGTCTGCTTCTCTTCCACGACACTCTGGGCGATGGCCATGCCGAAGGTCATGGCGGAGCTGAGGAACACGAAGCCGAAGGCCAACGCGACGAGGTAGACCAGGAAGCCGTCTGGGCCCTCGCTCTCCTCGAGCAGCACGACCTCTGGCGTGACGCTGAGCAGTTGCAGCACGTCGCTTGGCGCCTCCGTGAGCGCGAGCACCTCGACGCCAGTGGGGGCGTCGGCGGGGATCACGGCCGCCTCGACCTCCTCATCACGCAGCAGTTGCTCGGCTTCGGCGCGTGATGCGACCTCCGTGACCTCCAAGGCTCCGGAGGCCTCGGCCACGGCAACGCCCTGGCCGACCGCCGCGACCCGGGTCAGCGACGGGTTGGCGCTCATGATGCCGCCGACGACGACGGCGGCGACGATGCCCAGCACGAGGATCGCCGTGCTGATGAGGAACGCCTTGCTGCGCAGCCGCATCCGAATCTCCCGGTCGGCGATCAGCCAGGTGGCGCTCGCAAAACCGAGGGGGCGAATGTCGCGGTCTGAGGTTGTCGCGGTCACTGGATGACCTCCTTGAAAATCTGGGAGAGAGACGGATGCTGCGGGGTGAAGTTCTTGACGGGGCCAGCCGCCATCGCAAGCCGCAGCACGCGCTGCGCTGTGTCGGCGGAGTCGGCGTCGAACACGGCGTAGCCGCCATCGAACTCCGCGACCTCGACGCCCGGCTCGTCACGCAGCCAGCCGAGGTCGCCGTCGACCTGCAGCTCGTAGCGGTTGCCGGAGTGCTCGGCGCGCAGGCCCTCGCGGGAGCCGCTCGCGCGGATGCTGCCATCCGCGATCACGACGAGGTCGTCGCAGAGCCGCTCGACGATGTCGAGCTGGTGGGAGGAGAACAGCACCGGGGCGCCCTGTGAGGCGTAGTCCTTCAGCACGTTCAGCACGACCTCGACCGCGATCGGGTCGAGGCCTGAGAAGGGCTCGTCGAGGATGAGCACGCTCGGCTCGTGCACGAGGGCCGCCGCGATCTGCGCGCGCTGCTGGTTGCCGAGCGAGAGGCTCTCGACGGCGTCGTTCGCGCGCTCGCCGAGGCCGAGCCGCTCGAGCAGGCCATCCGTGTTGGCTTTCGCCCGCTCGGTCGAGAGACCGTGCAGCCGGCCCAGGTAGGTGATCTGCTCGGCGACCTTCATCTTGGGGTAGAGGCCGCGCTCCTCCGGCATGTAGCCGAAACGGGTGCGGGCATCCTTGCTGATGGGCTGGCCGTCGAGCGTGACGGTGCCGGAGTCAGGCGTGAGCACGCCCATCATGACGCGCATGGTCGTGGTCTTGCCGGCGCCGTTGCCGCCGACGAAGCCGGTCATGCGGCCGCGCGCGACCGAGAACGAGACGTCGTGCAGCACCCGGCGCTCGCCGAAGGAGCGGGTAATCGAGTTGAGTTCGAGCATGACTCCAAGCTACGGACGCCGCGTGGCCGAGACATCCGCCGCCCGGCTGGTTTCGCCTCTCCCCCGCGCGGATGACCTTTCCCAATTCAGGAGTGGACTCTCCTAATTCAGGAGAGTGCACAGACGATTCGGCCTTCGGCCCTGACCGCCTGGGCACTCTCCTGAATTAGGAAAGCGCTAGCCGGCGAGGCCGTGCTCGTAGGCGAAGATGACCGCCTGGATGCGGTCGCGCAGTCCGAGCTTCATGAGCACCTTCGACACGTGGGTCTTGACGGTCGCCTCGCCGACGTAGAGCCTGCCGGCGATCTCGGAGTTCGAGAGTCCGGCGGCCATGAGCTGCAGCACCTCGAGTTCGCGATCGGTGAGGTCGCGCACGGCCTCGGTGTCGACGGTCTTCGCGGGAGCCGCGGCTGCCGCGGGCGGCTCCGCCGTGAACCTCGAGATGACGCGCCTCGTCACGGTCGGCGAGAGCAGGGCATCCCCGCGGGCGACGATCGTGACGGCGTCGATGAGTTCCTCGGCGCGGGCGTTCTTCAGCAGGAACCCGGATGCCCCGGCCTGCAGCGCCTCGAACAGGTAGTCATCGCGGTCGAAGGTCGTGAGGATGAGCACCCCGGCGGTGACGGATGCGTCGGCCACGAGCATCCGCGTCGCCTCGAGCCCGTCCATCCCCGGCATCTGCACGTCCATGCAGATCACGTCGGGCTGGAGTTCGCGCGCCCGCTCGATCGCGTCGGCGCCGTTGGCGGCTTCGCCGACGACCTCGATGCCGGGCTCGCTCTGCAGGATGGTCTTGAATCCGGCCCGCACGAGGTCCTGGTCGTCGACCAGCAGCACGCGGGTCACGCGGTCGCCCCCGCGAGCACGGGCTGGGGTGCCGCGGTGCCGCCGAGGGGAACGACGGCGCGCACGAGATAGCCGCCACGCGAGCGGGGACCGGTCTCGAGGGTGCCGCCGACGGCGGTGAGACGCTCCCGCATGCCGAGGTGTCCAAGCCCTGAGCCGCGTCCTCGGCTGAGGCCGCGTCCGAGTCCAGTGTCGGTGACCTCCAGTTCGACGCGGTCGCCGAGGTAACGCAGGCGCACCTCCGCTGTCGCCCCGTCGCCCGCGTGTTTGCGCACATTGGTCAGGGCCTCCTGCGCAACGCGGTAGAGCGTGAAGCCGACGATGGTGGTGACGGGGTGCGGTTCCCCGACGATCACAAGCGACGTGGGGGTACCCGCCGCGCGAGTGGACTCGACGAGCTGCTCGAGCTGCTCGAGACCGCGCGTCGAGGAGGCCTCGGCCGCGGCATCCGTCTCTCCCGCCTCGGCGGAGCCGGGATCGCGCAGGGTCGTGAGCAGGCGGTGCAGCTCGTCGACGGCGGAGCGGGCGCTCGACTCGATGACCTCGAGTGACTCGCTCGCCATGGCGGGGTCCCGCTCGAGCACGCGCCGGGCCGCGCCCGCCTGCACACCCATGACGGAGACGTGGTGGGCGACGACATCGTGCAGTTCGCGGGCGATGCGCACGCGGTCGAGCGCGACGGCCTGATGCATGCTGTGCTCCCGCTCCTCGGCCAGCTCGGCCGTGCGGCGCCGCAGCTCGGCGCGCTCCCGGGCGGCCGCCCACATGTGGTTGCCGAAGTACCAGGCGCCACCGAAGTAGAGCACGTTGGTGGCGAAGTTGATGAGCGCGAATGAAGCGAACGCCGAGAAGACGCCCGAGCGCGAGACATCCGGCAGCAGTTCAGGGTCACTGACGGTGATGATGAGGTTGACGGCGACCCAGCCGAACATGAAGACCACGATGAGTAGGCGCACGATGTTGGCGGCCCGGCGACTGCGTGACCATGCGCCGACGCTGTAGATCGCAACGAACATGACGATCTGGCTCACGAGCAGTTCGGGCACCGCGAACTGCTGGCCGAGGTAGAAGGCGATCGCGACGACCACGACGACCGCCTCGGGGTAGCGGCGACGCAGTGCGAGCGGCAGGGTGAGCGCCGCGATGACGATCGCACTGAGCCAGACGGGCGCCGGCTCCTCGAACATGCCGACGCGCGTGTAGAGCATGAGGCTCAGCGTCGCGCCGATCGCCATCGCGAGCGCCCCGAGGGCGTCCCGGCGCACGCCGGCGCTGTCGGGCAGCGGCCGCACCCAGTCGTCAGTCATCCCTCAAGGCTAGCGAGCAGCGGATGCCGCGGCATCCGTCACCCGGACTACGCCGCCCTGCTGACGTTCACAACTCGGGACTTTGCTCTCCTAATTCAGGACCTCCTGAATTGTGAGAGCCAAGTCCTGAATTAGGAGAGGGCCGGGGCTCAGAGGTCGTGCTCGGCGAGCCAGCGCCGCAGCACCCGCACGAATTCCTCTGGCTGCTCGACCGAGGGGAGGTGCGCCGTGTCGGGGAACCGCACCCCATCCGCATTCGGCAGGGCCGACAACTGGTACTCGTAGTTGACGAGCACCTCGCTGAGATCGTGGTCGCCCACCATGACGAGCGCGGGCACCGTCACGTCGACAAGCCGGTCGTAGGCGGGCGGCTCGAGCGGCACGGGCACAGGCTTCTCGAGCACGTGCGCGAGGTTCGGCTGGTTCAGCTGGTAGGCCGCGCGCACGAAGTCGGGGTCGAGCGAGCCCTGGTCACGGCGCACCCCGAGTGCCCAGAGCTCGACCTCGAGGCGGTTCAGCGTCTCCCACTCGGCCTGCTCGAAGGCCACGTCCATGCGGTCGACGACCTCGTCCTCCTCCGCCGTGAGCTCGATGTCGGGAAATCCGCTCACCCCGCCACCGACCGTCACGACGCCGCTCACACGCGACGGGTACTCGACCGCCGTGTCGAGCGCGATCTGGCCGCCGCGCGAGCACCCCACGAGGGTCGCCCGGTCGACCTTGACGTGGTCGAGGAGGGCGATTGCGTCGGCACGGTTCGAGAACTCGACGTCGTCGCTTGTCGTCTCGCCGAAGCCACGGCAGTCGAACCGGATCACATGGTGATCGACGGCGAGCGCGGGCACGACCGGGTCCCACATACGGAGCGTCGCGATGCCGGCATGGATCAGGAGGAGCGCGGGGGCGGCGGGGTCCCCGTCGGTCTCGTAGTGGATCGAGGCGCCGTCAACGTCGAATCGTGCCATACCGAGAGGCTAGGCGTGGGGTCCCGTGAATGCCACCCCTGCGGCTGGCGTCAGTCCTGCGGAATGCGGATGTCGCGCAGTCCCGCGATCACAGCCACCGCAGCATCCCGGTCTCCCACCCTGATGGCGGCGAGGAGCTCACTCTGCAGGCGCGAGAGCCGGGAGACGTCGATTGCCTCCGGCAGGTGCATCGACCCGAGGCGCACCATGTGCACGACGCTCGTGATCGAGCGGGCGAGCACCTCGTTGGTGGTGAGGTGTGCGAGGCGGTCGAAGAAGGCGAAGTTGGCGCGGGCCATGCCGACGAAGTCGCCCGACGCGAGGCTTGCGTTGAACTCGTCGTGGTCGCGCTCCATGCGCTCGGCGAGCTCGGGGTTGGGCTCCGTGATGACCTCGAGGACGAGCGCGGAGTAGAGGGCCACCCACACCGTCATCGCCTTCGCGGTCTGCGGGGGAGTGACGACAGCGACGCGCGTGAAACGGTTCGCGGATGCCTCGATCACTCCGATATCGCGCAAGCGCTGGATCGCTTCGCGCACGGGGGTGCGCGAGACCCCGAACTCGCCTGCGAGCTGGGCGTCGCTGATGCGATCGCCCGGTTCGAGGGTGCCCTCGGAGATGGCACCCAGGAGGTGCGCGTAGATCGTGTTTACGACAGGGCTCGTCGTCACTTCCGCGTCGTCAATCACGGGGCTGATCCTACTCGCCAGCCCGGTGATCGTCGCTGCTTTCCACAATCGCAGCGATCATGCCGGGCACCGTCGAATCCTGCAGTGAGGTGACGTCGCCGAGCGGCCGCCCGTCGATGATGTCGCCCAGCAGTCGCCGCATGATCTTGCCGGAGCGGGTCTTCGGCAGATCGGGCACGATGACGATGTCGCGCGGTTTCGCGACGGGTCCGATCTCGCGCGCGATGTGCGCGCGCAGGATTGCCGCGAGCTCGTCGTGGTCGATCGTGCGGGCGGGCACGACGAAGGCGGCGATGGCCTCGCCGGTCGTGGCATCCGTCGCCTTCGTCACCCCCGCTTCGCCGACGAGCGGATGCGCGACGAGCGACGACTCGATCTCGATCGTCGAGAGGCGGTGGCCCGAGACGTTGATGACGTCGTCGACGCGGCCGAGCACCCACATGTCACCGTCGGCATCCGCTTTGCCGCCGTCGCCGGAGAAGAAGAATCCCTGCTTGGCGAAGCGCGCCCAGTAGGAGTCGAGGTAGCGCTGCGGGTTGCCCCAGACCGTGCGGGCCATGGACGGCCAGGTGCCCTCGACGACAAGGTAGCCGCCGGCACCGGGTGCGACATCCGCACCGTGGTCATCGACGACGCGGGTGCTCAGGCCGGGCAGGGCGCGGCTGACCGAGCCGGGCTTGAGGGTGGTCACGCCGGGGAGCGGCGCCATGATCGCCGAGCCCGTCTCGGACTGCCACCAGGTGTCGACGATGGGGGCCTGCCCCGCACCGATGTTCTCGCGGAACCACACCCACGCCTCCGGGTTGATCGCCTCACCGACCGATCCGAGCAGGCGGATGCTCGACAGGTCATAGCCCGTCAGCCCATCCGGGAACCACGTCATGTAGGTGCGGATGAGCGTCGGCGCCGTGTAGTAGACGGTCACGCCATAGCGTTCGATGATCTCGAAGTGGCGGCCGGGCGCGGGGGTGTCGGGCGTGCCCTCGTACATGACCTGGGTGACGCCGTTCGAGAGCGGACCGTAGATCGCGTAGGTGTGGGCGGTCACCCAGGCGAGGTCAGCCGTGCACCAGTACACGTCGTCGGGCTTGCTGTCGAAGATCGCCCAGTGGCTCCACGAGGTCTGCGCGAGGTAGCCGCCGCTCGTGTGCACGAGGCCCTTGGGCTTTCCCGTCGTGCCGGACGTGTAGATGATGAAGAGCGGATGCTCGGAGTCGAAGTATTCGGGCTCGTGCACCTCGGGCTGCCGGTCGACCACGTCGTGCCACCAGACGTCGCGGCCGGGCGTCCACGGGACATCCGCTTCGGCGCCTTCTATGAAGCCCGTGCGCTTGACGACGAGCACGTGCTCGAGCTGGTTCTCGCCGCTCGCCGCCTCGTCAGACGCCGCCTTGACGGGCACGGCCTTGCCGCGGCGGAACTGCCCGTCGCTTGTGACGAGCAGCTTCGCGCCCGTGTCCTCGATGCGGAACCTGAGCGCCTCCGCGCTGAACCCGCCGAACACGAGCGAATGCACGGCCCCGACGCGGGCGATCGCCAGCGTGATGATGGTCGTCTCGGGGATGACAGGCAGGTAGACGACGACCCGGTCGCCCGGCCCGATGCCGAGTTCCGTCAGTGCGTGTGCGGCCTTTGCGACCTCCCGCTGCAGCTCGGCATACGTGATCGTGCGGGTATCGCCGGGTTCACCCTCGAAGTGATACGCGACCTTGTCGCCGGCACCGGATGCCACGTGCCGGTCGACACAGTTCACGGCGACGTTCAGGCGGCCCCCCGCGAACCACTCGGCCTTCGGCGGCTGGAGCGTGCCGTCCTCGCGAAGCGCGGGTTCCCACGTGTGCGCCGTGTGCCAGGGCTCGTGCCAGTCGAGCCTCGCGGCGGCGGCCTCCCAGAACGCGATCGGGTCGGCCGCGGCATCCGCCCACGCTTCGGCGGAGACATTGGCGCTCGCCGCGATGTGCGCGGGCGCGGGATAGCTGCGGGTCTCAACGAGGAGTTCGCGGATGTTCGTGCTGGTGCTCACGTCCCCAAAGTACGTCTACGGACGATCTCGCTCGAATCGTGTCGTCACACAACGCAACGCGCCGGTGGCCGCCCCCGGCCGCTATCGTCGTGCAATGGCACAGGTACTCGTCTACGCCCATCGCGAGGCTCTTGACGGTCGGCGAGAAGCACTCAGCGACGCGATCCACGGCGCCGTCATGGCCTCTCTCGGCTACCCACCCGAGAAGCGCTTCCACCGCTTCATTGCCCTCGACCGCGAGGACTTCGTGCACCCGGATGACCGGGGCGACGACTACACGATCGTCGAGATCTCCATGTTCGAGGGTCGCTCCGAGGCGGCAAAGCGGGCGCTCATCGCGGAACTCTTCGCACGCATCCAGACGATCGGCATCCAGCCACACAGTCTTGAGATCACGATCAGCGAGACCCCAAGGGTCAATTGGGGCATCCGGGGCCAGAATGCCGCCGACCTCACTCTCGACTACGCGGTGGAGGTGTAGGCCATGTTCGAGCGGATGCCTGTGGCACTGGGCGACCTCGTCTTCGACGTGCGCGTGGCAGGCCCCGAAGACGGCACCCCGGTCATGCTCCTGCACGGCTTTCCCGAGACCTCGCGCAGTTGGACGGCCGTCGCCGAGCAACTCGCCGCCGACGGGCTGCGGGTCATCGCCCCCGACCAGCGCGGCTACTCGCCGGGTGCCCGCCCGGTCGGCGCGCACGAGTACGACATCAAGGAACTCGTCGCCGACGTGCTCGGCCTCATGGAGGCGCTCGGCCTCGACTCGGCGCACCTGGCCGGCCACGACTGGGGTGCCTCCGTCGCCTGGGCGGCCGCGGCGTGGCATCCGGAGCGGGTCCGTTCGCTCGTCGCAGTCTCGGTGCCTCACCCGGTGTCGCTCACCTGGGCGATCGACAACGACCCCGACCAGCAACGCCGCTCGGCCTACATCACGCTGTTCCGCGATCCGGGCAAGGCGGAGAAGACGCTGCTCAAGGCCAACGCGGCGGCCTTCCGGGCGCTCTTCGGCACGCACATCGCCAAGGAGGCGGTTGACGAGTATGTCGCCCACCTCAGCGAGCCGGGGGCACTGCTCGCGGCGCTCAACTGGTACTGCGCGATGACGCGCGAGTTCGGCGAGATCCCCGCCGTCACGGTGCCCACCACCTACCTCTGGAGCACGAGTGACCCCGCGCTCGGCGAGGTGGCCGCCCGGCGCTGCGAGCAGCACGTTGAAGGGGATTACCGCCTGATCGTGCTCGACGGCGTCTCGCACTGGGTGTCGGAGGAGGCGCCCGCCGCGGTGGTCGCCGCGATCCGCAGTCGGGTGGCGGAGGCGCCACCGAATACGCTGCTGGGATGACTTCCCACGTTTTCGACGACGCCGTCGCACTCGAAGCACTTGGCGACGGACGCTTCCGCGGCCACACGCATCCCGCCTACGCCAACATGGTGGGCCCCTTTGGGGGCATCACGGCGGCGACGCTCCTGCGCGCGGTCGAGCAGCATCCGGACGTGTTGGGCGCGCCACTCTCGCTCACGGTCAACTTCGCCGGGCCGGTCGCCGACGGTGAGTTCGAGATCGAGGCAGTGCCCGTGCGCACCAACCGCTCGACCCAACACTGGTCGCTGGCCATCACCCAGGGCGGTGCCATCGCCACGACCGCGACCGCCGTCTTCGGGCAGCGCCGCGAGACCTGGTCAGACAGCGAGACCCCCGCCCCTGGTGCGCCCGCGCCCGAGAGCCTCGAGCAGCAGCGGATGCCCGACATCGTCGTCTGGGCCGGTAACTATGAGATGCGCTTCATCGACGGCATCATGACGCCGGGTGCCCAACAGGAGAGTTCGTCGTCGACCCTGTGGATGCGCGATTCCCCCGCGAGGCCTCTCGACTTCACGTCGCTGGCGGGCCTGTGTGACATCTTCTACCCGCGCATCTACCTGCGCAGCGGCCAGATGACGCCCGCCGGCACCGTGACACTCACCATCTATTTCCACGCGGATGCCGCGGCTCTTGCTGCCCAGGGCGACGACTATCTGCTGGCCACGGCAAAGGGCCACCGCTTCAACAACGGCTTCTTCGACCAGTCGGCCACGATCTGGGGTCACGACGGCCAGCTACTCGCGACCACGCACCAGCTCGTCTACTTCAAGTCCTGAGCGGGCTCACTCCGCGCTCATCTCACGAGCTCGAAGGCTAGGGGATGAGCACGATGCGGATGGGGTTGCCTTCCTTTTCTTCGAGCATCCGGATGGCGTCGTGCGCTGCTGAGAGCGGCACGCGTGCGCTGACCGAGCGGGCGAACTCGACCCTGCCCTGGGCGACGAGGTCTACGAGCTGCTCGACGTGGTGGTCCTCAGAGCCGTAGTGGCCGAGGATGCTCTTGCGCATGTGGGTGAACTTGTTGCTGTTCGCAATCGTGATGGGCGTACCGCTGAGGCCCACGAGCACGAGCTTGCCGCCCACGCCGAGTGAGGAGATCGCCTGGGCGCGCACGGCATCGACGCCCGCGAAGTCGAAGGCGACATCGAGGCCTGTGCCGCGCGTCGCATCCCGCACCTTCTGGCGGAACTCCGGGTCGCTGGGGTCGAGCACGACATCGGCGCCGAACTCCGCGGCGCGGCCGCGGGCCTCCGCGAGGGGGTCGATCGCGATGATGGGCGCGGCGCCCGCGAGGCGCAGCAGCTGCACGGCGTGCGCGCCGAGCCCGCCGACGCCCCACACGCCGACCGCCTGGCCGGGGCGCACCTGCGCCGTGTGGTCGATCGCGCTCCACGGTGTCGACACCGCATCGGGGATGATGGCGGCCTGCTCAAAGGGCATGGCGTTCGGGATCGCGACGAGGTTCTCCTGCGGGGCGACGAGGTACTCGGCCCATCCGCCGTCGTAGTCGACGCCCATCGTGTGCACCTCGGTGCCGCGGCTCATGCCCGCCTTGACGATGAC
This sequence comes from Salinibacterium sp. GXW1014, assembly GCF_044769865.1. Classification (NCBI taxonomy): domain Bacteria; kingdom Bacillati; phylum Actinomycetota; class Actinomycetes; order Micrococcales; family Microbacteriaceae; genus Salinibacterium; species Salinibacterium sp. GXW1014. Next base: position 1,156,293 of record NZ_JBIZWA010000001.1, read on the forward strand.
GCGGTCGCCGGGCTGCCACCCCGCGACATCCGCCCCCAAGGTGTCGACCGTGCCCGCGACCTCGTGACCGAGCGTGACGACGTCTCCCTGCAGGAGCGAGGGGTTCAGGATGCCGTCGATCAGGTGCGCGTCGGAGAGGCACACCCCGGCAGCACCCACCTTCACGAGTACCTCGCCCGCGGCAGGGGTGGGCACGGGGATGCGCTCGAGCGCGAACTCCCGGGTCGAGATCGTCAGGCGGCCAGCGAGCATCGTCTTCTCGGTCATGCGCCCATCCTGCCGAGCGGATGCTGCGGGGTGAACCTTTTCTCGGAAACCCACTGCATGGCGCCTCCCGCATGCAGGCCCCTCGTTCGCCCCCACGACTTTCAGAATTCAGGACCGCACACGGGCGACTGGCCGTTCCGGCCTGATCACCGTGCGGTCCTGAATTCTGAAAGCACTCGATGACGAACTGTTTCGCGGCTGCTCGCACTTTGCGTGACGGCGGCGCAGCATGGTGTCCCGAGCGAAAGGCCGAGCCCATGACCCGACAGATCCGTTTCAACGCCTTCGACATGAACTGTGTCGCCCACCAGGCATCCGGCCTGTGGCGTCACCCGCAGGACCGCTCGCGCGACTACAACAAGCTCAGCTACTGGACCGAGCTGGCCAAGCTTCTCGAGCGCGGCCGTTTCGACGGCATCTTCATCGCTGACGTCCTCGGCACCTACGACGTCTACGGCGGCAGCAATGAGGCGCCCATCAAGCACGGCGCGCAGGTTCCCGTCAACGACCCGCTCATGCTCGTCTCGGCGATGGCATCCGTCACGGAGCACCTCGGCTTCGGGGTGACCGCCGGAACGGCCTACGAGCATCCGTACCCCTTCGCGCGCCGCATGACGACCCTTGATCATCTGACGAACGGCCGGGTTGGCTGGAACGTCGTCACGGGCTACCTGCCGAGCGCCGCCCGCAACATGGGGCACGACGACCAGATGGAGCACGACGAGCGCTACGCCCACGCCGACGAATACCTCGAGGTGCTCTACAAGCTGTGGGAGGGCTCCTGGGAGGATGACGCGGTCGTCGTCGACCGCGAGTCCGGCGTGTTCACCGACCCGTCGAAGGTGCACGACATCGGGCACGAGGGCAAGTACTTCACGGTCCCGGGCATCCACATCTCGGAGCCGTCGCCGCAGCGCACTCCCGTGATCTACCAGGCGGGTGCATCGTCGCGCGGCATCGAGTTCGCGGCGGGCAACGCGGAAGCCATCTTCGTGGCGGCACCGCACAAGACCGCCCTCAAGGAGACGGTCGGGTGCATCCGTGACGCCCTCGAGGCCGCCGGTCGCGACCGCCACTCGGCCCGCATCTACACGCTCCTGACCGTCGTGACGGATGCGACGCCCGAAGCCGCGCAGGCGAAATACGAGGAATACCGTTCCTACGCGAGCCCCGAGGGTGCGCTCGTCTTCATGTCGGGATGGATGGGCATCGACCTGTCGCAGTTCGACCTCGACGAGCCCATCGGCAACGTCAAGAGCAACGCGATCCAGTCGAGCCTCGAGAACGTGCGGCGGGCGGGCGAGGACGGTCGCGTGCGCACCCTCCGCGAGCTCGCCCTCGAGAACGCCATTGGCGGACTCGGGCCGACCATCGTCGGTTCGGGCGAGGAGATCGCCGACCAGCTGCAGGAGTGGGTCGAGGAGACGGATGTCGACGGCTTCAACCTCGCCTACGCCGTCACGCCGGGCACCTTCGAGGACATCGTCGAGCACGTGATTCCCGTGCTGCAGGCGCGCGGGCTCTACCCCACGGAGTACGCAGAGGGCACGCTGCGCAACAAGCTCTTCGGGGCGGGCGACTCGCTCCCCGAGTCGCACAAGGGTGCCGGCTACAAGGTGGGGCAGCGGCTGCTCGCGGGGTGAGTGCCCCGGGGTGAGACACTTGACCCGTGGCAGGGGTCTTGGTGGGGTTCGCGATCATCGCGGCGATCATCGCCACTGGCTATGTGCTCGGGCGCATCCGTCTGCTCGGGCCGCACGCGCCGCTCGTGCTCGCGCGTCTCGTGTACTTCGTACTGGCCCCGAGCCTGCTCTTCACGATCCTCGGCACGACCCCGGTCGAGCGGCTCTTCTCCTCGGAACTCGCGATCGCTGCCGGCGCGGCGATCGCCGCGATGACGGCTTTCGCGCTCGTGTCCCGCTTCGCGTGGCGGCGCCCGGCGCCTGAGGTTGTCATCGGCTCGCTGTCGGCGGGCTACGTCAACGCCAACAACATCGGGATTCCGGTCTCGCTGTATGTGCTGGGGGATGCCGCGGCATCCGCGCCCGTCATCCTGTTGCAGCTGCTCATTCTTGCGCCGGTCGGGCTTGCGTTGCTCGACATGACGACATCGGGGCGCCGTTCGTTGCTCGCGACGGTCACGCAACCGCTCAAGAACCCCATCCTCATCGGCTCCGCTGCTGGGGTGATCGTGTCGGTGACGGGCATCGAGATCCCGGCGCCGGTGATGGAACCGTTCCTCATTGTTGGCGCGGCCGCCGTGCCGCTCATGCTCTTGAACTACGGCATCTCGCTGCACGGCCAGCGCATCCTCGAGCCGGGCTCCGGTCGCCGCGATGTGCTCCTCGCGACGAGCATCAAGCTCGCGCTGATGCCGCTCAGCGCGTGGGCACTCGCCCGCTTCGTGTTCGGTCTCGAGGGACACGAGCTCTTCGTCGCGGTTGGACTCGCCGCACTGCCGACCGCGCAGAACGTGTTCAACTACGCGCAACTCTTCGGGCGAGGCGTCATCGTCTCGCGGGACACGATCTTCATCACGACGGTCGGCTCCCTGCCGGTGCTGCTGCTGATCGCGGCCCTGCTGAGCTAGAAGATCATCGGCCGATCGTCGTCATCGCCCGCGATCTCGAGGTCGACGACGACAGGCACGTGGTCGCTGGGGGCGTCACCCTTGCGCTCATCGCGGTGGATCGAGGCATCCGTCACCAGGTCGGCGAACTCCTCGTTGCCGAGGATGAAGTCGATGCGAAGCCCCTCGTTGCGCGGGAACTTGAGCTGCTTGTAGTCCCAATAGGTGTAGCCCTCGGGCACGATCGGCCGCACGACGTCGCTGATGCCGGCCGACTCGAAGGCGAAGAACGCCTCCCGCTCGGCGGGTGAGACGTGCGTCGTCACGCCGACCTGCAGCCCTGGGTCGCCCACGTCGGAGTCGAGCGGCGCAACGTTCCAGTCGCCCATGAGCGCGAGGGGAGTGCCCGGATGCTCCGCCATCCAGGCCTCGGATGCCTCGCGCAACCGCCCCAGCCAGTCCAGCTTGTAGACGTAGTGCGGGTCGGTGAGCGAACGCCCGTTGGGCACGTAGAGGCTCCACAGTCGCACGTCGTCCACCGTGACGCCGAGGGCGCGGGCCTCGAGCGGCTGGTCGGGTCCCTCGTGGCCCTTCAGGAAGCCGGGCTGGCCCGCGAATGAGGTCTCGACATCCGTCATCGGGAGGCGGCTCGCGAAGGCGACGCCGTTCCACTGGTTGAGGCCGTGCGCGATGATCTCGTAACCGGCCTCCTCGAAGGCGGCGACGGGGAACTGCTCCGGCTTGCACTTGATCTCCTGCATGCCCAGCACGTCGATGTCTTCGCGCACGAGCCAGTCGACGACTCGGCCGTATCGGGTGCGGATGGAGTTGACGTTCCAGGTGGCGACACGCATGCCACCACGCTACCGGCCCCGTCGGCATCCCCAATTCAGGATCCAGGCTTTCCCAATTCAGGAGTTTTCTTTCCTAATTCAGGACCATATGCCGCTCTGGGCACATGGTCCTGAATTAGGAAAGTCGCAGGTAGGCGAGCTGGGTGGCGACGGATGACTCGGCGGCGAAGCGCACGGCGGGATCCACGTCGGCATAGACGAGGTCGGTGACGGACGCGACCTCGGCGGATGCGGCATCCGTCGACAGTTGCTGCAGTGCCTCGCGGATCTGCTGCAGCCGTTCGTGCCGGTGCTCGCGCAGCGCCTGGCAGACCGCTACCAGATCGGGAAGCTCCGGGCCGTGGGCCGGCAGCACGGTCACGGGGCCGAGCGCCTCCAGCCGGTCGAGCGAGTCGAGGTAGGCGGCGAGGGAGCCGTCGTCGTTCATGAGCACGGTCGTGCCGCGCCCGAGGATCGTGTCTCCCGTGAGCACGCCGACCTTGCCGTCCGCCTCGACGACGAAGCTGAGCGAGTCGGCCGTGTGGCCGGGCGTCGCGAGCACGCGGATGCTCACCCCGTCCACCTCGATGATCTCGCCGTCGACGAGTGGCTCGGCGTCGTGGCAGTAGGCCGGGTCAAAGGCGCGGACGGGCGCCCCCGTGCGCTCGCGAAGGCCCGGGATGCCGGCCGTGTGGTCGGCGTGGTGGTGCGTGATGAGGATGAGCGCCACGCGGCCCGCCGCCGCGAGCGCGTCGAGATGGCCGGCGTCGTCGGGCCCGGGATCGACCACCACGAGTTCGTCGGGGCGTCCCAGGAGGTAGCTGTTGGTGCCGTCGAGCGTCATCGGGCCGGGATTGGGAGCCAGCACGGGCCTCACGAGGTCGCTGAACTGAGTGTCCATGGCGCGACCCTACAGCGGGAACTCCGTGATGCCGTAGCCAGCCTCCGCCGGAATGATGCTGACGCGCGTGCCGTCGGGGCGCGTCTCGGCGCGGGCGTGGACGGCGAAGCGGGGCCGCTCTGCTGCCTGCCGGAGCGCATCCGTCGCCGTGCCGCTCTCCGCAAGCCGCAACAGGTTCGCGTAGGTGGGGAACATGATGTTCCGCTCGCCCTGCTCCGCGCGCCGGATGAGGGCACTGGGCGCCGCCCACTTGACGTTGACCGCCTCGGTGCCGTCCGCCGTCGCGGTCTGGTTGCGCGGTGCGCGCGCGAGCAGGAAGTGGGTGTCGAAGCGCTTCGGGTTCGTGGGCGGGGTGATCCAGTGCCCGAAGTGCACCACCTTGTCGAGGCGAAGCCGACCCCCCGATTCGCGCACCGTGTCGATGAAGCGGGGCGCCGCAGCATCCGGCTGCTCCACATGGCCGCCGTCAACGTGCTGTGCAAGGAGGAGGCCCGCCTCCTCGAAGGTCTCCCGGATGCCCGCGATACGGATGCCACGCTCGAAGCGATCGAGGTGCTCGGCGCCGGTGAGCAGCGGCAGCCACTCGTCGTCGCCGTCGTCGGGGTCGACGACCCCGCCCGGGAACACGATCGCCGAGGCGAAGGTCGCGCCGGCGTGCCGCTGCACGGTGAGCACCTCGAAGGGATCGTCACGGACGAGCAGGATCGTCGCGGCGAGCCGCAGGGCAGCATCCGTCGAACCGTCTCTCGTCACGACACCAACCTACGGTCTTTCCCAATTCAGGAGGTGCCCTTCACAATTCAGGACCGGGGCAGGCCCGGTCCTGAATTGCGTGAGCGGTCAGCGGCCGGCGAGGAGGTTGACGCCGAGCATCCCGAGCACACCGAAGGCGATGCCCCACAGGATGATCGAGATCGTCTGCCAGAGGATGACGGCGCTGCGCGAGGCGCCCCAGCCGACCATCGCACCCGAGGTGATCTGGCTTGGCAGCACGGTCTGGCCGAGCAGGCTCACGCCGGCGACGCCGAAACGATCGAAGCGATCCTTGAACTTCTGCTTGCGGGGGCTCAGCTCCTTCTCGTCGGAGCCGCGCACGTCGCGGATCTTCTTGAAGAGCAGCACGACGAGCACCATCGAGATCCAGTTGCCGACGACGGCCGCGATGATCGCGACGATGACGGGCACACCCGCCAGCACGCCGACGAGCGCGCCGCCGTAGGACTCGACGAACGGGATGGCGCTGATCAGGATCACCGCCGCCCACTGCCAGAACGGGTGTACGGACTCGGTGAACGCCTGGAGCGCGTCGATCACGGGTGGTGCCTTTCGTTGGGGGTGTGCGTCAACGGTAGCGAGTGGCCCAAGCCCGTGACATCCGCCGTCCGAACGACCCCGTGCGGGGGATCTGTACACATTCCTGCAACACGACGGGAGTAGTGTCTGGCCATGCTGAAACTCGGCCTCAAGGCATCCGCTGAACAGTTCGCACCGCGAGAACTCGTCGAGTTGGGCGTGCTCGCGGAGGAGCACGGCTTCGACAGCGTCACGGTGAGCGACCACTTCCAGCCGTGGCGCCACAAGGGTGGCCATGCGCCGTTCTCCCTCGCATGGATGACCGCCGTGGGCGAGCGCACCGAGCGCATCACGATCGGCACCTCGGTCATGACACCGACGTTCCGCTACAACCCGGCGGTGGTCGCGCAGGCCTTCGCGACCATGGGCTGCCTCTACCCGGACCGCATCTTCCTCGGTGTCGGAACCGGCGAGGCCCTCAACGAGATCGCGACGGGCTTCGATCGCGAGTGGCCCGAGTTCAAGGAACGCTTTGCACGCCTGCGTGAGGCGGTCGACCTCATGCGGCAGCTGTGGGTCGGCGATCGCGTCGACTTCGAGGGCGAGTACTACCGCACGGTTGGCGCCTCCATCTATGACGTGCCGGATGGCGGCATCCCCGTCTATGTCGCGGCGGGCGGCCCCCTCGTGGCTCGCTATGCGGGTCGGGCGGGCGACGGCTTCATCTGCACTTCGGGCAAGGGCATGGAGCTCTACACCGACTCGCTCCTCCCGGCTGTCGCGGAGGGTGCCGCGAAGGCGGGCCGCAGCATGGACGACATCGACCGGATGATCGAGATCAAGCTCTCCTACGACACCGACGCGGATGCTGCGCTGGAGAACACGCGCTTCTGGGCGCCGCTCTCGCTCACGCCCGAGCAGAAGCACTCGATCGATGACCCCATGGAGATGGAGGCGGCGGCGGATGCCCTCCCCATCGAGCAGGTCGCGAAGCGTTGGATCGTCTCGAACGACCCCGAGGAGGTCGTCGAGCAGGTGCGTCCCTACGTTGAGGCGGGACTCAATCACCTCGTGTTCCACGGGCCGGGCCATGACCAGCGCCGCTTCGTCGAGCTCTTCGAGCGTGATCTCGCGCCGCGCATCCGCGATCTCGCTTGAGTATCACGCGAATTCCGGGCACTGAGAGGTCGACTTCATCAACCTGCGCACGATGCAATACTTTGAGCGGCGGCACAGAAACTGTGTACGCAGGGACGCCCACAGCCGAGACATCCCACAGATGATCAGGTGCTGCATCGCGGGACGGGTAGTTTGGTATCCGGAGATGCCCCTGGGGTGACGACGACAAGGAGATATCAGTGAAGATTGCCGTGCTCATCAAGCAGGTGCCTGACACGTATGGCGAGCGCAAGCTGACGCCGGAGGGTCTGGTTGACCGCGACGCTAGTGACGCGATCATCGACGAGATCAGCGAGCGCGCGATCGAGGTGGCGCTGCAGCAGAAGGATGCTGACAAGAGCGTCGAGGTCGTTGTCGTCTCGATGGGTCCGGGTGAGGCGAAGGATGCGCTCCGCAAGGCGCTGTCGATGGGTGCCGACTCGGCGATCCACGTGCTCGATGACGCGCTGGTCGCATCCGACGCGGGTTGGACGGCCACGACGCTGGCGGCCGCCATCCGTCACATCGGCGGCGTCGACCTGGTCGTTGCCGGTGACGCTTCGACCGACGGTCGCGGCGGTGTCGTCCCGGCGATGATCGCCGAGCACCTGGGCATCTCGTGCCTCAACGGTGTCGATGGGCTGACGATCGGCTCCGAAGTGAGCGGTTCGCAGGCGACCGAGTCCGGCACCCGTGCCGTGCACGCTCCGCTGCCGGCGATCGTCTCGATCACTGAGAGCGCCGACGAGGCTCGCTTCCCCAACTTCAAGGGCATCATGACGGCCAAGCGCAAGCCGCTGACCGTGGTCTCCCTCTCCGAGCTCGGTGTGGACCCGTCGTTCCCGGGCCTTGCTCGTTCGGTCGTCGTGAGCACTTCTGAGCGTCCCGCGCGTGCCGCTGGCCGCAAGGTCGTCGACGAGGGCCAGGCCGCCGAAGAGCTCGTCGAATTCCTCGCCGCCCAGCGCCTGATCTAGTCACGACCTCATCTAAGGAGTATGCAGATGTCGAACATCCTCGCTTTCATCGAGGTCTCCACCACTGGCGAGATCCGTGGTTCCGCCCAGATGCTGCTGAAGGCAGCCGCCGACATGGGCACGCCCGTCGCGGTTGTCGCGGTGGCACCCGGCACGGGCGCCGGCCTCGTCGAGCAGCTGGGCAGCCTCGGCGCCCAGCAGGTCTACGTCGCTGAGACGGATGCCGCGACCACGACCGTCGCAGCCGGCCAGGTTGCCGCGCTCGAGGCCGCTGTCGCCGAGTTCAGCCCCACCGCCGTGCTTGCCGCGCACTCGCCCGACGGTCGCGAGATCGCGGGTCGCCTTGCGGTGCGCACCAAGGGAGCGCTCCTCGTTGACGCGGTCGGCGTGAAGGCTGACGGCGACCGTGTCGTCGCGACCCACTCCGTCTTCGGTGGCGCCTACACGGTCGAGGCAACGGTCGAGGGCGGCCTGCCCATCGTCACGCTGCGCCTCGGCGCGATCGACGGCCAGGCTCCTGCCGGCTCGGCGACGGCGCAGACCGCGCAGGTCACGCCCGACACGAGCGTCGCGGCCACGATCGACTCCGTCAACGACGAGACCGTCACCTCCACCCGTCCCGAACTGCGTGGTGCGCAGAAGATCGTCTCGGGTGGTCGCGGCCTCGGCTCGAAGGAGAACTTCGTGCTCGTCGAGCAGCTCGCCGACGCCCTCGGCGCAGCCGTGGGTGCCTCGCGTGCCGCGGTCGACGCCGGCTACGTGCCGCACTCCTACCAGGTTGGCCAGACCGGCATCACGGTCTCCCCGCAGCTCTACATCGCCCTCGGCATCTCGGGCGCGATCCAGCACCGCGCGGGCATGCAGACGGCCAAGACGATCGTCGCGATCAACAAGGACGAGGACTCGCCCATCTTCGAGATCGCCGACTTCGGCATCGTCGGTGACGTCTTCGAGGTCGTTCCGAAGGTCATCGAGGCGATCGAGGCTCGCGGCAAGTGAGTACCTCCACCTCCAAGGCGACGCCGTCCAAGAAGGGCGGGAACCGCAGCAAGTGGTTCCCGCTCGTCTGGGTCATCCCGGTCGCCGTCGTGCTGCTGGCCGCCGCCGTGCTCGGCGCCCAGTGGCTGCGCACCCTGCCTGAGGTCCAGTCGTTCCTCACCGACTACCCCGGCCATGTCGAACGCGACGAGGCCCAGGGCTTCCCCGTGTGGGTGCAGTGGTCGCACCTGTTCAACATCCTGCTGATCGTGCTGATCATCCGCTCCGGATGGCACGTGCGCACGCGGCAGCGCCCGCCGGCACACTGGACCCGCAACAACACGGGTCTGATCAAGACCAAGGGCAAGCCCACCAAGATCAGCCTCGACCTGTGGCTGCACCTGAGCCTCGACGCCCTCTGGGTGATCAACGGCCTAGTGTTCTACATCATGCTGTTCGCCACCGGCCAGTGGCAGCGCATCGTGCCGGCGTCGTGGGAGCACATCCCCAACGCGCTGTCCGCCGCGCTGCAGTACGCGTCGCTGGACTGGCCGCACGAGAACTCGTGGGTGTCGTACAACAGCCTGCAGATCATCGCCTACTTCGTGACGGTCTTCATCGCGGCGCCGCTGGCGATCGCGACGGGCATCCGGATGTCGGGCGCGTGGCCCAAGGATGCGGCGATCAACAAGGTCTACCCGGTCGAGGTCGCCCGCGCCATCCACTTCCCCGTCATGCTCTACTTCGTGGTGTTCATCATCGCCCACGTCACCCTCGTGTTCACGACGGGTGCCCTGCGCAACCTGAACCACATGTTCGGTGGACGCAACGAGGAGTCGTGGTTCGGCTTCGGGATGTTCGCCATCACCATGGTCGTGCTGATCGCACTCTGGTTCGCCGCACGACCGCTCATCCTGCGCCCGATCGCCAACCTCATGGGCAAGGTCAGCAAGTAACCTCTGGAGGTCCCCGCCGTGGCTGTACCCGCGCTTTCCCGCCGCGACCTGGACTTCCTGCTCTACGAATGGCTTGACGTCGAACGTCTCACGGAGCGCCCGCGCTTTGCGGAGCACTCCCGTGAGACGTTCGACGCGGTCCTCGACCTGAGCGCCGACGTGGCGACGAAGCACTTCGCGCCACACAACAAGAAGTCCGATGCCAACGAGCCCGTCATGGCGGAGGACGGCACCGTCACCCTCGTGCCCGAGATCGCCGAGGGCCTCGCGGCCTTCACCGAGTCGGGCCTCTTCGCCGCCTCCTTCGACGAGGAGATCGGCGGCCTCCAGCTGCCCATGTCGGTCATGCGGGCCTGCATGGCCTGGTTCCAGGCGGCGAACGCGAGCACCTCCAACTACGCCTTCCTCACGATCGGCAATGCGCACTGCATCGTCGCCCACGGGTCCGAGGAACAGGTCGACGAGTGGGTGCAGCCCATGCTCGAGGGTCGCTACTTCGGCACCATGGCGCTCTCGGAGCCGCAGGCAGGCTCGTCGCTCGCCGACATCACGACCATGGCGGTGCCCCAGGACGACGGCACCTTCCGCCTCACGGGCACCAAGATGTGGATCTCGGGCGGCGATCACGAGCTGAGCGAGAACATCGTGCACCTCGTGCTCGCGAAGACACCCGGCGCTCCCGCGGGCGTGAAGGGCATCTCGCTCTTCATCGTGCCCAAGTACCTGCACGCATCCGATGGTTCGCTCGGTGAGCGCAACGACGTGGTGCTCGCGGGCCTCAACCACAAGATGGGCCAGCGCGGCACGACCAACACCCTCCTGAACTTCGGGGAGGGCAAGTACACGCCGGGTGGCTCGGGCGGTGCCGTCGGCTACCTGCTCGGGGAGCTGCACAGCGGCCTCGCCTACATGTTCCACATGATGAACGAGGCACGCATCGGGGTCGGGATGCTCGCGACATCCCTCGGCTATGTCGGCTACCGGCAGGCGCTCGACTACGCGAAGGTGCGCACGCAGGGCCGCGGGCTCGGCGTCAAAGACCCGAGCACGCCACCGGTGCCGCTCATCGAGCACGCCGACGTGCGACGGATGCTGCTCGAGCAGAAGGCCTACGTCGAGGGCGGCATGGCGCTGGGCCTCTACTGCTCCACGCTCGTCGATGAGGAGCAGACGGCGGAGAGCGAGGAGGAGCGCACGCAGGCGACCCTGCTGCTCGACATCCTGACGCCGATTGCCAAGAGCTGGCCCTCGCAGTGGGCGCTGCGCGCGAACGAACTCGCCATCCAGGTGCATGGCGGCTACGGCTACACGCGCGACTTCGACGTCGAGCAGTTCTACCGCGACAACCGGCTCAACCCCATCCACGAGGGAACCCACGGCGTGCAGGGCCTCGACCTGCTCGGCCGCAAGGTCACCATGAAGGGCGGGGCGGCACTTGCGCTGCTGCTCGGCCGCATCAACGGGACCGCGGCGCGAGCACTCGAGGCCGGCGGCGAGGCTGCAGAGCAGGGGCGGATGCTGCAGGCCGCCGCCGCCCGCATCCAGCAGAGCACCGAGCGGCTGTGGGGCCAGGGTGACCCGGCCGTCGCGCTCGCCAACTCATCCGTCTACCTCGAAGCGGTCGGGCACGTCGTGGTCGCGTGGCTGTGGCTCGACCAGGCGCTCGCGGCGGGCGACAGGGCTGGCGAGTTCTACGAGGGCAAGCGGCGCGCGGCATCCTTCTTCTTCGCGTGGGAGCTGCCCAAGACGGGCCCGCAGTTCGACCTGCTCGACAGCCTCAACCGCGACACCCTCGACATGGAGCCCGCCTGGTTCTGAGCCAGTAGTCAACCCGCGGGGCGGCGCACCCGCAGCACCGTGTCGGCGATCGCCATCCGCGTGCCCTTCCAGGTCATGGTGCGTTCGAAGACCCCGTTCGTCTCGACGGTCCAGTCGGCTGGGAGCGCCAGCGAGGCGAGCACCTCGTCGGCGGTCGGCGGGATCTCGTGCGCGTGGTCCGGCTCGGTCGAGCCGGGCGGCGGGGCGCCGTGTCCGACGATGAGAAGCCGCCCGCCCGGCGCCACCGCGGCCACCGCGCGGCGGAGGATCTCCTCGCGCGGGAGCTCGACGGGCGAGTGGAGGAACGCCGCCGTCACGAGGTCGAACTCGGCACTCGGATGCCACTGCGCCAGGTCGGCCTGCAGCCACGTCACGCGGTGCGAGAGTCCGCGAAGCTGTGCTTCCTCGGCGGCGACCGCAAGGGCATTGGCGGAGATGTCGATCGCGGTCACGGTCCACCCGTGACTCGCGAGCCACAGGGCGTCGCCGCCTTCGCCGCTGCCGAGTTCGAGGGCGGTGCCGACAGGGAGGCCAGCCACCTCGTGTTCGACGGCGGCGTTCACGCGACCGCTCCACATCCGCCCACTCTCGCCGCGGTGACTGACGTAGCGCTCCTCCCAGAACGCGGCGGGGTCGTGCGCTTGTCGTTTCGTCATGGTTCCAGCGTGCGGCGTGCTAGCTTGACTGGCAACTATCCGTGCTGAATTGGCAAGAAGGGGGCGCCATGGCCGAGAACTCCGTCAAGCTCGTGGGTCCGCGGCTCAAGAGCTGGCGCGAGAAGCGCAGCATGACGCTCGCCGAACTGTCGCGCATCACCGGCATCTCCGCCAGTACGCTGTCGCGGCTCGAGGCAGGCAAGCGCGCGCCCAACCTCGAGCTCGTCGTGCCCATCGCGCGAGCCCTTCGTCTGGAGCTGGACGACATCGTTCCGCAGGCCGCACCCGACCCCCGGGTGGCCCGCACGAAGAAGCGAGTGGGCGAGATCCAGTACGAGACGCTCTCGCCCGAGTCGAGCCCCGTGCAGACCTACAAGGTCACCCTCCCGGCCAATCCGGACGGCGCGACGGCCGTGCCTGATCCGCGGGTGCACGATGGCCACGAGTGGCTCTATGTGCTCTCGGGGAGGCTGCGCCTCGTGCTGGGCGACCAGGAGGTCACGCTCGGCCCGGGCGAGGCCGCGGAGTTCGACACGCGGCTCCCGCACTGGCTCTCGGCGACGGGCGCCGGGCCCGTCGAGATGCTGTCGATCTTCAGCAAGGAGGGCAAGCGCATTCACCTGCGTGCCCGCCCTGCAGCGAAGTAGCCCGGGGGCTGGCAGGATTCACCTATGACTCGCGCGCGCATCGGCTACGCCGCCATGCTGGAACAGTTCGCGCCCTCCGAGGCGGTCGCGCTCGCCGCGCACGCCGAGGCGCACGGCTTCTCGGGAGTCATCGCCGCAGACCACTTCCAGCCGTGGGTTCCCGCGCAGGGCGAGTCGTCCTTCGTGTGGAGCGTGCTCTCGGCCCTCGGTGAGCGCACCGAGGGCAGCTTCGGACCTGTGACCTCGCCGACCTTCCGGATGCACCCCGCCGCCGTGGCGCAGGCATCCGCGACCCTCGCCAGCATGTACCCGGGTCGCCACTGGCTCGGTGTGGGCTCGGGCGAGGCGCTCAACGAGCACGTCGTCGGCCAGTACTGGCCCGAGGCGCCCGAACGCATCGACCGGATGTTCGAGGCTGTCGAGGTCATCGGCAAGCTCTTCGCAGGTTCGCTCGCGGGCCGTGACGTGCGGCACAGCGGCACGCACTTTCGCCTCGAGTCGGCGCGCCTGTGGACCATGCCCGAGGTCGCGCCCCAGGTGCTCGTCGCGACATCCGGACCCGTGACCGCGAAGCGCGCGGGACGGGTCGCCGACGGCATCATCACGACCAATGCGCCGCTCGAGAAGCTCGAGCAGCTGCTGCGCCGCTTCGAGGAGGGGGCCCGCGCGGCCGGCCGGGACGCGACATCCGCCCCGCGTGTGCTGCGCCTGCACCTCAGCTGGGCCGACACCGACGAGCAGGCCATGGCGAACGCCCTGCGGGAGTGGCCCAACGGCGCCATGCGGTTCTCGCAGGCCGATGTGCGGTCGCCCTACGAGTTCGAGCAGCTGGCCAGGCTCGTGCGGCCCGAGCATTTCGAGGGGCGGATGCTCGTGAGCGCCGACCTCGACGCCCACCGTGAGCACATCCAGCGCCACCTCGACCTCGGGTTCACTCACATCCACCTGCACAATGTGGGTCGCAACCAGCGCGAGTGGATCGAGGCCTTCGGGCGCGATGTGCTGCCGAAGCTGGTGGCGTGATGGCGTTGGTTCCAGGCCTCGCGGTCTTCGGCGTGGCGGGCATCCCCGAGGTGCGGCCGGGCGACGACATTGCGGCGCTCATCCTCGCGGCGGGCGCCGAACTGGAGCACGGCGACATCCTCGCCGTGACGAGCAAGGTCGTGTCGAAGGCCGAGGGGCGCGTCGTCGCGGCGGCCGACCGAGAGCAGGCGATCACCGACGAGACCGTGCGCGTGGTGGCATCCCGCGAGCATCCCGGCGGCGTCACCCGCATCGTCGAGAACCGGCAGGGCCTTGTGATGGCGGCGGCCGGCGTCGACTCGAGCAACACGGATGACGGCACCGTGCTGCTGCTCCCCGAGGATCCGGATGCCTCGGCCCGCACACTCTGCGCCGCGCTCCGCCGCGCGACCGGCCTGCGCCTCGGCGTCATCATCACCGACACGGCGGGGCGTCCCTGGCGGCAGGGACAGACCGACATTGCGATCGGTGCGGCGGGGGTGCGGGTCATCGACGACCTGCGGGGCACCACGGATGCCGCGGGGCGTCCGCTCACCGTCACGGCGGCGGCCATCGGGGATGAGGTCGCTGCGGCATCCGATCTCGTCAAGGGCAAGACCAGCGGCATGCCCGTCGCGGTCGTGCGGGGACTCGGCCGCTACGTCGCCGAGCTCGACGCACCGGGCGCGCGCTCCCTGCAGCGGCACGGCGACGCCGACATGTTCAGCCTGGGCACCGCGGAGGCGCGGGCGGAAGGCTTTGCGGCGGGGCGGGCCTCGCTACTCACGCCGCCGTCGTCGGCGTAGCGTGGGGGCATGCCACTCAGCGGAGACTACGAACCCAGCACATCGAAGCGCACCGCCGACCAGGTTGCCCTCTATGAGAGCTCCGGCGGCACGGAGGGCACGACCCTGGGCGGCAGGCCCGTCGTGATCGTCACGTCCGTCGGCGCAAAGTCGGGCAAGCTGCGCAAGATCGCGCTCATGCGGGTCGAACACGAGGGCGAGTATGCGCTCGTCGCATCGATGGGCGGGGCGCCGAAACATCCGGTCTGGTACTACAACCTCGTCAAGGAGCCGCGCATCGAGCTGCAGGACGGCGCCGACCGCGCCGACTACGAGGTGCGGATCGTGGAGGGCGAGGAGAAGGCGGCCTGGTGGGAGCGCTGCGTGGCCGCGTTCCCGCCCTACGCGGAGTACCAGCAGCGCACGGAGCGGGAGATCCCGGTGTTCGTGGCGCGGCGCATCGCGGAGTAGCAAGCTCATGGTTGCCGAACCCGCACATCGTCGGCGGCTCACTACACGTCGTCGGGCGTCGCCTCGTGATGCGGGGCGCCGTGCGTGCGGCGGTCCTCCTTCATCTCGGCCTCGAAGAGGTGCCGTCGGCCGCCAGCGAGCTGGTCACGGGCATCCTTCTCGACCTGTTTGAAGGTGGCGTAGTAGTTGTCGTCGTAGTCCTCGACGATCTGGAAGGTCCAGCGACCGCCGACGACGTTGCGGCCTACGACCTCGCGGTTGATGCGCTCGGCGAGCTCGTCGTGCCCGGCCTTGCGGAGCGCCTCGACCGCGTCGCCGAGGTGCAGGTCGGCCGTGCCGGTCAGCCGGTGGAAGCCATACAGCAGCCCCCGCGCATGCTCGACGACCTCGAGCGCCTCCGACAGTTTGCCGAGTGCCTCGACGGTCGCGTCGTCGAGTCCGTCTGGGCGCTGGTGGGCGGCATCCGGTCCGTCATGCGTCTCACTCATGCCCCGGATGTTGCCCCCGCCGCCCGAGAATTCGCCCAGTTGCGTGAGCCGGTCTTGAGTGAGATCCGACAAGTGCACCTTCCCGACGGCGCGGAAGGTGCATTTGTCGGATCTCACGCGAGGAGAAGGGAGGGGATGCGCGGGCGGCTAGGAGAAGACGATGACCGGGTGGCCTGTGCGCGGGTTGGTCAGCACGTCGCAGTCCACGCCGTAGACGGCGCTGATGGTGGCGGGCTGCAGCACCTCGGCGGGGGTGCCGGCGGCCACGAGGCATCCGTCGTCGAGGAGCAGGATGCGGTCGCAGTGGGCGGCCGCGAGCGTGAGGTCGTGGAGCGCCATGACGGCCGTGACGCCGAGCCCGCGCACCTGCCGCAGGAGCGACAGTTGGGCGTGCACGTCGAGGTGGTTGGTGGGTTCGTCGAGCAGGAGCACGCCCGGCTCCTGGGCGAGGGCCCGGGCGACCTGCACGCGCTGCTGCTGGCCGCCGCTCAGGGTGTGCCAGTGCCGCTCGGCGATGTCGGTCGCGCCCGCGGCCGCGAGGGCGGCGTCGACCGAGGGGGCGTCGGTGGAGCTGAGGAGTCCGCGGCGGTGCGGGATGCGGCCGAGCTGCACGACCTCACGGGCGGTCAGGTCGGTCGAGGGGGTGGCGTTCTGTTCGAGGAGGGCGATGCGGCGGGCGCGCTCGCGGCGCGGGAGGGCGGCGAGGTCGGTTCCGTCGATTGCGACGGTGCCGGCATCCGGGGCCGTGATGCCGCCGATGACCCGCAGGAGGGTGGACTTGCCGGCGCCGTTGGGGCCGAGCAGGCCCGTCACAAGGCCGCTGGGGGCGCTCGCCGTGATGTCGCGAAGCACGGGCCGACCGTCGATCGAGACGGAGACTCCGCTGAGCTCGAGCCCCGCGAGCCGGGTCTGCGTCGTCGTCACGCCCATGTTGCCCCCCTCTTGCGCGCGAAGAGGAGCACGAAGACGGGCACGCCGATGACGGCCGTAATGATGCCGACCGGCAGCTCGCGCGGGTCGAAGACGGTGCGGGCGAGGGTGTCGGCGACGACGAGGAAGAGGGCGCCGGCGACGACCGCGAGTGGGAGCATCCGTACGTGCCCGGGGCCCGTGACGCTGCGCACGACGTGGGGGAGGATGAGGCCGACGAAGCCGATCGCCCCGCTCACGGCCACCATCGCGCCAGTGAGGAGCGCGACGCCCGTGAGCAGCAGCCAGCGGGTGGCCTCGACGTTGATGCCGAGGGATGCGGCGGCCGTGTCGCCGAAGGTGAAGGCATCGAGTCGCGGCGCGGCGAGCACGAGCGCGGTGCCGACGACGGCGAGGGCGATGCCCGAGATTGCGACGGTCGACCAGTCGCTGCCCGCGAGGGACCCGAGCAGCCAGTTGAGGATCTCGCGGTAGGAGTCGCCCTTGGCCGACCAGAAGATGACGAAGGAGGTCGCCGCCCCCGCCAGTTGGGCGATCGCGAGCCCCGCGAGCACGGCGCGCCCCGGCGTGATGGCCCCTCCCGCCCGCGCGATCGCGAGGGACGCGACGAGCGCGAGCAGGGCACCCGCGAAGGCGGCGACGGGCAGCAGGATGCCGAGCCCGAGGATCAGCACGGCCACCGCGCCGAGGGAGGCGCCCGAGGAGAGCCCGAGCAGGTAGGGATCGGCGAGGGGGTTGCGGGTAACGCTCTGCATGACGGCGCCGCTGAGGGCGAGTCCGGCGCCGACCGCCGCGGCGGTCAGCACGCGGGGCAGTCGCAGCTCCCACACGATCGCGTCGGTGAGGGGCGGCACGGCGGCGACAGGCAGTCCCAGGTGCCCGGCGACGCTCGCGAGCACATCACCCACCCGGATGTCGGCGGGCCCGATCGTGATGGCGACACAGCAGACGATGAGCAGGGCCGCGAGCGTGCTGAGGAGCGCGGCCGCGTGGGACACGCGACGGCGGGGGTCGCGCATCCGCTTCTCCGCCGGCGGGCGGGTGTCGAGGGTTACCAGCCGAGCCCCCTGAGCTGTTCGATGGCGGATGCCGCGGCCTCCACATTGCGGATGCCCGCCTCAGTCGCAGCGAACGGCAGCACGACGTAGCGGCCCTCCCGCACGGCCTCGAGGGAGGCGGTCGCGGGATGCCCCTCGAGCACCTCGATCTTGGAATCGGCGGTGTTCCACGCGGAGTCGACGAGCACGATCACGTCGGGGTTGTGGGCGACGACGGTCTCCCAGCTGACGGAACTCCAGGTGTCGTCGAGGGAGGAGAAGATGTTGGAGAGTCCTGCGGCATCCATGATCATCTGCGGCGCGCCGATGCCCGCGCCGACGTAGGGGGTGTCTCGGCCGCTCGAGTACCAGAGCGCGGTGGGGGCGCCATCGACGGGGCGAAGCGCGGCGAGCGCGGCCTGCTGTTCGGCCACGAGCTCGGTCGCGGCGGCCTGGGCGTCGAAGATGCGGCCCGCCTCGGTGATGCTGTCGAAGACCGTCTCGAAGGTCAGCGGTCGCGGCATGTAGCCCTCGCCCTTGCACGCGGGTGGCGCGACGTAGCTCGCGATGCCGAACTGCGCGAGCCGGTCGCGCTCGCCGGCGCCCTCGACGCTGAAGTTCGACTCCCAACCGGCGTAGACGAGGTCGGGCTCGAGGGCGAGCACGGCCTCCTGCCCGGGCACCGAGTCGCTCAGCACCTCGACCTCGGCGCCGTCCGGGAGGGGGCCGTCGAGCGCGGAGGCGCCCACGATCCGCTCTCCCAGGCCAAGCGCGAGCAGCAGCTCGGTCGTGCTCGACTTGATCGTGACGACGCGCTCCGGCGGGCTGTCGAGGGTGAGCTCGAAGCCGCAGTTGTCCACCGTGAGGGGGTAGGCGGCGGCTGGCGCGGGTGCGGCATCCACATCATCCGCAACGGATCCGGCGGTGCATCCCGCGAGCAGGAGGAGCACGGCGGATGCGGCGGCGAGGGTCGCTGGGCGGCTGCGAGTTGTCATGATGGTCGGCCTCGATCGGGAGCGGCCCGGGCGCGGGTGCGCGAGGGCTTCGTGAGGGCACGCCGACGTGGGCGTGCGGGCACGGCATGACGCCGATCGACAGGCCGCCCAATGCCTGGGCGGCTCGACCCGGTCACAGCCGACCGGGGGTCTGCCAGCAGACTACGCCCATCTGGCGCCCGGCGCGCGGTCTGCGGCTGATCTCGGTGCGGCGGTCGCGGCGAGGGCCGCGGCGATCTCGCGCACCTCGCCGCGGATCGCGCCGACGGTGATGCGCAGGTGGGGTTGCTGGTTCTCGTCGACGGCGAGGAAGGGTGTGCCTCCCGCGACCCGGATTCCGGATGCCGCGAGCTGGAGCATCGCCTCATGCTCGTCCTCGACGGCAAGCCAGGTGTTGATGCCGTCAGCGGGGCCGGTGGTCACGCCGAGCTCGCTGAGAGCCTCGGCGAGTTCGTGCTGCCGGGTGGCGTACTCGTCGCGGGCGCGCGCCACCTGAGCGACGCTGCGCTCGTCGACGAGGAGGTCGTGGAGGATGGTCTGCAGCATGCGGCTCGTCCAGCCGGGCCCGAGCATCCGTCGAGCGACGACGCGGTTCACGAGGGCGGCAGACCCGCCGAGCGCCGCGATCCGCAGGTCGGGTCCGTGGGACTTGGAGTAGCTGCGCACGTGCAGCACGCGCTCGGGCAGCCATTGGCCGATGCTGACGTCGTCGGCCGTGCTGATCTGCCCCGAGTGGTCGTCTTCGATCACGATCGTCTTGGCCGCCCGCGGGTCGTCCTGCAGCATCCGGGCGAGCTCTTCGGCGCGCGCGGCGGTCATGGATGCGCCCGTGGGGTTGTGTGCCCTCGGTTGGAGGATGACGGCGGAGGGGCCCTTGGCGAGGGCGGCCGCGAAGGCGCTGGGCTCGAGGCCGTGCTGGTCGACGGGCACGGGCAGGCGCTCGACGCCGAGTTGGTCGAGCAGGTCGTAGAAGGGCGGGAAGGTGGGGTTCTCGATGATGACCCGGTCGCCGAAGCGCACGACCTCGTCGAGGCTGCGGGAGATCGCGTCGAGGGCACCGTTGACGACCGTGATGGCGTCGACGGGATACGGCCACGATTGCTGCAGCACGTCCAGGAGCTCGGGGATGACGGGAAGGTCCTGGTAGCTGGAGGTGACGGCGCGTTCCGAGATGCGGGAGAGCGACGGGCCGAGGGCGGGGAGCAGCTCCGGGTCCGGGATGCCGCGGGAGAGGTCGATCCGCGAGTCGACCCGTCGCCCCGCCATGACCTTGCTGCGCGCGGGCAGCCACTCCTGGGCGCGCTCCGACACGAAGGTGCCGCTGCGTCCCCGCGACACGATGAGGCCCGCGGCGCTGACGGCCTGCCAGGCGTGGCTGACGGTCGCGGGGCTCACCCCGAGGTCGCCGGCGAGCTGGCGCACGGTGGGAAGGCGGGTGCCCGGGGCGAGGCGACCGGAGCTGATGAGCCTGCCGAGCGCGGCCGAGATGCCCGCGGGCGTCGGCTCATCGATCTCGTCGACCAGAGGATTCATGGGTCAACCTTGGCCAATCTCTTGCCCCTAGGGGGATTGCTCGTCAGGATGATTAACGAATGCGTCACTCAGAGAAACACAACAGAAATGTTTACGTCGAAGAATAACAAAACCGGACGACGTGGTCCTGGTTTTTCGACTCAGTAGCTCGGTGCCTGCGTAACTGGTGGGCCCGACCCGTTTCGTGGAGGTTCACCTTGACCGTAGTCCGAGCCGCCATCACCCAGACCACCTGGACTGGCGACAAAAAATCCATGCTCGACAAGCACGAGCAGTTCGCGCGGGATGCCGCGGCCGAGGGAGCGCAGATCATCTGCTTCCAAGAGCTCTTCTACGGCCCGTACTTCGGCATCACCGAGGACAAGAAGTACTACCGCTACGCGGAGCCGGCCGACGGCCCCATCGTGCAGCGCTTCGCGGCCCTCGCCAAGGAGCTGGGTCTCGTCATGGTCCTCCCGATCTATGAGGAAGACATCACGGGCGTCTACTACAACACCGCCGTTGTGGTCGACGCCGACGGCACGATCCTCGGCAAGTACCGCAAGCACCACATCCCGCACTTGGACCGCTTCTGGGAGAAGTTCTACTTCCGCCCCGGCAACCTCGGCTACCCCGTCTTCGACACGGCCGTCGGTAAGGTCGGCGTCTACATCTGCTACGACCGGCACTTCCCAGAGGGATGGCGCGAGCTCGGCCTGAACGGCGCCCACATGGTCTTCAACCCCAACGCCACCAAGCCGGGTCTTTCGAACCGGCTGTGGGAGGTCGAGGGGCCCTGCGCCGCCGTCGCGAACGGATACTTCGTGCTGCAGCCCAACCGGGTCGGCCGTGAGGACAACGAGTACGGCGAGCTCGCCGTCGACTTCTACGGCACGAGCCAGGTCATCGACCCCCGCGGCAACTTCGTCGGGGAAAAGGGCTCGGGCGACTCGGAGGAGCTCATCATCCGTGACCTCGACCTCGACATGGTGCAGCAGATGCGCGACGACTGGCAGTTCTACCGCGACCGCCGACCCGACTCGTACACGAGCATCCCGAAGCCGTAGGGAGACGACCATGAAGACCCTCATCAAGAACGGCACCGTCGTCTCGGCGACCGGCCGCGTGCAGGCCGACGTGCTCATCGACGGCGAGACGATCGTCGCCGTGCTCACACCGGGCTCGACGCTGCTCGGCACCGACCTGGCCGCCAACGTCGACACGGTGATCGACGCGGCGGGCAAATACGTCATCCCCGGCGGGATCGACGCCCACACGCACATGGAGCTTCCGTTCGGCGGCACCGCGGCATCCGACACCTTCGAGACCGGCACCCGCGCTGCCGCGTGGGGCGGCACGACGACGATCATCGACTTCGCGGTGCAGACCTACGGCCAGCGGGTAATGGACGGCCTTGCCACCTGGCATGAGAAGGCGGCGGGCAACTGCGCGATCGACTACGCCTTCCACCAGATCATCGGCGACGTCACCGACGACTCGCTCCAGGCCATGCGGGCGCTCCCCGAGGAGGGCGTCTCGAGCTTCAAGCTCTTCATGGCCTACCCGGGCGTCTTCATGTCGGATGACGCGCAGGTGTTCAAGGCGATGCAGGTCTCCGCCGACACGGGGATGATGACGATGATGCACGCCGAGAATGGCCCCGTCATCGACGTCATGGTCAAGCAGCTGCTTGAGCAGGGCAAGACCGACCCGTACTACCACGGGGTCGCCCGCGCCTGGCAGATGGAGGAGGAGGCGACGCACCGCGCCATCATGCTCGCCAACCTGACGGGCGCACCCCTCTACGTCGTGCACGTCAGCGCGAAGCAGGCGGTCGAGCAGCTGGCGGCGGCGCGGGATGTGGGCCAGAACGTCTTCGGCGAGACCTGCCCGCAGTACCTCTACCTTTCACTCGAAGACCAGCTCGGGGCATCCAGTGACGAATTCGGCGCCTTCGAGGGTGCCAAGTGGGTCTGCTCGACGCCGCTGCGCTCCAAGCATGAGGGGCACCAGCACCACATGTGGCAGAGCCTGCGCACCAACGACATCCAGATGGTCTCGACCGACCACTGCCCCTTCTGCATGAAGGGCCAGAAGGAGCTCGGCCTCGGCGACTTCTCCAAGATCCCCAATGGCATCGGCTCGGTCGAACACCGCATGGACCTGCTCTACCAAGGCGTCGTAGACGGCCAGATCAGCCTCGAACGCTGGGTCGAGATCACCTCGACGACGCCCGCCCGCATGTTCGGGCTCTATGGCAAAAAGGGGGTCATCCAGCCCGGGGCCGACGCCGACATCGTCGTCTACGACCCCAACGGCCACACCTCGATCGGCGTGGGCAAGACCCACCACATGAACATGGACCACTCGGCGTGGGAGGGCTTCGAGATCGACGGCCACGTCGACACCGTGGTCTCCCGTGGCAAGGTCATCGTCGACGAGAGCGGCTACATCGGCACCAAGGGTGACGGTCAGTTCGTCAAGCGCGGCCTGAGCCAGTACCTGATCTGAGGGGCGATCAATGGATTTCGGAGCAGTACTGCAGACCAACCCGCCGTCGGCGCGCACCGTGCAGCTGGCGAAGCTGGCGGAGGCGCACGGCTTCAGCCACGTGTGGACCTTCGACTCGCACCTGCTGTGGCAGGAGCCCTATGTGATCTACAGTCGCATCCTCGCCGAGACCGACAAGGTCATCGTCGGGCCGATGGTGACGAACCCGGCGACCCGCGACTGGACGGTCACGGCATCCACCTACGCGACGCTCAACGAGATGTACGGCAACCGCACGATCTGCGGCATCGGCCGCGGCGACTCGGCAGTGCGGGTCACGAACGGTGCCCCGACGACCCTCAAGACGCTGCGTGAATCGATCCACGTGATCCGGGAGCTCGCCAACAGCCGGCCCGTCGAATACAACGGCGCGACGCTGCAGTTCCCCTGGAGCAAGGGGTCGAAGCTCGACGTGTGGGTCGCCGCGTATGGTCCCCTCGCGCTCAAGCTCACGGGCGAGGTCGGCGACGGCTTCATCCTGCAGATGGCCGACCTCGATGTCGCCGAATGGATGATCAAAACGGTGCGGGATGCCGCCGCCAACGCCGGCCGCGACCCCATGTCGATCAAGTTCTGCGTCGCGGCGCCCATGTACATCACCGACGATGCGGATGCTGCGCGGGCGCACATGCGCGACCAGTGCCGCTGGTTCGGTGGCATGGTGGGCAACCACGTCGCCGACATCGTGGCGAAGTACGGGGAGGGCTCGGCCGTGCCGAAGGCCCTCACCGACTACATCAAGGGCCGGGAGGGTTACGACTACAACGAGCACGGGCGGGCGGGCAACACGCACGCCGACTTCGTGCCCGACGAGATCGTCGACCGCTTCTGCGTGCTAGGCACGGCATCCGATCACATCGAGAAGCTCAAGGCACTCGCGGAGCTCGGTGTCGACCAGTTCGCCGGGTACCTGCAGCATGACAACAAAGAGGAGACGCTGCGGGTCTACGGCGAGACCGTCATCCCCGCGCTCTCCGAGCACATCGTCGCGAAGGCGTAGGGCCGGGAGATGGCCGACGGGCTCAGCCGCACAGGGCAGATCGCGACCCCGGGCCTGCGTCGTCGCCGTGGAGCGCCCGCCCGCGAGCTCGCCCGCTGGGGTGCCGGGGCGCTCGGCATCGTCGTGCTCGTGGGCATCTGGGAGCTCTACAAGCTCCTCGGTCCCGCCGACGGGCTCGTGCTCTTCGGTAACCGCGTGCTGCCGCGCACGAGCGACCTCGCCATGCCGCACAGCTGGGACATGCTCGCCCGGCTGCTCGAACCGGTCACGCGAGCGGACGGCGCGCGGCCGCTCTGGCTCGAGGTCGCCGTCGCGGCGACCCTCACGCTCGGCATCGCCGCGGCGGGCTGGCTCACGGGGCTCGTCGTGGGCGTCGGCCTCGCGCTCGTGATGCAGCGGTGGAAGCTTGCCGAATGGGGCCTGCTGCCCTGGATCATCCTCAGCCAGACCATCCCCCTCATCGCCTTCGCCCCCGTCGTGCGCAGTTGGGGCTCGCGCATCGAGATCGGCGCCTTCGAGTGGCAGGACTGGATGTCGGTGGCGCTCATCGCTTCCTACCTCGCTTTCTTCCCCATCGCTGTCGGCGCGCTCAAGGGCTTGCAGTCGCCCGACACGATCCACGTTGAACTCATGAAGACTTACGCGGCCGGGTGGTGGAAGACCCTCGTGCGCCTACGCCTGCCCGCCGCCGTGCCCTACCTGCTGCCCGCGCTCAGGCTCGGCGCCGCCAACGCCGTCATCGGTGCCGTCGTCGCCGAGGTCTCGACAGGGCTGCAGGGCGGCATCGGGCGCATCCTCATCCAATACGCCGGCCAGGCGAGCGGAGACCCGTCCAAGGCGTGGGGGCCCATCTTCGGGGCCATCGTGCTGGGGCTCGTCGCGGCCGGATCAATCGCACTGCTCGGCGCCATGCTGGGCCGCTACAGGAGAGTGGAGATCAGCGGATGACGCAGATGACCGGTGGTACGGATGCCGTCAGCATCGCGGGGGTCGACAAGGTCTTCGAGACCCGCAGCGGGCAGGTGCAGGCGCTCTCGGGCATCGACCTGACGGTGGCGGCGGGTGAGTTCGTGTCGCTCATCGGCCCCTCCGGCTGCGGCAAGTCCACGCTCATGCGCCTCATCGCCGACCTCGACCAGCCGAGCACGGGCACCGTGTCGGTGTTCGGCAAGCCGGCGAAGGATGCCCGCATCGCCCAGGACTACGGCATCGCCTTCCAGCAGGCCGGCCTGCTGCCGTGGCGCACGGTCGAGGAGAACATCGAGCTGCCCCTCTCCCTCCACGGGGCGCCGAAGGCCGAACGTGCGGCACGCGTCGCCGAGCTCGTCTCCCTCGTGGGCCTCGGGGACTTCGCCGACCGCTACCCCGACCAGCTCTCGGGCGGCATGCAGCAGCGCGTCGCGATCGCCCGGGCGCTGGCGGAGAAGCCGCGCCTGCTGCTCATGGATGAACCCTTCGGCGCCCTCGACGAGATGACGAGAGAACGGATGCAGTCGGAGCTCGTGCGCATCTGCGCCGAGACCGGCGCGGCCGTCGTGTTCGTGACGCACTCCATCCCCGAAGCCGTGTTCCTCTCCGACCGGGTCGTCGTCATGTCGCCCCGGCCGGGTCGCATCCAGGAGATCGTGACGATGCGGCTCGCCGCCACCGCCGACCGCGAAGAGGGTCTGCGCGAGCAGCACGAGTTCTTCGACATGATCACGGCCGTGCGCGAGGCCCTCCACCAGGGCTCGCCGGTCGCCGCGGTGCGTGGAGTGGAGACGCGCTGATGGGCCGGGCCGTGACGATGAACCCGCGGACGGAGGTCGCCGCTCGCACCATCGCGCCCATCGTCGTGGGCCTCGTGGTGCTCGGCGGCTGGCAGCTCGCCGTGACCGTCGGGGGCGTCGACGACTATCTCCTGCCAGCGCCCGCCTCCATCATCGACCAGCTCGTGGAGTTCGCCCCCTCGATGCTCAGCGCCGGGCTCATCACGGGCACCAACGCCCTCATCGGCCTGCTCGTGGGGGCCGTGCTCGGCATCGTGGTCGCCCTCTTCGCGGCATCCGCTCGCCTCGTCGACTGGATGGCCGCGCCCGTCGTCGCGGCGCTCGCCGTCATCCCCATCGTTGCCCTCGCACCCGTGCTCAACACGATGTTCGGTGCCGACTCGCAGTTCGGGCGCCAAGCCATCGCGGCGCTCGCCGTCTTCGTGCCCGTCTTCATCAACACTCTGCGCGGCCTGCGGCAGGCGCTCCCCGTGCACCGCGACCTCATGGCCGTGTACGCCGCGAAACCCGGCCAGGTCATGCGCACCGTGACGCTGCCGACGGCGACGCCCTTCGTCTTCACGGGCATCCGCATCGGCTCCTCGCTCGCCGTCATCTCAGCGCTCGTCGCCGAGTACTTCGGCGGCCCGCGTGGCGGTCTCGGCGGCCTCATCTCCACCTCTGCGGCATCCAGCGCGTACCCGCGTGCCTGGGCCTACGTCATCATCTCCATCGTGCTCGGCCTGGCCTTCTATCTCGTGACGCTCGGCGCTGAGCGACTCGCGGTGCGGAGGCGTAGCTGAACCCGACGTCCTCCCGTCCTCCGGGCGAGATGGCCGACCACACAGGCACCAACGACAGGAAGGCACCGACATGAAACACAGCACACGTCGTGCGGCGAGCATCGCCGCGACAGCACTCGCGGCAGGGCTCGTGCTCTCGGCCTGCTCAGGCACCGGGGGCGACACCGATTCCGACACGGGTGGCGATGAACTCACCGAGGTGAAGCTGCAGCTGCAGTGGCTGCCGCAGGGGCAGTTCGCGGGCTACTTCGCGGCGCAGGAGCAGGGCTTCTTCGAGGAGGCAGGCCTCGACGTCGAGATCATCCCGAGTGGCGGCGACATCGTGCCGCAGGATGCCCTCGCCAACGGTGACGTCGACTACGCGATCGCCTGGGTGCCGAAGGTGCTCGGCTCGATCGGGGCCGGCGCCAATGTGACCAACATCGCGCAGATCTTCCAGCGCTCCGGCACCCTGCAGGTGTCGTGGGCCGACTCCGGCATTGAGTCGGTCGCCGACTTCGAGGGCAAGAAGATCGGCAGCTGGGGCTTCGGCAACGAGTGGGAGATCTTCGCCGCGATGGCGGAGGAGGGCCTCGACTCGACGACCGTCGAGATCATCACGCAGGACTTCAACATGAACGCCTTCCTCTCGGGCGACATCGACGCAGCCCAGGCGATGACCTACAACGAGTACGCGCAACTGCTCGAGGCGGTCAACCCCGACACGGGAGAGCTCTATACGCCGGAGGACTTCACCGTTATCAGCTACGAAGACACGGTCGGCGCGATGCTGCAGGACGCAATCTGGGCCGACACTGAGCGCCTCGAGAGCGACGAGGAGTACCAGGAGACGACCGTCGCCTTCCTCAAGGCGGTCATCAAGGGCTGGGCCTACGCCGCCGACAACCCCGAGGAGGCGTCGGAGATGACCATCAACGCCGGCTCCGGCTGGGGTGCGAGCCACGAACTGTGGATGGTCAACGAGACCAACAAGCTCATCTGGCCGGCAGAGAACGGCATCGGCTACATCGATGAGGCCGCATTCGAGGCCACCGTTGCGGCCGCGCTGAGCGCCACCAACGAGACCGGCGCGAGCCTCATCACCGAGGAACCGCCCGCCACCGCGTGGACCAACGAATACATCGAGCAGGCACTCGCCGAACTCGAGGAGGAGGGGGTCGACGTGAAGGGCGACGACTTCGAGCCCATCGAGGTCGAGCTGCTCGAGGGCGGCGCCTAGCAAGCATCGGCCGGGCGGCCGAGCACACCTCGGCCGCCCGGCCACCAAACGTCAACAGAAAGAAGGCGTGAACCGATGAACGACCGCACCAGCATCCCCAATGAGCGCATCGTCGCGCTCGACCGCGCCCACGTCTTCCACTCCTGGTCTGCGCAGGGCGCCCTTGCGCCGCTCGTCATCTCGGGAGGCTCAGGGACCCGCGCCTGGGATGACGAGGGCACCACCTACCTCGACTTCTCGAGCCAGCTCATCAACCTCAACATCGGCCACCAGCATCCGGCGGTCATCGCGGCAATCGCGGAGCAGGCGCGCCAGCTCACGACGGTCGCCCCCGCCACCGCCAATCTTGCCCGCGGGGAGGCCGCCAAGCGCATCGTCGCGCGGGCGCCCGCGGGCTTCAACAGGGTCTTCTTCACCAACGGCGGTGCGGATGCCAACGAGAACGCCATCCGCATGGCCCGCCTGCACACGGGGCGCGACACCGTGCTCTCGACCTACCGCTCGTACCACGGCAACACGGGGGCCGCGATCGTCGCGACGGGGGACTGGCGACGGATGCCCAACCAGTACGCCCGCGGGCACGTGCACTTCTGGGGGCCCTACCTCTACCGCTCCGAGTTCTGGGCAACGACGCCCGAGCAGGAGTCGGAGCGGGCACTGCGACACCTTGAGCGCACGATCCAGGGCGAGGGACCGCAGACGATCGCGGCGATCCTGCTCGAGACGGTGCCCGGTACCGCCGGCATCCTGCCGCCGCCCCCCGGCTACCTGGCGGGCGTGCGGGAGCTGTGCGAGCGCTACGGCATCGTCCTGATCCTCGACGAGGTCATGGCGGGCTTCGGCCGCACGGGTCGCTGGTTCGCGTTCGACGGCTACGACGTCGTGCCCGACCTCATCACCTTCGCCAAGGGGGTCAACTCGGGCTACGTGCCGGTCGGTGGCGTCATCATCTCCGACGAGATCGCCGCAGACTTCGACGAGACCGTCTTTCCCGGCGGGCTCACCTACAGCGGGCATCCGCTCGCCATGGCGTCGATCATCGGTGCGCTCGACGCGATGGAGCGCGAGGGCATCGTCGACAACGCCGCCCGCATCGGCGCGGAGGCAATCGGGCCGGCGCTCGAATCGCTCGCGCAGAAGCATCCGATCGTCGGCGAGGTGCGGGGTGAGGGCGTCTTCTGGGCGATCGAGCTCGTCGCCGACCGGGAGACCCGCGAACCCCTGCCCGCCGAGACGATGGGCCGCATCAAGAGCGAACTGCTCGCTCGTCGCCTGCTCGCGATCGTGCAGGACAACCGCATCCACGTCGTGCCCCCCTGCGTCGTCACCGATGACGAGGTGGCGGAGGCCGTCGCGATCTACGACGAGGTGCTCGCGCTCGTCGGCTGAATGGCCGCCCGCGGCCGCAGAACCCACGTTTCTCCGAACAAAGGAACCACAATGACCACCACGCTCAACCACTGGATCAACGGGGCTGACGCCGAGGGCACCTCCCCGCGCACCTCGCCCGTCTTCAACCCCGCCCGCGGCGAGGTCAGCAAGAATGTGCGGCTCGCGAGCGTCGCGGATGTCGACACCGCCGTCGCCGCCGCGCGCGAGGCCTTCCCCGCGTGGCGGGATGCGTCGCTCGCCAAGCGGCAGGGCATCCTGTTCACCTTCCGCGAGCTGCTCAACCAGCGCAAGGGCGAGCTGGCCGACATCCTCACCTCGGAGCACGGCAAGGTGACCTCGGATGCGCTGGGCGAGATCGCGCGCGGCCTCGAGGTCGTCGAGTTCGCGCTCGGCATGCCGCACCTGCTGAAGGGTGACTACAGCGAGAACGTTTCCACGGGCGTCGACGTGTTCACGCTGCGGCAGCCGCTCGGTGTTGTGGGCATCATCAGCCCCTTCAACTTCCCCGCCATGGTGCCGCTGTGGTTCTTCCCAATCGCGCTCGCGGCCGGCAATGCGGTCGTGCTGAAGCCGAGCGAGAAAGACCCCTCGGCGGCGAACTGGATGGCCTCGCTGCTCGCGGAGGCCGGCCTGCCGGCGGGGGTGTTCAACGTGGTCCACGGTGACAAGGAGGCGGTCGACGCGCTTCTGGAGCACCCGGATGTCGCCTCCATCTCCTTCGTCGGCTCCACCCCGATTGCCAAGTACATCTACGAGACCGCGTCGTCGCACGGCAAGCGGGTGCAGGCCCTCGGCGGTGCCAAGAACCACATGCTGGTGCTGCCGGATGCCGACCTCGACCTCGCCGCGGACGCCGCCGTCAACGCCGGCTTCGGCTCGGCGGGCGAGCGCTGCATGGCGATCAGCGTCATCCTCGCGGTCGAACCGGTCGCCGACGAGCTCATCTCCCGCATCACCTCCCGCATGCAGGGCCTCAAGGTCGGCGACGGGATGCGCGGATGCGACATGGGCCCGCTCATCACGGAGGCGCACCGCGACAAGGTCGCCTCCTACATCGACATCGCCGAGAACGACGGGGCGACCGTCGTGGTCGACGGGCGCGGCGTGGAGATCGATGGCGAGGCATCCGGGTTCTGGCTCGGCCCGACCCTCTTCGACAGGGTCTCGACCGACTCGGCCGTCTACCGGGACGAGATCTTCGGCCCCGTGCTGTCGATCGTGCGGGTCGCCTCCTACGACGAGGGGCTCGACATCATCAACGGCTCCCAGTACGGCAACGGCACCGCCATCTTCACGAATGACGGCGGGGCGGCGAGGCGCTTTCAGAACGAGGTGCAGGTGGGCATGGTCGGTATCAACGTGCCCATCCCCGTGCCCGTCGCGTACCACTCCTTCGGCGGATGGAAGGACTCACTCTTCGGTGACGCCAAGGCCTATGGCCCCTCGGGCATCGCGTTCTTCACGCGCGAGAAGGCCGTGACGTCACGCTGGCTCGACCCCTCCCACGGCGGCATCAACCTGGGCTTCCCGCAGCATGACTGACCGCCGCTAGAATCGCCGGGTGACGGATGCCAGGCAGCAGCTCATTGAGTACATCAAGACCGACGCGGTCTTCCACGGGGACTTCACCCTCACGAGTGGCAAGAAGGCGAGCTACTACGTCGACCTGCGCAAGGTCAGCCTCGACCACCGCGTCGCGCCCCTGATCGGCCAGGTCATGCTCGACCTGATCGCCGACATCCCGGATGTCGCAGCCGTCGGCGGCCTCACCATGGGTGCCGACCCCATCGCATCCGCGGTGCTGCACCAGGGTGCCGCGCGCGGCGCCGCCTACGACGCCTTCGTCGTGCGCAAGGAGCCCAAGGACCACGGTCGCGGCCGCCAGGTCGAGGGGCCGGATGTCGCGGGCAAGCGCGTCATCGTGCTGGAAGACACCTCCACCACGGGTGGTTCCCCGCTTAAGGCAGCCGAAGCCCTCGAGAAGGTCGGCGCGATCATCGCCGGCGTCGCGGTCGTCGTCGACCGGGACACGGGCGCCAAGGAGATCATCGAGAAGGCTGGCTACCCCTACTACGCGGCCATCACGCTCGGCGACCTGGGCCTGACGAAGGAGTAGCTCGTGGGCAAGCGCGAAGAGGACGACGCCGCCGGCGGTGGGCTCGACGACCTCTTCGGTGCCGACAACTTCCGTGAGTACGACGACAGCATCAACCCGTTTGTTGCGCCGCCGCCGACCGCGCCGGTGAGGGTCGTGACGCCGGACCATCCGCTCCCCGCGGAGGAGCCCGCGCCCATCCACGACCGTTTCTCGGCGACCGTCGCGATGCCGGTGGTGGAGGAGGAGCGCAGCCCGATCCATGACCGTTTCTCGCCGACCGTCGCGATGCCCGTTGTCGGTGAAGAGCGTGGGCCCGTGCACGACCGCTTGTCGCCGACCGTCGCGATGCCCGTTGTCCAGGCGTCCGGAGCTCCCTCTGGTGACGAGACCGTGGCAATGCCGGTCACGCCGCGTGCGGATGCGGCCCCGGCGACCGGTGTCAGCCCCACGGCGGCGGCTCCAGAGCC
Organism: Salinibacterium sp. GXW1014; assembly: GCF_044769865.1. Lineage (NCBI taxonomy): Bacteria > Bacillati > Actinomycetota > Actinomycetes > Micrococcales > Microbacteriaceae > Salinibacterium > Salinibacterium sp. GXW1014. The sequence continues at coordinate 1,187,840 of NZ_JBIZWA010000001.1, forward strand.
CGGCGGCAGTCTCTGGATGCGCCTCGGCACCCGGGCCCGCGTGCTCGTCGGCGTCGGAGGCGGCGCAGCCCTCGCCCTGTTCATCGTCGGGCTCTACGCACTCGGCACCGCGCTCGCCGGCGGCCCGGATGCGGCGACCGCCGATGGTGCGGGAGCCGAGGCATCCGTCACCGCCCTCGAACCGGGCGTGCACCCTTGGGCCGCGCTGCAGGGCGGCGAATGCCTCGACCCGCTAGAGAGCGTGTGGGCCGAAGAGTTCACGGTCGTCGAGTGCGACGCGCCCCACGCCGGGCAGTTCCTCCACCGCGGGGAGGTCGGCCCCGAAGTGACCGTCTATCTCGACGCCGAGGGCTGGCAGGGGCTCACGACCACCCTGTGCGACGCGGGCGAACTGCTCGACCTCGACGCGGCATCCGCCATCACCGACCTCCAGTGGCAGCTGACCTACGCGGGCGACGCGACCGAGTGGGCGAACGGCGACCGCAGCTACGGATGCTTCGTCAGCCGCACCTCGGGCGAACCGCTCACGGGGTCGCTGCTCGCGAGATAGTGCGGCTCCTGGCTTGCGTCTCGCGTCTCGCGTATTGCCGCTCCGCGGGCCTCGCTGTGTGCCGCGCCCTCGACGCCTGGCGGCTCGCGGCGCTCGCTTTTCGGCGGGATGCTCACGTCGCAGCATGAGCATCCCGCCGAAAAGCGAGCGTGCGCACCCTAATCGCTGGAGCGCGCTCCGACTTGTCAACGACGCTGGGGTTTGCGTTCTACGGGGTGCTACTGGTTGCCGTGGCATCCGCCGCCGCAGTTTCCTGCACTCGCGCCAGAAATTCCTGTAGCGTCACGCCCAAACCTGTAGCGTCACGCTATCGCAGCGGGTCCTCCGCGAGGTCACGCACGTAGTAGAACTCGTTGTCCCAGAGGGCGTAGATGAGCCAGGTGGGCAGGATGTAGGTCTCCTGCATGTAGTTCTCCTGCGAGGCGTGGATGGCCCAGCCCTCGTGCTTCTTGCCCACCTCGGCCGGCATGGAGTGGGTCGGCGCGGGCTGGTTCTCGGCGACGAACGCCCCTGCTTTTCCGCCGAACATCGTGAGCGCCTTTGTGGGGCTGATCGTGTAGACGATGTGCTCGGGCCCCTTGTATGCCGCGTCATCCTCCGCGACCTCGAGGATCGCCAGCTCGGTGATGCGACCCGTCTCCATGTGGTCCTTGTGGCCGGTGGCTCCGCTCTCGGGCCAGAAGGCGACCACAACATCCGGTTTCTGCTGGCGCAGCACGTCGGCAACGCGCTCGACGAGCTCCTCCTCCTCGGACTGCGGCACCCCGCCATCCGGGTAGTCCCACACCTCGTGGCCGTCGACGCCCATGTTGAAGCTGTTCTTCAGTGACTCGGCCATCCGCACCGCGCCGAGATCCTTCTGCCGTGCGACGACGGGCACCTGCGTGCCCGCCTCGCCCCGCGTTGCCGTGACCATGTAGGTGTACGCGTCATCGTGAGTCTTGGCGCGGGTGAATAGGCCGTTGACGGTCTGCTCGTCATCCGGATGAGCGAAGACTCCGACCACGCGTGTGCCGCCCACCTCGCCGATCACCGAGTCGACGCCCTGCGCACTCGGCTCATGGAACAGGCTCCGCCCGAACCAGTACACGCCGGCGACGGCGACGATCAGGATGCTCGCGACGATGATGAGCGCGACGGTGCGCTTGCGCATGGGTGACTCCGTTGTCTCGGGATGTCCGCCCATCCTGCCAGCGCGGGCGCGCATGCGGCAGGCCCTCGAAGGGGTGCGGGCGGCGTGGCGTGGCGCGTGCCTGCGGTCGCCGTTGCGGGTCTCGAGGGCTACAGTTTCCGCCGCGCGCTACAGAAGTTGCTGTAGCGCGCGGCGGAAACTGCAGCGCCAGCGTTCAGGTGCGAGCAGGGATACGCCCTCGCGGGAACGCAGGAGGGCCCGCCGCGCCGAAGCGCGAGCGGGCCCTCCTAGGTGGAGTGCGTCAGTCGGTGCCGGCGTCGAAGGCGGCCCGGTCGAGAGCCTGCTCGCCCTCGGTGTCGATGCCCTCGCCGCCCGCGATCTCGTCGGCGCCGCCCTGCTCGAGCTGCCCCATGAGCTTGGCGGTCTCGCCCGACACAATGCCCTGGGCGGTGTACTGCTCGAGGCGTGCGCGCGAATCGGCGATGTCGAGGTTGCGCATGGTCAGCTGGCCGATGCGATCTTCGGGGCCGAAGGCGGCATCCGTCACTCGCTCCATCGACAGCTTGTCGGGGTGGTAGCTGAGCGCGGGGCCCTCCGTGTTGAGGATCGTGTAGTCGTCGCCGCGGCGCAGGCGCAGCGTGACGGTACCGGAGACGGCGGAACCGACCCAGCGCACGAGCGACTCGCGCAGCATGAGCGACTGCGGGTCGAGCCAGCGTCCCTCATACATGAGGCGCCCGAGGCGGCGGCCCTCGTTGTGGTAGTTCGCGACCGTGTCTTCGTTGTGGATCGCGTTGAGCAGGCGCTCGTAGGCGATGTGGAGGAGCGCCATGCCGGGGGCCTCGTAGAGGCCGCGGCTCTTGGCCTCGATGATGCGGTTCTCGATCTGGTCGGATGCGCCGAGGCCGTGGCGGCCACCGATCGCGTTCGCCTCGAGGACGAGGGCGACAGCATCCGCGTATTCGGTGCCGTTGATGGCGACGGGGCGGCCGCCATCGAAGGTGATGGTGACGTCTTCGGTCTTGATGTCGACATCTTCACGCCAGGACGCGATCCCCATGATGGGTTCGACGATCTCGAAGCCGGTGTCGAGCTGCTCAAGGCTCTTGGCCTCGTGGGTGGCGCCCCAGATGTTGGCGTCGGTGCTGTACGCCTTCTCGGATGACGCGCGGTACGGCAGGTCGTGCGCCTGCAGCCACTCGCTCATCTCCTTGCGGCCGCCGAGCTCCTCGACGAACTTCTGGTCAAGCCAGGGCTTGTAGATGCGCAGGCGCGGGTTGGCGAGCAGGCCGTAGCGGTAGAACCGCTCGATGTCGTTGCCCTTGTAGGTGGAACCGTCGCCCCAGATGTCGACGCCGTCTTCCTTCATGGCGCGCACCAGCATGGTGCCGGTGACGGCGCGCCCGAGGGGGGTCGTGTTGAAGTAGGTCTTGCCTGCGCTGCGGATGTGGAACGCGCCGCACTGCAGGGCAACGAGGCCCTCCTCGACGAGCGCGCTGCGGCAGTCGACCAGTCGGGCGATCTCGGCGCCGTACTCCTTGGCGCGGTCCGGGATGCTCTCGATATCGGGCTCGTCTGGCTGCCCGATGTCTGCCGTGTAGGTGCAGGGCACGGCGCCCTTGTCGCGCATCCAGGCGACAGCTACCGAGGTGTCGAGTCCGCCCGAGAAGGCGATACCGACGCGCTCGCCGACGGGCAGGCTTGTGAGAACTTTCGACATGGTGTCAATCGTAGGGCTTCGGATGCCGTGTCAGCGGCCCTCAGGACCCGTAGGTGTCGTCCATGCGCTGGTGGTGTGCGAGATCGACGACCTTCATGAACTCGTCGTAGCTGAACGAGGCCGCTGCATTGCTGAAGCCCGTGCTTCGAAGCGTCGCGAGAGCGGATGCCGCTGCCGCTGTCGCCGCAAAGAGCGCGTCGAGCGGATGCAGCACGATGGAGTACCCGAGGTCGCGGGCGTCATCGATCGTGAGGCTGGCCGCTTCAGTGCCCGTGATGAGGGCGATGACCTTGGGCCCCTCGAGCTTCGTGCCGATGGCTTCAGCCTGGGCGAGCGTCTTGACGCCGTCGATGAAGAGAAGGTCGGCTCCGCTGTCGCGGTAGCGGCGGGCTCGCTCGAGTGCCACGTCGAGTCCCTCGACGCCGAGCGCGTCGGTGCGGCCGATGATGAGCAGGTCGTGATCGCCCCGGGCGTCGACCGCAGCCGCGATGTGGCGCGCGGCGCGGAAGTCCTCCATGAGGTGCACGCCCGCCAGCTGGCCGCAGCGTTTGGGACTCGTCTGGTCTTCGAGGTGGAGCGCCGCGACATCCGCCTGGATGTACTCGTGCACCGTGCGCTCGACATTCGACGGACCGCCGTAGCCGTTGTCGGCGTCGGCGATCACCGGGATGCCAGCCGCGCGCACCATGTTGCGTGCGGCATCCGCCATCTCGGTCTGGGTGAGGAGGCCGAGGTCGGGCATGCCGAGTCGTGCCGCGGTCACCCCGAAGCCGGTCATATAGACGGCGTCGAAGCCGGCTTGGCGCACGAGGCGCGCAGTGAGCGGATCGGCTGCGCCCGGGGCCTGCACGAGTCCCTGGCTGAGGAGTGCGCGGAGGTGAGCTGCGTTGGTCATCCTGTTCCTTCTTCGATGTCGGGGTGGTCAGCCGACGGTGAGACCGCCGTCGATGTTGATCGACTGGCCCGTCATGTAGTCGGAAGCGGGGGATGCGAGGAAGGCGGCGAGGCCTGCGACATCGTCGCTCGTCTGCGGCCGACCGAGTGGCACGGCTGAGGTGCGGGTCTTCCACGCCGTGCCGGTCTCCCACCCTTCCACGGCAGACCACTGCTCGTCGATGAGCTTCCACATGTCGGTCTCGACGAGTCCCGGGCAAATCGCATTGACCGTGATGTGGGGCGCGAGGCTTGCGGATGCGCTGTGCGTGAGGCTGATGACGGCTGCTTTGCTCGCGCGGTAGTGGGGGATGATGGGCGCCATCGGGCCGGCCGCGTAGCGTCCCGCGATCGACGCCATCGCGACGATCTTGCCCTTCGGTCGTCCGGCCGCCATGGGCTCCTGCGAGAGCATCTGTCGTGCGGCCGCCTGCATCGTGAGCAGGGTGCCGGTCACGTTGACGTTCATGGTGCGGTTCCAGTCGTCGGCCGTGACGTCGAGGAACGGCTTGACCTGCACGATGCCCGCGTTGCAGACCATCATCTCGAGACTGCCGAACTCCTCGACCGCAGCCTCGACGAGGGAGGTTGTGTCGGCGGCAACCGTCACGTCCGCCCGCACATGGATGGCCGATGCCCCCGTTGCGGAACGCACCTGGGCTGCTGCCTCAGCGGCCTTCTGCTCGTCGATGTCGCTCACGACGATGTTGGCGCCCTGGCGGGCGAGCCGGTGTGCCATGGCGAGGCCGATGCCCTGCCCCGACCCCGTGATGGCAACGGTCATGTTGGTGAGTGATTCCACTGTGAAACTCCGCCTTCGCTCGTGCATGCCTCGCTGGCATCTCTCTTGTATACAAGATTTCTCCACCAATGTGTACATGAGGGCGCGATTTCGTGTATACAAGTGTCAGCACGTCCGTCAATGCCGACAGCGAGAGGAAGTAAGGCGATGCCCAACACCCCCAGCGGTTCCCTCGCTGATCGCGTTGCCACCCAACTGCAGGACGCCATCATCTCGGGCACGCTCGACCTCGGTGAAACCCTCTCCGAAGAGGCGATCGCAGACGCCCTCGAAGTGAGCCGCACGCCAGTGCGCCAAGCGCTGCAGCTGCTGCAGTCGCGCGGGCTCGTGCAGATCCGTCCCAGATCGGGCACGTTCGTCTTCGAGCCGAGCGAGAAGCAGATCGCCGAGATGACCGAGTTCCGCGTCACCCTGGAACTGCAGGCAGCGCGCTGGGCGTTTGAGCGGCGCCGAAAGGAGAGCGCGCGGGGGCTCGCTGAGGTCGTCGAAACGATGCAGGCGGCGATCGACGAGCGCGACATGAACGCCTACGGCCGGGCCGACACCGCCTACCACGAAGTGTTCTTCACCGGATGCGACAACAGCTTCCTCTGGAACACCTACGTCTTCACCTTTGCGCAGATCGCCGCACTGCGGACACACCTCGCCACGTACACCGATGCGGAGCCGCTTCGGTCATTCGCTGACCACGAGGCCATGCGCGACATCTTCGACTCCGGCAGCGCCGACGACATCGAAGCGATCCTCGTGCCACACATCCTGCGCACGAGGGAGAACTACACGACGACGCTCCGCCAGCGGCAGGAGCGCCAGTCAGAGAGCCGGATCGAGCACCTCAGGCGGGCGTTCGAATCCCAAGGGCCGCGTGCCGAAACGGCGCTGGGCCAAGCACCACACCGAGAGGAAAGCAAGTGAACACTGTGAAGAAGAGGCGCGGCCTCGCTGTCGCCGGCACCCTGTTGGCCGCAGCAATGGTCGTCACCGGATGCTCGGCATCCGGCGGAGGAGCGGAAGGCGAAGAGACCTTCGACCTGACCTGGACCTCGTACACGACTCCAGAGGGCTACTACAGCATGGCCATGGACGAGTGGATCGAGATCGTCGAGGAGCGCACCGAGGGTCGGGTCACGATCGAGCCCTTCTACATGGGTTCCCTCTGCGCGACGATGGACGGACTCGCCTGCACCAAGGATGGCCGCGCCGACATCGCCTACACCTCGGCTGCATTCCACCCGGCAGAGTTCCCCCTCGCGAACGTCGTCACGGTGCCGTTCGTCGCGAAGGACCCCGTTGCGCAGACCGCGACGGCGATGTCTCTCTACAACAACAACGAGGCTTACGCGGCCGAGTTCAAGGCACAGGGCGTGCACGCGCTCTACTTCGCCCCAGTGACGACCTCGATCCTCGGCACGACGACCGAGGCGAGCAAGTTCGAGGACCTCAACGGTCTCTCCGTGCGCGGCACCGCTCGCATGCTGAAGGCGCTCGAGATGGCAGGAGCGAACCCCTCCGCCATCGCCGTGAGCGAGATCTACGAATCCATCGAGAACGGCGTCATCGACGCATGGTCGTCGACCGGGCTCGAGTCGGCCATCACCGAGTGGAACCTCGGTGAGGTCACGTCCCACATGACCGACACCCAGTCGGGCTCCTTCATCAACGTGGTTGCGATCATGAACGATGAGGTCTGGAACTCGCTGCCCGAAGACATCCAGCAGATCATGCTCGAGGCGAGCGAAGAGGTCTGGGGCGGGCTCTCGGGCGACTACCTCGACGCGATCTTCACCGAGACGTGTGACCGGGCTGAGGAGCAGGGTGTCGAGCTCAGCGTATGGAGCGACGAGGAGACCGCGAAGTGGGAGGCCGCCGTCGGTGACACCCTCGTCAACGACTGGAAGGCCGAGGCCGAGGCTGCTGGCGCGACCGACGTCGAGGGCTTCTACGCCGACTACCTTGCCGAGCTCGAGACCGCGACCGAAGAGAGTGACTACGTTGCTCCCGTCGAGTACTGCCTGAGCCGCTAACCATGATCATGGTCACACTGTGGGACCGGGTGTTCCGGCCGGTGACGAAGGCGTTTGCCGTCGTCTCCGCGGTGCTCTGCGGTGCCCTCGCGCTGCTCCTCACGGCTGAAGTCGTGATGCGAGCCACGACAGGGGGCTCCATCCGGGGCCTCTTCGAGATCGCAGAGCTCGCCCTCGTGATGACCGTGTTCCTCGGCTTCGCGCAGGCGGAGGTGAACGGCACGCACGTCCGCGTCACCCTGCTGACCGACCGGCTGCGGCCGGCCGTCGCCAACCGCCTGCGCGGAGTCGCCCTGCTCCTGGCGTGCGTATTCCTGGCCTGGATGAGCATCGAGCTCGTCGAGCGTGCCATGAACTCCTTCGTCGGGGGCGAATACCGCACCGGACTGTTGAACTTCCCGGTATGGCCATCGCGGGCATTCGTCGCCTTCGGCACGAGCCTCCTCACGATCGTTGCGCTCGCGAAATCACTCGTCCTCCTGACCGGTCGCACGCCGTCCGGTCTCACCGAGACCACAGAGGGGGGTGCTGTCTGATGTCGGCAGAACTCATCGTCGTCATCGTCCTGGCGCTCTTCTTCCTGATGCTCGCCATCGAGGTGCCCGTCGCATTCGCGCTCGGCTTCTCCGGCATCATCGGCGCCGTCATGCTCCACTCGTTCCGAGTCGCCGACAGCGTGCTCGCCAACGTGCCCTACGAGTCCACCGCCAAGTTCTCGCTCATCGTCATACCCCTCTACATAATGCTCGGGGCGATGGCGACACAGGCGCGGATTCCCGAGCGCGTCTACACCGTGATCAACAGGGTCGCGGGCCGCTTCAAGGGTGGTCTCGCGATCGCAACGATCGGCGCCAGCGGCGGCTTCGCTGCCGTCTCAGGCTCGAGTGTCGCCACCGCCGCCACGCTCGGCAAGATCTCCGTGCACCAGATGATCCGCCACGGCTACTCGGCCCAGCTCGCCACCGGCATCGTTGCGATCGGTGCGACCCTCGGCATACTGATCCCGCCCAGCATCATCATGATCATGTACTCGATCATGAGCGGCGAGTCGATCGGGCAGCTCTTCAGCGCGGGCATCATCCCGGGCATCCTGTCGGCGGTCGCCTATGTGATCACCGCACTCATCCTCGTCAAGCGCGAGGGGTCCAAGGTCACCGACAACGCCGAGGTGCTGGAACGCATCGGCGCCGCAGAGGCTGGCGAACCGGTCGTCGCGGGCAGGCCGGCCACCACGCGCGCCGCAGGCGGCTCCGACCTCGCCGAGTCGAAGTCGAGCTCGCTCTTCGCCGAGATGCGCAGCCTGGTCTGGCTGGTCATCATCGTCGGCGTCGTCGTGCTGAGCATCTTCACGGGCCTCACGACCCTGTCGGAGTCCGCCGCCGTTGCCGCCCTCGTGGCCACCATCGCCGTGATCGCCGAACACTTCCGTTCGGGCCTTCGCTCGGTCGTGGCGCGCATCCGTGACGGGCTCGCGGAGGCGGCATCCGTCACCAGCATGGCTTTCGCCGTCGTCGTGGGAGCGGGAATCTTCGCCTACTTCTTGGTATCTGCTCGCGTGCCGAACAACCTGTCGCGATTCCTGTCGGAGCTGGACGTGCCGCCGATGCTGATCGTCGTGCTCATCCTGCTGCTGATGGTGCCGCTTGGCATGTTCCTCGACTCCCTCGCGGTCGTCGTGATCGTCGTGCCGATCGTCTACCCGACGATCATCGAGCTCGGCTTCGACGGGGTGTGGTTCGCGATCCTTCTCGTCAAGATGATCGAGATCGGCCTCCTCACGCCGCCCGTCGGCATGAACTGCTTCGTCATCTCGGGAGTCACCGGTATCAAGTTGGAGACGGTATTCAAGGGTGTCGCGCCGTTCCTCCTCTGCGAGGCGGTCATCGTCGGCATCCTGCTCGCCTTCCCCGACATCGTGCTCTGGTTGCCCGAGATCGTCGCAGCATCGAGATAGGAACAACATGGTCATGCTGAAGCACGACGAGACTCGAGCGCCGCTCGTCGGCGGCTGGCTCGGCACGCGTTCGCCCGCCGTGGTGGATGCGTGCCGGGAGGCAGGGCTCGAGTTCGTCGTGCTCGACACCCAGCACAGTGCCCTCACCCTGGGGGACTGTGCCGAGCTCCTCGCCGGTGTCGAGGCCGACGACTTCTCGGTGCTCGTGCGCGTCGATTCGAATGACCACGCACAGATCGGCAAGGCGCTCGACTTCGGCGCATCCGCTGTCATCGTGCCGCTCGTGGAGACTGCCGAGCAGGCTGCCGCCGCCGCGAGCGCATGCAGGTTCCCGCCGCTCGGCACGCGCAGCTACGGACCGGTGCGTCGCGATATCTCTTCGGCATCCCCAACGGAACTCGACGAGCGGGCATCGCTCTTCGTCATGATCGAGACGACGCTGGGGCTGCAGAATGCGGCCGAGATTGCCGCGACCCCGGGCGTCGACGGCATCTTCGTCGGTCCGGCGGACCTCTCCATCTCGCTCGGGCTCGCGCCGCACCGCGCCTTCGACACCGACCAGCTCGAGGAATATTTCAGGGCGTTGCGGCGCTTGGCCGACGAGAACCGCCTCATGCTCGGCACGCTCGGCCTCGACGCGGATTCGACTCGCAAATGGCTGGACTACGGATGCGACCTGGTCGCCGTCGTGACAGCTGAGCGACGTCTGCTCGGCGATGCGGTCACCCGGCTGGCGGGCGACATCCGGGTTCGCGGTAGCGTCGAGGGGTGACCGAGCCGAACCCCACCCACGAGCTGTCGACCCATGGTGTCGGGCCGTGGCAGGGAGAGTGGCCCACCGAAGAGCACTACGACCCCGAGCTGCTCGAGCGCGGCGACACCCGAAACGTCATCGACCGCTACCGCTATTGGCGCATGGAGGCGATCGTCGCCGACCTGGACGAGCACCGGCATCCGTTCCATGTGGCGATCGAGAACTGGCAGCACGACATGAACATCGGGTCGATCGTGCGCAGCGCCAACGCCTTCGCCGCCGACAGCGTGCACATCATCGGCCGCCGCCGCTGGAACAAGCGCGGCGCCATGGTCACCGACCGCTACCAACACGTCCTGCATCACGAGGATGTCGCATCCTTCGTCGACTGGGCCCGCAGCGAGGGCCTGCCGATCATCGCGATCGACAACGTCGAGGGCAGCGTCATCATCGAGACCTTCGACCTGCCGGAGCGCTGCGTGCTGCTCTTCGGGCAGGAGGGGCCGGGCCTGTCGGAGCCCGCGATCGAGGCGGCGGATGCCGTGGTCGAGATCTCGCAGTTCGGCTCGACACGGTCGATCAATGCGTCGGCGGCGGCCGCTGTCGCGATGCACGCGTGGGTGACGCAGCACGTGGAGTTCCCCGGCTGACTTTCCCAACTCAGGAGTGTCTGGCCGGGCCGACCGTCACGGCACCTGACTCCTGAGTTATGAAAGGGGGCTCGCTCAGGTGCCGCAGAAGGTCTGGTAGGTGCCGAAGTCGTCGGCGCCGGGGGCCGCGTAGTGCTCGAGCCCGGCGCGCTCCGTGTAGGGATCGGACACTGCAGCGAGGAGACCTTCCAGGGCCGCGAGGTCGCCGTCGGTCGCCGCGGCCAGAGCCTGCTCGACCAAGTGATTGCGAGGGATGTAGAGCGGGTTGACTCGGCGCATGAGCTCGGCATCCGGCCCGAGCATCCGCCACTGCTCCACCCAGGCGTCGAAGGCCGTGGGGTCGAGGAAGAGCTCGCGCGCCGGCCCGACATCACCGCTGGCGGCGGCGCCGAGGCGGCGGAAGAACGAGGTGTACTCCACCCGGTGCGCGCCCAGGATGCCGTGGAGTTCCGCAACGAGCGGCGTCGGCTCGCTGAGTCCCAGCTTCTGCAGCATGCCCGCCTCCCACGCGGCCGTGTACTCGCCGCGGAACGCGCCGAGCGCCTCGACGGCAAGCTCGATCGCGCGCTCCTCCTCCTCGTGGAACAGCGGCAGCAGGGCCTCGGCGAAGCGGGCGAGGTTCCACTCGCCGATCGCCGGCTGGTTGCCGTAGGCGTAGCGGCCCTGCTGGTCGATCGAGCTGTAGACGGTCGCGGGGTCGTACGCCCCCATGAATGCGCATGGGCCGAAGTCGATGCTCTCGCCCGAGATGGTCATGTTGTCGGTGTTCATGACGCCGTGGATGAAGCCCACGAGCATCCACCGGGCGATGAGCGACGCCTGCGCCGACACGACGGCGCGATAGAGGGCGAGGTACGGATGCTCGGCGCTCGCCGCATCGGGATAGTGCCGGCTGATCGCGTGGTCGGCGAGGCGCCGCAGCAGCTCGGTGTCGCCCGTGCCGCGCGCGTACTGGAAGCTGCCGACGCGCAGGTGGCTGCTCGCGACGCGGGCGAGCACGGCGCCGGGGAGCACGGTCTCGCGCTGCACGGGGCGGCCCGTCGCGACGACCGCGAGCGAGCGGGTCGTGGGGATGCCGAGCCCGTGCATGGCCTCGCTGATGATGTACTCGCGCAGCATCGGGCCGACGGCGGCGCGGCCGTCGCCGCCGCGCGCGAACGGTGTGCGACCCGAACCCTTGAGGTGCAGGTCGAGGAGCCGGCCGTCGACCTCGAGTTCGCCCAGGAGCAGCGCCCGCCCGTCTCCCAGCCGGGGCGAGTAGCCGCCGAACTGGTGGCCCGCGTAGGCCTGCGCGACCGGGGTGGCTCCCTCCGGCACATGGTTGCCCACCAGCATCCGGAGCCATTCAATGCTCCGCAACTCCTCCGGGTCGAGGCCGAGCTCGGCGGCGAGGGGTTCGTTGAGTGCGAGCATCCGCGGTTCCGGGGCCTCCTCGGCCTGCCATTCGATGGCCATCTCGGGCAGTTCGCGGGCGAAGCGGTTGCCGAGTGCGATGTTCAACTGCGTGGTGGCGCTCATGCGTGCGACGATACGCCGCGATGGTGACCTCCCGCTGGGTGCGGGACTAGGGTGACGAGCATGCGAAGCGTGATCGTTGTTGGGGCGGGGATCGTCGGCCTGAGCACAGCGTGGTTCCTGCAGGAGCGCGGGGTCGAGGTCACGGTCATCGATCGCGGCGAGGTCGGACTCGGGGCATCGTGGGGCAACGCTGGCTGGATCGCCCCGGCCCTCACGCTGCCGCTGCCGGAACCCGCGATCTTCCGTTACGGCGTCAAGGCTGTCGTGAGCCCGAGCTCACCCGTGTACGTGCCGCTCGCGGCTGACGCGAAGCTGCTGCGCTTCCTCGCGGGCTTCGCCTGGCACTCCACCCCGCGCAAGTGGCGGGCCAACATGGAGACCTTCGCCGAGATCAACAAGTGGAGCGTCGACTCCTTCGACGTGCTCGCCGACGGAGGCGTCGAGGACCGCACCATCACGGCCGATCCCTTCCTCACCGGGTTCACGAGCGAACGCGACCGCCAAGGTCTTCGACACGAGTTCGCCGAGATCGAGAAGCGCGGCGGCGAGGTCGACTACGAGCTCATCTCCGGCGAGGAGCTGCGTGCGCTCGAGCCGGCCATCAGTGCGGAGGTGACCCACGGCATCCGTATCGCGGGGCAGCGCTACATCAACCCGCCCCTCTTCGTGCGTTCGCTCGCCGACGCCGTCGAGGCGCGCGGGGGCACCATCATCACCTCAACCACCGTGACGGATGTCACGGACACCGGTTCGCACGTCTCTGTCGAGGTCGACCAGCCACAGGCCGGTGGCGCATCGCCGTGGGAGCTCCAGGCCGACGCCGTCGTGATCGCGAGCGGCACGTGGTTCGGCGCGCTCACGGGCCGCTACGGTGTGCGGCAGGTCGTGCAGGCGGGGCGTGGGTACAGCTTCAGCGTGCGCCCGGACGCCGTGCCGGAGCATCCGATCTACTTCCCCGCACAGCGGGTCGCGTGTACGCCCCTCGGCGATCGCCTGCGGGTCGGCGGCATGATGGAGTTCCGACCCGCGGACGCCGCGCCCGACCCGCGTCGCATCACGACGCTCGTCGAGGCGGCCCGGCCGCTGTTCGAGGGCGTCGACTGGGACGCCCGTGAGGACGAGTGGGTCGGCTCGCGTCCCTGCACGGCAGACGGCCTGCCGCTCGTGGGCGAGACGCGCTCGGCGCGGGTGCACGTTGCCGGCGGGCATGGCATGTGGGGCGTGACCCTGGGCCCGCTCACGGGGAGGATCGTCGCGGATGCGATGACAGGCGGGCCGCGGCATCCGCTGCTGGATGCCTTTGATCCGCTGCGCTAGCTGGCGCCCTCATCGGATGCGCCGGGATAGAGGTCGCTGTTCTCCTCGACCGTGCGGCGCCCGAGGTCGGTGAGAACGAGGGAGTCGTCCACCGTCTCCACCATGCCGGCGGTCAGCAGCATTGTCACGGTTCGCGGGTTGAGGCTCGTGCGGGCGGGGTCGGCGAGGATCGCGAAGGGGGGACGCTCTGGGGTCCTTGGCTGCCAGGCATCGAGTCCCCAGCGGTCGATCTGCGCGAGCGTGAAGACGGATGCGATTGACAACTGCGAGGTGGAGCGGATGCGGCGGCGCGTACTGAGCAGGCTGGGGGCGGACATGTTGGTGCGTGTGCTCCTCTCGCGGGGTGCGGCCCGGGGGCGGCCGCCGCTTGTCGGCATAAGTGCCGACACAGTCTGTACCCCGATATAACACACGATAGCAGGTTGATCCTGAGTCCATACCACCGGTATGGGCGCCGCATCCAGGCGGTGGTGGCGTGGGTGCAGTTGGCGCGGAGAACGCCGCATTAGCCCCGGCGTACCCCGTTTGCGCGAAGCGCCAGGCGCCCGGACGGGGCTCAGGCGGCGATGGCCGCGCGGCGCCCGTCGAGGTCGTCGATGCGCAGCTGGAGGGTGCGGCGGTTGACCGTCAGCACGGTGCGCTCGGGGATGGCCCGCCATCCCTCGCGCTCCCAGCCGCTTGAGGCGACCGTGAAGAGTCCATCGCGCTCGAGGTAGGAGAGCGCGTAGTAGTCGGCGCCGACGAAGGCGGGCGCCTTCACGTGCTCGTCGGCGACGATGATGAGTTCGTCGGGCGTGAGGAGGAGCGCGTTGATGCTCGCCTCGACCGCAACCTCGCTAAGGCGTGCGGCGACCGTGCGCACGGCGTCGACTGGGGACGACCGGCGCAGTTCAGAGACGAGCGCGAGCATGTAGCGCTCGCTGTCGGTGTCGCCCTGGATGCCACGGCGCAGGTCGGCGTCGATGACCTGCTCGATCGCGGCGATCTCGCGGATCGAGCCGTTGTGGGCGAACGACAGGTCGCCGTGCACGAAGGGGTGTGTGTTGCGATCCGCGACGGGCAGGTCGAGCGTCGCGGCCCTCAGGTGCGTGATGGCACTCGAAACGGGCACGGAGGTCGCGGCCCGATAGTGGGCGCTGCTGTGAGCCGCCTCGGCAGCCCGGGTGATCGTGCGCTTGCCCGCGTGCTCGGCGGCCACGCCCCAGCCGTCGCCGTGGAGGCCAGCCGAGAGGGCGGTGAAGGCGTTGAAGTCGGCGCCAAGGGCATCCGGAATCGTCGTCTCATCGCGAGACACGAGTCCAAGGAGGCGGCACATGGTTATCACCGTATGCAGCCGTGACCGGGTGCCCAAGTCGCGCCGTCATGCTCCGTAATACAGGTCAGGGCTGAGGCATCCACAGCCTTTCTAGGCCGCTGTGAGCCGGAGCGGGTAGAATCGGGTGTCATCCCCCTCCATTTCTAAGGATTTCGCATGCCCGCAATCGTGCTCATCGGTGCCCAGTGGGGCGACGAAGGTAAAGGCAAGGCGACCGACCACCTCGGCGACCGGGTCGACTACGTCGTCAAGTTCAACGGCGGCAACAACGCTGGCCACACGGTCGTGGTCGGCGACGAGAAGTATGCGCTGCACCTGCTGCCCTCCGGCATCCTCTCGCCCGGCGTCGTGCCGGTCATCGCCAACGGTGTCGTCGTCGACATCGAGGTGCTCTTCGAGGAGCTCGACGCGCTCGCCGCACGAGGGGTGGATGTCTCGCGCCTCCGCGTGAGCGCCAATGCCCACGTCATCACTCACTACCACCGCACGCTCGACAAGGTCACGGAGCGCTTCCTCGGCAAGCGCCAGATCGGCACGACCGGGCGCGGCATCGGCCCGACGTATGCCGACAAGATCAACCGCGTCGGCATCCGCATTCAGGACCTCTTCGACGAGAACATCCTGCGCCAGAAGATCGAGGGCGCCCTCCACCAGAAGAACCACCTGCTGGTGAAGATCTACAACCGTCGCGCCATCGAGGTCGACGAGATCATGCAGGAGCTGCTGCAGTTCGCCGAGCGCCTGCGCCCCATGGTCGACGACACGGCCCTGCTGCTGCACCGCGCCCTCGACGAGGGCAAGACCGTGCTCTTCGAGGCTGGTCAGGCGACGATGCTGGATGTCGACCACGGCACCTACCCATTCGTCACGTCGTCGAACGCGACCTCCGGTGGGGCTGCGACCGGCTCTGGGGTCGCCCCCAACCGTTTCGAGCGGGTCATCGGTGTCGTCAAGGCGTACACGACGCGCGTGGGTTCCGGCCCGTTCCCCACCGAGCTGTTCGATGAGTCGGGCGACTTCCTGCGCAACAACGGAGGGGAGTTCGGCACGACGACCGGGCGTCCTCGCCGCTGCGGCTGGTATGACGCGCCCATTGCGCGCTACTCGGCCCGCATCAACGGTGTTACCGACTTCGTGCTGACCAAGCTCGACGTGCTCACGGGTCTCGAAGCGATCCCCGTCTGTGTCGCCTACGAGGTCGACGGCGTGCGGGTCGACGAAATGCCCGTCTCGCAGTCGGACTTCCACCACGCGAAGCCCATCTACGAGGAGTTCCCCGGCTGGTCAGAAGACATCTCCGGTGCGCGCCGCTTCGAGGAGCTCCCGAAGAACGCGCAGGACTATGTGCTCGCGCTCGAGAAGATGAGCGGCTCGCGCATCTCGCTCATCGGCGTCGGTCCCGGCCGCGACGAGATCGTCGTGCGCCACAGCCTCACGGACTGAGCGGCGCTACGGTCCGCCGCCAGGCATACGCACTGTTGCGCTACAGTTTCCGTCCCCCGCTACTGCGATCCCTGTAGCGCGGGACGGAAAGTGTAGCGCTGAGCTGACCGCTTGGCGCGTGGCCGCGGCATCCGCTCGCGTTAGACCGTCGTGAAGCCGGGCGGCAGCTGCGCGCGGCCAGTGAGCGCCATGAGCAGGGTCACGCCCTGGCCCTTGTGCGCCGCAGTTCCCGCGAGGAGGCTCACGGCCGTCGCGATGCCCGCGGCGGGCGGCGTGTAGTCGGCACCGATGGCCCGGGCGAGATCGATCGAGTGCACGACGAGCTCGACGACGCGGGTGCGCAGGTACTGGTCGAGCAGGATGCCCATGCCACCGATCGAGACGATGCGGTCGTCGGGCTGTGCCGCGATGAGCGTGCGCGTGCGGGAGAGCGCCTCCGAGACCTGCGCCACGGGGTCGGCGCCCAGCCAGGCGCCGGCCTCGACACCGCGGGCCTCGATCGAGGCGTGGTCGGTGAACTGCTCGAGCACCTCGTTGTAGTAGTCCTCGGCCGAGGGGATGGTGACGGCGCCGGGTTCGTCCTGCCCGAGGTAGCTCTCCACCGTGAGGATGGCGCGGGCGGTGTGGCCGGCAAGGCTGCGCACCGTCCACGTCCCGAGGGCGGGCTGCTCCCACTGCTCGGCGCGAACGCGAGCGAGCAGTTGCACGAACGATTCTGAGGCATCGAGAAAGAGGGTCGTGTTGCTCACGCGTCCATAGTTGCACTTCCCGTGACAGACTGCATTTCATGCCCGCCTCCCGACCCGCTGCGGCGCCCCTTGGTGGCCGATTCGTTACGCTCCGACCGCTTGGCGCGGCCGACTTCGGCGACCTCTTTGCCGCGATCGGGCATCCGGAGGTCTTCGCCGGCGGCTACGGCGGGGGCGTTGCCGCCCTCCGCGACAGCCGGGATGACTTCGCAGAGTGGCTGCGCGGCTACCTGCCCTGGCAGACGGGCCTCTCCTTCGGTGTCTATCTGCGCGGCGGCCCCCATGACGGCGAGCGCGTCGGCACGACCTCGCTCGCCGACCTCGACCTGGCGCACGAGGGTGCCCACATCGGGTGGACGGCCTACGACCCGCGCGTCTGGGGTTCCGTCGTCAACGCCGAGGCGAAGCTCCTGCTGCTCTCGCTCGCGTTCGAACACGGCTTCAGCAGGGTGCGGCTGCAGGCGGATGCCGCCAACGAGCGTTCCCGCGCCGCGATCCTGCGTCTCGGCGCCACCTTCGAGGGGGTGCTGCGGCACGACCGGCGACGGGCGGATGGCTCGTGGCGCGACACGGCCGTGCACTCCGTGCTCGTGGAGGAGTGGCCGCGCGTGAGGGATGGCCTTGAGGCCAGGCTGGAAGCTCAGGGCGAGCGACCTGTGCTCTTCCGGGGCGCGCACTGAGCGGACCGTGTGAGCATACCGACGGTCGGTCGAGTGCTCAGCCTGCCGCGGCTATGGTCAGAATCATGGATATCGCATACACTGCAGTTGCACACGCGTCGGGGGGTGGCCGCGACGGCCACGTACGTTCGGATGACGACCGCATCGATTTCGAGGTTCGCCCGCCCAAGGAGATGGGTGGCTCGGGCGAGGGGATCAACCCGGAGCAGCTCTTCGCAGCCGGTTACTCCGCCTGCTTCCTGAGCGCCGTGCACGGTGCCGGCAAGCAGCTGGGTATCGACACGAAGGATGCCGCAGTGTCGGCCAGCGTCGGCATCGGCAAGAACGACAAGGGCGAGGGGTTCAACATCGCCGTCGAGCTCGACATCCACGTGCCGAACGCCGAGCAGGACCGCCGTCAGGAGCTCGTCGAGAAGGCGCACCGCCTCTGCCCGTACTCCAATGCGACGCGCGGCAACGTCGAGGTCACCCTCACGCTCGTCGACTGATGGCCACGAGCTTTCCTAATTCAGGAACAGAGTTCCTGAATTAGGAAAGCAAGTTCCTGAATTAGGAATGGAAGGCCGCTGCCGCCGTCGCGATGCGCAGGTCTTCCTCCGGGTGGGCGCCGCTCACCCCGATGCCGCCGACCACGGGGTCTCCCAGCGGCACGCCGCCGGGCAGCGTCGTGGCCCGGAACGCAAGCTGGTCGTCGATGTGCAGGAACAGCTCGGGGTAGTCCCCTTGGAGCTTCGCCAGCGAGTCGCTCGGCCGCTTGAACGTTGCCGCTGTCTGCGCCTTCGCGCGTGCGACGCCCAGCGTGAACCAGTTTGCGCCGTCCATGCGCGCAGCGCACACCTCGAGCCCGCGGTCATCGACGATCACGACGCTGATGCGCTTGTCGCTTTCTCGCGCGATGCGCAGGGCCTCATCGAGCGTGGCGCGGGCGGCCTCGAGGGTGAGGGTCATTGCGGTTCCTTCCATGCTCAGGATGCCTCGGGCGCGGGTATTGGCAGCACGCTCCGGATGCCCGCCGCCATGAACTCGGCGAGCACCCAGGTGTAGGCCGTCATGGAGTCGGTGCCGCCCGCGATCTGCTGGGAGATGAAGAGACCATCCGCGACGGCCGCGTGCACCATCGCGACGCTGTGGGCGAGCGCCTCGTTGTCCTCGAGCTCCGGGAACAGGCGGGTGTATGAGTCCTGCCATTCGCGGCACAGTTCGGCGCGCACGCGGAGGCACTCCTCGCGGGTGACGGAGTGCGTGTCCTCGCTGTGGAGGAACAGCATGAGCGAGATGCGCATGAGGTTCGCTGCCCCCGAGTAGCGCCACAGGCAGTGCGCCATCATCTCCAGCAGTGGATCGTCAGACCACGGGGTCTCCACGCCGCTCGTGCGGGGATGGGTGTCGATCCAGTCCTCGTGAAGGAACTCGATGAGGGCTTCGAAGATGGCGTCTTTGTCTTTGAAGAACCAGTAGATCGACGTGGGCGAGCATCCGCATTCCTTGCAGATGCGCGCGATGCTCGCCGCGTCGATGCCGATATCGGATGCGACGGACTCTGCGGCACGCAGAATCTGGATGCGGGTGGAGGTCTCGTCGTGCTGGGTCGGGCCGGCGGGCGGGAGCGAGGCGACGGCGCGTGCCGCCTCCGGCGGGAGCGCAACGGCGGCTGACGGTTGCTGCTCGAGGCGGGTGGCGACGCCTTCGAGCCCCGCCACGATGATGTCGGTCGTGATGTCGCGGTCAAGCTCAGAGGTCATCGAGTTGATGAACCGCCCATCGACGGCCGAGAGGGTCAGGTTGCCGAGGAGTTCGGCCGCCGCCATCCGCTCGATTGCATCGTCGATGCGCAGTGAGCGATCCCACCACGCCGTGATGGCCGAGAGGGTGCGCCCGCGGAACTCGGTGAAGCGAAGTCGCGCCGTCGGCTGCACGGGCCGGCTCTCGAGACCAAGCATGAGACCGAAGGTGCGGTACTCGGTGCCCTCAGCGCTTGGCGGGGTGAGCCCGAGCGCATTGTGCCGGAGTGCGAGCGCCCGCTTCTCCGGGGGGACGACCTCGCTCCAGGAGGGAGACGTCGCACGCCGCTTGCGGTAGCTGTATTCGAGGGCCTCAGCGAAGAGGCGATCCTTGTTGCGGAAGTGCCACAGGATGAAGCTCTCCGAGAGCCCCGCCTCTTTCGCGACCGCGGCAATTGTTGTCGCCTGATACCCCGAGCGGGTCACGAGCGTCAGCGTCGCCTCGAGGGCGCGCGAACGCTGCTCCTCGGTCTCGCTGCGCGTAGTGCTGTCGGTCATGGCCCCGTCCGGTCGTCCTCGCGGAGGAATCCCATGATGAGGGCCTCGAACTCGCGAGCGCGTTCGAATGGTACCCAAAGCCCGGTCTTTCCGAACACGTGCAGGCGAACATCCGGAATCTGGTTCAGCATGAACAGGGCGTTGTCATAGCCCTGGATGCGGTTGTCGCGACCCCAGACCACGAGCGTCGGTGCCTCGATGCGATCGAGGAGGGTCCAGAGCGGTGGCCCCTGGTCGGGCTTTCGCTGCCCGCGTCCCTCCGGCGCCTTGGCCATGAACTCGGGGTCGATGCTCGCCTGATAGCGATCCTGCACGACATCGTCGGTGATGAGCGACTGGTCGTACATCATGACGGAGAGGTAGTTGCGCATTTTCTCTTCTGACGGCCCGTCGCCCTTGTAGTAGGACTGGATGACTTTCTGGCCCTCGGTGGGGCGCGTGCTGAAGAGAGGGAGCCCGCCCATGGAGCTGACGAGAATGAGCCGCTCGATGCGCTCCGGCGCCGCGACAGCCATCTTGATTGCGGCACCACCGCCGGTGGCGAGCCCGCACACACTCGCCGTCTCGATCGAGAGGGCGTCCATCATTGCGAGGAAGGTCTCGGCGTAGAAGGCGTTGCGATCGCCCTCAACCTCGGGCTTGTCGGATTTTCCGTAGCCGGGCAGGTCCACGATGATCGTGCGGAAGTGCTGCGAGAGCGCCTCAAGGTTCTGGCCGAAGTTACCCCAGCCGTAGGCGCCGGGGGCGCCGCCGTGCACGAGCAGCAGCACCGGGCCCGCGCCTGCCTCGTGATAGTGGATGCGCACGCCCGCGGCATCAACGGTGCGGCTCGTCTCTTCGGCGGTGAAGGTCACAGCGGTGTCTCCCGGGATGGTGATCGGATGCGTGCCGCACCATCGTCGCGGCGGTGCGGCGGTGCGGCGACCGGGTCGGTCGGGGCGAGGCTAACACGGTGCCCGAGTGTCGGAAGAGCGCGTGCCGCCGTCTGGAACGCCGAGGTGGGATGCGGCATCCGAAGCCTGTTTGATGGCATCCGAACTACCCTCGCAAGGGGGCGAATTGAGCGACGTAGCTTGAGAAGGAGGCCGTGTGACATACGCAAAGGTCATCGCCATGAGGGCAGTGCATCTGTTGGTCGTGCTGCTCGGCGTGAGCTTTCTCGTCTACCTCCTGCTCGACCTGCTGCCGGGCGACACCGCCGAGGTGCTCGTCGCGTCGAGCTCCAACCCCACGCCGGGCGCGGTCGAGGAGATTCGCAAGGAGCTCGGACTCGACCAGCCCTTCATGGTGCGCTACGTGCAGTGGCTCGGCAACGCCATCACGGGTGACCTCGGCGTCTCCTTCCGCACGGGGCAGCCCGTGACCGAGGCGATCGGCGAGCGGCTGCCCGTCACGATCCAGCTGCTCATCATGGCCGAGATCATCTCGCTCGCGATCGCCGTGCCGCTCGCCGTCGCCGCCGCCCGCCGCCGCGACCAGGCCTTCGACCGCGTCGTCTCGGTCTTCACCTTCACGCTGCAGTCGATCCCCAACTTCGTGGTCTCACTCGTGCTCATCGTGATCTTCGCGGTGACGCTGAACTGGTTGCCGGCCATCGGCTTCGTGCCGCTGCAGGAGGACGTGCTTGGCAACATCCGCTCGCTCCTCATCCCGTCGATCGCCCTGGCCTCGGCGCTCGTACCCCTCTATATGCGGGTGCTGCGCAACGAGATGATCCGCACGCTGCAGGAGGACTACATCCTCGTCGCCCGCTCGGTCGGGTTGACGCAGCGGAGCGTGCTGTTCCGCTACGCACTCAAGCCCTCGCTGCCCACGCTCGTGACGGTCGTCGGCATCAACATCGGCACACTCATCGGCGGCACGCTGCTGATCGAGCTCATCTCGGGCCTGCCCGGCATCGGCACGCTCATCTACAGCGGCATCAACAACCGCGACTACGTGCTCGTGCAGGGCCTCATCCTCTTCATCGCCTGCGCCTACGTGCTTGCCAACTTCATCGTCGACATGATCTACCCGCTACTTGACCCAAGGGTGCGCGTATGAGTTTCACAACCAAGACCAGGTCCCAGCGCACGGTCGTGCCGGGCAGCCCGCCCATCGGTGGGCGCGGACTCCTCGGCCGCTCACGCAGGGGGGTGCCGCCCTGGGCCGTCATGATCTCGGTCGGATGGCTCGTGCTCCTCATGGGCAGCGCCCTGCTGTTGCCCGTGCTGCCGCTGCCTGACCCGTCGCGTTCCGACTACGGCGCCATCATGGCGCCCATGTTCAGCCCCGGGCACATCCTCGGCACCGACGAGGTGGGGCGTGACATCCTCGCCCGGCTGCTGTCGGGCGCGCAGGTGAGCCTCTTCGTCGGCGTGGCCTCGATCGCGCTGGCCGTCGTGCTCGGTGCTCCGATGGGCATCCTGGCCGGCTACTTCGGTGGCTGGGCGAACCGCTTCATCGTCGCCGGGCTCGACATCGTGCTGTCGTTCCCCAACCTCGTCGCGCTCATCGCCCTGAGCCTCTTCCTCGGCCCCGGCCTCTGGACGATCGTGGTCGGCATCGGCATCATCGCCTCGGCCCCCGTCGCACGAGTCGCCCGCTCGGCGACACTGACCTTCGTCAACCGTGACTTCGTGACCGCCGCGCGCGGCATGGGCTTCGGGCACGCTCGCATCATCGTGCGGGAGATCCTGCCCAACGTGGTCGTGCCGGTGCTCGCCTACGCGATCGTCGTCATCGCGGTTGCGATCGTCGCCGAGGCGAGCCTCAGCTTCCTCGGCCTCGGCATCCAGCCACCGGATGCCAGCTGGGGCTCCATGATGGGCACCGGCCGGGCGAAGCTCACCCAGGCGCCGCACATCGTGCTGCTGCCGGCATTCACGATGGCCCTCTCCATCCTTGCGATCAACTTCCTCGCCGAGCACTTCGCGAAGCGATTCGACATCAAGGAGTCTGCGCTGTGACGGTCGAGCCCATCCTCGAGGTCAAAGACCTGCGAATCCAGTTCAAGACACCGCAGGGCATCGCGGAGGTCGTCAACGGGGTCAACCTCTCGATTGCGCCCGGCCGGGTGCACGGCCTCGTCGGCGAGAGCGGTTCGGGCAAGTCGGTGACGGCGCGCGCCGTGCTCGGCATCCTTCCCCGCAACGCCCTCCACAAGCGCGAGGGCAGTGTGCGCTTCGCCGGTGAGGAGATCCTCGGCCTCAGCGAGGACGAGATGCGCAAGCGCATCCGTGGCCGCCGCATCGCCATGGTGTTCCAGGACCCCATGACCGCCCTCAACCCCGTCATGCGGGTGGGTAAGCAGCTCGTGCTGCCCATGCGCCGCCACCTCGGCATCAGCGGCAAGGAGGCGAAGGCGCGCGCGATCGACCTGCTCGGCCAGGTCGGCATCCCCGACCCGGAGGAGAAGTTCAAGGCCTACCCGCACCAGCTCTCGGGCGGGCAGCGCCAGCGCATCATGATCGCACTCGCGCTCTCGTGTGACCCGGAACTGCTCATCGCCGACGAGCCGACGACGGCACTGGATGTCACGGTGCAGGCGCAGATCCTCGACCTGTTCGACAAGCTGCGGCGGGAACGCAACCTCGCGGTGCTGCTCGTCTCGCACGACCTGAGCCTTATCGCCGAGCGCTGCGACGAGGTGTCGGTCATGTATGCGGGACGCGTCGTCGAGACGGGCTCGGCCATCAGCACCTTCGAGGCGCCGCAGCATCCGTACACCAAGGCACTTGAGGAGGCCCGGCCGAACCTCGAGAACCCGCCGCACACCGTGCTGCGCACGATCCCCGGCCGTCCTCCCCAGCTCACGAACCTCCCGCACGGGTGCTCCTTCGCCAACCGGTGCCCCCGCATGACGGAACTCTGCCTCGACGTCGACCCGCCCCTCGAGCCGGGGCCCGCCGGTCGACCCGTCGCCTGCCACCATCCCGTCGCCGGCCCCGACGAGCCCCTCGGGGTCTCGGTCACCGCCGCGAAAGAGAGGATCTCCTGATGACCGACACGGCAACAGCTCCCGCAGTCAGGGACTCGTCCGGAGATGACATCGTGCTCTCGGCAAAGGGCCTCGTGGTCGAGTACCCCGTGCCGGGCAAGAAGCCCGTGCGGGCCGTGCACGGCATCGACATCGAGCTGCGCCGGGGCGAGACCCTCGGTCTCGTGGGGGAATCCGGATGCGGCAAGTCGTCGACGGGTCGCGCGCTCGTCATGCTGCCCCCGCCCACGGAGGGCGAGGTCATGCTCGGCGACCTGCGCCTCGACGGCCTCACACAGAAGCAGCTGCGCAAGCACCGCAAGGAGCTGCAGCTGATCTTCCAGGACCCGATCTCCTCGCTCAACCCGCGTCGCACGGCGCTCGAGATCGTCATGGAGCCACTGACCTTCCTCAAGCACCCGAAGCCGAAGGAGCGCGCGCTCGAACTCCTGCAGGAGGTGGGCGTCGACTCGGCCATGGCCAAGCGCAAGCCGCACCAGCTCTCGGGTGGGCAGTGCCAGCGCGTCTCCATCGCGCGCGGCGTTGCGCAGCAGCCATCCGTCATCATCTGCGATGAGCCAGTTTCGGCCCTCGATGTCTCGGTGCAGGCCCAGGTGCTCAACCTGCTCGAGCGTATGAAGGATGAGCACGACCTCTCGCTCGTCTTCATCTCGCACGACCTCGCCGTCGTCAAGAACATCAGCGACCGCGTCGCCGTCATGTACCTGGGGCGGATCGTCGAGCTGGCCGGCTCGGAGGACATCTACCAGCATCCGAGGCACCACTACACGGCGCTGCTACTGAGCTCGATCCCGCAGCCGAACCGTCCGGAGAAGCTGCAGGATGTCGCGAACGAGGGCGAGATCGCCACGAGCCCCGCCCCCAGCAGCGGGTGCCCCTTCGCGTCACGGTGTCCCGCCGCGACGGAGATCTGCCGCACCGTCATGCCGCCGCTCGCGGAGCTTGCGCCCGGGCACCGGGTGGCCTGCCACCACCCCATTCCCGTGGAGGCGGAACCGGACCTGCGTTCGGCGAGTTGAGCGGGCCCGCTGAGGAGGGCGGCACGCCCCGCCGGGGACCGTTCAGCGCGCTGCGGCACCGGCGCTTTGCGATCTTCTGGGTGGCCGCCGCGGTCTCCACGACGGGCACGTGGCTGAGCAACCTCGCCGTGCCGTTCGTCATCTTCGAGATGACGCACAGCGCCACCTGGGTCGGCATCGGCGCGGCGGCACAGTTCATCCCCAACGTGCTCATGGGGCCCTTGGGCGGGGCGTGGGCTGATCGCTTCGACCGCAGGCGGGTGCTGATCGGCACCCAGATCTTCGGCAGCGTCGCCGCCCTGATCCTCTTCTTCGTCGTCGCCTCCGGCACGCAGAACCCGCTCCTTGTCATCCTGCCCGTCACCCTGCAGGGCATCTTCGGCGGCCTCAACCTGCCCAGCTGGCAGGCACTCGTGCACGACCTCGTGCCGCGGGAGGACATCCAGTCGGCCGTCACCCTCAACACGATGCAGTTCAACGTGGGCCGGGCGCTTGGCCCCGCCCTCGCGGGCATCCTCATCGGGACGCTCGGGCCCAGCCCCGCCTTCCTGCTCAACAGTGCCTCGTTCGTGTTCGTGCTGGTCGCGCTCATCGCGATCGGGGGCGGCGCGCGGCGGGCGCTCGCGAAACCGCGCATCAGTGCGCTCAGGAGCTTCGGCACCGCGCTCTCCTACATCCGCCGCCAGCGTGGGATCGCGGTGTCGATCATCGTGTCGATCGCGATCGGCATCCTCTTCAACCCCGTCTTCAACCTCACGATCATCCTTGCGGCCACGGTCTACGACGCCGGCGGACTCGAGCTCGGCATCATGACCGCCGCCGCCGGGGTGGGGGCACTCGTCGCGGGTCCGATTGTCGCGTCGTCGAAGCATCCGCTCTCCCTCGTCACGCTTGCCGGGATGCTGGGCGTCGGCGCGGCCGTGCTCGTGTTGGGGGCCGTCGAGAACTACATCGCCGCCGTCGCCGCCCTCGTCGTCGCCGGCGCTGGCTTCCTCACCGTCATCGCGGGCGTCAACACCGCCATCCAGTTGATCGTCACTGACCGGATGCGCGGCAGCGTGATCGCCGTGCGCATCATGCTCTACACCCTGTCGATGGCGGTCGGCGCGCTCATCATGGGCGGCATCGCCGACTGGCTTGGCGTGCGCGAGTCGCTCATGATCGCGGGGGCCGCCATGCTGCTGCTCGGGCTGCTGCTCCTGCTGCGGCGCGACGCGGGGATCGGCCGGCTCGACGACCCGCAGGACGAGCAGTAGTTCCAACCACACGCCACATCACTCGCACCAAGAGGAGCGTCATGTCCCCTGGACTTCACGCAACCCCATCGGATGGCGGACTGCTCAGCGCCGCCGAGGCGCGAACGCGGTTCCTTGAGGAGGCGGCCGCGATCGTCGGCGCCGACAACGTCGTGGGATCACACCAGGAGGGTGCCTATCGTGACCCCTACCCGCTCGTGCAGGGCCGCACGCCGTTCCCTGGCGTGATGCCGAAGACCACTGAGGAAGTCCGTGCGCTCGTGCGCCTCGCCAATAAGACCGGGGTACCGCTGTGGACAATCTCGCGTGGAAAGAACAACGGATACGGCGGGCCTGAAGCCCGGGATCCACACTCCGTCATCCTCGATTTGCACCGCATGGATCGCATCATCGAGGTCAATGACGAACTCGGTTACGCCGTCCTCGAGCCCGGCGTGACCTTCTTCGCACTCGCCGAATACATCCAGGAGAACAATCTCAAGGTTTGGCCCTCAGTCCCGTCGCTCGGATGGGGGTCTGTGGTGGGCAACACGCTTGACCGCGGATGGGGTTACACGCCCATGGGGGATCACTCCAATCAGCAGTGCGGAATGGAGGTCGTGCTGCCCGATGGCGACCTGGTGCGCACGGGAATGAGCGCCATCACAGACTCGCCGGCGGGCCCGATCTTCAAGGGCGGCTACGGACCTGGCCTTGATGGCCTCTTCTTCCAGTCCAACCTCGGCATCGTCACGCAGATGGGAATCTGGCTGCTCCCGCGTCCTGATGCGTTCTTCGCTGGAAGTGTCATCACCAACGACGAGAGCATGCTGCCGGTGCTGATCGACGTGCTAGCTGATCTGCGGCGCAAGGACATCCTGCAGAACAACCCTGTCGTCGGCAACCCGGTGCGTTCGGCTGCCAACGTCAGCCCGCGTGCGCGGTGGTTCGATGGGGAGGGCGTGTTGCCTCCCGAAGCGATCGAAGCCATCAAGAGCGACCTCGGCATCGGCGAGTGGAATGCCCGCTTTGGGCTCTACGGCGACCGCGAGATGATTTTGCGCCGCTTTGAGATCATCAAGGAGCGGTTCAGGGACCTGCCCGAGTTCACGGTCACGGGCGAGATGTTTGAGGGTGCCGACGGCACCGTGCCCAGTGATATCGCCGAGCAGCACCGCAATGTGCAGGCGGGGCATCCCGGGTATTACGGGCTGCAGTGCGTGAAGTTTCGAGGCGAGAACGGAGGGCACATCGGTTACGTGCCCATTATCCCCGCGACTGGTGCCGCGGTCGGAGAGTTCTATCAGGAGAGCAGGCGCATCATTGCCGAGCATGAACTCGACTTCTTCGCGGGCTTCCACGTGTACCCGCGCCACGTCGCCCACACTGTGATGATCATTTTCAACCAGGACTCAGAGGAAGACCGCCGCCGTTCCGACCTGGCGTTTCGTGAGCTTGCCGCTGTGGCAAAGCGTTACGGCTACTCGGAATATCGGGCGCACGTCGACTACATGGACCTGGTCGCCGAGCAGTATGACTTCAACGACCACGCCTTGCGGCGAACGCAGGAGCGGATCAAGGATGCGCTGGACCCCAACGGCATCCTCTCGCCGGGCAAGCAGGGTGTCTGGCCGGAGCGGTACCGCGCGTAGGCGCTCGATCTACACCCCTTGCGAAGCCTCTTCGCAGGGGGGAGCGCTTCGTGGCCTCTGTCCCCATTTCTCAGGACACAACGGGGGACTTTCCGCAGTGCGGAATCTAATTCCGCTGAATAGGTTTCGCGACTCCAAAATGATTCGATGTGGTCAATCCTCTCTGGATGGCACACAACAAGGAAGTTGGAGGGGGAGCTATGCGCTCTTCACGCAATCACACTCGTCGCAAGCTGATCACGCTTGTGTCGCTCACCGCAGTCGCCAGCCTCGCCCTGAGCGGCTGCACCGCCGCCGCTGACGGCAATGAGGCAGCGGACGGCCCCACGAAAATCTCAGTCGTCTTGGCATCGATCGCATTCGAGAACGCATACCAGGCGAAGGAGCAGGGCTTCTTCGAGGATGAGGGCCTCGACGTGACCCTGGTACCCGGCGGCGACCCGGCGGCGAACCTGGCCCAACTGGTCTCAGGTGAAGTCGACTTCGCCATGGTGGGCGGATCGACGGCAGTCACCGCCGTCACGAACGGTCTTCCGGTGAAGGTCGTGCTCAACAACGAGTCCATCGACCCCGAAGCGGGCACGTCGGGCCTCGTCTCGGCCCCCGGCAGCCCCATCACCTCGATGGAAGACATGAAGGGCAAGTCTGTTGCGGTACTTGGACTCGCGACGGGAGCGGAACTTCAGCTCTACGAAGCTGCCGAAGACGCCGGAGTCGCCTTCGACGCGATGCAGCTCGTGGTGACTCCGCTCCCCGGAATGCTCGAGGCTGTCGGCGCAGGCCACGTTGACACCGCGCTGATCTTCCCGCCCTTCTACGACATTGCGAAGGCACAGGGCTTCACGGTCATCGGGGAACCGACGCGTGAGTACGGTGGCGGCATGCCGAACACAGTGTGGGTGGCAACCGAGAACACGGTCGAGACCCGCTCCGACGTGGTGGACCGCTTCCGGAGCGCAATGAGCAAGGCTGCGGACTTCTACAACGAGAACTACGAAGACGCCCGTCGCATCACGGGAGAGCAGACCGAGATTCCCGCGGAGCTCCTCGAGAACCGCGTGTACGTCGAGCGCGACCCGGCCGTGTACGTCGAGCGGTACCAGTACCTGATCGACACGATGGTGCGCTTCGGCCAGGTGGAGAACTCGCTGAGCGTTGAAGACGTCCTCGCCGAGGGAACGCCGACCCGCTAGTCCGGCGCAGTCCCGAAGAAAGTAGAGCAGTAGTGAGCACCAGGCCACATGACGCGCCCCCGGGCGGCCGGAAGCACTCCGGCCGCCTGGCGGCTCGGCCATCCGCAATAGCCGTCGGAGTCAGGCGTGCGATCTTGGTCGCAATCCTTCTCGGCGCATGGCAGGTGGCGGTCGTCACGGGCGTAGCTCCGGGGCTGCTCCCAACCGTGGACAGCGTCGCTGTCGCCTTCTTTGGCATCTTCGCCCGCCCCGAGTTCTGGCAAGCACTCCTCCAGACGATCTCCGCCGCCCTCGCGGGCGTGGGGATCGCCAGCGCGGTCGGCGTGCCCGTAGGGCTCCTCCTCGGAAGCATCCCGGTCGCGGAGCGCGCTTCACGGTTGGTGCTCGACTTCGGTCGCTCATTCCCCGTCATCGCCCTGCTCCCGGTGCTCATCCTCGTCATGGGTGCGTCATGGCGCATGGAGGTGCTGGTCGTGTCGCTCGCCGCCGTGTGGCCCATCCTGGTGCAGTCGCTGTATGGGGCCCAGCAGATGACATCCGCCTCTCGCGAGATGATCCGGAGCTACAGGATCCCGCGGGCACTGGCATTCCAACGGGTGCTGCTCCCTGGAGCCCTCCCGATGATCTCCACAGGCCTCCGCATTGCGGTCGCGATCGCGCTTCTCGTCGCGGTCGCCGTCGAAGTACTCAGCCAGACACCGGGACTCGGACGGCTCATCACCCTGGCCCAGGGCGGAAACCGCTGGGACCTGGCGGTCGCCTACCTCGTGCTCATCGGACTCTTCGGTTGGGCCGTGACATCCGCTCTCGCGTGGGCCGAGAGCCGGCTCCTTCGCTGGAACAGGCGGGGCGAAGCATGACCCGGATAGCGCAGTGGAGTCACGGAAGGAGGGGCCTGTAATGACCATCGTGCTCCGAATAGCAGAGCGAATCTGGCTCCCAATCGTGCTGGTCGCGCTGTGGTGGGTGCTGTCGGCAAACAGCACCTCCATCTTCTTCCCGCCCCTCTCGAAGATCATGGAGGCGATGGTCACAGACCTCACCACCGGCACCCTGCTTCGAGACATCGGTGTCAGTCTCACCAACCTCTTTGCAGGGCTCGGAATCGCCATCGTGATCGGCGTCGTCGTCGGCGTCCTGCTCGGGGAGCTTCCGCGAGTTCGCGAGACCGTTGACCCCCTCATCCACTTCTTTCGCGCCGTGCCCCAGACGGCACTCGTGCCCCTCGTGATCGGCGCGATGGGAATTGGAGCCGCCCCCAAGATTGCGACCATCGCATTCGCGTGCGTGTGGCCAATCATCCTCAACTCGATCGACGGAGTCCGGAGTGTCGAGCCTGCCGTCCGCTCGCTGTCGCAGGCCTACCGGATCCCGCCGCTGCTGCACTTCGGCAAAGTGATCATCCCCTCCGCCCTGCCCCAGATCGTGGCGGGTGTGCGCGTCGCTCTCCCCATCGCCGTGGTCGTCATGGTCGTGAGTGAGCTCTTCGCGGCGGAGGAGGGCATCGGCTACTACATCCTCAGGTCATCCAGCGTCTTCCAGCTGCCCCAGACCTGGGCGGGAGCGATCCTCGTCGGAGTGCTGGGCTACGTGTTAAGCGAACTGTTCAACGTGCTGGAGAAGCGCCTGCTGCGCTGGCACTACCGTTCGATGAACCCGACCCAGACGAAGTCACTCTCGACGATGACGAAGTCGCTCACGACGGTGACGAAGTCACTCACGACTCAGAGAAAGAAGTAAGTGGACATGAGCGAAACTGCGACGGCGGCAGCGCGAAGCCTGCCCAGCCACCCTGACGGCCGCACCCTGAGCGTGAAGGGTCTTGGTAAGAGTTACGGCACCGGGGCGCAGGAGAACTGGATCATCAGGAATCTGGATCTCGAGGTGCCCCCGGGCGAGTTCGTGGCCATTGTTGGCCCATCCGGCGTCGGCAAGACGACGCTCCTTCGAAGCTTGAGCGGCCTGGTTCCGCCCACCGAGGGCGGCGTCTTCATCGACGGTGCGCCATTGGCCGAGCCGCACCCGGAGGTGGGCGTTGTATTTCAGGACTACAGCCGCTCGCTGCTGCCCTGGATGACGACCCTCGACAACGTCGCGTTTCCGCTCCAAGGAAAGGGAATGAAGAAGGCTGAGCGCCTCGCCATTGCCGAGAAGAACCTCGCAGCGGTGGGTCTGGCCGGAAGGGGTCACCTGTACGCGTGGGAAATGTCGGGCGGCATGCAGCAGCGAGTCGCGATCGCCCGCGCACTCGCCTACGACTCCAAGATCCTCCTCATGGATGAGCCCTTCGCTTCGGTCGATGCCCAGACGCGACTCGACCTCGAAGATCTCGTGGTGGACCTGCACGTGAACCTCGGCGTGACGATCATCCTGGTCACCCACGACATCGACGAAGCGCTGTATCTCGCCGACCGCGTGGTCGTGATTGCAGACAAGCCAGCCCACGTCGTCGATCAGATCGAGACGGGTTTTGGCAGCCATCGCGACCAGGTGGAGACGCGCGCTGACCCGCGCTTCGCAGAGGCTCGTGGCCGAATCCTCACGCGCCTGCGGGCGTGAGGATCGCCGGTGCCCTCATCCCTGCGGTGAGGTGATGAGGGCGCGGAGCCTGCTCTGCACTTCTGCAGCCACACCCCCCAAAGCATGTGCGAGAGGGATGGCGTCTTTCGCCGTGGTGAGACGGGACATCGGCACCGATACCGACAGTGCCGCCTTCGGCTGACCCGTCGAATCGGTGAGCACATGGCTCACGCTCGCGATGCCGACCTCCAATTCGCCGAACTCAACGGCCCAGCCGCGCTTGCGCGTGCGGTCGAGTTCGGCCGTGAAGGCCACCCAGTCGGAGATCGTGCGAGCCGTTCGCTTCTCGAGAGAGCGCGTCGGAAATCGGCGCGAAACATCCTCTGAGCTGAGGCGAGCCAGGATCGCGCGGCCCGCGCTGCACGCGTGGGCGGGCTGGACTTGGCCGAGAAGCGACGACACCCGGATGGCGCGGTTACCTTCGAAGGACTCGACGAAGCGGCACTGGCGTCCCTCGAGGATGGCGATCGACACGGTCTCGCCGAGGTCGCGCGCTGCCTGCTGCGCGAGTTCTCCGCTTGCCTCCCGGAGTCGTGGCGCGCCGCTGGCTGCCAGCGCCATCTCGTGGAGGGCAGGTCCGGCGAAATAGGCCCCGCCCACGGCCTCCTGCCGCACGAAGCCCAGTCGACGGCATGCAGCGAGAAGACGGTGGGCCGTCGAGTCCGCCACTGCGAGCTCGTTCGCCACCTCGCGCACCGTGAGCTGGCCGCGCTGACTCATGAGCTGGATGACGAGAAGTGCGTTCTCTGCCGAACTCACACTGGCCTCCTCTCTTTCGCAGGGGGCAGTCAGATCAAGGCCCTGAAGCCGGTTCCAGTCTACCGTTTCCGCAGAGTGGAATGATCTTCTGATTCTTAGGTGGCGGCCCCTCGGGCTGATTGAGTGTGCCTTATTCGGGCCAAAGCTGCCGCCGGATATCGGGGCGTGGCTGGTCTCGAGACTGCTCGGTTGTTTCAACCAAGGCAGTGAGATTGACGACTGACGGAGAACCTATGTCCCATCAAAACGACCCCTCGGAAGACGCCAGGGCGGAGCAGCTGGCCTGGGTACGAACAACGCCGAAGGCGCCTATCCCGACGCCGTCGCCTTACCCGATGATTCGCTTCGCTGAGCCCGCGCATCCCTTCGACAGGCCCGTTCGCGTCGAAGCTGACATCGACGGGCTCGAGTGCGTGCAGGGTGCCATCCCGGCGCATTTGGACGGCACGTACTACAAGGTCGTGAGCGACCGCCAGTTCCCGTCGTTCGTCGAGAACGACCTCGGCTACTTCAACGACGACGGCATGGCCCTGGCGTTTCGCTTCCACGACGGCAAGGTGACCTACAAGAGCCGATTCATTCGCACGCCTCGGTTCCAGGCCGAGCGCGCGGCCGGTCGCTCGCTGTTCGGCAAGTACCGCAATCAGTTCGACGACGACGCGATGGTCGAGGGGATGCTGCGCGGGAACGCCAACACCAACCTCTTCTTCCACGGTGGCAAGCTGTATGCGGCCAAAGAGGACTCGCCGCCCATCATCCTCGACCCTGACACGCTCGACACGCTCGGTGTGTACGACTTCGAGGGCTCGCTGACATCCAAGTCGTCGACGGCGCATCCGAAGGTCGATCCGCTCACCGGCGAGATGGTCTTCTTCGGCTACGCAGCAAAGGGTGACACGACGCGGGACATCGCCTACTACGAGGCCGACAGCACCGGCCAGATCATCCATGAAACCTGGTTCAAGGCTCCCTACTCAGCGATGGTGCACGACTTTGCCGTGACCCAGAACTACGTCATCTTTCCGATCATCCCCCTCCGGAGTGAGCGGGAATGGATCGAGGAAGGCAAGTCGGCCTTCCAATGGGATGCGAGCGAAGACGTCTACCTCGGTGTGATCCCGCGGAAGGGAGACGGCGCGGGCATCCGATGGTTCCGGGGCCGGTCACGCTTCTCGAGCCACATCCTCGGTGCCTTCGATGACGGACGCTACATCTACATCGACAGTCCCGTGTCAGAGAGCAAGTACTTCCCCTGGTTCCCCAATATGGACGGGTCGCCCCACGACCCTGTCAAGGGGCAAACCACCCTCACGAGATGGACGATCGACCTCCACGACGGCGCGGACGGGTTCACTGAGTCGCAGATCTCGAAGCTTGGCGTCGAGTTCCCCCGCATGGATGACCGCTTCGAGACCATGAAGCACACCTGGGGAGCCATGGCGGTGAGCGCGGTGCCCGGCATTGAGGTGCAGGGGCATGGCTTCCGCTGGATCTCAACCATCGACTATGCGACTGGTGAGCAGAAGCTCTACTACCCGGGGGACGGCTCGACCGTCGGCGAGCCGGTGTTCGTGCCGGGCAGCGCGAATGCGCCGGAGGGACACGGCTACGTGTTTGTGCTGGTGTCGCGTCGCGATGCCATGCACAGCGACCTCGTGGTGCTCGACGCGCAGAACATCGACAAGGAGCCCGTCTGCACCCTCCGCATGCCGCTTCGGGTTCCGAAGGGACTTCACGGCAACTGGGTTTCGGCTGAAGAGCTCGCCCAGCGAACCGACTGAGTCACCTGCGCCCAACGACGGGCACCTGCGGAACACCTCTCAACCACTACGACCTCACGGAGAAGAACACATGGCACTACTGGACTCCAGCATTTGGGACGGAAAGCTCTTTGTCGGCGAATGGATCGACTCAGACGCCAGCATTGATGTAGTCGAGCCGGCCACGGGACGGGTCCTTGGCCGCGTCGGGAAGGCGACCCCCGACGACGTGCTCGCCGCAGCACGGCGCGCAGCGGCCGCCCAGCGCGAGTGGGCGGCGAAGCGTCCCGAAGAGCGCGCGGCGGTCCTGCGTCGCGCGGGAGCGCTCTGGGAGGAGCACGCCTCAGAGATCGAGCAGTGGATCATCCGTGAGTCCGGTGCCATCCTGCCGAAGGCGCAGCTCGAGACCCACATCGCCGCTGCTGAGTGCTTTGACGCGGCGGCACTACCGAATCATCCGCGCGGTGAGGTGCTCTCTACCAACGAAGACCGCTGGAGCGTTTCGCGCCGCGTGCCTGCCGGTGTCGTCAGTGTCATCGCACCGTTCAACTTTCCCCTCATCCTGTCGATTCGCTCGGTCGCTCCCGCGCTCGCCCTTGGCAACGCGGTGCTGCTCAAGCCGGACCCCCGCACGAATGTCTCCGGTGGCATCGCCCTGGCACGGATCTTCGAAGAAGCCGGGTTGCCTGCTGGCCTGCTGCAGGTGCTCACGGGAGGGGTCGACGTGGGTGAAGCGGTCGTCGCCGCGCCCGAGGTGCGGATCATCTCCTTTACGGGTTCCACCCCGGCAGGACGCAAGGTCGGTGAGGCGGCGGCGCGTCACCTCAAGCGGGCGCACCTTGAGTTGGGCGGAAACAATGCCCTCATCGTCCTGCCGGGCGCTGACCTTGCGAAGGCAGCGTCAGCGGGCGCCTTCGGTTCGTTCATGCACCAGGGTCAGATCTGCATGACCTCAGGTCGTCACCTCGTGCACGAGAGCCTGCACGATGAGTACGTGGCGGCCCTCAAGGAAAAGGCGGAGCATCTGCCGGTTGGTGATCCTGCCAGCGGCCAGGTGGCGCTGGGCCCGATCATTGACAGCGGCCAGGTTGAACGCATCCACGCGATCGTGACGGACTCGGTCGAGGCGGGGGCTCGTCTCGAGGCGGGTGGCACCCACGACGGTCTCTTCTACAAGCCCACCGTGCTGTCGAACGTTACCCGCGATCACCGGGCATGGTCCGAGGAGATCTTCGGCCCGGTCGCCCCCGTCATGTCGTTCTCGACCATCGAGGAGGCGATCGAGATCGCTCGCGACACCGAGTTCGGACTGTCGCTGGGCATCCTGGGCGACGTCGGCATGGCGATGCAGGTGGCCGACGCCATCCCGAGCGGAATCGTTCACATTAATGAGCAGACCGTCTCAGATGAATCGACCGCCCCCTTTGGCGGTATCGGTGCGTCAGGCACGGGCTCACGCTTCGGTGGGGCGCAGGCCAACATCGAGGCGTTTACCGAGACGCAGTGGCTGACCCTGCGCTCAGACATCGCACCCTACCCGTTCTGACGGGTGCTGCGAGGCTTGCAGGAGACGCCATGACGAACACTGTTGAAGAGACGACACCGGGACTGGCCGCTGCCATCGCACGGTTCACCGAGGCGCTCGGCGAGGAGGCAGTGCTTCTCGACTCGGCCAGGGTTGACGAATTCCGCGACCCCTTCGAAGGGCCAGGGGCTACCGAGCACCAGCCGTCCTTCGTCGTGCAGCCCGGATCGGTCGAGGAGGTTCAGGATGTCGTTCGAATCGCGCGTGAGTGCGGCGTACAGCTGTGGACGTCATCGATGGGCCGCAACTTCGGATACGGCGGGTCTGCGCCCATCGTTGGAGGCTCGGTCGTCGTAAGCCTGCGCCGGCTCAATCGCATCCTCGAGATCAACGAGGAGGTCGGCTATGTGTTGCTTGAACCCGGGGTGACCTTCTTCGAGCTCTACGAGGAACTCCAGCGACGAGACGTGGCCCTAGCAATGTCTGTGCCCGATCTCGGCTGGGGCAGCGTAGTGGGAAACGCCCTCCAGCACGGGTTCGGCTATCACGAGCATGGGATCCATGCGGATGCTGTCTGCGGCATGGAGGTCGTGCTCGCGAACGGCGAGGTCCTGCGCACCGGGCAGGGCGCGAATTCGCGCAGCACACTGTGGCAGGCGCACAAGCGTGCATTTGGTCCATCGCTCGACAGTCTCTTCATGCAGTCAAACTTCGGCATCGTCACGAAGATGGGGCTGTGGCTGACGCCTCGCCCCGAGGTGATCGTGACCGGAAGCATTGTGTGCGAGGGGGAAGATGACATCCTCCCGCTGATCGACCTGCTTCGCCCCCTCGTGCGCGACAAGACCGTGCAGGGACTGCCGCTGTTGTCGGCGACCCGCATGGTCGATGACTCGGCAGAGGGTGAAGCTGCGGACCGGGCTCGCAAGCTCAGGTCGATCATGCGACCGGGACGGTGGAACGCGCGAGTGTCCATGTACGGTCGCGCGGCGGTCGTCGCAGCCCAGCGTGCTGTCATCGAGGAGCAGGTTGCGAAGGTCCCGGGCGCTCGACTCGAGCTCCGCACGTATGCGGGCGATGCCAGCGTTGACGACGTCCACCCTCGCGACCGAGTCCCTGCCGGCATCCCGACGATGGTCTTGCTCGACCTCATCAAGGAGGCTTTCTACGGCGATGACACCGGTCACATCGACTTCGCGCCAGTGATCCCGTTCGAGGGCGCAGCAGCCGCGCGTCACGAGCAGATGGTGACGCGCGTGCTCGAGGAATTCGGGCTCGCGGGGATGTTCGCGTGGATCGTGAATCCGCGCAGCATGGTCGGCGCATGCATGGTGCTGTTCGACAAGACCTCGGCGGAGCAGGTCGCTCGCGCGCACGCCGCAGTTCGCAAGATGTGTGACCTGGCCGCGGAGTGGGGCTGGACCGAGTACCGCGCGCATATCTCCCTTGCGGACGACGTGGCGCAGAACTTCGATTTTGGAGACCACGCGCTCTCCCGCACCTACTCGAGCATCAAGAACGCACTCGACCCCGATGGCATCCTCTCCCCGGGGAGTCACGGAAT
The DNA here is from genome assembly GCF_044769865.1 of Salinibacterium sp. GXW1014. Lineage (NCBI taxonomy): Bacteria > Bacillati > Actinomycetota > Actinomycetes > Micrococcales > Microbacteriaceae > Salinibacterium > Salinibacterium sp. GXW1014. The sequence continues at coordinate 1,224,926 of NZ_JBIZWA010000001.1, forward strand.
CTGGCCCGCCGCCACCTAGGAAGCATCGAGCGTGGCCCGGGTCGCGGCGAGGTGAGTCTTCGCCAGCTGCAGGGCCATGTGAGTCGTCAAGGGGCGCCCCAGCGGGTCCCGCCCCATCGCGGCGGCCATCTTCTCGAGCCGATACGCGACCGTGTTGCGGTGCACGTAGAGTTCTTCCGCCGCGCGGCGAATGTTGCCCAGGTTTCGCAGCAGCACCTCGAGCGTGTGCCGCAACTCCTCGCTCATTGAGTCGTCGCCAAGGAGTCCATCCAGTTCGTCTTCGACGAGCAGGTGTGCCAGCTCGGCTCGGGCCGACAGCAGCGCGAGATGCCCTTCATCGGCGAACGTGGAGACTGGGGCTGCCACGTTCGAGGAGCGCCTCGCCATGTGAAGCGCCTGCGCCGAGGTGTGGGCTGCTCGTATTCCCGCCAGGTCGCGGCGCGCAACGCCGATACTCATGATGAGCCAAGGGGTGTGCTCCGCAACTGGCGTGAGCGTGCTCACGACGGCGTGGACCGACAGGGTAGGGGCGCTCACCAGAATCCACGCCGACGTGCCCTCCTGAGGGACGAATGCGGCCTGGTACCCGCCGAGCGCCTTCTCGCAAGCCCGGCGAAACGTGGAGAAGTCGCTGGGTGACACCGCACCCTCATGTGAGGCCCGAGCCGAGAGCACCACGCAGAGATGTGTTTGCGACAGATCCAAGTCGAGAACCTGGCCCGCTTCAGCGGGAGAGGTGACGTCTCCGGAGATGATGCGGTCGAGCATCCGGCGTTGGTCCATCATCCGCATCTCGAGCATGCGGGAGGAGGACTCGTGATAGCGGCGAGTGTTCTCATCGATCACGGTCGCAAAGGCGGCGGAGATCCGGTCGCTCATTGCGCTGAGCAGCGAGATACCGACACCGTCCTGAAAGTTCGGGATGACCAGTTCGATGGCCGCGCGCCGCCAGGCGGTCTCGAGATGCCGAAGCCCACGCGTCACTGGCTCGATCGACACGCCGTCTCGTGCCGCAGCCAGGACCACCTCGCGCTGCCCATCTGACATACGGATGCTCGCTGGGTTCGGGATGGCCCCGCTCAGCACTCCAAGGATGTCGAGGGATATGGATTCGATCGCCGCGGAGGTGGGTGCGCCGAACACGTCGAAGCGCGAGGGAGACATCTCCTTCTGCACCACCTCGCGTGCGGCCTCCCCAACTGCGAGTGCCCAATTCACGAGGCGCTCGCCGTGAGCGGCGCGCGCTGTGTCGACTTCTTCGATCTGGAAGACCCGCACAGGGGCCCCGGGGTCGGCGACGAGATCCAGGGCATCCGTGAAGTCGTCAGGCATGCCCCAATTATGCATTATGCCCAATGGGGCGGCGCGAGTCTGTCTAGCGTTCATCATGACTCCGGGCCCAGCCATTCCTAGGCTTGGAAGGCACCTCGCGATGGCGCACGGTGTGAATTCGAGCAGAGAGACTCCCGCATGACTGCGACTATGACTGCCCAACCTCCCCGCTTGGACGCTGCATTTGATACGCGCGCGTTCAGGGATGCCTGCGGGCGTTTTCCCACCGGTGTCACCGTGATTTCGACGCCCGCTGTGGATGGCCGGCCAGCGGGAATGACCGCGAACGGCTTCATGTCGGTCTCGCTCGATCCAGCCTTGGTCTTGGTGTCGATCGGCCACAACGCCCGCACGTACGAGCGTCTGATGGCGAACGACATGTACGCCGTAAGCGTGCTGCGACACGACCAGAAGGATATCGCCTCGCACTTCGCGAGCCGCGAGAAGAACACTGACCCTCCGTTCGATATGCACAACGGCCACGCGTTCGTGCCCGGTGCCATCGCTCGGATCGGGTGCCGAATCGTCGACCGCGTTCCCGCGGGCGACCACACCTTGTTCCTGGGCGAGGTCGAGACCTTCGACCAGACGCCTGAAGTGCTTCCCCTGGTCTTTGCCTCGGGGCGGTTGTTCTCACCCATTCACGACGAGGAGTTTGCACGATGACCACGATCGATCAGTCCGCGCCCGCCCAAGCGGTGCCTGAGGGCACAGGCCGCCTCCTTCCGCAGACCGGCGACGAGTACCTCGAGAGCCTCCGCGACGGGCGCGAGGTATGGATCTACGGGGAGCGTGTCGACGACGTCACCACACATCCCGCGTTCCGCAACGGTGCGCGGTCGATGGCGCGACTGTACGATGCTTTCCACAAGCCCGAGACGGCGGGCTCCATGCTCCGCCCCACCGACACGGGCAGCGGAGGGCAGACGCATCCGTTCTTCAAGGTTGCGCGCAGCAAGCAGGACCTTCGGGACTGCGTTGAGGCCATCCAGACCTGGCAGGACATCGGCTTCGGTTGGATCGGGCGTTCTCCCGATTACAAGGCCGCCATGCTCACCTCGCTCGGCGCGATCCCCGAGTGGTACGGCGAATACGAGCCGAATGCCCGCTTCTGGTACAAGGAAGCGCAGGAGAAGGTGCTGCACATGGCCCACGCCATTGCGAACCCGCCGGTCGACAGGGGCCTCCCGGTAGAGGACACCCGCGACGTGTTTGTGCACGTGGAGCGTGAGACTGACGCTGGGCTGATCGTCAGCGGGGCGAAGGTGGTCGCCACCGGGTCGCCGCTCACCCAGAACATCTTCGTGAGCCACTTCATGGCTCCCGTGCAGGACAAGGCCTTCGCCCTGACCTTCATCGCGCCGTCTGCTGGCAAGGGCATCAAGTACCTCGCCCGTGCGTCCTACGAGCAGGCGGCCGCAACGGCTTCGAGCCCGTTCGACTACCCGCTTTCGAGCCGTCTCGACGAGAACGACGCGATCCTGATCTTCGACAACGCCCTGATCCCCTGGGAGAACGTGCTGGTCTACGGTGTCGACAAGGTGCAGGAGTTCGGTGCGGCGACGCGATGGACAGCGCGGGCAATTCTGCAGTCATCGGTGCGCTTCACGACGAAGCTCGAGTTCGTCATCGGCGCGATTCAGAAGGCGGTGCATGTCACGGGCATGCGGGACCCGAAGGCCGTCCAGGCCCAGATCGGTGAGCTGATTGCGGCGCGCAACATGCTCGTGGGTCTGCGCGACGGCATGATCGAGGGTGCCGAGCCCGGCCCAGGCGGGGCGATTGAACCGAACCAGAAGTACACGCGGGCCTACGCCGCCCATGCCCCCGGCATCTACCGGCGGATGCGTGAAGTCGCCCAGACGGTGGTCTCTTCCGGTCTCATCTACCTGAACTCCCACGCGACTGACTTCTCGACGCCCGAGATCAGACCGCTGATCGACCGCTTCATGCGCGGGTCCAACGGAACGACCGCGATGGACCGTTCGCGGATCATGAAGACGCTCTGGGATGCTGTCGGCAGCGAGTTCGGTGGTCGACACGACCTCTACGAGCTCAACTACTTCGGCCAGCCGCAAGCGCACCACCTTGCCAGTTTCGGTGGCGCGATGACCGACGGGACGATGGCCAGGATGGAAGGTCTCGTGGATCGCTTCCACGAGGACTACGACATCGACGGATGGACGGCGCCCGACTTGATCGCCCCCGACGACGTTCGCACCATTCAGAACTGACCCGAAGACTGGTCATCCGGCCAATAAGAAAGGTGGGCCCCTGCTGATGCAGGGGCCCACCTCGTTGTCTTCGTATGAGGCCTACGGGCGCGCGATCACCGGCATGGTCAGCTCGCCGACCTCGGGGATCGTCAGCACGACGGTGTCGCCGGGGACGATCTGACCAACGCCCTCAGGGGTGCCGGTGGCGATGATGTCGCCGGGCTGCAGCGTCATGACCTCGGAGTAGACCTCGATCAGCTTGGCGATGCCATAGATGAGGTACGAGGTGTTGGAGCGCTGGCGCTCCTCGCCGTTGACCGTGAGCCAGAAGTCGAGCGCCTCGGGGTTCGCAACCTCGTCGGCCGTCACGATGTACGGGCCGATCGGCGTGAACGTGTCGAAGGACTTGCGGTAGGAGCGGTCCTCCTCGCCGCGCAGCGTGATGTCGAGCAGCGGCGTGTAGCCGAAGACATAGTCGAGGGCGTCCTCGGCGGAGACGCGGCTCGCGGTCTTGCCGATGATGACACCGATCTCGGCCTCGTGGTCGAAGCGGCGGTCCTCCCAGGGCAGCTCGATGGATGCGTCGGGGCCGACGATCGAGGTGACCGCCTTGAGGAAGCCCTTGCGCACCTCGGCGGTGAGGATCTGGCGGTCCTTGTAGACGCCGCCCTCGCCACCCATCTCCTGCTGGTGCTTGTGGTAGTTCACCGGCGCCGCGAAGAGGTTGACGGGGCGGGGCTGCGGGGCGCGCAGCGTGGCATCCGCTTCTGCAATGCCGCCGCCGGCCGCAGCGCGCTCCGCGACGGTGCTGCGCACGTCATCCCACTTCGAGATGAGCGCGTTCATGCGGTCGTGCGTGGGTACGTGCTCCGAGACGAGGTCGCTCAGGTCGACGATCGTCTTGTCCTCAGCGAGGACCCCAAGCTGGTTGTCGTTGAAAATGCAGATGCGCATCAGGCGTCTCCTCGTTCGCGCCAGAGGCCCAGGGCGGTGATCGCCGGGCGGTCGGTGTAGGAGAACAGGATGGCGTCCTCCGACGTGTTGTTGTGGTGTGAGTGCTCGTACCAGAGCGGGATGGCCAGGGTGTCGCCCTTGGTCCATTCGATCTTCTGGCCGTCGACGATCGAGTAGCCGCTGCCGCTGACCACGTGGTAGACGGTGCTGTGCGTGTGGCGGTGCGACTTGGTGTCGACGCCGGGGCGCACGAGCTGCAGGTAGGCCGAGATCGTCGTCATGACGGGGCCGCCGGTCGTGGGGTTCTTGTACTCGACGATGATGTCGTCGTAGGGGTCACCCTCGCCGTCGCGCAGGTACTCGAGTGCCTCGAGGGCGTCGGCGAGCTTGTAGACGAGCGGCTGCGTGAGCGCGTGGGGCTCCCCGTAGGTCTTGCCGAGCATCCCCTGCAGGTATGCCGCAGGCATGGCCTTGTCGGGCTCGGTGGGGTCGCCGGCCTCGTCGATGATGTACTGGTTGAGGCGGCTGATGAGCGGCGAGTCGAGGCCGTCGAGCCAGATCATGGGGCCGTCACCCTCGTGGCCGTGCTCGTGCCAGTGCAGCGACGGGGTGAGGAGGAAGTCGCCGACCTCCATGGGCACCCGCTGGCCGTTGACGGTCGTGTAGGCGCCGTCGCCCTCGACAATGAAGCGGAGGGCCGAGGGGGTGTGGCGGTGGGGCGGTGCGACCTCGCCGGGGAGCACGAGCTGCAGCGCGGCCCAGAGCGAGTCGGTCGCGCCGGTGCGCTGGCTGGGCAGGCTGCCGGGGTTGCGGAAGCCGAGCACGCGACGAAGGGCGTGCTCAAGCGGCACGACGTCGCCAGCTTTCATCATGAGGGCGCGGGCCTGCTCGTAGCGCCAGATGTGCGGCACGAGGTTGGTCTTCGCCTCCGAGCCGATGCCTCCCATGAGCTGCCACAGGGGCGAGTAGTGGTTCTCGGCGAGTTCGGCGTAGAAGGCCTCATCCGCAGTTGTGTCGGCCATATCCGCTCCATTCTGTAATGCAGACTTGTATTCCTTCTTCTAGAATACCTTGACTGGGCTGCCAATCGTCAAGGGGCCAGTGATCGGCTAGCATTTCGGTTGCCTGTCCCTACAAATCAGGGGCATCGGCAGGAGGTTCCATGTCCGACAGCGACGCCCGCGATGACCCCAGGCGCAGCGTCGTGGGCCGAGCCCTCGAGATCCTCGACTGCTTCGCTGGTGGCACCGAGATGAGTGTGGCCGGCATCTGCGAGCGCACGGGACTCCCGCCCGCGACGGTGCACCGGATGCTCGCTGCCCTCGTCGAATGGGAGGGTGTCGAACGCGTCGGGCGCGGCCGCTATCGGCTGGGTACTCGCATCTGGCGCCTCGGGGTGGGAGCACCTCAGGTGCGCCGCCTGCGCGAGCTCGCCCAGCCCTACCTTGTCGACCTGCATGTTGTGACCCGCGGCACCGTCTACTTGGGGGTGCGCGACGGCGGCGATGCCGTGTTCGCCGACCGCATCACCCGCGTGAAGCCGACGGCGAAGTCCGTGCGGGCCACGAGGCGGATGCCGCTCCACGGCACCGGCTGCGGCCGCGTGCTGCTGGCCTACAGCGATGATGCTTGGAGCCTGCTGCAGGAAGACGCCGAGCACTCCGAGGCGGTTGCCGAGATCATGCCGGCGCTCCGTCGGGAAGTCGCCGAGATCCGCCTCGCGGGACACGGCATCACGCAGAACGACGGCCTGCCCGGGCGCACGACGGTCGCGGCACCCGTGTTCTGGGAAGGCGGCGCAATCGTCGCGAGTGTTGCCGTCTCATTCCCGCAGACTCGCATCCCCGACCCGCGGTCGATCGTGCCGAGGGTGCTGACGACCGCGCGGGCCATCAGCACCGACCTTTCGCGACGTTCCGGGGTCGGGCTCACCTGAGGTGCTAGTGCCGGTCGAGGTCCTGCAGCGTGTCGATGATTGTTGCACGCAACCAGGCGCCCGCCGCAGAGCGCACTGAGCGCCGCAGCATGTAGAGCGACACCTCGGCGAGGGCGGTCTCGAAGGGGAGGGTGAATGCCCTCGCGGTGCCGGTGGCTTCCAGGCGCTCCGCCGTCAGCTTGGGGGCGAAGCCGAGATACTCCGTCTCGGCGATGATGCCGGGCAAGGCCATGAAGTTGGGCACGGCGATCGCGACATCCAGTTCCCGCCCGAGGGTCGAGAGGTGATCGGGCACGACCGTATGGCCGGCCTCGCGGCTGATGGAGACGTGTCGCTCGGCGAGGTACTCCTCGAGGGTTGGATTGTCGCCGATGCGCGGATGTGACGGAGCGCGCACCCCGGCATAGCGCTGCATGAAGAGGATGTCGCGGGTCAGGTCTTTCGACGGGATCTGCGGCGTGCAGATCACGGCATCGATTCTGCCGGCGATGAGGTCGTCAGCGGCGCTAGAGAGGTGCAACGGCTCCACGTGCAGCGACACTCGAGGTGCCTCGGCGGCGATCGCCTGGATAAGCCGAGGCACGAGGCCGATCAGGCCGATGTCGGTCGTGACGAGCGTGAAGGTGCGGGTGGATGTCGCGGGGTCGAACTCGAGCGGCTGCGCGAGCACCGAGTCGAGCCGGCCGAGCGCGTCGACGAGTTCGGGGTAGAGCGACTCGGCGAGTGTCGTGGGCTCCATGCGGCCGTTGCGCTTGTGGAAGAGCGGGTCGTCGAAGAGGCGGCGCAGCTTTCCCAGGTTGTAGCTGATGGCAGGTTGCGAGACGTGCAGTTGCTCGGCTGCGATGCCGACGCTCATGGTCTCGAAGACGGTGACGAAGGACCGCACCATCGCGATGTCGTAGCTGCTCATCCCGCAAGCATAAACAGTTTTGAATCTCTAAGTGAAGACTGTTTATTGGATTTATTTTCTCTCGCCTGCTTGTCTGGTGGAAGCCCGCTTGGAGCGCTGCGAGAGCGCAGCGGGCCCCTCGAAAGCAACGGAGCAAAATGAGAATCGACTTCACCGGAAAGATCGTCGTCGTCACGGGAGGGGCCGGCGGCTTCGGCTCCGCAACCGCCCGCACGTTCGCTGGAGCAGGCGCCCGCGTCGTCGTCTCGGACATCAACCTCGAGAAGGCGCAGGCCGTCGCATCCGAGCTCGAAGGTGCCATCGCAGTGCGCACCGACGTCACGTCGCCCGAGTCCATCACGGAACTCTTCGAAACCGTGCGCACCGAGTTCGGCGGCCTCGACATCCTCGTCAACAATGCGGGCGCCCCGACCCCCAAGCGCGACCTCGTCGACACCTCGCTCGACGACATCAACTGGCTCATCAACATCAACTACCGCAGCACCGTGCTCGCCTCGCAGGCCGCGCTGCCCCTCATGAAGGGCCGCGAGGGCGCCAACATCGTCAACGTCGCCTCCATCTCGGCACGTCGCCCGCGGCCGGGCGGCACCGTCTACAACTCGACCAAGGCGGGCGTCGAGTCGTTCACGCTCGCACTCGCGGCCGAGGTTGCCCCCGAGGTGCGCGTCAACAGCGTCAGCCCCGTCATCTCTGAGACCGGCTTCATCACCAGCATCTACGGTCACAACGACCTGAGCGACGCCGACCGCCAGCGCCTCGTCACGGGCATCCCGCTCGGCCGCACCGCGGACACGCAGGATGTCGCCAACACGATCGCCTTCCTCGCATCCGATCTCGCCAGCTTCCACACGGGCGTCAACCTGCAGGTCGACGGCGGCCGGAGCATCAACTGATGAAGACCGCAGAGCTCCTCGGCGAGTACGGCCATTGGATCGACGGATGCGCCGTGCCCGGCGGCGACGAGCGCCTTGAGTCGACGAGTCCCGTCACGGGCGAGCCCGTCGCATCCATCGCCCTCGGTGGCAGGGACGAGGTGGATGCCGCGGTGCAGGCCGCGCATCGCGCCGGTCCCACCTGGGCCGCGCTCAAGCCCATCGAGCGAGGGCGACTCATGCTCGCCCTGGCCGCGAGGATCGTCGAGGAGCGTGAGCGCCTCGCGGAACTCGAGGCAGGCGAGACGGGACACCCAGCACACCGGGTGCCAAACGAGATCGCCAACTCGGCCGCGTACTTCGAGTTCTACGGCGGGCTCGTGAACTCGGTGCAGGGCGAGACGATCGACCTCGGCCCGAGCTACCACTCCTTCACACGGCGGGAGCCCTTCGGCGTGATCGGCGTCATCACCCCGTGGAACGTGCCGCTCGGCCAGGCCGCCCGCGCCGCCGCCCCCGCGCTCGCAGTCGGCAACACGGTCGTGATCAAGCCCTCCGAATACACCTCGGCCACGACGGTCGAGCTTGCCCGCCTCGCGACCGAGGTCGGCATCCCCGACGGCGTCATCAACGTCGTCACGGGACTCGGCGACTCGGTCGGCGCCGCGCTCGTCGAGCACCCGCTCGTGCGCAAGGTCTCGTTCACCGGCTCGCTTCGCGCTGGACGCATCGTGGGCCGCGCGGCCGCGGAGCGCATCCTGCCCCTCACGCTCGAACTGGGCGGCAAGTCGGCCAACGTCGTCTTCGCGGATGCGAACCGCGAGTCCGCCGTCAAGGGTGCCGTCACGGCGTTCACCGCCAACGCGGGGCAAGCCTGCACGGCCGGCACCCGCCTGCTCGTGCAGCGCGAGATCCACGACGAGTTCGTCGCAGACCTCGCCGAGGCGGTGAAGGCGCTCAACGAGAGTGGCACGCTCGGACCCATGACCACGGCGGAGCAGTTCGCCAAGGTGCACGAGTACTTCGAGATCGCGAAGCAGGATGGGGCGGAAGCCGTCGTCGGCGGCGCCCCCACGAGTGCGGGCGGTTCCGATGGCTTCTTCGTGCCCGCGACCGTCTTCTGCGGCGTCGACAACACGATGCGCATCGCGCGCGAAGAGGTGTTCGGGCCCGTGCTGAGCGTCATCCCCTTCGACACGGAGGAAGAGGCGATCGCGATCGCGAACGACTCCGACTATGGCCTCGCGGCCGCCGTGTGGACGGCTGACATCTCGCGCGCCTTCCGCGTCTCCGCCGCGCTTGAGGCGGGGCAGGTCTACGTCAACACCTGGATGGGCTCGATCGTTGAAACCCCGTTCGGTGGTTACAAGATGAGCGGCTACGGCAAGGAGAAGGGCGTCGAAGCCCTTCAGCACTACACGCAGGTGAAGAGCATCACGTTCGGTCTCTGACCGATGCAACAATCGCTCGATGGTGAGGGAGAGAAATGACCATGACTGACCCGGCGATGGCCGCGACGCCTCGGGCGGCGAATGATTCGCTGCCCGAGCGTCTGCCCATCAACGCGGTGCCCGTGCGGCACTGGAAGCAGTGGATCGCCGCCGCGATCCTGATCGTGCTGCTTGCGGCGACGCTCTTGAGTCTCGCGACGAATGACAACATCCACTACCCGACGATCGGCGAGTACCTCTTCAACCCGTCGATCCTGAAGGGCCTGGGGGTCACCTTCCAGCTGGCGATCATCGCCATGCTGGCGGGCATCGTGATCGGCATCCTGGTGGCGGTGGCACGCATGTCGACCAACCGCGTGCTCAATGCGGTTGCCGAAGGGTACATCTGGTTGTTCCGAGGAGTGCCGCTGCTGGTGCAGCTGCTGCTCTTCGGCAACTTCGCCCTGCTCGCACCGGAACTCGGCATCGCGATTCCCTTCACCGACACCGTGCTGCTCGGCATGGACACCAACAAGATCATCACACCCTTCGTGGCGGCGATCCTGGCGCTCTCCCTCCATGAGGGTGCCTACATGGCGGAGGTCGTGCGCGGCGGGATCCTCGCGGTCGACAAGGGGCAGAGCGAGGCGGCCACGGCCGTCGGCATGACCCGCGGCCTGGCCATGCGCCGCATCGTGCTGCCGCAGGCGCTGCGGGTCATCATCCCGCCGACCGGCAACCAGTTCATCACGCTGCTCAAGGCGACCGCGCTCGTTGCGGTAATCGCGGGCCACGACCTCATGAGCACCGCGCAGAACATCTCGGCACAGAACTACCGCACGATCGAACTGCTGCTGGTCGCATCCGTCTGGTACCTGGCGATCGTCTCCATCCTGAGCTTCCTCCAGCGGATGCTCGAGCGTCGCCTTTCTCGAGGAGTTGAACGATGACCACGACCACCCCCACCGGGTCGATCCTGTCGGTCGACCAGAACCCCGACGCGATGGTGTCGATCCGGCGCGTGCACAAGTCCTTCGGCGACAACGAGGTGCTCCGCGGAATCGACCTCGACGTGCGGCAGGGCGAGGTGCTCTGCCTGCTCGGCCCGTCGGGTTCCGGTAAGTCCACGCTCCTGCGGTGCATCAACACGCTCGAGACGATTGACGAGGGACGCATCTGGGTCGACGGTGACCTCATCGGCTACCGCGAGCGCGCCGGTCGACTGCGTGCGCTCAACGCCAAGGAGATGGCGGCACAGCGGCGCCACATCGGCATGGTGTTCCAGCGTTTCAACCTCTTCGCGAACTTGACGGCGGTTGAGAACGTCATGGAGGCGCCCGTACACGTCGCAGGTCGCAAGCGTGCGCAGGCCCGTGCGAAGGCCCTCGAGCTGCTTGACCGCGTGGGGCTCTCGAGCCACGCGAACCACTACCCGGCGCAGTTGTCGGGTGGCCAGCAGCAGCGCGTGGCGATCGCGCGTGCGCTCGCGATGGAACCGCGCCTCATGCTCTTCGACGAGCCCACCTCGGCGCTCGACCCTGAGCTGGTGGGTGAGGTGCTCGAGGTCATGCGCGGCCTCGCCGAGTCGGGCATGACGATGATCGTCGTGACCCACGAGATCGCCTTCGCGCGTGACGTGGGCGACTCCCTCGTCTTCATGGCCGACGGCCGTGTCGTCGAGACGGGGCATCCGCGCGAGGTCATCGACAACCCCAAGACCGACCGGATGCGCCAGTTCCTGGCGGTGCGCAACGCCGTTTAGCGCGGTCGCCGGGCGCGCAGTGCCATCCTCAGGTGTGAGGGGCGTCCGGTGCCCCGCCGAAGCGTTGTGCGACTTTGGTGGCAATGAGCACGCTTGAGCGCGCACACAGCAACCAAAGTCGCACAACGCCACGCGGATGCTACGTGAGGCGCTGCAGCGCGCCGTAGCGCTCCCAGTCGCCCGGGTCGTGGGCGACCCAGAGCTCGGCGCCGCCCGCTTCGAGGCCGCGCAGCATCCGGAGCGATTCGACCGCGAGGGCCGGGTCGTCGTCGGTCGAGGCCGGCACGAGCCTATCGACGCCCTCGCGCAGGTGTGCGGCATCCGCCGTCAGCACGACCGTGCGGGTGGGCAGCGTGACCTGCAGGCTCAGGTGCCCCGGAGTGTGCCCGGGGGTGTGCAGCACGATGATGCTGCCGTCGCCGAGCAGGTCGTGCCGGGGGGTGTCGACCGTGGTCCAGTCGTAGCCGAGCGCGGGCTCGAGCTGCTCATGCCACTTGATGTACGGCGCTCCCGCTGGGGACGGCGTGCGCGCCCAGTCGAGCTCGCCCGGGCCGACGTAGAGGCGGGCGTGCGAAAAGCGGTGTAGGTCGCCCGCGTGGTCGGAGTGGCAGTGCGAGAGCACGACGTGCGCGATGTCGCCGCACGAGTATCCGAGCGCGGCCAGTTGGCGGTCGATGCGCTTGTCGGCCGTGAACCCGGATGCGAGGTGCATGCGTCCGGCGAAGTAGCCGTCTGGGTCGTCATAGGCGCGCGGCGACAGTCCGGTATCGAAGAGCACGAGCCCGTCGCGGTGCTCGATGAGGAACGCCGGAAAGGGGATGCTGCAGACGCCAGTTGCGCCGACGACCTGCTCTGCGGCGTCGACGGTGAGACGGCCGGAGTCGAGGGCGGTCAGCGAGAGTGCGGTCGAGTCGGCGTTCATGCTGCTCCTGGATGTGCTTGTCGTGCAAGGCCAAAGGGCCGGAGCGCAGCAGCGCCCCGGCCCTTCACAGTGGTGCGCTGGCTTAGAGCTTGCCGGCGCCGACCCCGTTGATCATGACCTCGTCGGGCGTCAGCTCGTACTTCTCGGCGTCGTAGGCCGCGAAGACCTTGCTGTACTCGCCGTTGTCCATGATCTGGCGCACGGCCTCCATCATGGCTTCCTGCAGCTCGGTGTCGCCCTTGGTGAAGGCCATGCCGTAGATCGACGGCAGCACCTGCACGTCGTGGACCTCGAACACGGCCCCGTCGTTGAGGGCCTTGGCCGCGTAGCGCTGGATCAGGTCGATGCCGAGCAGCACCTCGATCTGGCCCGACTGCAGCTGGGCGGTCGCACCCGAGGAGGTGTCGTAGAGGCGCAGGTCCATGGGGTTACCCGCTGCCTTGCAGTCCTCGGCGAAGTTCTCGAGGAAGATCTGGATGCCGCCGCCAGCGATCGTGCCGACCACGTGCCCGCACATGTCCTCGGGTTCGTTGAGCTCGATGTTCTTCGACTTGAGGGTCATGGGGCTCGCGGCGGAGCGCATGTAGGACGCGAGGTCGACGACCGCTTCCGTGTCGGCGTTGTCGTAGGTTGCGCCCCAGACCATGTCGACCTTGCCGGCCTGCAGCGCGGCGATCTGGCCCGTGTAGGGGGTGTCGACGATGTCGATGTCGATGCCGAGCATGGGCTCGGCGGCCATCGCGAGTTCGGGAATGAGGCCCGACCACTTGCCCTCGGCGGCGGCCGAGTAGGGGGGAGCGGTGCTCGCCATCGCGATGCGGACGACGCCGCTGTCCTTGAATTCCTGCGGCAGGAGGTCGTAGGCGGGTGCGTCGGTGTTGCCCGCGGCGGGGGCGGAATCGGCTTCGCTGGCGTCTCCCGAGGAGCAGCCGACGAGGAGGGCTGCTGCTGCGAGGAACGCGGGGACGGCGAGGCGGCGACTGAAGGAGGCCATGGTGTCTACTTCCTTGTAGGGGTGATTCTGCTAGGTGGATATTGATTCCATGGCTAGGAAATCAGGCTCTAGAAGATAAATCCAATCAACATTTCTTCATGTCTAGATTAGCGAGATCGATTCAGCGGAGGGCTTCGACGATGGTTCGCCGAAACCAGTCGAACTCGGCAGAGGGCAACTCCCGCCGGATCGTGTAGAGCGCGATCTCACTCACGGGCACCTCGAAGGGCAGCGGAAAGGTGCGCACCCCGCCCTGCCGCACGAGCCGGTTCGCCACGCTCGTGGGTGCATAGGAGAGCAGGTCGGTGCCCTCCATGAGGCTCGGGAGGGCGGAGAAGGTCGGCACGACAAGGGCGACGGTGCGCTGCACGCCGAGTTCTCGCACCTTCTGGTCGAGGGCCGTGTGCCCCGTGGAGATCGCCACCGTCACGTGCTTCTCCGCCTCATACTCCGCGAGCGTCGGGTGCTCCCCGATGCGTGGGTGATCAACGGGGCAGATGCCGATGTAGCGCTGCTTGAAGAGGGACTCGCGCAGGAGATCCGGTGCGTCGAGCCGGGTCGAGAAGATCGCGGCATCCGTGCTGCCCGCCCGCAGCTCCTGCACGATGCTCGGCAAATTCAGGAGTTCGACCTCGAGGGCGACATGCGGTGCCTCGCTGCGGATGCGGTGCAGGATGCGGGGGAGCAGGCCGCTGATGCCGACATCCGTCATCCGCAGCCTGAAATGGCGCCGCGACGTTGCGGGCGAGAAGGTGGCAGAACTCGCCATGATCTCGTCCATCGACTCGAGGATGCGGCGAAGCCGTGGGTAGATCTCGTCGGCTACCGGGGTGGCTTCGAGCCGCTGGCCGTTCCGCTGGAAGAGCACATCGCCGAAGTGGTTGCGCAGTTTGCGCAGCGTGTAGCTGACGGAGGGCTGGCTGATCGACATGCGTTCCGCCGCGAGCGTCGCGCTGCCCGTCTCATAGATGAGTACGAACACCCGGAGCATCCCGATGTCATAGGCCGCCATGTACCCCAGCCTAATAGACGGCATCTATGACCCGATTGACATTTCCTCTTCGCGCATACCGCTCCCTAGTGTGGATCCACTACCCGCACGCGGGTGGATGCACCAGCGTTTTTCAGACCAAGGAAGTTCGATGACGACGATCCGCGAGGCAACCTACGAGCTGCTCCGTCAGCACGGCATGACGACGATGTTCGGCAACCCCGGATCGAACGAGCTGACGTTCCTCAACGAGTTCCCCGAAGACTTCCGCTACGTCATGGGCCTGCACGAGGGCAGCGTCCTGGCGATGGCAGACGGCTATGCCCAGGTCACGGGCACCTCGCCGCTCGTGAGCCTTCACTCCGCTGCCGGCACTGGCACCTCCATGGGAGTGCTTGCCAACACGGTGGTCTCGAAGTCCCCGGTGGTCGTGCTCTCGGGCCAGCAGGTGCGAGACATGATCGGCCAGGAGATCATGGTTGCGAGCACCGAGGCCGCACAGCTCCCCAAGCCGCTCACCAAGTTCAGTGCCGAGCCGCTCTCGCCGAAGGATGTCGTGCGCACGATCGCGCAGGCGATCCACATCGCGAACATGCACCCCAAGGGGCCGGCGCACATCTCGGTGCCCTACGACGACTGGGATCAGCCGAGCGACGAGAATACACCCCTCACGGTGCAGCGGCGGGTTGTCGACGCGACCGCCCTGTCGGACTCGCAACTCGCTGAGCTCGCCGCCCGTATTGACGCCGCAACGTCCCCCGTTCTGGTGCTCGGCCCCGAGGTCGACGCGACTCATTCCAACGCTGACGCCGTGCGGCTCGCCGAGCGACTGGGCGCACCAGCGTGGATCGCACCCTCGCCGCCGCGCTGTCCGTTCCCCACGACGCATCCGCTCTTCGCGGGCCTGCTGCCGCCGAACATCGCGGGCATCGCCGAGCTGCTCTCCGGCCACGACCTCGTGATCGTCGTCGGAGCACCCGTCTTCCGCTATCACCACGACCGCCCGGGGCGCTACCTCGCGGAAGGCTCAAGCCTCGTGCACATCTCGCAGGACCCGGCTGAGATCGCCCGGGCCCCCTTCGGCGACTCCTTCCTCGCGCCCGTCGCCGATACTCTCGCGCGACTCCCGGAGACCGTCGCGCCCAAGGAGACGCCGGCCTCTGCGCGCGCAGAGCGCACTCCCGGCGTCGACCGCGAAGACCGGATGCACCCCGACACCGTCTTCCGCGCCATCACCGAGCTCGCGCCCGACGACGCCGTGCACGTCGTCGAGTCGACGTCGACCGCCGACTCGTTCTGGAACACCGTGCGGCTGGAGTCACAGGGTTCGTACTACTCGGCCGCAGCTGGAGGCCTCGGCTTCGGGCTCCCCGCCGCTGTCGGCATCCAGTTGGCCAATCCTCAGCGCCGCGTCGTAGCCTCAATCGGTGACGGATCCGCCAACTTCGGTATCACCGGGCTCTGGTCAGCGGCCCAGCAGAACACGCCGGTCGTCTTCGTGATCCTTCGCAACGACACCTACGGCGCGATGGTCAATTTCAACAAGCGACTGGGGACCAACAACACCCCCTCGGTCGAGCTCCCTGGCATCGACTTCGTTCAAGTGGCCGCAGGGTACGGCGTACCCGCCGAACTCGCCACCACCGAGGCGGAACTTCGCCTCGCCCTCACGCGCGCCTTCGCCTCCGATGGCCCGACGCTCATCGAAGCGCGCACCTTTCACGACTGAGATCTGACACTGAGAACAGGAACATCACCATGAAGATCACGATCGAGAACCTGCAGCTCCGCTACGGCAAGTTCACCGCGATTGACGACATGCAGCTGGAGATCGGCGACCGGGAGTCGGTCGTGCTGCTCGGCAAGTCGGGCTGTGGCAAGACCAGCACGATGCGCTGCATCGCGGGACTCGAGGAGCCCACCGCGGGCCGCATCACGATCGGCGACACGGTCGTCTTCGACGCGGAAAAGGGCATCAACCTGCCGCCCAACAAGCGCAACGTGGGCATGGTCTTCCAGTCCTACGCCGTGTGGCCGCACATGACGGTGTTCCAGAACGTTGCGTACTCCCTCAAGCTGCAGAAGCTTCCCAAGGATGAGATCAAGACCCGCGTCATGGAGACGCTGGAGCTCGTCGGCCTGGAGGCTTTCGCGGAGCGTGGCGCGAGCCTCCTCTCGGGTGGTCAGATGCAGCGCGTCGCCCTCGCTCGCAGCCTCGTGATGCGTCCCTCCGTGCTGCTGCTCGACGAGCCGCTCTCCAACCTCGACGCTCGCCTCCGCGACCGCCTGCGCATCGAGCTCCGCGAGATCCAGCTGCAGATGGGGCTCACGACGGTCTACGTCACGCACGACCAGCAGGAGGCCTTCGCGCTCGCCGACCGGATCGCACTCATGCAGGACGGCATCATCGTGCAGATGGACAAGCCGACCGCCATGTACAACGAGCCGGTCAGCGCCTCGATCGCCCACTTCCTTGGCGTCTCCAACGTGCTGCCCGTGACGGCCTCGGCCGACGGCAACTTCACGCTGACGGATGCGCCGCTCACCGTGACCACGAGCCAGACGCGTCCGGCGCCCGGTGCGCAGGACCTCAAGGCATGCATCCGCAGCGAAGACCTCAAGCTCGCGCGAGCGGGTGTCGCGGGCGCCAACTCGTGGGAGGGCATCGTGCGCGTCGCGAGCTTCCAGGGCAGCAGCATCCGTTACGCCGTCGAGGTCGGCGACGTGGCCCTCGACGTCGTCGCCCCCAAGGGTTCGGATGACTTCGCCGTCGGTGACACCGCCTGGGTGACCGTCAGCCCGGCCGCCGTGCAGGTGCTCCCCGAGGCCGTGGCCAAGCGCGCCGACCTCACCGTCGGGGCGGTGGCGGCATGACCTACACGCTCCCGCCCAGCGAGCAGCAGGATGAGCAGTCCACTCGCGCGGTCGCCACGAGTCGTGGTGTCGAGTCGCCGGCCGCCAAGGGCCGCAACCGTGGCCGCATCGCCTTGAAGAACCTCCGTCGCGAGATCCCGTCGGGCGTGCTCGCGATCATGTTCATCTTCTTGATCGTGCTGCCGATGATCTTCATCATCATCGCGGCGTTCTCGACCGCCGTGCCGCGCCCCGGCAACCCAGATGTCGGAACCTTCACCTGGGAGAACTTCGCGATCCTCGGCACCGAGCGGGGCGTGCAGAGCATCATCAACTCGATGATCATCGGCACCGGCGCCGGGCTCCTCTCCCTCATCATCGGTGCGCTGCTCGCCTTCATTGCGGCGCGCACGGATGCTCCGTGGAAGCGCTTCATCTACATCGCCGGCATCGCCCCGATGTTCCTCCCCGCCCTCGTGGGTGCCCTCGCGTGGTCGATCCTCGCGAGCCCCACCTCGGGTCACCTCACACTGTTCCTGAGGGACATCGGCCTCGGCGGCGGAATCAACATCTACTCCTACGGCGGCATCATCTTCGTGTTGGGGCTGTACTACGCGCCCTACACGTTCATGCTGACCTACAGCTCCTTCGCGATGATGAACGCCGACCTCGAGGAGGCGGCCTCGGTGCACGGCGCCGGGCTGCGCAAGCTCTTCGGCAGCGTGACCCTGCCCCTCGCCGTGCCAGCCCTCGCGGGTGCCGCCATCCTGAGCTTCACGCTCGCGATGGAGAACTTCCCCGTCAACGCGATCCTCGGCAACCCCGCCGGCATCGAGACACTGCCGACCTACATCTACGGCCTCATGGTCGGCGACCCGCAGCCGAACGCTGCCGCGGCGATCGCGATCGCGCTGACCGCGGCGGTTGTCATCGTCACGGTCATCCAGCAGCGGGTGGTCAACCGCAAGCGCTTCACGACGCTGACGGGCAAGGGCAACCGCCCGCGCCCCGTGCCCCTGCGCGGCCTGCGCTGGGTCGCGACGGGCTTCGCGGTGCTCTACTTCACCCTCTCCGTCGCCATGCCGATGATTGCGCTCGTGCTCACGGCCACGTCGAAGAACGTCTACATCAACCGCTTCATGGACCTCTTCGAGGGCTTCTCCTTCGACCGCATCGCGCAGGCAATCGGGCAGAGCGACTTCCGCGAGTCGACGATGAACTCGATCATCATGGCCGTCGCCGCCGCGATCATCGGAACGCTCATCGCGTTCCTTGCCTCCTACGTGCGCTACCGCAGCACCTCCCGCCTCGGGCAGCTGCTCGAGCAGATCGCCATGTCGCCCCTCGCAATCCCGCAGGTCGTGCTCGGTATGGGCATCCTGTGGGTGTGGCTGAGCCTGCCGTTCCCCGTGTACGGCACGATCGCGCTGCTCGTTATCGCGACACTCGCGGTCAACATGCCGCAGGGCTACCGCAGTATCTCGTCGTCGATGCTGCAGCTCGACGGTGACCTCGAGAACAGCGCCGTGATGCTCGGTGCCGGCCGCATGCGCGCGGTGCGCAACGTCACGATCCCGCTCATGCGGACGGGCATCGTGTCGACGCTGCTCCTGCTGCTGATGCTCGGCCTGCGTGAGATGAGCGCCATCCTGTTCCTCTACACGTCCGACACCCGGGTGCTCTCGATCCTTGTCTTCCACAGCTTCGAGAACGGCAGCATCAGCTACTCCGCGGCCATCAGCCTCGTCTTCGTGCTCCTCATCGCCGTCGTGGCGATCGCCACCCAGGTGATCGGTATCCGCGAGCGGAAGTTCAAGGACGCATCCCTGTAGGCGGCAGTGACGCCTTCTACCCCCACCAAGAAAGGAAACAGCATGCGAATCAGGAACACCGCATTCGCCTCGATCGCCATTGCCGCGCTCGCCCTCACGGGCTGCGCGAGTGGCGACTCTGACTCGGTCGTCAGTGGTGACGCCGACGTCAACGTCGAGGACGGCCTGGTCATCGACGGCGAGCTCATCGCCGACAAGGAGACCTACGAGGCAGCCAAGGAGCAGACCCTCTCGCTCTACACGGGCTACCAGGACGCCAACCAGAAGGCCTTCAACGACGCCTTCACCGCCGACACGGGCATCAAGGTCGAGTACGTGCGCGACGTCACTAACAAGCTCAGCGAGCGTGTGCTCTCTGAGCACGGTGCCGGCCGCCTGCCCGCCGACGTCATCATCACCTCCGACTACAAGGTCGCCAACGAGTTCGGCGAGGCGGGCATCTGGGAGTCGTACACCCCGCTGCCCATCGAGGGTGAGGACGAGCTGCAGCACAACGGCGGCGACTTCACGACCTTCGCGAACGTCGCGGTCACCTTTGCCTACAACACGCAGCTCGTGTCTGAAGAGGACGCGCCGAAGTCGTGGATGGACCTGCTCGACCCGGCCAACGAGGGCAAGATCGGCCTCACGACCGGCACCGCCGGTGGCTCGTCCATCGCGCTGAACCGCTTCATCCAGGAGGAGGTCGACCCCGACTACTGGACCAAGATGGCGGCCCTCAAGCCGACGGTCTTCGACAGCGGCGGCCAGCGCCAGGAGGCGCTCGCGCGTGGCGAGCTCAACGTCGCGACCGCGGGTACGGCATCCGTCAACGTTGCTGTGACGCAGGACAACGCGCCGATCATGATGGTCGTGCCCGAGGAGGGGCTCGTGCTCTTCAGCTTCTTCGCTGGCAAGGTTGCCGACGCGAAGAATTCCGAGGCAGCCGAGGTGTTCCTCAACTACGCGCTCTCGAAGCGTGGCCAGTCGGCCATCTCGCAGGTCGGTGACTACGCGGCCCGCGCCGACGTCGACCCGCCCGTCTCGGCCGGCATCGACCTGCCGCCGCTCGACTCCGACCAGGTGTGGGTCATGCCCGCCGAGTCTGAGCTTGAGTACGGCGCGGCTGACGCGGAGATCTGGAAGTCCGCTTTCGGTCGCTAAGTAGCAGCACTCCTGAACTCGGGAGCCCGGCACACGGTGTCGGGCTCCCGAGTCCTGTGTTCCGTCTCATCTTCGGCAGTCAGGAGAGCCTGTGTCAGCAGTAGCCGGTGCACCCCGCGGGGGCGCCCTGAGCGCGTTTCGCCACCGCAGTTACTCGATTTTCTGGGTGGGCGCGCTCATCTCGAGCACGGGCACGTGGCTCGGCAACCTCACGGTGCCCTACGTGCTCTACCAGATGACCGGCAGCGCCGTGTGGGTGGGCGTCGCCGCGGCGGCACAGTTCGGCCCGGCCTTCGTGCTCTCGCCGCTGGGCGGCTCCCTCGCCGACAACCGGGACCGGCGGATGCTGCTGCTCTGGACGCAGGCGGGTCTCGGTGTCATCACCCTGCTCATGTGGTTGCAGTGGGCCTCGGGGTTCCATGTGCCCGTCGTGCTGGTGGGGCTCCTGACGCTCTTCGGCATCCTGAACGGCATCAATAACCCGGCGTGGCAGTCGCTCGTCAACGACCTCGTGCCGCGGGAGGATGTCGTCTCGGCGGTCACGCTGAACTCGCTGCAGTTCAATCTCGCCCGCGCGCTCGGACCCGCGATCGCCGGCGTGCTGCTCGCGACGCTGGGGGCGACGTGGGCCTTCTTCTTCAACGCGCTCTCCTTCGTGATCGTGGTCGTGACCCTGCTCTTCGTGCGGCCGCATATCTCGCGCATCCTCGTGCCGGTCGGCGGCGGCTTCGCCTCCCAGTGGCGTGACGCGATCGCCTACATGGCCCGGAGTCGCGCGATGCTCCTCGCGATCGCGCTGTGCTGCGTCGTCGGCCTGCTCGGCAACCCGATCTTCACCTTCACGGTCGTCTTCGCCGAGACGGTCTTCGAGACCGGCCCCGTCGGCATGGGGATGCTGACGGCATCCCTCGGCATCGGTGCGGTGCTCTTCGCGATCTTCCAGTCCGTCATCCGCGGTCGCGGCGGGTCGTTCGGGCGTCGCGCGGCGACCGCGCTCGTCGCGCTCGGCGTGGCCCTCATCATCATGGGACTCGTGCCGACCCTCGGGTGGGGCATCGCGGCGGGGCTTGCGGTGGGCGCGGCGTTCCTTGCGGCGTTCGCGACGCTCAACAGCGCCATCCAGCTCATGGCCGCCGATCACCTGCGCGGCCGGGTCATGGCCGCCCGTCACATGGTCTTTTCGGCATCGATCGCGGTGGGCGTGCTCGTGTCGGGCGTGCTGGCGGAGGAATGGGGCGTGCAACTCGCCACGATCATCTTCGGTGCTGGCCTCATCGCGATCGCCGCGATCGTGATGCTCGTGCCGGGTCTGGGGTTCCGCCTGCTCGATGAGGCGGATGCCGACCCGCGGGATGTGCCGCCGCTCGACCCGGAAACGTAGCGCCGCGGCATCCGCCGCTGCGCGGGCGACCCGGCCCGCGCCCATTGAGTGGGAATCGCATTCTGTCCCCTAGAATCGCAGCATGTCCGAGCAACCCGAGCGGGACCAGCCTGCCTACCCCATCGGCTCCGTCGACAAGGCCCTTCGCCTTCTCATGCTTGTCGCTGAACGTCCCGGCGGTGTGCGCATCGGTGAGGCGGCAGCCGCCCTCGGTGTCGCCGCGTCGACCGCGCACCGGCTGCTGCAGATGCTTGCGCTGCACGGCTTCGCGCGGCAGGACCCCGCGACCAAGGTCTACCACCCGGGCGACGCCATCGATCGCCTGACGAACCCCATCGAGCGGGTCCGGCAGTTGGCGCTGCCGCTGCTGCGCGAGCTCGTCGAGGAGTGCGGCGAGACCGTGCACCTCGCGGCGCTCGAGGATGGCGCGGCGGCCCGCACCCTCTTCTCGGTGGAGAGCCCGCACCTGCTGCGGGTCGGCGACCGTTCGGGCCACACGCAGCCTGCCCACCTGAGTGCCATGGGGCGCGTGCTGCTGTCAGACAGCGACCCCGCGGAGGTCGCCAAGGCGGTGCGCGCGGCCGGCTCGGAGGCGGATGTCGCGGCGATCGAGCAGCACTTCGCGGCCATCGCCGAGAGTGGCTACATGCAACAGCACGGTGAGGTCGAGTCGGGCGTCAGCGCCCTCGCGGTGCCCGTGCGCGGCGCCTCTGGCGCGGTCGAGTACGCGATCGGCGTCACCTACCCGACCGGTCGCATCCCGGCGGATGCCGTGCCCGAGCTGGCAGAGTCCATGAAACGAGCAGCGGCGCAGCTCGAGAACGAGCTGCGCCGCTGAGGCTCCTGGCTGTCGCCTAGGCCGGGTAGTTCCGCACCTTCGGCGCCTTGTCGAGGGGCATGAACATCCAGTCGAGGTTCGAGAAGTCCTTCGGGTCGTGGTCCTTGAAGGCGTAGTTGCGGATCTCGCGACCGATGCCCTCGATGTGGAACAGCTCGCCGGCAACGCGCGCGAGGCGCTGGATGTTGTTGGCGTGCACGACACGGCGGTCCTGGTATTCCGCGAAGGCATCGGAGGTGTTCTCCGAGCTCAGCAGCGCGCCGGCCATCGCGATCGAGTCGTCGAGTGACTGCGCGCCACCCTGCGCGAGGTACTGCACCATGGCGTGGGCCGCGTCGCCGATGAGGGCGACGTTGCCGTCCACCCAGTTCTCGGCGGGCTCGCGGTCGTACATGGGCCAGCGGATGTCGCGGCTCAGGTACTTGCCGGCGTTCTGCACGCTCTCGCAGCAGACCGAGAAGCGGGCGTCGAGTTCCTCGGGCGTGCCCCAGTTGTCGTGGTCGGGGCTGTAGCTGTCGGACTTGAAGACGGCGACGTTGTTGTAGACCTTGCCGTTGCGCAGCGGGTACTGGATGAGGTGCATGTTGGGGCCGAGCCAGCAGAGCACGGAGGGCGAGGAGGTGATGTCCTCGCCGACGATCTCGGTGGGCACGGTGCCGCGGTAGGCGACGTACTTGGTGGGCACGAGCTCGTCGCCGATGATCGCGTCACGCAGCGGCGAACGGATGCCGTCGGCGCCGATGACCGCGTTGGCCAGGTAGGTCTGGCCCTTGAGGGTCGTGACGAGCACCTTGCCGTCGGGCTGGTTGACGGCGCTGACGACCTCGCGGTCGGTCTCGACCTCGACGATGCCGCTCTCGCGGCATCCCTCGAGGAGGGAGCTGTGGAGGTCGGCGCGGTGTGCGACGACGTAGGGGTAGCCGTAGTGCTTCACGAACTCGTCACCGAGGTCGATGATGCCGATCGTCTTGCCCGTGACGGCGTCGAGGTAGACCTTGCGCTCGGGGAAGACGGCATCCTTCAGCACCTTGTCGAGCACGCCGAGGCTGTCGAGTGCCGAGAGGGCGTTGGGGGCGAGCTGGATGCCGGCACCCACCTCGCCAAGTTCGGGAGCGCGCTCCAGGACGTGCACCTTGCGACCTCCCCGGGCGAGTCCGAGTGCGGTGGCGAGGCCGGCGATGCCGGCGCCGGAGACCAGGACATCGACTTCGGTGGGCTGTTCTGACATGGGCCCTAACTCCTTGGGACGGGCCGACACGGTGTGAGTCGGCGTTCGGTTCAATTCTGTAAGAAAGAATGTGATTCGGTATGCCAGAATAGATACCGCACGCCGGGTTCGTCAACCGGGCAGCGAAAACCTCGTCTCAGCAGGTGAGAGCATGCCTTCACCTCAGGACGACTCGCGCCTACGCTGACCCCGAACGATCGAGAGTTGGGAGATCCATCGTGACCACCACCCCCGCAGCCGACGAGAGGTCGGGTGATTCGGCGCCCCGCCGCGGTCCCCTCGAAGACCTCAAGGTCATCGACATAGCAACCCTCTTCGCGGGCCCGAGCGCCGCGACGATCTTCGCCGACTTCGGCGCCGACGTGCTCAAGGTCGAGCACCCCACGCGCCCCGACGGTGCCCGCACCCACGGCAAGAGCAAGGACGGCAAGGGCCTCTGGTGGCTCATGCTCGGCCGCAACAAGCGCACCGCCACCCTCAACCTCTCGAACCCCGAGGGCAAGGAGGTCTTCCTGCGTCTCGTGCGTGACGCCGACATCGTGATCGAGAACTTCCGCCCCGGCACCCTCGAGAAGTGGGGCCTCGACTACGAGACCCTCTCCGCCGAGAACCCCGGCCTCATCCTCGTGCGCATCACGGGCTTCGGGCAGACCGGCCCCATGTCGCGCCGCCCCGCCTACGGCACGCTCGCGGAGGCCATGAGCGGCTTCGCATTCTCGACGGGCCAGCCCGACGGGCCGCCCACGCTGCCGCCGCTCGCGCTCGCCGACAACATCGCGGGCCTCGCCGCCGCGATCGCGACCCTCACCGCCGTGCACAACCGCACGCGCACGGGCAAGGGCCAGGTCATCGACCTCGCGATCATCGAGCCGATCCTCGCGATGCTCGGCCCGCAGCTGCTCGCCTACGACCAGCTCGGCTACATCACGCGCCGCTCGGGCAACCGTTCCGAGAACAACGCGCCCCGCAACACCTACCTGACGGCCGATGACCACTGGGTCGCGATCTCGTCGAGCTCGACCTCGATCGCGGAGCGCGTCATGCGCCTCGTGGGCCGCGCCGACATGGTCGACGAGCCCTGGTTCGGCTCCGGCGTCGAGCGGGCCAAGCGCGCCGACGAGATCGACGGCGCCGTCGCCGACTGGATCCGCGCCCGCCCCATGGGCGAGGTCATCGCCGAGTTCGAGAAGGCGGAGGCGGCGATCGCCCCCGTCTACGACATGTCGCAGGTGATCGAAGACCCACAGCTCAACCACATCGGCACGATCGCCGCCGTGGACGATCCCAACCTCGGCCGGGTGCGCATGCAGAACGTGCTCTTCCGCATGTCGGAGACGCCAGGTGGCATCCGCCACACGGGTCGCGGGCACGGCGCCGACACCGACGAGGTGCTCGCCGGGCTCGGCTACAGCGCCGAGGAGATCGCGCGACTCCGCGAGGAGGGCGCCGTCTGATGTCCGCCGACTGGGAACTCGCACTCGCCTGGCTCTATGTGCCGGCGACGCGCACCGATCGCTTCGCGAAGGCCGCGGCATCCGCTGATGGTGTCGTGATCGACCTCGAGGATGCCGTGCACGCCGACGAGAAGGCCGCCGCCCGTGCGGGCCTCGACGCCGCCGTCGGTGATGGCCTCGGAGTGCCCACCGTCGTGCGCGTGAACGCACCCTCGACCGAGCACTTCGACGCCGACATCGCGGCCGTGACGCCGCTCGTGCGGCGCGGGGCCGTCTCGGCCATCCGCGTCGCCAAGGTCGACAGCGCCGACGAAGCCCGCCGTGCCGCCGAAGCGACCGCCCACTGGGGCATCGAGCGCCGGCTCATCGTGCAGCTCGAGACCGCGCGCGCCATCCGTGACGCCCATGAGATCGCCGCCGTCGAGGGCGTGCACTCGCTCATGCTGGGCGAGGCCGACCTGCGCGCCGACCTCGGCCTGGGCCGCGACCTCGCGAGCGCCGACGGCCTGCTGCTCTCGCGCCTCACGGTCGTGCTCGCGGCACGCGCCGCCGGGCTCCCCTCGCCCCTCGCGAGCGCCTTCGTCAACGTCACCGACACGGATGCCCTCGCCGCCGACTGCGCACGGCAGCGTGAGCTCGGCTTCCGTGGCCGCAGCTGCATCCACCCCAAGCAGGTCGAGACGGTGCGTGCCGCGTTCCAGCCGAGCGCGGCCGACGTCGAGTGGGCACGCTCCGTGCTCGAGCGCGCCGAGGGCATGGACACCTCGGGCAGCGGCGTCGCAACCCTCGCCGACGGCTCCTTCATCGACATGCCTGTCATCCGCCAGGCCCAGACCATCGCGGCCCTCGCCGAAAGGAGCGCATCGTGACCTCGCGACTGCACCACGGCACGCGTGCCAACGGCTCGCGCGTCGAGATCGTCGACCTCGGCCACCAGCTGCACCAGGCCATCCCCACCTCGCCCAGCCACCCGGGCTACCGGCACGCCCTCATGCGTCGCCACGGCGACAGTGTGCGCGTCGACGGCACCTCCGGCGCCAACGACATGCTCTTCCTCGGCACCCACACGGGCACGCACGTCGACGCG
The DNA here is from genome assembly GCF_044769865.1 of Salinibacterium sp. GXW1014. Lineage (NCBI taxonomy): Bacteria > Bacillati > Actinomycetota > Actinomycetes > Micrococcales > Microbacteriaceae > Salinibacterium > Salinibacterium sp. GXW1014. The sequence goes on from NZ_JBIZWA010000001.1 coordinate 1,251,061, forward strand.
CTCTCCCACATCAGCGCCGACGGGATGCTGCATGACGGTGTCAGCGCCGAGGAGGCGCAGAGCACCGGCCGCTTCACGAGCCACGGCGTCGAGACCATTGGCCCGGCGATCGTGCCGGGCGTGCTGCTCGACGTGCCGCGTGCGCTCGGGGTGCAGCGGCTTGATCCCGCGCATCCGGTGACCGCTGACGACCTCGCGGCGGCCGCGGCACTCCTGCCCGACGGTGAGGACTCGGTGCCCAAGGGTGCCGCGCTGCTCGTGCGCACCGGCTGGACCCAGCTCTGGGAACAGGGTGCCGCCTTTGTCGGCCACGACTCGGGCGTGCCCGGCCCCAACCTCGACGGCGGCACCTGGCTTGCCGGCCACGAGCCGCGCTTCGTCGGCAGCGACACGACCGCCTTCGAGCACATCCCCGCGGGGGAGGGCCACGCGCGCCTCCCCGTGCACCGCCTCATGCTCGTCGAGCAGGGCGTGCCCATTATCGAGATGCTCAACCTCGAGGCGCTCGCCGAGCGTGGCGAGCGCATCTTCGACTTCATCCTCTCCCCCCTGCCCCTCCTGGGCGCGACCGGTTCGCCCGTTCGCCCCATGGCCGTCTTCGAGGTGACCGAATGACCGACGTGACAACCCTCAGCGCTCGACTTGCCGAGTTCGCGGTGGCGACCGCCGCCGAGCTGCCGCAGCGCATCGCCGACGACTCGCGCGATCGCCTCATCGACACGGTCGGCATCTCCATCGCGGCCCGCGACACCGAGCCCGTGCAGGCCGCCGTCGCCCTCGCCCGCGAGTGGGGTGGCAACCCGCAGGCCACGCTCCTCGGCTTCGCCGACCGCGTGCCGGCGCCGACCGCCGCGCTCGTCAACGGCACGGCCGCCCATGCACTGGACTTCGACGACACGCACCTGCCCTCGATCCTGCACCCCAGCGCATCCGCCGTTCCCGCCGCGCTCGCCGCAGCCGAGGTGGCGGATGTCGACGGCCGCACCCTGCTCGCCGCCGTCGCCGCCGGCAACGAGATCGCGATCCGACTGGGCAACGCGGCGGACGACCCCGAGCTCGGCAACAATGTCTTCTTCGAGCGCGGCATCCACGCGACCTCCCTCTGTGGCGCGATCGGTTCCGCTGCGGCCGCGGCGGTCGCCCTCGGACTGGACGCCGCGACCACGCGTCACGCACTCGGCATCGCCGCCAGCATGGGCAGCGGCATCCTGGAAGCCAATCGCAACGGCGGCTCGGTCAAGCGCGTGCACTGCGGATGGGCCGCCCACGCGGGGGTCACGGCAGCACAGTTCGCACGCCAGGGCATCACGGCACCCGACACCGTGCTCGAGGGTCGCTTCGGCTTCTTCCAGGCGTTCACGGGCCTGCACCCCATCGACGAGGGCTTCATGGCGGGCCTCGGCGAGGAGTGGGAGCTCGACAAGTGCTTCATCAAGCCCTATCCGACCAACGTCTTCACCCACACGGGAATCGACGCGGCCATGCTGCTCTCCAAGCGCGGCATCGATATCGACTCGATCGAGCGCATCGACCTCTCCGTGCCGATGTCGGTCACGCGCACGATCGCCGAGCCGCGTGAGGCGAAACTGCGCCCGCAGAGCCCGTACCACGCCCAGTTCAGCGGGCCGCTGACCTTCGCGATGGCCTGGCGGGGCGGCTCCGGCCTGGGGCTCTACCTCGACGACTTCACGCAGGAGGCGCTCGACGACCCCTTCGTGCGCACCCTCTCCGAGAAGGTGCACTACGTGCGTGACGAGGAGGTCGAGTCGCTCTACCCCGAGCGCCTGCCCACGATCGCACGCGTGCACATGGCCGATGGCTCGGTCATCGAGGAGCGGGTCATGGCCAACCTCGGCACCGCGCTGCGTCCCATCCAGCCGGAGCAGGTGCAGCTCAAGTTCGACCTGAACGTGCGCGCGCTCGGCGAGCAGCGCGCGGGCGCCCTGCGCGACGCCATCACGGGCCTCGATGGCGCGGCGAGCGTTCGCAGCGTCTTCAGCGGCCTCGACTTTGCAGAATCCAATTCCGCAGCGTGATACGCGCGCTTTGATCCATCGCGAACCTCCGGTTCGCTTACCGTAACCACCCCTGTAAAGGAGCACCCCATGGCAGACAAGATCGAGTCCTCCGCGTTCAGCCTCACCGAAGAGCAGATCGCCATCCGCGAGGCCATCGACGACCTGTGCGAGCCGTTCGACAACGAGTACTGGCGCAAGCACGACGCTGACAGCACCTACCCCGAGGAGTTCGTCGACGCCGTCTATGAGCAGGGCTGGATGAGCATGCTCATTCCCGAGGAGTACGGCGGGGGTGGCGCCGACATCCGCGACGCCGCGGTCGTGCTCGAGCAGATCGAGCGCAACGGATGCCACGCTGGTGCCGTCCGCGCGGGCATGTACACGATGGGCGCCATCCTGCGCCACGGCTCCGACGAGCAGAAGGCGGAGTACCTGCCCAAGATCGCCTCCGGTGAGCTGCGCCTGCAGTCCTTCGGTGTGACGGAGCCCGACGCCGGTTCCGACACGACCCGCATCAAGACCTTCGCGGTGCGCGACGGCGACGAGTACGTCGTCAACGGCAACAAGATCTTCATCTCCCGCGTGCAGCACTCCGACCTGTTGCTCCTCCTGACGCGCACGACCAAGCGCGAGGACGCGACCAAGCCCTCCGACGGCTTCACGGTGCTGTTGGTCGACCTCAACAAGGCGATCGAGAGCGGCCAGATCGTCGCGACCCCCATCAAGACGATGGTCAACCACGAGACCAACGAGCTCGCGATCCGCGACCTCCGCGTGCCCGTCGCCAACCGCATCGGCGAGGAGGGCAAGGGCTTCAAGGTCATCCTCTCGGGCATGAACTCCGAGCGCGTCATCGTCACGAGCGAGTACATCGGCGCCGGCTTCTACCTGCTCGACCGCGCCGTGCAGTACGCCAACGAGCGTGAGGTCTTCGGTCGCAAGATCGGCATGAACCAGGCCATCCAGATCCCGATCGCCCGTGCCTACGCGCAGCTGCAGGCCGCCTCGCTCATGCGCTGGCGTGCCGCCGAGATGTACGCGGCGGGCGACAACCCCCGCTTCGAGGTCAACGGCGCGAAGCTCCTTGCTTCCGAAGCACTGTGGGCTGCCGCCGAGGCCGCGTTCGACACCTTCGGTGGCTACGCCGCGGCAGAGGAGTACGGCATCGAGCGCGCCTGGCGTGGTGCTCGCCTGCCCCGCACGGCGCCGATCAGCAACAACATCGTGCTCGCGGGTATCGCCCACGGCACGCTTGGGCTGCCGAAGTCGTTCTGATCACCATGGTCGAATCAGCCACCGAACCGGGAGCGACGGAGGTCCTGGCGGAGTTCGCCGTCTCAGGGGTCCTCGCATCCGAAGATCACAGTGAGGCCGTGACGCGTGCGCTGGTCGACACGGTTGCGGTCTCCCTCGGCGCCTCAGGCGCGGAGGGAGACCGCATCCTGCGCACCTGGGCGCGACGCGAGTCGCCCTACGGGCCGTCGACCGTCTGGACGTCGGGGGAGACCACGACGCCCTCCATGGCGGCACTCGTCAACGGCAACGCCGCCCACCTGCTCGACTACGACGACATCTCGCCGTCGATGCCGCTGCATCCGGCCGCCGTGCTCATGCCCGCCCTCGTCGCGGTCGCTGAGGCGCGCGGCACGAGCAGCGAACGCTTCATCGAGGCCTACGAGGTCGGCTCCGCCGTCTTCCGTGCCGTCGCCGACGTGCTCCCGCAGCACGTGCACTACGCGCGCGGCTGGCACTCCACCTCGACCGTGGGTCGCCTCGCGACGGTCGCCGCACTCGGGCGACTCGTCGCATCCGATGCCGGCACCGTCAGGAACGCCCTCGGCATCGTCGCCTCGCTCACGGCGGGCAGCCGCGTCAACTTCGGCACCATGACCAAGCCCTTCCACGCGGGTGCCGCCGCCCGCGACGCCGTCATGGCACTCGAGCTCGCCGAGGACGGCTTCACCGCCAACCCGGATGAGCTGGATGCGCCGAACGGCTTTCTCGAGCGCTACGGCGACCAGGAGGTCGCGCCCGTCGGTTCCGCCGGGCAGGCGTTGGGGGAGCGCCTCGAATACTGGGCGGATGCCTGGCCGAGTGACGCCGGCCTCAAGCGCTACCCGAGCTGCTACGGCACCCACCGCAGCATCGACGCCATGCTCAGCCTGCGCGAGACCGCGCCGCTCGCAGCGATGCCGACGCGCATCACCGCAACGGTGCATCCTCGGGGCACGCGGGCGCTCCGCCCCGGCCTTCCGGCGACCGGCACGCAGGGCAAGTTCAGCCTCGAGTACACGCTCGCGGTCGCGTGGCTGCGCGGTGACGTGACGCTCGACGACTTCACCGACGCGACCTTCGCCGACGAGGAGGCGCAAGCGCTGCTGCGCCGTGTCGAGATCGGCGAGAGCGCCGTGCCGCCCCACGGCCCGGCCGAGTTCGACACGGGCTACTCCGTCGTCGAGGTCACCTTCCCCGACGGCAGCACCCAGGTCTCGCGCACCGAGGTCACCCACGGGCTCGCAGCCGACCCGCTCAGCGATGACGAGCTCCGCGGCAAGTTCCTCGACTGCTGCGCGGCCGGTGGTTACGACAGCGAGACGGCCGACCGCATCATCGCCGCCATCAGCGCCGAACCGGGCGCCGCATTCACATCGTCCATCCCGAAGAGGAGCACCGAATGACCAAGGGACGACCCACCATCAGCATCCTCGAGGAGGGGATGCGCGAGGGCATGCAGATCGAGAGCGCCGACATCCCGGCCTCCGAGAAGATCCGCCTGCTCGACGCGCTCTCTGCGACCGGCCTCAAGCGCATCCACGTCGGTGCCTTCGTGAGCCCCAAGTGGACGCCGCAGATGGCGAACGTCGACGAGGTGATCGCCGGCTTCACCCCCGTCGAGGGCGTCACCTACACCGCGATCGTGCTCAACCAGAAGGGCGCGGAGCGGCGCGACGCCTACGGCGAGAAGCTGAGCCTGCCCGACCCGACGCTCGGCCGCAGCAAGATCCACCTGTGCGACGTCTTCGTGCGCCGCAACATCAACATCAGCCAGCAGGACGAGATCGACGCGCTCGGGCGTGCCGTCGCGACCGCCAAGGAGAAGGGCGTCACGCACGCCGAGATCTCCGTCAACGCGGCGTGGGGCTCGAACTGGCTCGGCGAGTTCAGCGAAGACGAGCGGATGCGCCTGCTCCAGTTGCAGTACGACGCGTGGACCGAGGCGGGCGTGCCCGTCACCCGCATCCACGTGGGCGACCCCATGAGCTGGAACACCCCCTCGGCCGTGCGGTCGATGATGCGCCGCCTCGTCGCCACTTGGCCCGAGGTGAAGGACTACCACCTGCACCTCCACGACGCCCGCGGCATGGCGATGCTGTCGGCCTACGTCGCGATGGAGGAGCTCGATGAGCGCCACACCCTCCAGATCGACACCGCGATCGGCGGAATGGGCGGATGCCCCTACTGCGGCAATGGCCGCGCGACCCGCATGATCCCGACCGAGGACTTCGTGCACCTGCTCGAGTCCGAGGGCGTCGAGACGGGCGTCGACCTCGCGAAGCTGATCGAGGCCGGCGTCATCGCCGAGGAGGTCGTCGGGCACGAACTGTGGTCGAAGGTCACCGCCGCGGGACCGCGCCCCACGGGGGCCGACGTCTACCCCATGGACATGCCCTTCATCGAGACCTTCGAGCAGGCATCCCACTTCCGCAAGGGACCCTCGGTCTATGAGGGCGCCATGTCGCCCTACCGCGAGCCGGTGAAATCCCCCGCTCGCGACGAGTACGAAGCGCGGCTCGCCGCAGAGAAGGAGAGCAACTGATGAGCACGCCAGGTTCCCTCAAGGGGATTCGCGTCATCGAGATCGGCACGAGTGTCGCGGTGCCCTACGGCTGCCAGGTCCTCGCCGACTTCGGCGCCGAGGTCATCAAGGTCGAGCGGCTCGGGGGCGGCGACGACGCCCGCGCCTGGGCGCCGCTCAGCAAGGGCGTCTCGGTCACCTTCCTCTCGCTCAACCGCAACAAGAAGTCGGTCGTCGTCAACTACAAGGACGAGAAGGGCAAGAAGGTCCTCGAAGACCTCATCGCCTCGGCCGATGTGCTCGTGCAGAACCTCCGCCCCGGCGCACTCGCCAAGGCTGGCTTCTCCTGGGAGCGGATCCACGAGATCAACCCCCGTGTCATCTACGCCGACATGAGCGGCTACGGCCGCACGGGCCCCCGCGCCGAGCAGCCCGCCTACGACGCGATGCTGCAGGCCTACTCCGGTGTCGTCGCCATGACGGGCGAGGAGGGGGGCGCGCCCGCCCGCGTGCCGCTGTCGATGATGGACATGGGCACGGGCATGTGGATCGCGCTCGGCGTTTTCGACGCACTCCGTCGCCGTGACCAGACGGGTGAGGGCGTGCACCTCGAAGTTTCGCTGCTGCAGACCGCCCTCGCCTGGGTCGCGACTCCGCTCATGAGCGTCGCGGCAGGAAGCCCCGTGCCCAAGCGCCTCGGCTCCGGCTTCCGCGGCAACGTGCCCAACGGCGCCTACCCGGCATCCGACGGCTACGTCTTCCTCTCCTGCGGCAACAACGACACCCTCTACCGCCTCCTCGACGCGATCGAGGCGCCGGAACTGAAGGATGTGCCCGAGTTCGCCGACAACGTCACGCGCGTCAACAACCGCGGCGTCGTCAATGAGCGACTCGGTGCGGCCACGTCGCGCTTCACGATGGACGAGCTCATCGAGCGGCTCGACAAGGCCAACGTGCCCCACGCGGCCGTCAACACGCTCGACAAGGTCATCGTCGACCCGCAGGTGCAGGCCATCGGCCAGCTGGAGGAGATGGAGCACCCGCAGCTCGGCGAGTTCACGATCGTCAACACCCCCATCACCTTCGACGGGGAATACCTTGAGCACACCAACGCGCCCCCGGCCGTTGGTGCTGACACGGCCTCCGTGCTGGCAGAACTCGGCATCGAGGCATCCGACATCGACGCCCTCCTTGAGGCGGGCGTCATTGAGATCGCAGAAGGAGACGCAGCATGAGTGACGGACTTATCGCTGGCACCCCCGACGAGGTGCTCTACGAGGTCACCGACCACGTCGCGCGCATCACGATCAACCGCCCCGAGCGGCGCAACGCCATGAGCCGTCACACCGTGCAGCTGCTGCTCGAGGCCTTCGTTGAAGCGGGCGAAGACCCGGATGTCTGGGCCGTCGTCATCACGGGAACCGGCGACAAGGCGTTCTGCGCCGGCGGTGACCTCAAGGAGATGAACTCGATCGCCAAGGCCGGCCGCCAGGTGCACACGCCCATGACGGGCGTGCACCGCGCCATGCTCGAGGTGATCGTCGAGACCTACAAGCCCGTCATCGCCGCCATCAACGGGCACGCGCTCGCAGGCGGATGCGAGATCGCGCTCGCCGCCGACATCCGTATCGCCGTCGAGGGCACGACGATCGGGCTCACCGAGGCGAAGCGCGGCATGGGGGCCAACTTCGGCTCCATCGTGCTGCCCCGCCTCGTTCCCCGCGGCTACGCGATGGACATGCTCTACACGGGCCGTATGGTCCCCGTCGAGGAGGCCGCCCAGATCGGCCTCGTCAACAAGGTCGTCTCGCGGGAATCCTTCGAGGAGGAGGTCGAGGCCTACGTGCGCAGCATCGTCGCGAACTCGCCCGTCTCCACGCGTCGCTACAAGGAGATGGCCGTCAAGGGCTGGGGCCTGCCCCTCGCCTCGGCGCTGCGCCTCAACGTGGGCCCCAACCCCTACACGAGCGAGGACCGCGCCGAGGGCGTCGCCGCGTTCGTTGAGAAGCGCGCACCCCAGTGGAAGAACAAATAGGAGACGTCATGAGCCTGCTCGACGCAGACGTGTGGACCGGCAAGATCGCCGCGGGCGGATGGGTCGCCGGTGACGGCGAGCCGCTCGAGGTGACCGAGGCTGCGACGGGTGCCGTGATCGGCACTCTTGGCACCGCCTCGCTCGAGCAGGTCGCCGAGGCCTCGCGCCGTGCCGACCGCGCACAGCGCGAGTGGGCTCGCATGACGCCGGCCGCCCGCGCGACCGTGCTGCGCAAGGCGGGCGACATCTTCGAGCGGGATGCCGAGCTCATCAAGCCCTGGATCGTGCGCGAGAGCGGCGGCACCTGGGCCAAGGCGGGCACCGAGGTGCTCGCCGCCATCAGCGAGTGCCGTGAGGGGGCGGCCCTGCCCGCCCACCCGCACGGCGAGGTGCTCACGACCAACAAGCCGCGCTGGTCGATCGCGCGCCGTGTACCGGCGGGGGTCGTCTCGGTCATCGCACCGTTCAACTACCCGCTGACGCTCGCGATCCGTTCCGTCGCCCCCGCGCTCGCCCTCGGCAACGCGGTGCTGCTCAAACCGGACCCCCGCACCTCCGTGTGCGGCGGTGTCGTCATCCAGCGCGTCTTCGAGGAGGCGGGCCTCCCCGAGGGCGTGCTGCAGGTGCTGCCCGGTGGGGCGGATGTCGGTGCTGCCGTCGTGAGCGCCCCCGAGGTGCGCGTCATCTCCTTCACGGGCTCGACCGCGGCCGGGCGCCACGTGGGTAAGGCCGCAGCCGAGCACATGAAGCGTGCCCACCTCGAACTGGGTGGCAACAACGCCATCATCGTGCTCCCCGGTGCCGACCTCGACAAGGCGGCGGCGGCGGGCGCCTTCGGGTCGTTCCTGCACCAGGGCCAGATCTGCCAGGCGGCCGGTCGTCACCTCGTGCACGAGTCGCAGGTCGACGAGTACGTCGCCAAGCTCGGCGCTATCGCAGACGCCGTGCGCGTGGGCGACCCCTTCGCCGAGGAGGGCGTGCAGATGGGCCCCATCATCGACGACCGCCAGTTCTCGGCCGTGCGCGGCATCGTCGATGACGCTGTCGCGGGCGGCGCGCAGCTGGTGACAGGAGGCCCCGCCGAGGGGCGGTGCTTCCGCCCGACCGTGCTGAGCGGGGTGCGCCCCGAGATGTCGGTGTGGAAGGACGAGATCTTCGGACCCGTCGCCCCCGTCACCTCCTACAGCACGATCGAGGAGGCCATCGAGCTCGTCAACGCGAGCGAATACGGTCTCTCGGTCGCGATCCTGGGCGACGCGGGACTCGCGATGGATGTGTCCGACCAGATCCGCAGCGGTGTCGTGCACGTCAACGAGCAGACGGTCGGCGACGAGGCGAGCGCGCCCTTCGGCGGCATGGGAGCATCCGGAAACGGCTCACGCTTCGGCGGGCCGGGCGCGAACTTCGAGGCCTTCACCGAGACCCAGTGGGTCACGGTGCGCTCCGAGATCGAGACCTACAAGCTCCCCTCTTAATTAAGAGGAGAAGGGGTCGGCATCCACTGGATGCCGGCCCCTTCCGCTTTCCCAATTCAGGACTTGGCTTTCTCAATTCAGGAGTTGGCCTTCATAACTCAGGAGGTCCTGAATTAGGAGAGCCAACTCCTGAATTGTGAAAGCGGGGCCTGAGCCCTACGCGAAGGTGACCTCGAGGTCGCCCAGTTCGCCGAAGGTGGCGCGGATGCTGTCGCCCGGCGCAATCGCGACGGCCGCCGTGATCGACCCCGCCATGACGACCGAGCCTGCTGCGAGCGTCGTGCCGAGGGCGCCGAGCGTGTTCGCGAGCCACACGATGCCCTCGATGGGGTGACCGAGCACCGCGGCACCGACCCCCTCGCCGACGGTCTCACCATTGCGCTCGAGGGTCACGGGCAGCTCGGCGAGGTCGACCGCGTCGAGCGCCGCCTTCTCGCCGAGGATGAGGGCACCGGATGACGCGTTGTCCGAAATCGTGTCCGCGAGCGTGATCTTCCAGTCGGCGATGCGGGAGTCGATGACCTCGAGCGAGATGACGGCGTGGTCGATCGCCTCGGCGACATCCTCGCGGCTGAGCCCCGGTCCCTTGAGGTCGCGGCCGAGCACGAAGGAGATCTCCGGCTCGATGCGGGGCGCGATGAAGCGGTCGAGACTCACGGGAGCCGAGGCATCCAGCACCATGTCTTCGAAGAGGTGACCGAAGTCGGGCTGGTCGACGCCCAACTGCTCCTGCATCGCCTTCGAGGTGAGGCCGACCTTGTAGCCGACGATGCGGCGGCCGGATTCCGTCCACTGCTTCACCTGGTGGAGCTGCACGGCGTAGGCGTCTTCGATGCTCAGCCCGGAGTGGGTCGAGGTGAGGGGAGCGATGGGGGTGCCTGTCTCGTAGGCGCCCAGCAGCGCGTCGCCGAGGGTGGCGTGGTAGACCGAGTCGCGCTCGATGCTCATGCTGCGTCCTTCTCCTTCAGCAGGTCGAGGGCCACGTCGACGATCATGTCCTCCTGGCCCCCCACCATCTTGCGCTTGCCGAGCTCCATGAGGATCTCGATCGTCGGCACGCCGTAGCGAGCGGATGCTCGTTCCGCGTGCAGCAGGAACGACGAGTACACCCCGGCGTAACCGAGCCCGAGCGTCTCGCGGTCGACCTGCACAGGGCGCACCTGCAGCGGGCGCACGATCTCGTCGGCCGCGTCCATGAGGGCGAAGACGTCGGTGCCGTGGTTCCAGCCGAGCTTGTCGGCGACGGCGATGAAGACCTCGAGCGGGGCGTTGCCCGCACCCGCGCCCATGCCCGTGAGCGAGGCATCCACCCGGTTGACGCCCGCCTGCACGGCGGCGACCGAGTTGGCGACGCCGAGCGAGAGGTTGTGGTGCGCGTGGATGCCGATCTCGGTCTCGGGGTTGAGCACGTCGCGCATCGCGTTGACGCGGTCGGTCACGTCGCCCATCGTCTGGGCGCCGGAGGAGTCGACGACGTAGACGCACTGGGCGCCGTAGCCCTCCATGAGCTTCGCCTGCTGGGCGAGGTTCGCCGGGGTCGTCATGGCGCTCATCATGAGGAAGCCGGTCGTGTTGAGCCCCAGCTCGCGCGCCGTCTCGATGTGCTGCGCCGAGACATCCGCCTCGGTGCAGTGGGTCGCGACGCGCACGTAGCTGACGCCGGCGGATGCCGCGCGCTTGAGGTCATGGATCGTGCCGACGCCCGGCAGCAGCAGGGTTGCGATCGCGATGTTCTCGGCGACCTCCGCGGCGGCCTCGATGAGCTCGACATCCGAATGGCGCGCGAAGCCGTAGTTGGCGCTTGATCCGGCGAGGCCGTCGCCGTGAGCGACCTCGACGCTGTCGACGCCGGCCTTGTCGAGCGCGGTGACGATGTCGCGCACGTTCTGCACCGTGTACTGGTGGCCGACGGCGTGGCTGCCGTCACGCAGCGTGACGTCGGAGATGAAGAGCTTGTCCTTGGTGGGGTCGAACATGTCAGGCCGCCTTCTCTGCCTGCGAGCGCAGGGCGATTGTTTCGGCGGCGCGCATCGCCGCGGAGGTCATGATGTCGAGGTTGCCGGCGTAGGCGGGCAGGTAGTGGGCGGCGCCCTCCACCTCGAGGAACACGCTCGTCTTCAGGCCCGTGAACTCGCCGACGCCGGGGATGACGATGGGCTGCTCGATGAGGTCGAACTGCACCTTCTGCTTGAGGCGGTAGCCGGGAACGTAGGCGTTCACCTTGGAGACCATTTCCTCGACGGCCGACTCGATGGCGGCCTGGTCGCCGGGCTCGGAGAGCGTGAACACGGTGTCACGCATCATGAGGGGCGGCTCGGCCGGGTTGAGCACGATGATGGCCTTGCCGCTCTCGGCGCGGCCAACCGTCGTGAGGGCCTCCGAGGTCGTCTCGGTGAACTCGTCGATGTTGGCGCGGGTTCCGGGGCCGGCCGACTTGCTGGCGATGGATGCCACGATCTCCGCGTACTTCACGGGAACGACGCTCGAGACGGCCGCAACCATCGGGATCGTCGCCTGACCGCCGCACGTGACCATGTTGAGGTTCGGGGCGTCGATGTGCTCCTCGAGGTTGACGACGGGCACGCAGTAGGGCCCGATCGCCGCGGGGGTGAGGTCGATGAGGCGGATGCCGGGCTTCGCCGCGAGGAGCTTCTCGGCGTTGTAGACGTGCGCCTTGGCGGAGGTGGCGTCGAAGACGATGTCGATGTCGGCGAAGACGGGGTCGGCGATGAGTCCGTCGACGCCCGAGGAGATCGCCGTGACTCCCATGCTCGCTGCGCGGCGCAGGCCGTCACTGTCGGGGTCGATGCCGACGAGCGCGGCCGCCTTGAGCAGCCCCTTGCCGCGCAGGATCTTGATCATCAGGTCGGTGCCGATATTGCCGGAGCCGATGATGGCGACGTGGATGGGCTCGGCCATTCCAGTACCTTCTCTCGATAGCGTGTGGGCCGATCTTGTTCGAAGTTTCGGCACTTGTTCTATATATCGAACAATGCGAGAGGCGAGATGTCAAGCGGATGTCGCGGACTCCCAGTTTGCGCTCCACCCCCCAGGCCGAGTATCCATAGGGAATGGCCCGCCTCACACCCGCCGTCGTGCGCACCCTCGACATCCTCGAGTTGTTCCTCGACGCCGACGGGCCCATCACGGCGCCAGAGGTCGTCCGTCGCACGGGCGTGCCACGCACGACGGCCCACGAACTGCTCTCGACGCTCGTCGCCCGCGACTACCTGCAGAAGGACGACGGCGGCGGCTTCCGGCTCGGGGTGCGACTCCTGCACCTCGGCAACGCATACTCGGCCCGCTTCGACATGCTTGCCGCCGCGAACGAGGCCGCCCGCTCGCTGTCTGCGAAGACCGACGAGACCGTGAGCGTTGCCCTGCGCGAGGGTGCCGACGTCTTCTACCTCGCCAAGGTCGAGCCGAGGGACACGCTGCGCCTCCCGTCCAGCATCGGCCAGCGACTCCCCGCCAACGTCACGGGGCTCGGCAAGGTGCTGCTCGCCTACGTGTCGCCGACGACCCTCCGCGAGCTGTTTCCAGATCCGGATGCGCTGCCGCGGATGACGGAGCGCAGCATCCGCTCTCTCGACGCGCTTGAGCAGGAACTCGAGGGCGTGCGCGAGACGGGGGTCGCGTTCGAGCGCGAGGAATCGACCCCTGGGGTGTGGTGCGTCGCTGCCCCCGTGCGGGACTCCTCGGGCGCGGTGGTCGCGGCCATCAGCCTGTCGGTGCCATCCGCTCGCTTCTCAGAGCGCGCCGACAACGACTGGGCCGAACTCGTGCGCGCGGCGGGCGACGACCTCTCGTCGAGCCTCGGCTACGCGGCTCCCTAACTCACGCCCAGCCCGGCTTTCCCAATTCAGGACTTGGCTCTCCTAATTCAGGACTTTGCCTTCCCATCCCAGGAACGACCTCGCCACCTCCTGAATTGTGAAAGCCACCTCCTGAATTGTGAAAGCCAGGTCCTGAGTTGGGAAAGCAGGGCTGGCATGCCAGCATCGTCCATACTGGATGGATGAGCGACGTCGACAATCAGCGCAGCAGGGGGCGGCTCTCGGGCCAGGTGTACGAGACACTCAAATCGCGGCTCCTTGATGGCGACTACCCTGCGGGCTCCCGTGTCTCGGTCGAGACCGTGCGGGCCGAGTTCGGGGTGAGCAAGCAGCCCGTCATGGAGGCCCTGCGCCAGTTGGCCGCCGACGGCATCGTCGAGATCCTGCCCCAGATCGGGTGCGTCGTGAAGAGCTATTCACCGCGCGACGTCGTCGACTTCTTCGAGGTGTTCGCGGCCTTCGAGGGAGCGATGGCGGGGGCGGCAGCCAAGCGCGGCACCCCTGAGGATGTGCAGCGCCTCGAGTCGATCATCGCGGCGGCAACGGCTCGCGATCACCAGCCGGGCGCCGACGAGTCCTCCGCCTACCGCCGGGAGAACCGCGACTTCCACTCCGCGATCCACCGCGCGGTGGCCTCGCCGATCATGTCGGAGTCCAGCCGGCGACTCTGGGACCTCAGTGACTTCCTCATCAACACGGCGGGCCGCCCGCTCCCGCTCGGCTACGTGACGGAGGAGCGGCACAGTGAGCACGCCGAGATCGTCGCCGCCATCCGTGCCGGCGATTCCGAGGAGGCCCGCCGGGTGATGGAGGCGCACATCCGCTCGACCCCCGCCCTCATCCTCGGCGATGTTCTGGCCGACCAGGGGGCTGCGCGATGATCGAGATCCTGACTCCGGCCGAGATCGCGCAGGCGCGCACGAGTGGCGCGCTCGTCGCCGAGATCCTGCACACCATCAAGGGCCGCGCCCGCGTCGGCACCAACCTGCTCGAGATCGACCGCTGGGCCAAGGAGATGATTCTCGGCGCGGGTGCCGAGTCCTGCTACGTCGACTACGCGCCATCCTTCGGCCGCGGCCCCTTCGGCCACTACATCTGCACGGCCGTCAACGACGCGGTGCTGCACGGGATGCCGCACGACTACGCGCTCGCCGACGGCGACCTGCTCACGCTTGACCTCGCGGTACTCACGGGCGGGATCGCGGCCGACGCGGCCATCAGCTTCATCGTGGGCGACTCGCGCCCGCCCGAGAGCGTCGCCCTGATCGACGCGACGGAGCGTGCCCTCGCGGCCGGCATCGCGGTGGCCGGTCCGGGTGCCCGCATCGGCGACATCGCGCACGCGATCGGCACCGTGCTGGAGGGGGCGGGCTATCCGATCAACCTGCAGTTCGGCGGCCATGGCATCGGCTCGACCATGCACCAGGACCCGCATGTGCCCAACACGGGCCGCCCCGGTCGCGGCTTCACGCTGCGCCCAGGGCTGATGCTCGCGATCGAGCCTTGGGTCATGATCGACACCGACGAGCTGGTGACGGATGCCGACGGCTGGACCCTCCGCAGCAAGACCGGCTGCCGCACGGCCCACAGCGAGCACACGATCGCGATCACCGACGACGGGGTCGAGATCCTCACCCTCCCGCGGTAGCGCAACGTAAGGCAGGCGCTGGGTGAGACATCCGGTGTCTGGGTTCCGCGTCCGCTCTCCAACGCAACTTCGGAGTTTTGGCGACACGCCGGCCGAGCGGCTGAGATCCGACGGCGTGTCGCCGTTTCTCCGAAGTTGCGTTGGTGAACGAGCTGCAGGGCCCTGGGGAGTCCAGGGCCCTGGCTCAGTTAGTTGTTCTCGAGCGCGTTGTTGGCGTCGTTGCGGAACGCCGCTTCCTTGCGTCCCCATCCGCCGGGGATGACGGCGACCGACACGACGGAGATCGCGCAGACGATCATGAGGTAGACGACGACCGCCTGCCATCCGCCCGCTGCGAGCAGGGCGACGGCGATGGTCGGCGCGAAGGCGGGTCCGGCGATCTGGGAGATCGTGTAGCCGACGGATGCCCCGGTGTAGCGCACCTCGCGCGTGAAGATCATCGCGAACAGCGAGCCGGTGACGCCGGCCGAGGGGGCCATCGCGATGCCGAAGATGAGCGTGACGGCGAGAGCGAAGTTCCACGGGTTGCCCGTGTTGATCAGCAGGAAGCCGATCGGGGTCGCGATGAGCATCAGCACGGCGCCGAGGAAGTACATGGTCTTGCGCCCGTACTTGTCTGACAGCGAGCCGAACACGGGGTAGAGCACGGTTGCGACGATGGCGGCGAAGCAGATGCCCATGAGCGCGGCGGTGCGGTCGATGCCGACGCCGCCGCTGTAGTTCACAAGGAACGCCATAGTGATGTATGCGAGCACGCCTTGGCTGAGGTAGGTACCGGCGACCATGAAGATCTCGCGCCAGTGCTTGCGGAAGGCGACGACGAGCGGCACCTTGACGATCTCAGCCTTCTCACGGGCAGCGGCGAACGCGGGGCTCTCGCTGATGGAGAGGCGGATGAAGAGGCCGACGCCGACGAGCAGGATGCTCGCGATGAAGGGGATGCGCCAGCCCCACGCGAAGAACTCGGGGTCGGGCAGCTGCGAGACCATGAGGAAGGCGAGGGTCGCGAGGAAGGTGCCTGCGGGCGCGCCCATCTGCGGGAAGGCGCCGTAGAAGCCGCGCTTGCCGAGGGGTGCGTGTTCGACCGCCATGAGCGTCGCGCCGCCCCATTCGCCGCCGACCATGAGTCCCTGCAGGAGGCGGAGGACGGTCAACAGGATGGGGGCCCAGATGCCGATCTGCGCGTAGCCGGGGAGGAGGCCCATGAGGAGGGTCGCAAGCCCCATGCCGAGTAGGGAGATGACGAGCATCTTCTTGCGGCCGACGCGGTCACCGAAGTGGCCGAAGATGATGCCGCCGAGGGGGCGCGCCAGGAATCCCACGCCGAAGGTGGCGAAGGAGAGCAGGGTGCCCATGAGTGGGGTCGACTCGGGGAAGAAGATCTGCGGGAACACGAGCGCGGCGGCGGTTCCGTAGATGAAGAAGTCGAAGTATTCGACCGTCGTGCCGACGAAGCTGGCGCTCGCGACCTTCAGGGGTGATGTCTTGGCCGTCGGAGTCGCGGGCGGCTGTGTCGTCGTTGTCACGGTTTTCCTCTCTGAAAACTAACTCGCATGCTAGCGGGTCAGTAGAGAGTATGCGCGTTCGGCAGTTAATTGCAAGTGGATCGCTACTGACAGGCGTGCTAGCATGCCAGTTGGAGGCGTTCACGCGTCCACCCGTCCCACATCTCGAGGAAGAGAGCGATGCCAGAGAACGCTGAATTCGACACCGACGTGATCGTCGTGGGCACGGGCCCCGCCGGCGCCACGACAGCCCTTGCCTTGGCCAAGTACGGTGTGCGCACCCACATGGTGTCCAAGTGGAACTGGCTCGCGAACAGTCCCCGCGCGCACATCACGAACCAGCGCGCCATGGAGGTGCTTCGCGACCTCGGCGTCGAAGACGAGGCCAAGAAATACGCGACCCCGTGGGAGTACATGGGCGACACCATGTTCACGACGAGCCTCGTCGGCGAAGAGATCGCGCGCATCCGCACCTGGGGCACGGGTGATCAGCGCTACGGTGACTACCTCAAGGGCAGCCCGTGCGGCATGCTCGACATCCCGCAGACCCTCATGGAGCCCGTGCTCGTCAAGAACGCGGCCGCCAATGGAGCGGATGTCTCCTTCAACACCGAGTACCTCTCGCACGAGCAGGACGCCGACGGTGTCACCGTACGACTCCTCAACAAGCAGAGCGGCACCGAGTACACGCAGCGCGCCCGCTACCTCGTCGGTGCGGATGGCGCGAAGTCGAAGGTGGCCCAGGAACTCGACCTTCCCTTCGAAGGCGAACTCGCCCGTGCGGGCACCGTCTACATCCTCTTCACGGCCGACCTCCGCCAGTATGTCGAGCACCGGCCGAGCATCCTGCACTGGATCATGAACCCGGCGGCGGGCATCGGCGAGATCGGCATGGCCACCTTCCGTGCCATCCGGCCGTGGGACCAGTGGATCCTGGGCTGGGGCTTCGACATCTCGGCGGGCGAGCCCGACCTGAGCGAGGAGTTCCTGCTCGGCCAAATTCGCACCCTCACGGGCATCCCCGACCTTGAGGTCGAGATCGACCGCGAGATGATCTGGTACGTCAACCAGCAGCACGCCGAGCTCTACCACCGCGGTCGTGTCTTCTGCGCGGGCGATGCCGTGCACCGCCACCCACCGAGCTCGGGCCTCGGCTCCAACACCTGCATGCAGGATGCCTTCAACCTGGCATGGAAGCTCGCCTTCGCGGTCAATGGCTGGGCCGGGCAGGGGCTGCTCGACAGCTACTCCGACGAGCGCGTGCCCGTCGGCAAGCAGATCGTGGCCAGGGCGAACCAGTCACGCAAGGACTACGCGCCCATCCGTGCCGCCATCAGCGTGCCGGGCGCCGACGACCCCGTTGCCGCGGGAGTCGAGCGCCTCAAGTCGGGCACGCCCGAGGGGGTCGCCGCCCGCAAGGCACTGTATGAGGCCCTCGAGCTCAAGAACACCGAGTTCAACGCCCAGGGCGTCGAGCTCAACCAGCGCTACGAGTCGAGCGCGGTCATCCCCGACCCGACCCTCGGCGACGAGGTCTGGCAGCGCGACCGCGAGCTCTACCTGCAGGCGACGACGCGGCCGGGGGCGAAGATCCCCCACGCGTGGCTCGTCAACGAGAAGGGCGTGCGGGTCTCGACGCTCGACGTCACGGGCGGCGGCCGGATGTCGCTGGTGACGGGTCTTTCGGGAACCGCCTGGGCCGAGGCATCCGCTCGCCTCGACGCACCGTACCTGCGCACCGTCGTGATCGGCGCACCCGAGCACGCCGACCTCTACGGCGACTGGAACGCCGTCAGCGAGATCGATGAGGCCGGCGCGCTGCTCGTGCGGCCCGACGGCTACATCGCCTGGCGCCAGCCGGCAGGCGTGCACGACACCGATGAAGCAGAGCGACAGCTCACCGCGGCACTCGCGGCAGTCCTCGGCGCGGCCGAGGGGAATGGAGAGAACTCATGACCGAACGACCCTTCGCATCAGTCTGGTCTGACCTGGCCGCCCTCGAATTCAGCCAGGGCTACATCGACGCTGGCGGGCACCGCACCCGCTACCTTCACGCTGGCGACACGTCCAAGCCCGCGCTCATCATGCTCCACGGCATCACGGGCCACGCGGAGGCGTACTCCCGCAACCTGCGATCGCACTCGGAGCACTTCTCCTGCTGGGCGATCGACTTCGTCGGCCACGGCTACTCGGCCAAGCCCGAGCATCCGCTCGAGATCAAGCACTACATCGACCAGGTGCTCGCCTTCATGGACGCGATCGGTGTCGAGAAGGCCTACTTCACCGGCGAGTCGCTCGGCGGCTGGGTCACGGCCAAGCTCGCGCAGCTGCACCCCGAGAAGGTGGAGCGCATTGTGCTCAACACGATGGGCGGCACGATGGCGAACCCGGCCGTCATGGAGCGCCTGCTGACGCTCTCGACCGAGGCGGCGAACGACCCGTCGTGGGAGCGGGTCAAGGCTCGCCTTGAGTGGCTGATGGCCGACCCGAGCATGGTGACGGATGACCTCATCAAGACCAGGCAGGCGATCTTCCAGCAGCCCGACTGGAAGATGGCGTGCCAGATGAACATGGCGCTGCAGGACCTCGAGACCCGCAAGCGGAACATGCTCTCGGATGATGACCTGGCCGCGATCAAGGCGCCCGCCATGGTGCTGTGGACGACGAAGGACCCCTCCGGCCCCGTCGACGAGGGACGTCGCATCGCCTCGCTCATCCCCGGCGCGAAGCTCGCCGTCATGGAGAACTGCGGTCACTGGCCGCAGTATGAAGACACCGAGACCTTCAACCGACTGCACCTCAACTTCCTGCTCGGCAAGGATGACCCCCAGGTAAAGGATCCAGCATGACCCTCGCGCTGGTCACGATGTCCCACAGTCCGCTGCTGGAGTTCGTGGACCCACCCGCCGAGGTCAAGGCGGAGGTGGAGGCGGCCTTCGAGGCGGCCCGCGCCTTCGTCAAGGACTACGACCCCGACCTGGTCATCAACATCGGGCCCGACCACTACAACGGCTTCTTCTACGACATCATGCCGCCGTTCTGTGTCGGTTACGAGGCGACCGCGATCGGCGACTTCGGCACGCAGGCCGGGCCGCTGGATGTTCCGACCGACATCGCGCGCGACCTCACGTCGTTCCTCATGGAGCGCGACATCGACATGACGGTCTCGCTCAAGATGGAGGTCGACCACGGCGCCGTGCAGCCCATGGAGCTCATCTATGGCGACATCGCGGCGAAGCCCGTGCTGCCGATCTTCGTCAACTCGGTGGCGCCGCCCTTCACGCCGCTTCGCCGCATCCGTCACCTCGGAGAGGGGATCGGCGCATTCGTGCGCGAGAAGCTCGCCGACAAGAAGGTGCTCGTGATCGGCTCCGGCGGGCTCTCGCACGAGCCGCCCGTGCCGCAGATCGCCACGGCGACCCCCGAGGTGCGCGCGACGCTCCTCGGCGGCGGCCGCAACCTGACGCCCGAGGCTCGGGATGCCCGCCAGCAGCGAGTCATCACTGCTGCCCGCGACTTCGCTGCGGGCATCAACGTGGTGAAGCCGCTCGCGCCCGAGTGGGACCAGGAGCTCATGCGCATCCTGGCCTCGGGCGACCTGTCGCCGATCGACGCGTGGTCACCCGACGAGATGACGGAGATCGCGGGCAACTCGTCCCACGAGGTGCGCACGTGGATCGCGGCGTATGCGGCGCTCGGCACGCTGGGCGAGTACACGGTCGACTACTCCTTCTACCGGCCGATCCCGGAGTACATCGCGGGCTTCGGCGTCACCGTCGCAACGCTCAACACCTAAGCGGCATCGTCCCGCCCCCACTGAGGAGACGCAGAATCGCCTTCCCACTCCCTTCGCAGGGGGAGGGGAGGCGATTTTTCGTCCGTTCAGCGGCGGTCGCCGCACGGGCCGCCGGGGATCAGGCGGGAAGGGCCAGCCCGCGCTCCGACATGATCTCGTGGGAGTGCCGGTAGTGGGCGGCCAGCAGTTCGGCGGTCCGGTCGCCGTCCCGGTCGAGGGCAGCCTGCAGGATCTGCGAGTGTTCGTGGTCGATCTCGCTGTGGGCGGGGCCATATGAGGGGGCTGCCCAGCGACGATAGAGCTCGGTTGCGTCGAAGACGGCGGCCGCAACCTGCTGCACGATGTCGATGCGGCATGCCGAAAGAAGTGCGAGGTGGAAGGCCCGGTGCGCATCCGTCCATTCCAGGCGGGTCACCGAGGGGTTGAGCGAGTCGCGGCGCGGTACGCGCGAGAGTCGGTGATGCGTCGTGATGATGAGGTCTTCCCAGTCGAGCGTCCCTCGCTCCACCGCTAGGCGTATGCCGAAGGTGTCGTTGTTGAGTCGGACCAGCGCAAGGTCGTTGAGTTCTTCCATCGACAGCGTCTGCACGAAGAAGCCGCGCTGCGGGATGTTGGTGACGAGCCGCTCGGTCGACAGGCGGGTGAGTGCCTCCCGCACGACAGTGGTGCTCGACTCGTATTTCTCTGCCAGCGCGGCGGTTTGAAGCCGGCTGCCGGGGGTGAGATCGCCCATCAGGATCGCGTCGCGGATCTGCGCGTACATGCGTCCGCTGAGGGTCGCCGCTGATCCGTTGGGGTTCACTCGGACAACGTAGCAAATCGATTGAAAATGCGCGACAGTTTGACGAATGCATTTTCTGTCCATAATGTGGTGGCTCGCACAGCGTGGTGGTCGAAGAGCGGATGGAAATGCAGTTGCGAAAGCACTTATTCAGAACGACGAGCGTCGTCATCGTCTTGGCGGCGCTTGCCTGCGTCGTCTACAGCCTGAGCTTGCCCATGGGCTCGCTCGCCAGCCCCGGCGCTGGCATGTGGCCGTTTCTCGTCAGCTGCGGCATGGGCATTGCCGCGCTGGTCACCCTGGTGACCGAGAAGGATGCCTCGGCCTATGAGCCGCTCAGCAAGCGCACCTGGATCATCGTCGCCGGGTTCGGACTCATGATCGCGTTCATCTTTGCCTTCTCCGCCGTCGGACTCACGCTCTCCTGCCTGGCCCTGACGATCGTCTGGCTGCGCTGGATGGCGCACGAGTCGTGGGCCGTCACCCTCATCCTCGGCGTTGGTCTCACCGCCCTGTTCGTCGTCGGGTTCGACATCCTCCTCGGGGTGCCGATGCCCAACGACATCCTGCTCAACATCATCACGGGAAGGGGCTTCTGATGAACTTCGAAGAGGTACTCCTCGGGTTCCAGGTAGCCCTGACGCTGCAGAACCTGCTCTACGTCTTCATCGGCGTCGTCATCGGCATGGTCGTCGGAATCCTCCCGGGCCTCGGGCCGGCCCCGACGATCGCGCTCATGCTGCCGCTCACCTACGTGCTGCCGGCCGACTCCGCCGTCGTCATGCTCGCCGGCATCTACTACGGCGCCTACTACGGCGGCACCATCACCTCCGTGCTGCTGCGCCTCCCCGGCGAGGCCGCGAGTGTCGTCACCGTCTACGACGGCCACCAGATGGCGCTCAAGGGTCGGGCCGGCCCCGCGCTCGGTATCTCGGCCATCGGCTCCTTCATCGGTGGCCTCGTCGCGATCATCGGCCTCATCTTCCTCTCCCCGCTCATCGCAGGGTTCGCGGTCAAGCTCGGCCCGCCCGAGTACGCGATGCTCGCAATCGCCGGCATCCTGATGGTGTCTGCGCTCGGCGAGTCCAAGCCCAGCAAAAACGTCATCGTGGCGTGCTTCGGCCTGCTCATCGCGACCGTCGGCATCGACGCGGTCACCGGTGTCTCCCGCTTCACGGGCGGCAACGTCGACCTGCTGAAGGGCATCGACTTCGTCGCCGTCGCCATGGGCCTCTTCGGGCTCGGCGACGTGCTCTACGACCTCGAACAGAAGCACAAGGGCGCTCGCATCGAGGGCAAGCTCGGCCGCGTCCTCCCCACCAAGCAGGACATGAAGGACTCCTCCGGCGCCATCGCCCGCGGTTCCGTCATCGGCTTCGTGCTCGGCCTCCTGCCGGGTGGCGGTGGCGTCGTCTCCTCGCTCGCCTCCTACGCGACCGAGAAGAAGGTGTCAAAGAACCCCGAGGAGTTCGGCAAGGGCGCGATCGCCGGCGTCGCCGGCCCCGAGACCGCCAACAATGCGGGCTCGACCGCTTCCTTCCTCCCGCTGTTGTCGCTGGGCATCCCGTCGAACGTGATCCTCGCGCTCATCTTCGGCGCGCTCCTCATCCAGGGCATCACCCCCGGTCCCCAGCTGGTCAACGACCACCCCGAGATCTTCTGGGGCGTGCTCGCCTCGATGGTCGTCGGCAACCTGATGCTGCTCGTGCTGAGCCTGCCGCTCGTGGGCGTCTTCGTGAACCTCATCAAGGTGCGCATCGGCATCCTGTCGTCGATCATCGTCGTCGTCACCATGGTCGGCGTCTACAGCGTGAACAACAACGTCACCGACATGTGGGTCATGTTGGTCTTCGGCATCGTCGGCTACGTCATGCGCAAGACCGGCTACGACCCCGGCCCGCTCGCGCTTGCGCTCGTGCTTGGGCCGCTCCTCGAGTCGTCGTTCCGCCAGTCGCTGCTCATGTCGGGCGGCAACCCGGCGATCTTCGTCGAGCGACCCTTCTCGCTCGCCGTCGTCATCCTGCTCGTCGCGGTCGTCGTCTTCCAAGTCATCGCACGCCGTCGCAGCAAGCTCACGGCCAAGTTCGACGACACGCTTCATCACCCCAACCCCAAGAGCCTGGCGCTGCACGGCGACGAGCCTGCCGAGATCCTGCCCACCGTGGCATCCGATCTCGCCGACCTTCGCAGCCGCGACGCCGACCCGGCATCCGTCACCTCGACGGATGCCACCCCCACAACCAAGGAGAACAAGGATGTCTAACCGCTTCCGCGCATCAGTCGCCGGCGTCGCCGTCGTCGCCGGCCTCTCGATGCTGACCGCCTGCAGCAGCACGGCCTCGACCGCTGACGGCGCAGCCGAGCCCGATTTCCCGACCAAGGACATCACCATGGTGGTGCCCTACGCCGCCGGCGGCCCCACCGACATCGCCGCGCGGGCACTCGCGAAGGGCATGGAGGAGACCCTCGAGACGACCATCATCGTCGAGAACAAGCCGGGCGCCTCGGGCATCACGGGGCTCTCCGAGCTCTCGTCGAAGAAGAACGACGGCTACACGATCACCTTCACCCCGGGTGACGCCTTCGTGCAGTCGGAGCTCCGCACCGCGCCCTACACCTTCGACAGCTTCGACCCCGTCGCGGGCATCATGACGCAGCCCTACATCGTGGTCACCAGCAAGGACTCCGGCATCAAGGAGTTCGACGACCTGCTTTCGGGCGACCGCTTCACCTACTCGGTCAGCGGTATCGGCACTCCCCCGCACATCAACGCGGCCATTCTCGGCGACGACCTCGGCGCGAACTTTGCCGTGGTTCCCTTCGACGGTGCTGGCCCCGCCACGCAGGCCGCGGTCGGCAACAATGTCTCCTTCGCCATGCTCGACGCCTCCGGCGTCATGCCCTTCATCGAGAGCGGCGACCTGCTGCCCCTCGCGGTGCTGACGAGCAACGGTGAGCGCCTCGACTACCTCCCCGAGGTGCCGACGCTCAACGAGCTCGACGTCGACGTCGACGACATGACCCTCACCATCTACGGTGTCGCGACCGTCGCCGGCACGGATGAGGCGGTCATCGAGGTCCTCCGCGAGGCTGCCCTTGAGGCGACCACGTCGAAGACCTTCGCCGACTTCGCCGAGCAGAACTACGCCCCCATGCTCGACGAGGAGACCGAAGCCACCTGGTACGACTCCCTCAAGGCAACGGCCAAGACGACCGTCGCCGCGCTGAAGAAGTTCGGAATCGAGCTCCAGTAATCATGACCGACCTCACCAACACTGTGGCCGTGGTCACTGGCGCCGGCACCGGTATCGGTGAGGCAATCGCTCGGGCGCTCGCGACAGCGGGCGCCCGGGTGGCGGTCACCAATCGCAGCCCCGAACCCGCCACCGCGGTGCGCGACGACATCGTCGCGCAGGGCGGCGACGCGATCGCCCTGCGGCTCGACATCAGTAGCCGCGACAGCATCGCCGAGGGGCTCGATGCCGTCATCAGTCAGTACGGCCGCATCGACGTCATGGTCAACAACGCGGGCATCTCGGGCGAGATTCCGTTCATGGATGTTACGGGCGACGACTGGGATCGGATGCTCGACACCAACGGCCTCGGCACGCTCATGTGCATGCAGGAGGTCGCCAAGCGGATGGCTCCTGATGGCGGCAAGATCATCAACCTGACCTCGATCACGGGCCGCCAGGCGAACCCCACCTTCGCGCACTACTCCGCCAGCAAGTTCGCCATCAACTCCCTTATCCAGTCGGGTGCCCGCGCCCTCGCGAGTCGCAACATCACGGTCATGGGCCTCGCGCCCGGCATCGTGGCGACCCCGCTCTGGAACGGGGTCGTGGCCGACGACGAGGCCCGCGCCGCGAAGATGGCCGCCTACGAGAAGCGAATCCTCCTGAGGCGCGTCTCGGTCTCGGATGACCTTGCTCCCGCAGCCGTGTTCCTCGCGAGCTCCGGCGCCGACTACATGACGGGCCACGTCATGACGGTCGACGGCGGCCTCGTGCTCGTCTGACCCCGCGACATCCGAAACCAAAGGAACAGCATGCCCACACCACGCCGGTCTGAGCGCCTCGCCGGGAAGAACATCATCGTCACCGGTGGCGGCGGAGTCCTCGGCGCCGCCTTCGCCCGCCATCTCGCGGCCGCCGGCGCATCCGTTGCTGTCGCCGACATCGACGTGGATGCCGCGACCGCGGTCGCAATCGACCTGCGCAATGCTGGCTTCCGAGCCCTCGCGGTCTCGGTCGATGTCGTCGACCCGGAGTCGGTTCGCGCCATGTTCGATACGGCCGAGGCGGAGCTCGGCGAGATCTCCGTGCTGGTCAACAACGCGGGCATCCAGCTTGAGCAGCCCTTCCTTGAGGTCACCGAGGAGGAGTGGAAGCGCTCGCACAGCGTCAACGGCAAGGGCACCCTCTTCGCGACGCAGGAGGCTGCGCGCCGATTCATCCCGCGCGGGGGCGGCAAGGTCATCAACACCTGCTCGAGCCTCGCGCGCCAGGCCAGCCCCGACCTCGCCGCGTACTCCGCGAGCAAAGCCGCCACGCTCTCGGTCACCCAGTCGTCCGCCCGCGCGCTCGCCCAGCACGGGATCACCGTCAACGCCATCGGGCCGGGAATCATCGACGCCGAGAGCGCAGCCGACCCCGCGGCATCCGCTCAGCACCCCCAGATTCTGCTCGGCCGCGCAGCACACCCCGACGACATCGCGCCCACCGCGGTGTACCTCGCCAGCTCGGACTCGGACTACATGACCGGCCAGCTGCTCATCGTCGACGGCGGCATCGTCGTCCAGTAGTCGCGCCTCATTTTTCACCGCAACACCCTTATAAGAAGGAGCACACACGCCATGACCGAACGCCCATTCACGAGTGTCTGGTCCGACCTGGCTCAGGTTGAGTTCAGCCAGGGATACCTGGAGGCGGGCGGGTACCGCACCCGTTACCTGCACGCGGGCGACACCTCGAAGCCCGCGCTCATCATGCTCCACGGCATCACGGGTCACGCGGAGGCGTACTCGCGCAACCTTCGCTCGCACTCGGAGCATTTCTCCTGCTGGGCGATCGACTTCATCGGCCACGGCTACTCGGCCAAGCCCGAGCATCCGCTCGAGATCAAGCACTACATCGACCAGGTGCTCGCCTTCATGGACGCGATCGGTGTCGAGAAGGCCTACTTCACCGGCGAGTCGCTCGGCGGCTGGGTCACGGCCAAGCTCGCGCAGCTGCACCCCGAGAAGGTGGAGCGCATTGTGCTCAACACGATGGGCGGCACGATGGCGAACCCGGCCGTCATGGAGCGCCTGCTGACGCTCTCGACCGAGGCGGCGAACGACCCGTCGTGGGAGCGGGTCAAGGCTCGCCTTGAGTGGCTGATGGCCGACCCGAGCATGGTGACGGATGACCTCATCAAGACCAGGCAGGCGATCTTCCAGCAGCCCGACTGGAAGATGGCGTGCCAGATGAACATGGCGCTGCAGGACCTCGAGACCCGCAAGCGGAACATGCTCTCGGATGATGACCTGGCCGCGATCAAGGCGCCCGCCATGGTGCTGTGGACGACGAAGGACCCCTCCGGCCCCGTCGACGAGGGACGTCGCATCGCCTCGCTCATCCCCGGCGCGAAGCTCGCCGTCATGGAGAACTGCGGTCACTGGCCGCAGTATGAAGACACCGAGACCTTCAACCGACTGCACCTCAACTTCCTGCTCGGCAAGGATGACCCCCAGGTAAAGGATCCAGCATGACCCTCGCGCTGGTCACGATGTCCCACAGTCCGCTGCTGGAGTTCGTGGACCCACCCGCCGAGGTCAAGGCGGAGGTGGAGGCGGCCTTCGAGGCGGCCCGCGCCTTCGTCAAGGACTACGACCCCGACCTGGTCATCAACATCGGGCCCGACCACTACAACGGCTTCTTCTACGACATCATGCCGCCGTTCTGTGTCGGTTACGAGGCGACCGCGATCGGCGACTTCGGCACGCAGGCCGGGCCGCTGGATGTTCCGACCGACATCGCGCGCGACCTCACGTCGTTCCTCATGGAGCGCGACATCGACATGACGGTCTCGCTCAAGATGGAGGTCGACCACGGCGCCGTGCAGCCCATGGAGCTCATCTATGGCGACATCGCGGCGAAGCCCGTGCTGCCGATCTTCGTCAACTCGGTGGCGCCGCCCTTCACGCCGCTTCGCCGCATCCGTCACCTCGGAGAGGGGATCGGCGCATTCGTGCGCGAGAAGCTCGCCGACAAGAAGGTGCTCGTGATCGGCTCCGGCGGGCTCTCGCACGAGCCGCCCGTGCCGCAGATCGCCACGGCGACCCCCGAGGTGCGCGCGACGCTCCTCGGCGGCGGCCGCAACCTG
This sequence comes from Salinibacterium sp. GXW1014, assembly GCF_044769865.1. Classification (NCBI taxonomy): domain Bacteria; kingdom Bacillati; phylum Actinomycetota; class Actinomycetes; order Micrococcales; family Microbacteriaceae; genus Salinibacterium; species Salinibacterium sp. GXW1014. The sequence continues at coordinate 1,278,317 of NZ_JBIZWA010000001.1, forward strand.
ACGCCCGAGGCTCGGGATGCGCGCCAGCAGCGGGTCATCAACGCCGCGAAGGAATTCGCGGCGGGCATCAACGTGGTCAAGCCGCTCGCCCCCGACTGGGACCAGGAGCTCATGCGCATCCTCGCCTCGGGCGACCTGTCGCCCATCGACGCGTGGTCGCCCGAGCAGATGACGGAGATCGCGGGCAACTCCTCGCACGAGGTGCGCACGTGGATCGCCGCCTATGCCGCGCTCGGCGAGGTGGGGGAGTACACGGTCGACTACTCCTTCTATCGGCCGATCCCGGAGTACATCGCGGGCTTCGGCGTCACGACGGCACGCCTCGCCTGACGGCTCCTACGGAAATTCAGGAAGCTCGCTGCAACAAGAACGACCCCGCCTCCCTATATATAAGGAGGCGGGGTCGTCTTGTTCAGGGAGGTGGGACTGTTCCTGAGTTTCCGTGCCTTTCACAATTCAGGAGTTGGGAGGGCCCGTTCCTGAATTGGGAGCGCCAGATCCTGAATTGGGAAAGCGTGCTCAGTGCTCGGCGATGAAGCCGGCCACGACGCGGTTGAACTCGGCGGCGTGCTCAAGCTGGGCCCAGTGGCCGCAGCGGTTGATGAGCAGCAGGCGTGAGTTGGGGATGAGGCTGTGCAGGCGCAGCGAGTGCTCGAAGTGCACGACGCGGTCGTCGCGCCCGTGGATGAGCAGCGCGGGAGCCTTGATCCCCGCGATCTTGCTGGGCTCAAGGGTGTGCCGTGCGCGGTCGTTGCCGAGGCCGTCAACGAAGTTCTTGAGGTGGTCGGGCCGTGAGCTCGCGATCTCGGAGCGCTGCTTGATGAGCTCCTCGGTCGCGAAGGCGGGGTCGAAGGTCATGATGCCGACAAGCTTGCGCATGCCCTCGATCGACGGGTCGCGGTAGGTCGCCTGCAGGATGCGCAGTCCCTCTGTGAGGCCCGCGGGGCCGAACATGCCGGGAGTGCCGCTGCCGGGGCCCATCGTGATGAGGTGCGAGATGCGGTCGGGGTGCGTCGTGGCGAAGCGGGTGGAGGTCATGCCGCCCATGGAGTTGCCGACGAAGGCGGCCTTCTCGATGCCGAGTGCGTCGAGGATCTCGAGCGCCGTCTGCACATGGTTGCGCTTGTCGACCGTGACGGTGTCTGAGTCGCCCCAGCCGGGCATGTCGGGCGCGATGACGCGGAACTGCTTGGCGAGGTACTCGATGTTGGGAGCGTAGTTGCTCCAGCCGGTGGCGCCGGGGCCCGAGCCGTGCAGGAGGAGCACGGGGTGACCTTCGCCGGCCTCGATGTAGTGGATCTTGCCGCTGGGGGTCTCGATGTCGTGGGCGGTGACGCCCGCCGGGAGAGCTGCCATTGTGTGGGTGGTCCCTTTCGTCGTGGTGGAGGTGTCAGGCGGCGGCGAGTGCCGCGGTGATCTGGGTGCTGACGGCGCGCACGGTTGCCGCGAGGGCGCGCTCGTTGAAGGCGGTGGATGCCGTCGTGATCGAGACGGCGCCGATCGCACGGCCGCCCGCGAGCACGGGGGCGGCGACGCTCGAGAGGCCCGAGTGGCATTCCGAGATCTCGACGGCGACTCCCGAGCGGCGCGAGATGGCGAGGTGCTCGACGAAGCTGCGTGCGTCGGTCACAGAGCGCTGCGTGCGCGACTCGAGCGGCGTGCCGAGGTATTCGGCGATCTCGGTGCGGCTGCTGAAGGCGAGCATGACCTTTCCGAGTGCCGTGCAGTTGGCGGGCAGACGGTCACCGACCGAGTCGGGCACCCTGGCGCCGCCGACCGGATGCAACTGTTCGAGCAGCACGACGTCGCTTCCGTCGAGCATCCCGAGCTGCACGACCTGGCGGGTCTGCGCGAAGAGTTCGCAGAGGTAGGGGAAGGCGACCCCGATGACGTTGCGGTTGCGCACCTCGCGCACGCTGCATCCGAGTTCGAAGGTGCGAAGGCTGAGCTGGTAGTTGCAGCCGACCCGCTCGACGAAGTTGCCGGTCTCGAGGGCGCTGAGGAGACGGTAGGCGGTCGACTTGGGGAGGCCGGCGCGGCGGGCGAGTTCGCTGACACCGACGGGGCGCTTGAGGCCCGTGAACGCTTCAAGCAGTTGGAGCGCCTTGCGCACGGAGGTGCCGGGATTCTGCGCGGAGTCGATCCCGAGAGGGATGTTTGCGAGCGCCTGTTCCTGGGGGAGGACAGGTGCCGGGGCGAGGGTTGTCGTCATTCGTGCCTCCTTGGCTTCATTGCCATGCACGCGAGTTCTGTAGTGCGTGCTCTGGAGACTGTAGTGGTTACTCTGTCACGAAGGCAAGCATCCAGCAGAAATCGATTCTCGGTTGCAGAAGATGCGTTCCGCAAAATGAGACGCCCGCATTGTTCGTGCCTGGCGCGCCCCGCATGATTGCGACCACGGCGCAGGCCCCGGCCAGCGCCCGATCTGCACCCTCGACTCAGAGCTGAGCCGAGCATGTCCCCTGCCTACACGGCACAAAAGGAGTGAATATGAAGATCTTCCGTCCCGCTATCGCGGTCGCGGCCGGAGCACTGTTGGTGCTCACGGGCTGCACCAGCGGTGGTTCCACCAATGGAGGCGGTGGCCAGGACAGCGACATCACCACGACGGCGTGGGGTGCCCAGGTCCTGGAACGCGGCGAACCCGAAATGGGTGGCAGCATCACGTACGGCCTGCAGGCCGTGGTGGAGTCGCTCGACCCCGCCGGCTCGGCAGTCAGCGGCAACCTCATCATGCGTTCCATCTACGGTGTGCTGTTCTCCTACGACGGCGAGCGCAACATCGTTCCCGACATGGCGGAGTCGATCGAGTCCGACGACGACGGTCTCAACTGGACCCTCAAGCTCAAGCCCGGCTACACCTTCACCGACGGCAACCCCTACGACGCCGAGGCCGTGAAGGCTCACTTCGAGCGCACGGCGGCAGAGGGATCGCGTTCGCGTTCGGCCGGCGACATGCGGCAGATCGCCTCCATGGCGGCGACGGATGCCACGACGCTCGAGATCACGCTCAAGCAGCCGTGGACGGGCTTCCCCAACACCCTCGTCGGCGCGTTCCCTGGTGGCCCCGCGATGGTTCCCTCGCCTGCCGCCGTTGCGGAGCACGGCGAGGCGCTCGCGACCAACCCGGTCGGTGCTGGCCCCTTCATGCTCGAGTCCTTCCAGCCGGGCGGCGACGTCGTGCTCGTGAAGAACCCCGACTATGCGGGCGAGGAGCCCTACCTCGACGAGATCACGTTCGTCACGGCGACCGACACGCAGTCGCGTATCTCGGCCGGCCTTGCGGGCGACATCGACATCGCACGCACGCAGTCGGCGGTCGACCTCCAGGCTGCGGCCGACGGTGGTCTGACCACGCTGGACCAGCCAGACTCGGCCTACTACAACCTGCTGCTGAACCTCACGCAGGCGCCCTTCGATGACATCCGGATGCGTCAGGCGCTCGCTCACGCGATCGACCTGGACGGCCTCAATGCGGCCGTCTTCGAGGGCAAGCACGACCCCATGGTCGGCTTCATGCCCAGCACGAGCCCCTTCTTCGAGGAGACCGAGTGGCCGAGCTTCGACCCCGACAAGGCGAAGGAGCTTGCTGAGGAGTACACGGCAGACACCGGCAACCCTGCCGCGTTCAGCCTGACCACGACGAGCCCGCCTGAGTTCCAGCAGCAGGCCGCCGTGCTCCAGCAGATGCTCGCCGACGCCGGCATCGACATGTCGATCAACGTGAGCGACCAGCCCACCATGGTCTCGGAGGCTCGCTCCGGCAACTTCCAGGCGCAGCACCGCTACCTCGAGATCAACGACGACCAGAACGCCCGCACGGCCTTCTACAGCACGTCCGGCGGCAACAACGGACTCGCGGGAGACCCGACGGTCGACAAGATCCTCGACGACATGCTCGTGGCATCCGAGTCGGAGATGAAGGGCCTCTACGCCGACCTTCAGCACGCCCTCACCGAGTGGCTGCCCCAGGTGCCGCTCGTGCTGCAGAAGAACGGCATCTTCGTGAGCGACCGTGTCGGCGGCTACCCCGGCAACATGGTCGGCACGCCTGACCCCGACTTCCGGCTCGTCTGGGTTCGCAGCGGCGAGTGACCTTCGGTGGCGGGGAGCCGCAGTGGCTCCCCGCCACCCCCAACACGATCAACACACACGAAAGGAACACCATGGCAAAGCCTCAGGTACGCGCCTTGGGATACGCGATTGTCGACTCCGCCGACCTCGACGGCTGGGAGCGCTTCGCCTCTGACCTCCTGGGTCTCCAGGTAGCCAACAAGTCGGACGACCTCATCGAATTCCGTGTCGACGAGAAGGAATACCGACTCGCCGTGCGCCGCAACACCGAGCGCGAGGGTGTCGCGATCCTCGGCTGGGAGACCTCCGGCCCCGTCGAGCTCGAGGAGCTCACTGCCAAGGTCGAGGCGGAGGGCTACGTCGTCACCCGCCACAGCCGCGAGGAGGCGCGTGAGCGCCGCGTCTCGAAGCTTGTGAGCTTCGACGACCCCGATGGCACCGTGCGCATCGAGCTCTACTACGGCCTGCGCGAGACCCTCGCCCCCTTCGTCTCCCCGACGGGCGCGAAGTTCATCACGAAGGGTCTCGGCTTCGGCCACGCCTTCCAGACGGTGAGCGATGTCGAGAAGTACTGGCGCCTCTACGTCGACATCCTCGGCTTCAACCTGAGCGACAACATCGAGGCCGGCCCCGACTTCATGGTCGACCTCAACTTCTTCCACTGCAACCGCCGCCACCACTCGATGGCCTTCGCGCACATCGCGACGTCGCAGCTGCGCGTCGGGCACCTCATGTTCGAGGTCGACAGCATGGACACGGTTGGTCTCGCCTGGGACCAGGTCGACGAGCACGGCGCCGCCCCGATCCTCTCGCGCCTCGGCAAGCACACCAACGACAAGATGGTGTCCTTCTACGTGCGCAGCCCATCCGGGTTCGGCATCGAGTACGGCACCGGCGGCATCGAGATCACGGACGACTGGGTGCCCACCCGCTACCCGGATGCCCACTACTGGGGCCACCAGCGCGTCAAGCCGATCGACCCCACCGACGCAGCAGACCACGGCTAGGAACACGCAACAATGACCAGTGCAACCACCACCCCCACCTTCGCGGAGTCGCTCATCGGCGACCCGAACGCGGGCCGCAAGGTTCGTGACCGGGTCGAGGAACTCACCGAGTTCTGGGCCTCGCAGGAATCTGGGTCCAATGAGCTCGGTCGTGTGACCGATGCGGCAGCCCAGGCGATCAAGGAGTCGGGCCTCGTACGGATGCTCCAGCCGGCGCAGTACGGCGGCTACGAGACGCACCTCAACGACTTCCTGCGCGCTGTGATGCACATCGGCACCCAGGCGCCGACGGTGGGCTGGGTCGCGGGAGTCGTCGGCGTGCACCCGCACGAGCTGGGTCTCGCCGACCCGCGACTGCAGGAGGAGCTGTGGGGGGAGAACCCCGACATCTGGGTCGCCTCGCCCTACGCCCCCATGGGCGTCGGCGTTCCCGTCGAGGGCGGGTTCCGCTTCACGGGTCATTGGAAGTTCTCCTCTGGCACCGACCACTGCCAGTGGGTCATGATCGGCGGCTTCGTCGGCAACCCCGACGGCAGCCCCATCCACAGCGACGTGCGTCACTTTGTGCTCCCGCGCAAGGACTACGAGATCCTTCAGGACTCGTGGCAGGTCATGGGCCTGCGCGGCACGGGCAGCAAGGACCTCGTCGTCAAGGACGTGTTCGTGCCCGACTACCGCGTGATTGCGCAGGACGAGATCCAGGCTGGCACCGCCGGCAAAGCGATGGGCCTCGACAACCCGCTCTACTCGCTGCCTCGTGCGAGCGTCTTCTCGGGCGCGATCACGGCGGGCACCCTCGCGATCGCCCAGAGCGTCGTCGCGGAGTACATCAAGTGGACGCGTGGTCGCGAGAACCGTCGCGGCAAGGCGTCGCTCGACCCGTTCAAGCTCGCGACCCTGGGCGAGGCGATGGCCGACATCGAGGCGAGTGTGACGCACGTGTTGAGCGACATCGACCGGCTCTACGACATCGTGGGCGCCGGCAAGGTCGTCTCGCTCGAGACGCGCTTCGAGGTTCGTCGCAATCAGGTGCGCGCGGCACGTCGTGCGGTGGATGCCGCCGACCGCCTGTTCATGCACGGCGGTGGGGCTGCGCTGCACCTCGATCAGCCGCTGCAGCAGCGCTGGCGTGACCTCCACGCCGCGATGAACCACGCCTCGAACGTTGCGGAGCCCGTCTACCAGCACGCGGCAATGCTCGAGTTCGGCCACGAGCTTCCCCCGGGAGCGCGGGCCTGATCATGGCGGAGACGACGATGGAGACCGAGATCCGTTCACGGCGGGTCACCCTGCCCAACGGTTCGATCGCCCACTACTCCGAGGCGGGGGACCCGGCGAATCCCGCCGTGGTCCTCCTCCACGGGGGCCTGCACGGCGCCTCCGGCTACGCGGGCTGGGTCAAGATGATCCCGCGTCTCGTCGCCGAGGGCCTCTATGTGGTCGCGCCAGACCGGCCTGGTTTCGGCAAGGCCGACACCCGCGAGGAGTTTTGGCCGACCGAGGGGCACCTCAGCTGGATCCGCTTCGTCCGCGACTTCGTCGACACGATCGGCCTCGACCGTTTCGGCATTGGCGGCAACTCGCAGGGCGCCCAGCTCGCCGCCTATGTCGCCGTCGAGATGCCGGAGCGGGTCACGCACCTGGCGCTCATCGCATCCGCTGGGTTCAATCATGCCCTCGACATCGACCGCGCACTGCTCAAGGAGGGCGTGCCCTTCCCGCGCTGGGACGGCACGGTCGATGGGATGCGCGAGATCCTCAAGACGATCGCCCACAAGCCGGAGGGTGTCACTGACGAGGTCGTGCAGATGCGCGCCGAGGCGGCGGCCCAGCAGAAGGATGCCTGGGCGGCCGCATCCAAGTTCAACCGCGAGGCATTCAGCGTGCCGGAGCACCGCGAGAAGCTGCTGCTCACGGGCAAGCTGGAGAAGCTCACGATCCCGGCGATCTACCTCTACGGCCAGGATGACGTGCTCGGCCCGGTCGAGAACGCCTACCTGCAGGAGGACGCTATGCCCAATGTGCAGTTCTTCTATCCGGAGAATTGCGGCCACCAGGGGCAGACTGATCGCCCCGAGCTTTTCGGGCAGGTGTTCGCCGAGTTCTTCTCGACGGGCCGTGTCACCCGGGCGACCGCGCGCGACGCGGGAGTCTCATCACGGCGGAGCCCCCTCCCCGTGGTGTCCGACTGAAAGGAACCACCATGACGCAGGATGCGACGGCAGTGCAGCCGATCGACCCGGCCCGCTTCCGCCAAGTGCTCGGCCACTATCCGACGGGCGTCGTCGTCATCACGGCGATCCGCCCCGATGGGGAGCCGCTCGGCATGACGGTCGGCTCCTTCAGTTCGGTGTCGCTCGACCCGATGCTCGTGAGCTTCATGCCCACGACCGCATCGAAGAGCTTCCAGGCGCTGCGGGAGGCCGACTGCTTCTGCGTCAACGTGCTCGCGGCCGACCAGGAGGGCCTCGCGAGACGCTTCGCCCGCTCGGGCCCCGACCGCTTCGAGGCCGTGCCTTGGTCGGTCGCCGAGAGCGGCGCACCCGTGCTCGACGGCACCGTCGCTTCCATCCACTGCACCTTTGACTCGATCGTCGAGGCGGGGGACCACTACATCGTGCTTGGCGCCGTGCAGGGGCTCGAAGTGCACCGGCCGGTCTCGCCGCTGCTGTTCTTTCAGGGCGGCTACGGCAAGTTCTCGCTGCTCGCGGTCGAGGACCGTTCGCCGAGCGAGATGATCGAGAGCGTGCGGCTCGTGGAGACCTTCCGCGGCAGCATGCAGGACGTCGCGGATGCGGTCGGTGCCGAATGCAGTGCGCTCACGGTCATCGGTTCAGACTTGACGGTCGTAGCGACCGCCGCGGGCACGGGGCTCACTCCGCAGGGTGCCCTCGGCAGCCGCATCCCGTACATGCCGCCGCTCGGGGAGCTCTATGCCGCCCTCGACACCGACGAGTCGGCCCTGCGCTGGCTCGGGCGTGCGGCATCCCTTGAGGACGAGGATGTCATGGACCGCTACCGCGAGCGCCTCGACCTGGCGCGCGAGCGCGGTTGGTCGATGTCGTTCGCGGGCGAGTACCCTGATGTGGCACTGTTCGACGCCCTCCGCGACTACTCCGGCGGCGATCTGACACCTGTGCGCCTGGCTGAGATCCGCGAGGTCATCCGCTCGGCGAACAAGTACTACGAGCACCGTGACCTGGTGGAGGGGGAGCGCTATGACGTCACGTCGATCGTCGCGCCAGTCATGTGCGACGGCCTCATCCGTTTCGTGCTGCGCCTCCGCCAGCTGCCGACGCAGGCCACTCCGGCCCAGATCAGTGGCTGGATCGATGCCCTCACGGATGCCGCGGCCAAGGCCAGCGAGACCCTCTCGGCTCACGGCTCCTGCCGCTGAGCGGGTGATGCCGCGATGACGGCGCCCGTGAGCGCGGCCGAGCTCGACGCGCACCGGGAGGGCCGCCTGCCCGCGATGGAACGCGTCGTCGAGGGGGTCTGGACGGTCCCGCTTGCGATCCCGCCCGGGCACATGCCCTACACGCTCTCCTACCTGATCGAGGATGCGCGCGGCGGCGTGCATCTTGTCGACCCCGGGTGGGACCTCGACGAGAACCTCGACGCTCTGGAGCTCGCGCTCGGGCGCATCGGGCGTGGCTGGGCGGATGTCGCATCCGTCATCGTCACGCACCTCCACCCCGACCACATCGGTCTGGCGGGGCGCGTGCGCGCGCTCCACGGCGTGCCCGTCGTGCTGCACCGGCTCGAGCACGAGGCGCAGCAGCGGGTCGCCGCACTCGAGGCGCGGCCCGAGCATGTGCACGACGAGCTGACCCGCTGGGGCGTGCCGGCCGAGCGGTTCGACGAGGTGCGCGGCTACGCCACCAAGGGCGCGCGGGTCATCGTCGAGGGCGACATCCTCGTGCAGGACGGGCAGCTGCTCGACGTGCCGGGGCGACGCATCCGGGCCCTGCACACGCCGGGGCACACACCCGGGCACATGTGCCTGCTCGACGAAGGCGATGGGCTGCTCTTCACTGGCGACCACGTGCTGCCGAAGGTCGTGCCCGGCATCGGGCTCGGCGGGCCCGTCGACTACAACCCGCTCGAGCGTTACCTGCACGGCATGGCCGACATCGCCAGGTACGACGGATGCGAGGCGCTGCCCGGTCACGGATACCGCTTCCGCGGGGTCACGGCGCGCGCCACCGAGATTGCACGACACCACCTCAAGCGCACGGCCGAGGTGGCGCGGCTCGTCGAGCACGGCGACCCGGGCTCAACCTGGGAGACGGCCTCGCGGCTCACGTGGTCGCGCGGCTGGGAGAACCTGGCCCGGCACTACCTCATCGCGGCCCTCAGGCAGACCGAACTGCACCTCGAACTCGTGCGCGGCGGCGGTCACGTCGAGCTGCTCGAACAGTGGGGCGTCGGGGCTCCGGTCGCCGAATAGAGTTGGAACCGTGAATTCTGTGCCCCCAGAGCTGCTCTCCCTGCGCAAGAGCATCGACAACGTTGACGCCGCCATCATCCATATGCTGGCGGAACGCTTCAAGTTCACCCAGCAGGTCGGGCGCCTGAAGGCTGAACACGGCCTGCCCTCGTCCGATCCCGAGCGCGAGCGCGTGCAGATCCAGCGCCTCCGTGAGCTCGCGACCGAGTCGACCCTCGATCCAGAGTTCGCGGAGAAGTTCCTCAACTTCATCGTCGCCGAGGTCATCCACCACCACGAGCGCATCCGCGACGAGTCCTGACGCCGACCGTAGGAGCGAAGCTGCTCCTGATATTCCTGGGACCCGACGTGGCGGGCGAACCCCAATTCAGGAGTTGGCCCTCCTAATTCAGGACTCCTGAATTGTGAAAGCCAACTCCTGAATTGTGAAAGCCAACTCCTGAATTGTGAAAGTGGCCTAACCGCCGACGATCGCGCCGAAGTGCTCGGGCAGCGTGCCGCGGTGCGTCGCGCGCAGTTCCTCGACCGAGACGGTGAACTGGTCCTGCACCTCGAGCTCGCCCGAGTCGACCGTCACGCCGACGCGCAGCACAGGGTAGCCGCGGCCCTCGCACAGTCCGACGAAGCGCACGTCGTCTTCACGCGGCACGCTCACGAGTACGCGACCGGTCGATTCTGAGAAGAGGGCGGATGTCGCATCCACCCCGTCGCGCTGCTCGATGCCGCTCGTCCAGACGCGCGCGCCGAGGCCGAAGCGCACGACCGACTCGGCGAGGGCCTGCCAGAGGCCGCCGTCGCTGAGGTCGTGCGCGGAGGAGAGCAGGCTGCCCATGGACGCCGAGTGCAGGAGTTCCGCCAGCTGCTTCTCGGTCGCGAGGTCGACGGCCGGCGGGCGGCCGCCCAGGTGGTCGTGGATGACGCCGGCCCACGCGGAACCGTCGAGCTCATCGCGCGTCACGCCGAGCAGGTAGATGTTGTTGCCCTCGTCCTGCCAGCCGCTCGGCACGCGCCGGGCGACGTCGTCGATCACGCCGAGCACGGCGACGACGGGGGTCGGGTGGATGGGCACGTCGCCCGTCTGGTTGTAGAAGGAGACGTTGCCGCCCGTGACGGGGATGCCGAGCTCGAGACATCCGTCGGAGAGGCCCTCGACGGCCTGGCTGAACTGCCACATGACCTCGGGGTTCTCGGGGGAGCCGAAGTTGAGGCAGTCACTGACCGCGACGGGCTTCGCACCCGTCGACGCCACGTTGCGGTATGCCTCGGCGAGGGCAAGCTTGGCGCCCTGCGCGGGGTCGAGCTGGCAGTAGCGCCCGTTGGCGTCGGTCGCGACCGCGAAGCCGAGGCCGCTCTCCTCGTCGATGCGCACCATGCCGCCGTCATCCGGGAACGACAGCGCAGTGTTGCCGCCCACGTAGCGGTCGTACTGGTTGGTGACCCAGTCCTTCGCCGCGAGGTTCGGGCTGCCGAGCAGCTGCAGCGCCTGGGTGCGAAGCTCGGAAGACGAGGATGCCCGGGGCAGGCGACTCGAGACATCCGCCTGCAGCGCGTCGAGCCATGCCGGGTAGGCGACGGGTCGGTCGTAGACGGGGCCGTCGACCGCGACGGTCGTCGGGTCGACGTTGACGATCTCCTCGCCGAAGTGGGTGATGATGAGGCGGTCGCCGTCGGTGACCTCGCCGAGCACACTCGTCTCGACGTTCCACTTGTCGACGACGGCCATGAAGGCGTCCAACTTCGAGGGGTGCACGATCGCCATCATGCGCTCCTGGCTCTCCGACATGAGGATCTCCTCGGCCGTGAGCGTGGGGTCGCGCAGCAGCACGTTCTCGAGCTGGATGCGCATGCCGCCGTCACCGTTGGCTGCGAGCTCGGAGGTGGCGCACGAGATGCCGGCCGCGCCGAGGTCCTGGATGCCCTCCACGAGTTCGTTCTTAAAGAGCTCGAGGCAGCACTCGATGAGCACCTTCTCGGCGAAGGGGTCGCCGACCTGCACGGCGGGGCGCTTGGTCGGACCGCCCTCGTCGAAGGAGTCGGAGGCGAGGATGGACGCGCCGCCGATGCCGTCGCCACCCGTGCGGGCGCCGAAGAGCACGACCTTGTTGCCGACGCCGCGGGCGTTGGCGAGGTGCAGGTCTTCGTGGCGGAGCACGCCGACCGCGAGTGCGTTGACGAGCGGGTTGGCCTGGTACACCGGGTCGAACCAGGTCTCGCCGCCGATGTTGGGCAGGCCGAGGCAGTTGCCGTAGAAGCTGATGCCGCTCACGACGCCGTGCACGACGCGGGCCGTGTCGGGGTCGTCGATCTTGCCGAAGCGCAGCGCATCCATGACGGCGACGGGGCGGGCGCCCATCGAGATGATGTCGCGCACGATGCCGCCGACGCCGGTCGCCGCACCCTGGAACGGCTCGATGTAGGAGGGGTGGTTGTGCGACTCGATCTTGAAGGTGACGGCCCAGCCCTCGCCGACATCCACAACGCCGGCGTTCTCGCCCATGCCCACCATGAGGTTCTTCTTCATCTCATCGGAGACCTTCTGGCCGAACTGGCGCAGGTACTTCTTCGACGACTTGTAGGAGCAGTGCTCGCTCCACATGACGGAGTACATCGCAAGCTCGCCCGAGGTGGGGCGGCGGCCCAGGATGTCGCGGATCGCCTGATACTCGTCAGGCTTCAGTCCGAGCGCCGCGTAGGGCTGCTCCTTCTCGGGGGTGGCCTTGGCGTTCTCGACGGTGTCGGCGACGTGGCGGCGGGCGGGGGTTGAGACGTCGGTCACGAGGGAGCTCCTGGGCGAGACGGATGCCACGGCTCGCACAGCCGGGCACCCCCGAGTCTACCGGCCAGCCCTGTCCCACCCGTTGCCCGCCTCTGCCCCGTCGCCGCGAAAAGCTCTTGACGCGCCCCGGAACCAGGCGTAACGTACAACCAAATGGTTGCACAACGAGATGAACGAGAAGAGCTGAGCGATGCCGAAGTCGATCGCGTGTTCCAGGCGCTCGCCGCAGCGACGCGGCGTGACATCCTGCGCCGCACGATCGACCGCGAGCAGTCGGTCTCAGACCTCGCCAGCGAATACGACATGTCATTCGCGGCGGTGCAGAAGCACGTCGCCGTGCTCGAGGCCGCCCATCTCATCGTCAAGCGCGCGGAGGGTCGGGAACGACTCGTCCGCGCGAACCCCGAAATGATCGCCCGCGCGCGAGCCCTCCTCGCGCACTACGAAGCACTGTGGCGTGGACGCGTCGATCGCCTCGACGCGCTGCTCGCCGAGAATCCCTGAGGAGAACGCAATGCCTGTCACGGATGTCACGACCGACCCCGAACAACTCACCATGACGTTGACCGCCGAATTCGAGGCATCCGTCGATCGCCTCTGGCAGGTCTTCAGCGACCCGCGCCAGCTCGAGCGTTTCTGGGGCCCGCCGACCTGGCCCGCCACCTTCACAAGTTTCGACGCTCGCCCTGGCGGGCACGCCGAGTACCACATGACCGGGCCGAAGGGTGAGCGCTCCTCGGGCCGCTGGGAGTTCCTCTCGATCGAGGCACCCCGCCGCTTCGAGGTCATCGACAGCTTCATGGGCGACGACGGTGCGCCCCTCGAGGGCTTCCCGTCGATGCGCATGACCTTCGAGTTCGAAGCGGATGGCTCGCGCGCCCGCCTGCGCAACACGACCTACTTCGATTCCGCCGAAGCGCTCGAACAGGTCGTCGCGATGGGGGCTGTGGAGGGCTCGACGACGGCGATGAACCAGCTCGACCGGGTGCTCACGGGCCTTCGCGAGTACGCGCAGGGCAAGGGCACCCGCGTGGAGGAGCTGAGTGACACGCTCGTGCGCATCACGCGCCTCATTGACGGCCCGCGCGACCTCGTATGGCAGGCCCATAACGACCCGGAGCTGATGCGGCAGTGGATGCTCGGCCCCGACGGGTGGACCATGACCGCGTGCGAACCGAGCCAGACGGTCGGCGACAGCTACCGATACGCCTGGGCGCCCCTCGAAGGCACGGAGGGTGAATCCTTCGGCTTCGAGGGCGAGGTGCTCGTCGTCGACCCGCCGCGCCGGGTTGTCACGACGGAACGCATGGCCGGCACCGACGGTCCCTCGACGATCAACGACAGTGTGTTCGAGGAGGAGGATGGCGCGACCCTCGTCATCCTGCACATCGAGTACCCCGACCGCGAGACCCGCGACATGATCCTCGCGACCGGAATGGCGGAGGGCATGGAGGCCTCGTACGCGCGACTCGAGACGGTGCTCGCGGAGTAACACCCTGCCGAAGCATCCGCCGCCTCCTTCAATCGGCATCCGTGTCCCCCTGACCTTTCGGCCGCAACGCGCCTACCGTGGGAGTCGGCCGGGAGGAGGCGCGGATGTTCGAATGGGTGTCGTGGCCCGGGATGGCGGCGGCCGCGGCGATCGCGCTCGTGGCGGCGGCGATCGTCATCCTGATCGTGACCGGTGTGGCGTCGGCATTCGGGCGCAAGTACCAGTTCGTGCGCAATCTCACCCGCTGGGGTCGCATGCCGTTCCGCGTGCTTGTCGTCGTCATCGCCCTGTGGTTCGCGGTGGGGCAGACGCTGCCCGACCGGGAACTGTGGCCGTATGTCTCGCACGGCTTCCTCATCGGCGTCATCATCGTTGCGGCCTGGCTGGTTGGCGCCCTTATCATCCTCGCGATCGACCATGCGATCTCCCGGTACCGCAACGATCCCGAGAGTCGTTCGGCGCGCACCGCCCGCACGCAGCTCGAGATCGTGCGGCGCCTCGTCATCGCGATCGTCATCGTGCTCGCGATCGCTGGCGTGCTGCTCACCTTCGACGCCGTGCGGGCGGTTGGCACGAGCCTGCTCGCCTCCGCCGGCATCATCAGCGTCATCGCGGGCCTCGCCGCCCAGTCGACGCTCGGCAACATGTTCGCGGGCATCCAGTTGGCCTTCAGCGAGGCGCTCCGCGTCGACGACGTCGTGATCGCCGAGGGACAGTGGGGCCGCATCGAGGAGATGACCCTCACCTACGTCGTGCTCAAGCTGTGGGATGACCGGCGCCTCGTATTGCCGTCGACCTACTTCACGACAACCCCGTTCGAGAACTGGACGCGTCACTCGAGCGACCTGCTCGGCGTGGTTGAGTTCGACCTCGACTGGAACCTCGACCTCGACGACATGCGCACCCAGCTCGACCGCATCCTCGCGGCGACAAGTCTGTGGGACCAGCGCGAGTCGGTGCTCCAGGTCACGGAGACGACGGGCCACACGATGCGCGTGCGCATCCTCGTCTCGGCCAGTGACTCGGGGCGCCTCTTCGACCTCCGCTGCCACGTGCGCGAGGAGATGGTGCGCTGGCTCATCCGCCAGGGTTCGCCCGGGATGCCGCGGCAGCGGGTCGTCATGCTCGACCCCTATGACCCGTCCGAGCGTGACGCCAAGACCGTCGAGATGCCGATGGTCGATGGCAATGTGGAGCCCCTGCCGGAGCGCCCCGGCCTGTTCACGGGCAGCATCGAGGCGGAGACCCGGGCGAGCGAGTTCACTCAGGCGATTCCGATCATCCGCCCCGACGACGATCACGAAGCGGAGCGGCAGGATCCCTAGGCTGGGGAGTTCACAAGCGAAGGGACACTGAATGATCGAGTGGAACAGCTGGGCTGGAACCCTCCTGGCGGTGGGCATCGCCCTCGTCGCCAACGTGGTGGTCGCGGTGGTGGTGCGCGTCATCGTCTCGCGGTCTGACGAGCAGAGCCGCTGGCTCCGCGCCCTCGTCGTCAAGCTTCACCCGCGCATCCAGCTTCTCGTCGCGCTCATCGCGTTCTGGGCTGCGGCCGGACTGACCGCTCCCGCACAGTTCGAGTGGTGGCCCACGCTGTCGCACGTCTTTCTCATCCTGACGGTGCTCGCGGGCGCCTGGTTGCTGTCGGGGCTTGCCTCCTTCGGCATCGAGCGCCTCATGGGCCGCTACTCGACCGAGGGTGAGAGCCTGCCCGAGATCAGGCGGATGCGCACGCAACTGCAGGTCATCCGCCGCCTTGCGAATGTGCTGATCGCGGTGGTGGCGATCGGTGTCGTGCTCTTCTCATTCCCCGAGGTGCGCGCCGTCGGCACGAGCGTGCTTGCCTCCGCCGGCATCGTCAGCATCATTGCGGGCCTCGCCGCCCAGACCACCCTCGGCAACCTGATCGCGGGCATCCAACTCGCCTTCAGCGACTCGGTGCGCGTCGGCGACGTCGTCGTGGTCGAGGGGGAGTGGGGCACGATCGGCGAGATCACCCTCTCCTACGTCGTCGTGAACGTGTGGGACGAGCGCCGCCTCATCCTGCCGTGCACGTACTTCGCGAGCCAGCCCTACGAGAGTTGGACGCGCCAGAGCCCCAGGATCATGGGCACCGTCTACATGGATGTCGACTGGCGCGTGCCGATCAAGGCGGTGCGCGAGCGGTTCATGGAACTGTTGCAGGGCACGGACCTGTGGGATGGTCGCGCGGGTGGGGTCGTCGTCACCGGCTCGCAGGGCGGCTTCGTGACGATCCGCTTCACGATCTCGGCGAAGGACTCGGGCGACCAGTGGAACCTCATGTGCCTCGTGCGCGAGGAGATGGTCACGTGGCTGCAGGAGGAGCACCCCGAGGCGCTCCCGACGACCCGCATCACCCTGCCCGAGCCGAGCACCTGATCGTCAGAAGATCGAGCGGCGGTTGGCCCTCACCTCGGTGTGGTTGGCGCCCTTCATCCGTGAGTTCGACAGGTTGCTCAGCGACCTGACCTTCGTGTCGACGGCGCGCACGTCGTGCAGGGTGGCGTGCGTCTCGACTTCGTGCCGGTGGCGCTTGTCAGTGTTCCGGTAGCGCAGGTACACGAAGACGGCGAAGGCTGGCCCCGACAGCAGGAGCAGGAGCGGCAGGATCGAGCCGTCATCGTCCTCATCGGAGTAGTACTCCGTGAAGACGGGCGGCACGAGGGAGGCGGGGTCGAGCAGGAGTTCGAGCATCATGACATCGTCACCATGAGCCCGATGCCGGCCGCAGTGCCGATGACCTGCGCGACGACGGCGCCGAGCGCGACGCGGCCCTTGTGCAGGGGCACGCTTCCCATGGTCTCTCCCGTCCTGCCATTGACGGCGACGTAATGCAGCAGGCTCCGCCCGCCGCCCTTCTGCTCGTAGTGGCTGTAGAGCCAGACGGGGAGGTATGCGGCGAGCCAGCGCTGCCCCTTGATCTCGATGTCTTCGTTGTCCCAGCGCACGCCACGGTCGTAGTGCGCGAGCGTGTCGATCGCCCTGTGGCGCGCGATGTCCTTCGCCTGTTCGAGCACGGCCGGGCCGAGTTGCTCGACGTTGCTGTCGCGCCGCTCCGAGGTGAAGTCGCTGAGGAAGTTGGAGTCGTAGCGCACGGCGTTCTCGACGTCGAACGGCATGATCGAGTTGATGATGTTGTTGGTGTTGTGACCTGTGCGCTGGTCGAGGCGTTCGCTCGATGACTCGATCGTGAGGTCGTCGATGTGGATGTCGAACTCGCGCTCGACGTCGAAGAGGTCGGCGTCATAGACCGTGCGCTCATCCTTGCCCTCGCCGGTCGTGCGGCGAGCCGTCTCGTGCTCGCCCTGGCCAGTGAGGAGCGCGTGTGCATTGACGTCGACGACCATGTAGGGCAGGTAGACGCCCATGACGTTGCTGGCGTTGAACTCGCGCTTGAACGCCGGGTGCGCGAAGAAGGTGCGCTTCTTCACGAACTCGTCGATGTGCCGCATCGCCTCCTCCTTCGTGACGGAGAAGGGCAGGATCATGTCCGGCACCGCGCCGTTGGGCATCTGCGCGTTGACCGAGAGCGTGTTGCGGCACCAGTGGCAGCGCGCCTGCGTGCTGTGCGCCGTGTCGACGACCACCTCGGCGCCACAGGCGCTGCACTTGAAGGTCAGCACCACCTCGGTCGACTCGCTGATGTCGCTGGAGCCTGAACCCACCACGAGTCCTGCGAGGTCGCCGATGTCGCCGCGCAGGTCGAAGGCCTCGTGGGCGTTCTCGCTCGACTGCTCGTGACGGCAGAAGGCGCAGCGCAGCATCCCGGTCGCCACGTTGAGCGCGATCTCGGTGGAGCCACAGCGCTGGCACTTCGTGAGGCCGTCCTTGGCGCCGAGGTCGGTCTGCACGACCTCGGGGGCATCGGATGTCGCGGGGGCGGCGTCGTCCCCGGGGGCGAGCTGGGTCATCCCTGCGCCTACAGGCCGAGGACCTTGGCCTTGGCGGCCTCGTAGTCCGCCTCGGTGATGAGTCCCTGGTCGAGGAGGCCCTTGAGCTGCGAGAGCTTGGCCGCCGGGTCCTCCGCGGCGGGAGCCGCCGTCGCCGCGGGTGCGGCCTGCTGGGCGAAGCCGGGTGCGGTGTTGGGCTGCTGGAAGGCACCCGCGGCGCCTGCCGCGGCTCCCATGCCCATGCCGAGGAACGCCATGCCGTCGCCCCCGCCGTTCTCGCCGGCGGCCTGGAAGCCGCGCGCGGCCGCCTGCTGCATGAAGGAGTTGCCCCGGGCGCCGCCGAGGGCATCCGCCTTCTTGACGTCGCTGAGGAGCGCGCGGGTGTCCTCGTCGTACTCGATCGACTGGATGGCGACCTTGACGATGGAGATACCGCGATCGCTGGTCCACTGGTAGCCGTCTTCGACGGCCTGGCCGAGCGACTGGGCGAAGCCGATCGCGTCGCCCTGGATGCGGGCGATGCGGTTCCCCTTGCTCGGATCGTTCGTGTAGTACGAGAATGCCGCCGCGAGCGATCCGACGACCTCGTTGAAGAGCTGGCTGGCGGCGTCGTTGTCGAGGTCGGTGAAGTCGAAGACCTTCGCATCGGGGCCGAGGTAGGCGAGCGGCACGAACTGCTTCACGAAGAGCACGGGGTCGACGATGCGCAGGGTGTAGGTGCCGCGCGTGATGGCGCCCACCTGGGCATTGAGGTAGGCGTCGTCCCAATAGATCTCCGACTGGGTGCCGAAGCGGTTGTTGGGGATCTCCTTGAGGTTGACGTAGAAGGCGAGCTGCTGCGATCCCGGCTGGCCGCCGAACTTGAAGCGCTCCCACGAGGTCTTGAGGGTCGAGCTCAGGATGCCGTCGCCCGCGAAGAACGACTGGGAGTTGGGGTCATCGGAGGTGTAAATGAAGCCGCCGGGCTCGGCGATGAAGCCGGTGAGCTGGCCGTCCTGGAACGTGACGAGGCCGTATCCCTCTGGCACCACGATGCGGCTGCCGTTGGTGATGATGTTGGTCGAGCCCTTGACGTTCGCGCCGCGCCCGGCGTTCTGGCCCTGCGGCACGGCGGGGAAGATCGCCGCCGTGGGGGCGAGGCCTGCCGGTGCGGTGAGGAAGTCCTTCCACTGGTCTGCGAAGGTGCCGCCGAGGGCACCGGTGAAGGCCTTGATGAAACCGAACATGACAGATCTCCAGAGCTGGGCGACACGAGTTGCGCCAGCATATCGGTCGGCTTCCAGTGGCGACAACGGCTCGCATTGTCTCCGGCTCCTCCCACTTCTGGGGTAGGAGTTTTCGTCCAGAGGCCTCTTCGGAAGACCTATCCGCGGCGAAGCCTAGTGGTCGCCCCCGGGCGGGCCGATCGCGAGTGCCGCGAAGAACACCGCAACGACGGCGACGATGAAGACCACGACAAGCAGGATCGGGCGCGCCAGGAACCAGCGCAGTAGCCGGTCGATCCAGCCCTTGTCGCGTGGGTCATCCGTCGCCTCGGTGCGCCAGTCACCCTCGAGTCGCCCGCGGCGATCCATCGCGATGTCGAACGGGATGGTCGCGTAGGGAACGACCGCGGTGACGACGCCGAGCGCGATGAGGGGGATGCTCCAGCGCTGGTTGAAGCCGACGATGATGACGGTCGCGGCGTAGGTGATGAACACGAAGCCGTGGATGGTGCCGCCGATGCGCACCGCGAGGTCGCCGGTTGCTCCCATCGTGAAGACGTATTTCATGAGGAGACCCGCGATGAGCATGGTCCAGGTGATCGCCTCGGCGATCGCGACGACGCGGAAGAAGCTCCGCGGCGTCACCCGCGTGGTCGTGCTCGTGGCGCTCACGCTGAGGCGAGCGCGTGCTGGATCGCGCTCGTGAAGATCGTGAGGCCGTCGGTGCCGTTGCGCATGGCGGCGTGGGTGTCGGGGCCGAAGCCCTCCTCGACCGCGTGCTCCGGGTGCGGCATGAGGCCGACGACGTTGCCGCGCTCGTTCGTGATGCCGGCGATCGCGTTGAGGGAGCCGTTGGGATCGACGTCGACGTAGCGGAACACGACGCGACCCTCACCCTCGAGGCGTTCGATCGTCTCGGCACTCGCCATGAAGCCGCCCTCGCCGTTCTTGAGCGGGATCACGATCTCCTGGCCCTGCTCGTAGCCGCGGCTCCAGTCGGTCTCGGTGTTCTCGACGCGCAGCACCTGGTCGCGGCAGATGAACTGGCCGTGGCTGTTGCGGATGAGGCCGCCCTCGAGCAGGTGTGCTTCGGCGAGCATCTGGAAGCCGTTGCAGATGCCGAGCACCGGCATCCCCTTGTTCGCGGCATCGACGACCTCCGCCATGATGGGGGAGAAGCTTGCGATGGCGCCCGCGCGCAGGTAGTCGCCGTAGCTGAAGCCGCCGGGCAGCACGAGTGCGTCGACGCCCTCGAGGCTGTGGGAGCCGTGCCAGAGGGCGACGGGCTCACCGCCCGCGAGGCGCACTGCGCGCTGGGCGTCCCGGTCGTCGAGCGAGCCGGGGAAGGTGATGACGCCGACGCGGGGTGCCATCAGTGGGTCTCTCCTGCTGCCGTGGACTCGGGGACGATGATGTTGACAACATCTTCGATGACGGAGTTCGAGAACATCTCCTCCGCGAGCTGTCGCACCTCGGCGACGACCGCATCGGTGACCTCATCGACCGTGATCTCGAAGCGCTTGCCGATGCGGACATCCGTGAAGTGCTGCTTGCCGAGCCGGTGCAGGGCGCCAGCAACGGCCTTGCCCTGGGGGTCGAGCAGTTCGGCCTTTGGCATGACCTCGACGACGATTGTGGGCACGGTGACTCCAAGGGGATCGCGCGGATGTGTGCTCCCAGTCTACCGGGACGCACCGCCTCAGGGTCGCGGGGGGAAGACCCCTTGGAGCGCGATGCAGTAGTGCAGTGTGAGGTAGGGCGGGAGGTTGTTGTGTGGCAGGCTGCCCCCCGCGGTTGTGAGCCCTCCCGGGATGCTGGTCGTACTCGCGGTGCCTAGGCCGTACGACGGTTCCGTGACTCGACCCGCTCGGGGAGACGCCCACGCTGCGGAGGCGGGCGTGTTGGTGTCACCAAGGTCATTGAGGGCCCGAGCCGAATGTCTGTGCGGCGGGAGTTCACTCTCGAGCAGCGTCACCGTGGCCTGCCCACCCGTGTCACCTAACCAGCGGTTTGAGAGTCCCGGTCCCTGCCCTGCCTGCAGTGGCATGCGGCCCTGCAGGTCAGGCAGTGCGAAGGTCGACTTGCCGTCGCCGCCGTAGGTCGTGCCGAGCAGGGAGAAGAGCGCCGTGTTCTGGGAGATCGGGAGAAGTTGGCCGTTGCAGAACGCCCAGCCCTTGGGGGCGAAGTTGAAGGGGAAGATGCGGATCTCCGCGACGAATGGGTCGGCCACGGGGCTCCTTTCGGCTGGATGGGGTGAGACGGGTGAGTCGCGGCCTAGTAGGCGGAGGGGAAGATGCCCTGGAGCGCGATGATGAAGGTGAGCGCGAGAAAGGGCGAGCGGTTGTTGTGTGGCTGGGATCCACCCGTGTTCTCGACGGACGCGGGGTGCATGGTCGTGGTGCGCGACGGCGCATAGGCTGGCTTGCCAGGCGTTGCGAGCCGGTTGTTGCCGGGGGTGGTGAGGGTCGCCTGCGCCGCGAGGGTGACGTCGTGGCTGTGCTGGGGCATCTCGGCGATCGAGAGCGTGTGGACCGAGTCACCCGCACGCTCGCCCAGCGTGTGCCCGTCGCCGACTCCGAGCGGATGCCGCCCCCGCAGGTCGGGGAGGGCGAAGTTCGTCTGCCCGTTTCCGCCGTAGGTGGTGCCGAGCAGGGAGAAGAGCGCCTGGTTCTGGTTGATGGGCAGCAACTGCCCGTTGCAGAAGGCCCACCCGTTGGGCGGGAAGTTGAACGATGCCAAGCGGATCTCGGCGAGGAATGGTTCTGCCATGGGTGCCTCGATTTCAGGTTTGGCTCGGGAAGATGCCGAAGAGGCTGATGATGAAGTTCAGCGCCAAGAACGGGGGCATGTTCTCGTGCGGCTGGGAGCCGCCCGTCGGCGCGACCGTGTCTGGGTGCAGTCCGGTGCCCGGCGCGTCGCTGCCGTACGGGAGGTCGCCGTAGGGTGCCCATACTCCGTTGGTGGGCTTGGCGGATGTCGCGGCATCCGTCGACGCGAACGGCGCATGCGAGTGGGAGGGGATCTGCTGCACTGTCAGGTGCTCGAACTCGGTGCCCCCGCTCTCCGCCAGAATGTAGCTAGGGTGCTGACCCGTGCCGTGGTGAAGGGGGCTGCGTCCGCGCAGATCGGGTAGCGAAAACCCGGTCTCCCCGTCACCGCCATAGGTGGTGCCGATCAGCTGGAAGAGGGTCTCGTTCTCCGCGATTGAGAGCGTCTGTCCGGCGCAGAACTCCCAGCCCGCGGGGGCGAAATTCCCCGCGAAGATGCGGATCTCGCCTACATAGGGTTGCGCCACTCAGTACTCCTCGGTCGGTGGGGCGGGCTGGGTGAAGACCGCCTGAAGCTGAATGTGGCCCTCGCCCGAGGCCACTGGGACAATGAAGACCGGTTCCCCATCGAGGTCGCCCCCCGTGAGCAGGTAGGTGCCCTGGGCAGTGATCTGTGTGGAGATGAAGCTGAGCGTGAAGGAGACGTAGCCGCCTGAGACGAGCAGCTCGCTACATCCGGTGAGTTCGAGCTCCGCTGTCTCTGTGCTTCCTGCGGCCACCGCCGTGTAGCGGGTGCCCTCGCGCCCCGCGAAGTTGCCGTGCCCGATCATGTCGCGAACACCGCTCTGGGCGCGCGCACAAGTTCAATGTGAGTCGAGGATTCGGCGCCTGCGACGAAGCCGAGACCGGAGTACCAGTTCAGTAGGGCGCCATCGTTCGCCCACGCCCGCACACGCAGCGGGACTCCAAGATGGTCGCTGCGCTCGCTGATCAGCTGGATCGCGGCGGTTCCGATGCCCTCTCCGCGCCGGGGTGGCACAACGGCGATGTCAACGACAGTGATCGCTTCCGCAGCGGTGGAAAGCAGAGCACGACCGACGGGGTGGCCCGCGCTGCGAAGGACGTGGTCGCTCGCGGTGGGGTGAGCAGCGAGGTAGTGGCGACGCTGTGCCGAGACTTGGAGGGCGAGCACCCGCTCACGCAGTTCGGGTTCGAGTGCCGCGAAGTTGTCGGCTCGGGATGCGGCGATCACGCCGTTGATGAAGGCGTCGTCTTCGGGTGTGGCGGGCGTGAGGGTGACCGGTGAGGCGAACACGGCCGTCACACTGACTGGTCCACGAGACCTTGGAGACGTCGCTCCCTTTCGGCCCCAATGGCGGATAGGAAGAGCGTCGCGGGTTCGGCGCCGTCGCGGGAGACCTGGTAGATGCCGTCGGTGACGGCTTTGCCAGTCTCTGTGAAGATCAGGTTGAAGCGCTGCTCGTCGCTGCTGCCGGCGCCGGGCAGGTCATCGATCCGCTCTAGCACGAGCGTATGGAGGGAATCGCCTGATCGTGCAGTGAAAGCCAGGCCGAGGTGCGGGGCGAAACGCGATCGGGCGAGCTTCACGAGCGTGGGGGTCGCTGCTGGGGTGCCAAGCGGAACGGTCCACGGAGACGTCGCCGCGGCGACACCGAGTGCCGCCATGCCCGCGACGCCGACGGCGCTGGCCACGACGGCGCGACGAGTGAGTTGCGCCACGATTCGACCCCCAGGAGTGTGTTGTAGAAGGCTCAATATACTGCAATACTTCTCGGGTGGCGAGGCCCGCTCGCCGCTTGAACTGGTACGTGGCCCGAACTCGAGTGCGGCGACACGTCGGCATGCTCTTGGGGGGCTCACATGCGTGCATTCGCGCGGCGGATGACAGCGGCCGGAGTCGCCTTCGCGCTTGTGGCCTTCGGTGTCATCTCGACGCCCCCCGCGGCTAGTGCGACGTCCCTCCTTCAAGTGACCTCGATCGCTGACAGCGACGTGAACGGTGCTTGCGTGTCTCCCGAAGTTGTCGAAACCGCGGCGCCCGTCACGCTGCGCAACGCCCTCTGCGTCGCCAACAACATCGGCGGGTCCGTGACGATCGCGGTGCCCGCGGGTGTCATCGAGCTCACCCTCGGCGCGCTCAAGGTGGGAACCAAGTCCGGAGCCGACATCACCATCACCGGCGCTGGCCCGTCAACCGTCATCGACGGCAACGGCGCGCAGGCGCTGATGCTCGACCCTGCCATGGTCGGCGGCGTCGCGGTCACCCTCGAAAGCCTCACGGTACGCGGCGGCAGTGACAGCGAGTACGGCGGTGGGGCGGTCATCGGCGGATCCGGCTACGGCACAACAGCGGACAGCCTGCTCGTGCGCAGTGTGACCTTCACTGGCAACACATCCAATGCCACAGGCACGGCCACCTACACGGTGGGCGGGGCCATCCAGTTCATCGGCGGCAGCCTCACGATTGAGGATTCGCGCTTCGAGGGCAACAGCTCCGGCTCAGCGGGTGGTGGCGCGGTTGCCTACCAGGCGACCGGTGCCACGGCCAATGAAGCGCTCAGCGTCACCAACAGCATCTTCCGCAACAACGAGACGGGGGCCGCCTCCGTGCAGAACGGCGGGTCCGCCCTCCTCATTGACGACGTCTCGCAGGGCGATGCCGCGTTGCGCATCCACGACAGTCTCTTCGAGGGCAATCGCTCGGCCGGGCCCGGCGCCGTCTGGGTTCGCGGAGGCGCCATCGAGGTGCTGCGCTCGACCTTCCTCGACAACACGGGTACAGGGGCAGCATCCGCCATCCACGCCGGCGCTGACGTAGCCCTGACCCTGCATGACAGTCGGTTCGTTGGCAACACCGGCACCTCCACCGTCACCGCGAACGCTGCCTCCGACGCCTCCGACAACTGGTGGGGCTGCCCCACAGGGCCGAATACGGCAGGATGCGCCGTGGTCGACGCCCGAGCCGGGGTCTCGAGCCCGTGGCTCACGCTCACAGCGGAAGTTGAGCCAGACGACATTCCGTTCGGCGGCACGAGCGCCGCCATCACGGCGGGGCTGCTCGTCAATTCGGATGGCGAGACAATCGCCCCAGAGCGACTCACCGCCTTCGCCGGGCTGCCCGTGGCCTGGGGGGCGGCACAGCCAGCACCCGCCACGCTGAGCGACGCCACCGTCGTACTGGCGGCCGGTGGGGCATCCGCCACCTTCGTCGCCAACGGTGCGAGGGGTGCTGGTTCCGTGAGGCTTCAGCTTGACCACGGCTCGATCACGATCCCGGTCGGCATGCTCTACCCGCCCAGTTTCACGAGCGAGCAGACCGCCGAGTTCACGGTGGGCACCGCGGGCAGCTTCACGGTCACCACCGACGCCTATCGCGCCGCGATCGTGACGGTCGACTCCGGCCTGCCGACCGGCCTCAGCCTGACTGCGGCGGCGGATGGCGCGGCAGAGATCCTGGGCACCCCTGCGGATGGCGAAGGCGGCACGCACCAGGTCGAACTGACGGCAGACAATTCGGTCGGCACGGCGGCGCAGCAGACCCTCGAGATCACGGTGCTTGAGGCGCCCGAGTTCACAAGCGACGCGACAATCGATACAACCCTCGGGGCGGCGATCAGTCATACCGTGACGACGGACGGTCACCCCGACGCCTCATTCACCGCGACGGGTCTGCCCGCCGGCGTCGAGTTCGCCGACAACGGCGATGGCACTGCCACGGTGAGCGGCCAGGTTGCGGGCGCTGGCCGCGGCGGCCTCTACGCCATTGTCGTCACTGCAGAGAATGGTGTGGGCGCCCAGATTGCGCAGACCATCGCGCTGACCGTGCGCGAGGCTCCCTCCATCGTCACGGCGCCGCTCGACCAGAAGGTCACGGCCGGGGCGACCGCGAGTTACACCGTCGAGGCACTTGGCTATCCCGCGCCCGACGTGGAATGGCACCGCTCGACCGACGGTGGTGCGACCTTCACCCTGATTCCGGATGCGACCTCCCTGAGCTACTCGGAGGTCACGACGCCCGAGCAGGCCAGCGTCGACACACTCCTCCGCGTGACGCTCAGCAATGGCACCGGTTCTCCCGTCGGCGCGACCGCGCAGCTCCTGGTCGGAACCGCGCCGGTCTTCACTTCGCCAGCCGCGACAGAGTTCGAGGCGGGCGAGGCGGGCAACTTTGTGGTGACGACGGAGAGCATCCCTGTCTCAGCGCTGTCCCTTGCAGGGGCGCCCGCCTGGCTCAGCCTCGAGGACGGCGGCGATGGCACGGCTCTCCTGAGTGGCAGCGCGCCCGCGCGAAGCGGTGGCGAGTACACCTTCTCGATTCTTGCGGGCAACAGCTTCGACCCAGATGCGTCTCAGGTCTTCACGCTGACTGTGACTGAGGCGCCCGTCTTCGATGCGAGTGACAGTGTCCAGCTTGTCGCTGGGCAGATGCTTGTGCTGCCCGTCGCGCCCAGCTTCGCGGGGTACCCGGGCGTGCCGAGCCTCTCGGTGGCTGGCGCTCTGCCAGCAGGCCTGACGCTTGTGGACATGGGGGACGGCACCGGTGAACTCCGCGGCGTCGTGAGCGGCGGTGAGTATGAGGTATCCATCACGGCGACGAACTCGGTCGGCGCCAGCACACAGCTACTGACGATCGAGGCCCTGGCGGCGCCAGCAGTGACGGAGCAGCCGAAGTCGGCGCGCGTCATCGCGGGCGAGGTGGCAATCTTCACGGCGGCGGCCAGCGGCTACCCCAATCCCTCCGTGCAGTGGCAGTTGTCCTCGGACGGAGGCACGGTCTTCGCCGACATCCCCGGTGCCACTGGGGTCGAGCTGACGGTCGCCACCACTCAGGATGACGACGCTCTCGTGTACCGCGCCGTGTTCACCAACGTCGCCGGCGTTGTCGTGACGGAGCGCTCTCTGCTCACGGTCGGCACTCCGGCCGACTTTACAAGTGGCACCACCGCGAGCTTCACCGTGGGCACGGAGGGCAGCCACAACCTGACAGGCTCGGGCACGCCCGCGGGTGTTTTCACGCTGGTGAGTGCCCCCTCCTGGCTCCAGCTCGTCGACAACGGCGATGGCACGGCCGAGCTCGTCGGAACCCCTCCGGCAGGAAGCGGTGGAGAGCGCACCGCCGTTGTCACCCTCTCCAATGGTTTCGGTGCAGAGGCGCAGCAGACCGTGATGCTTGCGGTCGGTGAGGCTGCCACGTTCACGAGCGCGGCGGATGCCACGGCCACGGTCGGCACGCTCGCCGACTTCATCATCACCACTGAGGGCGGGTTCCCCGCGCCGGTCCTGAGCCTCTCCGGAACCCTTCCCGCGGGCCTCTTCTTTGAGACGGTGGACGGGTCAGGTGCCGCACGCATCGCGGGGACCCCCGCGGGTTCCTCCGGTGGTCTCTACCCGCTCATCGTCACGGCCAGCTCGGGGGAGAACGACTCCAGTCAGATGTTCTCGCTCACGGTGATCGAGGCGCCCGTCGTCACGGTTGAGCCGGTGGATGCCCGTGGTGACGCTGGCACGCAGCTCAGCTTTGCTGCTGCCGCGAGCGGCTATCCCGCTCCTCAGGTGCAGTGGCAGTCGTCGGTCGATGGCGGCGAGACGTTCGCGGATCTGCCGGGTGAGACATCCGCGATCCTCACTGTGCTGGCGACGCAATCGGATGACGGCACCCTCTACCGGGCACACTTCAGCAATGCAGCAGGGTCTGTCGCGAGCGCTGCCGCGCTGGTGACGATCGGCACGGGCCCTCAGTTCACGAGCGAACCGGCAACGACCGTGCCCGTCGGCGAGGAGAGCACCTTCGCGGTGACGACATCGGCGGCGCCCACAGCGACCATCACGGTGTCGGGCGAGCTGCCCGCCTGGATCAGCGTCACGCCCGATGGGGCAGGCGGCGCGACCATCACGGCAACGCCTCCTGCCGGTTCGGGCGGCACGTACACGGTCGATCTCGGGGCGAGCAACGGCTTCGGGTCCGACGCCCTGCAGCGCTTCGTGCTGACGGTGGCTGAGGCGCCCGCCATTCCTGCGACGGCCTCTCACACCTTCCTCGCGGGTGCCGCCGGGTCGGTCACTGTCGCCACGACGGCGGGCTTCCCCATCCCCGCGCTCACAGTCGTCGGCACACTGCCCGACGGGGTGAGCTTCACGGACCACGGGGACGGCACAGGCTCTGTGTCGGGAACACCCACCGCGGCAGCCGCCGGCGTCACGAGCCTCACGGTCCGCGCCGACAACGGCGTGGGCGACCCCGCCGAGCTCCTGCTCTCGCTCACGGTCAACCGCACCGTCGAGATTGTGAGCGACCCCGTCGCGGCGCGTGTCGTCGCTGGGTCGATGGTGAGCTTCTCGACAACAGCGGTTGGCTACCCGGTGCCGACTGTGCAGTGGCAACGTTCGGTCGACGATGGCCAGACGTGGGGTGACATCGCGGGCGCGACCGCACCTGTGCTCTCGTTCACGGCGGCACAGTCCGACAACGGCGATCTTCTCCGCGCCGTCGTGTCCGGCGTCGGCGTGGTTACGACCTCGACGGCCCGCCTCACGGTGGGCACGCCGCCCGTCCTGACGAGTGGTGACTTCCTGCGAGTCGAGGCCGGTTCTTCGGCGACCTGGACGGTGTCGGCGGTGGGAACGCCCGCCGCGACGCTCACGCTTGCCGGTGCTCCCGCGTGGCTCAACCTGAGTGACAACGCGGATGGATCTGGGTTGCTTGTCGCGGCGCCACCCTCGAATGCTGCTGGGAGCTACACCGTGCACGTCACCGCGACCAATGGCTTCGGTGATGATTCGGTGCAGACGTTGACAATCGAGGTGACGAGCGCGCCCACCCCCGTGGGCCCCGCCCGCGCCACTGTGCAAGCGGGTGCAGCGGTGTCCATTGCGTTCGGCTCAACCGCCGGGGTGCCTGCGGTGACGGCGCTCGCGCTCGAGGGCGAGCTACCGAGTGGGTTGAGCTTCGTGGATCATGGTGACGGCACATCGACTATCTCGGGCACGGCGCTTTCCGGTGTCGGCGGCGTCTATCCCCTCACGATTGTCGCGAGCAATGCTGCTGGCCACGAGGGGCGCAGAGCCTTCGAGCTGACCATCACGGATGTCGCGGCCTTCACGAACCCGCATTCTGCCGCGTTCCAGAGGGGTGTCCAGACGAACTTCGCGGTCACTACGGCGGGTGCGTTCCCTGATGCCCCAGCGCTGTCGGCCACCGGAATGCCCGGCGGCCTCACCTTGACCGACAACGGTGACGGCACGGGCACCATTTCGGGCGTGTTGCTCGATGAGCCGGGCGAGTCATTCACTGTCACACTGCACGCGTCCAACTCGGTGGGCTCCGCTGCGCACACGTTCACTTTGACGAGTGTTGCGCTCGAGCCGCTGGTGCTTCCGGCCACGCTGCCGTTCGCGGCTGGGGGGCTCTTTGGGGTGCCATCGGCTACGGCACCCGGCGACGAGCTGGTGGTCTCGGGCACAGGCTTCGCGGCCTTCTCACCGATCACGCTGGGTATGTATTCGACGCCCTTGCGGCTGGGCATCGCGACGGCGGATGCAGCGGGGACCTTCTCCGCACGTATCACCCTTCCAGCTGGCGTGACGGGCAGCCATCATCTCGTGGCGCTCGGCGTTGCGAGTGACGGTGCGCAGCATGCTCTGGTTGAGAAGCTTTCCATCGCGGCAGCTGTCCCAGCTCCCGAGGGTGGCGCGCTCCCAGCGACAGGAGCCGACGGGGCTAGCTCGGTCACGGGTGCTGCACTGCTTGCGTTGGGGCTGATTCTCTTCAGCTTCGCTCGTCGCAGGCGGTCCCGCACGGTCTGAGGAAGTGCCGCCAGGGTTGTTTTGAATCATTCAAAACAACCCCTAGACTGGATGCATGCAAACGACGTCTCCGGGAGTGCTCGGCGAGCGCATCCGTGACGCCGGGCTCAAAGTCACCGAACCTCGGCTCGCGGTCATGCGGGCCCTCGAGACTCGGCCGCACGCCGACGCCGACGCGGTGTTCGGCGCGGTGCGCGGAGCACTGCCCGGCACGTCGATCCAGGCCGTCTATGGCGTGCTCGCCGCACTTGCGACGGCAGGTCTGCTGCGCAAGATCGAGCCGGCTGGCTCACCCGCACGCTACGAACTGCGCACGGGTGACAACCATCACCATGTCGTCTGCAGCGGATGCGGCGCCCTCGAAGATGTGGACTGCGTTGTCGGCCACGCCCCCTGCTTGACCCCCTCGGCTGACTCGGGCTTCGCGATCCACACGGCCGAGGTCACCTTCTGGGGACTCTGCCCCGCATGCCAGGCCTCAACAGACTCACACTGATCCAACCCCACACGAAGGAGAACCCTTGACCAACGTCAGCACAACCCAGGCAGGCGCGCCTATCCCGAGCCACACCCACTCGCTCACGACGGGACCGGATGGCATCACCGCCCTCCACGACCGCTTCCTGGTCGAGAAGCTCGCCTCGTTCAACCGCGAGCGTGTGCCGGAGCGCAACCCCCACGCCAAGGGCGGCGGCGCCTTCGGTGAGTTCGTCGTCACTGAAGACGTCTCGAAGTACACGAAGGCCGCCGTCTTCCAGCCCGGTGCGACGAGCGAGGTACTCCTCCGCTTCTCGTCCGTCGCCGGTGAGCAGGGCTCGCCCGACACGTGGCGTGACGTGCGTGGCTTCGCGCTGCGCTTCTACACGACCGAGGGCAACTACGACATCGTCGGCAACAACACCCCGATCTTCTTCATCCGTGATGGCATCAAGTTCCCCGACTTCATCCACTCGCAGAAGCGCATGGGTGCCTCTGGCCTCCGCAACGCCGACGCGCAGTGGGACTTCTGGACCCTCTCGCCCGAGTCCGCCCACCAGGTGACCTACCTCATGGGTGACCGCGGCCTCTCGAAGTCGTGGCGTCACCTCAACGGCTACGGCTCGCACACGTTCCAGTGGGTCAACGCCGAGGGCGAGCGCTTCTGGGTCAAGTACCACTTCGAGTCGCGCCAGGGCGTCGAGCTCATGGAAGCCGAGGATGCGGAGCGCATCGCCGGCCAGGACGCCGACTACTACCGCCGCGACCTCTTCGAGGCGATCCAGCGCGAGGAGTTCCCCACCTGGGACGTCTACGTGCAGGTCGTCCCCTACGAGGAGGCGAAGACCTACCGCTACAACATCTTCGACATGACGAAGACGATCTCCAAGAAGGACTATCCGCGCATCAAGGTTGGGCACTTCACGCTCAACCGCAACCCGCAGAACTTCTTCGCGGAGATCGAGCAGGCCGCCTTCTCGCCGTCGAACCTCGTTCCCGGCATCGACATCAGCCCCGACAAGATGCTGATGGCGCGCACCTTCGCCTACCCCGACCAGCAGCGTCACCGCATCGGTGCCAACTACAACCAGTTGCCGGTGAACCAGCCGAAGGCATCCGTCACGCGCAACTACCAGCACGAGGGACCCATGCGCTACGAGTTTAACGGCGCCGACGTTCCCGTCTACACGCCGAACTCCTTCGGCACCTCCGAGGCCGACCCCATCGCCGCAGGCGAGGGTGGCTGGGAGACGGATGGCGAGCTCATCCGTGCCGCCCAGACGCTCCACTCGGAAGACGGCGACTTCGTGCAGGCGGGAATCCTCTACCGCGAGGTGTTCACCGAGGAGTCGAAGGAGCGCTTCCTCAAGACGCTCGTCGGACAGTACCAGGCCCTCACGGTCCCCGTGATCAAGGACCGCTTCATGTGGTACTGGACCTCGGTCGACTCCGACCTGGGTGCGAAGCTCATCGACGCTGTCGGTCACGTGGCATCCGCTGACCCGGTCGGTGTCGGCGCATAAGCGACGCCAAGCAGACGGCCGGTTCCCTTCGGGGGGGCCGGCCGTTTCGCATGTTCTCACGGCTTCGGCAGTAGCGTGGGCGCATGGGCCTCTTCTCGCGCACACCCCAGCCGCCGCCTGTCGACCCGAACCTTCCCGCGTCCGAGCGGGCTCGTCTCCTCGACTCGCCGCGGCCGCTCTGGACCGACTCCCTCGGTCGCCTCGGCATCCGCAGCGCCCAGATCCTGCTGGTGCTCATTCTCGCCGGGCTTGTCGTCTACGCGTCGGTGCAGCTGAAGATCATCGTCATCCCGGTGCTCATCGCGTTGATCCTGGCGTCGGCGCTTTACCCGCTCGTGCGTTGGCTCGTGGACCATAGGGTGCCGAGGCCTCTCGCGACGATCGGCACACTCCTCGCCGGCGTCGCCGTGCTGGGTGGCATCATCACGCTGGTCGTCAATGGTGTGCGAAGCGAGTGGGCGAATCTCTCGGATGCGGTCACGCAGTCGATCGACACGATTCAGGAGTTCCTGGAGTCGGGCACGCTGCCGGTCGATTCCGAGCAGATCGCTGAGGCGCGAAACGCGATCGCTGACTTCCTGACGAGCGCGGAGTTCGGCTCCACGGCGCTCGCTGGCGCCGGCACGGTCGTCGAGCTCATCACCGGTGTCGTGCTGACGGTCGTGCTGCTGTTCTTCTTCCTGCAGGACGGCCCGCACATGTGGGAGTTCCTCCTGCGCCCCCTTCGTCCCTCGCGCCAACTGCGCGCCCGTCGCGTCGGTGACCGGGCAACGGGAGTGCTCGGCGGCTATGTGCGCGGCACCGCCCTTGTCGCGCTCGTCGACACGATCTTCATCGGCCTCGCGCTGTGGATCCTCCAGGTGCCGCTCGCGCTCCCGCTCGCCCTGCTCGTCTTCGTGGGTGCGTTCATCCCCATCGTCGGTGCGACCGTCGCGGGCACGGTCGCCGCCCTCGTCGCGCTCGTGACCAACGACCTGCTGACGGCAATCATCGTCGCGGCTGTCGTCATCCTCGTGAATCAGTTGGAGGGCAACCTCCTCGCGCCCGTCGTGCTCGGCAACGCCCTCAAGCTGCACGCGCTCGTCGTGCTGCTCGCCCTCTCGGCGGGCACGATTCTCGGTGGAATCATCGGCACCTTCCTCGCCGTGCCGCTCGCCGCGGTCGCGTGGGCGGCCATCAAGGCGTGGAACGATCCGGATGCCTCGAGGCTCGAGCTCGCTGCATCCGGTCGCTCCCGCCGCTGAGCACCTGCGCGACCGGCTAGGCCGCTGCGGTCACCCGCACCTCGTTGGCCCAGGGGTCGTTGAAGGTGAGCACTCGGCCGTCGTTGGCCTGCTGCACGCCGCGGGCGTTGAGTCGCTCGGCAAGGGCGCCGATATCGTCAGCGCCCGGCACCTCGATCGCGACCTGGCCGAGGCCGAGTGCGGGCGTGCGGGTGCCTGCGCCGGCGCTCTGCCACGTGTTCATGCCGAGGTGGTGATGGTAGCCGCCGGCCGCGACGAAGAGCGCCTGCGTGCCGTATTCGATCGTGATCTCGAAGCCGACCGTGTCGACGTAGAACTGCTTGGCCGTCTGGATGTCGCCAACCTTGAGGTGCACATGGCCGATGGAGGTGACGCCGCCGGTCGCGGCGGTGAGGCCAGCCTCCGTGAGGTTTTCCTGAAGGAACCGGTTGGGGTCGAGGTAGACGGTGCCCATCTTGACCTCGCCGTTGCTCCACTCCCAGGAGTCGCGCGGGCGGTCCCAGTAGAGCTCGACGCCGTTGCCCTCGGGGTCATCGAAGTAGAAGGCCTCGCTCACGAAGTGGTCGCTTGAACCCGTGAAGCTCTGCGGGTAGGCGCGGGCCGTCGAGTACACCGAGGAGGCGAGGTCGCGCTTCTCGGCGAAGAGGAACGCCGTGTGAAAGAGCCCAGCCGCGTTTGCGGGGGCATGCTTCAGTTCGGGGGCGACCTCGAGGATGAGGGCGGATGTGGCGCCGCGGCCGAGCACGGCGCTTGAGCCCTCCTGCGCGATCAGGTCGAGACCGACGCCGTCGCGGTAGAACGCGATCATGCGGTCGAGGTCGGCGACCTTGAGGGTCACGGCGGCCATGGCGGTGTCAGGGGCGAGGATGTCTGCGGTCATAGTTGTAGCAACAACCTATTTCGCCAGGTATTCCCGCCGCCTCGAACTCAGGAGAGCTGCTTGGCGTAGCAGACGCTCGAGTCGACACCCGCGTAGGGGCCGAAGTTCTCGATGCGGCTATACCCCTCGCGCTCATAGAACCGCATGGCGGCAGGCAGGCGGTCGCCCGTCTCCAACACAAGCCGGTGCACGCCGCGGTCGCGAGCGATCCCCTCCAGCGCCGAAAGCACGGCGGTGGAGACGCCAGTGCCGCGATGTGCCGGGGTCACATACATCCGCTTGATCTCGAACCCCTCATCGGCGACGGCGCGCAAGCCACCGCATCCGGCCGGCATGCCATCGGTGTAGGCGACGACGAACGCCGACACATTCTCTGAGGTCGTCGGCTCGCTCGGGTCGGAGTCCTGGTTGCCATAGGCTGCAGCGATCTCGGCCCGCTGTGCGGAGTGCAGCATGGTGGAGTCGGCGTGCTCGTACGGGAGTTCGCGCACCTCGATCGACTCGAACTCGGTCATGCAGTCAGCCTTTCGATCAGCTCGCGGTAGCGGGCGGAGGTGCGGTCGACGATCTCCTGCGGCAGGTCGGGCGGCGTGCCCTCACCGTCCCAGTTCGCGCTGAGCCAGTCGCGCACGATCTGCTTGTCGAAGCTCGACGCACGGTCACCTGCGGCGTAGCGCTCGGCATCCCAGTACCGGCTGCTGTCCGACGTGAGCACCTCGTCGGCGAGCGTGATGACACCGTGCGAATCGATGCCGAACTCAAACTTGGTGTCGGCGAGGATGACACCGCGCGAGAGGGCGTAGGAGGCCGCACGGGTGAAGATCGAGAGCGAGAGGTCGCGCAGGGCGGCCGCCTTCGGCTCGCCAATGAGAGCGGCCGACTGTTCGTACGTGATGTTCTCGTCGTGCTCGCCTGCGGGCGCCTTGAAGGCGGGCGTGTAGATCGGCTCTGGCAGGCGGTCACCATCGGAGAGGCCGGCCGGCAGTGGGATGCCGCACACGGTCTGCGACTGCTGGTATTCCTTCCAGCCGCTGCCCGTGAGGTAGCCGCGCACGACGCACTCGATGGGGAGCATCTCCAGCTCTCGCACGATCATCGACCGCCGCGCCACCACCTCCGGGATGTCATACATTCCCAGGTGGTTGGGCACCTCGGCAAGGAACTCGAACCAGAACAGGCTGAGTTGCGTCAGGAGCTCCCCCTTGCCGGGGATCTCGGGTGAGAGCACATGATCGAAGGCGCTGACGCGGTCGGAGGCGACCAGCAGCATCCGACCGGGCATGTTCTCGCACCGGTAGAGGTCTCGCACCTTGCCCGAGTGCGACTTGATCCAACCGTGCTGTTCGAGTTCCTGCGAGTACGTCATGATGCCACCACTCTCGCTGCGATGTCGGTGCGGAACTGTCCGCCCTCAAGGGTGATGAGCTTCATGGCGCGGTAGGCGCGATCACGCGCATCCGCGAAGTCGGCGCCGCGGGCGACCACGCTCAGCACGCGACCTCCCGACGAGACGAATCCGCCGCCGGATGCGGCGGTCGCCGCGTGCGCAATCGTCACGCCCTCGATCTCCAGTGCGTCGGCGATGCCCGTGATGGGACGGCCCGTGATGGGTGTCTCCGGGTAGCCCTCGCTCGCGAGCACGACCGTGACGCACGCGTCCGTTGAGAACTCGGGCCGCGGCTTCCCGCCGAGCCCGCCGGTCGCAGCGGCGAAGAGCAATTCGCTGAGCGGGGTCTTGAGGCGCGGCAGCACGACCTGCGTCTCGGGGTCGCCGAAGCGCGCATTGAACTCGATGACACGGATGCCGCGCTCCGTCACGATGAGCCCGCAGTAGAGCAGCCCGATGAAGGGGGTCTGCTCCTCGGCGAGCTGGCGCACGGTCGGGAGGGCGATCGTGTCGATGACCTCGTCGACGAAGGAGTCGGGCAGCCAGGGGAGGGGCGAATACGCCCCCATCCCGCCCGTGTTGGGGCCGGCATCCGCGTCGAGCAGTCGCTTGTAGTCCTGGGCCGGGGAGAGCGGGAGCACGTTGTGCCCGTCGGAGAGCAGGAAGAGCGAGACCTCCTGGCCGTCGAGGAACTCCTCGACCAGCACGCTGCCCTGCTTGAGGTAGAACTCGGCGTGGGCGACGGCGGCATCGCGGTCGCCCGTCACGAGCACACCCTTGCCTGCCGCGAGCCCATCGGCCTTGATCACGTGGGGGGCACCGTACTCGTCCATCGCGGCGATCGCCTCGTCGAGCGTGCCGGCACGGGTGGCGCGGCCGGTCGGCACGCTGGCGGCCTCCATGATGCGCTTCGCGAAGGTCTTGCTCCCCTCGAGCTGCGCGGCCGCCTTGCCGGGGCCGAAGACGGCGATGCCGGAGCGACGGATGCGGTCGGCCACGCCCTCGACGAGGGGCGCCTCCGGCCCGATCACGACGAGCTCGATGTCGTTGTCGACCGCGAAATCGGTCACGACAGTCGGGTTCGTGGGGTCGAGGTGGATGACAGGAACGTCCGCCGCGATGCCCGCATTGCCCGGGGCGGCGATGATCTCGTGGCTCGCCTCTTCCGCGAGGAGCGCGGTAATGATGGCGTGCTCGCGGGCACCGGAACCGAGGACCAGGATCTTCACGTCTGCAAGAGTACCGGTCGCGTTCGCCCTCTCGCCAAGGCGGTCGTCATTCGCGACCCCACAATCAGGCCAGCGCCCGGGTAGCGTGGAGGGCATGGGCAAGTCGAGGATCGTTCCCCAGGTCGGCGAGGCGGCCGTGCGCCAGATGCTCGGCGGTGCCGATGACCGGCAGGTGCAGGCGATGGCGGTGCGGTACCTGCTGCAGCTGCTTGCCGATGCGGCACCGGGCAACACGCTCGAGGTGCGCATCCCGCCGCACGGCGCCGTGCAGTGCGTCGAGGGCCCGAACCACACGCGGGGCACGCCGCCCAATGTGGTCGAGACGGATGCCGCAACCTGGGTCAACCTCGCGACCGGCAGCCTCACGTGGGCTGACGCGGTTGCGGCCGGCCGGGTCTCCGCGTCGGGCGCCCGCGCCGACCTCTCGGACCTCCTGCCCATCAAGTGGGACCGCGAGGCGCTCGCCGACACCCCGCCGCCCACGCCCGAGGTCTGAGTCACCGGCGCCCCTGTGTTCCTCCCGGGTCGCGTGCGGGAGAATGGACGCATGAGCGACATGAACCAGCCCCCGGCCGACGCGCAGCAGGTCAGCATCCGCCGCGCCCCAAAGGTGCCGGTGTTCCTGCTGCTCGGCGCGCTGCTCGGTCTGCTCGTGGCACTTGTGGCGACGGCGGCGTTCCCGGTCGACCCGCTCGTCGGCTTCGGGGCGACCTTCGGCTACCTGTGCGTGTACTTCATCCCGGCGGGGATCGTGCTCGGCGCGCTCGTCGCCCTCATCCTCGATGCTCGCTCGCGCCGCCGCGCCCGCACGATCACGGTGGACCACGAGTCGGTGCGCGATGAGGGCGACACCCCCGGAGCTAGCTGAGCTGGGTCTGCTCCACCCAGCGCAGGTACTCCTCGCTGACGGTGCCGGTCACGTAGTCACCCGTGAAGCAGCTCATCTCGAGGGCCGTGACATCCGAACCCTCGAGGATTGCCGCCTGGAGGTCTTCGACCTCCTGATAGATGAGGTTGTCGGTGCCGAGCTCCATGCCGATCTCGGGGATCTTACGGCCGTGGGCAACGAGCTCATGGCGTGACGGCATGTTGATGCCGTAGACGTGTGGGTAGCGCACGGGCGGCGCGGCAGAGGTGAAGGTCACCTTGTTGGCGCCCGCCTGGCGCGCCATCTCCACGATCTCCTTCGAGGTCGTGCCGCGCACGATCGAGTCGTCGACGATCAGGATGTTTTTGCCCCGGAACTCCGTGCCCATTGCGTTGAGCTTCTGCTTGACGCTCTTCTTGCGCTGGGCCTGTCCCGGCATGATGAAGGTGCGGCCCACGTAGCGGTTCTTGTAGAAGCCCTCGCGGTATTCGACGCCGAGCTTCTGGGCGACCTGCATGGCGGCGGGGCGCGAGGAGTCGGGGATCGGCATGACGACGTCGATGTCGCCCATGGGGGTGTGCTTCGCGATCGTGTCGGCGAGGCGGTCGCCCATGCGAAGGCGAGCCTCATAGACCGAGATGCCGTTCATGATCGAGTCGGGCCGCGCGAGGTAGACGTACTCGAAGGCGCAGGGCACGAGGCGCGGGTTGGGGGCACACTGCCGCGAGGTCATCGAGCCGTCGAGGCCGATGAAGATCGCCTCGCCCGGAGCCACTTCGCGCACGATCTCGTACCCGCCGCTCTCAAGCACGAGCGATTCGGATGCCACGACCCACTCGGTGCCGACGAGCCCCGCCGCGCGGCGTCCGAGCACGAGCGGGCGGATGCCGAAGGGGTCGCGGAATGCGAGCAGTCCGTGGCCGGCGACGAGCGCGATCGCGGCGTAGGAGCCCTCGACCCGCTCGTGCACGCGGCTGACGGCGTTGAAGAGCTGGTCGGGGTCGAGGTCTGCGCCGCTGACCTGCTCCTGCAGTTCGTGCGCCAGCACATTGACGAGCAGTTCGGTGTCTGAGGTCGTGTTGAGGTGGCGCCGGTCGACGCGGAAGAGCTCGTCGGTCAGCTCGCGGGTGTTGGTCAGGTTGCCGTTGTGCACGAGCATGATGCCGTAGGGCGCGTTGACGTAGAACGGCTGCGACTCCAGCTCATTCGCGGCCTCGCCCTTGGTGGCGTAGCGCACGTGGCCGAGCCCCATCGTGCCGAGGAGGGCCCGCATGTCGCGGGTGCGGAACGCTTCCCGCACCTGGCCCTTCGCCTTGTGCATGTGGAACATGGCGCCGTCTGCCGTGACGATCCCCGTCGAGTCCTGCCCGCGATGCTGCAGCAGGAGGAGGGCGTCATAGACGAGTTGGTTCGCGGGTTCATTCGAGACGATGCCGACAATGCCGCACATTCGGTGCAGACTCCAGACCGTAGAGTTGATGGTGGGTCCATTCTCCCATGTCGCACGACCGCCTCGTCACGCCCTGAAAGGGGTCCCATGTCAGACAGCTACGCCGCCGCTGGCGTCGACACCGCTGCCGGAGACCTCGCGGTCGAACTCATGAAGTCGGCGGTCGCCGCCACGCACGGGCCCCAGGTCATCGGGGGCGTGGGCGGCTTCGCCGGGCTCTTCGACGTGTCGTTCCTCACGTCCTACAAGAAGCCCCTCCTTGCGACGAGCACCGATGGTGTCGGCACCAAGGTCGCCATCGCGCAGGCCATCGACAAGCACGACACCATCGGGCAAGACCTGGTGGGCATGGTCGTCGACGACATCATCGTCGTCGGCGCGAAGCCAATGTTCATGACCGACTACATCGCGTGCGGCAAGGTGTTCCCCCACCGCATCGCGGCGATCGTCGAGGGCATCGCGAAGGCCTGCGCCGCGACGGGCACGGCGCTCGTGGGCGGCGAGACGGCCGAGCATCCGGGGCTCCTCGGTGTTGACGACTATGACGTCGCCGGCGCTGCCGTCGGCGCGGTCGAAGCGGATGACCTGCTCGGCCCGCAGCGCGTCGAGCACGGCGACATCGTGATCGGCATGGAGTCCTCCGGCTTCCACAGCAACGGCTACTCGCTCGTGCGCCACATCCTCGCGAGCGCTGACATGAGCTTCACCGACCACTCGGATGCCCTCGGCGGCATGGTCGGCGAGGTGCTGCTCGAGCCGACCCGCCTCTACACGGGCCCGCTCGTCGAACTGCTGGCCGCCCACCCCGGCGCGGTGCACGCGCTCAGCCACGTGACGGGTGGCGGCATCGCCGCGAACCTCGCGCGCGTGCTGCCGCAGGGTGCGTGGGTCGAGGTCGACCGCGCCAGCTGGTCGCCCCAGCCCGTGTTCCGCACGCTCGCCGAGATCGGCGGGCTCAGCCTCGGCGAGACCGAGGGCACCTGGAACCTGGGTGTGGGCATGTTCGCCGTCGTGAAGGCGGATGCCGTGGCATCCGTCATCGACTTCATGAACGCCGCCGGCATCCCATCGTGGGTCGCCGGCGAGGTCTCGACCGCGGCGCGCGACTTCGAGGGCTTCGAGCAGGGTGCGAAGGGTGTCGATGGCGGCGCCGTGCGCCTCGTGGGAGCCTTCGGCGCCTGATTGATCTCGCGGCATGCGGAAGGCCGGGGCACGGACATTGTCCGGCCCCGGCCTGCACGCTGAGACTCGTTAGGAGCGACGCTCCGTGTCGTCGCCCGCGAATTCGGGCCACTTCTGGAGATCTTCTTCGAGACGCTCCTCGTCGATCGCCTGCTTCTCGGCGCTCGTCAGCTCCCGAGCGAGTGCGTCATAGTTCGTCTCCGGGCTGAAGTACTTCAGCTCGCGAGCGACCTTGGTGTGCTTTGCTTTTTGACGGCCGCGCCCCATGGGTTTGACCCCCTTACGATTCCAGCCCGACGCCGTGTGACTTTTGCTCGGGATTGACCAACAAGGAACTACAAAAACTAACTGCTGAGTTTAGCATGCCGGGGTACACGCGCCTGCGGCCGTCGGCAGCGAGAGTTCAGGGCGAGCCGCTAGCCTTACCGCGTGACGAATGCGCCGGCCCGAACCTCCGTTGTCGTTGTCGGTGCTGGCCAGGCGGGTCTCTCGGTGTCGTACTACCTGCAGCGCCTGGGCCTTGAGGTGGGTCCCGGATTCGTCGTGCTCGACCGCGGTCCCGGCACGGGCGGCGCCTGGCAGGACCGGTGGGAGGCCCTCAAGATTGGCACCGCCCACCGCATCAACGACCTTCCGGGTCTCGACGAGCTCGGCCTCAGCTTCGAGACCGCCGACCGGCAGCGCCCGGCCCGCGAGGTCGTCGCCGAGTACTACGCGGCCTACGAGCAGCACTACGACCTGCAGGTCGTGCGTCCCGCGACCGTGCGCAGGGTGTTCAACCGCGGCATCGACCTCGTCGTCGAATACACGGATGCCTCGGGGCTGCACGAGATCGAGACGCAGGTGCTCGTCAACGCAACCGGCACGTGGGGTTCACCGTTCCGGCCCTGGTACCCCGGCCGCGACTCCTTCGCGGGCGAACAGGTTGACACGACCACCTACCGTGCGGCGGAGGACTTCGCGGGCAAGCGGGTCGTCGTTGTCGGCGGTGGCACGTCGGCGATCGGCTTCATGCTGGAGCTCGAGCACGTGGCATCCGACCTCACCTGGGTCAGCCGGCGCGGGCTCGAGTTCCGCGAGGAGGGCGAGCTCAACCTGGAGGACCGGCGCCACGCGGTCGCGGTGCAGGATGCCGCGGCGCGCGAGGGTCGCGCCCTGCCGAGCATCGTCAGCGGCACCGGAGTGCCCCGCACCCGTCGCATCCAGTCGGCGATCGATCGCGGGTTGCTGGTGCCGAAGCCCATGTTCTCGAGCATCGAGCCCAATGGCGTGCGCTGGGACGACGGCGAGTTCGTCGAGGCCGATGTGATCCTCTGGGCGACGGGCTTCCGCCCCGAGCTCCGCCACCTCGCGCCGCTCAAGCTTCGGGAGAAGGAGGGCGGCGTCACGGTTGGCAACGGCTCCTCCTGGAAGGACCCGCGCATCTTCTTCGCGGGCTACGGCCCGCAGGCCTCGACGATCGGGGCCAACCGCGCGGGCCGCACGATCGCGCGCCAGGTCATGCGCCAGCTCGCCGACTCCTGACCCCTCCCGCGCCCGCCCGCTGAGATCCGACTCGTGCAGCTTCGACGCGCTCAGGAACCTGCACTACTCGGATCTCATCCCGGAGCGGTAGCGTTCCCGCATGAAGCTCATGCTCCTCACGGCGGGGAGCCGCGGCGATGTCGAGCCATTCGCGGCACTGGCCCGCCACGCGGCATCCGCTGGTCACGAGGTCTTCTTGGGAGTGCCCGAGAACTCCGGCGTCGACCTCCCGCCGGTGGCGCGCGTGCCGCTCGACGTGGACTTCTCGCAGCTCATGGCCGAGCAGGGCGTCTCAGCCATCGCGGCTGCGCGGGCGTTCCGCTCCGCGATCCGTCCGGCGATGGGGCGGATGCTCGGGGCCGCCGTGCGGGCAATCCGCGACGTGCGCCCTGACGTTGTCGTGTACCACCCGAAGCTGCTCACGGCGGCTGCCGCGGCGGCCTCCGTCGGTGCCGTGCCGATCGTGGTCGAGACGGTGCCGAGCCTCACCCCGAGCCGGGAGTTCCCCATGCCGGGCACGGTGTCGCGCGACCTCGGGCCGCTCAACCGCATGACGTACCGCGTGGCGGGTGCGGCCGCGGGCATGTTCCGCCGTGAGGTCGCGGAGGCGCTGCGCCCGCTCGGCGGCCCCGCAGCATCCGCGCCGGTGGCGTCCCTCGTGCCCGTGAGCCCCGTGCTGCTCGAGCGACCCCGCGACTGGCCGCCCACCACGACCATCACGGGTGCGTGGGTCGCCCCGCCGCGTGAGACGGCGCTCGCTGACGAAGTGGCTGACTTCATGCAGGACGGTGCATACCTCTACGCGGGCTTCGGGTCAATGGCCTCGGGGGATGCGGTTGCGCGCGCCCGCGCCGTGATCGACGCGGCCAGGGCGAACGGGCTGCGGGTGCTGATGGCGGCGGGGTGGGGCGGACTCGAGCTCCCCCCGGGCGAGCGAGGTGGCGACGTGCTTGATGTCACGTCCGTGCCGCACGCCCAGGTGTTGCCGGCCGCAGCCGTCGCCATCCACCACGGGGGCGCGGGAACGGCCCACGCGGTCGTGCGTGCGGGCGTGCCATCCGTCGTCGTGCCCTTCACGGGCGACCAGCCGTTCTGGGGGCGTCAACTGCAGAATCGGGGGCTCGCCCCTGCGGCGGTCCCAGCCCGGCGGGTCACTCCGGAGCGGCTCGAGCGAGCGATCAACGTTGCGCTCAGCCAGCGAGACGCCGCGCGTTCGGCCGCGGAGTCGATGCGCCACGAGAACGGGGTCGCGCGCGCCCTCGATGTGATTGAGGCGACGCTCGCGCGCTGATTCCTGGAGTATCCCGGGCGTCACGTTTGCACCCGGAGCCTTCGCACACCGGCCATTCGGCGGCCGAGATGGCCCGTTTCTGCAGGCCCGCGTCAGCGCGTCAGCGCGTATGCTGCCGCCGCGGCACCGACGCCGAGCACGAGGCTCAGGGCGACGGTGCCGAGGGAGGCCCACGGCCTGCCCTCGAGTGCCAGCTCGACGGTCTCGACCGCGAAGGTGCTGTAGGTCGTGAGCCCGCCCGCGAAGCCCGTGACCAGGGCGAGACGGATGCCCGGATCCAGATCTCCCGCGAGGCCCAGCACCGCGCCCGCCACCGCCGAGCCGACGACGTTCACGAGCAACACCGCCCAGGGTCGCGCGAACAGCAGCGTCATGCCGTAACGGATGACCGCCCCGAGTCCGCCCGCCAGCACGACGGCCGCGACGATGCCGGGGGTCACCGTGTGCTCCCGCGGCGGCCCACGCGCAGGCCCAGGGTCGCGGCGCCGAGCCCGAGGACAAGGGTCGCTACGAGATAGGAGGCCGCGAGCATCCACTCGCCTTCCGTGCTCATGGCGACGAGCGACACGGCGACGGCCGAGAAGGTCGTGAAGGCGCCGAGCAGCCCGGGGCCGAGCCCCGCGCGAAGCCAGCCGGGGGCATCGAGCCAGGCGCGCCCGACGAGGAGTCCGAGCGCGAACGACCCGAGCACGTTCACGAGGAGGGTGGATGCCGCGAACTCGGCATCGCCATGTGGCATCGCGCTATCGATGCCGAGCCGCAGTGCGGTCCCGAGCATCCCGCCCACGGCGACGGCGACGAGCTCAGGCCATCCGACCCCCAAGGAACGCGAGGTGCCTGCCCGTGATGTCACGGGCCGAGACTACCGCTCCGCTCAGGCAACGACGGCGCGCAGCGCCTCCACCGCCATGTCGCGCAGGTCGTCCCGGGTCATGCCCGAGTCATCCGAGTCGACCTCGAGTTCGAGGAGTGCGTCGTCCGCGCACACGCGGAGCTCCCCGCTCGCATCGTTGTCGTCGTCGGTGACCCACCAGGCGCTGTTGCCGATGCCGTCGACGGGGCTGACGACGTCATCGCGGCCGTTTGGCTCGACGCACTCGACCGAGCCGCTCGCGAAGTCGCCCGCCTCCGAGTAGTCGAAGTCGATCTCAAGGTCACCCTGCTGGGCCTCCCAGTCGCAGCCGCGCACGCTGCGCTCGACGCCGTCGTCGTCGGAGTTGTCGTTCTCCTGGTCGGGGGCGCGCAGCTCTGTCCCGAACACGTCCGCGAGATGCTCCGTCGTGAGTCCGTAGCAGTCGGTCTCGGCCGGCGCTGAGGCCTGCGGCGTCGAGTCGTCATTCTGGGGAGCCTCCTCCGGGCCGACCGTGGAGGTGCATCCGGCGAGCAGCAGCGCGACGGCCGCCGCACCGGCGAGGGAGAGGTGGCGCATGGTGGATCCTTTCATCGGGGGTGCTGCCGACACCGTGCCACGCGGCATCCGTCTTCGCTCCCAGCGGGCGCACACTCTCAGCGAGCCATAGGATTCGGGCGTGGGGAAGAAGCGCAAGGTCTGGCTGTGGGCGGTGCTCGGCGTCGTCGTGCTCGCGCTCGCCTTCGTCGCGGTGCTGCTCGTTCCGATGCTCACCCACCAGGACCAGGGCAGCTCACGCCTCGTCGAAAGCGAGGAGGAGTGGCCGCTGGATGCCACGGCAGTCGGCGATGACGGCCGCACCCGCACGATCGACCTCCACCCGGCCGAGGCTGGCGGCGACCTCGACACCTCCGCGCTGCGCGAGGGCGACCGGCTCGTCGTCAGCGGTTCGGGCTTCGACGCGGGCCGCGGCATCTACGTCGCCATCTGCAGGATTCCGGATGCCGGCGAGAAGCCGGGCCCCTGCCTCGGCG
Organism: Salinibacterium sp. GXW1014; assembly: GCF_044769865.1. Lineage (NCBI taxonomy): Bacteria > Bacillati > Actinomycetota > Actinomycetes > Micrococcales > Microbacteriaceae > Salinibacterium > Salinibacterium sp. GXW1014. The sequence continues at coordinate 1,322,763 of NZ_JBIZWA010000001.1, forward strand.
GCGTGCCCTCCACCGAGGGGGAGGAGCAGGTCGAGGGCAGCGTGCAGTTCGCCCCCAGCAACTGGATCAACGACGACTGGGCCTGGCGGCTCTTCGGCGCTCGCGGCTACGACGACCGCGAGACTGGCACCTTCACCGCCTACCTCGAGGTGCCCTCGCCCGTCGGGGAGGGCATCGACTGCCGCATCGACAACTGCGCCGTCACGACCCGCAACGACCACACGGCGCTGAATGACCGAGTGCAGGACGTGTTCATCCCAGTCGGCTTCGCCGAGTAGCGCCCGTCACCTCACCCAAGGATCCGCGCGCGGACCTCACTCAACTCGGCTTCAAGGCGGGCGGCAGTTCCCGAGGGCAGGATGTCGCGGCCCGCGCGAGACCGCAGCTCGACCCGCAGCTCATTCCTGAAGTCTGCGAGCACCTGCTCGACCTGCGCGAGTTCGCGCCGACTGGAGGCGCGGGCATCTGGATCGGCGTCCGACTCGTGATCGGGTTGGGCTTCATCCTGCGGTGCGGGCGCGTCAGCGGTCGCGTCCTGCGCGGCGGGAGGCGGGGCATCCGTCACCGTCTCTTCGCGCGCCGTGCGATGAGGCACGGAGGTCTCGCCCGCGACCGCCGCGAGGTCGGCGCGCAGCGTGCGCATGGCATCCGCGACGCTGGCCCGCACCTCGTCGGCGAGGCTGCGCACGGTCGTTGTAACGCCGCGCTCGATCTCGTCGAGTTCCGCTTGGCGGGCGGCGAGTTCGGCGATGCCAGCATCCGTGATCGAGTAGACCGTCTTGCGGCCGTCGGCCTCGCGGCTGACGAGCCCCTCCTCGCCGAGCTTCGACAGGCGCGGGTAGATCGTGCCCGCGCTCGGGATGTAGGTGCCGCCGAAGCGGTCGCTGAGCGCCTGCATGAGCTCGTAGCCGTGCATGGGCCGCTCCGAGAGCAGACTCAGCAGGTAGAGGCGCAGGTGGCCGTGGCCGAAAACCGGGGTCACTGTGCTGCCACCGCGTGATGCACCGTGACGTCGCCCGTCACCGAGTTGACGCTGAACTCGAGCCACTTGCCCGAGAGCTCACCAAAGCTTCCGTTGTAGGTGCCGTGCACGATCGAGACGCTGGAGTCGTTGAGCTGCACGCGACCGGATGCCGTGGAGATCTTGTACGACGCCGCGACGCCCGGCGCGAGCCGCATCGACACGTCGCCCGACACGGTGTTGACCTTGACGCGATCGGGGGTGCCCTGCAGGTCGAGGAAGACGTCGCCCGAGACGCTGTCGTGCGAGACGCGGGAGATGGTGCCGCTCGCCATGAGCTCGCCGCTGACCGTGTTGGCCGAGATGTCGCCCGTGTGCTCGCGCACGGCGATCTCGCCCGACACCGAGTTGAGGTCGAGCTCGCCGATCACGCGGTCGATCACGACTTCGCCCGACACCGTGCTGATGCGGGCGACGGCGTCCTTGCCCGTCTTGCGGCTGAAGTCGAGGCCGCTGATGAGGGCGCTCGCCGTGACGACGCCGAACTTGAGGGCGATCGAGCGGGGGACCATGATGCTCACCTCGGCGGTCGCCTCGTTCTTGAAGAAGGAGAACACCTGCAGGAAGTTGTCCCAGGCGAGCTGAGGGTGGTCGATCTCGAGCACGCCGTCGTCAAGGGAGACCTTGAGCGGCTTGCCGGAGACGGAGTGCACCTCGACCCGCGCGCCGGGTTCGTCGTGGGCCACGATGTCGACCTGGCCGCCGATGAGGCCGACCTTCAGGGTGTGGATGCTGTCGAAGTCGATGGTCTTCGGACCTTCCAGCATCCATTTTTCGCGGGCCATGGTGTCTCCTCAAGTCGAGTTATATCGCGTCTGCAGAAGTCACGCTATATCGCGTTTAGTGCGAGCGCAACACGAAACTCTTGACATTGACGTTGCGTCAAGCTCTACCGTCGTCGACATGGATTGGTCGATACAGCAGGTGGCCTCGCTCGCGGGCACCACCAGCCGCACCCTGCGGCACTACGCCGACATCGGGCTGCTCGAGCCGAGCCGCGTCGGCACTAACGGGTACCGCTACTACGACGCAGCCGCGCTGACCCGGCTGCAGCGCATCCTGCTGCTGCGCGAACTCGGGCTCGGGCTGCCCGCGATCGCCGAGGTGCTCGAGCGTGAGACATCCGCCCCCACCGCCCTCGCGACCCACCTGCAACTGCTGCGCGAAGAGCAGCAGCGCCTCGACCGGCAGATCGCCGCAGTCGAGAAGACCATCACGAAACTCAACGAAGGAGCGCCACTCATGGCCGACGAGATGTTCGACGGATTCGATCACACGCAATACAAGGACGAGGTGACACAGCGCTGGGGCGCCGAGGCATACGCATCCGGCGACCGCTGGTGGAAGCGCCAGACGGATGCCGACAGGGCGGCATTCATGCAGCAGCAGAAGCAGATCCAGGCCGACTACGCCGCCGCCCTCTCGGCGGGCGAGCCCGCCGACGGCGACGTCGCGCAGGAGATCACCGCGAGGCAGGTTGAGTGGATCGCGATCGGCTGGCAGGGGCGCCCCGTCACGGCGGAGGCGATCCGCGGGCTCGGGCAGATGTACGTCGACGACCCCCGTTTCGCCGCCAACTACGGCGGCCCGGATGGCGCGGCCTACGTGCGAGACGCGATGGCCGTGTACGCCGAGCGCATGTGACGCACGCCCCGGTCCACGTGCGATGTTCGGAGGGACTGAGTGGACAAATCTTCCGCCTCCCCATCTTGAGTGGCCAAAGTTTCAGTCTCCCCTTCCCGGGTGACCCAAACTTTGGCCACTCGCACAGGTCGCGAGTCAAAGGCGTGCGTTTCGGCACGCCAATGCCGCAGCGCGCGCTTCCGTTCCAAGGGGCAGGAGTTGCATCCCCCGCGCACGCAGGAGCCTGTGCACATCGACTATGAATTCGAATGGGCGCTCGTCCAGGTCCTCCGCCGTCACACGTTTGACCCGCCATCCTGCGTCTTCGAAGCGCTCGCGACGCGCGATATCGCTTCGAAACCGCACCGGGTCGGTACGGTGTTCGTCGCCCTCGTACTCGAGCACCGTCCTGGCTTGGTCGTACTTGAGGTCTGGAGTTCCGACCTTGCGTCCCGCGGCATCCGTCACCACCTCGTTGACAACCGGTTCTGGCAGACCGGCCCGCACGAGTAGCATCCGCAGCTTCGTCTCGCGCGGAGAATCAACCCCGACGCGGATGTAGCAGAGTGCCTCCCGCAGAAGACGGCTACCCCGGATACCTGGATTGCCATCGACCGCCGCGCGCAACTGCTCGATGGTCGCCAGAGGTGCTTCCCGTATCCACTTGTTGCGGCGTCCAGAGATTTTGATGACGCGACCGGAAACCAGGAAGTCGCCGGCGGCGATGAGTTCGTCGACCGTCAACTCGGTGGCGAGATCGAACCATGTCGATACCGGATCAGAGACGGGCACGCCACCGTGGCGCAAGATCGTGATGCTTCTCTTCGGACGATGGCCGACGACGCCGGTAGTGCGGATGCGATTGCCCGGTACACGCGTCGATACGTGTAGAAGACGTGCGCGTTGCAGCACCAGCGGCAGCGGGATCCCGTGAAGGGCGGCGGCGGTCGAGTGGCTAAAGAAGTCGCCGACGCGCAGCCTCGGTAACAGAGCCTGGCACCGCCTGGAAGTCGTGGACGCGTCGAGTGCGACCGCGCGAACCCCGTAGTACGGGCGCTGCACATCGGGACCATGCAATCTTGCGTAGCTCAGACCCGCGGCGCGTTGGTCGCCCGGTGTGAACGCCTGGCCGACGAGCTGCGAGGGCAGTGGGACGAGTCGAGGCATCCAGAGAGTCTGGGCGGATCTTCGCGCCCGCGCCGTGTCTGACCGACGCTTCCGTGGACGCGTTCTGGACGCTCGCCCTGTGGAGGGGTGCGGACATGGCCAGTTGCCGCCTGCGTGTGGGACCCCGACTTGGCGAGTGGCCAAACTTTCGGCTTCCGCGCGCTCGGTGGGCGAAACTTTGGCCACTCGCGACGAGGAACGGCGAGACGCGAGGCACGAGATACGAGGCGCCAGAGTCGTGCCGAAACCCGGCCTACGGCAGCGGATAGTACACGACCGCGAGGCTCGGCAGGCGGCCGTAGCCGTCGCGCGCGACCGTCTCCAGGGTCGCAATCGCGGTCCAGGTGACGATCGCCGCGAGGGCCAGTGACAGGGCGAGGGCGGATGCGATCATGACGGAGCTCCTAGCGGTGTCGGGCTGGTGGGGGTCGGGTCGATGACCGGCGCCGCCCCGTCGGCGACGCGTTCCGCAAGCACAGTCGCGGTCGGGATGCCGGCGGTGTCGACGGGTGCTTCTGGCGCGGCGGCTGAAGCGGTGGCATCCGCTCGCCGTTCGGGCACGGTGAGGAGCGGGATCGTCACGCCGACCATGGGCCCGATGAGGAGCGCGAAGGCGAGCGTGCCGAAGCCGACGACGCCGCCGAGCAGCCAGCCGATGAGCAGCACGCTGCCTTCGAGGCCTGTGCGCACCGCCCAGATGGGCCACCCGGTGCGGGCGTGGATGCCGGTCATGAGCCCGTCACGCGGGCCGGGGCCGAAGCATGCCCCAATGTAGAGGCCGGTCGCGAGGGCCAGAAGGCACAGGCCGCCCGCAAAGAGGAGCACCTGCGCCCACAGCTGCTCGGGTGTCGCGATCACGAGCAAGCCGACGTCGGCGGAGGGGCCGACGAGGAGGGCGTTGAGCACAGTGCCGATGCCGGGCTTCTGGCGGATCGGGATCCAGAGCAGGAGCACGACGCCCGAGATGAGCACCGTCACGAGACCGAACTGGATGCCCGTCTGGCCGGAGGTGCCCTGCGAGAGCACGTCCCACGGCGTCGCCCCGAGCCCCGCACGCAGCATCATCGCGATGGCGATGCCGTAGAAGAAGAGGCCGAGAAGCAGCTGGACGATGCGGCGAGTCATACCGGTATCCAATTCGCTGAGTGGCCTTAACTCAAGAGGCCAATATGCGTATTGTGGCCCTATGGCATCCCTGGCTGCGCGTGCTTTGGCTTCACTTCTCGGCGATTGGCGCTCTTCGAGCATGCCCGCGTATGCCTCGCTCGCCGACCGCATCCGCCTGCTCATGCTCGACGGCCGCATCGTCTCGGGCACCCGCCTCCCCGCCGAGCGTGACCTCGCACAGCACCTCGGCGTCAGCCGCACGACCGTGACGGCGGCGTACTCCGACGTACGCGAGGCGGGCTACCTCGAAAGCGTGCGGGGCTCGGGCAGCATCGCCCGCCTGCCCGGCCGCGGCCCGCTCATGGTCGACCAGGCCGAGACGGCGCTCTTCGACTTCACCAAGGCGGCCATGCCGGCGATCTCGGGGATTGCGGATGCCGCCTCCCGCGCGATCGACGACCTGCCCCACTATCTCGGCCAGCACGGCTACGACCTCATCGGCATCCCGCCGCTGCGGGAGGCGATCGCCGAGCAGTACCGCAGGCGCGGGCTCGCGACATCCGCAGACCAGATCATGGTGACGATCGGGGCGCAGCATGCGATCGCACTGCTGGCCCGCACCCTGATCGGGCGGGGTGACAGCACGGTGATTGAGGTTCCCACCTACCCGCACGCCTTCGAGGCGATGCGGGGTGCGGGGGCGCGAGTGCTGCCGGTGAGCGTGACTGTGGAGGACGGATGGGATGAGCCCGCCCTCGAGCAGGCGATCCGCCGCAGCAGCCCCGCCATGGGCTACCTCATGCCCGACTTCCACAACCCGACGGGCCGCACGATGCCGCCCGAGCAGCGGGAGCGGGTCGCCCGCCTTGCCGCGCAGCACGGCACGCAACTGCTCATCGACGAGACCATGGCGGAGCTCGTGATCGACGACATCGAGCCGGTCGCCCCGTTCGCGAGCTTCGGTGATGCCGTGACGGTCGGTTCGGTCGGCAAGACGGTGTGGGGCGGCATCCGCATCGGCTGGATCCGCGCGGAGGCGCCCCTCATCCAGCGACTGTTCCGCAACCGGCATGCGGGTGACCTGGGCACCCCCATAATCGAGCAGCTCGTCGTGCTGCACCTGCTCGCCGACTACGAGCGCATCCTCGAGACCCGGCGGCGCCAGCTCCGCACGGGGCGTGACCACCTTGTGGGGTTATTGCGGGCGCGGTTTCCGCAGTGGTCGGTTCCGGATGTCGCGGGCGGCCTCACCACGTGGGTCAACCTCGGTGCACCCGTGAGTTCGCAGCTGACGCTCGCGGCCCGCGCCGAAGGGCTGCTCATCACGGCCGGCCCGCGCTTCGGCATCGACGGTGCCTTCGAACGGCACCTGCGCATCCCCTTCGGGTACACGCCGGAGGAGATGGATGCCGCGGTCGACGCGCTCGACCGCGCCTGGCGCTCGCTCGCGCACGGTGCGCCCGCGCCGGCGGAGGAGCTTTCGGTCGTCGTGTAGCGCTCAGCGGCCGCGCGGCCCGGTCGGGTCGTCCTCGGCGGTCGACGTCGCCACCGGCCCGCCAGGCACGAGTAGCTTCGGCATGAAGAAGTGCACGAGCGGCCCGATGAGCAGGGCGAAGGCGAGGGTTCCGAGGCCGACGTTGCCACCGAGCATCCACCCGATCGCCAGCACGACCGCCTCGATGCCGGTGCGGACGACCCAGATGGGCCACCCCGTGACCCGGTGCAGTCCCGTCATGAGCCCGTCGCGCGGGCCAGGCCCGAAGCGCGCTCCGATGTAGAGACCCGTCGCGACGCCGTTGAGCACGAGCCCGACGGCGAAGTACAGGATGCGCATCCACAGCTCGTCCGGTGCGGGAAACATCCACAGGCCCAGCTCGATGAACGGCCCGACGAGCAGCGCGTTGGCTACCGTGCCAATGCCCGGCTTCTGGCGAAGCGGGATCCACAGGAGGAGGAGGGCGACGCTGATGATGACGGTGAACATCCCGAAGGGGAGACCGAAGACGTTCACAAGGCCCTGGGTGAAGACATCCCACGGCGGCACACCCACGGCGGCGAGGAGCATGAGGGAGAGGCTGAGCCCGAAGAGCAGCAGTCCGATTGCGAGTTGGAGCACGCGGCGGAGCATGCTGGTTCTGAATGGCACACACCATTGTGCGCACATGTCAGCGGGCGGCGGCGCAGACCTGAAATACTGAATGTCCGTCGCCACCCAGGGAGAGTGCCCGTGCACCTGCTTTCCGTCTTCAGCCTGCGCAATCGGGCCCTGATCGCCCTCGTCACGATTGTGGTGGGCATCTTCGGCACGATCTCGCTGACGAGCCTCAAGCAGGAACTGATCCCCTCGATCTCGTTCCCGCAGTTGGCTGTCATCACCGCCTACCCCGGCGCGGCGCCCGAGGTCGTGAACGAAGACGTCAGCACCCCGATCGAGATCGCGATCCAGGGGGTCGCGGGCCTTGAGGGCACGACCGCGACATCCCGCACCAACATCTCGATCATCTCGGCGTCGTTCGAATACGGTACCGACCTGGCGACGGCGGAGCAGAAGGTCAACCAGGCGATCAACCGCATCTCCTCGACCCTGCCGGAGGACATCGACCCGCAGGTCATCTCGGGTTCCGTGGACGACCTGCCGGTCATCCAGATCGCCGTCACGAGCGACCTGGATGTGCGCGACCTCAGCGCGGCGCTCGAAGCTTCGACCCTGACCGACATCCAAGCACTGGAAGGCGTGCGCGAGGCGAGCCTGCTCGGCACGGTCGGCCAGCGCGTCACGATCACTCCCGACCGGGCGGCGCTCGCCGCGGCCGGGGCCAGCAACGCTGACATCACGGATGCGCTTGAGGCCAACGGCACGCTCCTTCCCGCGGGCGAGATCACGGAAGACGAGTCGACGCTCTCGGTGCAGGCCGGCTCCCGCATCAACTCCGTCGAGCAGATCTCCGCGCTTCCCCTGTCGGGAGTGCTCGACCCCGCCGGCGCACCCCTCACGATTGCCGACGTGGCGGATGTCGCGATCACCGACAACCCCGTCGAGGGCATCTCGCGCGTCAACGGCGAACCGGCGCTCACGATCGCCGTCACGAAGACGCCAGCGGGCAACACCGTCGCGGTTTCGGAGGCCGTGCAGGAGGCCATCCCGGAGCTCGAGGAGGCGATCGGCGAGGGCACCGAGTTCACGGTGGTCTTCGACCAGGCGCCGTTCATCCAGCAGTCGATCGAGAGCCTCACGACGGAGGGTCTCCTCGGCCTGATCTTCGCCGTCATCGTGATCCTCGTATTCCTGATGTCGATCAGGTCGACCCTCGTCACCGCGATCTCGATCCCGGCATCCGTGCTCATCACCTTCATCGGCATGCAGGCCTCTGGCTACACGCTCAACATCATCACGCTCGGCGCCCTCACGATCTCGATCGGTCGCGTCGTCGACGACTCGATCGTCGTCATCGAGAACATCAAGCGGCACATCGGCCTCGGCGAGGGCAAGCTCGAGGCGATCCAGACGGCCGTCAAGGAGGTCGCCGTCGCGGTGACCTCGGCGACCGTCACGACGGTCGCGGTGTTCCTGCCGCTCGCCCTCGTCGGCGACATCACGGGCGAGCTGTTCCGGCCCTTCGCCCTCACGGTGACGATTGCGCTCGCCGCGTCGCTCTTCGTCTCGCTCACGATCGTGCCCGTGCTCGCGTACTGGTTCCTCGGCAATGAGAGCGAGGCGGCCCGCCGCGAGCGCAAGGAGCGCAAGAAGGCGGCGAAGTCGGGCGCTGCGTCGACGGATGCTGCGCCGGCGGATGCCGCACCCGCCGTCGAGTACGTCGACACCAGCACGGCGGCGCTCCAGGCCCTCAACCCGGGCACCCCCGTGCCGTCGCGCCGCGCCCGGCGCGAGGCGGCGGCCGCGCAGGCCGAGGAGCGCGAGAAGCCCTCGCGCCTGCAGAAGGCCTACCTTCCGGTCATCCACTACACGCTGAAGCGCCCCGCGATCACACTCGGTGCGGCCGTGCTGGTGCTGCTGCTGACGGTCGCGATGCTGCCGTTCATGAAGACCAACTTCATCGGCGACAGTGGCCAGAACACCCTCACCGTCACGCAGACCCTCCCGCTCGGCTCGAGCCTGGAGGCACAGGATGAGGCGGCCACCGCGGTCGAGGAAGCCCTGCGCGGCGTCGACGGCGTCGAGACGGTGCAGCTCTCGCTCGGCTCCTCCGGCGGGTCGATCATGGCCGCGTTCGGCGGTGGCGGCGACGCGACCTTCTCCATCACGACCGATGCGGATGCCGACCAGGAGCGCGTGCAGTCCGACGTGCGGGCGGCCATCGCGGAGCTCGACGAGGTCGGCGAGGTCTCACTCGCGACGGCCGGCTCCGGCTTCGCCTCGACCGACATCGACATCGACATCGAGGCGCCCGGCCGAGACGCACTCGAGGAGGCGGCCCAGGCCGTGCTCGAGGAGGTGCGTGGCCTGGATGTCACGGCCGAGGCGAGCAGCAACCTTTCTGTATCCCAGCCGTACATCGGTGTCATCGTCGACCGTGAGGCGGCCGCCGCGATTGGTCTCAGCGAGATCGCGGTGGGCGGGATCGTGTCGCAGGCGATGCTGCCGCGCTCCGTCGGCACCGTCGTGATCGACGACAAGTCGCTCTCGATCTACATCGAGAACGAGACGGCGCCCGAGACGTTGGCCGAGCTGCGGGCGTTCCGCATCCCGAGCGCGGGTGGCCTCGTGCGGCTCGACTCGATCGCCTCGGTCGAGGAGGTCGATGGCCCCGCGAGCGTCACGACCATCAAGGGTGTGCGGTCCGCGACCGTGAGCGTCACCCCCAACGGTGACGACGTGGGAACCGCCTCGGCCGAGATCCAGGCGGCGGTCGACGCGCTCGATCTGCCCGCCGGTGCGGAGGCGGAGCTCGGCGGCGTCACGGCACAGCAGGGTGACGCCTTCCGGCAGCTCGGCATCGCGCTGCTGGTCGCCATCCTGATCGTCTACGTCGTCATGGTCGCGACCTTCAAGAGCCTGCGGCAGCCGCTGCTGCTGCTCGTGTCGGTGCCGTTCGCGGCGACGGGCGCGATCGCACTGCAGGTTGCGACGGGCATCCCGCTCGGCGTGCCGTCGCTCATCGGCGTGCTCATGCTCATCGGCATCGTCGTCACGAACGCGATCGTGCTGGTTGATCTCGTCAACCAGTACCGCGCCAAGGGCATGACGGCCTACGACGCCGTCGTGAAGGGGTCGAGCCGACGGCTCCGCCCCATCCTGATGACGGCGCTCGCGACGATCTTCGCCTTGCTCCCGCTCGGCATCGGCCTCACGGGTCACGGCGGCTTCATCTCGCAGCCCCTCGCGATCGTCGTGATCGGCGGGCTCGTCTCGTCGACGCTGCTCACACTCGTCGTGCTGCCGTCGCTCTACTACCTCGTCGAGGGGGCGAAGGAGCGCCGCGAGCAGAAGCGTGCCGAGGCGAAGCTGGTCGCGGAGGGCGACACGAGGGAACTCCCGACCTCGTAGCTTTCAGAATCAGGAGAGCGCGTCGCGCAGAAACTCCACGATCTCGTCGCGCAACGGCGTCGGTTCGCTCGTGCCGAGCAGCGCGATCGAGTGGGCGATACCCGGCACCTCGACGAGGGTGACGGATGCGCCCGCCTCGGTGAGCGCATCCGCGAGCGAGTGCGCGTGCCCGATCGGGATGTATTCGTCCACCGAGTGGGCGATGAAGAAGGGCGGGTCGGTCTGGTCGGCGTGCGCCTGGGGGGATGCCTCGGCGGCGACGGCGCAGGAACGGTAGCTCGAGCATCCGAGGTATTCGAGCTGCGTGCGGTCGAAGCCCTCGGGCAGTGCGCCGAGCTCGAGCCCCGCACGCGTGAGGTCGGTGGGTGCGCTGAGTTCGACGACGGCGGCGACGCGTGAACCGATGTCCCAGACACCGGAACCCGACGTGCCGAGCAGCGACACGAGGTTGCCGCCAGCCGAGCCGCCGACGGCGCCGATGAGCGCCGGGTCGTAGCCGTACGCCGCGACCTGCGCGGGCTGCCGCACCCACTCGACGGCGGCGCGCACGTCATTGATGGCGGCGGGGTACGGATGCTGCGGAGCGAGCCGGTAGTTCAGGTTGAAGACGACGAAGCCTTCCGACGCGAGCCATTCGCAGGTGCTGCGCCACCACGTCGAGGCCTTGTCGCCCTCGCGCCAGCTGCCGCCGTGCACGAGCACGAGCGCGCGGCGGGGTCCGTTGTTGATGGTGCTGGCCGTGACATCCGCCAGCTGGCAGACGTCGAGCAGCTGTGTGCCGCCGTCGCCGGCGGGGTAGGGCACGTCGGCCGTGACCGTGACGTCGGGGTAGATGGGCACCGTGTCGACGACGGATGCCGGCGCGAGCGCGGCGTCGGCGGTGGGCGTGCACGCCGCGAGGCCGAGCATGGCGGGCAGCATGACGGCGGCGCTGAGCGCGGTCGTGTGGCGTGCGCGCCGTCGGGTTCGGTGCATCGTGCGGATACTCTACGTGAGCCGCAGGGCGGCTGTTGCACCCCCGTTCGGGCCTGAGTGGGGGCTCATCCAGCGGGCATCCGGTTTGCGTGAAGCCGCTGTTCGGCGCGCGCTCGATTCGCGATCAGGATTAGGTCGCGAGCAGCACCGCGACCGGCGTGAGGATCGCGAGAATGATGCCGTTGGCCGCGAGCAGCACGAGGGCCGCGTAGCGCAGGTCTGCGGTTGGGGTTCCTTCGCGACGGTTGTCGTCGGCCATGGCGGCGGCGAGGGCGATGCGCGGGGGCGATGCGCCGACGGCCGGCCCGACGGCGGCATTCTGCGCGCCGAGCGCGACGATGGGCGAGGCATCGAGGGCGGTCGCGACGTGGGCGACGCCCGCCGAGAACATCGAGGCGACGGCCGTGTTGGAGGTCGTCGCGTAGCCCCCGATGAAGCCGAGCAGCGGCACGACGAAGAGGAAGCCCGGCCCGAGCATTGCGGCCCCATCCGAGAGTGCGGCGGCCATGCCGTTTGCGGCGAGTAGCGCGCCGAAGGTGATGAAGAGCACGGTCACGAACCAGAGCGGCCAGAAGGTGCGCATCCCCTTGCCGAACCCGACGCGCGTCGTCGCCCGGTCGAGGCCGAGCAGCAGCGGCGTGACGGCGGCGGTGATGACGAGCCACAGCGCGGGGCTCGCGAGCACTCCGGATGCCGCGCCCAAGGGCAAGAAGGATGTGAGCGCGGTCATGCTCAGCAGCCCCGTGACGAGCACCCCGTAGGGGAGGAGTGAGCGGGCGGTCGCGCCGTCCATGCGGGGGAACCGTCCGCCGCCGACGCGCGCGCAGAGCAGGAGCCAGAGGGCGCCGGCGAGTGCGCTGAGCACGCCGCCGAGGGGAACGCTCACCCACAGGTTGGTCGCCGTGAGCACGATCCACATGATCGCGACCATCGCGAGGAGCTCGCCCGATCGGCGCACGGCCGCGCGCCATCCGGAGCCGACGATCGCGACAGCGGCGCCCATCACGAGCAGCACGGGGAGGCTGAAGATGGCGGCCCAGGAGCCGACATCGCGGAGGGACTCCCCGCCGAGCCCGGCCGAGACGAGCAGGCCCGGTCCAAGGGATCCCCACGGTGAGATGACCATACCGAGGAGGGCGATCGTGGCGGCCTTCGTCGCCGAGAGCCCCAACTGGATGAGGAGCGGAACCGCGATCACGATGCCGATGCCCCAGCCGATGAGCGACTCGCCGAGGGGTGCGATCGCGAGGCCGATGAGCAGCACCGAGCGGTCATGGTCCCGTGCCGCCGCCCGCAACCACGAGCCGATGCGGGTCTGCGCCCCCGCGACCGCGAGGGTCTCGTTGAGCAGCACGCCACCGAGGATGATGAGCGACACGGCAACCAGCACGGGCACGAGCCGGTCGAGGCCGGAGGCGAGGGCATCCGTCGTCATGGGGAAGCGGAACGAGAGCGCGAGAGTCACCGCAAGGGCGCCGAGCACGACCGGGATCGGCTTGAGTCGGAAGGCCAGCAGGGTCGCGACCAGCGCGATGGGCAGCGCCGCGAGGGCGACGTCGATGGGGGAGATGGTGCGTGCCTTGTCTTCAAGAGGGTGGAGCCAACCTCAAGGCTACCCTCGCTTTCTCAGCTTCGCTCCTGTACCGTAGGTTGGTCGGCTCTAGACAGCGCGAGTTCTCGCGTATGGGTTTGTAAGTCTTTCGGGCCGGTTTCCACACACCATCTACTCCATGGTGTCCTCGGAAAAATCACGTATGTGAACGGTCCTGGCCAAAGATTGCCCGGGTTTCCTCAGTAGTGCAGCTAACGGTGCTGTGCCCTGCCATGCATTTAGAACAACCCGGAAAGCACCATGCCCAATTCAAAGAAATTCTCTGCACCCCGCGGCGCCAAGTCCGGCGCACGCGCATCCGGCGCCAAGTCGGGCAGTCGCAGCCCGGGACACCGCGGCTACAAGGCTGACGCCCCCGCCGCCGCACCCAAGAAGCGCTGGACAGCGGATGATCGTGCCGCCCGCACCGGCGACCGCCGCCCTGCTGGCGACCGCCGCCCCGACTGGACTCCCCGTGAGGAGCGCCCCACGAACGGCCGCGCGCCCTACGGTGACCGCGCCCAGCGCACCGAGCGTCCCTCCTACGGTCGCACCGAGCGTCCCAGCTACAACGACCGCCCGGCTCGTGGCGAGCGTCCCGCGTACAACCGCGGCGAGAACCGCGGCGAGCGTCCCTCGTACGGTGATCGCCCGGCTCGCGGTGAGCGCCCGTCGTACGGTGATCGCCCGGCTCGCGGTGAGCGCCCGTCGTACGGTGATCGCCCGCAGCGTGGCTCCTATGACCGCCCGCAGCGAGGCTCGGATGACCGCCCCAAGCGCTCGTTCGACGACCGCGCTCCCCGTCGTGACTTCGACGACCGCGCGCCGCGCGGCGAGCGTCCCTCCTACGGCGACCGCCCGAGCCGTGGCGAGCGCCCCGCATACAACCGTGGCGAGAACCGCACGGAGCGCCCCGCGTACAACCGTGGCGAGAACCGTGGCGAGCGTCCCTCCTATGGTGACCGTCCGGCCCGTTCCGAGCGCCCGTCCTACGGCGACCGCCCGCAGCGCAGCTTCGAGGACCGCCCCAAGCGCTCGTTCGACGACCGTGCCCCGCGTCGTGACTTCGACGACCGCGCGCCCCGTCGTGACTTCGCTGACCGCGCGCCGCGCCGCTCCTATGACGAGCGCCCGCCGCGTCGCGACAGCGACCTCTACCCGAAGCGCGAGACCCGCTCCTTCACCCCGCATGACGACGTCGTGCTCGAGAAGCTCGAGGCGAAGGTCATGACCGCTGGGGAGGTCGAGGGCAAGACTTTCGGCGATCTCGGTGTCGGCGACAACATCACGCGCCAGCTCGCGGCGATGGGTGCCGAGGCTCCGTTCCCCATCCAGGCGGCGACCATCCCTGACGTTCTTGCGGGCAAGGATGTGCTCGGCCGCGGCAAGACCGGCTCCGGCAAGACGATCGCGTTCGGCGTTCCTGTCGTCGAGCGCCTCATGGAGAACAACGGTGGCAAGGGTCGCAAGCCGGGCCGCAAGCCCCGCGCGCTCATCCTCGCCCCCACCCGTGAGCTCGCGATGCAGATCGACCGCACGGTGCAGCCCATCGCGCGCAGTGTCGGCCTCTTCACGACCACGATCGTGGGCGGCGTGCCGCAGCACAAGCAGGTCATGTCGCTCCAGCGCGGCGTCGACATCGTCATCGCGACCCCCGGTCGTGTGGAGGACCTCGTCGACCAGGGCCGACTCGACCTCAGCGAGGTCAAGGTCACTGTTCTCGACGAGGCCGACCACATGTGCGACCTCGGCTTCCTCGAGCCCGTGCAGCGCATCCTGCGCGAGACGATGGATGGCGGCCAGAAGCTCCTCTTCTCGGCAACCCTCGACAAGGGCGTTGCCCAGCTGGTCAACGAGTTCCTCGTCGACCCGGCCGTGCACGAGGTTGCTGGTGAAGACCAGGCGTCGAGCACGATCGACCACAAGGTGCTCCTCATCGAGCAGCGCGACAAGCGTGCCGTCATCGAGCAGCTCGCCGGTGGCGAGGGCAAGAAGCTCGTCTTCGCCCGCACCCGCGCCTTCGCCGAGGAACTCGCCGACATGCTCGAGGATGCCGGCATCCCCGCGACCTCGCTGCACGGCGACCTCAACCAGGGCCGTCGCACGCGCAACCTGCAGCTGCTCACGAGCGGTCGCGTGAATGTGCTGGTGGCGACGGATGTCGCGGCCCGCGGCATCCACGTCGACGACATCTCGCTCGTGATCCAGGCGGACGCGCCCGACGAGTACAAGACGTACCTGCACCGCGCTGGCCGTACCGGTCGCGCCGGCAAGGCCGGAACGGTTGTTACGCTGACGACCCGCAACCGCCAGCGCCGCATCGACGAGCTGCTCGGCCGCGCCGAGATCGACGCGACCATGCACAACGTGCAGCCGGGCGACACGCTGCTCGACCAGCTCGCGGGCCTGTAGCCCGCACCTCGCGGGTTGAGTACGCCCGCCAGGGCCGTATCGAAACCACACACCCCGAGGGCGCCTCATTGGAAACGATGGGGCGCCTTCCCCCGCGCAACATAATTGCGTGCAACACCGGCCCCACTTTGGGGCACTCGTTCCCGTGATCTCGGGGATCCTGCGAGCGTGGTGGAAGGAGCCGTCTCCCACGTATGGCAAGCTTAACGCCAGAATATTGGCCGAATGCAGACAGCCGGCCGATGACATACGGAACTGACGCGTGCGAAGGGGGTCGACTGTGAACCCGGTTCCTGGCGTACCCGACGGCTCTCCCGTGACGTTCTCCGGTGGACCCACCTCGCGTATCGCGGCCAAGTACATGTTGGATGCTTGCGCCTGGGTGGCGGCTGTGGTGCTCGCGCAGCTGTTGCGTTACGACTTCGAATTCCAACTGATTTCGTGGTCGTCGCTGGCGGTGTTGTCGGCGCTGATTATCGTCGCGCAGTTTGTCGCTGGCTGGATCTTCTACCTCTACCGTGGTCGCCACCCTTACGGGAGCTTCGATGAGGTGCTGGCGCTGGTGTGGACGGTCGCGTTGATCGCTGTAGTGGTGGGTCTCCCCGTGCTTGCGTTCGGTCTGTCGATGTCCATTCCGCGCAGCACGGTGTTCTTGGCAATGCCGATCGCCCTCGTGCTCATGTGTGCTGTGCGGTATTTGAGACGTCTGGTCGCCGAGAAGTCGGTCAATCATGTGTATGAGACGGAGCGCACACTCGTTTACGGTGCCGGTTACCTCGGCACGGCGCTGGTTAAGCGCATGCGGACGGACCCGCTCTCCTCTTTCTTTCCTGTCGGGTTGATCGATGACGATCCACGAAAGCGCCGGGTGCAGATCGCCGGCGTCAATGTCTTCGGCTCGTCTGAACAGCTGACGGAGATCGCACAGAAGACCGAGGCGACGGTCTTGGTCGTCGCGATTGGGCGTATCGATTCCGCTGGTCTCCGCCGCATTTCGGATGTTGCTGCGGATGCCGGGTTGCAGGTCAAGGTTCTTCCCCCGCTAGAGGATGTGCTCCGCGGTCGTTCGAGACTCCGTGACCTCCGGGACATCTCCATCGACGACCTGATCGGGCGGGAGGTGGTTGACACCGAGATCGAGTCGATTGCCGGCTACATCCAAGGTCGCCGCGTTCTTGTTACTGGCGCCGGGGGCTCCATCGGTTCGGAGCTGTGTCGCCAGATCATGCAGTTCCGTCCCGCAGAGCTGATGATGCTCGATCGCGACGAGACTGGCTTGCAGAGTGCACAGCTCTCTATCTCCGGGCATGGACTGTTGGACACAAAGGACGTTGTGCTCGCAGACATCCGCGATTCCGCTGCGCTCGAGCGGATCTTCGCGGAGCGTCGCCCCCAGGTCGTGTTCCATGCTGCTGCACTCAAGCACCTGCCGATGCTCGAGCAGTATCCACAAGAGGCATGGAAGACGAACGTGCTGGGCACAGTCAACGTGCTTCAGGCGGCGATGAAGGTGGGAGTCGACACCTTCGTGAACATTTCCACGGATAAGGCGGCTAACCCGACGAGCGTGCTGGGTCATTCGAAGCGCGTCGCAGAGAAGCTCACCGCGTGGGCGGCGGAGACAACGGGCGATCGCTATGTTTCAGTGCGCTTCGGCAACGTCATCGGAAGCCGCGGATCCATGTTGCCGACGTTCACGGCGCTGATTGAGGCCGGTGGTCCATTGACCGTGACGCATCCGGATGCGACCCGCTTCTTTATGACCATCCCGGAGGCTTGTCAGCTGGTCGTCCAGGCGGGCGGTATCGGGCGTCCCGCCGAGGTCTTGATCCTTGACATGGGCGAGCCAGTTCGGATTCTCGACGTCGCGGAGCGAATGATTGAAATGTCCGGAAAGGACATCGAGATCGTATTCACGGGCCTCCGTCCCGGCGAGAAACTTCACGAGGAACTGATTGGCATCAACGAGGGCGATGAGCGGCCGATCCACCCGAAGATCACGCACACGAGCATCCATTCGATCGCGCCGCAGAACCTTGACCTGACCGATTGGGAGGCGCGGTGCCAGAACGGAGACTTCGACACGCGCACCGTCGGTGTGGAGACCTCAACGAGCATGGATGGTTCTGGTGAATAGCCGCGTTCACATGTCGTCGCCCGACGTCGGTGAGTTGGAGGAGCAGTTTGTCGTGCGGGCGATGCGCTCCGGCTGGATCGCGCCCCTCGGGCCTGACGTCGATGCCTTCGAGCGGGAGCTCGCCGCGCGCGTCGGCGTGCAGCACGCTGTTGCGCTCAGCTCGGGAACCGCCGCGATCCATCTCGGGCTTCTCGGTCTCGGCGTCAAGCCGGGTGACATCGTGATCACCTCAACCATGACCTTTGCGGCGACAGCCAATGCGATCACCTATACGGGCGCCGCTCCCTTCTTCATCGACAGCGAATTCGACACCGGCAACATGTCTCCGGCGCTGCTGCGGCAAGCTTTGACCCAGCTCGTCGGCGCCGGTGAGCGCGTCGCCGCCATCGTGCCGGTCGATCTCCTCGGCAAAGCGGTGAATTACACGGAGATTTGCGCGATCGCCGACGAGTTCAATGTGCCGGTTCTCGCTGACGCGGCAGAGTCTCTCGGCGCGACGCATCAGGGGCGGGCTGTCGGTTCTTTCGGCCAGGCCTCGATCGTGTCTTTCAACGGCAACAAGATCATGACGACATCCGGTGGCGGAATGTTGCTCACCGATGACGAATCGCTCGCCACCCGGACACGCTACTTGGCGACGCAGGCGCGCCAGCCGGCGGTGCACTACGAGCACACCGACATCGGCTACAACTACCGGATGAGCAACCTGTTGGCTGCGCTGGGGCGAGCCCAGCTCTCGCGCCTCGACGAGATGATCGCGCGGCGCCGGGCGATGCGCGAGCGCTATCGCGAACTTTTCGCGACTGTGCCAGGCGTGGAAATCTTCGGCGGTGCGAACGATGATGGGGACAATTTTTGGCTTACATCGATCATCGTGGATACGGCCGTCACCGGCTGGATTCCGTCGGCTCTGAGTGCGGCACTGCTCGATGAGAACATCGAGAGCAGGCCGCTCTGGAAACCCATGCACCTCCAGCCGGTATTCAGGGGTGCGCGTACGCTGATCAGCGGAGCCTCCCAGACACTGTTTGAGACGGGACTCACGCTCCCGAGCGGGTCAGCGTTGAGTGATGGAGAGGTTCACCGGGTGATGTCGGCATTGCAGGATTTCGTGGGGGGTACTCGTTGGTGACGCAGCTCGGCGAGCAGAGGTTCTGCGTCTGGGACGCCGCGGATCCCGGGCAGGAAGCTCTGTGGGTCGAGTTCTGGAAAACGATGCCGAATACCGAGGTCTCGGCGCACCCAGGGTATGTGAAACGGTTCATTGAGCACGGCGAACGCGCTCTCTGTGCCGCCATGACAACAGAGAAGGGCGAACGGATTATGTTGCCGTTCGTTCTGCGACCGATCGAATCACTGGACGGGCTTGGCCCGCTTGCGGATATCTGCAGCCCGTACGGATATGGGGGGCCTTGGACTTGGGGCTCCGAGCACCATATCCCTACCGTTCGGTTCTGGCAGGAGTTCGACACGTGGGCGCGCGCGCATTCGGTGGTTTCGCAGTTCATACGTTTCAGTCTGGACGCTGGCGTTGAAGCTGATTTCCCCGGCATCGTTCGTGCGCGGACAAACAACATCGTGGTGTCACTCGCGCCCACGGAGGAATTTCTCTGGACGGGATTTGAGCACAAAGTCCGCAAGAACGTCAACAAGGCCCGTCGAAGCGGGATAACGGTCTCGATGGATGAGAGCGGCGATTCTCTAGACGATTTCTTGCGCATCTATGCGGAGACCATGCGCCGACGCGATGCAGACGCCGGGTATTATTTTCCGAGAGAGTTCTTCGAAGCGATCAACTCCGAGCTTGCTGGACAGTACGTTTATGCCAACGCCCTCCTCGACGGCGAGGTAGTTTCTACAGAACTTGTCCTGGTGTCCGGCGACACCATCTACTCGTTCCTCGGCGGGACCAGTGAACATGCCTTCAAATTTCGCCCAAACGACCTTTTGAAGTTCGAGGTAATGCTTTGGGCTAAGGCGCGAGGTAAGTCTCGCTTCGTCCTAGGAGGCGGTGCGTCACCCGGGGATGGTATCGAGCGATACAAGCGGTGTTTTGCGCCGACGGGGGTCGTTGAATTTCGTACAGGGGAGCTCATAGTCGCGCCGGACGAGTTCCAGAAACTGGTCGACAGACGCAAGTCGGACTTCAGCGTCGCTGACAAAGCATGGCCGTCGCAGTCAGACTACTTCCCGGCATACAGGATGCCGCTTTGACAACCAGCGTGACTCCTGTAGCTCGGCGCTCGCGAACGCGCCGTCGCCGTGTGTTGCTCCTAACCCAATGGTTTGACCCCGAGCCGACTTTCAAAGGCATGCTCTTCGCAAGGAAGCTCCGTGACCTCGGATTTGAGGTTCGCGTTCTCACCGGATTTCCGAACTATCCCGGCGGGAAGCTCTACGAGGGGTACCGGATCCGCCTCTTCCAGCGTGAGGTCGTCGACGGCATCCCGATCCTTCGAGTGCCTCTGTATCCCAGTCATGACAACTCCGGCATTCGCCGTGCTTTCAACTATCTCTCATTCGCCGTTACCGCCTCGATCGCGGTTCTCGGCGTTAGGCGCCCCGATGTCGCATATGTCTACCATCCTCCGGCTTCGATCGGGCTGCCCGCCCGGGTGCTCAAACTCGTCCGTGGCGTCCCCTACGTCTACGACGTCCAGGACCTTTGGCCCGACACGCTCGGTGCCACGGGAATGGTCCGTAGCCCAACCGCCCTGAGGATTGTGGCGGTCGCGATGTCGAACATCTACAGAGGTGCCTCGAAGCTAGTGGTTCTCTCCGAAGGCTTCCGGCGGACAATAGCGGCAAGAGGCATTCCCCAGGAGCGGATTGACGTAATACCTAACTGGGCAGATGAGGCGCAGATTGTACCCGCTTCCACTGGTCCGAAGTTGGCCGGAGAACCATTCACCGTTACGTTCGCTGGCAATATCGGACACGGACAGGGCCTGGAGACTGTACTAGAGGCAGCGGAACTACTGGCCAGAGACGGAAACGTCACGTTCCGGATAGTAGGCGGCGGCGTCGAGTTGCCAGCACTTCGGGAACTCGCCCTGTCCCGAAAGCTTACCAACGTCGAGTTTCTACCCCGTCGACCACTCTCGGAAATCGGCGAAGTCCTGAGCTCTTCAGATGCGCTTCTCGTTCATCTGCGTGATGACCCCCTCTTTGCCATTACGGTTCCTTCGAAGACGCAGGCGTACTTGATGGTCGGGCGACCGATTCTCATGGGGGTACGGGGTGACGCGGCAGACTTGGTCAAGCACGCCAAAGCGGGCATAGCGTTTGAACCGGAGAACGCCGCTTCCCTAGCGGATGCAGTCAAAGCGCTGACGCGACTTGACCCAGAGGAGCGTTCGACTATGGGAGCAGCGGGCCGCGAATTTTACGCCCAAGAACTATCGCTCGACGTGGGAGCTGCCCGCTTTTCTCGCGTTCTAGAAGAAGAAAGCTTCCTGCGGCCTCGCTTTCTCACCATGAAGCGACTATTCGACATTTCCATCTCATCTATCGGGCTCATAATCGCGGCGATTCCAATGGCAATCATCGCGCTCGTGGTGAAGCTCCGAATCGGCAGCCCCGTGATCTTCAAGCAGCCGAGACCAGGACGAGACAATGTGCCGTTTGTTCTATTGAAGTTCAGGACCATGACCGAGAAGACGGACACAGATGGTTCGATGCTGCCTGACAATCTTCGCCTCACTCGATTGGGCAGTTTCCTCAGGTCTTCGAGTCTCGACGAACTGCCAGAACTGTGGAACGTGTTGCGGGGGCAGATGTCTCTAGTCGGGCCTCGCCCGCTGTTGCTGCGCTATACACCTCATTTCACTCAACAGGAACGGCTTCGGCTTCGAGTACGTCCGGGAATCACGGGGTTGGCTCAGGTCAATGGGCGGAACACCCTGTCTTGGGACGACCGGCTCGCGCTCGACATCTCATACGTCAAAAACTTGTCCGTTATTCAGGACTTGAAGATCTTGTGGCTCACCGTCGGGAACGTTTTCGGCCGGCATGGTGTCGTAGTCGATGCTGAGTCCGTAATGCAGAATCTCGACGATGAACGCCGGACGGTGGTGTGACATTAACGGCATTGAGATTCGACCGCTCCGTCTTGATGACCTTGCCGCAGTAGCGCGCTTACTTAGTGATTCATTCGAGCCGCGGCTACGGCCTTACATGACCTACACGCAGGCGGGCATCGAGCATTTTCTGGAGGTCGGCGTTGCATATCCGACTGCTATGCCGTCTGTTGTGCGGCAGGTCGCCGTCGATCTCTCGGACGACAGCGTCGTCGGATTCGCGGATTTTCGGCTTCTTGATTCGCCGACAGCGCACCTCTCCTACGTTTGCGTCTCTCGCTCGGCTAGAGGCCGGGGCATTGCGACGTTGCTGATCGACCGATTCCGGTCTCTACACCGTGCGATCGAACGCATTCAGTTGGACGTTTTCAGCGAGAATGTTCCTGCACGCGCCCTTTATAAGAAGCTCGGCTTCGTCGAGGCGGAGCAGTCGCACTGGGTTACTCGCGAAATGCCTGCGGCAGCCGGGCACGCGACCATCACAAATCTGCCTTACGCACATGCGGCCTTCGAACGGTACGGATTCTGCGAGTTAGAGGTGAAGACGACTGGGGTGGCTAGGAAGCTCGGGCGTCTGGGTCACGGCGTCATCCGGGCATTCGACGTGGCAGCATTCGACGAGGATGAACTCCTGGCCTCTGTGCGAACACAATTTCCTGAAGCTTCGATCCGCTTCTGTATCGTGTCGGACTCCGCCTTCCGAATGCTCAAGGGGGCCTTCGAGCACCTGCTCACTAGCAGACGTATGGTCCTCACTCTTCTAGACGATTCGCCAGCACGGAACGGATTGATATTTTGACTGCCAGCCTCGAAAAGACCGCACGTCGCCGAGATACGAGCCGCACCCCTGCCTTCTTCTATCCCTCGGCTCGAGAAGGGATGAGAGACCTTCTTGTGAACTCGGCGGCCGCGCTGGAGAGGGGAGTCTTGCTCCCGGGATTTATCGGATGGTCCGCAATCGAAGGAAGCGGCGTTTTTGACCCTGTCCGTGAGGCGGAAGTCCAATACGGCTTCTACGGGCTGAATCCCGACCTGTCGGCAGATTTAGATGAGGTTGAAGCGCAGCTAAAGTCCGGTGGCTATGGCGTGCTTGTCATCATTCATTATTACGGGCGCTCAGAGCCACGGCTCCAGGAGTTGCGTCGGATGGCCGACGAGCACGACGTGATTCTCGTGGAAGATCTAGCGCACGGGTTCTTCACTTCTCAGTCGGAGAGCAGCGCTGGGCGCTTTGGTGATGTCCTTCTCTTTTCCCTGCACAAGCAATTCCCGCTGGCCGAAGGGGGAATGGCGCTCTACAGAAATGCCGGGTTGATTGAGAAGCAAGTCGGCACTCGTCCAGATCTTGCCGTTGAGGTCCTGTCGTACGACTGGCGCGAGATCGCTAATGCGCGTCGGCGCAACTTCAGCGTCCTAACTTCCCACTTGCTCGAACTCCCGGAGTGCGGCAACGAATTCACACTTCTGTGGCCAGAGCTGAGCGAAGGTGACGTGCCGCAGACACTACCCATCTGGGTGCACGGTGAGATTCGCGACAGCATTTATCGCAGGATGAATGCCGAGGGCTTTGGAATGGTCAGTCTCTACCACACTCTGATACAAGAGCTAGGCGGGGCCTTTCCTCGTCTTGAGAAACTGTCCCGCCACATCATCAACTTTCCGGTCCACCAAGACGTTGTCACCAACGAGATACCGTCGCTCGTTGATTCGTTCCGAGCAAGCCTTCACCAGATGACTGAAAAGCAGATTGGCGACTCCTAGCGGAGCGGTAGTCAAATGAGGCACACAACTAAGGAATTGGACTGACAGCATGAATCACGATTACACCGGTAGTCGCATCCTTGTAACGGGCGGGACAGGGTCCTTCGGCCATACCGTCGCGCGCAAATTGCTTGAGCGTGGCGTCGAGGAGATTCGCGTCCTTAGTCGTGACGAGGCGAAGCAGGACCAGATGCGGCACGAGCTGGGGGATTCGCGTCTCCGTTTCTATGTTGGCGACATCCGCGACTATCTGAGCGTGGAGCGCGCGATGAAGGGCGTCGACTACGTCTTTCACGCTGCGGCTCTCAAGCAGGTGCCCTCGTGCGAGTTCTTCCCCATGGAGGCCGTCAAGACCAACGTTCAGGGCAGCGAGAACGTCATTCGCGCGGCCGATCACGCTGGCGTCTCCTCGGTTGTCTGTCTGAGCACGGACAAGGCGGTGTACCCGGTCAACGCCATGGGCATGAGCAAGGCGATGATGGAGAAGGTCGCACAGTCGTTTGGGCTGAACAACCCGAATGCCGAAACGACGGTGTCCTGCGTCCGCTATGGCAATGTCATGTACTCACGCGGATCGGTGATACCCCTGTTCATCCGCCAGCTCAAGGCTGGCAAAAACCTCACGGTCACCAACCCCGACATGACGCGCTTCATGATGTCCCTGTCAAACTCTGTCGACCTGGTCGAGTTCGCCTTTCACAACGCGAATCAGGGTGACCTGTTCATTCGCAAGGCGAAGTCCTGCACGGTTGGCGATCTCGCGCAGGCGACGATCAACCTCTTCGAGGCACGGGCGAAGGTCGAGGTCATCGGTACCCGCCACGCCGAAAAGCTCTCCGAGGCGCTCGCGAGCAGGGAGGAGCTTGCCCGTGCGGACGATATGGGCGACTACTTCCGCATTCAGGCCGACAATCGGGATCTCAACTACAGCGTGTACGTCGACGAGGGCGACAAATCGCTGACCAAGTACGACGACTATGATTCGCACACCGTGGATCGCATGGACATCCCCGAGGTGGAGGAACTGCTGTTGACGCTCCCCGAAGTTCGTCGGGAACTCGCTGCCGCCGGCGCATCTCTCAGCCGGGTGAGCTGAGTGAGCGAACTCGCACACCAGGCGCTGACCGGAGCGAACGGTTTTCTCGGCTGGCATACCCGAGCTGCACTCGTCGAGGCTGGAGTTGAGGCCAGGAATGTCGCGGTGGGGGTAGGGTTCGACCAAATGACCGCGGCGGCCGCGATCTCAGGCGCCCAGCGCTTCGTGCACATCGCCGGCGTCAACCGCGGGACCGATGTCGAGGTCAAGGAGGGCAACGAACAGTTCGCGGCCCAGGCGGCTGCGGCGTTGCGGGCCGCCGACGCGCCACCGCCTGTCGTGGTCTTCGCCAACTCCACGCAGTCAACCAACGGCAGCGTCTACGGTGATGCCAAGGCTCGCGCGGCCGATGTCCTGCGGCGGGCGGCCGCCGACGTGGGCTCTGAGTTCCTGGATGTCGAGCTACCGAATCTCTTCGGCGAGCACGGCCGTCCCTTCTACAACGCGGTGACGTCCACCTTCTGCCACCTGCTCGCGTCCGGCGAGAGCCCCACGGTCGAGAATGACAAGGAGCTCACGCTCCTCCACGCGCAGGACGCCGCTGACCTTCTGCTTGGAACGGTGCCAACCGTGCGACAGCCCGAGCTCGAGGTGCACGAGACGGTCTCCGGGCTCCTCGAGCGTCTCTCGAGCTACGCGAGCACGTACTCTCTCGGTGAGATCCCAGATATCTCCACCGTGTTCGACCGCAATCTCTTCAACACGTATCGCTCGTATACGTTCCCAGCCCAGGCTCCCGTGCGGCTGACCAGGCATGCGGATGCCCGCGGCTCATTCTTCGAGATCATCCGCACGCATGGCGGGTGCGGTCAGTCGTCTTTCTCCACGACCGTGCCCGGCATCAGTCGTGGCGATCACTTCCACCGGCGCAAGGTGGAACGCTTCACGGTGCTGTCGGGTGTCGCGGTCATCTCGCTGCGCAAGCTCTTCACCGAGGAGGTCTTCGAATTCGAGGTGAGCGGTGACGAGCCCGCCGCCGTGGACATGCCGACGATGTGGTCACACAAGATCACCAACATCGGCTCGGAAATCCTGTACACGTCCTTCTGGACCAACGACATCTTCGACCCGGACGCACCCGACACGATCGCAGAGGCAGTGCACGTATGAACCAGAAACTGAAAGTCCTGACGGTCGTCGGCACCCGCCCGGAGATCATTCGCCTGGCAGCCACGATCAAGCGTCTCGACAAGTACACCGAGCATGTGCTGGTGCACACGGGCCAGAACTACGACTACGAGCTCAACGAGGTGTTCTTCGAGGATCTCGGACTGCGCCGTCCCGACCACTTCCTCAACGCGGAGACGTCCTCGCTGGGTGCCGTGCTGGGCTCGATCCTCACGAAGGTGGAGCAAGTACTCCTCGAAGAGAAGCCGGATGCCGTGGTCGTGCTCGGTGACACCAACAGCTGCATCTCCGCGGTGATGGCGAAGCGGATGAAGATCCCGGTGTACCACATGGAGGCGGGCAACCGTTCGTTCGATGAGAACGTCCCGGAAGAGACGAACCGTCGCCTCGTCGATCACGTCGCCGACTACAACCTCGTCTATACGGAGCACGCACGCCGCAACTTGCTCAGTGAAGGCATACATCCTTCCCGCATCCTGCTCACGGGCTCGCCCATGCGGGAAGTGCTCGAGGGCAACGCCGAGGCGATCGCCGCGAGCACGATCCTGGAGGCCCAGGGCCTCCAGGAGCGCGGCTACTTCCTCGTGAGCCTGCACCGAGAGGAGAACGTCGACAACCCGGAACGGCTCGAGTCCGTGCTTGAGGCCCTCGGTGCGGTCGCGTCGACCTACGATCTCCCCGTCCTCGTGTCGACGCACCCACGCACACGCAAGCGCCTGGAGGGCCAGCCCGAGGAACTCAAGCGCAACCTGATCTTCCATGCGCCGTTCGGTTTCAACGACTATGTGCGACTGCAGCAATCTGCTCGTCTCGTGCTCTCCGACAGCGGCACGATCAGCGAGGAGTCGGCGATCCTCGGGTTCCCCGGCGTCTCGCTGCGCGATGCGATCGAGCGGCCGGAAGCTATCGACACCGGTGTCACCATCACCTGCGGTGTCGAGTCCGCCAGCGTGCTCGGCGCCGTCGCCATGACCCTCCAGCAGTTCGAAGAGGACGAGCCGGCCGAAGTGCCGTTCGAGTACCAGATCGCAGATGCATCACGCCGTGTCGTCAACTTCATCCACTCGACGGCGTCAACGCATCACGAGCGCAGGGGAATTCGGCTCTAATGAGGTCTGGTTCCCTTAGCGTGTTGAGTCCGTTAGGCCGAGATTCTCTGAGAACTAGCAAGTCATGATTCGCGCGCTGATGGCAAGAGGCCCTCTCCTCGCGCGGGCCATCACGCTGGGGCTCAACCTATTGTTGGCCGTCGTTGTTGCGCGACTGTTTGGGGCGAGCGCATCCGGGGAGTTTTTCTTAGCGTTCACTCTCGTGAACTTTGCTGGGATGTTGGGGCGGCTAGGTACCGAAAATTACGCAGTAAAAGTGCTTCCGCGCTTGCTCCATTCGGCGGAGGTTCGTCGGGCGGGCGATATCCTCAAGGCGCTGAGGCGACGCTGCGCTTGGGGGACCGCCGTCGCTGCTCTAGCCATGACCGGAGCCGGACTGAGCACGTGGTGGGTGACCGGATCCGATTTCGGATTGCACCTTGCGATGCTCGCAATCTCCATTCCGTTCGCCTCGTTCGCCATTCTCAACTCCGTCGTCCTGCGGTCTGCTGAGCGCGTCTCGCGGGGAGCGTTTGCCGAAACGGGACTCACGCAGGGACTCACGATCGTGGTAGTCCTTGTCGCGTCCGCTTTTACCGACTTGAGTCCGATCTTCGTCTCGATCGCATATGTGTGTTCGTCAGTCGCGACAGGGTTAATCTCGCGAGTCTGGGTGCGTGGCGCCGCGCGCTGGCAGTCAGGCATGCCGTACGACAGGTCCGTGATTCAACGCACCGAGTCGATGTCAATGCTGACGATGATGGGTTCGTCGGTTCTCTTTTTCGCGCTTGCGTCGACGCCGCTTTTCGCTGTAGGAATCGCTTCGAGCCCCCGCGAGGCGGGCGTCTTCAACGCCGCTGCCCGTTTCGGAAACCTGATCGCACTGATTCCGGCGCTCCAAACCACTTACCTGATCCCGCGAGTTGCGCGGGGTCTGGAGTTAAACGATTCGCTCGCTGTCTCCCAACAACTCCGGCTTGCCAGTCGCCAAGCCACTATCGCGAGCGTCGTTGTGGCAAGCCTTATGATTGTGCTGAGTGAGCAACTTGTCCGGTTGTTCGGGGCGGGCTTCGAAGAAGCCTCAACGGCGCTGGTCGTGTTCGCGATCGGGCACGCGGTCATCGCCTCACTGGGACAAGTAAATCCGATCATGGCTATCGCCGGGCTTGAGCGCCAGTCGATGAGTCTTGTCATGGGATCGCTCGCTGTAGGAATTCCTGCGATGATCATCGCGGCTGCTTTCGGGGGCGCTAGCGCGGTGGCTGGCGCCTTCATGCTGGTTTCGATTGCTTACTCGCTGGCGTGCAGTATCTTGTTGTACAAGAGGGTGGGGATCAAGTGTTTCGTCCATTGAGCAGGGAGACGCGCTCCGAATCCGTCACCTCTGGACTTACAGGAATCTGGCGACCGGCAGTGGTGGTGTCGTTCGTTGTCACTCTTCTGCACATCAATCCGAAGATTCAGCTTGCGCCGTTGACGGCGGTTCCAGAATGGGGATGGTACCTAGTTCAGTTCGGTCCGCTGGGACTGGCGATTCTCGGTAATGTCCTGTCGGGTCCCCGATTTCGCTGGACATGGCTGAGCGTCTCTCTCGTTCTGCTCACCATATGGACGCTGGCTTCAACACTGTGGAGCGAGCACCGGGCGCAGACAATAGCAATGGGTTTGGTTTTCGCGTTCATCTGTCTCTTCCTCACCACGACGGTGGAGATGCGCTGGCGGCGTCGAGACGTACTCAATTCTGATCTCAAGTTTGTACTTTGGATGCTCTTCGCCGCGATGATCGCGGGCGCGCTGCTGTACACCGTCAGCTCCTCGGCTGCGACCGGCGAGCATCTGCAGTTCCAAGGAGTTTTTCCCAATCCAAACTACACCGCGAGTAGTGCAGCCTGCGCGATCCCAATGGCGGTGTGGGCCTCTCGACGCGCCCAGAATCGGATCTTTGTCTCCCTGTACGTGGTAATAGCTCTCGTGGCGCTTGTGACGATCGTAGCCACGGGTTCTCGCGGGGTGTTGGTTGCTGCCGCAGCTGGGCTAGTCGTTGCTATTGCGGTTTCCTTGCCCTGGAGGCTCGTGTGGCCGCCTCTAGTAGGGCTCGCCGTGCTCGCGGTAGGGCTACTTCTCGCCCGTTGGGACTGGTTCTTCGGGTACGGTGCGTTCTTCGACCGTAGCGATCAGGGTTCGGATTTCAGTTCAGGGCGATTTGAGATCTGGGGAAGGGTCGTCGAGCTTTGGCTTTCGCATCCTGTCCTTGGACTCGGCTATCGCACGGTGGAACTCTTGCCGGATTCCAAGACATTGAATGCACACAACATCTATTTGTCTGTGCTCGTCGAACTCGGGCTCGTGGGCTTTCTGCTATTTGTTGGTGTTATTGCAGCAATTTGCTGGCCTAGCGTGAGAATGGCTGCGCGTCACGACCTGCCGCTCTTCGGCGTGGTCGTGACTGTGCTCCTCGTCGAGATGACTGAGGCGTCCCTTTTTGGGTTTGGGGGCCCAACAGCCACCATCTCGTGGCTCTTGCTCTTGTCCTTCCCAGTGATCGCAAGAACCGGCCCGCAAGCAGACGAGTCTTTCAACTTCGGTAGTACCGGCGGGTCCGCTCCTGAAATCAGCGTCTGCATGGCCACTTACAACGGGTCCGCGCATGTCGGAGTCCAAATCTCGTCGATCCTGAAGCAACTCGGCCCACGTGATGAGCTCATAATTGTGGACGATGCTTCAAAAGACGACACAGTTGAGGTAGTCCGTCGAATCCGAGACAGTCGCATTCGGCTCCTCACCTCAATGCAAAACCAGGGTCATGTCAGGACGTTTGAGCGCGCACTGGTGCACGCGCGCGGACGCTTTATTTTTCTTTCTGACCAAGACGACGTGTGGATCCCGGGTCGTGTGAATGCCATGAAGTCTGGTTTATCTCAGGCAGCCTTTGTCGCAACGAACTGGCAGCTGAGCGGGGAGAACAATGTCAACGTTCCCGCGCTGCGCGAGGTGGACTCGTTTCGCAGAGCTCGAAACCTGGCCCAGATCTATTTGGGTAGAGCCCCCTACTTTGGCTGTGCGATGGCATTCCGACGTGATGGATTGGACTTGATCTTGCCGTTTCCTGCCGGGGTGGAGGCTCATGATCATTGGATTGCGATTGCGGGAAATGTCGCACGCTCAATGCGTCATTTGGAGGCGCCTAGCCTCCGGCGGACGATTCACGAGAATAATCTCACGCCTAAGTCTCGTCGACGAGTTCGCCTGGTCGTGCGAACCCGACTGATCATGGTCTGGATGACCACAGTCGCGATAGTTCGACTGTGGAACGTTCGTTCGATAAGTTCAGTCACCCCTGTGGCGGCACCCATTTCGCACCCCGCATCGCCGTCCAGTTCACCAACAGGGTCGATTCGGGCCAGCGATTGACACTGTCACCTCCGACTGCTCGTAACCTCCATGACACCGTCTATCCGTTAAAATTGCCCGCTCTGGCTACCGGCCCGGATGCGTCCGACGCGATCTTCGACCCCGATGGAGCTGGCAAGGTGCTCGAGGCTAAGAATACATCCATGGTGAACCGGCAACGGTAGCCACAGATCCCTTGCGCTTAGCGGGCCGAGCCGCGAATATGCCTGCATGACGCGTGGTTGAATTGTTGGATGCCCGAGACGCTGACCCGACGTAACTTGCGTGCCCGCTCGAGAAGGCGCCGCGTGTTTCGCACTTGGTGGTTTTGGTCCCTAGTCGCGGTACTGATTGTCGCGTTGGGTCTCGCCGTCTGGTTGGGCCTGAAGGTGCTCCAGGCGAAGGACGAGCTGGAAGCTGCCCAAAGCAAGATCAGTGTTCTCGCGTCTCAGGCATCTGCATTCGACATCGATGCTGCCCTTATGACGTTCGACGAGGTATCCGAACACATCGACCACGCGGTCGAGGCGAGCAGTGACCCCGTTTGGCAGATCGCGGAGAAAATCCCGGGCGTCGGCGTCAATCTGAGTGCAGTCCGTGAGCTTTCCGGTGCCGTGCAGTTCATACTGAGCGACGTGGCAGCACCCCTCGTGGGTGTTGCCGGAAGCCTGGACCCCTCGAGCTTGGCACCAAAGGATGGCGCCATCGACATCCAGCCTTTCATCGATGCGGTCCCGGCCGTCGCGGAGGCGCGCCACGGCCTGGACATGGCGGCTCCCCTTGTTGACGCCATAGAGACAGAAGGATCGGTCGCGCAAATAGTCGTGGCGCATTCGAAAGTCTCGGAGATGCTGGCGCAGATTGACCCTCTGCTGACGACTGCGAACACTCTCGTGCCTCTGCTTGCACCGACCCTCGGGTCTGAGGCACCGCGCAACTACGTGATCATGTTCCAGAACCCGGCGGAGGTCCGGCCGCTCGGCGGCACCGCGCTGTCATTCGCGGTCATCAACATGGATCAGGGGCGAATTCAGCTGACAGATACCGTTCCCGCAGGGTTCGAGAACTTCCTTGTCGGGGGCGGCAACGTAGTGCCGATCCCGCCCGGCGTGGAGGCGCTGTACGGGCCTGGTGCGTTCGGCGCGTTCATCGCCAACTCTACGATCCGCCCGAGCTTCACCTCGGCGGCCGAGATTACGCAGGCAACCTGGATTCGTGACCGCGGCTACGCCATAGATGGTGTGATCTCTATCGATCCCGTTGCACTTGGCTACATGCTGAGGGCGACCGGGCCGATCACGCTCTCAACCGGCGATGTGCTATCGAGCGAGACCGTTGTCCCGCTTCTGCTCAACCAGCTCTACCAGCGTTTCAACACGGGCGACAATGTCGCCGACAATGCCGCCCAGGACGTGGTCTACGGCGAAGCGGTTGGCGCGACGTTCGGCGCACTCACCGGAGGTGCACTCGACCCTATCCAGCTGGTGAGCGCGCTGATGCAGGGTTGGGAGGAGCGCCGCGTCATGTACTGGAGCGCACACGAGAACGAGCAGGCCACCATCGCCTCGTTCGGCCTCAACGGAGAACTCCCCGTGAGCGATGAGGCAACAGAGCGCATCGGTGTCTACTTCAACGACAACGTGGGCTCAAAGCTCAACTACTACCTGAACCAGGCCGTCACCCTCAGTACGGGCGCGTGCCGGGATGACGGGCGGGCGAACTATCGAGTCAGTATCGACCTCGCCAGCACTCTCACGCCAGAGGAGGCGCGCGGAATCTCACCTTCGATTGCTGGCCAGTGGAAGGCCGAAGGGCTTCGAAAAGGACAGCAGAGGATGCAGGTATTCCTGTACGCCCCGCCGGGTTCCACGATCACGGGTGCCACGGTCAACGGCCAGCCGGTGGAGCTCGCCCCGCACCACGACACCGACTACCCGGTGGGTAAGCTGACCGTGACCATCGACCCGGCGGCATGGGCGACCTTGACCTTTGACGTCGTAGCTGCAGAGCCGGGCGAAAAGAAGCTCGAAGCCTTGGTCACTCCTATGGTCCACGCAACCCCCATCGCGGAAGCGCCGCTGGACTGCGCTTCCGTCCCAGCTGCTTGATGGACGAGGGGCCGCGGGCATCACGTTTCAGGCGTCGCCTGACCCTCGCCGCGCTTGTGCTCTACACCGGGCTGGTTCTGGTGATCACCTTGACGCCGCGCATGCCCGGTTCGGGATTCGTCTCGCGCGTCGTCGACCGCGTGCTCGACTCGCTTCACGCCCGCGGGCTCTTCATGAGCGTTGACTTCCTAACGATCGAGTTCATCGGGAACATCCTGATGTTCGTGCCCTTAGGGATCTTTGCTGCGATGCTCATCAGCGCCCGGTATTGGTGGACGCTGTTGTTCTTGGGGACGATGTTTTCCGGTTTCATCGAACTCGCGCAGCGACAGTTTCTGCCTGATCGTTACCCTGAGATACGCGACCTGATCTCCAACTCGACCGGTTTCCTTATCGGCGCCACGATCGCCGTGGTGTTCCGTCTGCTCGTGGCGCATAGAGACCGCTTGGTAGAACGGGACAGGCTCGAGTTCGAGCAGCGCGCGCGCAGCGGACATTAAAGACACACCTCGTCTAGCTCAGGCGCCGCAACCTCTCCGGCATCGGGAACTCGAGCATGTACTCGACCAGCGGCACGTCGATCGCTCCCCAGTCTTCGCGCTTGACGCGGATCGCTTCGGTGGAGACTTCCGTGATCCGCACGCGCAGCCATCGACCGTCGTCGAGCTGCAGCTCGTAAGGCTCGGCGAGGTAGCCGATGCCCATCGCGTCCAGCGTTTCCTCGGCAGTGAACCAGTCGACTGGGCCGGTGATCTCACGCCCCAGGAGGTCCACGGCGACGAACCCCTCACCTTCGGGTCGCATCCAGCCGAGCCGCTCGCGATCGCCGCGCCGGTGTTCTATCCAGTCGGGGTTGAGGGGCACCAGCCGAGGCTACCGCGCCTCGGCGCGACGAGGGCCGGTTCCCCGCCCCGACATGTCGTCCGGGTGAACTCTCCGTGACGCAACATATGAGCACTTGTCCGTGTCGGCGGCCTGCGTTAGCGTCGCCTTGTCCCCCACTCGGGGAACCCCCAGACGGGGGAGTGAGCTTGCGCGTCGCACCGCTGGGACGCGCGTGACTTGGAGACGCATACCCATGCAGAAGCCCGCCGATTCGGCCCCCACGCATCGCTCAGCACGGAGGGGCCGGCTCGCGGCCCTCGCATCCGCCAGTGCTCTCACGCTCCTCTTCTCCGGCTTGGGCGCGACGAGCGCCACCGCCGCCGAGGTCACGCACTCGATCGCCGACGTGCAGGGCGCGGGCGCGAGCAGCCCACTCGTCGGCCAGACGGTCACGGTCGAGGGCGTCGTCACGGCCGACTATCGCGGCGCATCCGGCTACCGCGGCATGGTCATCCAGACCCAGGGCTCCGGCGGGGCGACGGATGCCACGCCCGGCGTCTCCGACGGCATCTTCGTCTTCCTCTCCAACGCGAACCCGGCTGTCGCGATCGGCGACCTTGTGCGGGTGACGGGCCCTGTCAGCGAGTACTTCGGGCTCACCCAGGTCAGCGCGACCGCCGCCGCCGCAACAGAACTCGTCGAGCAGGCCGTCGGCGTGCCCGAGGCGGCGCCGCTTGCCGACACGGTGGTCGGCGACGCGCGCGAGGCCTATGAGAGCCAGCTCGTCGCACCAACGGGCGACTACCTCGTCAGCTCGAGCCACCAGCTCTACAACTTCGGCACGCTCTGGCTCAATGTCGGCGACCTCGCCGTCAAGAGCACCGAGACGACGGATGCCGGCCCCGCCGCAGACGCGATCGCCGCCGCCAACAGGGCCAACCGCATCCTGCTTGACGACGGCTACAGCATCCAGGTCAACAACAACTCGCACCCGGGCGACCAGCCCTACTTCACGGCCAACGAGGTGGTGCGTAACGGCGACGCCGTCGACTTCACGACGCCGTTCATCCTCTCCTATGGTTTCGACGACTGGCGCCTCCAGCCGACGACGCCGCTGACCGACGCGAGCCCGGCTGAGGTGAAGCCCACCTTCACGACGAACAACCCGCGCCCGGCGACAGCGCCCGAGGTCGGCGGCGACTTCCAGGTAGGCAGCTTCAACGTCTACAACTACTTCACGACGCTGCGCTCCGAGAACTCGGATGCCCGCGGCGCCAGCACGGCCGAAGCCTTCGAGATCCAGAAGGGCAAGATCGTCGCGGCGATCAACGGGCTCGGCGCCGAGGTCGTGGCACTGCAGGAGATCGAGAACTCGGTCAAGCTGGGCGAGCCGCTCGATGAGGCGCTCGCCGACCTGGTCGACGGGCTGAACGCCGCTGCCGGCGCGGGAACCTGGGACTACGTGCGCACGCCCGCAGCGCTTGCAGACCCTGCGATCACCGACTTCATCTCCAACGCGATCATCTACCAGCCGGCCGCGGTAACGCCGGTCGGTGACTCCTTCACCGACCTCGACCCCGTGTGGGACATTGCACGCAAGCCGGTCGCGCAGACCTTCGAGTCGGTCGGCACCGACAAGGTCTTCACGGTCATCGCGAACCACTTCAAGTCGAAGGGCGGAGACGGTGAGGAGCCCGCCGATGGGCAGGGCCAGTTCAATGCGGAGCGCGTGGCGATGTCGGAGCGTCTCGCGGCGATCGTCGACGGCATCGCGGCCGACCCGGAGAAGTCCGAAGACGTCTTCCTGATCGGCGACTTCAACGCTTACACGGAAGAAGACCCCATCCAGGTGCTCACGAGTGCCGGCTATGTCGACCTCGTCGCAGCGCGCACCGTCGGGCAGTACACCTATACCTTCGATGGCGAACTCGGCTCGCTCGACCACATCCTCGCCACCCCGTCGCTCGCGGAGTATGTGACGGGTGCGGGCGTCTGGTCGATCAACTCTCCCGAGTGGTCCGACCGCGGCTACTCCTTTGGCGCGGCCGAGGCGGGCACGGTCTATCGCTCGAGCGACCACGACCCCATCGTCGTGGGCCTCAGCGCTGAGCTCGCCCCCGTCGAGATCGACATCCTCTCGATCAGCGACTTCCACGGCCGACTCGGCGCCGCGGCTCAGCTCGGTGGAATGGTGAATGCCTACCGCGCCGCGAACCCGAACACGTCGTTCGTGAGTGGCGGCGACTCGATCGGTGCCTCCACCTTCGACTCCTTCATCCAGCAGGACCAGCCGACGATCGATGTGCTCAATGAGATCGGTCTCGACGCGAGCGCGCTCGGCAACCACGAGTTCGACCAGGGTCGCGCCGACGTCGACGACCGGGTGCTCCCCGCGGTCGACTGGCCCTACCTCGCGGCGAACCTCTACGACACCGCGACGGGCGAGCCCGCCTACGAGGAGTTCTTCGTGCAGGAGTTCGACGGCGTGCGTGTCGGCTACATCGGCGCCATGACGGAAGACTTGCCGGAGCTCGTGAGCCCCGACGGCATCGACACCCTTGAGGTGCGTCCCATCATCAGTGAGGTCAACCGGGTCGCCGGCGAACTCACGGATGGCGATGACGCCAACGGCGAGGCCGACGTGCTGGTGCTCCTTGTGCACGAGGGTGCGGCTTCGGCCGACATCGCTGCGTCGACGGATGACTCGGACTTCGGTCAGATCGTCACCGAGCTCAGCCCCGAGGTCGACGCCATCGTCGCCGGCCACACGCACCTCGTCTACGACCACGAGGTCGAGGTCGAGGGCATGGACCGCCCGCGTCTCGTCGTCGGCTCCGGCCAGTACGGCGAGAACTTCGGCCACTTCGACCTCACGGTCGACCCGGAGACGGGCGAGATCGTCGAGTTCAGTGCCGAGGTGCTGCCGCTCACCGGCTTCGAGCCCGACCCCGAGGTTGCGGCGATCGTCGCCGAGGCTGAGGCCATCGCCGACGAACTCGGCTCGGTCAGCGTGGGGCAGATCGAGGAGTCGCTGACCCGCGCAGTGCAGTCGACCGGTTCCGAGAACCGGGGCGGCGAGTCCACCCTCGGCAACTTCGTCGCCGACGTGCAGCTGTGGGCCGCGAGCGAACTGGGTGCCGAGATCGCCTTCATGAACCCGGGCGGCCTGCGCGCCGACCTCGTCTACGAGTCGAGCGGCGAGGGCGACCCCGACGGCAACGTCACCTACGCGGAGGCCGCCGCCGTGCAGCCCTTCGCCAACACCCTGACGACGCTGACCCTCACGGGGGAGCAGATCGAAGCGGTGCTCGAGGAGCAGTGGCAGCCGGAGGGCGCGGCGCGTCCATTCCTCAAGCTCGGTGTCTCCGCGGGGCTCGCCTACACCTACGACCCCACGGCCGCGCAGGGTGAGCGCATCACGTCGATCACCCTCAACGGTGAGCCGCTCGATCCGGCTGCCAGCTACCGGGTCGTGGCGAACTCCTTCCTCGCGGCGGGCGGCGACAACTTCGCCACCCTCGCCGAAGGTGCCAGCCCCGCCGACTCGGGTCGCATCGACCTGCAGGCCATGGTCGACTACTTCGAGCAGAACGAGGTCATCGGCGTCGACTACGAGCAGCGCGCCATCGGCGT
Source organism: Salinibacterium sp. GXW1014 (assembly GCF_044769865.1). Taxonomy (NCBI): domain Bacteria; kingdom Bacillati; phylum Actinomycetota; class Actinomycetes; order Micrococcales; family Microbacteriaceae; genus Salinibacterium; species Salinibacterium sp. GXW1014. The sequence continues at coordinate 1,359,410 of NZ_JBIZWA010000001.1, forward strand.
CACCTTCTCCGCCCCCGGCCCCTACGCGGCCGGCGATCAGGTCACCCTCGACCTGAGCTCCCTGATCTTCAGCCAGGGTGGGCCCGCGGATGCCACGGTCGAGGTGTCGCTCGACGGCGAGGTGCTCGCCACCGCTCCCATCGACCCGACGATCGTCGACACGACCGACGAGCAGGGCAGGGCATCCGTCACCGTCACGATCCCGGCCGGACTCTCGGGAGCCCAGTCGCTCGTGGTGTCGGTGCCGCAGACCGGCACGAGCATCGCGGTGCCGATCGAGCTCGCGGACGACCCCGCCGAGGAGGCCATCGAGTCGCTCAAGGAGCCCCGCATCACGGGTGCTGTGCGAGTCGGCAAGACGGTCAGCGTCAACGAGGGTCGCTGGAGCGTGCCCGGTGTCGAGTTCAGCTACCAGTGGAACCGCGACGGCGAACCCATCGAGGGCGCGACGAGTGAGCGCTACCGGATCGTGGCGGCGGATGCCGGCAGCGACCTGAGCGTCACCGTCACGGCCAGCGCGGAGGGCTACAGCGACGGCTCAGCCACTTCGGCTGAGCGAGAGGTGAAGCCCGCACCGCGCGGATTCTTCGGAGCCATCGCGGCAGCGATCGAAGACGCGCTCGCCGAGCTCGCTGACCTCCTGGAGTGGCTCTTCGGCTGACCCGCACGGCTTGGGTAGCGCAGCGTTCTCGCGGGTTGAACAGCGCAGCGTATCGAAACCCAGCCGCATAGAACCCGGCAGTGGCCGGTCTCCCCATAGGGAGGCCGGCCATCGCCGGGTCACGGTGCTGCAGTCATTCGGGCGCAAACCCTTGTATCGGTGCCGCAGCGTGGGTAACGTGACGACACTCGCGCGACGGCGTTTTCGGACTGCCACGGGGTTCCGCTCAATGAGGAGTCGAGAGCCATGGCTACACGTGAACTGTCATCTGGCCTTCTGAAGGGTGCAGCAACGTTGGGTGCCGCCGCCCTGCTGATGTTTGGTGCGGCCGCTCCGGCTGCAGCGGCGGTGGATGCCGTGTCTCCCGATGTGGGCCCGGTGGCGGGCGGTAATACCGTGACGATCACGGGTGATTGCTTCGCGGGGGCGACGGAGGTGTCGTTCGGCGGTGTTCCTGCACCCGCGTTCGCGGTAGTGAGTGACACGACGGTCACGGCCACTGTCCCGCCCGGTGCGAGTGGCACGGTCGACGTTGCGGTCTCAGGGGCGGGCGCCTGTGGAGTGAGTGAGCTGCCGGATGGCTACCGCTACACAAGCAACCCGATCATCTGGGCGCTTTCGCCTGCGGAGGGTCCGGTGGCGGGTGGCACAGCGGTGACGATCGAGGGGGCGAATCTCGCCGGAGTGACGGCGGTCTACTTCGGCGGTGTCGAGATCGCCGACTTCACGCTCGTGAGTTCCACACAGATCGTCGTGTTCTCGCCCCCCGGCGCGGTCGGCACGGTCGATGTCGTCGCGGAGGGCCCGTATGGCTCGTCGACCGCGCCCTTCTCGTATGTGCAGCCGGGTGGCGGTGCGCCGCTCGCGCAGCGAGTAGCCGCTAGCGCGATTGCGTTCGCAACGGATCGCATCCGCCTTCGGCTCGCGATTCGGTTCTTGCGGAGTGGGGGTTCGGCAACGGTGTCCGTCCGTAACCTTTTGCCGCTGCGCAGCATGCAAAGTTATGGTGTGTAGCGTCCCCTCCCCTCGACGGAAGCAGCTCACATGGCACGCATCTACGACAACGTCACCGACCTCATCGGCAACACACCGCTCGTGCGCCTCAACCGGGTGACGTATGGCGCGGAAGCGACCGTGCTCGCCAAGCTCGAGTTCTACAACCCGGCCAACAGCGTGAAGGACCGCATCGGCGCTGCGATCATCGACGCGGCCGAGGCATCCGGAGCCCTCAAGCCGGGCGGCACCATCGTCGAGGGCACGAGCGGCAACACCGGCATCGCCCTCGCCATGGTGGGCGCGGCGCGCGGCTACAAGGTCATCATCACCATGCCGGAGACCATGTCGAAGGAGCGCCGCGGCGTCATCCGCGCCTTCGGTGCCGAGATCGTGCTCACCCCCGGCTCCGAGGGCATGAAGGGCGCCGTCGCCAAGGCGCAGGAGATCGTCGCCAACACGCCCAACGCGGTGTGGGCCGACCAGTTCGGCAACCAGGCCAACGCGGAGATCCACCGCAAGACCACCGGTGAGGAGATCTGGGCCGACACCGACGGCGGCATCGACATCCTCATCTCCGGCATCGGCACGGGCGGCACCATCACGGGCGCCGGCGGCCTGCTCAAGGAGCGCAAGCCCGAGCTGAAGGTCGTCGCCGTCGAGCCGGTCGACTCGCCGCTGCTCACGGAGGGCAAGGCCGGCCCCCACAAGATCCAGGGCCTCGGCGCCAACTTCGTGCCCGAGGTGCTCAACCGCGAGGTCTACGACGAGGTCATCGACGTGACCCTCGACGAGTCGCTCGACTTCGCCCGCCGCCTCGCCGCCGAAGAAGGCATCTTCGTGGGCATCTCCTCCGGTGCCGCCGTCAGCGCCGCCGTGCAGGTCGCCAAGCGCCCCGAGAACGCCGGCAAGACCATCGTCGTCGTGGTCCCCGACTTCGGGGAGCGCTACCTCTCCACCGTGCTCTTCGAACACCTGCAGGACTAAGTGCCGACACCAGGCGTCATGCGCGAGGCCGGGCCCCGGATGTTGCGGGCCCGGCCTTTCGCGCGAACCCAAGCCGTGGCATCCGCCGCCGCCGTGGCTGCTTGTCGGCGGGACAGCAGGCCTGTCCCGCGAGAAGTGCCCTCATTCGGGCACCTCATGGGTGAGTTGCCCAGTTCGGGCCTTCCCGCCTGCGAAAGACCCCAGATCTGGGCAAGTGGAGGCACGTCAGAGGCGAGGACCGCCGCGTGAGCGTCTTCTCCCGCATCCGCGAAGACCTCGCGGCCGCCCGCCTGCGCGACCCCGCCGCCCGCAGCAACGCGGAGGTGTTCTGGCTCTACTCGGGCGTGCACGCCATCTGGTGGTACCGCATCGCGAACCGCCTGTGGCGCTGGCGCCGCTACTTCCTGGGCCGCGCGGTGTCGCAGCTCGCCCGCTTCCTCACGGGCGTCGAGATCCACCCGGGTGCGACGATCGGCCGCCGCTTCTTCATCGACCACGGCATGGGCGTGGTGATCGGCGAGACGGCGGAGATCGGCGACGACGTCATGCTCTATCACGGGGTCACGCTCGGAGGGCGGTCCTCGAAGCGGGCGAAGCGGCATCCGACGCTCGGCAACAACGTCACGGTGGGGGCGGGCGCCGCCGTACTGGGGCCCGTCACCTTGGGCGACGGATGCGTCGTCGGCGCGCATTCCGTCGTGTTGACGGATGCCCCACCCCGCACGGTGCTCGTCGGCAGCCCCGCCGTGCCCAAGACCCCCAAGCCGGTGCATGAGTTCGACGCGCAGTTCTTCGACGACAGCGGAAGTTACTCCATCTGATGCCCCGGACGTTCACCATCACCGTGCCCATCCGCTGGTCTGACCTTGACCTCAACGGCCACGTCAATCACGCCCGCATCGCGACGCTCCTGGAGGAGTCCCGGCTGGCGTGGCGTCGCAGCGCGGTCGCCAACGACGGAATCGACACCTTCGAGCGGGGCCAGATCGTGGCGTCCCTCACGATCGACTACCGCCGCCAGGTGGAGTGCGGCCCCGACTTCGACGTCACTGTCACGATCGGCCGCATCGGCACCAAGTCCTACGAGATGCTCTTCACCGCGACGCAGAACGGGCACGTGGCCGTCGAGTCGCGCACGACGATGGTGGTGATGGATGCCGCGGGCTCCAGCCGCCCGCTCGCCGACGCCGAGCGCGCCTACCTCGCTCTCTGGCAGGCCGAGCCAGCGTAGGCGCCCGCATCCGGCTCCGCCGCTACAGTTTCCTTCCCGCGCTGCGGGGTTTGCTGTCGCGTGCGAAGGAAACTGTAGCGCCAGCGGCCTCGACACCAGCTTCCTCGGCGAGCGGGGCGACAGCGCGCAGCGCCAGCCCCACGGCGCTCAGATCTCCGCCCCCGTAGGATCGTCCCGTGACCTACGACTACCACCGCCTCAACAAGTCCTGGCCGCGCTCGAGCTGGTGGAAACCGCTCATCACGGGGCTCATCGCCCTCGCGATCTACATCATCCTCACCGTGATCATCGCGCTGCCGGTGGTGATCTACGCGTTCTTCGCGGCGGAACCCGGCAGCGCCTTCGAGCGCCTCATCAATGAGGGCACGATCGACATGTCCGACCCCTGGATGCTCGCGTTCAGCCTCGCATCCGTCGCCCTCATGCTGCCGGCGATCATCCTGGCGACGCTCATCATGGGCCCGCGCCCCCTCGGCCTGCTCTCCTCGGTCACCGGGCGCCTGAGGTGGGGGTGGATGCTTCGGCTCGCCCTTCCGGCGCTCACGGTGTTCCTCGTGGTCTTCGCCGCCTACGTCTTCGTGCTCCCATTTGTCTTCGGTGAACCCGTGGCGGTGCCGGAGTGGGGTGCTGACTCGGCGCTCCTGATCGCGTTCACGCTGCTGCTCGTGCCGGTGCAGGCGACGGCGGAGGAGTACGTGTTCCGCGGCTACCTGATGCAGACGATCGGCACCTGGCTGAAGCATCCGGCGTGGGCGATCCTGCTGCCGGTGCCGCTCTTCGTCGCGGGCCACATCTATGACGTGTGGGGATCGCTCGATGTCGCGGTCTTCGCGATCTTCGCCGGCTGGATCACCTGGCGCACGGGCGGCCTTGAGGCGGCGATCGTGGCGCACGTCATCAACAACGGGCTCATCTTCCTCCTCGGAGCGGTCGGCCTCATGGACACCTCGTCGACCGAGGGCAGCCCCATTGGTGTTGCCGTCACGGCGGTGACCCTGGGCGTGTTCGGGTGGTGGACGGTCCGGATGCACGAGCGCCGCGGCGAGGCGCGGACTCGTGAGGTTGCTCCCGCGCCGCTTGTCGATGCACAACCGTAAAGACCCTGTGAGTTTGTAGACCTCCCACAGGCGTCGGCGGGGTGCCGTCGCTCGCCTTTGGAGGGCGGGAACCGCAGAATTCACCTCCCTCGGAGTCGTGCCTAGCGTGGAGGAACGCACGCCCCACGGTTCCAGGAGGTCCACGCCATGGTCGACATCGCCAACAGCACGTCTGCAGTCCCGCCCGCAGCCAAGGACGAGGCCGAACTCGAGCGCCACGTCGATGAGCAGCTCGACAACAGTTCGGAGGCGGCATCCGTCGACGTCGAGAAGCTGGGACGCCTGCTGCTCGGCACGTGGGCTGAGGAGCGCATCGAGTCGCGCAAGGCGATGGAGGACCCGCAGTTCCACCGCATCGACAACCTCACCAAGGAGGACCACCGGGAGCGGGCCCTCGGCCAGCTGAAGGCGCTCGCCGACAGTGGCCGGGTGCTGAAGGCGTTCCCGAAGTCGCTGGGTGGCGAGGAGAACCACGGCGGCAACATCGCCTCGTTCGAAGACCTCGTGCTGGGCGACCCGTCGATGCAGATCAAGGCGGGCGTGCAGTGGGGCCTCTTCGGCGCGGCTGTGCTCCACCTGGGCACCGAGTACCACCACCGCACCTTCCTCCCCGGCATCATGTCGATGGAGGTGCCCGGCATCTACGCCATGACGGAGACGGGCCACGGCTCGGATGTCGACTCCGTCGGCACGACGGCGACCTACGACGAGCAGACCCAGGAGTGGGTCATCAACACCCCCTTCCGCGGCGCCTGGAAGGACTACCTCGGCAACGCCGCCAAGCACGGCATCGCCGCCGTCGTCTTCGCGCAGCTCATCACGAAGGGTGTCAACCACGGCGTGCACGCCTTCTACGTGCCGGTGCGCGACGAGAACGGCGAGTTCCTGCCCGGCATCGGCGGCGAGGATGACGGCTACAAGGGCGGCCTCAACGGTATCGACAACGGCCGCCTCCACTTCACGGACGTGCGCATCCCCCGCACCAACCTGCTGAACCGCTACGGGGATGTCGCGGCCGACGGCACCTACACCTCGCCGATCGAGAGCCCGGGCCGCCGCTTCTTCACGATGCTCGGCACGCTCGTGCAGGGTCGCGTCTCGCTCGATGGGGCGGCGACCACCGCATCCGGTATGGCCCTCACGATCGCGATCACCTACGCGAACCAGCGCCGCCAGTTCGCGGGCGGCGACGGCGAGGAGCAGGTGCTGCTCGACTACGGCCGCCACCAGCGCCGCCTGCTCACCCGCCTCGCGACGGCATACGCCCAGTACTTCGCGCACGACGAGCTGCTCGTGCAGTTCGACCAGGTGTTCAGCGGCAAGGGCGACACCCCTGAGGCCCGCGAGGATCTTGAGACCCTCGCCGCGGCCCTCAAATCGCTCTCCACCTGGAATGCGCTCGACATCCTGCAGGAGGCGCGCGAAGCGACGGGTGGCGCCGGCTACCTCGCCGAGAACCGCCTCACGGGCCTGCGCAGCGACCTTGACATCTACGCCACCTTCGAGGGTGACAACACGGTGCTGCTCCAGCTCGTGGCCAAGCGCCTGCTGGGTGATTACGCCGCCCAGTTCAAGGGGGCGGATGCCGGCACCCTCGCCAAGTACGCCGTCGGCCAGGCGGCCGAGCGGGTCTACCACTTCGGCCTGCGCACGCTCGGGCAGCGTGTGAAGGACCTCGGTTCCACGCGTCGCGCCGTGAGCGAGGTGCGCGACACCGACGTGCAGCGCGAACTGCTCACCGACCGGGTCGAGACCATGGTGGCCGAGGTCGCGCAGAAGCTGCGCCCGGCATCCAAGCTCCCGCCGGTCGAGGCGCAGGCGCTCTTCAACCAGCACCAGAACGCCCTCATCGAGGCGGCTCGCGCACACGCCGAACTGCTGCAGTGGGAGGCCTTCACGACCGCGGTCGAGAAGATCGAGGATGCCGGCACCCGCCAGGTGCTCACCTGGCTGCACGACGTGTTCGGGCTCGGTCTCATCGAGAAGCACCTCGCCTGGTACCTCATGAACGGTCGTCTCTCGCCGCAGCGCGCGCAGGCCGTTACGGCGTACATCGACCGGTTGCTCGCGCGGCTCCGCCCCCACGCGCAGGACCTCGTCGATGCCTTCGGCTTCAAGCAGGTGCACCTGCGCGCGAAGATCGCTTCCGGCGCCGAGCAGGAGCGCCAGGATGAGGCGCGCAACTACTACGTTCGCCTGCGTGCTTCGGGCGACGCCCCCGTGCACGAGAAGGACTTGCGCAAGAAGGCCAAGAAGTAGGGTCGCTCGGGCTCGGGCTCGGGCTCGGGCTCGGGCGCGGGCGCGGGCGCGGGCGCGGGCTCGGGCTCGGGCTCGGGCTCGCGCTCCTGCTCGCGCGTTCGCGCTCCCGCGTCTCGCGAATGACTGAGTTCCGGACAAATGATCGTGCCGCGGCGCAGTCATTTGTCCGAAACGCGGTCATTCGGATGCTGCGCCTGGGCGCGGCGGCGGATGCTGCGGCGGATGTCAGGGGTGCGCAGTAACGTCGGCGCATGACGCGCATACTCTTCGATACGGCAACCACGATCAACGGCTTCATCGCGGATGAGCAGAACTCCCTCGAGTGGCTCTTTGCGGTCGAGGGTGGGGATCATCCCGATGAGGGACTCTTTCCGTCAGGCGCGGCCGTGCTGGTGGAGGGTTCGACCACGTATGAGTGGATCCTGCGTCACGACGCGGTGATCGAGCATCCGGAGAAGTGGGCCGAGTTCCACGGCGATCGGCCCGTCTACGTCATGACGACGCGGGAGCTGCCCGTGCCCGAGGGGGCGGATGTGCGATTCCGTTCGGGCGCGATCGTGGACCTGCTGCCGGAACTGCGCGAGGCAGCAGCGGACGGCGACATCTGGGTCGTGGGCGGGGGAGACCTCGCGGGGCAGTTCCTCGACGCGGGAGCGCTCGACGAGATCGCGCTGTCGGTAGCGCCCGTCGCGCTCACGGGTGGCGCGCCCGTGTTCCCGCGGCGCATCGAGTCAGAGCAGCTCTGCCTCGAGAGCGCCGAGAAGTTTGGCCAGTTCGCGCGCCTCGTCTACTCGGTGCGCCAGCCGTCCCGCCCCGCGAATGACCGGATTTCGGACAAATGATCGTGCCGCGGCACAGTCATTTGTCCGAAACGCGGTCATCTGCTGAGGGCGCAGAACGCGGGGAGGCAGAGTCTCCCCCTCCCCAGGGTGGTGGGCGACCGTTCGTCCACGCGGTCGGCGCGGGTGACGGATGCCACGGCTAGCCTTGAACGCATGACCCAGGTGACTTCTCCCGACGCCGCCCTCGAGGTGCTCGGCCGTGTCTTCGGCTACGAGTCGTTTCGCGGCGACCAGGCGGAGATCATCCGTCACGTTGTCGACGGCGGCGACGCGCTCGTGCTCATGCCGACGGGTGGCGGCAAGTCGCTCTGCTACCAGGTGCCCGCGCTCGTGCGTGAGGGCACCGGGGTCGTCGTCTCGCCGCTCATCGCCCTCATGCAAGACCAGGTGGATGCCCTCGCGGCCAACGGGGTGCGGGCCGAGTTCCTCAATTCGACGCAGAGCCTCGATGAGCGCCGCCGCGTCGAAGCCGCCTTCGTCGCGGGCGAGGTCGATCTCCTCTATCTCGCGCCAGAGCGGCTGGCGCTCGAGTCGACCGTCGCCCTCTTCGACCGCGCGCCGATCGCACTCTTCGCGATCGACGAGGCGCACTGTGTCGCGCAGTGGGGGCACGACTTCCGCCCCGACTACCTGCGGCTGTCGATGCTGCACGAGCGCTGGCCGAACATCCCCCGCATCGCCCTCACGGCGACCGCGACGCGGCAGACCCACGCCGAGATCGCCCACAGGCTGCAGCTGGACGACGCCCGTCATTTCGTCGCGAGCTTCGACCGCCCGAACATCCAGTACCGCATCGTGCCGAAGGAGCAGCCCGCCAAACAGCTGCTCGACCTGATCCGCACCGAGCATCCGGATGCCGCGGGCATCGTCTACTGCCTCTCGCGCGCCTCGGTCGAGAAGACCGCAGACATGCTCGTCGCGAACGGCATCCCTGCGCTGCCGTACCACGCGGGCCTGCCGGCGGAGGCGCGGGCCGCGAACCAGGCGCGCTTCCTGCGCGAGGACGGCCTCGTCATGGTCGCGACGATCGCGTTCGGCATGGGCATCGACAAGCCGGACGTGCGCTTCGTCGCCCACCTCGACCTGCCCAAGTCGGTTGAGGGCTACTACCAGGAGACCGGCCGTGCCGGGCGCGACGGCCTCCCCTCGACCGCATGGCTCGCGTACGGCCTGCAGGATGTGGTGCAGCAGCGCCGCATGATCGATTCCTCCGAGGGCGATCTCGCCCACCGGCGCCGACTGAGCGCGCACCTCGACGCCATGCTGGCCCTCTGCGAGACGGTCGAGTGTCGACGGATGCAATTGCTGGCCTACTTCGGCCAGGCGAGTGAGCCCTGCGGCAACTGCGACACCTGCATCACGCCGCCCGAATCCTGGGACGGCACCGTGCCCGCCCAGAAGCTCCTCTCGACGATCGTGCGCCTGCAGCGCGAGCGCAACCAGACCTTCGGCGCCGGCCAGATCATCGACATCCTCCGCGGCAAGGAGACCCCGCGCACCCGGCAGCACGGCCACGAGCAGCTCGCCACCTGGGGCATCGGGGCTGACCTCAGCGACCAGCAGTGGCGCGGCGTCGTGCGGCAGCTGCTCGCCCAGGGCCTGCTCGCGACGCAGGGTGACTACGGCATCCTGGCGCTGACGGATGCTTCGGCCGCTGTGCTCTCGGGCAGCCGCCCCGTCTCCCTCCGCACCGAGCCGGAACGTGCGGCTCGGCGCGCACCCAAGGCTCGCGCCGCCGTCGCCGACCTCGAGCCCATCCAGCTGGAACTCTTCGAGGCGCTGCGAGCGTGGCGCGCGGCGACCGCGAAGGAGCAGGGTGTGCCCGCCTACGTCGTCTTCGGCGACGCCACGCTCCGCGCGATCGCCACGGCCCGGCCCGAGACGCTCGCCGGTCTCTCCAGGCTGAGCGGCGTCGGGCAGAAGAAACTCGAGACCTACGGCGAACAGGTGCTCGCCGTCGTCGCGGCAGCATGAAGGGAACGACCATGAACGGCATCACCCCCGAGGCGCTCGCCGAGGTCGACCGCGTCTTCACACGCCAGCAGGCAAGCGGTGCTTCGCCGAGCGCGGCCTGGGGCGTCTTCGACCGCAGCGGACTCGTGCACAGCGGCTCGGCGGGGGCACTGCGGAGCGGCGCGACACCCGGCCCCGACACCGCCTACCGCATCGCGTCCTGCACCAAGAGCTTCACCGCGGCCGCCCTGCTCGCGCTGCGCGACGAGGGCCGACTCGGGCTCGACGACCCCGTCAGCGCGCACGTTCCCGAGTTCGCGGATGTTGCACTCCCCAGCGCAGACTCGCCCGCCATCACGCTCCGCATGCTGCTGACCATGTCGGGCGGCCTGCCGACCGACGATCCCTGGGGCGACCGCCAGGAGTCCATGACGGAGGAAGAGCTGAACGCGCTCCTCGCCGCCGGGCTCTCCTTCGACACGATTCCCGGCACGACCTTCAGCTACTCCAACCTTGGCTACGCCCTCCTTGGCCGCGCCATCGAAACCGCGTCTGGCACCGACTACCGCGCGTTCGTGCGCGAACGGTTCCTCGAGCCACTCGGGCTCAGCCGCACCGCCTTCGAGTCCGACCGCTACACGGGCGACGAAGCAGCCCAGGGCGCTCGCCACCTCGACGGCCAGTGGGACTACGTGCCCTTCTCGGGCCCCGGAGCCTTCTCCCCGATTGGCGGGCTGTTCAGTACGGTGGGCGACCTCGCCCGGTGGGCGGGATGGCTCGCGGATGCCTTCGACCCGGCTGGCAGCGATGAGCGCGTGCTCCGTCGGGCCAGCCGGCGCGAGATGCAGCAGGGGCAACGCATCGTGCCGGGCCGCTCCGAGCATCCGATGGGCTACGGGCTGGGGCTCTTCGTCGAGCACTACGAGAACCAAGGCCCCGTCGCATCGCACTCGGGCGGGTACCCCGGATGCTCCGCCCACATGCGCTGGTCGACCGAACTCGGGCTCGGCGTGGTCGCCTTCGAGAACGCGACCTTCTCGCGCGTGCCGCTCGCGACGACGAAGGCGTTCGACTCGCTGCTTGCGACGGTGCGCCCCACGCGCACCGGGTTCCAGCTCGAGCGACTGTGGCCCGAGACGCGCGAGGCGCAGGCCACGGTGACCGCGTTCCTCGCCGACTGGAACGATGACACCGCCCGCGGGCTCTTCACGCCGAACGTCGAGTGGGACATGCCCTACCCGCAGCGACGGGAGGCCCTCGCGGCCGCACTTCGTGCCGTCGGCGGGCTCACGGGCGCACCGGCGCGAGATGAGGCATCCGTCGCGCCCTCGCAAGTGTCGTGGTCGATGCCGGGTCACACGGGGGCCGTCAGGGTGCACATCCAGTTGACCCCTGAGCGGCCGCCCCGCGTGCAGAGCCTACGCGTCGAGACGATCGCGCCCGCCGCGGGGCCCATGCTGCGCTGAGTCACCCTCCTACTGCGCTCGACGGTTCAGCGTGAGCGCGCCCTCGAGCGTGGAGTTGGCGACGTTCACGAGCTTGGTCGTCGGCGGCACGAGCATGTTGCAGCTGAAGCGCGACTTGCCGAAGACGTTGCCCTCGATCGTGAGGCCCGCAATGGCACCCTTGCCCTTCTCGGCAACGTTGATGGAGCATCCGCCGCCGGAGATGCGGTTGTCCTTGATCGTGACATTGCCGACGCGGCCACGGTCCTGCGTGATCTGCACGGCAGCGTTGTGGGCGCCACTGATCGTGTTGCCGACGATGTGGATGTTGCGTCCCTGCTGGATCTGGATGCTGTCGTCGTGGCTCGGCCCGCCGCCGTGGGCCGGGTCGTTCGCGTAGTGCAGGTTGTCGCGCAGGCGCGAGTCGCTGATCGTGACGTCGTCGCCGAAGATGTGCACGGCGTCGATCACGTGGTGAATGTCGACTCGCGTCAGCGTGAACCCGTAGCCGTAGACACCGTTCGTGCGCGAGGTCTTGTGGGTGGGGGCGATCTCGCTGTCGATCACGCGAAGGCCAGCGGAGGTGCCGCTGCCCGCGTACAGCAGGATCGCGTTGCCATCGGTGGCCCGGCCGCGGATGACGCTGTTCTTGATCGTCACATTGGGTGCCTCGACACGCACGAAACCGCGGATGTCGAGCCCGTCGATCACGGCGCCCGGCGTCGCGATGGTGAGGTCACCCGCGTGCACCGTCAGCGACGTGCCGGCTGGCACGCCGACGGATGCCGCATTCGAGGTCGGCCTGGCGGGAGGCGAAGCGGGGGCCGTCTTCGCTGGGGCGCTGGCCTTCGCAGGCGCCGGAGCGGCGGGGCTCGCCGGTGCCGGCGCGGGCACTGGCACTGGCGCGGGGGTCGGCGCGTCAGGTGATGGCGCGGGGGTCGGCACAGCGGGGCCGGGAGTCGGCACAGCGGGGCCGGGTGTCGGCGCGGAGTCGGGAGACGGCACCGAGGAGTCGGGCGTCACGGGATCCCGCGGGGCAGGCGTGCGCACAGACCCTGCCTGGTCTCGGGCGTCGTCGCTGCCCTCAGGGGCGGTGTCGGCTGGCGCCTCCTCCTGCTCGCCCGGTTCCTGGCCACCCTCGGTGGACGGACTGTCGGCGCGCTCCGACGGGGTGTCACGAGTGGCAGCACCATCCGCGGTCAACACGGTGGTGCCAACGGTTGCGCCTGTCGAGAGGAGCACGCCGCTGAGGAAGAGGGTGAGAAGGGTGCGCCAACGGGCGCGGTCGAGTTGGGCCATGGCGAGCTCTCCGTCGGATTCGGGGGCGGTCGGGTGGGGTGCCGTGGTCATCGAGCTTCGGGAGCGGCTCGGGCGCGACGTAGATTACGGACCCAACCTGAGTATCCCCCGAAAGGGGGGTATTTGTTCAGAGGTCTTGGAGACGCAAAAAGGGCCGCCCCGACGGATAATCGGGGCGGCCCTTCTGTGCGAGCGGTGGCTACTGCTGGCGGCGGTCGACGCGCACGACCGAGTTGTCAGCCTTCACGTTGCCCTTGTCGTAGACGGGGGTCGTCGGCGGAATCAGCATGGAGCATCCGAAGCGCGATCCACCGAAGATGTTGTCGGTGACCTTGAGGCCCTGGATGGCGCCCTTGCCCTTCTCGGCGACGTTGACGGTGCATCCGCCGTCACCGATCCAGTTGTTGCTGAGGCGCACGTTGGAGACGCGGCCCTGATCCTGCGTTACCATGAGGGCGGCGTTGTACGAGCCGCTGATGTGGTTGTTCGTGATGACGATGTTGTTGCCCTTCTGCACCTGGATGCTGTCATCGTGGCTGCCATCGCGGTGGTTGGGGTCGTTCGTGTAGTGCAGGTTGTCGTGCAGGTAGGAGTTGGCGATCGTCACGTTGTCGCCGAAGACGTGCACGGAGTCGATGACGTCGTGGATGTTCACGCGGTCGAGCGTGAAGTCGAACCCGTAGATGCCGTTGGTGAGCGGCGTGGGGTAGCTGGGGGCGATCTCGACATTGCGGACCTTGAGGTTCTGGTTCTTGCCCGCGCCCGCATAGATCATGATCGCGTTGCCGGTGGTCTGGCGGCCCCGCACGATCGAGTTCTTGATCGTGACGTTCGCCGCCTCGACGCGCACGAAGCCGCGGATGTCGAGGCCGTCGACGACGGTGCCTGCGGTGCGGATCGTCAGGTCGCCGTTGTGCACCTTGAGCTTGGTGCCGGCGGGCACGCCGGTGCTGCTCGCGGTGGGCGTGGCGGTGGGTCCGGTGACGGCGGCGGCGCTCTCGGCGCTGCCGAGGACGGTTGCGCCGGTGACGGCGATTACGGCGGCGATGAACGCGGCGGCGAACCCGCGACGGCGCGCGGAAGTAGCGTGTGTTTTGGGCACGATGAAACGGTCTCCAAGAGAGTCGCGAAAAGGGGAAAGTAGGTGCCCTGACATGCGGAATGGACGTCGCAAGGGGCAATCGTCAGTATACGAAGGATTTCTGGAAGAGGGCTGAAAGTCATACGTCTACGTACGAATAATTCGTACGTAGACGTTTCACCAACCGGGCCTACGGAGCGGCCCGCCGCTCAGTTTGTGGCGACCCTGCTCGCCTCAAGCAGGTCCAGGGCGCGACGCAGGCGAGTGCTCGACGTGCCGTCCGTGTAGGGGAAGTACACGACCTCGACCCCCACGGCCGCGAAGGCGCGTTCGAGCGCAAGGCCCCGCTCGGTGCCCTTCCAGTCGTCACCCTTGAAGAAGTGGGTGAACCGCACCGACCGCCACGTCTCGAGCTTGTCGGGCACCACCTCCGCGACCGCCTCATCGACGAAGCGCACGCTTCGCACGATCTCGAGGCGCTCCTCGAGGGGGACGACCGGGCGCGCGCCCTTCGTCAGTTCGAGCATCTCGTCTGACACGACGCCGGCGATGAGGTGATCGCACAGCTCACGTGCGCGACGCAGCACGTTGAGGTGGCCGATGTGGAACAGGTCGAAGGCGCCCGCCGCATATCCGATCCGGATCGGGGGCAGGGGCTGCTGGGGGATGTCACTGTGCACGTCGATCTACCCTCACTGTGTCGTGGCCGTCGGCGCGGTTATCCGCGAGTTCGGCCTGGGTGGTCGGTGGGATGAGCATTGGGCAGGCATGGCGGGACTCCCCGAACTCGTTGCCGGTGATGACGAGGCCGGCGATCGGGCCGGCGCCCTTCTCGGCGACGTTGATGGAGCATCCGCCCCCGCTGAGCGTGTTGTCGCGAATCTGCACGTACGCGACGGGCCCGCGATCCTGCGTGATCTGGATGGCGGCGTTGTGGGCTCCGCTCAGCACATTGCCGATGATTCGGATGTTGCGTCCCTGCTGGACCTGGATGCCGTCGTCGTGGCTCGGGCCGCCGTCATGCGAGGGGTCGCTCTCGAAGTGCAGATGGCTGTGCAGGTGCGAGTGCTCGATCGTCACGTTGTCGCCGAAGATGTGCACACCGTCGACGACGTGGTGGATGTCGACACGGGTGAGCGTGAAGTCGGCGCCGTACACGCCGTGGGTGCGGTGCGTGTGGTGGCTCGGCGCGAACTCGGTGTCGATCACGCGCAGGCCGGGGGACCGGCCGGTGCCCGCGTAGAGCAGGATGGCGTCACCCTCGGTGGCCCTCCCGCGGATCACGCTGTTGCTGATCGTGACGTTCGGCGCTTCGACTCGAACGAAGCCCCGGATGTCGAGTCCGTCGATGACCTCGCCCGGCGTCGTGAGCACGAGGTCGCCGTGGAAGATGGCGCGCGGCGCCGCGGGAGCCTCGGTGGCGACCTCCCCGGGTGGTTCCCCGGTGCCCGCCCAGTGCGGGATCAGGAGCGCGGCGACGGTCGCGAGCGCCGCCGCGAGGGCGACCCACCAGGGTGGCAGCGGGAAGGAGTGGCTCATGAGTGACGCACCTCCCTGCTGGTGGCGAGCATCCGGATGCCGCGCAGCGAACCGCTGGCAGCAGCCCAGAGCGGCCGCCATGGCCGGTGCAGGAACTGCCTGCGCCCACCACGGAGCAGCACCCGCCGCGCATACGCGGGCGTGAGGAGCGCCCAGCGGATGACATCGCGCTGGGACAGGTGGCGGGCCGCGAAGAGGAGGCGGTTGCGGCAGTTGTAGTAGTAGTACGTGGCTGACTTGGCGCGCCCGCGCGCCTGGGTTCCGCCGGCGTCGTGCACGATGCGCACGTCGTCGCGCACGACGAGGTGCCCGCCGGATTCGGTGCAGCGCCAGGAGAGGTCGATGTCTTCCCAGTAGAGGAAGTAGCGGTCGTCGAAGCCGCCGAGCCGCTGCCAGAGCGAGTCATGCACCGCGATGCAGGCGCCCGTGAGCCAACCGCCGGGCGCCGAGCTGTCAGCGCCGCGCGTGATGGTGACGCCGCGCTCGACGAGCACCGTGCCGCCCGAGAACCAGACCTCTCCAGAGGGGGTGAGGATGGTGGGGCAGATGAGGGCGTCGGGCTCGGCACCGGCGTGCTCGGCGAGGGTCGTGAGGGCCGCGGCATCCGCCACCGCGTCGGGATTGAGCATGACGTAGCGGCGGAATCCGAGCTGCCGAGCCTCGGCGATGCCCGCGTTGACGCCGGCGCCGAAGCCCAGGTTGCCCTGGGTCACGAGGTGCCAGCCGCGCTCAGCGCACAACCAGCGCACGGCGTCGCGCTCCGACGCGCTCGAGAAGTTGTCGACGATGATGATGCCGAAGCCCTCGCTGAGCGTGGTGTCGAGGTTGGCGCGGAGCAGTTCGTGGGAGCCGTAGTTCACGACGACCACCGCGGTGCGTTCGGGGGTCACGGGCGCACCCCCTTGCGTGGCAGCATCCGCGCGATCGCGATGACCTCGACGAGGTCCCGGCGCACGCGCGGGATCACGAGGGCTGCGAACAGGTGCACCGCCGCGGCGGTGAGCGCGGCGGCGAGCAGCTGCAGTGCGAGGCCCAGCGCCGTCGTCGCGAGCACGACCCCCCAGGCGGATGCCGCGGCCACGGTTGCGAGCGCCAGCGCCCGCGCCGCCCCGCCGAAGAGGGCGCGCGTGGGGATCGCGGTACGGCGCGACAACCACCACAGCGAGAGCGGCCATGCGAGTGCGGGGGCGAGTGCGAAGCCTGCCGCGACCCCGACGATGCCCCACTGCGAACCGATGACGATGCAGGCGATGCGGATGCCCGTGCTCACCATGGAGTAGCGGAAGAGGTCGCCCGTGAGCCCGCGGGAGAGGTAGACCCAGTAGCCGACGTAGGAGAGCGTCTGCAGGATGCCAGCCACCGCGAGGAGCGCGAGGATGGGCGCGGCCGCGAGCCAGGGCTCGCCGAGGAAGAGCAGGGTGAGGGGGTCGGCCGCGCCGACGACGATGCTGAGCCCCGCGATGAGCGTCCACGAGAGCGCGAGCTGGCCTCGCAGGAGGAAGGCCCCGTAGCGCTGCTCGTCGCCGTTGAGGCGGCTGAGCACGGGCAGCGCGACGGTCGTCGAGGGGGTGCGCAACTGCGTGAGGGGCACCATGAGCAGCTGGTAGCCGCGGTTGTAGATGCCGAGGTCGACGGCCCCGAAGCGGATGCCGATGATGACGCTGTCGAGGTTGTTGCCGGCGTAGTTCACGAGCTGGGTCGCCACGAGGTTCCAGCCGAAGCGGAGGAGGCCCCGCATGGGGGTGCCGCGCCGGGGGAGGCCGGGCAGCCAGCGCGCCACGGCCGCGAGCAGCACGAGGAAGACCACGGCCTGCAGCACCTGCTGGGCCACGAGGGCCCAGTATCCCCAGCCGGCCATGGCCGCGACGATGGCGCCGAGGAGTGCGGCGGCAGGCACGACGACCTCGATGACCGCGAGGGGGCCGAAGCGCATCCGGCGCACGAGGTCGGCGCGGTACTGCGTCGCCATGCCGTTGAGCAGGAAGGTGACCGCGAGCGCCCTCGCGATGGGTTCGAGGGCCGGCTCGCTGTAGAGCAGGGCGACGAGGGGCGCCGCGAAATACACGACGATGGCGAGCACGAGACCGATGCCGGAATTGATCCACCAGAGGATGTCGCGCTGCCGGTCACTCAGCCGCTTCGCCTGGATCGCGGCCGAGGAGAGCCCGAAGTCGCGCAGGATCGTGCCGATGCCGATGATCGCGGCGACCATGGCGAAGAGCCCGTAGTCGGATGGCGCGAGCAGGCGGGCGAGCACCGAGACGGATGCCACCTGGATCACCATGCGCAGCAGCTGGCCCCCCACCGTGGCGCCCGCTCCCCGGGCGGCGCGTGTGCCGAGGCTCTCGCGCGCTGCGGTCGTCGCCGGCTCGGTCATGTGCGAGTCACCTCCCTCGTCGGGGACGCCGCCGCGCGCGCCGCCCGCTCACGCAGCACGCGGGTGCGCGTTCCGCGGGCAGTGCGGAGGGTCTCGATGGGGTGTGCGAGCGCGAGACGGAGCAGCCCGAAGCCGGGGTAGCGGGGCGTGGGGCGTCCGGCGAGGCGGGCGCCGAGCATCCGCCCCAGCAGGAGGGTGCGCCTGCGCACCTGGAGGGGCTGCACGGCGGCCAGGTCACCGATGGCGAGGGGGCGCGCGTCGAGCACTCCTGCGGTGATTGCGCGGGCGATGACGTCGGCGCCGCGCCGCGTGCGGGCGATGAGTGCCGAGACGCCGTCCTGCTCGTCGAAGACGGGGTAGCCGCGCTCGTCGCTGTTCCAGAAGTCCGCCGCGGTGATGTCGGACTGTTCGCCCACACCGTCGGGGCACAGCTTGCAGCGCCACTGGGTCGCGGGGCCGAGGTGGGCGCCCCATGACTCGTCGTAGCTTGCGCTCACCTCGGTGCCCTCGAGGCTGACGGCGGTGAAGCGGCCCGGCCAGCCGCGGCCGCGATACCAGAGCTCGCGGAGGGGTGCGTGACGCGGGATGCCGAGCTGCTCGACGAGCGCGTCGGTCGCCTGCTGGCCGGGCGTGCCCGCGCAGAAGAAGGAGATGAGGAGGGGAGCCGGCCCATCGGTCGTGAGGCTGCGGATGGCCGAGACCTCGCACGGCTTGCCGACGACCGCGGCGGCCGGGTCGAGGGCGCCCCGTACGGCCGCGTTGGACGTGGGCGCGTAGCGGGATCCCGCGGAAGCGAGCGCCTCCTCGCGCGTCTGGAGGGTGAGGCTCACGGTGCGTCGCGGTTCCACGGGGTCGGCGCGCGCCCCCACCACGCTGGCTGCCTCGCCCTGCTCGAGCAGCCAGGCGGTGAGGGCCGTGATCGCGCCGCCGCTGCTGCCGCGGTGACGGATGTCGCGGTCCGCCGCGCTCGCGGCCCACGCCGCCACGACGGGACCCATGGTGGGGTGGCGAATCGTGCTCGCGGGCCGCGCAGCCGGCATCCGGCGACCGGGGCAGGCCGCGTCGAAGCGGTCCACAGCCGCGGCGGTGGCGGTGCCGGCGACACGACGCGGCCGCGCGAAGCCCTCCTCCGAGAGCTCCATGCGGATGCCGGCATCCAGCTGGGTGCACGCCCCGCAGCCCGAGCAGTTGCCCGAGCGCACGACCTCGTCGATCGCGGCGTCTAGGGTCCGTGCCGAGCGCTTTGCCATCACACGACCCCCACGAGCGCGCGTTCCGCGTCGGCGAAGGCGGCGCGTGCTCGCTCGGCCACGTGACCGGCGTCGCGCGCCAGGTCGTGGCATTCGATCATCCGAATCACCGCGTCGACGGGCTCTGGATCACTGCGCAGGTCGACCGTCGCATACCACTCGAGGTCACCGAGGAGGGGCGCGAACTTGCGCGAGTAGGCGAGCGGGATCGCCGGCGTGCCCTGCGAGAGTGCGTTGAGGCACGCGTGCATGCGCGACGCGATCACGAGGTTCGCGGATGCCACGACCTCGCGCACATCGTCGAGGGAGCCCGGCACGAGGGCCTCCGCCCCCAGCTCCCGGGCGAGCTCCTGCACGACCGGCACGTCGTTGTCGGCGGCGGGCGAATCGAGCACATGCGCCAGCAGGGCCACCTCGCGCCCCGTCGCCGTGAGGCGCTCGTGCAGCTCGCACACGGTCTCCCGGTAACGCGCGAAGTCGACGTGGGGGTTCGGATGCCACAGCAGCCCAGACACGTTGAGCACGACATCCCGTTCCCCCGCTCGCGGCAGGGCGGGCAACGCGAACACGACGTCGCTGCTTCGCGCATCCACCGGTCGGCCATGGCGGGACGCGTACTCCGCGCTCGCCGAATCACGCGCGATCACGGCGTCCGCCCGCGCGAGCGCGCGCCGGCCCAGCCAGCGGCCGCGCCGCGAGGTGAAGGGGCCGATCGTCTGGGGCCCCAGGACGACGGGCACGCCCGCGCGAGACGCGCCCTCCGCGACCGCCGACATGATCGCCATCCTGCGGAGCCCGTAGCTGTCGGAGAAGCTGTCGCCCGAGCGCGTGTCGATCACGAGGTCGAAGCCCGCAAGCCACTCGGTCATGCCGCGACGGCGGGTCACGTGCTCGCGGGCCAGCGAACGCATCGACCCGATCGGCAACTGGGGGATGCGGTGGCCGAAGTTCTGGAACGTCACCTCGGCATGCGGCCACACCCGCCGCACGAGCGCCGCCGTGCCAGCGCCGAGCGCCCTCACGCCGAGGTTGGGGGACCGGTCATCGGCCCAGAGCACGAGCACGCGCATCCGTCACCACCTGCCCGTCGCGGTCGGGTGCATCTTGTGGTGCAGGGCGCGATGCAGCACACTGTGAAAACTTCTCGCGGACCGCCGCCGCGACCCAGGGATGCAGCCACTGGAGGGAACCCCGCCGCCATGAGCAGCCGAGAAACCTACCGCGACACCCTCGCCCGACTGCGCGCTGCCCAGAAGCCTGCGGCCCGCAGCGCGCCCGCCTACTCCCGCTTCGTCAACCGTCGGCTCGGCCGCTACCTCGCGGCGGGCGCCTACCAGCTGGGCCTGACGCCCAACGCCGTGACCGGAATCAGCGCCGTCTTCACCTTCACGGCGGTGGCCCTGCTCGCGCTCGTGCCGCCGAGCATCCCGCTCGGCATCGCCGTCGCGGTGCTGCTGCTGCTCGGCTACGCCTTCGACTCGGCCGATGGCCAGGTCGCCCGTCTGCGCGGGTCGAGCAGCCCCGCTGGCGAATGGCTCGACCACATGGTCGATGCCCTCAAGGTCTCGGCGATGCCGCTCGCCCTCGCGATCGGGTTCTCCCGCTTCGATGTCGTCGACGAGTTGTGGCTGCTCGTGCCCCTCGCCTCGGCCGCGGTCTCGGCCGTGCTCTTCTTCGGCATGATCCTGACCGAGCAGCTGCGCCGACAGCGCGGCACCGCCTCCCTCGCGAGCGACGCCCCAGGCAGCCCGTCGTGGGTGCGCGCCGTTCTCGTGCTGCCCATGGACTACGGGGTGTTGTGCCTCTCGTTCCTCGTGCTCGGCATCGTGCCGCTCTTCGTCACGATCTACACCCTGATCGTTGCCGCGACGACGCTGTTCCTGCTGGCAGCATCCGCCAAGTGGTTCCGCGAGATGAAGTCGCTGGGTGCCCCCAGCCCCACCGTCGTGAACGACTGAGACAAGGAGAGCGCGCATGAACGCGAAGAGCTGGTGGTTCGTCGCCGGTGGCGTGATGGTCGCCGCCATCATCGTCGCGGTCATCGCGCTGACGGTCACGAACGACACCGCCCCGTCGACCCCGGCGCCCGGAGCATCCGCGAGCGCGACTCCGTCTCCGGCCCCGAGCACGGATGCCACGGCCTCACCCTCCGCGCCGGCCGACGACGCTCCGCCGGCAGACGCACCCGTGCCCATCGGGGAGGAGGCGACAGCGGATGACGGGGTCACGGCCGTCGTCACGGCTGTCACATCCTTCACCGCGGCGGGCGGGGGCGTGGGAGAGGTGGGTGGCGACGCCGTGCGCGTCGACGTGACCCTCACCAACACGGCGGACGCGGCGCAGTCACTCAGCGCGGTCGTCGTCAACCTTGCGTACGGGGCCGAGGCGACACCGGGTTCACCCATCTTCTACGATCCTTCCGTCAAGGAGTTCAGCGGCGAGCTGGCACCGGGCGAATCACGCAGCGGAAGCTACGTCTTCAGGGTGCCGAGCGAGGAGCAGGGGTCGATCACGATCGAGGTGAGTCACACGCCCGCCTCCCCGCCCTTCGTCTTCGCGAAGTAGCCGAAGACTCCGGCGGGGCGTCGCTCAGGGGTGCCCGCCCCGGTGTCGGCATCCGCCTCGTCCCGGGGCTCGGCGAGTGAGTCTCGCGCCGCCGTTGCATCGTGCTTCGGCGTGTGGTCGCGATGGGTGCTGCCGGGTGCGTCAGCCGCCTGGGCGCGGTTGAGCACGACGCCCAGCACGGATGCCCCCACGCCGTTGAGCTCGTCCAGCGCCGCGAGCACGTGCCTCCCCTTCGCGTGGCGCGCGTCGACCACGAGCACGACGGCGTCCGCCGCGGGGTCCGAGGCCGTCGCAAGAGTCAGCGCCGCCGCGTCGCTCGCGACGGGAGGGGTGTCGACCAGCACAATGCTGCCCGAGGTGCGAGACTCGTCGATGGCATGCCGCAGGCCTTGCGTCTCGCCGTTCGCGATCTCGCTGCCACCGGCATCCGGCCGCCCCACGACACGGCCGCCGAGCGTCTCCGCGAGCCCACGGGCCAGCGCAGTCGTGCCGCCGCGGGGCGTAGCGGAGGTGAGGAGCACGACGCTGCTGCCCTCGGGCCCCTCGGGCCCCTCGGGCGCCCCGGTGGCACGGGTACTGGGTGCGTCAGCGTCGAGGGCATGGCGCAGTCGCACGGCAAGCCGCGTGAGGGAATCGAGCGACGGCGCGTCCCCGTGGCCGTTCCGCACCGCGCCGATCACGGGAACGGGCGCGATGGAGCTGAGGTCGGACCGCGTGCGGATGCGCGTGTCAGTGCTGTTGCGCCAGAACGCCAGCACGATCCCCGCGAGGAGCCCGGCCAAGCCCCCCGCCGCGATGTTGAGCGCCGTGTTGGGCGAACTCGGCCGGCTCGGGGCATCCGCCGAGTCGATCGTCGACACCGAGTAGAGGGGCCCCAACTCGTCATCGACGGGCGCCGTGGCGGTCACGTACTCGCGCACCTCGGCCGCGACCGCATTGGCGATGGCGGCAGCCTCGCCCGCCGAGGGGTGCGTCGCCGAGATCCGCAGCACCGAGGTGCCGGGTGGTGTGCTCACCTCGAGGCGCCCAGCGAGGCGGGCAACCGAGTCGTCGAGCCCGAGCTCCCGGCGCACGGGGTCGAGGATAGTCTCGGATGTCGCGAGCTCGGCGAAGGTCGGCACCTGCGTGAGCGTGTAGGCCGCGCCCTGGTTGGCGTCGGTAGCGCTGCCGCTGTAACCGAGCCCGAAGAGGAGGCTCGACTGGGCGGTGTAGCTCGGTGTGGCCGTCATCGACAGGGCGAGCGCTGCGGCAGCGCCGAGGGCTGCGGCTCCGGCTGGGATCCACCAGTGACGGCGGACCTGTGTTGCAGTGATCATCGGGAGGTGCCTTTCTTCGCGTCAACGGCCGGGATCGGCCGGTGCGAGCGGGGTGGGACCGACTCGCTGGGGGAGGGGAGGTGGAGCGGGGCATGCGTATTGGGCGCCCGTGCGTGCGGGCGTGCGGCCAGTTGTGTCGCGACAGCGAGGCCGACCATGAACCAGGTGAGGATCGCGTATTGGGTGATGAGCGCCGTGGTCGCGAAGGCGGGCACCTGGGCCACGACCGCGATCGTGGCCGGGGTGGCTCTCCCGCTCGCCACGAGCACGATGCCCGCGACGATCAGTGCGGTCGCGAGGCCGAGGGGAAGCAGCCCGTAGCGCAGCCCGAGCAGGATGAGCGCGCTGTCGATCGAGGTGAACTCGCCGAACCAGGCGGTGCCGTCGGGGGAGCGGTGGAAGGCCGGTGACTGCCCGAGCACCTGCATCTCTGAGACGAGGGCGATCAGGTCACTGCGGTAATCGGCGCTTCCTTCGGCCTCCGAGCCCGCGAGCTCGAACACGCGATCGACGAAGGGCGCCAGCGCTGCTGCGACGACGGCGCCCGCGACCGCGACGATGGCGGCGAAGCGCCGGCTCACGACATCCCGGGCGAACACGAGCGTGAGCACGAGGGCGATCGCGGCACACGCCATGGCGGTGCGGCTGAGGGTCAGGACCGTGGCGGTCAGCACGAGCACGAGCATCACCGCTCGGATCCAGGGTCGCAGCGGGGCGGCCAGCACGAGTGGCACGGCGAGCGCGAGACTCGTGCCGAGCGCGATCGAATGCCCGAACGCGCCCTCGACCCTCAGCACCCCGCCCCGCTCCTGGAGCGTGCCCCACGTGTCATAGAGGGCGCCGGGGGCTGAGAAGCCGACGAAGGGGTTGGTGGCAGTCGCGAACTCGAGGAGGGCGAGCAGTGAGACCCCCGTGAAGGCGAGCGCCATGACGAGGTAGATCCGGGGCACCGCGATGCGGGATGCCACGACGCGGCCCAGCAGGTAGCCGAGACCCCAGTGGCCGAGGAGCACGACGCCGCTCGTGAGCGACGCCTCGCCGAGCAGCGAGGCCGCGAAGTAGCAGGCGACGATGACCCCGACGACGGCGTCGGCGAGGCTCAGGCGGGGACGGCGGAGCGGGAGCAGTGCCGTCACGAGCAAGACGGTGAAGAGGGCCGAGATCGACCAATCGATGCCGAGACGGATGCCGAACCAGTAGGGCACGAGGCACACGATCGCGACCCACAGGCTGAAGCCCGCATTCGGGTAGCGGCGCACCGCGAGGAAGGCGAGCACGCCCAGGCCCCCGAGCAGCGCGAGCCGCAGCAGGGGGTCGATGAGCCCGAGCGCGCCGCTCACCTCAGGCTCCGTTCGGGGTGGCGCAACGCGGGCCGCAGGGGGTCGGTCGCCAGTCCCGGGGCGCGATGGTCGATGGGGCCCGAGAGTCCATCGACCGCCGTCTCAAAGGTCAGGCGGTCAGCCGCGAGGTGTTCCGCGAGGTGCACGAAGCTCGAGAAGTGCGGGCCGATGAGGTATCCGGATGCCGCGAGCAGGTACAGGTCCACGATCGACGACATGACCCCCTCGACGGAGTTGTAGGGTCCCTTGTCGCTCTGGGCGACGCATCCGGGGATCGTCTGCATGACGTGCGCCTGCACATCCGGCCGGTCGCAGGAGAGGTAGAAGGTCACCTCGGGGTCCGCCGAGCGGATCTCCTGCATACGGCCCAGGAACCACTCGACCGGCGAGGCCTGGAGCGTCTTGGCATGCGACACCTGGTGTGCGCGGATCATGACGCCCACGTAGTGCCGGCCCCGCAGGCGCTCGTCGAAGAGCCGCTCGACGCGCTCCGCGATCGGCGCGGCAGGCCGGAGCCCGCGGAATCGCTCCTGCCACGGACTGGCCTCGGGTGGCAACTGGAGCGGGCTGCCCGTGCGGATCTGCCAGAGCCACTCGCGACGCTTTGCGTCGCCCAGCCAGTCGAGCTTCTCGTCGACGTAGGGAAACACCTTGGCAAGCGCACGCGAGACCGCACGGGACACGACGGGGGCCCGGAAGTCCCACAGCTGCGAGAAGCTCGGTCCGAAGAGCCGGCCCGTGGGCCAGACGTAGGCGAAGGCGCGTCCCTCGAGCTCAGCAAGGCTCTGCGCGCCGAGCACGACGCGCACCCGGTTGCCGAGCCCCGAGTCGTAACCGTTGTAGGCGATGATGCCGGGGCGCAGCATCCGTTCGCCGGTGCGTGCGTTCATGCCGACACCGCCCCCCTGTAGTGTGGGGCCACTTCACGCGGATCGCGAGGGATGCTCCGGCCACCACGACAGGAAGGGGCGCCATGACACGGGCAGGCCACAGCCGCGACAGGCTCGTCGTGCTGCAGTCGATCAAGGCGCTGCGCGACACGACCAACCCCTACCTCGTGCAGCTCGTACGCTCGCTCGAGGGGGAGGCCGAGGTGCAGTTGTTCTCGTGGCGCCGCGCGCTCTTCGGCCGCTGGGACGTGCTGCACGTGCACTGGCCCGAGCTGCTCTTCCTGCGTGAGAGCCGGGCACGCACGATCGTCGGCGCCGCCCTGTGCACGGTGCTCGTGCTGCGGATGCGTCTGACGCGGCGTGCACTCGTGCGCACCGCCCACAACATCGCCCCGCACGACCACCGCGGAGTGCTCATCGATGCGGTGCTGGGCCTGCTCGACCGCGCCACGACCCGCTGGCTGCTGCTGAACGACTCGACGCCGGTTCCCGATGGCGCAGCGCGCGAGGTCATCCCGCACGGCCACTACGTCGACTGGTACGCCCGGCACAGCGTGCCGAGTCCCGTGCCGCGGCGCGTGCTCTGCTTCGGGCTCATCCGCGCCTACAAGAACGTGCCCGCCCTCGTGCATGCCTTCACCGGCATGGAGGATGCGACGTCGAGCCTCCATGTCGTCGGGCGACCCGATCCTGCCCGTCTCGCGGAGGAACTCCGCGACGCTGCGGGCGGCGACGATCGCGTCACCCTCTCGTTCGGCTACGCCGACGACGAGCGACTCGTCCGGGAGATGGGAGAGGCGTCGCTCGTGGCGCTGCCCTACCGCGACCTGCACAACTCGGGTGCGCTCCTGCTGGCGCTCTCCTTCGGGCGACCCGTGCTCGTCCCCGAGAACGGACCGACCGCGGCACTCGCCGCCGAGGTCGGCGAGGCGTGGGTTCGCCGCTACACGGGTGAGCTCACGGCGGAGGTGCTGCGGGCTGCGCTTGCCGAGGGAGTGCCGGACGGCACGCCGGATCTCTCCCGGCGTGACTGGGCCACGCTGGGTGCCGCGCACCTCGGCGCCTACCGCCGTGCCCTGTCCCAGTTGCGTCATGAGCGGCGATACTCCGAGTAGACGTGGCCCCAGGCGCCCGAGAGCATCCCGCTGCCACGCTTGAGCCTGCGCAGGCCCCGCGCCTGCAGGTGCTGCGCGCGCGTCACCTCCCCCATCACGCGCAGCGATCCGCCCGAGGCGAGTCGAGCGAGCCCCTCCGCAGTGAGGCGCAGGCGCGTCGTGGCGCGCTCGAGCGGTGTTCGCGCGAGACGGATGCTCGTGCGGCTCCAGGAGTTGCCGCTGCGGAACGCGCGTCCCAGCACCCAGTCGCGACTGAGACGTGTGGGCGGCACGACGTCGTGGACGATCGCCTCGTCACACCACAGCAGCCGGCCGCCGGCGTGCACGAGCTGACGGGTGAAGAGCGTGTCTGAACCGCCCGAGATGCCGAAGTCGGGGTCGAAGCGGAGCGCGCCGACCGCCCGCACGTCGAGCAGCAGGTTGTTGGTCGCCGCGACCGTCACGGCCGTTCCGGTGGGAAGGCGGCGTCGTTCGAAGAACCGCCCCGCGTTGATGAACTCCTCCGGCTCATGCGCGTACTGCGAGATGACGGGACCGACGACGCCAGCGGGCCGGTGCGTGCGGTACACCCGCAGCAGGCTCTCGAGCCATCCCGCAGTCGGTCGCTCGTCGTCGTCGATGTAGACGAGCACATCATCGCCCTGCGCGGCGTCGAGCGCGCGGTTGCGTGCGGCTGAGATGCCGGGGACAGGCTCGTGCAGGTACTCGATGCCGCGCTCGGCATATGCACGCACGGCCGAGGCAGCGCCGGCATCCGGATCGTTGTCGACGACCAGAATGCGCACCCCTTCGCGTGACGCATCTGCCTGCTCGCGGAGAAGCGGAAGCAGGGCCGCGAGGTCGTCATTCCGCCGGTAGGTGAGCACGGCGATCGCGACGCGGAGGGCAGTGGTCATGGCCGTCCTCCCGCCAGCACTGGCTCCTGGCTGCGGTCGGCAGCCCACGCGCGCGGGCGGAGCGACAGCACGGCATCGACGACCCTGCGGCGGTAGGTGGCGGGCGAATGCCGTTCCTCGGCGAGGGCGACATCCTTCCATGCCGCAGAGCGCATGTAGTGCCAGTTCGAGGCCATCTCGATGAGGCAGTCGGCGAGGGCCTCGGCGTCTCCCGCCGGAACCGTGCGCGAGGCCCGGTAACCGGCGGTGGCCTCCAGGAGACCACTCGTCGCGCTCGCGATGACGGGCCGGCCGCACAGGATCGCCTCGACGGCCGTGTTGCCGAAGGGCTCGTCTGCTCGCGATGGCACCACGACGACATCCGAACTCTCCACGTGCTGCCACACGGACGGCACGAATCCGTGGAAACGCACCCATGGTTCGAGCGCGAGCAGGCGCACCTCGTCGCGCAACTCCTTCTCGTACCACTCGTACCCGGTGAAGACGGTGCCCATGAGGTCCAGCCGCGCCGGCACACCGCGCCGGTGCAGGATCGACAGCGCCTCGACGGCGACGTCGACGCCCTTGCGCGGTGAGAGTCGACCGACATAGGCGATGCGAAGGGGCGTGTCGAGCGCCTGCCGCGCCTGTTGCCGGGAGTCCGGCCCGGGCACGCCGTTGTAGATGACGCTCGTCCTGCGGCCCAGCGAGGGGAATGACCCCGCGAGCACGCCCACGCTGAAGCGGCTGTTGGCCACGACCTCGTCGGCGAACAGCAGCGGTGCCGCGATCGCGGCACGCACGGCGGCGGATGCGGATGCCTCGCCCTCGTGCACGTGGCACAGCACCCCGATGCGACGAACCTTCGCGAGCGCGATCCACAGCGGCACCGTCAGCGTGCTGACATAGATGCGGTTGGGTCGTACCCGGGTGATCAGCCGCCAGCCATCCGCGAGTCCGCCAACCGTCGCCGCGAGGAACGCCGCGAAACCCCTCGGGGTGAGGGCGCTCTTTCGCAGCACGGGGCTGCGGCAGATCGTGACATCCGCCCCCAGGTCGCGAAGTGCGGGCGAGAGCGGGCCATCGCACGGAAGCGCGACAGCGATGCGCGCACCCGAGTCGAGGAGGCCCCGCACGCTCTCGAGCAGCATGCGGTCGGAGCCGTAGAGCTCCGCGCTCGGATGTGCGACGAGCACCGTGCCCGCCCGCAGGGCCGTCGCGCCGGGCGCCAGGCGGGTCATGGCGCCGTTCCCACCACGAGGTCGTCGAAGCGGGTGATGGACGGGCCGTTGGTCGTCGAACCGGCCATGTAGGTCTCGAGCGCGACGGCGCCTGCCGACTGCAGCGCTACCGTTGCACTCGTTGCGTTGACCTGCCAGCCGCTCGGTTCAGCGGCTCCGTCCTTCCACACGGAGGCGCGGATGGTCGTCGGCGAGCTGCCGAAGACCTGCAGGTGCACCTGCAGCCGCTCTCCGGCCGTGTACGTGACGTCGGGCAGGGTCACCGACTGGAGCACGGTGCCGCCCTCCGTCACCTGCAGCATGATCTGACCGGTCGCGAGGAGAC
Organism: Salinibacterium sp. GXW1014; assembly: GCF_044769865.1. NCBI lineage: Bacteria > Bacillati > Actinomycetota > Actinomycetes > Micrococcales > Microbacteriaceae > Salinibacterium > Salinibacterium sp. GXW1014. The sequence goes on from NZ_JBIZWA010000001.1 coordinate 1,388,091, forward strand.
GAATCCTCGCGCGGTAGTCGCCCGCCTCGAACTGCCGGCCGATGACGGAGACGTAGGCGCCGCCGCCGGTCGGGGGAGTGTCGAGGCTGAGAGCGACCCGCACATCCACGTCCGCCGCGCTCACGCTCGCGAGGGATGCGCGCCGCGTGCTGCCGGCCGGTGTCGACATGACACCGGTACCGGCCTCGACCGAGTAGTTCGACGCCGGGCCGATGAGCGCCCATGCGCCGCCGAGGTCGGCGGAACCCCACGCCCCCGGTGACGTGCGCTCGAACGCGTCGGCCGCGACATCCGCCCCCGTGGGGGGAGGTGCCGAGACCGTGACCGGCTGCGTGATGGAGGTGATCGCTCCCTCGTCGTCGGTCACCGTGAGGGTCACGTTGTAGGTGCCCGCGGCGGCGTAGGTGCGCGACGCCGTGACACCGGAGGCGGTCGTGCCGTCCCCGAAGTTCCACGCCCAGGCGGAGATCGCGCCGTCACTGTCGCTCGAACCACTGCCGTCGAACGAGGCGGCGAGGTCGCTCGTGCTCGCGGTGAAGGCCGCGACGGGCGCCACATTGCCGGGAGGCGGCGGTGCCGACGTCGGGGTCACGAGCAGGTCATCGAAGCGGGTCGTGATCGGACCGTTGGTCGCGGAACCCGAGATGAAGCTCTCGAGCGCGATGTTGCCCGCCGTCTGCAGGCCGGCCGTCGAGCTCGTCACGCTCGCCTGCCATGCGGCCGGTTCGGCTGCGGATGCCGGCCAGAGCTTCGCCTGGATCGTCGTGGGAGAGGTGCCCGTCACCTGCAGGCGCAGGTTGTATGCGGCATCCGCCGTGTGGCTCAGGCCGGGGACGGTGAGCGACTGCAGGGTCGTGCCGCCCTGGGTGAGCTGCAGCAAGACATCACCGCTTGCGAGCAGCCGCACGCGTGCGCGGTAGTCGAGTGAGCCCACCTGTCGGCCGATCGCCGAGAGGTACTCGCCGCCGCCCGTGAGCGCCTTGTCGGTCGAGAAGCGCAGCCGGAGGTCGACGTCATCCGAGGTGGCGCCCGGGAGGGACGCCCGGAGCGTCTGGCCCGCGGCCACCGTCATCAGTCCGGCGCTGCCCGAGACCGTGTAGCGCGATGCGGCGCCGACCAGGCTCCAGTCTCCGCCCAGGTCGGCGGTGCCCCATCCGGAGGACGAGGTGCGCGTGAAGCTGTCGGCCGCGATGCCGACGGGCGGCTCCGGCGGCTCGGTCGCCTCGACCGTCACGCTCGTCGAGTCGCTCGCGCCGCCGTTGTCGGTCACCGTGAGGGTCACGGTGTAGCTGCCCGCCTCGGCGTAACTGTGCGAAGCGGTTACGCCCGTGGCGGTGTTGCCGTCACCGAAGTCCCACGCGTATCCGGCGATCGTGCCGTCGCTGTCGGAGGACGCCGAGGCATCGACGCTCAGGTCGAGGTTCGACACGGTCTCGGTGAAGGCGGCCGCAGGTGCGGCGTTGGGCGGTGCCCCCGTCGTGCCAAGCGCGTAACGGGCAGCGACCGTCGAGCCATCGAGGGCCGTCGAGTAGACGGCGACCTCATCGATGAGGCCCGTGAAGTAGGGGCTCGACGAACCCCAGGTGTTGTCGCCTCCGATCTTCCAGTGGCCCGTGTAGTCCTGCGCCTGGGTCTGCGGATGCGAGCCCACGAGCACGCCGTCGACGTACAGCTGCATGCCCGCACTCGACTGCGTTGCGACCGCGTAGTGCCACGCGCCGTCGTTGTAGGAGCTCAACGTCGTGATGGTGTTGGCGGATCCCGTCCACGTGCCGAAGACCAGGAGGCCGTCATCCTGCATATAGAGGTGGCGGTCGTAGTTGCTCGACAGGCCGTTGCGCTGGTCACCGAAGCCGATGATCTTGCCGCCCGTTTCGCTCGAGGTCTGGAACCACGCCTCGAGGGAGTAGGTGCGCGGGTTGGCGAACGCCTTGTTGCTGCCGATCACGGTGTTGCCCGTGAAGCCCACCGCCTCGTCGTCACCGTCGTCGAGCGCGCCGGGCTGGCCGAGCGTCGCGGTGCCCGAATAGGTACCGGGCGTGTTCTGCATGCCCGAGTCGGCGGCCGTCGTGGCCGTGTCATCGGCGAGACGCCAGTAGAGCGTGGGGTCGTCGTTGTAGACCGACTGGCCGTAGGCGTCGGCCGGGGCGGGAGGCAGGGGAGAGGTGTTGCCCGCCGCGACGAAGTGGCTCACGACCTGCTGCCGGGAGAGCACGGTCGGGTAGACCGCAACCTCGTCGATGTCGCCGTTGAGGTAGTCGCTCGAGGGGCGCGAGGGCCAGCCACTCAGGTTGTCGCCGCCGACCCGCCACACGCCATTGAACTCCTGCCCGCTCGTGACATCGTCACGAGTGGCGACGAGCATCCCGTCGACGTGCAGGCGCATGCCGTTGGCGCCGAGGGACGCCGTGATGTGGTGCCACTGCCCGTCGTTGAACGACTGGCTCGAGTTGACCGTGCGGACGCCGCCCGGGTGCACGCCGAACCAGACGCGGCCGGAGTTGTCCATGTAGACGTGCCGGTCATAGGAGCCCGAGTTGCCGGTCGTGCGGTCACCGAAGCCGATGATCTTGCCGCCCCGGTTGGAGGTCGTCTTGACCCATGCCTCGAGGGTGAAGGCCGACGGTGCGGGCGCGGCGGACTGCGTGCTGCCGAAGCCATTCGAGGTGCCGCTCAGGTCGATCGCGGCACTCTCGCTGATGATGCCGTCCGCACCCCTCGCAGCTCCCGCCGCCAGGGTCAGGTCCTGTGCCCCTGCGTGGTCGTATGCGGTCGTGCCCGAGTCCTCGTCGAGCGGCCAGTAGGAGAGTGGTGCATCTGTCAGCACAGCCTGCGTGTAGTCGTTGCCGGCATTCTCCGTGGCGACATCCACCCAGATGGCGGCCCTGCTCGCCCAGTTCTCGAAGGCGTCGTAGGAGTGCACCCGATACAGGTGTCGCGCACCGGGGGTGAGCCCCGTGTCGGTGAAGGTCATGAGCGGCCTGGTCCACTCGTTGGAGGGCTGCGTGACGGTGTGCACGACGGCGCCGTCGCGTGTCACCTCGTAGCGGATGTTCTCGTTGTCACGGTCGTGGGTCGCCTGCCACGAGACCCTCACCTCGCCGGCCTTGAACGAGATCACGTTGGGAGTGAGCCCCACATTGGACTGCGGGCCGACGTCGTTGGGGGCGATATCGGCGGTCGCGAAGCGCACGAGGCCCTGCTGGGCGACACCGTTGACGACCGTGAACTCGCCGCCCTGCACGATGTAGTTGCCGTTGCCCGTGATGTGCCACGGCCCCTGGTTCTGCCCTGTGAAGGAACCCGCGTTGATCGTCGGGTACCAGTGCAGGAGGCTCGGGCGCGGGTGCCCCTCGAAGTTGAAGTAGCCGTGCGGGTCGCGGGTGATGGTGCCCGTCGCGGCCTTCGTGGTGGCGATGGCGCGGTAGAACGTCCAGGGCTCCGTCTGCGGGAAGCCGCCGATATTGCCGCAGTAGTGCGCGTGGCCCACCGAGTAGACGACATCGCCCACTGGGTAGACCGAGTGCGTGTCGCCGTGGCAATCATTGAGCCAGATGATCTCGCCCGTCGCTGGGTTCGCCGAGAAACTGCCCTCAAGGTTGCCGTCGTTGCGACCCCACGCCCACGCGGTGCCGTACACCGCATCATCCGTCGCATAGAGGCTCGTGAAGGCGGCGTTGGAGCCGGAGGCGTAGATCGTGTTGTTGATGGCCCACGGCAGCACAGCGCCCGTGACCGGATGCACGGCCGCAAGCCCGCGGATGGCGGTGCCCCCGAGCGCGGCGAACTTGCCGCCGACGACGACCTTCGAACCGTCCTTCGTGAGCGTGATCGCATTGACGGCGCTCTCGGCATTGGGGTTGAAGGCAAGCGTGGAGCCGTCGGCCGCGCTCACGGCCGCGATGCGGTTGCGGGCCACGCCATTGACGGTCGTGAAGTTGCCGCCCAGATAGACGGTGGAAGCAGTCGCGTGGACGGCTCGACCCTGGCTGCCGAGGATGGGCCGCCAGGACGTGATGAGTGCGCCTGTCGCGGTGTCGAAGGCGGCCGCCCGGGAGAGACCCGTGCCGTTCACATTCGTGAAGTCGCCGACCGCGTAGATGCGCGAACCATCCGGCGCTGCCGTCAGCGCAAGCACCTGGCCGTTGAGCGTCGGGTTGAAGCTGCTGATGAGCGCGCCCGTCGTCAGGTTGTAGGCGAGCAGGTGCGTGCGTGGCACCTCGTTGGTGCCGGGGGCCGCCCCGGCTGGCCGTGCCGCCGTGAAGTCGCCGCCCACATAGACGGTGTTGCCGACGATGACCTGCGACCAGGCGACCCCGTTGATCTGGGTCGTCGGCAAGCCGTCGGCCGTGACCGTCGGCGAGACCGCGGGATCCACCGGCGCCGAGTCTGCGACGGCCGGACTCGCCTGCACCAGCACGCCCGCCGCGAGCACGAAGGCGAGGGCCATCGCAACGACGCGAGACCTGGCGGCGGAGGAGGAGCGGGGCATGGTGATCATGGCAACCTCGGGATCGAATGGGAGGGACGCGGTGCACGGAGGGGAGAAGAGGCGCGAATCGTGTAGCCCGAGGCGAGGCGGAGCCCCAGTTCCTCGTAGCCACGACTCACGGCGTCCCAGTTGTAGAGACGTTGGGCCCGTCGCTGAAGGCGCCGCCCGAGCGCCACATGGCGTTCGGGCTCACTCTCAACGTCATCGAAATGGCGCGACAGTGCTGAGGCTGAACCGAAGTAGGCAGCCTCCTCACCGAGCACCTCCCGATTGAAATCGATGTCGTACGCGAGCACGGAAGTCCCACCTCCCATGGCGCGCAACAGCGACGGGTTGGTACCCCCGACCGAATGTCCATGGACATAGGCGAGGGCGTTTGCGTACAGCTCGTCGAGCTGCAACTGGTCGTAGACGCCGCCGAGCAGCCGGATGCGAGCATCCGACTCCGCGACCTGGCGAATCTTCTGCGTGTAGGCCGCCGCATACGGGGCGCTGCCCACGACCACGAGCGGCAGTTCCGCCGTACTCCGGTGGTAGGCATCGACGATGACGTCGACGTGGTTCTCGGGCTCGAAGCGGGCCACGACGAGGTGATAGCGCTTGGGTTCGAGGCCGAGGGGGCGGATGCGATCGTGCCCGGCATCGTCCTGCACCGCGGCCCCATAGGTGAGCAGCTCGGTCGGGGCAGCGAAGTTCGCGGCGTAGTAGTCGGAGATACCACGGGCATCCGCGATCAAGGCGTCGGCCCAATCGACCGCGAGCCGCTCGACCAGCCGGTAGTAGCGTCGGCCGAGGCCGTTCCACTTGGCGCGCTTCCACTCCAGCCCGTCGACGTGCACGGCGGTCGGGATACCGAGCGCGCGGAGCCACGGAACGAAGGGGGCGTTCGCGGCATTGAAGACGAACGCGACATCCGGCCGACGCCGGAAGGTCGCGTGGGCGACCGAGAGCGCGGTGTGGCTGAGCGTCTCGCCCACCTTGACCTTGACGGCGGGCAGGTGCACCAGCTGCATGCCGCGGTGGCGCCGGAGCGAGGCATCCGCGTTCCTGCAGTAAACCGTGACCTCGTGGCCGGCCTCGACGAGTCGTGCGCCGATCTCCTCAACCGCTGTCTCGAAGCCGCCGTACGCGGCGGGCACGCCTCGGGTGCCGATCATCGCGAACGAGAGTCGGGGCGGGGAGATGTGCGGTGCGTTCATCAGTAGGCCCCCACCGGGTGGCTCACCTGGCGCACAGTGCGCCACATGATGACGATGTCGCCGACGAGCGACCAGTTCTCGACGTAGTAGAGGTCGAGCTTGACGCTCTCCTCCCAGCTGAGGTCGGAGCGCCCGTTGATCTGCCACATGCCCGTGAGGCCGGGGCGGATGTAGAGCCGCCGGTGCACGTGGTCCTCGTAGTGCTCGACCTCGCGCGGCAGGGGCGGGCGGGGGCCGACGACGCTCATGTCGCCGACGAGGATGTTCCAGAGCTGGGGGAGCTCGTCGAGGGAGTGGCGCCGCAGCATCCGTCCCACCCGCGTCACGCGCGGATCGTTGCGCATCTTGAAGAGCACGCCCTTGCCCTCGTTGTGGTCGAGGAGGCCCGTGAGGTCATCGCTCGCGCTCGTCACCATCGTGCGGAACTTCCACATCGTGAACCGGCGGCCGTCGCGGCCCACGCGCTCCTGCGAGAAGAGGGCCGGCCCTGGGCTGTCGAGTCGCACCGCGAGGGCGATGACGGCGAAGACGGGCGCGAGCACGAGGAGCGCGACGCCCGAGACCGCGACATCGAAGGCCCGCTTGAGCACATGGCGGCCGCCCTCGAACTGCGGGATCTCCACGTGGATGAGGGGCAGCCCCTCCATGGGGCGCAGGTGGATGCGGGGGCCCGCGACATTCGCGAGGCTCGTTGCGAGCACCAGGTCGGTGGCGGTGCCCTCCAGCTGCCAGGAGAGGTCACGGATGAAGTCGGGCCGACCGGGCGGCGGCCCGGCGACCACGACCGAGTCGGCGCCCAGTTCGGCCGCCGTGGCCGCCACGGAGTCGAGGTCGGTGCTCGTGGGGAGCCCGGCAAGCTGTGCGGCAAGAGGTTCAGAGCCCGCGGCGTCGACCACGGCACCAACGACCGCGTATGCAGCCGTCGAGGCCCGCTCGATCTGCTTCGCGACATAGGTGACATCGCTCCGGTTTCCGACCACGAGGACCCTAGAGAGGCAGTGGCCTTCACGCCCGCGACTGATGAGCCACCTTCGCCACGACCAGCGACCGAGTACGAGCGCGACGAGGCCGAGGGGGAAGGCGACGAGGAATGGAGGGGCGATGGGGCCGACACCCGCGACGACGAATGCGATCGCGAGCAGGCCGATCACGAGGGTGCTCGCGCTCACGACCCGCTTGTATTCGGTGACCCCGACGCTCAGGATGCGGCAATCCCGCGTGCGGAAGATGCTGAGCACCGTGAACCACAGCAGCGCGATGCCAGCCGCGATCAACCAGTGCGCCGCGATCTCGGCGGGACTCCACGGTGACTGGGTGCTCCAGGCGATGAAGGGCCCGCTGACCGCGAGGCAGATGATGAGCGTGTCACTCAGGAGGAGACGCTGTCGGTAGCGGCGTGCCCACGCGGGTCCTGATTCCGCAGCTGGCGCATCGGATGTGACGGGCTCGACGAGTCGCAGCGCGTTGCGTGGGTGGGCAGAGAGCGGTCGACTCGAGGTTCCGAGGCTCACTCCTGAATGGGTCATCGGGAAGTCCTCCTGCAGGCACGGGAAGCACAGGTGGGGGGCACCCGCGGGCATGCGGGTACCACGATCAGGACGTCGTTGCCGCAGATCGCTACGGGGCGCAGGGCACAGCGGTGCAATGCCGCACGAAATGACGGCGAGCACGCACTGTCAGCAGCGCGGCGCGGTGTGCGCTGGCGCTGTACGGGTGCAGCGGGGGCTGCGACGGGGTTTCGCGTCGCCGTGGGAAGCGACGCGGTGTTCGGGTCAAGCTGGGCGGCCGGCATGCGGCGATCGCTGCGGGAACAACGATTGAGGGTCCGATGTCATGGTGCTGGCCGGCGACCGGCCCGACATCGGACTCCTGGGACTGCGTTCCTCCTCGGGGGAGAAGGAATGGTGCTGGGTGCGGGGCCGCTAGCGGGAACTGGTGACCCCCATCCACGTGCCCCCCGGAAGGGGGAGGTGAATGACTTGCTTACAGTAGCGTGGTCACCGACAGGTCCGGACCCCCCCTTTCGGGGGTGAGATTTCAATGGGTGGGAATCGCTTGCGGGGGTAGCGTCTGCCCCATGACCTTCAATGACAACGCGCGAAGCGGAGGGCCTCGGGCCAGCAAACGAGGGCGAGGCGCGGCGATCGCCGGTGGCGGCGGCATCGTGGGCCTGATTGCCGTCTTCCTGATCGCCCAGTTCACCGGCGTCGACGTGAGCGGCTTTCTCGGGCAGGGCCAGACTTCCTCGGGTCCCGTGAGCGTCGTCGAGGACTGCGAGACGGGTGCCGATGCCAACGAGAGCACCGAGTGCCGCGCAGATTTCGCCGCCCAGTCGATCGAGGCCTTCTGGGAGGGGGAGCTCGGCGCCTCCTACCGCCCGCCGGGCTATGTCTTCTTCGAAGCCCAGACGAACACCGGATGCGGCGGCGCGACGAGTGCCGTCGGCCCCTTCTACTGCCCCGCCGACGAGACCGTGTACCTTGACCTGTCGTTCTACAACGAACTGCAGTCGACCTTCGGAGCCGAGGGTGGACCGCTCGCGGAGATGTATGTCATCGCGCACGAGTGGGGACACCACATCCAGAATGTCACCGGCACCATGGGCCAGATCCAGCGCGGCGACGCCGGGCCGACATCCGATTCAGTGCGCCTCGAACTGCAGGCGGATTGCTACGCGGGAGCCTGGGCGGGCGCCGCTGCAACGACACGCGACGAGTACGGCACCGCATTCCTCGAGCCGCTCACGCGCGAGCAGGTGGCACAGGCGCTGGATGCGGCATCCGTCATCGGGGACGACCACATCCAGGAGACCATGCAGGGCGAGGTGACGCCGCACAACTGGACGCACGGCTCAAGCGAGCAGCGCCAGCGCTGGTTCACGACCGGCTACGAGCGGGGCACGGGTGCGTGCGACACCTTCGCGGTGAGCGGCCCCCAGCTCTGACCCTCTCCGAACTCAGGAGTTCGCTTTCCTAATTCAGGAGCTCAGGCCTGAACTCCTGAATTAGGAGAGGTTAGGCATTGCCCTCGGCCTCCTGCTGCGCGCGGACCTGCGCCCAGACGTGATCCATGTCGAGGCCCTTGACGGCCGTGATGACCTCCTCGAGCGCGGGGGCGGGGAGGGCTCCAGGCTGCGAGAAGACGAGCACGCCGTCACGGAATGCCATGAGCGTCGGGATTGACGTGATGTTGGCGGCGCCCGCGAGCGCCTGCTCCGCCTCCGTGTCGACCTTCGCGAACGTGACGTCGGTGTGCTGCTCGCTCGCGCTCTCATAGACGGGGGCGAACTGCTTGCAGGGGCCGCACCAGTCGGCCCAGAAGTCGACCAGCGTGATGCCGGGCTCCGTGACGGTCTTCTCAAAGTCTGCGGCCGTCAGGTCGATGGTTGCCATGCTGTCCTCGTTTCGTTTCTTGGGCGTCGTTCGAGCCTAGGTGCTGATCGGTTCGCGGCGGGCGGCGGTCGCGACGGAGCGCACGCGCGTGAGCGCGGTCACGGCAGCGACGGCGACGACCGCGACGATGGCGGCGATCGCCGTGGGCATGCTCTCGGGCTCGCCCGTGATGCGTTCGACCGCGACCCACGCGAGGCCCCAGCAGAGGGAGAGGGCGGGGGCCACGCGTCCGTTCGAGCGCAGGGCGTAACCGCAGCCGACCACGCCGGCCGCGAGCGCGAGCACGACGCCCCACGTGTCGGGTGAGAGGGGCCCGCCGTCGAAGCCGAGGTCGGCGAGCCATGCCGCGATGTTAACGATCGTCGCGACGCTCACCCAGCCGAGATAGAGACCTACCGTGCCGTCCGTCACGACGGCGTCGATTGGCCCATCGGATACGGTGTCTGCCGCGATGAGGAAGGCGATCACGAGTACCACGAGGAGCGCGATGATCGCGACGACGCTGAGGAAGACGCTGCCGGCCTGCACGCTGAGGATCCAGGCCGCATTGAGCAGCATGCTCGCAGCGATGGGGTAGCCGAGCCTTCGCTGTCGCGCCGCGTCGCGCTGGCCGGGCAGGAACTGCCAGACCGCGTATGCCGCCAGCCCGAGGTAGATGACCGACCAGATCGCGAAGGCCGGACCTGCCGGGGCGATCGTGCTTGTGTCGGTTTGCAGGGCGCCGTCAGCGGCATCCGCGATCTGTGTTCCTCCTGCGGCGCCGGAACCGATGAACCCGCCGACGAGCGCTATGAGCGCACTCACTGCGACCGTGATCTGGCGTGCGAGATCTTTTCCCCTGGCGGCTGTCATGGCTCCACAGTCCCTGCATCGCCTGAGTGTTCGCTGGCCGGGTAGGTCACGGTCGTGCCGTCGACGACTGCAAAGGAGGTCAGGGTCTCCTCGCGGGCGTTGGTGGGCGTCATGATGTCGGCGACGCGGATGCCGCGGGCGAGAAGTGCGTCGCCGACGAGCGAGCGGTGGCACCGCCACGGCACGGCCTCCGCACACATGATCGCGACGGTGTGCTCCTCGGTGAGGGCCACGAGCTCCGCGAGGGCGGCTTCGAACTCGGGGGTCTGCATGTAGTCGGCGTAGCCGCGGAACGAGAGGTTGCGCCAGGCATCGTTCGGCGAGTCCGCGCTGGTCTTGCGCAGCCCGCCGAGGCCAGCGATTCGGGTGTAACCGATGCCGTGCTCCGGCAGCGTCACCCGCATCGAGTCCTCCCAGTACTGCGGGTTTCGGCGCGACTTGGGCACGGTGCGGATGTCTGCGACGAGCGTCACCCCGTGGGCGCGCACGAGTGCCACGAACTCTTCGAGGCTCCTGGTTGAATGGCCGACCGTGAAGACCGGGGTGGTCATGGCGCACAGGATGGCAGCGCTGGCTGGGAGCGGAGTGGGATCGCCGCACTCGGCAGCCGGGTGAAGGATGCACCTTCCGGCATATAGGCCACCATGGCCCCCGCTTTGGTGGTGAAATGTCCCCCGGATGTCGGCACTTTGGCCGACTGGCCCCCGAATTCGGGGTATACCACGGTGTAGTTGTACCCCGTTTTTCCTACTGAAGGGAAGCGCCCCAGCCTAATCTTTGACTACTGCAGAGATTGCAGGCCCAGAGCACAGCACAAGGCAAACCCGAAGTGATTCGGGGACGCAAAGCCAACGGGGCCCGTCGGGGGTCGGCCGGGTTGCATCACCGATTGGAGTCTCACATGACCAAGTTCCTCCTCACCCTGCAGAGCTTCGTGGATGACCGCCTCGGGCGCGACGAGCGCGGCGCGAGCGCCGTCGAGTACGCGATCCTGATCGGCGTCATCGTCGTCGTCGTTGCCGCGGCGCTCTGGGCCTTCGGCGACCAGCTGTCCACCTTCTTCACGGGGATCCTCCCCGGCAGCGTGGGAAGCACCAAGCCCACCCCCTAGTCACGGTCATGCGACGACCCGGCCGGCGTCGGCCGGGTCGTTCGCGTATTCCCCGGGAGGGATGCATGCGACGGATGCGAGGCGATGAGCGCGGCGCGGTCGCGGTCGAGTTCGCGCTCGTGGTGCCCGTGCTCCTGATGGTGATCTTCGCGATCGTCGAGTTCGGGCTCATCTACAACGCGCAGATCCAGGTGACGGCGTCCGCGCGCGAGGGCGCCCGGGCGGCGGCCCTTGGTGCGCCGCTTGCCCAGGTGAAGTCGACGGCGGTCGCCGCGGCGCCGTCGCTCTCGCCCACGCTCACTGCGGCGAACGTCGCGGTCTCGCCCTCGACCTGCGCGCCCGGCAGCAACGTGACGGTCACGATCGTGAACTACCGGCTGAACTCGATCAGCGGGATGTTCACGGGGGGTATCGAGCTCAGCGGCAAGGCCGTCATGAGGTGCGGGGCGTGAGCCGCCGCGAGCGGTCCCTGGCGGCATGGGCGCGCCGTCGGCTGAGGGTGCTGCTCAACCTCCGGAGCGACGAGCAGGGTGCGACGGCCGTCATGGTGGCGATCCTCAGCGTGCTCATGCTGGGTATGCTCGGGTTCGTCGTCGACTACGGCGTCGTGGAGGCCAAGCGCAGCCAGTTGCAGGTCGCAGCGGATGCCGCGGCGCTCGCGATCGCGAACGACTGCAGTTCCGGCAACACGGCCCAGTGCCGAGCGAACGGCACGGGCCTCGCGCTGGCCACCCAGAACGAGGCAAGCGCAGCATCCGCGACGCTCGACACGACGTCGAGGCGTGTCACGGTGACCGCCGAGGGCTCCGTCAGCTTCTCGCTCATGCACACTCTGGGGATCATCGATGCCGACCTCGAGGCTGAGGCGACGGCAAGCTGGACCCCCTCGGTCACGAGTGCGGGAACCGTCTCTCGCGCCAACGTCTACCCGATCGCGCTCGAGGGCTGCCAGAAGCGCACCGAGCTGACGGTGCAACCGATCACCTACGGGCTCTCGAGTTCCTCCGTCTGCTACGGGAACGTCATCGCGTGGCCCAGGGAGGCCGTCTACATCGGCGGCCTGTTCAGTTGCGGCAAGGAGCGGATCACGATGGGCGAGCGCGTGCGCGCCGACATCCGCCTCTTCTCCTCGTGCAGCGTGCCCTCCTCGCCCGTCATCGTCGCCCTCTGGGACGACCCGAGTGGCATCCTGATCTTCAACAGCTACCGGGTCAGCGAGTTCGCCATCTTCGAGGTGACCCAGGTCAACAGCTCCCGCATCGTCGGCAGGTTCCTGCCGTGGAACCCCAACCACCCCGATATCGTCACATCTACCGGCGGCACGACAGTGCCCGGCTCCGCAAGACTGATTGGTTGACCACAGCACATGTTCAAGAACCGTGTCATCGCCGTCGTCGTCGCGGCGCTCCTCGCCGTCGCGGGGGCGATCCTCGTCTTCATCTACGCCTCGAATGCGGAACAGCGCGCCCTCGAAGGGGTCGAGCTGCGCCCGGTCCTGGTGGTGACGGAGTTCGTGCCAGCAGGCACGGTCGCTGCCGACCTGGGCACGAGCGTCGCGGTGCAGGAACTCCCGGCCCTGTCAGTCGCTGAGGGCACCGTGTCGTCGGTGGAGCAGCTCGGCGACCGCGTCGCATCCGCAGACCTGCTGCCGGGGGAGCAGGTCTTCGACGCGCGCTTCGTCGCGGCGGACGACAGCGACGCATCCGTGCCGGAGGGCACGCAGCAGCTGAGCTTCTCGCTGCCGACCCAGCGCGCGGTGGGCGGCACGGTGCAGTCGGGCGACCTCGTGGGCGTGTTCGTCTCGATCGCCACGGCGGAGGGACTGCCCTCGACGCAACTGCTGCTCGACGGTGTGCAGGTGCTGCGGGTGCAGGGTGGCATGTCGGATGACGGTGCCGAGGTCACCGAGACCGTGACGGTGACGCTCGCCGTCACGGCGGAGCAGGCGCGCAGCATCGTCTACTCGCTCGAGTACGGCAGCGTCTGGCTCACGGAACAGCCCGAGGACCTCGACGACACGGTCTCGGGAGAGCTGACGCGCGAGGGGCTGGCACAGTGAAGCACTACCTGGTCATCAGCGACGACACCGCGCTGCACGCCCGTGTCTCGGAGGCGCTCGGCGATGAGGCGACGGAGCTCGAGGCCTGGGCGCTCGCCGAGGCGGAGGCCGATGGGGGCGCGCGCATCACGGCGCCCATCCGGGGCAAGCACCCCGACACCGTCATCCTCGGCGCCGACGCCGTCGCGGGCTCCTTCGTGCTCGCGGACCGCATCGCGACGCACTGGCCGGGTGCCGCGCTCCTGCTCGTGAGTGGGGCGGATGCTGCGACCCTCCGTGCGGCGATGCGGGCGGGCATCCGCGACATCCTCGACCCGACCGAAGCGCCCGACGTGTGGGCCGAGACGATCGCGAGCGCTCGGGATTCTGCCCGCGAGCGGCTCAGCGCCGCCCTGCTCGAGGAGAGCTCGGCACACGCGGCGGAGGAGCCCGCATCGCAGCTCATCGTTGTCGTCTCGTCCAAGGGCGGCAGCGGCAAGACGACCATCGCGACGAACCTCGCGGTCGGCCTCGCGACGGCGGAACCCCGCTCAACCGTGATCGTCGACCTCGACATCGAGTTCGGCGACGTCGCGAACGCGCTGCGCCTCACCCCCGACCGCTGGCTGCAGGATGCCGTCTTCGGCCCCGCGCGCAACGACACGATGGTGCTCAAGACCTTCCTGGCCGAGCACGAGAGCGGGCTCTTCGCGGTCTGTGCGCCCGAGACCCCGGAGGGCGCGAGCGGCATCACGGCGGAACACATCTCTCACCTGCTCGGCCAGCTCGCGCACGAGTACCGCTACGTCGTCGTCGACACGGCCCCGGGGCTCAGCGAGCACACCCTGGCCGCGCTCGAGCAGGCCACCGACACCGTCTACGTCTGCGGACTCGACGTGCCGAGCATCCGGGGCCTGCGCAAGGAGTTCGACGTGCTGACGGAGCTCGGCCTGCGGGCGAAGCGTGAGCACCTTGTCATCAACAATGCCGACGCGCGCGCCGGACTGCTCGTGGCGGATGCCGAGAGCACGCTCGGCAGGTCGGCCGACGTCGTCATTCCCGCGCATCGTTCGGTGCGCCTCTCGACCAACGAGGGTGTGCCGCTTGTGGTTTCGGCCCGCCGGGGACGGATCGTGAAGCCGCTGCGCCAGCTCGTCGAGCTCATCCGCACTCGGCGAGGAGCCTTGCAATGAGCCTCGCCGATCGTCTCGCCGCCGCGCGCAGGGCTGAGCAGGCGCCTGCTCCCCAACCGACGGCCGAGCGGACAGGCGCGCTTCCGCCGCCACGGGAGGCCCTCGGCAAGCTCAAGGCGCGCGCGACGCAGGCGCTCTTCGCGAACCTCGGCTCCCGGCTGACCGACACGACCCTGACCCAGCAGCAGCTGCATGACCTCGTGCGGCGGGAGCTGGCCACGATCGTCGCGGCGGAGGAGCTGCCCCTCACGGCGGAGGAGCGCACGCGTCTCAGCCAGGAGGTCATCGACGATGTGTTGGGCTTCGGTCCGCTGCAGCGCTTCCTCGACGATGACGACGTGACCGAGATCATGGTCAATGGGCCGAACCAGATCTACATCGAGCGTTCCGGTCACCTCGAACGGAGCCGCGTGCGCTTCGCGTCGGAGCAGCACCTGCGCAACATCATCGAGCGCATCGTGCTCCGCGTCGGCCGCCGCATCGACGAATCGTCGCCCCTCGTCGATGCCCGTCTGGAAGACGGCTCCCGCGTGAACGCGATCATCCCGCCGCTCGCGGTCGACGGCTCGACCCTGACGATCCGCAAGTTCTCCCGAGACCCGTTCCAGACGCAGGACCTCGTGAACTTCGGCACCCTCACCCCGGAGCTCGCCACGGTGCTCGACGCCTGCGTCAAGGCGCGCCTCAACATCCTCGTCTCGGGCGGCACGGGCACGGGAAAGACGACGCTCCTCAACGTGCTCTCCTCCTTCATCCCCGAAGACGAGCGCATCGTCACGATCGAGGATGCCGTCGAGTTGCAGCTGCAGCAGCCCCACGTCGTGCGGCTCGAGAGCCGCCCGGCCAACATCGAGGGCCGCGGCGAGATCAGCATCCGTGACCTGGTGCGCAACTCCCTCCGCATGCGTCCCGACCGCATCATCGTCGGCGAGGTGCGCGGCGGGGAGAGCCTCGACATGCTGCAGGCCATGAACACGGGCCACGACGGCAGCATCTCGACCCTCCACGCCAACTCGCCGCGGGACGCCCTCTCCCGCCTCGAGACGATGGTGCTCATGGGCGGCCTCGACCTGCCACTGCGCGCCATCCGCGACCAGATCGCCTCCTCGATCGACGTCATCGTGCAGATCTCGCGCCTGCGCGACGGAACCCGCCGCGTCACGAACGTCACGGAGGTCGTCGGTATGGAGGGCGACCGCATCCTCCTGCAGGATGCCTTCGAGTTCGACCATGCGGCGGGCGTCGACTCCGAAGGACGCTTCCGCGGCACCGTGCGCCCCACCGGCCTGCGCCCCGCATTCGCCGACCGCTTCCAGGAACTCGGCATCGCCGTGCCAGCGGACGCGTTCGTTCCGTCCCCCCGGGCGGGTCGCTGATGGAGCTCGTGCTCGGGGCCCTGCTCCTTGGCATCGCCCTCGTGATACTCGTCGTCAGCGTCATCCTCCCGCCGCGCATCCACCGCTCGCCCGCGACGGATGATCCGGATGCCGCAGCCGAACCCGGCATCATCGCCTCGATCGAGCGGGCCACCGGAGCCATGCTCCCGAGCCGCTACCGTCGCTCCCTCACGGCTGACATCGAGCTCGCGGGCGGAGGCGTGAGTGCCGGCAGTGTCACCGCGCGCACCATCGCCGCGAGCATCCTCATCGGCGTCATCGTCGGGGCGCTCACCGTGCCGCTGCTCGGCGTGCTCGTGGCGGTGCTGGCCCCCCTCGGCACGCCGATTGCGCTGCGCATGAAGGCCGACAGCATCCGTCGCCGATTTGAAGACCAGCTCACCGACACGCTTCAGCTGCTCGCGAGCTCACTCCGCGCGGGCAACAGCCTGCTCAAGGCGCTCGACACGGTCGCAGAGGAGGCCGCCCAACCGACCGCCAAGGAGTTCGTGCGCGCCGTCAATGAGGTGCGTGTCGGCAGCGACCTCGGCGATGCCCTCGACAACATCGCCCAGCGGATGCACAGCACCGATTTCGAGTGGGTCAGCCAGGCGGTCGACATCCACCGTGAGGTCGGTGGCAACCTCGCCGAGGTGCTCGACCAGGTGTCCGAGACGCTGCGCGACCGCAACCAGATGCGGCGCCAGATCCAGTCCCTGAGCGCCGACGGGCGACTCTCGGCGTGGGTGCTCATGGCGCTGCCCCTCGTCGTGCCACTGCTTCTCACGCTCATCAACCCCGGCTTCCTCGCCCCCATGATCTCCTCGCCCATCGGGTGGGTGCTGCTCGGCGTCTCGGCCGTGCTCCTCCTGATCGGCGGCCTCTGGATCCGACGACTGGTGGCGATGCCGCTGTGATGCCACACGGGGGAGGTCGCTCATGCTGATGCTCGGCATGGCCGTGCTCGCACTCGGCGTGCTCACGCTCGGGTGGCTGCTGCTGGTCCCCGACGCGCACGCGCACGCCCGCGGCAACCTCGCCCGCGGAGCGGCGGATGCGGCGGCAGGCTCCGCCACGACGAAGTCGAGCCAGGGTGCCTCCCGGGGTGGTGTGCGCCGGCTCATGCCCGAGGCATCCGTCGACCGCATCACTCGGCTCGTCGACGCGGCGGGGCGCGCTGCCGATCAGGTCGACCGGATGCTCCTGCGCAAGATCGTGCTCGCCGTCGCCGGCCTCGTGCTCGGCCTGCTGATCGGCTTCGGCACGGCATCGCCGATCGGCTGGCTGCTCGCGATTGCGCTCGTCGTGCTGGGCTGGTTCGGCCCGGAGGTCTATCTCAACGGGCGGGCGGGCGACCGGCGCAAGGCGATCGACGCCGCGCTCGCCGACACGCTCGATCAACTCACCATCGCGGTGGAGGCGGGGCTCGGCTTCGAGGCGGCGCTCGCGCGCATCGTGCACAATGGGCGCGGTCCTCTCGCCGAGGAGCTCGGTCGTGCGCTCCAGGCCATGCAACTGGGTGTCACGCGCCGGGAGGCATACCGTGCACTCGCCGACCGGGTGCGGCTGCCCGACCTCGACCGTTTCGTGCGCGCCGTCATCCAGGCCGACGCCTATGGGGTGCCGATCTCCACCGTGTTGCGCATACAGTCGGATGAAGTGCGGATGCGGCGACGGCAGCGGCTGGAGGAGCAGGCGATGAAGATTCCGGTCAAGATCACCTTCCCGCTCATGCTGTGCCTCATACCGGTGCTCTTCATCATGGTGCTGGGCCCCGTGATCATCAACGCGGTGGGGGCCTTCCAGTGACGGGCGGCGTGTTCACCCTCGCGGCGGCGCTCGTGCTCGACAGCCGGGGCAGGGCACTGCTCGTGCGCAAGGAGGGTACGCACGCCTTCATGCAGCCGGGAGGCAAGATCGAGCCGGGCGAGACCGCGCGCGACGCCATCGTGCGGGAGCTTGCCGAGGAACTGACCCTCGAGGTCGACCCCGGCTCGCTCACGCCCCTCGGCCGTTTCTCCTCCGCGGCGGCCAATGAGCCGGGCTGGATGGTCGACTGCGAGGTCTTCACGCTCGTGACCGACGCCCCCGTCGCGGCGGCGGCCGAGATCGCCGAGGTGCGCTGGTTCGACCCCACCGACACGGGTGACGCCGAGATCGCACCGCTCACCGTCGAGCACGTGTTTCCCGCGGTTCCGCTCGTGAATGTTGGGGGAGTCGGCATCGATGACTGAAGAGCAGGGGATGTTCGAATGGCTCCCGAAGGGAGACATCGATGTCAGCCTGCTCTTCCGCGCACTCGACTCCATGGGCGACGGCATTGTTGTGACCGATGCGCAGGAGCGTATCGTCGCGGTGAATGACGCGATTGTGAGAACCACCGGCTACACGCGCGACGAGTTGATGGGTGCCAACTTCAGAATCCTGCAGGGCCGCGACACGCAGCGTGACGCAGTCAAAGCCTTGCGCGATGCCCTTGACCGCGGCGATCGCTATGTGGGCGAATTCGTCAACTACCGCAAGGACGGCAGCGCCTTCTGGAACGGCATCTCGGTCGCGCCGGTCATGAAGGCAGGGCGGCTCACGCACTGGGTGAGCATGCAGCGGGACATCACCGATTTCGTGGCCAAGCGCACCGCGATTGAACGCGAACACAGCACCACCACGATGATGCTGAGCGTCGCGAGGACGCTGAGCGAGCCGAGCGGCGGCCGCAACGTGACTCAGGTCATCGCGGATGCGGTGCCCGCCGTGTGGGGCGTCGACCGTTCGTCGTTCGTGCTCTGGGATGAAGTGGGCGAGAGGTTCGTCATCGCCTCCATGAGCGGCTGGGACGGTGTGCTCGCGGAACAGCTCATGAATTGGGAGGGGACGCGAAGCGAGAGCACCGACCTCACCCGGATCATGGATTCGGGGCAGCCCGCGCTCGTGACCCGGGCATCCTCCCAATGGGCGCGTTCCGTCATGGAAGACTTCGATGTCGACGCCATGGCGGTCGTGCCTGTCAAGATCGCCGACCGCTTCCTCGGCATCATCGCCGGCTATTGGTCGCTCAGTCCCGCGCCTCGCATCCTCGACGACACGCTCATCGATCGCATGACCGGCCTCGCGGGGCTCGCGGGCGTCGCCCTCGACCAGGCACGCCTGCAGCAAGCTATCGAGTGGAGCACGAGTCACGACCCCGTCACGGGTCTGCCGAATCGGCGGATGCTCGAAGAGCACGTCACAGAACAGCTCACCGCGCTCGCCGAACATGGGGGCGACGACGTCGTCGTGCTGGCCTGTGATGTCGACCGATTCACCGCCATCAGTGACAGCTATCCGACGGCCGTCGTGGACTCCATGCTGCGGGAGATCGCTGCACGACTGGTCAGTACGATCGGCGAAGACGGCTTCGTCGCTCGTCTGGGCAGGGACGACTTCATGGTTGCGATGCGCGCGCGTCCTGAAGACGCCGAGGCCCTCGTGAGCCGGCTCCTCGACGCCTTCCTGGCCCCATTTTCCGTCGGCGACGACACCGTTCACGCGGGCCTCAGTATTGGCGGAGCCGCGAGCGCTGACGTCGCACCTTCGCCCCATGAGCCCGTTGAAACGTTCGGCCCGACCGCGGGACAGCGACTCATCTCGCTTGCCTTAGCCGACCTGAACGCGCGCCGCATTGCAGAGGGCGCACGCCAGAACGCCGCGAATCCTGAAGACGCGGGGCTCGACTCCGACCTACGCTCGGCAGTGCGCAATGGCGAGATCGAGGTCTACTACCAGCCCCAGGTCAGGCTGGATGATGGAGCACTCGTCGGAGTCGAAGCCCTCGTACGGTGGAACCACCCGCGGCTCGGTCAGATCAGCCCCGTGCGCTTCATCCCCCTCGCCGAATACAACGGCTCGATCCGCGACATCGGGCTCTTCGTGTTTGAGACCGCGTGTGCGGATGCGGCGCGCTGGGCGGCATCAGGGCATCCGCTCGAGATGTCGGTCAATGTGGCTGTGCACCAGCTCGAGGACCCCACCTTCTCAGACCGCGTCGTGCGCACCGCCAGCACGCACGGGCTCCCCAATGAGCGGCTGACCCTCGAGGTGACCGAGACGCGACTCGTCTCCGATCGCAGCGTGCCCCAGGCGCAGCTGCACCGGCTGCGCGAGCTCGGTTTCGTGGTCTCGATCGACGACTTCGGCACCGGCTTCTCCTCGCTCACCCAGTTGAGCAACCTCCCCGTCGGCGAGCTCAAGATCGACCGGTCCTTCGTCTCGGGCGTGACCGCCGCCGACCGCTCCATCGTCGCGGGCCTCATCGGCTTCGCCCGGGGTCTCGGGCTGCGCGTCGTGGCAGAGGGTGTCGAGGATGCCGAACAGTACGAGGTGCTGCGGAAACTCGGATGCGACAGGGCCCAGGGCTACCACCTGGCGCGACCCATGCCAGCCGAGCAGTTCGAGCGGGAGTGGCTCAGCTGATCCACACGTGGCGGAGCTTCTCGGGGTTGCGCATCACATAGACCTCGGTGATGAGTCCACCATCAAGCAGGAACGTCGCCACGGTGTCGACCCCGTCCATTCCCACGGCGATGAGCGCGGCGCGGCCATTGAGCTCGCCGATGCGCAGCACGACGGGGGTATCCGGATTCTGCATGACGCCGAGGCCGAAGCGCAGCACCTTCTCCGCGCCGAAGATGGGACGCAGGGCCGCGCGGCGGAGTCCACCCCCGTCGCTGTAGAGCACGACATCGGGGGCGAGCATGCCCATGAGTCCCTCGATCGAGCCGCCGCTCGCCGCCGCGAGAAAGCGTTCCGTCACCTCCCGGTGCGTCGCCCGGTCGACCGGCTGGCGCGGCCTTCGAGCCTGCACGTGCTCCCGGGCACGGTGGGCGAGCTGGCGCACAGCGGCGGGCGACTTCTGCAGCGTCTCGGCGACCTCGCTCAGCGGCATCCCGAACACCTCGTGCAGCACGAAGGTGGCTCGCTCCGCGGGGCTCAGCGACTCCAGCACGACGAGCATCGCGATCGAGACCGACTCGGCGAGCTCCGCCGTGTCAGGCGCGTGGGTCACGGGTTCCGGAAGCCAGGGGCCCACGTATGCCTCGCGCCGCCGCTCCTGCGCGCGGGCGATGTTGAGCGCCTGCCGGGTCACGGCGGTGAGCAGGTAGGCGCGGGGAGACTCGACCTCATCGTGGTCGGCCGCCGCCCAGCGCAGCCACGTCTCCTGCACCGCGTCTTCGGCATCCGTCATCGTGCCAAGCACGCGGTAGGCGGCGCCGAGGAGCGCCTGGCGATGCTCGTCGAAGACGGCCGTGGCGTCCGTCACGCGCGCACTCCCGATGGGCTGAACTCGCACTGCTCCTTGAAGCCCTGGCTCGTGAGGCCCATGGCTGCGTTCGTGCGGGAACGCTGGTTCTCGAGCGCGACGAGCGCCGTCAGCTCGACGAGGGCAGCATCACCGAGCTCGGCACGCAGCGCGGCGACCTGCTCGTCGCTCACGGTCGGCGGGGTGGCGGTCATCGCGACCGAGTATTCCATGACGCGGCGTTCCAGCTCGGAGTAGAGCTCGCTCGTGTCGCGCCGCGTGACCTGCTCGAGCTTCGCCGGGTCGACGCCCTGGTTGTGTGACACCCAGTAACCGAAGTCGAGGCACCACGAGCATCCGATCTCCGCCGCGCTCGCCAGCAGGGCAAGAGCCGCGAGGGTGGGGTCGAGGCGGTTCCAGCGGGCGGCCGAGTTCTCGGTTTTCAGCATCGTCGAGAAGACACGCGGGTTGTGCAGGGCGACGAGCCCGGTGTCGAGCACCTTGCCGTAGGTGCGGCGGCTGTACGCCTCGAGGATGCGCACCTTGATCGTGCGGCGGTGAGTGAGCGGGATGCGGGCCATGGTGTCCTCCTTGTGGTGGTCGTTCACAAGGTCAGACACCGCTGGTCGCGAAAGTGTGACATCCGTCTTTTCGTGCGCTGGGGCGAGAGGGGCGCGCTGGTCCTCGCCGGCGGATGCGATGATCGACGGATGCCCGTGACCTTCCACTCCGCGCCCACCCGAGACCTCCCGGCCGAAGTGCTCTACCGCATCCTGTGGCTCCGGAGCGCCGTCTTCGTGGTCGAGCAGGAGGCCGCATACGACGACATCGACGGCCGCGACCTCGAGCCCGGCACGGTGCAGTTCTGGGCGGAACGCGACGGGGAGGTGCTTTCGACGCTGCGGCTTCTCACGGATCCGGACGGCATGCGCATCGGCCGGGTTGCCACGGCACTCTCGGCCCGGGGCCTGGGCCTGTCGGCCCGCCTGATGACGGATGCCATCGCGCGCTGCGGCGCCGCGGGCATCCGTCTTGACGCCCAGAGTCGCCTCGCCGAGTGGTACGCCCGCTTCGGCTTCGCGGTCGACGGCTCCGAGTACATCGAGGACGGCATCCCGCACCTCCCGATGCTTCGCCCGGCGGGGTGAGTGGCGTACGCGGCATCCCCGCCCCGTCTTCGTGGTCCGCGTTGCCGTTCCACAGGAGAAACTCCCCGACACGCCGCTGTCAGGTCCCCGTGCTCGGCGAGTCGAGGAAAATCTCCTGCAGTGCGCGGGCGGGGCGTGGGTGTACCGAAGCGGTTTCTACGCGTCCAACACCCGCAGCGTCAGCGCATCGAAGCGCTCACCCGTGCCATAGACCCCGTTGAAGAGGGGGGCTGCGTCCGGCAGCATCCGTGTCTCCACCTCGGCCCACACGATGTGTTCGCCCTCAAGTAGGGTCTCGGCGGCGCCGAGCGCGACGAGCGGCACGCGCCCCGTCACACCGGTGTCGGCGCTGATGACGGCGCCCCGTTCATCCGATTCGAGCCATGGCTCGGCGAGCGTGAGGTCGAGCGCGCCGAAGTGCCCCGAGAAGTGTGCGCGCCCGCCGAAACGAATCGTGCCCCGCGCGCTCGCCAACTCGAAATCCGATTGGTCCACGAGCGGAAAGAACAGAAGCCCGTCGACGGATGCCGCACCCTCCGCGACCCGCACGTTGCCACCCATGCCGCCCAGGTAACGCACAAAGCTCTCTTTGACACCCCACGTCAGGCCCGCGGCATCCGCTGTTGCTTGCATGCCCCGAGCCTACGGGCGCCGCGCGCAGCGATTGACAGCCACGATCGCCGAGACAAGCATGTGACCGCCGTCCCATCCGAACTTCGGAGATTCGGCGCCACGCCGCGGAATCCTGCCCTCAACGCCGGCGTGTCGCCAAATCTCCGAAGTTACGGTGGCGGAGGAGGAACGGAAGGCGGGACCGGAACGAGAGCAGAACCGGCTGCAAGACCGCCTCACGGCTGCAAGACCGCCTTAACGCAAAAGAACCCCCGCGATGTAGAAGCTACGCGAGGGTCCAGTGGCTCCGACCGGCGTCGATCCGGTGACCTTTCGATTTTCAGTCGAACGCTCTACCAACTGAGCTACAGAGCCGCACCTGGTGCGAAACCAGATGAAGAAGGCACGGAACACTGGCGAGAGTGTACCGTGCCTTGCGACCCTGACCGGACTTGAACCGGCGACCTCCGCCGTGACAGGGCGGCGCGCTAACCAACTGCGCTACAGGGCCAAGCTATGAAACTATGTTGTGTTGTGGTGACCCCAACGGGATTCGAACCCGTGCTGCCGCCGTGAAAGGGCGGTGTCCTAGGCCACTAAACGATGGGGCCGTGAAGAAACATCCTTCGTAGCTACCGAACGACAAGCATACGGATGCCGAGGCGATTTACCAAACTGAGCATCCGTTTTTATTTCGGGGCTGTCTGGGGGCGGCCCGAGGAGTCTCCGAGAAAGTGCGCGTTGCTCCCCAACGGGCGCCTTCTCGCGGGCTAGATTCGGGGCATCCGGTGCCCAGCATCCCGTCTGTGCACCGTCGGGGCGTGCCGCATTGCGGGAGCCCCACCCGATCTCATTGGCAGGAGTCGAGCAGCTATGGCGACGGCAAGCGTTCAGCCCCGGATGTCTCGGCTCCGACTCGTCCTGGCTGTTGCTGTCGCCGCGGCGGTCGCGGTGACGGGCGCCGTTGTGGGCGACCCTCGTCCGCTGCCGGCCGTGGCCGCCGACTATCCCAGCTGGGATGACGTGCTCGCCGCCCGTGACAACGAGGGCGCGAAGGCGGCCGAGGTGACGCGTATCGAGGCGTTGCTGAAGGCGCTCCAGGCCGACGTCAAGGCGAAGCAGGCGACGGCCGTGAAGCGCGGCGATGAGTTCTTCGTCGCCCAGCAGGCCTACGACGAGGCCGCGTACCGCGCTCAGCAGCTGCAGGCTCAGGCCGACGCGGCCCGCGTGGTGGCGGATGCGTCGATGCTGCAGGCAGGCCAGCTCGCGGCCCGCACCCAGCGCGTGGGCGGCCCTGACATCACGGCGACGCTCCTCTTCGGCGAGGGCAACACGGCGAACCTGCTGAACCAGCTGGGCATGGCCTCGAAGGTCAACGAGCAGTCGAGCGGCGTTTTCGCGAAGGCGAAGCAGGACGAGAACACGGCGCAGTCGCTCACCGACCAGGCGAATCTCGCGAAGGCCGCGCTCGAGGAGCTGGCGACGATCGCCCAGGAGAAGATGGAGATCGCGCAGAAGGCGGCGGATGCTGCGGCCGCGGCCCTCGAGGAGGAGCAGGAGAACAGGGCCCGCCTGCAGGCGCAGCTCGCCTCCCTCAAGGAGGACCGCATCGCGACCGAGGCCGAGTACACGGCCGGCATCAAGGCGCTCTGGGGTGAGGGTGCCGCGGGCGTCGTCTCGGCGACGGGCTGGGCTCGCCCGTCTGGTGGCTTCATCTCGAGCAGCTACGGATGGCGCGTGCCTCCGAAGCGCGGTGCGAGCACGCTCCACGGCGGAGTCGACCTGGCGCCGGGGTGCGGCGCCCCGATCTTCGC
Organism: Salinibacterium sp. GXW1014; assembly: GCF_044769865.1. NCBI lineage: Bacteria > Bacillati > Actinomycetota > Actinomycetes > Micrococcales > Microbacteriaceae > Salinibacterium > Salinibacterium sp. GXW1014. Next base: position 1,412,593 of record NZ_JBIZWA010000001.1, read on the forward strand.
GGCCCACGCTGGCACGGTCGAGTACGCCGGCTGGAACGGCGGCTACGGCTACTACGTTCGCATCAACCACGGCAATGGCCTCGCGACCGCCTATGGCCACATCGTCGCGGGCGGACTGCGGGTGGGGGTCGGCCAGCGGGTCGGCCCGGGTCAGCTGATTGCGCACGTCGGCACGACCGGCACCTCGACCGGGTGCCACCTCCACTTCGAGGTGCGTCCGGGCGGCGGAACGACCGATCCGGTCGTCTTCCTCCGCGGCCAGGGCGTCAACATCTAGCGCCTGCCGCTAACCTCCGCCCCGCGGCATCCGACAGTCAATGGGGCGGATGTCTCCCGCTCCCGTTCAGCGAGAAGCTATTGCCATTGGGCAACGAGTTGTTATTGTTACTTGTGTTAACAGTGTGACGGGGGATTCCACTGTGATAGCCGAGGCCGGGATACGGGGACATATGAAGCAGCACACAACGAAGACGCGACGTTCGCGGGCGCTTGTCGCGACCCTCGCAGTCCTTGGAGTGCTGCTCACCGGCGGACTCACCGCGCAGGGCACCCAGGCTGCCCATGCCGCCGACTACCCCAGCTGGCAGGACGTGCTCGCCGCCCGTTCGAGCGAATCGGCAAAGAAGAACGAGATCGCTCGCCTTGAGCGCCTGCTCGCCCAACTCGAGGCCAACGTCGCCTCGACCGAGGCGGAGGCGATGGCGAAGGGTGACGAGTTCATCGCCGCCCAGCAGGCATACGACGAGGCCGCCTACCGGTTCGCGACGCTCGAGGAGCAGGTTGTCGCGGCGAAGGCCGCGGCTGACGAGTCGATGACAAAGGCCGGGCAGCTCGCAGCTCGACTGCAGCGTGCCGGTGGCGGCGACCTCACGGCGCAACTGCTCTTCACCGACTCGGATGACCTGCTCGGCCAGCTGGGACGGGCCACTAAGGTCGGCGAGCAGTCGAGCGGAATCTTCGCCAAGGCGAAGCAGGACGAGAATGCGGCACAGGCGCTGAGCGACCAGGCCAAGGTGGCCGAGGAGGCCCTCGCGGGGCTCGCGGCTGAGGCCGAGACCGCCATGATCGAGGCGCAGCAGGCAGCGGATGCCGCGAATGCAGCGCTCCAGGAGCAGGCCGGCAACCGTGAGCGGCTCGAGGCACAGCTGAGTGTGCTGCGCGAGAATCGCGCCGCGACCGAGGCAGACTTCGCGATCGGCGAGCAGATCCGGCTGGCGGAGGAGGCGCGCAAGCGCGCAGAGGAGGAGGCCCGCCGCAAGGCCGCGGCTGCCGCCGCTGCAGCGGCCGCCGCAGAAGCAGCCAAGAACCGGCCCAGCCCCTCGACCCCGGCGGCGCCGAGTAATTCAGGGTGGGTGCGCCCCTCAGGTGGCTACATCTCGAGCGCTTACGGGTGGCGCGTGCCCCCGACCAACGGTGCCAGCACCCTTCACGGTGGTGTCGACTTCGCACCCGGCTGTGGCGCCCCCATCTACGCGGCATCCTCGGGCACGGTGGTCTTCGCCGGCATGACGGGCGGTTACGGCAACTACGTCAAGGTCAACCACGGCGACGGTTCGCAGTCGGCCTACGCGCACATCCGCCCCGGCGGTATCGCGGTCGGCTACGGCCAGTGGGTCAGCGCGGGCCAGGTCATCGCCTACGTCGGCACAACCGGTATCTCGACGGGCTGCCACCTCCACTTCGAGATCCGTGTGGGCGGCTCGACGGTCGACCCCGTCCAGTACCTCCGGGCACGCGGCGTCGGCGTCTAACCGCCGCTGAGACGACATAAAAACACCCTCCCCGGCTCGGGGAGGGTGTTTTTTATTGTCTCAGCGAGGGGTCAGTGCTCCTCGGGAACGTAGGCGGCGTAGCCGTCCTGCACGATCTTCTCGGCTTCGTTCACGTCGCCCCAGCCCTCGGTCTTGACCCACTTGCCGGGTTCGAGGTCCTTGTAGTGCTCGAAGAAGTGCTCGATCTCCATGCGCTTGTACTCGGGGATGTCATTGACGTCCTGGATGTGCTCCCAGCGCGGGTCCTTCGCCGCGACCGCGAGGATCTTGGCGTCGCTGCCGCCGTCATCCGTCATCTTGAAGACGCCGACGACGCGCACGCGCATCTGGATGCCCGGGAACAGCGGGTACTCGCCGAGCACGAGCACGTCGACGGGGTCACCGTCGTCGGCAAGGGTGTTCTCGAAGAAGCCGTAGTCGGTCGGGTACGACATGGGCGTGTACAGCACGCGGTCGAGCACGACGCGACCGGTCTTGTGGTCGATCTCGTACTTGTTGCGGCTGCCCTTCGGCACCTCGATGATCACGTCATAGTCGGGCATGCGAGCTCCTGCTCCTCGGTTCGGCGAATGCTGGAATAACGTTACTGGATGCACGCTCGACGCCCCCGACTCACCCCGGCGATCGCTGACACCCGGCGGGCGGTGCGGGAATGCCTCGACGGCATCCCGGCCGATTCGCTCGTGCTCGTCGGGCTCAGCGGCGGCGCCGACTCGCTCGCGCTCGCGGCGGCGACCGCCTTCGAGGCGCCGAGGGCAGGCCTGCGTGCGGGCGCGGTCATCGTCGACCACGGCCTGCAGCACGGATCAGCGGATGTCGCTGCGCAGGCCGCACACACGGCAGAGCAGCTCGGGCTCGACCCCGTCGACGTGCGGCGGGTCGAGGTCGCGGCGCACGGTGGCCCGGAGGCGGCGGCGAGGGCCGCCCGCTATGGCGCGTTCGCCGACGCGGTGGGGGAGCACGGAGCATCCGCTCTCCTGCTCGCGCACACGCTCGACGACCAGGCCGAGACGGTGCTCCTGGGGCTCGCGCGGGGTGCCGGCGCCCGCAGCCTCGCGGGTATGGCAACGCGCACCGGGTTGCCCACTTCGGGGCAACCCGCCGCAGCAGCGCGCGCCTCGGATGCCGAGTTGCCCACTTCGGGCCTTGCAGGCGCGCAGGAAGGCCAGATCTGGGCAACTCGAGCCGCTGCAGGGCCTGTGCTGGTGCTGCGACCCCTCCTCGGCATCACGCGCGCCGAGACCGAGCAGGCCTGCGCCGACGCGGGTCTCGAACCGTGGAATGATCCCCACAACGCCGACCCGGCCTACGCGCGGGTACGGGCGCGGCGCGAGGTGCTGCCCGTGCTCGAACGCGAGCTCGGCCCGGGCATCGCGCAAGCACTCGCACGCAGCGCCGAGCAGCTGCGGGAAGACGCGGATGCCCTCGACCACTTCGCCGAAGAACAGATCGAGGAACTCGCGGAGCATGCCGAAGCGGGACTCTCGCTGCCCGTGCGGGCGCTCGAGGCGAACCCGCCCGCGCTGCGGCACCGTCTCATCCGTCTTGTCATCTCGGCGGAGTTCGGTGTCTCGCTCAGCCGCACCCACACGCTCGAGGTCGCACGACTCGTCAGCGACTGGAAGGGGCAGGGCGAGCTGCACGTGCCGGGCGTTAGGGTTGAACGCAGAGGCGCGCGCATCTTCTTCAGCGCGGCCGAGCGAGCCGCCGAGGGCGCCGGCGCCGCACCACACATCAACGAGAACGACCCCAGGGGCCGATAGGGAGCACGCGATGGAATCGCACGAGATCGAAGCCGACCTGACCAAGGTGCTCATCACGCAGCAGGAGATCCTCGACAAGATCGCGGAGCTCTCACGCCGCATCGAGGCCGACTACGCGGGGGAGAAGGTGCTGCTGGTCGGCGTGCTGAAGGGCGCCGTCATGGTGATGGCCGACCTCGCGCGCGAGCTCAAGCTCCCGATCGAGATGGACTGGATGGCCGTGTCGTCCTACGGATCCGGCACGAAGTCCTCGGGCGTCGTGCGCATCCTCAAAGACCTCGACACCGACCTGAGCGGCCGCAAGGTGCTCATCGTCGAAGACATCATCGACTCCGGGCTGACCCTCTCGTGGCTGCGCGCCAACCTCGAGAGCCGTGGCGCCGAGTCGGTCGAGATCTGCGCCCTCCTGCGCAAGCCCGAGGCGGCCAAGGTGCAGGTCGACGTGCGCTACGTAGGATTCGAGATCCCCAACGAGTTCGTCGTCGGCTACGGCCTCGACTACGCCGAGAAGTACCGCAACCTGCGCGACATCGGCGTGCTCGCGCCGCACGTCTACAGCTAGGCCCCGACCCCCGTTACGCCCCCAGCAAACACCGGGCGGGCGCAGAGGGGCTGCACGGTAGCCTTGCAGAACTATGAATCTGAAGAAGTTCCTGCGCGGGCCGTTCATCTACGTTGCAGCGGCCCTGATCATCGTCGCCATCGGCTTCGGCCTGCTGGGCAACTCTGGTGGGTTCCGCGAGATCAGCACGCAGCAGGGCCTTGAACTCCTCACTGACGACAAGGTCAAGACCGCGACGGTGGTCGACGGCCAGCAGCGCGTTGACCTCGTGCTGAAGAAGGCCGATGAGGAGCTCGGCGGCGCCCAGGTGCAGTTCTACTACGCACTCCCGCGCGGCGAAGAGGTCATCAGCACGGTCAATGGTTCCGCGCTCGAGAGCTTCGACGACGAGGTCGACCTCGGCAACTTCTGGACCTCGATGCTCGGGTTCATCATCCCGTTCCTCATCATCGGCCTCATCTTCTGGTTCCTCCTCTCCCGCATGCAGGGCGGCGGCGGCAAGGTCATGCAGTTCGGCAAGAACCGCGCCAAGCTCATGTCGAAGGAGACGCCCAAGGTCTCGTTCGACGATGTCGCTGGGGCGGATGAAGCGATCGAGGAGCTGCACGAGATCAAGGAGTTCCTCACCGACCCGTCGCGCTTCCAGGCCGTTGGCGCGCGCATCCCCAAGGGCGTGCTCCTCTATGGACCTCCCGGCACGGGAAAGACGCTCCTTGCGCGCGCGGTCGCGGGTGAGGCGAACGTGCCCTTCTACTCCATCTCGGGTTCCGACTTCGTCGAGATGTTCGTGGGTGTCGGTGCGAGCCGCGTGCGCGACCTCTTCAAGGAGGCCAAGGAGAACGCGCCGGCCATCATCTTCGTTGACGAGATCGACGCGGTCGGTCGGCACCGTGGCTCCGGCATGGGCGGCGGGCACGACGAGCGCGAGCAGACCCTCAACCAGCTCCTCGTGGAGATGGACGGCTTCGACGTCAAGACCAACGTCATCCTGATCGCCGCGACCAACCGTCCCGACATCCTCGACCCGGCCCTGCTTCGCCCCGGCCGCTTCGACCGGCAGATCGGCGTCGATGCACCCGACAAGAACGGCCGCCTGCGCATCCTCGAGGTGCACTCGAAGGGCAAGCCGCTCGCAGAGGGCGTCGACCTCGAGGTGCTCGCGCGCAAGACCCCGGGCTTCACCGGTGCCGACCTTGCCAACGTGCTCAATGAGGCGGCCCTGCTGACGGCCCGCTCGCACGCGCAGCTGATCGACGACCGCGCGCTCGACGAGGCGGTCGACCGTGTCATGGCGGGCCCCCAGCGTCGCACCCGCGTCATGCGCGACCAGGAGAAGCTCATCACCGCCTACCACGAGGGCGGCCACGCGCTCGTCGCTGCGGGCCTGAACCACACCGACCCCGTGACGAAGATCACGATCCTGCCGCGCGGTCGCGCCCTCGGCTACACGATGGTCATGCCGATCGAGGACCGTTACTCGGTCAGCCGCAACGAGCTGCTCGACCAGCTCGCCTACGCGATGGGCGGCCGCGTCGCCGAGGAGATCGTGTTCCACGACCCCACGACGGGTGCCTCGAACGACATCGAGAAGGCGACATCCACCGCCCGCAAGATGGTGACCGACTACGGCATGAGTGCCACGGTCGGCTCGGTCAAGCTCAGCTCGAGCGGCGGCGAGTTCTACGGCCGCGACATGGGTTCCACGCGCGACTTCTCCGAGAAGCTCTCGGAGCAGGTCGACCGCGAGGTGCGCGAACTCATCGAGGCCGCCCACGATGAGGCCTACGAGCTGCTGACGGTCAACCGCGACATCCTCGACCGTCTCGCGACGGAGCTGCTCGAGAAGGAGACGCTCGACCAGAACCAGATCGCCGAGATCTTCAAGGACATCAAGAAGCTGCCGCCGCGCCCCCAGTGGCTCTCGAGCGACAAGCGACCGGTCGACAAGCGGCCGCCGGTGCCGCTGCCCGAGAAGGCGCCCATCGACGCCGGTGTCGTCGACGGCGGTGTCGATTCGACGCCGGAGCCGAAGCCGAACCGCGGTCCCCGCACCTCGCCGGGCATCGCGACCGCATAGGGGAGGCACCCGTGCACGAGAGCAGCGCTGGGGTGCCGGACGGGAGCGTTGGGCCCCGGGCATCCGTTGACCGACCTCGCATCGAGGCCGCCGTCTCGGAGTTGCTGGCAGCCATCGGGGCGGATGCCTCGCGCCTGGCCGAGACGCCCCGCCGCGTCGCCGAGTCCTACGCGGAGTTCTTCTCCGGCATGGGGGTCGACCCCGCTGTGCACCTCGGCGACCTGATCGATCTCGACGACGGCCGAGAGGGCGAACTCGTGATCATGCGCGACATCGCGTTCCGCTCGATGTGCGAGCACCACCTGCTGCCCTTCGTGGGCCTCGCCCACATCGCGTACCTGCCAGGTCGCCGCGTCGTCGGGCTCGGCGCGCTGCCGCGGGTGGTCGACACCCTCGCTTCGCGTCCGCAGTTGCAGGAGCGACTGACCGACGAGATTGCGGATGCCCTTGCCGACACCCTTGACGCTCGGGGGGTGCTGGTCGTGCTCGATGCGCGCCAGGACTGTGTCTCGACGCGGGGCACGCGGCAGGTCGGCAGCACCACCGTGACGCTCGCGAGCCGGGGGGAGCTCGCCGACAGTGGACAGAAGGCCGCCGTGCTCGCCCTCGTGGGCGGTGCAGCGGCTGCAAGTGACAACCCAGGAGGCACTCATGGCTGACTCTCCCCTCATCATGGGCGTGCTGAACGTCACGCCTGATTCCTTCAGCGACGGTGGCGACTTCGCCCGCACCGAGGCGGCGATCGCCCACGCGGTGGAGCTGGTTGCGGCGGGCGCCGACATCATCGACGTCGGCGGCGAGACGACCAAGCCGGGCGCTGGCCGGGTGAGCGTGGAGGAGGAGCAGCGGCGCATCCTGCCGGTCGTGCGAGAACTCGTCGGGCGGGGCATCCGTGTCTCGGTCGACACCATGAACGCCGCGACGGCGGCCGCGACCGCCGAGCTCGGGGTCGAGATCATCAACGATGTCTCGGGCGGGCTCGCAGACCCGAACATGGCGCGCACGGTCGCCGACCTCGACGTGGATTTCGTCGCGATGCATTGGCGCGGCCCGAGCTCGGGCATGGACGGCCAGGCCGTCTACTCGGATGTCGTCTCGGAGGTGCACGCGGAACTCGAGTTGCGCGTCGCCGAGCTCATCGTCACGGGCATCGCACCCGAGCGCATCATCGTCGACCCGGGCCTCGGCTTCGCGAAGCGCGCCGAGCACACGTGGGAGGTGCTCGTGCACCTGCGGCGCTTCCAGTCCCTCGGTTCGCGGGTGCTCGTCGGCACCTCGCGCAAGCGATTCTTGTCGAGCCTGCTTGAGGCGGATGCCGGCCCGAAGCAGCGGGACCGGGCCACGGCAGTCACGAGCGCGCTCGCGGCGGAGGCCGGTGCGTGGGTCGTGCGTGTGCACGATGTCGCTTCGACGCGGCTGTTGCTCGATGCCTGGACCGCGATCGAGAGTGAGCAGCCGCCCATGCCCCACCGCGCCCGATCATCGTTCCGGCAGCCGCGATGACCGCGTCGGTGCCGCTCATGGAGCGCGACCACCTCACCCTGACGGGGCTCCGGGCGACCGCGCACCACGGTGTCTTCGAGCACGAACGCCGCGACGGCCAGGTCTTCGTGATCGACGTGGCCGTCTGGCTCGACCTCTCCGTCTCGGCCGGGAGCGATGATCTTGGCCGCACGATCCACTACGGCGAGCTCGCGAACGAGGTCGTCGCATCCGTCGAGCGAGACCCGGTCGACCTCATCGAGACGGTCGCGCAGCGGATCGCCGACACGGTGCTCGCGCATGAGGCTGCCGAGGTCGTGCGGGTGACCCTGCACAAGCCCTCCGCGCCCATCGAGGTGCCCTTCGACGACGTGTCCGTCACGATCACCCGGTGGCGCTCGTGAGCCTCCTCGACGTGCATCGCGAGCGGGCGGTCATCGCCCTCGGCAGCAACCTCGGCGACCGCGAGGCCACCGTCCGCTCGGCAGGGCTCGACATTGCGGCGACCAGCGCCCTCAATGTCGTCGCGGCATCCGGACTGTTCGAGACGCCCGCGCTGACCCTCGGCGGGGTCGACGAGTCAGCCCCCTCGTACCTCAACGCGGTCATGATCGTGGAGACGGCGCTCGCGCCCATCGCAATGCTCGAGCGCCTCAACGAGATCGAAGACGAGCACGGCCGCGTGCGGGAGGCGCGCTGGGGCGACCGCACGCTCGATCTCGACCTCATCGCCTACGGCGAGCTCACGCTCTCGACTTCGAGACTGACGCTGCCGCACCCGCGGGCGCACGAACGCGACTTTGTGCTCGTGCCGTGGCTGCAGGCCGACCCGGATGCCTCGCTCCCCGGCTTCGGCCGAGTGCACGACCTGCTCGCCCGGATGCCGGCGGGTGGCGTGACCCCAATCGCTGCCGCCCCGCTGCTTCCGGGCTCGGTGGGGGAGTTATGAAGCGCACCACACCAGCCCTCGTGCTCCTGCTCATCGCGATCGGTGCGGCCGTTGGCCTCCTCGCACAGCAGGGGCTTGCGATGTCGGGGCGCCCCGGCATCACCCCGCCCGTCACCCTCTCGATCGTGCTCATTGCGCTCGGCGCCATCGTCATCGTGCTCGCCCTGCCGGTGCGCCGCGCCGTCAAGGGGGAGCGCAAGCGCGTCGACCCCTTCTACGCCCTCCGGGTGCTCGTGCTCGCGAAGTCGAGCGCCCTCTGCGGCGCGCTGCTCGCGGGCGCGGCGATCGGCTCCGTCGTGTTCCTGCTGAGCCGCACCGTGCCCGCGCTCGGCGTCGTCGGATACTCGGTCGGCACGGCGATCGGCGGGCTCGTGCTGCTCGCGGGCGGCCTCGTCGCCGAGGGAATGTGCCGCATCCCGCCGCCCTCCGACGATGACGAGCAGGCGGCCGGCGCGGCCACGTGACCGGCACGCCGTCGCGCCCCGCTTGAGCCGCGACATCCGCCGCTCGGACTAGCCTGCGGGAGGGTCGCAGCGCCCGTCGACCGCCGGATAGGCTCGGTCGCGTACTCGCCCGGGTCGCCCCGCGGCGTCGCACGACAGTCTCAACACACGGATCGGAAAAGCAATGTCGACTCTCCTCGACCCTCCCGGCATCGAATGGCGGCGCGTCTCCCCGCGCTACGTCTGGGCTGAGGTCGTGAGCAACATCATCTGGTGGGGCGCGATCACGGTCGGCGCCCTCGTGCTGCGGTTCTTCGTCGACGAGACCTGGACGCTCTGGGTGGCCATCGCCGCCGTCGTCATGCTCGTGCTGAGCACGATCTTCACGGCACGCCAGGTGCGCGCCTACGGCTATCAGCTTCGCGATGATGACCTCATCGTTCGGCGCGGCATCATGTTCCGCCGCATCGTCGCGGTTCCCTACGGCCGGATGCAGCTGGTCGACATCAACCGCGGCCCCATCCAGCGCTGGCTCGGGCTCAGTGAGCTCAAGTTCGTGACGGCGGCCGCGGCATCCGCTGTGGTCATTCCTGGCCTTCCCGAGAGCGAGGCCGAGCAACTGCGCGACCGCCTCGTCGAGCTGGCCGAGAGCCGCCGGGCGGGACTGTGAGCGACCTCCCGATGCAGCCAGGTCCGGATGCCTCGGGCTCGGGCCCGAGCGAGGCCGCCGCCATCGCCCCCGAGGCCGTCCCCGTCGTGCAGACGGGGCTCGCCGACGGTGAGTGGCACCGCCTGCACCGGGCGTCGCCGCTCTTCAAGGGTGGCATCGCGCTCATCGCGATCCTCGGTGTGGTCGTCGCGAACCTCCGGGAGCGACTCATCGACCTGTTCCTCCCGGGCTACACGGAGGGCGACGACCCCGTCGACCTCGTGCTCGAGAACGGCTTCCTCGGCTGGGCGCTGCTCGCCGTCGCTGGGCTGCTCGTCGTGCTCATCATCGGCTTCTACATCTCGTGGCGCATGCACACCTTCCGCGTCACCGACGAGGTCGTCGAGGTTCGCTCCGGCATCATCTTCCGCACGCACCGCCGGGCGCCGCTCGACCGCATCCAGGGCATCAACATCGGGCGCCCCTTCATCCCGCGCCTCTTCGGGGCGTCGAAGCTCGAGATCAGCCAGGCGGGGCAGGACGCCAATGTGCAGCTCGCCTACCTGGGGTCTTCGGATGCGAACGACCTGCGGCGGGAGATCCTGCGACTCGCATCCGGCACCCGCGAGGAGCGCGCCGCCGCGCAGGCGCAGGCGGCGGGCGTCGAGGGCTTCATCGACGCGCGCGTGCAGGAGTTCCTGGCACCCGAGATCACCGACAACGATGCCCCGCCGGAGTCGATCGTGCGCATCGGCATCGGGCGACTGATCGGCTCGGTGCTGCTGAGCGTGTCGACCTTCGTGCTGATCGCGGTCATCATCGGAGCAATCGTCGCGATCGTGATCACGGGCGAGCTCAGCATCCTCTTCGGTGTCATCCCCGCGTTGATCGGTTTCGGCAGTTTCTGGCTGCAGCGCTTCACTCGGTCGCTCCGGTACTCGATCGCGGGCACGCGCGACGGCGTGCGAATCGGCTACGGCCTGCTCTCGACCACGAACGAGACCCTGCCGCCCGGGCGCATCCACTCGGTTGCGGTCGACCAGCCGCTGCTGTGGCGCTTCGCCGGCTGGTGGGAGATCAAGGTCAACCGCGCGAGCCAGGCGACCGCGCAGAGCGTTTCGGGCGCGATCGCGAACACCACGATCCTTCCCGTCGGCGACCAAGCCGACGTCATGAACGTCTTGCGCCTGCTGCTGCCCGATCTCGACGATGCCGGCCGGGAGCTGCTCGTGAAGGGACTTGCCCCGCGCGGTGAGTCCGGCGACGGATATGAGAACTCGCCCAAGCGGGCCGCCTGGCTGCGCTGGTTCTCGTGGCGCCGCAACGGCTTCGCGGTCACGCCTGACGCGTTCTTCCTGCGCCGCGGCGCCATCTGGCGCGAGCTCGTGATCGTGCCTGCGCCGCGTGTGCAGAGCACCGCGATCCAGCAGGGGCCGGTCGGGCGGATGGCGCGGCTCGCCACCATTCACCTCCACACCGTCATGGGTCCCATCACAGCAAGCCTCGGCGCGATCGACGTCGACAAGGCCATGGAGTTCTTCGCCGACACGAGCCACCGACTCGTGGATGCCGCGGCTCGCGACCGCTCGCACCGTTGGGCCGAGTCGAGCGACGAGCCACAGCTGGCCGTTACCGAACACGCCCAGCCCGAGCAGGATCCCCGCGAGTGAGCACCTCGGAACGTGCAGGTCGCCTCGGCATCGGCATCATCGGCGCGGGCCGGGTCGGGCCCGTCCTGGGGGCGGCGCTCGCCGCGGCCGGCCACGCCATCACGGGCATCACGGCCGTGTCGAACGACAGCTTCGACCGTGCCGAGGCGATGCTGCCCGGCGTGCCGATTCTCGACGTGCCGACGGTCGTCGAGCGCAGTGAGCTCGTGATCCTCGCGGTGCCCGACTCCGAACTCGAGAGCCTGGTCGCCGGCCTCGCCGCGACGGGCACGTGGCAGCCGGGCCAGCTCGTGCTGCACACGGCGCCAGGCTTCGGCACCTCGGTGTTGGCCCCTGCCATGCAGGCCGGTGCGATTCCCCTCGCGGTGCATCCGGCGCTCGCCTTCACGGGCACGAGCATCGACCTCTACCGCCTGCGCGAAGCCTTCTGTGCCGTCACGGCGCCCGCGCCCGTGCTGCCGATCGGGCAGGCGCTGGTCGTGGAGATGGGCGCCGAGCCCGTCGTGATCTCGGAGGGCAGCCGCGCCGCCTACGCGGAGGCCCTGGCGACGGCGACGACCTTCTCGACCGCCATCATCGGCCAGGCGATGCGCATCCTTGGCGAGATCGGCGTCGAGGTTCCCGGCGCCGTGCTGACACCGCTCGTGCGTTCCGCCGTCGAGAATGCGCTCGCGAGCGAGGAACTCGCCCACCGTGACATGCTCGCCGACGAGGTCGACCGCAGTGTCAACAGCGACCGGGCCCGTGACAGGTACAACACTCTCAACGACCCTGCCACTGACGGCCCCAGCCCGAGGAATGGAGACGAGGAATGACCATCGAGGTCGTGCATCACATCGCGGAGGTGCGCCGGCGGGTCGCATCCGCTCGAGACGCCGGCCAGACGGTCGCCTTCGTGCCCACGATGGGCGCCCTGCACGCCGGCCATCTCTCGCTGGTCGAGCGCGCGGCATCCCTCGGCGACCTCGTGGTCGTGTCGATCTTCGTCAACCCGCTGCAGTTCGGTGAGGGTGAGGACTTCGGCAAGTACCCGCGCACCCTCGACGCGGATGTCGCGAAGCTCGAGCAGCTCGGCGACGCCCTCGTCTTCGCGCCCGCCGTCGAGGAGATCTACCCGCACGGGCCGAGCGCGACGCGCGTCAAGGCGGGGCCGGTCGCGTCGCGCTTCGAAGGCGCCGTGCGACCGGGGCATTTCGACGGCACGCTGACGGTCGTCGCGAAGCTCTTCAACATCGTGCAGCCCGACGTCGCGGTCTTCGGGCAGAAAGACGCGCAGCAGGTGTTCCTCGTCACGCAGATGGTCGACGACCTCGACCTGCCCGTGCGCATCGACGTCGCCCCGATCGTGCGGGAGGAGGGCGGGCTCGCCCTCTCGAGCCGCAACCAGTACCTGTCGCAGACGGATGCCGCGGCCGCCCTGTCGCTCTCGAAGGCGCTCGCCGCCGTGGCCGATGTTGCCGCGGGTTTCCGCGGGGGGAGGGCGTCGGCGGCGATCGCCGCAGGGCGCGAGGTGCTCGAGGCAGAGCCGCACGCATCCGTCGACTACCTGGACATCGTGAACCCGGCGACCTTCACGCCCGTGCCCGACGAGTTCCGCGGTGAGGCGCTCGCGATCGTCGCGGCACGCTTCGGCACGACCCGGCTCATCGACAACCGGGCGGTCACGTTCGGCGAGCCGCCGAGCTGCTGACGGGGCCTAGCGGCTGAAGATTCGGGCGAAGAGGCCCTGAGCCGGCTCGTTCTCGTGGCCCTGGCACTGCTGCGCCCGGGGGACGTTTCGCATGACCTGGTCGACGTGCTGGCCGCATCCGGCCCAGGTGGTCTTTCCGCATCGGCGGCAGGTGACTGCTGAACACATGGTGGTGGGGGTTCTCCTTCGTGTGGGGTTGCTCAGGCGAGCATCAGGAAGAGCTTCTCGAGCTCTTCAGGGGTCATCTTGGTGTCGTCGTCGTCGTGACTGTCGGGGTTGAGGCATTCGCGCAGCGCTGACGAGACGATCGCGAATCCGGCGCGGTCGAGGGCGCTCGAGACCGCGGCGAGCTGCGTCACGACGTCTTTGCAGGGGGCGCCGTCCTCCATCGCGACGATGAGCGCGCCGAGTTGTCCCTGCGCTCGCTTGAGTCGGTTGACGATCTTCTTCTGGGCGGCCGCCGCATCGATCGCCTGCTGGGTCGTCATGATTCGGCTCCTTGCGTCGTGAGGATGTCGCGGCCGCCGTTGGGCAGCGCCGCCTTGAGGGTGAGGATGCCGCCCGAGAGGGTGGCGGAGTCAAGGCCGGCCTGCGCGAGCTGGCGGTGCGCGATGTTGGAACGCACCCCCGAGGCGCAGAGGGCACGCACGGGGCGACCGGCCGCAGCGTCGTGCACCTCGGGCATCCGGTCGCGCAGTTCCGTGTGGGGGATGTTGAGTGAACCGGGGATGTGCCCGCTCGCGAACTCCCCGCGGGAGCGCACGTCGAGCACGAGGGCGTCGGATGTCACGGCCTCAAGCTCGTCGGCGTGCCAGACCGAGAGGGTGCCCCTGAGCAGGTTCTCGCCCGCCATGCCGGCGAGGTTCACGGGGTCCTTGGCCTGGCCGTAGGGCGGGGAGTACGAGAGGTCAAGGTCGATCAGGTCATCGACCGTCATGCCCGCCCGCAGCGCGGTCGCGAGCACGTCGATGCGCTTGTCGACCCCGTCGGCGCCGACGGCCTGGGCGCCGAGCAGGCGGCCGTCGCCGGGGGCGAAGTGCACGATGAGGTGCACCTGCTGGGCGCCGGGGAAGTAGCCGGCGTGCTGGTTGGGGTGCAGGTGCAGCGTCTCGAACTCGATGCCGGCCTGCTCGAGCGAGGCGCGGTTGGCGCCCGTCATGGCGGCGGCCAGTTCGCCCATGCGCACGATGGCCGTGCCGAGGGGCGCGGGGATGGGGCGTGCCGTCTCCGGCCGCAGGATATCGTCGGCGACGAGGCGCCCGGCGCGGTTGGCCGGGCCTGCGAGGGCGACGGGGCGACGGATGCCCGTGACCGCGTCGGTGCTCACGACGGCGTCGCCGACGGCCCACACTCCGGGGGCCGAGGTGCGGCCGTGCTCGTCGACGACGATCGCGCCCCGCTCGACCTCGATCCCGGCGGCCTCGAAGGCCTCGGTGTCGGGGCGAACGCCCACCGAGAGCACGATGATGTCGGCAGGGATGCGGGTGCCGTCACCGAGCACGACGGTGTCGTGGGACTCACCGGGTTCGACGCTCTCGGCGCCGACACCCTCGCGCACGGTGATCCCGGCCCTGGACATCTCATCGCGGATGAGCGAGGCGAGTTCGGCCTCGAGTGGCGGCAGGATGTGCGGGGCGAGTTCGATCACGTCGACCTCGAGGCCCTGCATACGGAGTGCCTCGGCGGCTTCGACCCCGATGAATCCGGCACCGAGCACGACGGCGCGCTTCGCGCCGGACTCGACGCGCTCGCGGAGGGCGATGGCGTCGCCGACGGTGCGGAGGGTGCGCACGCGGGACGAGTCGAGCCCTGGCAGCGGGGGACGCACGGCGCGGGCGCCGGGGGAGAGTACGAGGGCGTCGTAGTCGATCGTGCTGGTGCCCTCGGCGGTGCGGACGGTGACCTGGCGGGCATCCGTATCGAGCGCGACGACGTCGTGGCGCACGCGCACATCGAGGTCGAGTGCCGCGCGCAGGCTCTCGGGGGTCTGCACGAGGAGCGCATCGCGGCTCTCGATCTCGCCGCCCACGTAGTAGGGGAGGCCGCAGTTGGCGAACGACACCTCGTCGCCGCGTTCGAGCACGATGATCTCGGCGGTCTCGTCGAGGCGGCGGGCTCGGGCGGCGCAGCTCATTCCCCCGGCGACGCCTCCGACGATGACGATTCTCTTCTCTGGCATGCAAGCGAGAATACCCCCGGGGGTATCGCTCCGCAAGTCGAGCCACATGCCGCCGCCCGGCTCGCGGGCACGCCGTAAGCTTGATGCGTGACTGAGACGACTGCGCCTGCCCTGACCCACGAGGAACTCGAACGCGAGGCCTCCGAGCAGACCCAGGTGCGGCTCGCCAAGCGGGAGCGGCTCATCGAGACGGGCGCCGAGGCGTACCCGGTCGCCCTCCCCATCACGACGACGATCCCGGCCGTGCGAGCGCAGTTCCCCGACCTCGAGCCCGATGCACAGACGGGCGAGAAGGTCGGGCTCGCGGGCCGCATCGTGCATCTCCGCAACACCGGCAAGCTGTGCTTCGCGTC
Organism: Salinibacterium sp. GXW1014; assembly: GCF_044769865.1. Lineage (NCBI taxonomy): Bacteria > Bacillati > Actinomycetota > Actinomycetes > Micrococcales > Microbacteriaceae > Salinibacterium > Salinibacterium sp. GXW1014. Next base: position 1,428,182 of record NZ_JBIZWA010000001.1, read on the forward strand.
GCTGCAGGCGGGCGACGGCTCGCGCATCCAGGCGATGGTCTCGCTCGCATCCGTCGGCGAGGAGTCGCTCGCCCTCTGGAAGGAACTCGTCGACCTCGGCGACCACCTCTTCGTCTTGGGCGAGGTCATCTCGAGCCGCCGCGGCGAGCTCAGCATCATGGTCGAGGAGTGGAAGGTCGCCGCCAAGGCCGTGCGCCCACTCCCCAACATGCACAGCGAGCTCAACGAGGAGACGCGCGTGCGCCAGCGTTACCTCGACCTCATCGTGCGCGAGCAGGCCCGCACGACGGTCGTCGCCCGCGCAACCGTCAACGCCTCCCTCCGCGAGACCTTCAAGGGCCACGGCTATCTCGAGGTCGAGACGCCCATGCTGCAGACGCAGCACGGTGGGGCATCCGCTCGTCCCTTCATCACCCACTCGAACGCCTTCGACACCGAGCTGTACCTGCGCATCGCGCCCGAACTGTTCCTCAAGCGCGCCGTCGTCGGAGGCCTCGAACGGGTCTTCGAGATCAACCGCAACTTCCGCAACGAGGGCGCCGACTCCACGCACAGCCCCGAGTTCGCGATGCTCGAGGCCTACCAGGCCTACGGCGACTACCACCAGATGGCCGACCTCACGCAGCAGCTGATCCAGGATGCTGCGCTCGCCGTCGCGGGCGGGCACGTCGTCACCTGGGCCGACGGCACCGAATACGACCTCGGCGGCGAGTGGGACCGTGTCTCGATGTATGACTCACTCAACGAGGCATCCGGCCTCTCGGTCACGCCCCAGACCCCCGTCGAGGAGCTTGTCGCCCACGCCGCCACGCTCGAGATCGAGGTCGACCACCCCACCCACGGCAAGCTCGTCGAGGAACTCTGGGAGCACTACGTCAAGGGCGGGCTCACGCGGCCGACCTTCGTCATGGACTTTCCCGTCGACACCTCACCGCTCGTGCGCGACCACCGCTCGATCGAGGGCGTCGTCGAGAAGTGGGACCTCTACATCCGCGGCTTCGAGCTCGCGACCGGCTACTCCGAGCTCGTCGACCCCGTCATCCAGCGCGAGCGCTTCGTCGAGCAGGCGAAACTCGCCGGCCGCGGCGACCCCGAGGCGATGCGCCTCGACGAGGAGTTCCTGCGGGCGCTCGAGCACGGCATGCCGCCGTCGGGTGGAATGGGCATGGGCATCGATCGCCTGCTCATGGCCATCACGGGCCTCGGCATCCGCGAGACGATCCTCTTTCCCCTGGTCAAGTGAGCGCGGTCAAGTGATGACCGACCCGAAGAAGCCACACAAGAAGGTGCCCCCGGCCCGCGTCGGCCTCTGGTTCATCATCGGCATCGTCGGCCTCTACTTCGTCATCACGGGCCTCGTCGGCATCCTCGGCGGCTGACTCCAAGCATCCGCAACGTAGACTGTCGCCGTGCTTGAGAACTTCTGGGCGAACGCCGTCTTCTCGGTGACGCCGACCATCCTGCTGGGTCTCGTCTTCTGGTTCGTGATCCGCGCGATCCTGCGCGCCGACCGCACGGAGCGGAAGGTCTACGCCACGATCGAGGCCGAGGAGCGCGCCAAGCTCGGTCTTCCCGTCAAGGACTGACTGTGCGCAGGCCCTTCTCTGCCGCGCTCGCCGCGGTGCTCGCGATCGCCCTCCTTTCCGGATGCTCGCTCATCGAGTCGACCGTGCAGCAGAGCGTCGACGGGGCCATCGAGAGTGCGCGGGAGCGCATCGAGGGCAGCCTTGAGGGTGCCTTCGAGGGCGTCACGGGCCTCGATGTCGAGGCGGGCAACGAGTTGCCGGCCGACTTCCCGCCCGAGGTTCCGTTCATCGACGGCACGGTCGTGCACGCCGGCAGCGCCACGGTGCAGGGCGAGGGCAACTGGATCGTCGGGCTGCAGACGGAAGCGACGGTCGCAGACGCCTTCGCGCAGGCACGCGAGCGGCTCGTCGGTGCCGGCTTCACCGCCTCCTTCGCGACGGAGACGGGGGAGCGCAGCGTGGGCGCGTTCGCTGGCGCTGGCCTCAACGTGCTCGTGACGGTGACGCCCGAGACCTCCGGCACCATCGTGAACTACGCCGTCACCCCACTCGGCGCGCAGCAGTAACGTTCAGCCGCGCGAGCGCAGCCGCACGGTCGGCATCGGCGGGGCCGGCAGTGACGGTCCGTCGTAGACGGTGTTGCCAAACCGCCCTTCTGCATTCGCGCCGCCGATGACGTCGCGCTGCCATTCCTCGCGGTAGGCGACGACCTCTTCGTGCGTGCGGCCGATGAAGTTCCACCACATGACGATCTCCTCGCCGAGCGGTTTGCCGCCGATGAGGATGACGCGCGCGCCCGCGTCGCCGGATGCGAGTGCGATCGCCGAGGCGCCGGGAGACCGGTAGGCGAGGTGGTCCGGCTCGATGGCGACGTCGTCGACCGTCACGGCGCCCTTGTCGAGCAGCACGCCGTGTTCGAACGCGGGGTCGACCGGCACGAGGATCTCGGTGTCGGGCGGCAGGTCGATCTGGGCGCCGACGAGCGGGCTGAACGCCGTGGCATCCGAGATCTGTCCCAGCAGGCTGCCGATGAAGACGCTGACCCGCGCGCCCTCGTGCTCGACGACGGGCGGCACGGTGTGCTCGAAGAAGGGTGCGGTGTGACGGTGCGGGTCGGGCAGCGCGGTCCACAGCTGCACGCCGTGGAGCACGTTGCTTCCGGATGCCCCGCCGCCCGTCGTCTGCCCGCCGATGTTGCCCGCCTCGACCGAGGCATCCGTCGGGTTCGGCGCTGACGGCTGGGCCCCCACCGAGACTTCCGAGTGCTGGATGCCCCGCCCCGCCGTCATGAGGTTGAGCTCGCCAGGACGCACCACAGCGTGGCCACCACTGGAGTCGCGGTGCTCGATCTCGCCCGCGAAGAGCCAGCTCACGGTCTGGAGTCCCGTGTGCGGATGCGGCGGCACGACCATTCCGCCGCTCTCGTTGACGTCGTCCGGCCCGTAGTGGTCGAGGAAGCACCACGCTCCGATGAGGGAGCGCCCGCGCTGGGGGAGCGTGCGGCGCACCGTCATGGCTCGCGGCCCGCCGAGCGGAACATCGCGTGGCTCCAACAACTCGATCGTGCCGTCGCCGCCGGGGACCGAGACGCAGAGCAGTTCCGTGGGGCGTTCGTCGAGGTCAGACATGACAGGAGCCTATGCCGCGGGGGTCTCCGGCGTCTCTTCCACCGGAGGTTCGGTGGGCTCCGGTTCGGGCTCCGGTTCTGGTTCTGGTTCTGGCTCCTGCGTCGGCGGTGCGGGCTCCGGCTCGACGGGAGGCTCGGGCGCCGGGGGCGCGGGTTCGACGGGCGCCTCCGTGGGCGTCTCAATGGGCGCCTCGCTCGGCTCGTCGTCGACACTGGGCGACGGCGGTGGGGTCACGGAGACGCTGGGCCGCGGCTTGGGCGAGTTCGAGGGCTCAGAGTCATCCGACCCGTTGTTGGCGAACGCGAAGGCAAGCCCGATGGCGATGACGGCGAGCAGCACGATGCCGACGATGATCCATGGCCACGGGGAGCCCCTGCGCTCGTCGCCCCCGGGTGGGGTCGGAGGCAGTCCGCCCGCGCCGCCGGTCGCCGCCGAGGCGGTCGCGATGGGCACGTGTGATGCGACGGGAGCCGTCGCTCCGCCGGAGAGGGGAGCGTTGTGGCCGCCGCCGTCGATGGCCTCGAGCCGTGTCGTCTCGGCCGCATCGTCGACCGGAGTGGCTGCCGGCGTGCCGACCTCCCGGGCGCCGCCCTCGTCTGGTGGCCCATAGACCTCCGTGCCGGGTTCGCCCGCCTGTTCCGCCTTCGGCAGTGGCTTGGTGGCGTCGAGGTCGTCGCCTCCCTGGCTGTTCACGTCGTCGTCGGGCATATCGCCGCTCCCATCGTCGGATGCCGTGCCCATTCGACGTTACCCCGGCGGGCGCGCGCCGGTCAGGGGTCGACGACGAGCAGCTCGCCGACCTCGCAGTCAAGAGCCCGGCAGATGGCGGTGAGGGTCGAGAAGCGGATGGCGCGTGCCCTGTCATTCTTCAGCACCGAGAGGTTCACGACGCTCACGCCGACGAGTTCGCTCAGCCGCGTCAGCGTCATCCCCCTCTGCTCGAGCAGCTCATCGAGCCTGCAGTGGATGCCCGTCTCCTCGTCGTCGGCGGGCGCCATCACACGAGTCCCTTCGTGTCATCCTGCAGCCGCTCGGCCCTGCGGAAGGCGAATGCGACCGCGGCGAGGGCGAGGCCGAGGAGCAGGGGCCAGAAGTCGAGCTGCAGCATGAAGTCGGGGTCGGGCAGGCCCGTGTGGAGTGGGTCGTAGGCCGTGCCGTCCCACTTCGGCTCGGGGACGTCGGGTCCCGGCGCGTCATCGCTGCCCCAGGCGCTCACAAAGAGGGCCTGGGTTGAGGCGATGTTGCCGCCGATCGCGAAGAAGATCTGCCACGCGATGCCGCCGATCATGACCGTGAGGCCGGACATGCTGACCGCCCGTGTGACGGCGGCGGTGAACCCGCTCCCGCTCAGCAGCCGCTGGCACAGGAGGGCGATCGTGACGGCGATCACGATGAAGGTCGCCCCCTGCACCGCGTGGCCCGCGGCGAGGAAGGCGCGAGCATCCATGCCGAGTCCCGTGATGAAGACTTCAGCGGAGCTGAAGCCGCCCCCGGTCACCTGGGCGCTCGGACCCTCCAAGAGTGTGATCCAGGGGTAGGGCTCTGGCCAGAACTCGCGCACCGGGATCGTGGCCTCGACCTGTTCTGCCGTGAGCGTCGTGATGACGGCGACCGCGGTGACGATCAGGGTGAGGCAGGCGTACAGTGCCGCGATGAGGCGGCCGGCGACGAGTACGAGAGGCCGTGACTCACCATTCGCGGCGCTGCGCCGACGGAGCAGCACGATCGCGACGATGATGATCGCGGCGATGACGAGCGCGATGATCGCGATGCGGATGCCGGCCATCAGACGAGCCCCTCGGTCTCGCGCTGCAGGCGCTCGCCGACCCCGAAGACGGTGCCGCCGAGGGCCGCCAGGAAGGCGACCGCGAAGAGCGGCATGACCTCGACCGACTGCACGACGTTGTTGAAGGTGCCGTCGGAGATCTGGGCGAAGGCACCGTTCGCGCCCATGTTCGCGAAGAAGGGGGCCAGGGCGGAACCCAGGAAGCCGGCGAAGCCTGCCGTGAGGATCAGCCGCGTGTTCGCGCGGCTGAAGACGCGGCCCCGGAGCACGTTCCAGAGGAGGGCAAGGAGGGACGCGATGACCGTGACGACGCTCGCCGCGATCAGCACCTGCTCGATCACGAGTGCCCAGACCGAAGCGGCAGGCAGTGCATCCGGCAAGATCCAGGCGGAGTCGAGTTCGACGACGCGGGCTGCGCCGCCGGGGCCGATGGGGGCATCCGCTGGCGTGCCGATGAACTCTGCGAAGACGCGCACGCCGTCGCCTGCCAGCACCTCGATCGTGCGCTGCACGCACTGCACGAGGGTCATGATCGCGAAGACTCCGCCCATCAGCATGAAGAACGCCATCGCGACGACATCCGCCCTCGAATGGTTGCTGCGGGTGTTGCCCGTCATGGCAGCCCCTCCTTATCGATAGTCGTTGTTATTGATAGTCGATAAGGTAACGACAATCGATATGGAGCGCAAGCCTCTCATCGCAAATATCCGCGTCACGCCCACGGCGAACAAGGGCAGTCCTTGAGGGGTTCCGTCGTTACCGTAGATGTACCGGCATCCACACCTGCCCAGATGCCAGAGGAGTTAGAGAATGTTCGAGAGATTTACCGACCGTGCTCGTCGCGTTGTCGTCCTGGCCCAGGAAGAGGCCAAGATGCTCAACCACAACTACATCGGCACCGAGCACATCCTGCTCGGCCTCATCCACGAGGGTGAAGGCGTCGCCGCCAAGGCCCTCGAGTCGCTCGACATCTCGCTCGACTCCGTGCGCGAGCAGGTGCAGGACATCATCGGCCAGGGCCAGCAGCAGCCCACCGGCCACATCCCCTTCACGCCGCGCGCCAAGAAGGTGCTCGAGCTCTCGCTGCGCGAGGCGCTCCAGCTCGGCCACAACTACATCGGCACGGAGCACATCCTCCTCGGCCTCATCCGTGAGGGCGAGGGTGTCGCCGCGCAGGTGCTCGTCAAGCTCGGCGCCGACCTCAACAAGGTGCGCCAGCAGGTCATCCAGCTCCTCTCCGGCTACCAGGGCAAGGAGCAGGTGCAGGTCGGCGGCAACGACCAGCCTGCAGCGCAGGGCGGCTCGCAGATCCTCGACCAGTTCGGTCGCAACCTCACGCAGGCGGCGCGCGACGGCAAGCTCGACCCCGTCATCGGGCGCGAGAAGGAGATGGAGCGGGTCATGCAGATCCTCTCCCGCCGCTCCAAGAACAACCCCGTGCTGATCGGTGAGCCCGGCGTCGGCAAGACCGCCGTCGTCGAGGGCCTCGCCCAGGCGATCGTGCGCGGCGACGTGCCCGAGACCCTCAAGGACAAGCAGCTCTACACGCTCGACCTCGGCTCGCTCATCGCCGGCAGCCGCTACCGCGGAGACTTCGAGGAGCGCCTCAAGAAGGTCACGAAGGAGATCCGCACGCGGGGCGACATCATCACCTTCATCGACGAGATCCACACCCTCGTCGGTGCCGGCGCTGCCGAGGGCGCAATCGATGCCGCGAGCATCCTGAAGCCCCTCCTCGCCCGCGGCGAGCTGCAGACCATCGGTGCCACGACGCTCGACGAGTACCGCAAGCACTTCGAGAAGGATGCCGCGCTCGAGCGCCGCTTCCAGCCCGTGCAGGTGCACGAGCCCTCGCTGCCGCACACGATCAACATCCTCAAGGGGCTCCGCGACAAGTACGAGTCGTTCCACAAGGTGTCGATCACGGATGGCGCGCTCGTCTCCGCCGCGAACCTCGCCGACCGCTACGTGCAAGACCGCTTCCTGCCCGACAAGGCGATCGACCTGATCGACGAGGCCGGCGCCCGCCTGCGCCTCTCGATCCTCTCGTCGCCGCCCGAGCTGCGCGAGTTCGACGACAAGATCGCCTCGGTGCGCGCCGCCAAGGAGGCCGCGATCGAAGACCAGGACTTCGAGAAGGCCGCCTCGCTCCGCGACGAGGAGAAGAAGCTCCTCGGTGAGCGCCTGCGCCTCGAGAAGCAGTGGAAGTCGGGCGAAGCCGGATCCACCGGCATCGTCGACGAGGGAATCATCGCCGAGGTGCTCGCCAACGCGACCGGCATCCCCGTCTTCAAGCTCACGGAGGAGGAGACCGCGCGTCTCGTCTTCATGGAGAAGGCGCTGCACCAGCGCGTCATCGGCCAAGAGCAGGCCATCTCGGCCCTCTCCAAGACGATCCGCCGCACGCGTGCCGGGCTCAAGGACCCGAAGCGTCCCTCGGGTTCGTTCATCTTCGCCGGCCCCACGGGTGTTGGAAAGACGGAGCTTGCCAAGGCGCTCGCCGAGTTCCTGTTCGACGACGAGGACGCGCTCATCTCGCTCGACATGTCGGAGTACGGCGAGAAGCACACCGTCTCGCGGCTCTTCGGCGCCCCTCCCGGGTTCGTCGGCTTCGAAGAGGGCGGCCAGCTCACCGAGAAGGTGCGCCGCAAGCCGTTCTCCGTCGTGCTCTTCGATGAGATCGAGAAGGCCCACCCCGACATCTTCAACTCGCTCCTCCAGATCCTCGAAGAGGGGCGCCTGACGGATGGCCAGGGTCGTGTCGTCGACTTCAAGAACACGGTCATCATCATGACGACCAACCTCGGCACGAAGGACATCACGGGTGGCCCCGTGGGCTTCACGATCGAGGGTGACGCAGCCCAGGACTACGCCGGAATGAAGGCGAAGGTCGTGGAGGAGCTGAAGAAGAACTTCAAGCCGGAGTTCCTCAACCGAGTCGACGAGACCATCGTCTTCCCGCAGCTCAACCAGGACGAGCTCCTGCAGATCGTCGACCTCTTCGTCAAGCGCCTGGGCGAGCGGATGCTCGACCGCGACATGACCGTCGAGCTCACGCCCGCGGCCAAGGCGCAGCTCATCAAGGTCGGCTTCGACCCGACGCTGGGTGCTCGCCCGCTGCGTCGCGCGATGCAGTCCGAGATCGAGGACCGGCTCAGCGAGCGCATCCTCCAGGGTGAGCTCAACGCCGGCGACCACGTGCACGTCGACTACGTCGATGGCGGCTACGTCTTCACGACGACGCGCCAGCCGGGCCGCGAGCCCGTCGAGGCTGCTGCCGCCGGCGCGATCGAGGGCACCATCATCAGCTAGCCACGCTCATGGGTTGAGTGAACCCAGCGAAGCCCGTCCCGCATCCCGCGGGGCGGGCTTCTCGCATCTTGACCTCGTGCGGTGACTGATGCACTTCCGCACGAACGCCCGGCGTGGCGACCCCGCCGAACGGCTCGTCGCCGCAGTTCTGCATCAGAAACCGCAGCCGGTGCGCGAGAAGGCGCCCGGCATCCGGCAGTAGCATCGAAGCGTGACCTCCGCCGCCCCAGCATTCACCGTGCGCCCCGCCCATACGAGTGACGTGCGGCAGATCCAGAAACTCGTCGAACCGCTCGTGCACCAGCGCATCCTGCTCGGCAAGGAGCTCGTCGTGCTCTTCGAGAGCCTGCAGGAGTTCCGCGTCGCGGTTGACGCCGATGAGCGGGTGATCGGATGCGGCGCCCTCCACGTGATGTGGGAAGACCTCGGCGAGGTGCGCACCCTGGCTGTGGCATCCGAGTGGCTCGGCCGTGGCGTCGGGCATGCCATCCTTGACTCCCTCGAGGAGCAGGCGCGGGAGCTGGGGCTGCGTCGGCTCTTCTGTCTCACCTTCGAGGTCGAATTCTTCGGTCGGCACGGTTTCGAGCCCATGGGGGAGCAGCCGATCGACCCCGAACTCTACGCGGAACTCCTCCGCTCACCCGATGAGGGTGTCGCCGAGTTCCTCGACCTTTCGCGGGTCAAGCCCAACACGCTCGGCAATACCCGGATGCTGAAGACCCTCTAGCTACGCTGGTCGCATGTCGACGCTCCGGAATCCGGTCGGGCCGCAGCCACCGCAGGTGTACTGGCGGCGGCGCCTCATGGTGCTGCTCGGCCTTGTCGCGGTCATCGTCGTCATCGTGTTGATCGTCGTGCGGCCGGGGGCGGATGCCAGCACCCCGACCGCCACGGAGGAACCGTCGAGCTCCGAGCAGCAGACCGAGGGCGACGCGTCGGACGAGCGGGACACCGTGAACGGGGAAGACGAGACTGCGGACGACGGCACCTGCAAGACGCAGAACCTCACGATCGAGGCCATCACCGACAAGGACGCGTACGCGGGCGGCGAGCTGCCGCAGCTGACGATGCGCCTGACCAACATCGGCACCGTGCCGTGCATCCTCGACGTGACGCCCAGCAAGCAGGTCTTCGAGGTGGGCAGCGGCGCCGAGGCCTACTGGACCTCGAGCGATTGCCAGGCCGAGTCGGAGGCGATCATGGTGACGCTCGCCCCCAACGAGCCCCAGTCGACCACACCACTCTCGTGGGATCGCACGCGTTCGCTGCCGTGTGACGCGAGCACGCAGCCCGTGCCCGCGGGCGACGCGACCTACCACCTGCAGGTGCGCCTGGGAGAACTCGAGTCGGCCAAGAAGCCGTTCCGGCTGCTCTAGGAATTCGAGCAGCGCCTGGCTGTTGCATCCGGTGTGAAGCGCATCGGATTCCTCTCCTTCGGCCACTACCAGGACGTGCCCGGCTCACTCGTGCGAACCGCGCGGGATGCCTACCAGCAGGCGATTGAGCTGGCCGTCGCCGCCGAAGAGGTGGGGGCGGATGGCGCCTTCGTGCGCGTGCACCACTTCGCGCCGCAGCATTCCTCGCCCATGCCGCTCCTCGCCGCGATGGCCGCTCGCACCTCGCGCATCGAGCTCGGCACGGGCGTCATCGACATGCGCTACGAGAACCCGCTCTACTTCGCGGAGGAGGCGGCGATCACCGACCTCATCAGCGACGGGCGACTGCAGCTCGGCATCAGCCGGGGCTCACCCGAACCCGCCCAGCACGGATGGCGCGCCTTCGGCTACCCCGACGATGGGATGCCGCGCGACAAGGCCGCGCTCTTCCTCGCCGCCATCCGTGGCGAGGGCGTCGTCATGTCCGACCCGGCTATGACAGGGGTCTCGCGCCCGCTCGCGATCGACCCCCTGTCTCCTGGCCTGCCCGACCGCATCTGGTGGGGTTCCGGCAGTCTGGACACCGCCGTGTGGGCGGCCGAGCAGGGCATGAACCTCATGAGCTCGACGCTCGTCTTCGGTGAGGCGGCATCCCTCGCCGACCTCCAGGCCGAGCAGATCGCCGCCTACCGCTCAGCGTGGGCCGAGGCGGGACACGACCGTTCACCGAGGGTTTCGGTGAGCCGCAGCATCATCCCCCTCGTCACGGAGGAGGACCACCACTACTTCGGGCTCCGTGCCCAGGCCGAGGCGCGCGACCAGGTCGGCGTCATCGACGGGCTGCAGGCGACCTTCGGGCGCAGCTACATCGGCGAGCCCGACAAGCTCATCGAACAGCTGGCGGATGACGCGGCCGTCGCCGAGGCGGACACGCTCCTGATCACCGTGCCCAACCAGCTGGGCGTCGAGTTCAACGCGCGACTCCTCGAGTCGGTCGTGAAGCACGTAGCGCCGGGACTCGGCTGGCGCTGAGCCGAGCCTTCGTCGTTGAGCCGGATCTCGGCGCCATGAGTCGGACCTCGGGCGTGCTTTCCGGGGCGTGAGTGGCCAAAGTTTCTGCCATACGCCGAGGGGTGGCTGAAAGTTTGGCCACTCGATGAGGACGCGGCGTCAGCGTTGCACGCGGTAGTGCAGAAACACGACCCCGTTGCCGAAGGTGCGGTTCTCCACGAGCTCGAGGTTCACCCGCTGCTCGTCGCGCGCGAAGAACGGCGTGCCGCCGCCGACAATCACGGGGAACACCCGCACGAGGTACTCGTCGATGAGTCCGAGCGTGGCCGCCTGGGCCGCGAGGTCGGCGCCGCCGATCGCGATGTCGCCGTCACCGGGTTCCGCGCGGAGACGCGCGATCTCTTCTGCGAGACCGGATGTCGCGAGGCGTGCGCCGCTACCCTCGACCGACGTGAGCGTCCGAGAGAACACGAGCTTCGGCAGCGGATTCCACAGGTCGGCCCACTCCTGCTCGAGGTCGTCGAACTCGTTGGCCGGGTCTTCACAGTAGAGCATCGTCTCGTAGAGCCGCCGCCCCATGAGGTGCACCCCGACGCTCTTGATCTCCTCGATCGAGTGCCGAAAGACTTCCTCACTGGGCGCGGACCAGTCGAACCTGCCGTCGGGGCCGATGATGTATCCATCGAGCGTCATGCCCATGGAGTAGGTGACCTTGCGCATCCGTTCGCCTTCCGTCGCGGTTGGGGGATACTACTGCGCGTGCCTCCGAGCGCGGTCTCCGGTTAGCCCAGGCTGAAGCCGCCGTCGCTGGTGAGTACCTGGCCGACGACCCAACTGCCGGGGGATGTCGCGAGCCAGCCGATGAGCTCGGCGGGGTCCTGTGGCCTGCCGACGCGTCCGAACGGGGTCGTCGCGACCCAGTCGTTGAGGCCCTCGAGGGGACGGTCGGTGGTGTCCGGGTCCATGTAGCCCGTGTTGACGGGCCCGGGGTTGATGGTGTTGAGGATGAGGCCGAGCTCGAGGAGTTCGGCGGCGACCGTCGGCGTGATCCCGGCGAGGGCGGCTTTGCTCGTGGCGTAGGCGACTTCGCCGCGCATGGGCCCGTGGAGTTGGCCCGAGGTCATCCAGAACACGTGGCCGCGCGGCGCCGCGTAGGGCTTGTCGCCCACGATGTGTTCGCCGGGACGCCGTGGTTCGCCGGTGCCGGGCGTCTTGCGTCGGGCGAACTCCGCGGTGAGGAGGAGTGTGGCCCGTGCATTGACGTCCCAATGGGCGTCGAGGCGTTCGGGGGTCATGTCGAGGATGCTGCCGTCGTCACCGCTCTTCGCGTGGTTGCACACGAGGATGTCGAGGGTGCCGGTGAGTGCCTCGCCCGCGTCGATGACGGTGCCGATCGAGTCGGCTGTGCTGAGGTCGGCGCCGACGTCGGTGAACTGCGCGCCTTGCCTGAGGTGGGCGCGGATGCCCTCGCGTACGGCGTCGAGGTCGTCGCCGCCCCACGGCTGTGTGAGGTCGTGTTCGCGGTGGTGGTGGATGGCGACGCTGGCGCCGAGCGAGGCGAGCTTCACGGCGACGGCGTAGCCGATGCCGCGCCGGCGGGAGACGCCAGTGATGAGGGCGGTCTTGCCGTCGAGGGGGAGTCCTGCGTGCACGGTCGCCTTTCGTTAGAACTGGGGAACGTCGGCCTGCACGGTCTCGGCGGTCGCGAAGGCGGTGCGCATTGCGTCGCGCAGGTGGGCGCTGTTGCTGTCGACGAGGGTCGTGAAGCCGAGGCGGCGAGCTTCGGAGGCGCGCTGCTTGGCGTGCGAGACGGGACGGATCTCGCCGGCGAGGCTGATTTCGCCGACGGCCGCGAGTGTGCCGGGGAATGACTTGTCGCTGTAAGCGCTCGCGATGGCGAGGGCGATCGCGAGGTCGGCGCCTGGCTCGGTGAGTCGGATGCCGCCGACGGTCGAGACGTAGACGTCGTTCTCGCTGAGCTTCATGCCGGCGCGGCGTTCGAGCACGGCGAGCAGCATGGCGACGCGCGAGGAGTCGACCCCGTTGGTGACGCGTCGAGGCTGAGGTGCCGAGCTCTTGACGATGAGCGCCTGCACCTCGACGGGGAGGGCGCGGCGTCCCTCGACCGAGATGGTGACGCACGTGCCGCTGACGGGGGCGCTGCCACGGCTCATGAAGAGGCCGCTGGGGTCGGCGACCTCGGCGATGCCGTCGCCCGTCATCTCGAAGCATCCGACCTCATCCGTCGGGCCGAAGCGGTTCTTGTGGGCGCGGATGAATCGGAGTGCGGTCTGCCGGTCGCCCTCGAACTGGCACACGACGTCGACGAGGTGTTCGAGCACGCGCGGCCCCGCGATGGTGCCGTCCTTAGTGACGTGACCGACGAGAAGCAGGGGGAGGCCCCGGTCTTTCGCGACACGGATGAGCGTCGATGCGACCTCGCGCACCTGGCCCGGCTGGCCGGCGAGGCCGTCATTGAGTGAGGAGGAGACCGTCTGCACGGAGTCGACGATGAGCAGCTGGGGCTGCACCTGGTCGACCTGTCCGATGATGGTCGCGAGGTCGGTCTCGGCCGCGAGGTAGAGGTTGTCGTGGAGGGCGTCGGTGCGCTGGGCGCGCATCCGCACCTGGTTCACTGACTCTTCGGCTGAGACGTAGAGCACGCGCTGCCCGCCCTGCGCCGCCTTTGACGCGACCTCGAGCAGCAGCGTGGACTTGCCGACCCCCGGCTCACCGCTGAGCAGGATGGTCGCACCGGGCACGATGCCGCCACCCAGCACGCGGTCGAACTCGTGGATGCCGCTCGGTTGGTGCTCCACTTCGGGCGCCGTGATCGCGGTGATCGGGCGCGCGACCCGTTCGTCGCTCACGGCGACGGGCTTCAGCGCGCGCGTGATGCCGGTCTGCTCGGCCGCCTCCACGACCGTGCCCCACGCCTGGCATTCGCCGCAGCGCCCGGCCCACTTGAGGGTGGTCCATCCACACTCGGTGCAGCGGAACGAAGCGGTTGTGCGGGCCATGTCTCAAGAGTAGAGGCGACCGCAGACATCGCTGCCGCCCTAGGCCTCCGAGAGCTCGCCCCGCACGATCGAGTCGCCCGAGTGAGCCGGGTCTCCATCGTCGGGCTCCAGCGAAACGTCGACCAGCACGTATTCGCTCAGATCGATGTCCTCGGGCACGGTGAAGGCACCGTCGGCACCCTCCATCACGCCGAGGCTGACGAGAGCGGAGGCGTCCCCGGTGATGAGCCAGACCTCCTTGTAACCCTGGTCGGTTTCACGGGAATCGAGTTGCACTCGTACCTGGCGCGTGCCATCCCGGTCTTCGACAACAACAGCTTCGCCCGCAGCATCCGGATGCGAGGGAAACGCTTCGAGGGTCGCCGCCGCGAGTTGAGTGGGCTGTTGGGTTTGCCAAGCGGCCCACGTGCCGCCACCGATCACTCCAACCGCCGCGATCGAGGCTGCCAAGGCAAACATGCGACGCCGCTGCTTGAACCGTGGGACGTGCGGATGCTCGCCGCCAGTTTCACGACCGCGCTCGGGGGCGGGTTCCGGCGCCGTGGGGGCGCTCCCGAGTGCGAGCTCTTGCGAGATGCGGTTCCAGACCGCTTCGGGCGGGGTCGCGAGCTCGCCCAAGCCGGCCGTCGATCGACCGACCGCCACCGTGTACTCCAGTTCGGCGAGTTCAAGCGCACACTGGTCGCACGTGTTGAGGTGAGTCTGCTCGGCCTCTGCGGCCGGCTCGCCGATGGCCAGGAGCGAGAGCCGCTCAGCATCAAGATGCTGCATGGCCAGCCTCCAATCGGTTGCGGAGTCTCGTCAGACTTCGACGTAGGTGGCTCTTCACAGTGCCGAGTGGCATCTGCAAGCGGCTCGCGATCTGCTCGTGGGTGAGGTCGTCATAGAACGCGAGCTGAACGACAGCGCTGGCATCCGGTTCCAGCCGGGTGATCTCATCCGCGAGCATCAATCGGTCACCGAGGTCGATGTCTGGGCCGATGAGATCATCGGGGTCAGCGAACTGCTGAAGCTGATCTTGCAGCGCTCGCACGCGCCGACGCGCATCGAGTGTGTCTGCGATGCGCCGCCGTGCGATCGCCACGAGCCAGGTGGACATCTGGGCCTTGTCCGGATCATAGGAGTCTCGCGACGTCCAGGCAGAGACGAAGGTCTTCTGGGTGATGTCTTCGGCGTCGCCGTGGTCGCCGACCGCCCGCAACGCGAGCGTGAACACGACGGGAGACCATCGCCGGTAGATTGCCTCCAACGCGCGCTCATCGCCAGCTCGAAACCTCTCATGAGGATCGCGTGACTGCGGGTCATCCACTCTCATGCCTCTCACGATCGTTCGCCGTTTACGCGGCCGGGGTCGCGATGACGACCACGTTATCTTCGTATCGTCCGATGCTGCTATCGAAGTCGCCGCCGCAGGTGATCAACACGAGCGCGGATGACCCGTCCCGGCCGAACAGTTCGGCCACGGGAAGCTCCTTCTTCGGATAGTAGGTCACGCTCTGCACCGAATAGAGGTGGCTGGTTCCCGCGGCATCCGTCACCTCTGTTGTTGCTCCCGCGCCCAGGTTGCGCAGCTTGCTGAACGGACCGATGGGGTAGTTGCCGGCGTCGACGTGGGCGGAGATCACCGTGTTGCCCTGCGGGCTGGATGGGTCTGAGCCGAATCGGTACCAGCCGGCGATGGCGGGGTTCTCCGGCAGCTCCATGAAGCCACCGGTTTCGATGCCGACCTCGACAACAGGGATGCTCACCCCGATGTCGGGGATCGCGACCTGCACGGGTGGCACCGGCTGCCGGGCGGGCTCCGGGGTCGCAGGCCTGACTGGCACCTCCACGGCTGGCGTGGGAGCCACCGCGGAGGGACTCGGCGAGGGGATCGCCGGCAGTGGTGCGGTGGGCTCCGTCGTCCCCGTGCAGGCCACCAGCGCAAGGGCGATCGCAAGAGCGCCAAGCGCTCCTGCGATCGTCCGCTTGCTCATGCTGTTCCTCAGCTGCCGACTCGTGCGCGTCGTGCAGCGACTGCCGTCGCGGCGCCGGCGGCGATCACAAGGCCTCCGAGCAGCAGCATGCCCTGGAGCATCATGTCGCGCTCAGCGAGCTGCCCGCCCGTTCCCGAGTTGACGCCTTCGGGAGTGGAGTGCAGACCCTCGATGGTCTGCACGGCGAGGGCGAGGTTCTCATCCTCGAGGCTGCCCCACGCGTAGACGATCGTGTGGACGCCCTCCTGCACGTTGACATCCGCCGGGCCGATCACCGGCTCCGTCGTACCCGCTGCGGCTACGGCTGCCGAGACCGTGCTGGCCGGCAAGGTCAGTGTCGCTTCGTCAGGGTTGGCGAGATCTTCGACCACGGGGGCACCGCCAGCGAGCACATCCACGGCGGGCGCTGCCGCGACGTGGCGCACCGTCAGCCGGCCCTGCCCTGCGGCGATGGTCGAGGTGTCGTTGACGAACGGGGTGACGGTGGGCGTTCCGGTTTCTCCCAAGTGAGCCACCGCCGTGTAGTTGGTGTCGGCTGCAAGGGAGACGGTCACAGGGCCAAGCACGGGAGAGCTGGCGTCGGTCGCGTCCGTCGCTGTCAGCGCCACCTCATAGTCGCCGGGAGCAAGGTCAAGCGGCCCGGCGAGGTCCCCCGGCTGGAAGTCATCGAGAGTCAGAGCGCCATTCACCCAGACATCGACGGGCGTCTCGGGAATGCCGTGAAGCACAGACAGCGAGGCGTTGCCGGGGGTGGCCGCGTAGGCGGGAGTCACGAGGCCGAAGCCGACGATGGCTCCTGCCGCAATCCCCGCGATGATCCTGTTTCGCATGGTGATTCTCCTTCATCGGGGCTGCTGTGTGCTGCCCATCGAAGAGGTGATTCCGGCCGAAGCCCTCATTTAGATGCACCTGCATGAAGAAAGTTTTTCGTGAGGCGCTTCGGGCTAGCGTTTCGACCCTTCGAGACCGTGCGCCGCCTCCCGCACGAGCGGCAGGAAGGCGCGCGCCCACACGCGGTAGCCACGGTCATTCGGGTGGAAGAAGTCGGCCGCCACCTGGTTGAGCGCATAGCGCAGCACGCCCGCGCGCCGGGTTTCCGCGTGCACGGGCGCGACGATGAGCCCGTGTCGCCTGGCCGTCTCGTGCAGGATCGCGTTCGCCTCGCGCACCCGCTTCTCGGCCGCGCCCACATAGAAGCTCGGGATGTCGCCCACGATCGTGTGCGGCGGCAGTGCCGAATACAACTCCTCGATCTCGCGCTCGAAGCGCTCCCGGTCGTAGGTGCCGATGTCGTTTGCGCCGATCCCAACCGTCACGAAGTCGGGCTCGCCCAGCTTGCGCAGCGCGGGCAACTGAAGTTCGAGAGCCTCGCGCAGGCGTGCCCCCGAGATGCTGAGGTTGACGACGCGGATGCTGCGGCCCGTGACATCCGCGAGTTCCCGCATGATGTCGCCGACGTATCCCCGGTGCGGTTTGCTCGCCCCGATGCCTTGCGCGGCCGAGTCGCCGAGGGCGACGTAGAGCAGCTCGCCCTCCTGCTTGGCGCGCTCCCGCCACCACTTGGAGTGCACGGGCAGTTTCTGGGCGAGCGCCTCCATGCCCTTCATGCGGCGCTGCTGCACGAGGGTCGTGCTGAGGGCGCCGGTTGCGGCAACGAGGGCGGTCGCCCCTGCCGCGATGATGACGCGCGTGGCTTTCATGCTCGAATCGTACGAATCCGTGCCTGTGAATGCGGCGCTAAGCTCAACCACCATGGCTCTCGGCGCGCTCATCCACACGTTCACCGTGCAGCTGGCAGACATGGATCGTGGCGTCTACGAAGACCTGATGCTCCGCGTGGCGCGGCACCCCTCCGAGACGGATGCCTACATGCTCACGCGCGTGCTGGCCTACCTGCTCGAATACGAGGAGGGCATTGCGTTCAGTGAGGGCATCTCCTCGACTGACGAGCCGGCCGTGGTCGTGCGTGACCTCACCGGCACCCTCACCGCATGGATCGAGGTGGGAGCCCCGGATGCTGCGCGCCTCCACCACGGCAGCAAGCTGGCAGCCAGGGTCGCCATCTACACGCACCGCGACCCCGCGAAGCTGCTCGCCGCGTGGGAGGGCAAGACCATCCACCGGGCCGAAGACATCACGCTTCGGAGCTTCGACGCCGGCTTCATCGACGCGGCCGTCGCGGCGATCGAACGGCGGAACGAACTCACGGTGACCGTGACGGAGGGGCAGCTCTACCTCGACGTCAACGGCACGAATCTGAGTTCGAGCATCCTGCAGCACCCGCTGCGCTGAGGCGCCCGCGTTCGGGTCGACCCTCCGGGTGTATTACACTTGTCCGCGGTGACGTGTCCGAGCGGCCGAAGGTGCAACTCTCGAAAAGTTGTGTAGTGAAAGCTACCGTGGGTTCAAATCCCACCGTCACCGCCAAATGTCCTGAGCCGCGACATCGTTGACAAACGAGTCGCGGCTCAGGAATTTTTGTCGCCGCGGCTACGGCGCGGCAACTCCGATGGAGACCGCAGCGAGCACCGCTGGCTCCTTGGTCGGGTTCATCCACGCGTGCTTCGTCGCGTTCTGGATGATCACGTCTCCGGCCTGCACGAGGGTCGGCTCACCGGTCTCCAGCGAGAGCAGGAGCTGCCCGCTCAGCACGATCTGGTAGTCGACGGTCTGTGTCGTGTGGAAGCCGGGCATGTCCGGGTCGAACGTGTCGGCGAGGCCAGGCAGCGCGATGGCCTCCTCCTCAGCGGCCGCGACCGGGTCGATGGTCTCGAAGACTGCGCTCGGAGGGAACTGCACGATCGTGAGACCGGAGCCGCCCGGTCCTGGCATGAGCGACGTCAGAGTGGGAGTGATGTCCTCCGGAGTGGGCGCGGGGGAGTCGGGCAACGCCCACACGACGGTGTTGCTGAACCCCGGAATCGCTGCGAAGTCGTGCGTGCGCGGGGCGGGCTGGTCGGAGATGACCGCACTGCGACCCTCCGCATCGAGGCCTGTAACGACACGTCGGATGTGCATGAATGGCTCCTCTCGGTTGCCGCCCTCCCTTGGACGACTCAGGTCAGCTTAACGAATGTCAGACGTTTATCAACTAATGTGGGCGGGACGACGAGGAGGTGGCCATGGCGACGATGCAGGCCGTGCAGATCCGGGGTGACTGGTCGCCCCGCCCGGACGCGATACTCACCCAGGCGGAGGTCGACGAACACTGGGCGTACGATGCGACCCGAGTCTGGCGGCATCCGGTCTGGGAGCTCGTAGACCGGCCCGTTCCACAGGTTCGCGACCCCCACGACGTGCTCGTGCGAAGCCGGGCCGTGGGCGTCTGCGGGTCGGATGCGCACCTGTACGAGACCGACACCGACGGCTACGTGCTGCTGCCATACCGGGTACGGCTCCCGGTCATCCCCGGCCACGAACTCGCAGGCGAGGTCGTGGAGGTTGGCTCGGCTGTACGCGGCCTCGCGCCCGGCGACGCCGTGGCGGTGACCACCTTGCAGTACTGCAGCGCGTGCGAGGCCTGCCAGGCTGGCCTGCCCGCCCACTGCACGGAGGCGGCGGACCGCGGCTTCAACATCGACGGCGGCATGGCCGAATACGTGGTCTCGCGCGACGTGAACCTGCGGCCGCTGAATGCGCTGCGCGAACGCTTCGACGAGCGCGAGGTCTTCGAGATCGGAGCGCTCTCGGAGCCCGCGAGCGTCGCATACCTGGGGATGTTCGATCGCGCAGGCGGCATCACGCCCGGTGGCGTGGCGGTCGTGCATGGCTGCGGGCCAATCGGCCTTGCGGCGGTGGCGCTCGCCCGCGCGGCTGGTGCCGCGCAGGTCATCGCCTTTGCGACAAACCCGGCCCGCTGCGAGCTTGCGAAGGCCATGGGTGCGGACGAGGCCTACGACGTGCGCGCGCTCGCCAACGACGGCATCGGCGCTGGTGAGGTCGTGCTCGACCGCACGAAGGGGCGCGGGGCGGACATGTCCATCGAGGCGGCGGGCAATGCGCGCACGGTGCTGCCGGAGATCGAGCGTTCGCTTGCTGTCGGCGGCAAGGTGGTGCTGCTCGGCTCGCAGTCGGGCACCGCGCCGATGCAGACCATGGCCTACATGGTCAAGGGCGCGAGCGTCTTCGGGTCGATCGGCAACATCGGCGGCACCGACCCCGTGATCGCCCTGCACGCGAGTGGTCGCATCGACCTGCGACCCATGGTGACCGACCGGTTCCCACTTACGGAGGCCGTTGCGGCGGTGCGCCGCGCCACGGAGAAGAGCGCCGCGAAGGTGCTGATCCTTCCGCACTGACCGCACACAGTGAAAGGGCGCCCGGGAGAAATTTGCCCGGGCGCCCTTTTCGTCGCGGTGTCGGACTAGCCGCGCATGGCCTTCGGCCAGATGCCCTGCTTGCCCGGCTGCAGGATGCCCTTCGGGTCGACCGCGTCCTTGATCGTCTCGACGAAGCGCAAGTAGGCGTGATCGTTGAAGTCGAACGTCTGCGCGACGGCATCCATCTTGAAGATGTGCGACCGGTAGAGGCCGTAGCCCTCGGCGGAGACGCGCGTGAGCATCGAGTCGTAGTTCGCATAGATCTGGCGCGTCTTCTCCTCGTCCTTCGGGTCGAAGAACATCACCGAGACGACGATGATCGAGTTGGGCAGCAGCATGCAGCCGGCAGCGTATGGCTCGCCGAACTCCTCGTAGAGCCCGCGCACCAAGCGGATCACCTTGAGCACCTCGGTGCCGATGAGCGGCGCGACCGGCGAGAAGTCGAGGTGGCCGGTGTCAGGGCCGAACGGCACCTTGTACAGGTCGAGCAGCTCCATGCCGGGAATGCCGGCCTGGACCTTGTCGTCGTGGATTCCCTCCTGCGGTCCCTCGCGATCGGTGCCGTCATAGACGGTGCGCCCGACCGTGACACCGGGGATGGAACCGATCACGCGCTCGACGATCTTCCACTTCGCCTCCACGATGTCTTCGTATCCGTAGAGCGCGAAGCGCAGCGCCCACGCCTCACTGGCGGCATCGAGGTCGGGCTGCCCCTCCTTGTTCGCAGCGACGCCGCGGCCGAGGAAGGGGTAGTTGTTGATCGTCTCGTCGAGCATGAGATCGCGCATCGCGTCGATCACGGGGACGACGATCTCATCGCCGTCGAAGTGGATCCAGCACGACGCATACTTCTCTGGGCGCTTCATGAGCTTCCAGCCGATCTGGGTCACGATGCCCATGTTCGACTGGAAGAAGAGCCCGTCAACCATAGGGCCGAAGCCAAACGGGTACGTGTGAAATGCGCGATTGTCGGTCATCGCGCCCATGCCGGTGCGCATGAGTTCGCCATTGGGAAGCACGACCTCCATGCCCACCACGTTCTCCGCGTGGGAGCCGATGCTGGTGTGTCCACGCCCATACTCAAGGCTGTTGCCGATGACCGAACCCCAGCCAAGGTCAGGAATGGATGACCACCACCCGCCGCCCGCTTCCTCGAGTGCGTCCACCAGGTCGAACCAGCGGACACCGGGCTCGACTACGGCATAGCCGAGCTCGGTGTTGATCTCAAGCACGCGGTTCAGCTTCGAGAGGTTGAGCAGGATGGAGCCGGGCACCCGCGGTGAGGAGCCGCCGTAGCCGTAGTTGCGTCCCTGGCTCACAGTCCACAGGGGAGCCCCATGGGTGTTCGCGATGCGGACTACAGTCTGGATCTGCTCGACCGTGCTGGGGAACACGGCCGCAGCGACGTCATTCGTGCTGTCGCCGAGCACCCAGAACGGGTCACGGTACTCGTCAAGATCGGCGCGTTCGGTGAACACTGCGTCGGCGCCGAGGGCTTCTCGGATCTCCGCGAGTGCACTCTGCACCGCTGCTGAGTCTGCGGGTGTGATCGTCATGCAACTGCTCCTCTTCGTTGAGTCGTGAGCAATGTCTATCAAATCGTCCGACATTTGGCTACTCTGACTGATTGATGTAGGAATATCCCGTGCCACTCACGACGTTCGCGTGAACGCGATCGCACAGGGCACGAAGAAATGCGCTTCAAGGGAGAAGGGTCGATCAATGGGCAAACAGACGGCTGCGGATGTGCCGGTCATCATCGCGGGAGGCGGTCCCGTCGGGATGTCGCTGGCGATCGATCTGGCCCAACGGGGAGTGGCCAGCATCGTCATCGAGCGCCGGGAGCGAGGCAAGCCGTTCCAGCTGCGCACCAACATGACCAATGTCCGCTCCATGGAGCACTTCCGCCGCTGGGGTATCGCGGATGCGCTGCGCAAGAACGACCCGGTGCCCGAGGACATCCGTCGCGACGTCTCGTTCGTGACGCGCCTCAACGGCGACCTCATCCTGAATCTGCCGAACTCGTACGAGTGGACTGAGCCGCTGCCGTTCGCCGGCGAGCGGGCGGAATGGGCGCCGAACGAGGGCATCGAAAAGACCATGTGGGAGCGCGTTGCGCAGCTGCCGCTCATTGACTACCGCAACGTCACCGAGGTGGACACGTTCCGGCAGGACGACGAGGGCGTGACGGTCGAACTGACCGGGCCGGACGGCCCGTACACGCTGCGCAGTGACTACCTCGTGATCGCTGACGGTAGTCGCGGCAAGCTGCGGCGCGAGGTGCTCAACGTGCGCCTCGAGGGCAACCCGAACCTCGCACCGAGCACGTCGTGGCATTTCCGTTCCACCCAGCTGAAGGAGATCTGGGAGAACGGTGCAGGACCCGTCGTGTCGATGGTCTACTTCTACAACGAGGATCGTGGCAGCGACCTGCTGACCGCCCAGGGCCCCGACACATGGCAGTACTTCGCCGGACCGGTGCCAGACGGCGTCGACGGCGACAACTGGGACCAGGTCAAGGAGTTGCTCTTCAAGGCGGTCGGCCAGGAGATCGACGCAGAGCCGCTCTCCGGAGGTGCCTTCGCGCAGCGCTCGCTGCTCGCACCCCGTTTCGACTTCGGTCGCGTCACCCTCGCAGGCGATGCCGCGCACCTCGTGTCGCCGCAGGGCGGCTTCGGCATGAACAGCGGCATCGGCGACTCCGCCGACCTCGGCTGGAAGCTCGCGGCGCTCGTCGACGGCTGGGGAGGGCCTGACCTGCTGCCGAGCTACTCGATCGATCGCCGCGAGGCCGTGCGATTCATCCAGCTCGGGTCAGAGGCCAACCACGCGATCGGCGCCCGCGAACTCGTGCGTGATGGTGTCGAGGAGTCCGGCGAAACGGGAGACGCGGTCCGCGAGGCCGTCAAGCAGGACATCCTCGACAAGAAGCTCGTGCAGTTCAAGCGCATGGGCGGGCAGCTCGGCTACCGTTACTCGCTCTCGCCGATCGTGGTTCGCGACGGCTCGGTCGAACCCGCGCCGACCTTTGCAGACTTCACGGAGAGCGCCGCGCCGGGCAATCGCGCGCCGCACCGTTGGCTCGCTGACGGCAGCTCGCTGTATGACCACTTCGGCATGGGGTTCACGCTGCTCGACTTCGCTGGCGCCGACGCCGCCGCGCTCTCCGCGCGGGCCGAGGAGCGGGGCATCCCGTTCACCGTGTGGGCACCGGGTGACGACGACCGCGCGGTGCTCGCGCCGCTGTACGAGCGCGGCGCCGCGCTTGTGCGATCGGACCACCACGTGGTGTGGCGAGGAGACGAACTGCCTGCCGATGTCGACCGCCTGCTCGACATCATCACGGGTCACGCCTCGACGGGTACGCCCAGGTAGCACCGAGCGCGCATGCGTGCGCGACAGCACAGCGATGCGGGAGACCGCACCGAAACCGACCGTGCGGATGCGTGCGGCCCGAGAAGGAGAGACGACATGACCACCAGCATCACGGCCGAGCAGAGCCAGCGCGAGCAAGCGTTGGTCGACCTCGTTGTTCGTTCGTTCGACACGTGCGAGGACGAGCGGCTCAAGTTCCTCATGCAGAGCCTCGTGAAGCACCTCCATGCCTACCTCCGCGAGGTCAGGCTCACGGAAAGTGAATGGGAGCGCGCAATCGAGTTCCTCACCCAGGCGGGTCACATCACCGACGACCGGCGCCAGGAGTTCATCCTGCTCTCGGATGTGCTCGGCCTGTCGATGCAGACGATCGCGATCAACAATGAGGCCTTCGCGAATGCGACGGAGGCGACCGTGTTCGGTCCGTTCTTCGTGGAGGGCAGCCCCGAGGTGCCGATCGGCGGCGACATCGCCTTCGGTGCGACCGGCCAGGCTTGCTGGGTGGAGGGCACGGTGACCGACACCAACGGCACCCCCGTCCCGGGCGCCCGGATCGAGGTGTGGGAGGCCGACGAGGACGGTTTCTATGACGTGCAGTACGACGATGACCGCACCTCAGCGCGCGCGCACCTGTTCGCTGACGCGGACGGTCGATACTCGTTCTGGGCGATTACGCCAACGCCCTACCCCATTCCTCACGACGGCCCTGTGGGGCAGATGCTCGAGGCGGTTGGGCGCTCGCCGTGGCGTGCCTCGCACCTGCACTTCATGGTCACGGCGCCGGAGATGCGTCGGCTCGTGACGCATATCTTCGTGAGCGGCGACGAGATCGGCTGGAAGGACAGTGTCTTCGGGGTGAAGGAGTCACTCATCAAGGACTTCGAGCTTCAGTCCGCTGGAACGCCCACGCCTGACGGTCGTGCGCTGGAGGGCGACTGGACGCGCGTGCAGTTCGACATCGTGCTCGCGCCCGAAGGTGCGTGACGCCGAGAGCCGGCGCGAGCTGGTCCTGCGCGTCTTCGGCGACCTGACGTCTGGGCGCATCCTGGCCGGGAGCGGCGACGCTCTCGACGCGCTCATCGCTCCGGAGGCCCGCCATCATGGCTCCCCTCCATCGTTGGTGGATGGGCCAGCTGGCGCGCGTCAGCGCTACCGTGAGCTGCACGCGCGGATGCCCGGAGTCGTGGCGACAGTGAAGCGAACCGTCGCTGATGGTGACCTCGTGGGCGTGCACTGGCACGCAGCGACGGACCCGAGTGACGAGTTCAGCGGCGAGTCCTGGTGTGAGTTCTTCCGCTTCGTCGGCGATCAGGTCGCTGAGCACTGGCAACTCCACGTCGATGTTCCCCCGAGCACCGTCAGCGGCAGGTCGGTGTTCAGTGATGCCTACCGCCCGCCTGCTGGCATGCAGTTTGGGGGACCTGCGAGGACCGCGACCAATCGGGAGGCTGCATCGGCGGCCTTTGCCCGATTTCTCGACTTCGATCCCACGGTTGTGGCTGACCATTGGGATGACGTCTACCTCCAGCACAATGAGAGCATCCCCGATGGCCCTGAGGCGCTCCGCCGTTCGCTCGAGGAGATCGGCAGTCTCCCGGAGCACTTCCGGCCGAGTTTTACCGTCATTGCCACCGCAGCGGAGGGAGACCTGGTGTGGTTTCTCGAGCGCGTGCGCGTCGGCGGCGAGTCCGGCTTCGGTGCCGACATCTTCCGGCTGGTTGACGGCCGGATCGTGGAGCACTGGGATGTTCCCGCGCTACGCCCCAGGGGCGGGGGAGCGGGGAGTGCCGGTCCAGGCACGTAGTCCGACAATTACGCAATGAACCGTCGTCCTACCGTTGACAGTGGCCGACGCGATCGATAGTCTCGCCAAGAGTCAGACAGTGAGGTCTGAATCAAAACTCAGACAACGGCGTCGTGAGTAGGCGCCGGACAGGGGCAATGCACATGTCAATGAAGAACCGCTGGCGCCCGCGCGTCATCACCGTGTCGGGCACGTTGCTGCTCGCGATGACGCTCGCAGCGTGCACTGGAACGGGAACACCGGACGATGACGGTCCGTCAGGCAACTCAGGTACAGGCGGAACCTTCACCGCGGCCCTGTCTGGGGACGTCATGAATCTCGACACCGCGAACTGCGTGCCGATCGTGTACTGCAGCGTCGCCTATGACACCCTCACCTACCTGTCCCCGGTCGACGGGGCGATCCAGCCCAACCTGGCGACCTCCTGGGAGTGGACCGATGAGACCCGCACCGTGCTTCGGCTGACACTGCGCGACGGCGTCGAGTTCGAAGACGGCACGCCGCTCAACGGCGAGGCCGTTGCCGCATCCTTCACGTCATATCTGACCGCCCCCGGGCCGTTTGCCGCGCTCAGCTATCCCATCGTCGGCGCTGCTGCCGCTGGCGAGGACCAGGTTGACATCACCTTCGGTGAGGCGCTGACGGATGAGTTCGCAACCTACCTCCTCTCAGGACCCAACGGGGTCAGCTACATCGTCTCCCCGGCCGCCGCCAAGGATCGGAGTCTCATCGCAGAAGACACCGCCGGCAGTGGACCATACGTGCTCGAGGCCTCGGAGACGACCAAGGGCGTGAAGTACGTCTACGTGCCGAACCCCAAGTACTACAACCAGGATGCGATCAAGTACGACAAGGTTGTGCTCCAGCCAATGATGGACCCCTCTGCGCGGCTCAACGCGCTCCGCTCCGGGCAGGTGACCTGGGCGTCGAACATCCCCCCAGCTGACGCTTCGGCGGTTGAAGACGCGGGCCTCACGACATCGCGTGGACCGCTCGGTGCGTTCGCCTCGCTTGCACTCGTCTCCCGCGACTCCGGCCCGCTGGCGGACAACACGGTGCGTCAGGCCCTGGCCTTCGCGACGCCGCGCGCTGACATCGCCAGCGCACTGTGGGGCGCGGAAGCCATCCCCACCAGTTCCTTCATCCCCGAAGGGGCAGAGGGCTTCAAAGAGGTGAACGGGGACATGTATGCCCACGACATCGACAAGGCCAAGGAACTGCTGGCCGAGGCTGGTTATGCGGATGGCTTCACGATCAGCGTGCTCGATCCCGCGTTCTTCGACCCGGGTGCCGCTATCGGCCAGGCGCTCAAATCGGCGTACGCAGAGATCGGTGTGACCCTGGATCTCGTTCCGTTCGACGGAGGTCCCGGCGAGGTGGCGATGCAGATGCCCAACCACGACGCAGTTGTCATGTCGAGCGGCGCCAACGGGCTCTCGCAGGGCATCTATGCACTGTTCCGACCCATGGGCGGCCTCGCTAACCCGAAGAACATCCCGCTCGACGAAGAGCTGGTCGCGAGACTCCAGGCCGCTGCCACGAACCCGGATGCTGCGGAGCAGAAGAAGCTCGTGCAGGATGCGACGACCAGGCTCGATGAGCTGGTGTATGCAGTATCAATCGCCAGCATCCCCACCCTCCAAGCGGTGCATGCCGACGCTGAGAACGTGCCGGCGAAGTACTGGACCATCGAGGCGAACCCGTTCAGCCCAGTGCCCGAGGAAGCCTGGCAGGGCTGAGTCGCCGACAGGCACGAGCACTCTTGCGAGCGCGCCGCTCTGGGCAGCTCGCAAGAGTGCTCGTCGCCTGATTCACATCCGGCAACAAACCAGCCTCCACTGTGAAGGAGCAGCATGACTGAGCGCCCGACCCTTGACCCGGTGGTCCTCAGCGACCTCACCACCGCACTCAGCGAGGATCGCGTAGTCATCGACGGTGCCAGCGTCGACGAGTTCAAGGACCCGTATTGGATCCCCGGCGACGACACCTACGTCGGCTCCGCAGTGGTCTTCCCGACGAGCGTCGAGGAGGTGCAGGAGGTCATGCGCATCGCAAACCGCCACGGTGTGCCCGTCTGGCCGCACGGCCAGGGGCGTGGCGGCTACGGTGGCCCCTCACCGGTGGTGCGCGGGTCGATCCAGATCAGCCTCCGGAAGATGAACCGGGTGCTCGAGATCAACGAGGAACTTGCCTACGCCGTCGTGGAGCCGGGTGTGCGGTGGATGGACCTCTACGACGCGATCGAGGCGGGAGGGCACGCGCTGCAGCTCTCCATCACCGACCTTGGTTGGGGCTCGGTCATCGGCAACTCGATGGACAACGGCGTCACCTACCAGCCCTACGGCTCCGACTTCCAGCTGTTGTGCGGCCTCGAGGTCGTCCTGCCGACCGGGGAACTCGTGCGCACCGGTATGGGTGCCATCCCGGACAACAAGGCGTGGCACCTCTATCGCCGCGGCCTCGGGCCCTCCTTTGGCGAGATGTTCGCGCAGAGCAACTACGGCATCGTCGTGAGGGCTGGCGTCTGGCTCCAGCCCAAGCCCGAGGCATACGCGCCCCTCCTGCTGACGGTGCCGAACGAGGAGGACCTCGAGGTGCTCATCGACAGCCTCCGGCAGCTGCTTCTTGAGCGCACGGTCACCGGCGTTCCGGCGATCATGTCGACGTTCACGACGCTCACCACGATCTTCGAGGCTCCGGCTCCACCGCCGGAGCTCATCGACGATGAAGGCGTGCGGGCGCTCGCCGAGCAGTACGGGATCGGTGCCTGGTCGGTCCGCACCGCGCTGTGGGGACGCAGGGCTGTCGTCGATGCGAACCTCGCGCGCATCCGCGAGGTGTGGGAGGCCATCCCGGGCGCGAAGGTCATCAGCCATCGGATCTTCGCCCCAGAGGAGTACGGCGAGATCGACCGGGAGACCGACAAGGTGCAAGCCGGCATCCCGACGATGAAGCTCATCGAGTCCGGCCAGTGGCCGGCAAACCTCGGGCACGCCGCCTTCGCCCCGATCGTTCCCCTCTCCGGCTCCGAGGTGCGGTACGTCATGGAGCAGCTCAAGCAGCGCTTCCGCGAGAACGGACTGAACTTCATCGGGGGCCTGTTCGCGCTCAACCAGCGCACGGCGTGCGTCGTCGCCGGCCTGACCTTCGACCTCAATGAGAAGGAGGGGGCCGAGAAGGCGTACGCCCTCGCCAAGCAACTCGTCCGGGAGGTCGGCGAGCTCGGCTACGGCGAGTTCCGGGCGCACGTTGACTTCATGGACGACGCGCAGAGCATCTACAACTGGAACGATGGCGCCTATCGCCGGCTCGCAGAGACGATCAAGGATGCGGTTGACCCGAACGGGATCCTCTCGCCCGGTCGCCACGGTATCTGGCCCGCGAAGCACCGCGAAGAGTAGGCATCGGCGGGGAGGCAGGCACCTCTTCCCTGCACGAAAACGGGGTGTGCGGTCCGACCGCACACCCCGTTTCGTCTGTCGTCAGATCATCGACGTCGCAGCACGCAGGGATACGGCGTCGCGAAGCAGGCGGGCGACGCCGTATTCCTCGATGTAGCCATAGCCGCCGTGCGACTGGAGGGCGTCGGCGGCGACCTCGATGGCGCGGCCCAGGTTCTGCGCGAGGGCGCCCGTGGCGCGGTCGAGGGATTCGCCGTCGTCGCACACCGCCGCCGAGAGCGAGAGGACCGCGCGACGGCGCTGCTGGTCGAGCGAGCGGCGCACGGTTGGCAGGGCCGTCAGCGGCCCACCGAACTGCACGCGCGAGGATGCGTAGTCTGCAGCGAGCGCTGCGGCGTCGAGCGCGACCCCGGCCGCGATTGCGGCGCCGGCGAGCCGAAGCCGTGCTCGGACGCCGCTCACGGCCACGTCGGAGATGCGAGTGACCGTGCCGTCGATCACGGCAGACGAGGTGCGCGCGCCAGCGAAGCCGGTTCGCCGGTGCGCCTCGCGCGCACGGATGGCCGAAGGCTCGAGCAGCCATGCTGTGTCGTCGCCGTCGAGGATCACGAGTGCGGGCTCGGCTCCGCCGGCGTCGATACGGGCGATGGTGCCGGATGCCCGGCCGCCGTCGATCGTGAGCTGAACGCCGACCGAGCCGAGGTCGACGACCGCGACGGCCTGCTTCCCAGCGACGATGTGGGGCAGCAACTCGCCCCGGACCCGGGCACCCGCGAGCACTTCGGCGGCGGCGTGCGCCTGAGCACAGGCCCAGGCGAGTGCCGCGAATCGGCCGCCGAGGGCCGCCAGTGCCGCCACCCGGAGATCGATGGCAGCGTCGTCGCCGCCCACGGTCTCAGGCATCCCCATTGACCACACGCCAAGCTCGACGATGCCTGCGCGGGCGGTCTCGGCGGCCGCATCGTCGTCAGTGTCGAGTGGCGCGAGCGGTTCGCGCCACTCGAGCACCATGTCGCTGACGGCGCGTTGGTCCTCGCTCAGGTTCACGCCGGCCCAGGTCATTGCCAGAACTGGTCCGGGTCGGGAGCGCGACGCTCATTGAAGGCGGTGCTGACCTCGTGGGCCTCACGCGTCTGCAGGTAAAGCGTCAGGTACTGGTCGTGCGCGAGACGCGCCTGGCCCGAGACGCCGTTGTGGCGTGCCGAGAACGCGGACTTGAGCGCGCCGATCGCAATGGGGCTGCGTGAGGCGATCTCGGTGCCGACCTCGACGGCGCGCGCGACCGCCTCGCCCGCCGGGACGACCTCGTTGACGAGCCCCAGGCCGAGCGCCTGCTCTGCCGTGTACTTGCGGTTGATGTACCAGAGTTCCTTCGCGCGCTTGCGGCCGATCGAGTCCTCGAGGTACCAGGTGCCGTAGCCGGCATCGAAGCTACCGACCATCGGGCCGACCTGGCGGAACACCGCGTTCTCCGACGCAATCGTGAGGTCGCACACGTTCGCCAGCACGTTTCCTCCGCCGACCGCGAAGCCGTTCACGGCTGCGATGACGGGCTTCGGCACCGTGTCGATCGCCTGGTAGACGTCGACGATGGGAATCACCTGGGACGGGTCGACGGATGTGGTTTCGTCGTGCTCGCCGCCGATGCAGAAGAACTTGTCACCGCTGCCCGTCAGCACCGCGGCGCGCAGGGAAGGGTCGAGCCGCAGCATCCGAATTGCGTCGACGAGTTCCAGACACGTCTGCACACGGAGCTTGTTGCCCGCCTCCGGCCGGTTGATGGTGATGGTCAGGACCGCGCCCTCGCGATCGACGATGATGTCTTCGAATGTGCTCACTTGGATACCCCCGCTCGGAAACCGTGCCCGGACTTGTTGCCGAGGCGGCCGGCGGCCACCATCGTCTGCAGCAGCGGCGGTGGCGCGAAGGCCGGGTCGAGCGTCGCGTCGTAGGCGCTGCGGGTGGCGTGCTCGTGCACATCGAGCCCGATGAGGTCGAGCAATTCGAAGGGGCCCAGCTTGTAGCCGAGGCCGAGCCGGATGGCGACATCGATGTCCTCGGCAGACGCGAGCTCGTCGTCGAACTCCTGGATCACGTCGTTGAGGTACGGCATGAGGAGCTTGTTCACGAGGAACCCGGGACGGTCCTTCACAGGCACCGCGTCCTTGCCGATCTCACCGACAAACGCGATGAGGCGCTCGTTCACCTCGGAGGAGGTCGCGAGGCCGCGCACAACCTCGACGACCTTCATGAGCTGGGCGGGGTTGAAGAAGTGCAGCCCAGCGAACCGCTCGGGGTGCGAGGCGGAGGTCGCGAGATCCGACACCGAGAGGGCGGAGGTGTTGGTGGCGAGCACGGTCGTCGCCGAGACGACGGCCGCCACCTCGGCGAACAGCGCGGCCTTCACCTCGCGTCGTTCGGTGACCGCCTCGATGACGAGGTCGACATCCGCCAGGTCTGCGATCGAGGTCGTGCCGCGGATGCGACCCAAGACCTCATCACGCTGCTCCGGCGTGGTCTTGCCCCGCTCGATGCCGGCGGCGAGGAAGCGCTCGATCCCGGCGCGTCCGGCGTCGAGTCGCGACTGTTCGCTCTCCAGCACGAGGACGTCCCGCCCCGACTGGGCGACCACCTGGGCGATGCCGCCGCCCATCGTGCCGAAGCCGAGCACCGCGACCTTCTCAAACATTGTCATTGCTGCTCCCGTTCTCACGCGCCGAAGAGGGCGGTGTCGTCGTAGGTGTAGAAGCCGCGGCCCGTCTTGCGACCGAGATCGCCAGCCGCGATCATCCGCTCGACCATCGGGGGCGGGGCGAAGCGGGGGTCGCGCAGCTGCTCGTACAGGCGCATTGCGACCTGCCAGTGCACGTCCATGCCGACGATGTCGAGCAGGCGGAACGGGCCCATCGGGTGGCCGAGGGCACCGGTGACGGCGGCATCGATCGACTCGACCGTGCCGAGACCCGATTCGAGCGCGCGGATGCAGCTGTTCTCCCACGGGATGAGGAAGCGGTTGAGGATGAACCCCGGGCGGTCCTTCGTGACGACCGAGGTCTTGCCGATGGTGCGGAGGAAGTCGAGGGTGGCGTCGTGCGCCCACGACGCCGTGTGGCGACCGTCGGCCAGTTCGACGAGCTTCATCAGCGGGGCGGGGTTGCAGTAGTGCGTGCCGACGACCCGCTCCGGCAGCCGCGAACCCGCCGCGATCGCGGTCACGGAGAGCGTCGAGGTGTTCGTGTGCAGAAGCGTGCGGTCGGAGACGATGTCATCAAGCTGGGCGAAGAGGTCCTTCTTCACCTGAAGGTCCTCGAACACCGCCTCGACGACGACGTCCGCACTCGCGAGTTCACCCAGGTCGGTCACGCCGACGAGCGACGACTTCACGGCCTCGGCCTGATCCGCTGTGCGCTTGCCGAGGCGCACGCTCTTGTCGACGAATCCGTGCACAAAGTCGATGCCGCGCTGCACGCGGTCCTCGGTGAGGTCATACAGGATGGTTCGCTGGCCGGCACCGGCCATGACGGCGGCGATGCCCGAGCCCATCGTGCCTGCGCCGATCACGGCGACGGTGCGGGGTGTGTCAGTCAAGAAACGCTCCTTTGCGTGGGGATGAGATCGCCGAGCGCGCGCGAGGTGTCGCGCGCGATGAGTAGGCGTTGCACTTCGTTCGTGCCGTCGTAGACCTGGGTCACCTTCGCGTCACGGAGGCTGCGCTCGACACCCACCCCGGCGAGGTCGCCGTAGGGACCGAGGAGCGCCGTCGCGGCGACGGCGGTTCGCCAGCCGAGGTCGGTACAGGCCTGCTTCATGATCCCGATGTGCGCCGTGGAGGGGTTCTCGGCATGGTCGACCTCGCGGGCGGTCGCGAGCAGGAGCAGTCGTCCCTGCAGGATCTCACCGCGCAGCTCCGCGAGCTGGAAGGAAAGCTCGTCGGGCAGGCGCCTGCCGTGAATCTCCCGCAGCGCCAACAGCGTGCGCACGTATGCGTTGCGTGCAAGGCCCACGCCCTGCGCCGCCGCGCTGATGCGCGACTTGATGACGGATGACATGACGATGCGCCATCCGGAGCCCTCCTCGCCGAGGCGATTGCCGGTGGGGACCTCGACATCGCGCAGGAAGAGTTCGGCGGTCGAGGAGCCGTGCATGCCCATCTTGTGGAATGGGATGCCGCCCTCGACTCCCGGCAGGTCGCCGTCGATGACCACCGCGGTGACGCCGTCCCGCCCGAGGCCCGGGTCCACGGTCACGAAGCACACGATGGTGTCGGCCCGGTCGCCCGTCGTGATGAAGGTCTTCGACCCCCGCACGGTGTACGCGCTGCCATCGGCGTTGCGCGTTGCACGTGTGCGGATGCTCGACACATCGCTGCCCGCATCCGGCTCGGTGATCGCCATCGCCCCGTAGGCCGAACCGTTCAGCAGTGACGGGATGCTGCGCTCGGCGAGCTCCCGGCTGCCGGCGAGCAGGATCGGGTATGCGGCGTGCGTCTGGGTCATGTAGACGAGGCTTGTGGCGGCGCATCCGGCCGTGATCTCCTCCATTGCGGCCGCGTAGGCCACATGGCTGTCGCCGGAGCCGCCGAGGTCCTCCGGGAACACCAGCCCGGCCAGGCCTGCCCCCGCCAGCGCATGGTAGCTGTCATGCGCGAACGCGTGCGTGCGATCCAGTTCGGTGGCACGCGGAGCGACCTCGCGGGCGACGACCTCGCGGGTGCGGTCACGGATGTCGCGCTCGCGCCCGGTGAGAAGCGCATCGCTGACCGACTCGTCGACGAGAGCGTGCGCACTCAGGTAGGCATCGGCATCCGCATCGATGTCCAGCATGCCCGGCAGCACGGATGCGGTCATCGGGACACCTGATCGAAGTCCGGGCTGCGCTTCTCGAGGAATGCGGCGATGCCCTCTGCGGCTTCGGCGCTGCCGGTGGCGATCGCGCCGAGATTCGCCTCCAGTGCGAGGCCGTGCGCGTCGGCGGTAGCCGTGCGCATGGCGCTCAGGATGGCGGACTGGGCCCGCGGGCCCTTGCTTGCGATCGTCTCCGCGACACCAAGCGCCGTGGGGAGGAGCTCCTCGGGGGCGACGGGTGGCAGCGGGGTGAGGCCGAGTTCGTAGGCGCGCTCAGCCAGGATGCGATCGCCGGTGAGCATCGCGTAGGCGGCGGACGCGCGTCCGATCGCACGGGGGAGGCGCTGCGTGCCGCCGTAGCCCGGGATCAGGCCGAGCCCGGATTCGGGCAGGCCGAGTGACGCGTTGGTGGCGAGCACGGGAAACGTCGACGCGAGCACGAGTTCGAAGCCGCCGCCAAGCGCCAAGCCATTCACCGCCGCGATGACCGGGATCGGGCAGGACTCGACCGTGTTCATCACGCGCTGCCCGGCGCTCAGTCGTTCCTGGGCAGTGACGGCGTCGAGCCCCGCGAACTCGTCGAGGTCCGCCCCCGCGCTGAAGGCGCGGGGGCCCGAGCCCGTCAGGACGACGGCGCGCATGCCGTCGCCGACCGCCTCCGTCGTGAGCTCGGAGAGCCGTGCGAGCACGGAGCTGTTGAGCGCGTTGTAGACGTTCGGGCGGTTGATTGTCAGCACCCTGACTGCGCCTCGCGTCTCAGCAAGGACGACCTCTTCATTGGCCATCTGTGGCATTTCCTCTCGAGTCGACGGGCGGCGCGCCCACGGTGCCGGCCTCGGTGAGCGAGCCGATCTCATCGGGGCTCAGGCCCAGCTCGGCGAGCACGTCGACCGAGTCTGCGCCGAGCTGCGGGAAGCGCTCATTGCGCGGTTGGGGGATGGAACGGAGACGGAACGGACTGCGCACCCCATTGAGCCCGGGCGTCCCGGGTACTGGCAGCACGCTGTCGCGGGCGACGACCTGCGGGTCGGCCACCACTTCACCGAGCGACTGCACGAGGGATGTTGGCACGCCGGCGCCAGCGAGCAGCGACGTCCATTCCAGCGCTGGGCGGGTCACGAGCACGGTTGCAATCTGTTCCGTGATGCGTGCCCGATCACGGCGTCGCCCGTCGTTGGTCGCGAGCGCGGGATCCGCTGCGAGTTGATCGAGCCCGATGGCGGTGCAGAACCGTCGCCACATTGCATCGTTGCCGATTGCGACGACGATCTCCCGGTCGGCCGTGGGAAAGGTCTGGTAGACCGCGAGCACCGAGTCCGTGCCACCGCTGGGCGCAGGCTCCGGGTCGCCGGCGAGGAACGACGCGATGCGGGGCGCCATGAGCGCGAGATCGGAGTCGAGCAGCGATACGTCAATGATCTCGCCGACGCCCTCCGCCCGCTGGCGAACGACCGCGGCGCTGATGGCGAGGGCTGCGCACATCCCCGTGACGATGTCAGACAGGGCCGTCGACACCCGCTGGGGCGAGCCACCTTTCGCGCCCGTGACCGACATGAGTCCGGAGCGCGCCTGCGCGGCGAGATCATACCCGGGCTGGTCGCGCGCTGGTCCGTCGATTCCGAATCCCGACATCGCGCAGTAGATCAGGTGTGGGTGGCGATCGAGCACGGCCTCAGGGACGAGACCCAGACGCTCGAGCTTGGACGGCAGCACGTTCTGGATGAAGACGTCGGCCGACGCGAGCAGCCGATCCAGCACGTCGCGGCCAGCGGGGGAAGCCACGTCGAGGGCGATCGAGCGCTTATTCCGGTTAGCGGATGCGAACCATGCGGATTCCCCATCGACGAACGGCGGTCCCCAGGTGCGGGCGTCGTCGCCCGTGCGGGGGCGCTCCACCTTGACGACATCCGCGCCGAGGTCGGCGAGGTACATCGCGGCGGTCGGGCCCGCATACGACGTCGACATGTCGATCACGCGCAGCCCGGCGAGCGGGCCTGGGTGGCCGCCCCGAGGCGTGCCAGCCGGAGGGGTCGAGGTCATCTTCCGCTACTCCCGGTCACTCGGGGTCGGGCGGGATGACGGAGCCGTCTCCGAAGACCTCGATCGCCACCCGGTAAGCGGCATTCGCGTTCGGCACGCCGGCGTAGATTGCCGACTGCAGGATGATCTCGCGGATCTCTTCGACGCTGAGGCCGTTGCGGTATGCGGCGACGAGATGCATCTTCAGCTCGGCGTGGTGCCCACCCGTGATAAGTGACGACAGCACCACGACCGAGCGGGTACGACGGTCGAGCTGCGGCCGCGACCAGACCTCGCCCCACGCGACGCGGGTGATGAAGTCCTGAAAGTCCTCGGTGAGCCAGGTCGTCTTCTCGATCGCGCGGTCGACGTGACCGTCTGAGAGCACGCTGCGCCGCACGGCGAAGCCCTGGGCGCGCCGCTCATCGTCGCTGAGGTGAGGCTCGTTGGGGCCGTGGGAGTCGGGACTCGTCATCTGCTTCTCCAGTCAGTTGAGGCGTTCGAGGATGACCGCCATGCCCTGGCCGCCGCCGACGCAGAGCGTGGCAAGACCGAGGGTCTGGTCGCGGGTGCGCAGGCCGTTGAGCATGGTCGACAGCAGGCGGATGCCGGTCGCACCGTAGGGGTGGCCGAGCGCGATTGAGCCGCCGAAGGGGTTGAGCTGCGTGTCGATATCGATGCCGAGCTGCGCCGCAGAGGGCAGCACCTGGGCGGCGAAGGCCTCATTGATCTCGACGATGTCCATGTCGCCGATCGTCATGCCGGCACGCTGGAGCGCGCGGCGGGACGACTCCACGGGGCCGAGCCCCATGATCTCCGGCGACAGCCCGCTCACGGCGGTTGAGACGATCCGCGCGAGCGGGGTCAGCCCACGCTCCCGCGCGAAGTCCGCCGAGACGACCACGGCGGCCGAGGCGCCGTCGTTGAACGGGCTGCAGTTGCCCGCGGTCACGGTGCCCTTCGGGCTGAATGCGGGGGCCAGCGCGGCGAGTCCTTCGGCGGTCGTGCCGGGACGGATGCAGTCGTCGGCGTCGAACACCGTTCCATCCGGGCGGGTAATCGGGATGATCTCCCGGTCGAAGAAACCACTGCGCGCCGACTCTGCTGCGAGGGTTTGGGAACGGAGGGCGTAGGCATCCTGCATTTCCCGCGTCGTGCCGGTGAGGCGCGCGACATGTTCTGCGGTCAGCCCCATGCCGAATCCGAGGGTCATCGAACCGTCGGGGGCCAAGCCCTCATCACGGGGATCGGACCAGGTGCGACCCTCGGCGATGAGTGCCGCGGTGCGGTCAGTGCCGCCCAGACGCTCGCCAGGCTGGGGGTCGAGGGAGGGAAAACGGGTGGTGGACTCGACCCCACCGATGAGGAAGGCGTCGCCCTCGCCGGCGGCGATCGCGTGGAAGGCCATCCGTGTGGCCTGGAGGGATGACGCGCAGAAGCGGGTGACCGTCGCCCCCGGCAGGTGGTCCATGCCGAGCGAGACGGCGATCACCCGGGCGAGGTTGAAGCCCTGCTCACCGCTGGGCTCGGAGCATCCGAGGATAAAGTCCTCGAGGTCGCCGTGGTCAATGCCCGGGACGCGCTCAAGCACACCCGATACGACCTGCCCCGCGAGTTCATCCGCCCGCACATCGACGAGTCCGCCCTTGCGGGCGCGCGCAATCGGGGAACGCCCGATCGCGACGATGACAGCTTCGGTCATGTCAGTTCCTCCTGGGTCGCGATCAGCGAGTGGTCGGGGCGAAGCCGTACTGGAGCATCTCGGGAATCTGGCCGTCCCACTGGTTGATCCAGCTCAGGTCCTCGGGGTCCCAGTACTTCACGCCGCGCTCGGGGTCGTAGATCTGCTCCATGTCGGCGTAGACCTCGACAATCCCGCCCGCAGGCTCGAGGTAGTAGGCGGCGATATTGTGGCCAGCGCCGTGACGTACGGGGCCCCACACGAGGCGCGATCCAGCACGGATGAGGCGGTCGCCGAGGCGGCCAAGATCGGCGATGCTCTGCACCTGCCAGGCGTGGTGGTGCAGGGCCACATCATCGCGCTTCATGATCGCGATGCCGTGGTGGTCGGCGTTGCAGCGCAGGAAGAACGCGATGTCTTCACCGATCTGGTCTGACACCTTGAGGTCGAACACGTCGATCAGGAAGTCGCGGTAGGTGATCGAGTCGCGCACCTTGAGGTTGATGTGCCCGAAGCGGTCGACATTCGTGAAGCCGACGCGAATGTCGTAGCGGTCGGCCTCCTGGTAGACGTTCCAGGTGTAGCCCTCGTGGTCGACGAACGCGAAGCCAGCCTCGGCATGGGTTTCGAACGGGTTCTCGGTGATGACCTTGAAACCGCGCCGTGCAACCTTCTCCCGGACGGCTGCGAGCTCCTCACCGTTTGGAACCAGGACCCCCATGTGGTCGGTGCCGTTCTCATCCGACTGGGTGTAGACGATTTCGTGGTGCGTCTCCTGGGCGGCGAGATACGCCTTGGTGCTCGTGGCCTCCGTTACCCGCAGGCCGAGAAAATTCTCCGCGTACTCGATGGACGCCTTGAGGTCCGTCGTTCGCAGCGACACATACCCGAGCTCTGAAACCGTTCCCTTAGCAACCATGGAAGGCCCACCTCCTTGTAGGACTATTCGAATGAAGTCTAATGTCCGACAATCTAGCAGAGTGCTTCTGGTGACGCGACATTCGTCTCACGGCGGCTGTCAGTCGCGGCGTTCGGCGCCGAGTCGTGCGAACAGGTCCAACGCATCGGGGTCATCGACGGCATCCCGGCTCACGACCTCCTCAGGGCGGGCGCCCTGCAGGATCCGCTTGATCGGCACCTCGAGCTTCTTGCCGGTGCGCGTGTGAGGGATGGCAGGCACCGCGATGATCTCGTCGGGCACATGGCGAGGCGAGGTTGCGGTGCGAATCGCAGATGCGAGTTGCGCGCGCCGGGCGTCGTCGAGCTCGACTCCGTGCGACAGCACGACGAAGAGCGGCATCCAATACCCGCCGTCGGGCTGCTCGACGCCAACGATCAGCGACTCGACGATCCCGGGCTGGCGCTCGACCACGTCGTAGATGTCTCCGCTGCCAAGGCGCACGCCGTAGCGGTTCAGCGTGGCATCCGACCTGCCGTGGATCACCACCGAACCCCGATCGGTGATGGTGGCCCAGTCGCCGTGCCGCCACACGCCGGGAAACCGGTCGAAGTAGGCGTTGTGGTACTTCGCGCCGTCGGGATCGTTCCAGAGGTGCAGCGGCATGCTCGGCATCGGCTTGGTCACGACGAGCTCGCCAACCTCGCCCGTGACCGGGTTGCCGTCTGGATCCCACGTCGCCACAGCCATCCCCAGCGCGCGTGCCGGAAGCTCGCCGGGCCAGATCGGTTTGTTCGCCGCTCCGCTCGCCAGCGCGGAGCAGATGTCCGTGCCACCCGACATCGAGACGAGCGGCACCTCGGAGCCGAGTTGCGAGGCCAGCCAGGCGAACGCGCTCGGCGGCACCGGCGACCCGGTGGCCCCCACCATGCGCAGGTGCGGGACCGGGGGGATGGTGTAGCCGGCGCGCTCACTCGCCTGCAGATACCCGGGGCTCGTGCCGAGGATCGTCACGTCGTGCTCGGCCGCGATGTCCCACAGGCGGCCGGCCTCGGGGAAGGTCGGGTTTCCGTCGTACGTCACGATCGATGCGCCCAGCAGCAGCGCGTTGGCGACGAAGTTCCACATCATCCAGTTGGGCGAGGTGTACCAGAACATGCGGTCGTCTGCTGTCATGTCCATCTGGAGCCCGAGGTTCTTCTGCGCGTCGAGCGTGATGCCACCGTGACCATGCACGATGCCCTTGGGGATGCCGGTGGTGCCTGATGAGAACAGCACCCACAGCGGGTGATCGAAGGGCACCTGCAGGGGCGCGAGCGGCGCGGCATCCATCGGGGTGAGCGCCTCCGACCAGGTCGTTGTGGAGCGGCCGTAGTCGAGCCGCTCCAGGCCGGCGTGCTCGATGTGCACGACCTCCTGCACGCTGGGCAGCAGGCGAGCGAGTTCCACGGCCTGATCGCGGCGGTCGAACGAGCGACCGTTGAACGAGTATCCGTCGCAGGCGACGAGCAGCACCGGCTCGAGCTGTGCCAGGCGCTTCGCCGCAGCATCCGCCGCGTAGTCGGGCGCGCAGCACGACCAGACCGCCCCGAGGGAGGCCGCCGCGAGAAAGGCGATGATTCCGGCGGAGCAGTGGGGGATGTAGCCCGCCACCCGGTCACCCGCGGAGACCCCGAGTCGGCGGAAGGTCGCGGCGACCGCGGCGACCCGGCGCTCGAGTTCGCCCCAGGAGACGTGCTCGGTGCGCCCGTCCTCGACGATCTCGATGATCGCGATTCGCTCGGGATCACGGTCGCGGAAGACGTTGTCGACGTAGTTGAGCTCGGCGCCGGCGAACCACCGCGCTCCCGGCATCCGCACCGAGTCGAGGATGGTGTGCGCCGGCATTGACGCGCGCACCTCGAAGAAGTCCCAGACCTCGGCCCAGAATTCTGGAAGGTTGTCGACCGACCACTGCCACAGCGCGTCGTAGTCCGGCAGGCGCACCTCGTGTCGCTCCTCAACCTGTCGCGTGAAGGCGGCAATCCGGCTGCGCGCTGCGGTCGACGCGTCCGGTGTCCATGCGGGCACAGGTCGGGAATCGGGTTCAGTCATGGAGGCTCTCCGCTTCTTTGCTCTTCGGGCGCCGATGCCCGCGTGCCGGTGGCTTGACATTCGGTGTCTCAAATGTCGAAACTAGCGCAATAGGAAAATATCCGACCATAGCCCACGTGTCAGCGCTGACATGTGACCAAAAGGAGGCGCGGATGCGCAACACCACCGCGGACGGTTCACTCAACGGAAAGGTCGCCCTCGTCACCGGCGCCGGTCGGGGACTCGGACTTGCCATCACTCGCGCCCTGCTGGACGCCGGGGCCGACGTCGTCGTAGCTGGCCGTAACGGGGCCGCTCTCGATGCCGTCGTCAAGGAAGCGAGCTCACGAGCACAGCGCGCGTTCGCCCAGGTCGTAGATGTCGCCTCAGAGGAATCGGTCGACGCTCTCGTCTCCGCGGCGCTCGCCGAGTTCGGTCGCATCGACATCCTCGTGAACAACGCGGGAGTGCTCAGCACCGTGCCGTTCCTCGAGCAGGACGCGGGGGACTGGGATCGGATCATCTCCACCAACCTCGGCGGCACCTTCCTGGTGACGCGTGCAGTCGGCCGCCACATGGTCGAGCAGGGCGGCGGCAAGGTGATCAACATGGCCTCCAACTTCGCGCTCAATGGCGTGCCGCATCACGCCGCATACTCGGCGTCGAAGGCCGGCGTCATCGCCCTCACGAAGTCGCTCGCGGTCGAATGGGCGCGGTACGGCATCCAGGTCAACGCCCTCGCGCCCGGGTACTTCACGAGCGACATCAACGCGGAACTCCGCGCGGATGACGAAACTCTCGCCAAGGTCCTGAAGACCGTGCCGTCTCGCCGGATGGGCGACCCCGACATCGAGCTGGCACCCTGGGTGCTCGCCCTGGCCGGCCCGCAGTCCGGATACATGACCGGCGAGGTCATCGTCCTCGACGGTGGCATGACCGCCCAGTGATCCGCGAACCCAACAGGAGCCCGAACATGCCCGAAGACAGCGTTGCAATGCTGGCGGCCGACCCCGCTACCGAGCTACCGCTCAAGACCGCCCTTGACAGTGCCGAACGGCTCCGCCCCGAGCTGGTGCGCGACCAGGCCGACGTCGAGGTGCGCACGACCTACTCGCCGGAGCGTCACCGGCAGTTCCAGGAGGCCGGTTTCTACCGGCTTCTCATCCCGCGCATGTACGGCGGCTACGCCTACGACATGCCCAGCTTCCTGAAGGTCATGGGCTCGGTCGCCCGCGGCTGCATGTCGACGGGATGGTGCCTCACGCTTGGCGCCAGTCACGCGCTGCTCGTGAGCTCGCTGTGGGGCAAGGAGGCGCAGGA
Source organism: Salinibacterium sp. GXW1014 (assembly GCF_044769865.1). NCBI lineage: Bacteria > Bacillati > Actinomycetota > Actinomycetes > Micrococcales > Microbacteriaceae > Salinibacterium > Salinibacterium sp. GXW1014. The sequence goes on from NZ_JBIZWA010000001.1 coordinate 1,469,551, forward strand.
CGAGATCTTCGCCGACGGCCACGTCGTCATCCCCTCCACCGCACGACCGGGCGGCCCGGCCACGCGCAACGGGGACGGCACCTGGACCCTCAACACGACGCATCCGTATTCCTCGGGCAGCCCGTATTCGACCCACTACCTCGGGCAGGCGTTCGAGTACGACGAGCAGGGCAAGCCCAAGCAGCAGATGTTCTTCATCGCGCCGCGCGACCGCTACGAGATCCTCGATGACTGGGGGCGCACGCTCGGGCTGAAGGGCAGCGGCTCGAACACGATCGTGTTCAAGGATGCGGTCATTCCCGAGCGCTATGTGCTCGAGCAGACCATGCAGGTCGACCTGCGCACCGCCAACACCTCACCGGGATTCGAGCTGCACGGCAACCCGATGCACCTGGCCCCAGGCCAAGGCTTCTTCGGGCTGGACCTCGCGACGGTCTTTCTCGGCGGAGCCTTCGGCGCGCTCGATGAGTACGAGCGGCTACTGCACGACCGCAAGACCGCGGGAGACGCGGGTCGCCCGCCCGCAGCGCGGCTCTACGACCAGGACTACCAGCGCTGGTACGGCCTGGCGACCGTGAAGCTCAACGCTGCGCAGGGCATCGTGAACGACGCTGCCGAGCGCTGGATGGAGATCTGCCACCGCGCCGCGGCCGGCGGGGAGCCATTCACCACGGCCGAGGACATGATGATCAACATGATGTGCCGCGAAGCAACGCGCCTTGCCTGGGACACGGTCCAGGAGACGATCTACCGCACCGCAGGCTCCAGTGCTGCCGTGAATGGTGAACGGCTCGAGCGGTCCTACCGCGACCTCTCCCAAGCCTGGGGCCACGTCACCATGGTCATCGAAGACACCATGGCGCGTGCGTGGACCAAGCTGCACCTCGGCGTCTCATGAGCCGAGCCGACTGAGGCTGCACATACGAAAGCGGGGTCCCGGAGCAATCCAGGACCCCGCTTTCGTGCTGGGATCAGAGCGCCGCGGGCTCTCCGATGAACTCGACCGGAGTGGGCTCCGCCACGATCCGGTTCTCGATGGCACCGATGCCGTCGATCTCGACGCGCACCAGGTCGCCGGCCGCGAGGTAGCGGTTCTCCATGACACCGACGCCACCCGGCGTGCCGGTCGCGATGAGGTCGCCCGGCTCGAGCGTCATGGCACCTGACAGGTGAGCGATCAGGCGCTCGACGGTGAAGATCAGGTTCTTCGTGTTCGATGACTGACGGGTCTCGCCATTGACAATCGTGCGGATCGGCAGGTTATGCGGGTCGAGCTCGTCGGGCGTGACGATCCACGGTCCAACCACACCGTGACCGTCGAACGACTTGCCGAGCACCCACTGGCCGCCCATCATCTGGTAATCGCGCACGCTGTAGTCGTTGATGCACACGTAGCCAGCGATCACGAGCGGCGCGTTCGCCTCTGAGACGTGGCGCGCACGGCGACCGATCACGACGCCGAGCTCGCATTCGAAGTCGAGGCGGTCTGACACCGCCGGCACCTGCACATCGGCGTAGGGTGCGGCGATCGTGTTGTTCCACTTCGAGAACACGGTCGGGTCCTTCGGCAGCTCCTCGCCGATCTCCTTCACGTGCTCGAGGTAGTTGCGGCCGACCGCGATGAACTTCTGCGGGTTCTGCACGGGCGACTCGAGTTCGCTGAGGTTGAGCGGGCGACGCCCCTTACCACTGGCGATCGCGCGGGCCACTGCCTCGGCCCCGGCCTCGCCGGAGATCAGGATGGCGACGGCGTCGTTCGGCAGTTCGGGCGCCGCAACGCTCAGGTCGACGACCTCGTCGTCCACGACCGCGGCGGCGACGATGCCGGCGTCGGTGCGCAGGGATGCAAGCTTCATGGAGCTACTCCGTTTCCTAGTGTTGGATTAATCCGACATTAGTCTACGGAACGTGAAAGATAAAAAACCAGACAATTAGCGTCTGGAAGCCTCAGCTGGTGGGAGCGCTGGTCGTCTCGTCGATCGTGAGCAGCGAGGTCATCGTTGCCTCTGCGGCATCGGCATCACCGGCGGCGATCGCCTCAACCAGCACGCTCGTGAGCGCTCGCGCCTTCTCGGCCTCTCCCGCGCGCAGCTCCTGCAGGTAGACGCCGATCGCGACCCGACTGACAGCCGATACGAAGGAGCCGAGGAGGCGGTTGCCGGTGGCCTCACCGATGAGGTTGTAGATCGAGGGGCCGATGTCGAACAGCTCGGGGTCTCCATCGCCGCGCTCGGGGTCATCGACCAGCTCGTTCTGGCGCGTGATCAGGGCGCGCATCTCCGCGGCCTGCTCGTCGGTGCGGTTCTCTGCCGCAAGGCGTGCCGCCGGGATCTCGAGTGTGCGACGCACTGCGGTGACCTCGTCGATCGTCAGGGCACCGATCTTGAGAATGGTCTCCAGCGAGCCCGTGATGACGTTGCGCAGCGACTCGTGGTCGATGTTCTGCACGAAGCTGCCGCCGCCCACGCCCGGGGTCTTCGTCACCAGGCCATCCGCGGCGAGGGATTGCAGCGCCTCCCTAACCGTGGAGCGCGCGACCTGGAACTCCTGGGCAAGTGTCGCCTCGCTCGGCAGGCGGTCGCCCCGCTTGAACACTCCCGTCACGATCGCGTCGCGAAGCTGCTTCTCGACTTGCTCGCGCGGACGACGGACCGGGTCTGGTGTGAACATGGGGTCGATCATAGCCATCAGGGTCCCTGTTCGTCCGTTGAATAATGAGTTGACCGCCAAAAAGGCCGATCTGTCAATTATCGGACTATTAGCAGGCACACCGCTACACTGACACGCATGCGCGCGTTAATACTCGATGGCGAGTGGAAGCCCCGTCACGGGTACCGACTCACAGCGGAGGAGACAGAGGGGCGCTGGGCGCGTGAGGCCCGCCAGGTCTGGCGCGAGCCGAAATGGGAGCTGCGGGATGTCGCGGCGCCCGAGCCTCGAGGTGCGCAGGATGTCCTGATCCGCGTACGGGCCGCCGGCATTGCGGTCTCCACCCTGCGGATGACGTCGACCGACGACGAGGGCTATGTGCTCCTCCCATACCGCATGGCATTGCCGGTGATCCCCGGACACGAGTTTGCCGGTGAGGTGGTCGAGGTGGGCGCCGCAGTGACGGGATTCTCCATCGGAGACCCTGTCGCGGTGGAGTCGCTGCGCCCGTGCGGGCGTTGTGCCGCGTGCGTGGCGGGGCATCCGAACTCCTGCCAGGTCGGTGGCTTCGCCGGATTCACGCAGGATGGCGGCCTCGCCGAGTACGCCGTGGTGCCCGCCGCCCGCCTGCGCTCGCTCGTCGACCTGGCCGCGTCCGGCGGGTATGCCGATGTCCATCACCTGGGTGTGCTGTCCGAACCCGCCGCGATCGCCTACGTCGGAATGTTTCAGACCGACCGCCACCTGCGGCCGGGCATGCGCGTCGCCGTCTTCGGGGCGGGCCCCATCGGTCAGGCCGCCGTCGCGCTCGCGCGCTGCGCGGGAGCCGCGGTCGTCTGTGCCTTCGACCCGAGTCCCGTGCGGCGTGACCTGGCGGTGGCGCTCGGCGCGGATGTCGTGGCGCCAGGGGCAGCGGATGGTGAGCGGTCCGAGGAGGTGATCGCTGAGGCGACGCGCGGGCGGGGTGCGGATCTCATCGTCGACGCCACGGGCGATGCATCCGCTGTACTGCCCAGCATCCAGGCGTCGCTCGCTGTTGGCGGCCACACGCTGCAGCTCGGGGTCGGCGGCCCGGCTGCGCAGCTTTCGACCATGAGCACGATGGTGCGCGGTGCCGTGCACTCCTTCAGCATGGGTCATCTCGGCGGCTTCGAGCCCGTCATCGAACTGCAGGCGCGCGGCAGGCTCGACCTGCGCCCCATGATCAGACGCACGTGGGCTCTGGATGACGCGCTCGACGCGCTCGCCGACCCAGAGACGCGACAGGGCGGCAAGAGCCTCATCGTCATGCCCGACCGCAGGGCAGAGTAAGCGTTTCTACGCGAACATCGGGCGCGTCCAGACATCGGTCGCGTTCCAGGTGTCCCCGTCGACAGCGCGCAGTTCGGATTCGATGGCGGCGGCGGCCGCGCGCAGCCCGTCGATCCACTTCGTCACCTGAGCGCCCGTGACGCCCTGTGGCAGCTGTGACAAGCGCAGCAGCATGACGATCTCCCCGTCGGGGTTGAGCACCGGCACCATGACGCCGCCCATGTTGTAACTACGATCTGGCGCGAAGCCCGTGGTGTCGAAGAAGTGCATGAGCCGAGCCATCTGCTCGAGCAGCGTGCGCTCGCGCGCGGGCGTGAGATCGCCTGCCGTGTACTGCGCCATCAGCGTGATCAACTGCTCGCGGTCGTGGCTATCCTCCGCCCCGATCTGGGACGCCGCGTAGCCCTGCTCGCGGAGCGTCTGCAGGCGGCGGCGGTAGCTCTCGATCACCTCGGGGTCCTTCGACGACGTGGTGAGCCAGCGCTCGATGGCCGGCTCGGGCGCCCAGGCGACGTACGCCTCTCCGAGCGGTGGCTTCATCGGCAGCCGCTCACCGAGGCGCTCGGTCATCTGCGCCGAGCCACCGTAGGCGGTCGCCGCGGTCGTCAGTTCCTGCTCGTTGACCGCGACGAGCACTGCGGCCTCGCACTGCTGCTCGCGTGCAAGCTTCTCGATCTGCGGCCGTGCGATCGCGGCGAGGTGGATGCCCGCAATGAGATCCTTGTCGCCGCTCGCGGTCATCCCGTGCGGCGAGAAGCCGCCGTAGCCGCCCTGGAAGAACAGCAGCGGGGTGACCTGGCGGTTCGCTTGGAGCGCGTCCACGGCGCACAGTTGGATGAAGTGATCGCCGGCGTCGTCGAGGCGCTCAGGGCGGCAGTGGATGTACGCAACCGCGCCCTCGAGTTGTGGTGCGCCGGTCGGTGAGGGCGTCCAAGCGACGTGGTCGAACTTATCCGGCCCGCCCGCCGCCATCAGGCGGCAGAGGTCGACCTGGTCGTGAGCGAGCACGTTGATGCAGAACGAGGATGCGCGACGCAGCTGCGAAAATGTGCTGGATGTCGATGTCGGCAGGAAGGCGACCAGCGGCGGGTCGAGCGACACCGACGTGAAGGTGCCGACCACCATTCCGAGGGGGGAGCCATCAACAATCCCGGTGACGACCGTGACGCCGGTGGGATAGTTCCCCATGACCTCGCGGAACTTGAGAGGGTCGATCGTTGACATGCCGAACTCCTTCGTTCGTGACCGAGTAAACAGAACGCCATACTGTCAGACAATTAGCGGAGAATGCAATGGCCGTGCCGCGAAGTGGGGTCTCATTCGCGTAACCCCAAGAACTATAGGCTTGACGGGGCGAAGAGCCGCCGCCTACTGTCTCAATTACTCAGACAATGCTGTCTGAAGCAAACATTCAGACAATAGCGCCCATGCAGGGCCAGAGGGGTACGCAATGATGCGCACGAGGAGAATCCGGCGGTCACTTACCGTCGCAGCCGCCGCCACCCTGATTCTCGGGCTCGCCGCCTGCAGCGGCGGCGACCCAAATTCGAGCGCACCCAATGGGGCCGGCGAGTCGGATGGCGTGCTCACCATCGCGCTTTACGGCGACGCGCTCGACCTCGACACTGCCAACTGCGTTCCAGCGGTCTTCTGCAACGTCGCATACGACACACTCGTGCGGCTTTCACCCGAGGATGGCTCGATCGAGCCCGGCCTCGCGGAATCGTGGGAATGGGTCGATGAGACCCACACGGCGCTGCGGCTGACATTGCGCGACGACGCGAAATTCAACGATGGCTCGCCGCTCACAGGCGACGCAGCTGCTGCCTCATTCATGTCGTACCTCACGGCGCCCGGGCCGTTCGCTGCGCTCAGTTACCCGATCGCAGCCGCGGAGTCTGCAGGCGACAATCAGGTCGACATCATCTTTGCCGAGCCGGTCACCGAACGGTACGCGCTCTACTCGCTCACCGGTCAGAGCGGCATCGGATACATCGTCAGCCCGGCGGCGGCTGCAGACCGCAAGCTCATGGTCGACAAGACGGACGGCATCGGACCATACAAGCTCGACCCAGCGCAGACCCAGAAGGGCGTGCGCTACGTCTACGTGCCGAACCCGGAGTACTACAGCCAGGAGGCCATCGCCTACGAGCGGGTCGTGCTGCAGCCCATGCTCGACCCGGCGGCACGATTGAACGCCGTACGCGCCGGGCAGATCGACTGGGCGTCGAACATCGCGCCAGCCGACCAGGTGACGGCGGAAGATGCCGGTCTCACGATTTCGAAGGGTGTCCACGGCGCGTTCGCTGCGCTCGCCCTTCAGGCGCGCGACTCCGGTCCGCTCGCGGATGTGCGCGTGCGGCAGGCGCTCGCGTACGCAACACCGCGCGAGGAGATCACCACGGCGTTCTACGGTCCGCATGCAACGGCGACCAGCTCCATGGTGCCGCAGGGTGCCGAGGGATATGCGGAAGGCGACGTGGATGCGTACGCGACCGACATCAAGAAGGCGAAGGCGCTGCTTGCTGACGCCGGATATGCCGATGGGCTCAGCATCACCGTCTTCGACCCCGCGTTCTTCGACCCCGGAAACGTCGTTGGCCAGGCGCTCGCGAATGCCTACGCGGAGATCGGCGTCACCGTCGAACTCGTGCCTTTCGAAGGCAATCCGGGCGAGGTGGCAATGCAGCAGGGCCAGTATGACGCCATGGTCATCACCAATGGTGGCAACGGTATCTCTGCGGCCATCTACACGATGTTCCGCCCTGGCGGTGGCCTCGTGAACCCGAAGCAGCTCCCGCTGGACGATGAGTTGAGTTCGCTCATGAAAGCTGCCGCCGCGGCGGATTCGGCCGAGCAGGAAGAGCTGGCAGTGCGGGTCACCGAGCGACTCAACGAGCTGGTGTACGCGGTGCCGATCGCGCAGATCCCAACCGTGCAGGCGATCGTTCCCGGCGTGGAGAACGTTCCCGCCGAGTTCTGGTCGATTACGTCAAACCCGTTCAGCCCGGTCCCCGACCAGGCGTGGCGGGGATGAGCGTCTGACCGAGACGTGACGTCGGCGGGTGCATCCGATTGAAGCGCCGCCGACGTCACGGGTGGTGGGGAGAGGTTCGAATGGATTTGAGTGCGCAGGTCGTGCTAATCGCCGGTGCGGCGACGCCCGTAGGACGATCGGTCGCGGAGTCGCTTGCCGACGAGGGCGCACAGCTAGTGCTCACGGATGTCGTCGATGTCCACCTCGCCGAGGTGGTCGACAGCATCGCCCTCCGCACGGGCAGGCGCCCCGAGCAGTGTCTACTCCGCGTGACGGATCCTGAAGCGTGGTGCATCGCCATCGATGATGCTGAGACCCGGTTCGGACGCCTCGACATCATCGTGAATGCGGCTGAGTGGGACCCGGGGGTGTCGTGGCGGGAGGCTGCTCCGGAGCACTGGTCGCGTGCGGTTGACATCAATCTCATGGGAGTTGTCAACGGGTTCGCCGCCGCGCTGCCCGCGCTTCGCAGGTCCGAGGGAAGCCTCGTTATTGTGGCGCGGGACGCCGCGCTCACAGGGGTGATGGGCGCGTCGGCGAGGTCCGCCGCGCTGGCCTTCGCCCGTTCCGTCCGCCGCGACGTTGCGCCCGAGGTGACCATCGTGACGACGGTCGTTCGGGGCGATTCTGCTCGCCTCGCGGGGAGCGGCATCGTCGCTGGTCTGCGCGCTAGCGATGAGGAGATCACGGTCGGCATCGCATAATGTAATCTGTCCTACAGTTGAACCGGGACGAAAAGGTCCCACAGACTACGGCACCGACATCGAAGTCGGGGAGTGGAGCAATGGTGCTCGAAGTTGAGTCGCAGCGTCGACGACCGCGCGGTCGGGCGGGGGCGGCGCCGTGCTGAAGATCATCGGCTATCGGCTGGGTCTCGCGGTCGTGCTCTTGTTCGTCGTTTCCGTCCTTACATTCGGGTTGACCGCGATCGCGCCGGGGGACCCCGTCGCCACGATCCTCGGCAGTGGCGCGACCCCCGAGGCGGTGGCTGCCATGCGCGCCAGCCTGGGGCTCGATGACCCGATCGCGACGCAGTACTGGCGATGGCTGCAGGGCGCCATCGTCGGCGACTTCGGCGAGTCGATGGTCACCGCGCAGCCCGTTGCGGATGCGATCGGCGACCGCCTGCCCACCACCCTCTCCCTCGTGCTGCTGGCGACCGCCGTCGCCGCGGTGGCCGGTATCACACTCGGCATGACGAGCGCGATTCGTGGCGGCATCCTCGGGCGCGTCACCGACGTGCTCGCCGTCGCCGGCTACGTCATCCCCAACTTCTGGCTCGGTCTGATCCTCGTGCTCGTCTTCGCGGTCCAGCTCGGCGTGCTCCCCGCGACCGGCTACGTGGGACTCACGCAGGATCCGGCCGGATGGCTACGATCCCTCATCCTGCCCGTCATCGCGGTGTCGCTCATGGGAGTCACCGCGATCGCCAAGCAGACCCGCGATGCCATGCGTCAGGTCATGGGGGCGGAGTTCGTCACGGTGCTGCGCGCCGACGGCTTCTCTGAGCGGCGGATCATCTTCTCCCACGCCCTGCGCAATGCGGCGATCCCGATTGTGACGGGCACGGGTGTCCTCTTCATCGGCATGTTCGGTGCCACCGTGCTCGTCGAGTCTGTCTTCGTCCTCCCGGGGATCGGGACCCTCGCCGTCTCTGCGGCTCGAAGCGGTGACATCACGACGCTCCAGGGCGTCGCCGTCGTCTTCTGCATCGTGGTGATCGTGGCGAACGTTCTTGTCGATCTGATCTATGGCTGGCTCAACCCGAAGGTGCGTGCGCATTGACTCTTACCTCGACAATGGCGGTGCCTGCACCGCCGCCGCGCACGTGGGCCAACGTCGTCCGGGCGTTCCTCCGGAACAAGCTCGCCACCTCGGCTCTGACACTGCTCGTCGCCATCGTCGCCGCCTGCCTGGCAGCGCCCCTCATTTTTCCCGAGGGGCCGAATGCGGGATCGCTCGTTGACTCATTGACCGGCCCGAGCGCCGCTCACTGGCTCGGCACCGATCAGCTGGGACGAGACCTGCTCGCCCGGGCCCTTTACGGTGGCCAGGCAACGCTTTTCAACGCGCTGCTCGTCACGCTCGTCGCGCTGCTCGTTGCGGTGCCGCTCGGAATGGCAGCCGGGTACGCCGGACGCGTGGTGGACCGCGCGATCATGTTCGTCACCGACATCGGTCTGGCGATCCCAGCCATGGTCGTGATGCTCGTCGTGATGTCGCTCTTCAAGGGTTACGTCTGGGTGGCCATGCTCGTGCTGGGCTTCCTGCTGGCGCCACCCATTGTGCGCAACATCCGTGGTCCGGCCATGGCGGTGCGCAACGAGCTCTTCATCGATGCGGCTCGACTCGCGGGCCTCTCCGCCGCGCGGATCGTGGTCAAGCATGTACTTCCACGGATTATCGGGCCGGTGCTCGTGCAGACCGCGCTGGCTGCCGCCATCGCGCTGCAGTTCGCTGTCGGCCTGTCGTTCCTCGGGTTCGGCGCCGAGCCGCCGAATCCCGACTGGGGCAAGATCATCGCTGAAGGTTCCCAGGTGCTCAACAAGAGCCCGTGGCCGGTGCTGGTCGGCGGTCTGTCGCTGGGGCTCACGACCCTCTCCCTGGTGCTGATCGGCGACGGCGTGCGGGATGTGGCCGTGGACATGTGGGCCGGCGCTCCCGTCCGCAAGCGACGTGCGCGCCGACGTGCGCGTCGACGTGCGCGGGCGAACCGCGAGGCGCGCGAGGCGGTCGAGCTCGTTTCGCAGGATGCCGCCCCGAGCGCATCCTCCTTCGCTGCGGCATCTGCGTCGACGACCGCGGAGACCCTGTTGGAGGTGCGCGGCCTGTCTGTCTCGTTCGAGGTCGAGGGCGCGCCACGTCGCGTCGTCAGTGACGTGGACCTCGATATCGCGCCGGGAGAGACGCTTGCGATCGTCGGTGAGTCTGGTTGCGGCAAGACGTCGGTGGCGCGTGCGATCGCACGGCTGCTGCCGCAGGGTGGAGAGATCGCCGCGGGTACGGTGCGGTTCGGAGATCTGGATGTTGCGGGGCTGCGCGGCAAACGACTCTACGACTATCGCCGGAGTGCTGTGAGCTACATTGCGCAGGACCCGATGACCGCTCTCGATCCGACGCTGCGCGTCGGTGTGCTGCTGCGCCGCATCGTTCAGGCGAGCGACGGTGGGTCGCGCAAGCAGGCCGACCGCCGTGTGCGGGAGTTGCTCGAGCAGGTGCAGTTGCCCGACCCGGAGTCGGTTGCGCACCGTTATCCGCATGAGCTCTCGGGTGGGATGGCGCAGCGCATTGGCATCGCTCGGGCCATCGCCACGCGGCCTCAGTTGCTGATTGCTGACGAGCCGACGACGGCACTTGACGTCACGGTGCAGTCGGAGATCCTCGCGCTGCTGCGTTCAATCCAGGATGTCTACGGCATGGCGATCCTGCTCGTCAGCCACGACTGGGGTGTGGTCACCGAGATGTGCGATCGCGCCGTGGTGATGTACGCGGGGGAGGTCGTCGAGCGTGGCGAGATCGCCGAAGTCGTCAACCGGGCGGCGCATCCCTACACCGCCGCGCTGCTCGCGTGCCGCCCGTCCCAGATTGTGGATGATGCGGCGTTGCTGCCGACCATCCGCGGCACGGTCGCCGCCCCGGGCAGCTGGCCCATCGGATGTCGTTTCGCGGCGCGCTGCGACTTCCGCACTGAGGCCTGCGTTGCGCAGCCGATCGCGATCGCACCGGGCACCCTGGGCCATGCGGCGCGCTGTATACATCCGACCGCTGACCTTCGTATGGGTCTGAAGGAAGAAGAGGTGTCGGCATATGTCGGCTGAGGCGCTGCTTGAGGTGAAGGATCTGACGGTCGAGTACCGACGCGGGGGGAAGCGTGTTCTCGGCGTTTCGAACGTGACGTTCTCGGTCGCACCGGGCCAGGCCGTGGGGCTCGTCGGCGAGTCAGGCTCGGGCAAGACGACGATCGGCCGGGCAATCCTTGGCCTCGTGCCGCTCAGCGGCGGCACGATCACATTCGACGGGGTCGACGTCACGAGCGAGGCGCATCGCCGACGGCGAAGCGAGCCCGGGCAGGTGCGCGCTATCTTCCAAGATCCGTACAGCTCGCTGAATCCGTCGCTGCCGGTGGGTGTCAGCGTCGCCGAGGAGGTGAAAGGGGGCCGCAGGGTGCGTGCGGAGACCTTCGCCCGCATCGCGGATCTCTTCGAACGGGTCGGTCTGCCCTACGCCATCGCCGCGAGCTACCCGGCCAAGCTCTCAGGCGGCCAGCGGCAGCGCATAGCAATCGCGCGTGCCCTGATGAGCGAGCCGCGGCTGATTGTCTGTGACGAGCCGGTCAGCGCCCTCGACGTCTCCGTGCAGGCGCAGGTGTTGAACGTGCTGAGGGGAATGCGCGCCGAGCGCAACCTGAGTACCTGCTTCATCGGCCATGATCTCGATGTCGTTCGGTATATGTCCGACTGGATCATCGTGCTCTATCGGGGGCAGATCCTTGAGGACGGGCCGGCGAAGACCGTGGCGCAGACGCCGCGGCATCCGTACACGCAGGCGCTGGTTGCCTCCGCCCCGAAAGCCGCTGTCACAGGCGCTCGCCAGCAGCAAGCCACGCGTACGCGCGACCCGAGGCCCGAGCCCAGGGCAGGCGAGGGCTGCCCGTTTGCGCCGCGCTGCCCGATTGTTTCGGCGCAGTGCTGGACCGAGCAGCCGCCCGTCTACGTCGAGGCGGATGGTGGGCGAATCGCGTGCCACAACTATGTCCCTGAGGCGGCTAGGGCCGGTGCGATCGGTCTGACTGCCGCGCCTAAACTGGCGAGTTGACAAATGTCAGTCATTTCACCTAGCCTCGGTTCATGGCGCGAGGCGCCGAATCGTGAATGAGCGGAAGCAGCCGGTGCGCGAAGATGCGTCCTCCGGCGCCGCGAGACCCAGAGAAGGGCGCATGCAAATGAGCATTGCCGAAACGACGCGCACCGCCCCGGTGGAGCCGGCATCGTATGGAGCCGGGGACCCGGAGTTCGATGCGACGACGGACCGATTCATCGAGCGAGCCAAGGTGCTCATCCCGACCCTCCGCGCGCGAGCGCAGGAAGCGGAGGCGCTGCGCTACCAGCCCCCGCAGACCATCAAGGACGCCGAGTTCCTGATGGACATGCTCACGCCCAAGGTGTGGGGCGGACACGGCCTGGGTTCACGCGCCCTCGCCGAGGTCTCCCGAGTGCTGGCACACGGCGACACGTCGGCCGCATGGGCCCTCGGATTCCTGATCGAGCACAGCTGGATGGCCGCGCACCTGCCGCTCAAGGCGCAGGAGGAGATCTTCAAGGACACGACGTTCGTGCTCGCGTCGGCGCCCCTGACCCCCGCGGGCAAGGCCGAGAAGGTCGACGGAGGATTTCGTCTGACCGGCACGTTCAAGTACGCGTCGGGCCTCTGGAACTCGACGCACACCTTCGCGTCGTCGATGGTCACGCTCGACGGCGTGATGACGGCGATGACCTTCTTCGTTCCGCTCGACCAGCCCGGCGTCACGGTCAACGACGACTGGTTCATGTCGGGGATGGCCGCCACGGGCAGCGCGAGTGTAAGCATGGACGAAGTGTTCGTGCCGGAGCACTTCGGCATCCCGCTCGAGGAGATGCTCTCGATCGAGAAGCACCCGGGCACCGTGCACGCGGAGAAGTTCCTGCGGTACCCCCCGTACGCCAGCCTCGGGATGATGATCACGGGCATCGCGCTCGGCTCGGCCGAGGCCGTCGTCGACATCGTCAAGCAGCGCCTTGGCACCACCCGCGCGTTCGGTGGGGCCACGCGTCAGGATCTGCCGCAGTCGCGCATGCGCTTCGCGACAGCGTGGGAGAAGCTGCGGATGGCGCAGCTCCTGTACTACAAGATCCTCGACGACTCGATCGAGAAGTGTGATGCGCTCGAGGCGTGGACCCAGCAGGAGATCGGGCAGATCGAGCTCGACCAGACCACGATCGTGCACGCGGCGCAGGAGATCATCGGCCTCCTCTGCGACGGCATGGGCTCGAGCCCGTACCAGACGAAGGACCCCCTGCAGCGCTACCGTCGCGACATCGACGTCATCGCGAATCACGCCTTCATGGACTGGGACCTCGTCGGTGAGCGGTCCATCCGCTACGTGCTTGGTCTCGGCTCCCGCTCGACCGATATGTTCCGCAACCAGATCACTTCGCAGGGTGGCGTGTCGAAAGACCGCCTCGGCGAGGGAAACGTCAAGGAGAAGACCACCATGAAGGCAGCTGTACTGAAGGAGGTGGCCGGTGTCCCGGTCATCGACGAGTTCGCGGCACCGAACCCGGAGCCCGGTGAGCAGATCGTCGACGTCGTCGTCGCCGCGCTCAACCCGATCGACCTTCGCCTGGCAGCTGGCGGCCCGTTCGGCCCGCCCATCGTGCCGTCGGTCGTCGGCTCGGAGGGTGTCGGGCGTCTCGCCGACGGCACCCGCGTCTACTTCAGCGATGTCAAGGCCCCATACGGTGCTCTCGCCGAGCAGGCACTGCTCGGCGACCGCTCGCGCTACTACCCGATCCCCGAGGGCCTCGACGACGGTCTCGCGGCGGCGCTCGGAACGTCGGGCGTCACCGCCCTGACCGCCCTGCAGTGGCGTGCCCAGCTTCGCGCGGGCGATGAGGTCCTCGTGCTCGGCGCAACGGGTGCCGTGGGTCAGATCGGCGCACAGGCCGCCAAGCTGCTCGGCGCGAGCCGCGTCGTCGGCGCGGGCCGCAGCGTCGAGACCCTCGAGAAGCTCAAGGCCGACGGCAAGATCGACGACTACGTCGTGCTGACCGGCGAGGAAGGCGACGCCGAGGCGATCAAGTCGGCCGCGCACGTTGGCTATGACGTCGTGCTCGACACGGTCATGGGCCCGGCATTCGCCGCGGCGCTGCCCGCCACCAAGATCGGCGCCCGCTACGTCGTGGTCGGCATGTCCGGTGGACAGCCCGCGACGACGATCGCCTACCCGTTCCTGACCGGCCGCAGTGTCTTCGGTCACCTCAAGCCGATCGTCCCGCTCGACGAGTGGGAGGCTGCCTACCAGCAGCTCGTTGGCTGGGCCAACGCCGGCCAGCTGACTCTCGAGGTCGAGCGCGTGCCCCTGAGCAGCCTCGGCGACGTGTGGCCCAACATCGCCAAGGGCCAGCACCGGAAGCTCGTCGTCGAAATCTGACGCACGATCGACACGGGAGGGGGCGCCGGCACAGTGCCCCCTCTCGCGTCTCCGGTTTCGTGAGTGGAACATGACCCACCACACTCAAAGCACGGCGCCCCCGGGAGTCGCGACGATGACCGGCGGAGGCGCCACCTACCAACGAAGGAGTGCCCCATGAACGCTGTAAGGACAGACCAATGACGGTATTTGACGATGGGATCGCGGCGACCGAGCTCGGAAAGCACGGCATGGTCGAGACGGATGTGCTCGTGGTGGGCTCCGGCCCGAGCGGCGCGGCGATGTCGCTCGCGCTGTCGACGTACGGCATCCCGAACATCAACGTCACCAAGTACCGGTGGACGGCGAACACTCCCCGTGCCCACATCACCAACCAGCGTGCCATGGAGTTCTTCCGCGACATGGGCGTGCTCGCCGATGTTGAGCGCGAGGCGACCCCGCACGAGCTGGTCGGCGACACGGTCTTCTGCTCGGCCATCGCCGGCGAGGAGTTCGGCCGCATCCGGGCTTGGGGCACGAGCCCTCGTCGCCACGCCGACTACGAGTCCGCGTCGCCGGTGCTCAACTCCGACATGCCGCAGCACCTCCTCGAGCCGATCCTGGTCAAGCACGCCGCTGCGCGTGGCTCGCAGGTGCGCTTCTCGGCCGAGTACGTGCGGCACGAGCAGGACGCCACGGGCGTCACCACGACCGTGCTCGACCGCACCACGGGTCTCGAGTACACGGTGCGCTCGAAGTATCTCTATGGGGCAGACGGTGCCCGCTCGAAGGTCGCCGCAGACATTGGCCTCGACTTCGAGGGCCAGATGGACATCGCAGGCTCGATGAACATCACCTTCAAGGCAGACCTGGAGCACCTCGTCGGCCACCGCCCCTCAGTGCTCTACTGGGTGGTCAAGCCAGGCGCGAACGTTGGCGGCATCGGTGCGGGTCTTGTGCGCATGGTTCGTCCGTGGAACGAGTGGCTGATCGTCTGGGGTTATGACATCAACCAGCCGGCGCCCTCGATCGACTTCGAGGCTGCGAAGGAGATCGTGTTTGACCTGCTGGGCACGCGCGAGATCGACGTCGAGATCACCGGCACGAGCCTCTGGGGCAACAACGAGATGTACGCCACGACGGTGTCGAACGGGCGCGTGTTCTGTGGCGGCGACGCGATCCACCGCCACCCACCGTCGAACGGCCTCGGCTCGAACACCTCCATCCAGGACTCCTACAACCTCGCCTGGAAGCTCGCGGCGGTGCTGAGGGGCTACGCCGGCGCGAACCTACTCGAGAGCTACCAGGCTGAGCGCGCGCCGGTCGCGAAGCAGATCGTGACGCGCGCGAACCAGTCGTCGCGCGAGTTCGGCGGGTTCTTCGACGCGCTGGGCGTGACGAGCGCCGAGGACCAGCAGGGGATGCTCGACGCCATCGCCGAGCGCACGTTGGACACGGATGCCGGACGCGCCCGTCGAGCTGCCCTGATTGGGGCGATGGAGCTGAAGAACTACGAGTTCAACGCGCACGGCGTCGAGCTTGGGCAGTTCTACGAGTCGAATGCGGTCGTCTCGGACGGTAGCCCAAAGCCGTCGACCGAGGGCCTGGACCCGGAGCTGTACTACACGCCCGGCACTGCCCCCGGCGCCCCACTGCCGCACGCGTGGGTGGGTGACAGCACACAGCGGCTGTCGACCCTCGACCTGGCGCCTTCCACCCAGTTCACGGTCTTCACCGGCATCGCGGGTGACCCGTGGGCCGAGGCGGCCGAGCGCATCGCGGCGCGCACCGGCATCCCTGTCAAGGCCGTCGTGATCGGCCCCGGCCGCCAGGTCACCGACCTGTACTACGACTGGGCGAAGCTGCGCGGCGTCGAGGAGGACGGAGTTCTGCTCGTGCGCCCCGACAAGATCGTCGCGTTCCGCTCGATCTCGAGGGTGGATGATCCTGAGGCGGCCCTTGAGGCGGCGCTCAATGCTGTGCTCAGCCGGGAGAACGCACACTGATGAGTATCGCCTTTGACCACACCACGCTCGGGCAGCGGGTGCTGTTCGGCACCGGGCGTGCGCGCGAGAACGCCGTGGCCGCGATCGAGGGCCTCGGCGCCAGCCGCGTGCTGCTCATCGCCGACGCGTTCGCGATGGAGGTCTCTGACGAGATCGCCGCCGCTGCTCCCGTTGTCGCGCGCATCCATGACATCGTCCAGCATGTTCCCGTCGAGAACGCGCGGGCCGCGGTGGCGCTGGCTGAGGAGGAGCGGATCGACGCGATCGTCACGATCGGAGGTGGATCGTCCACCGGCCTGGCAAAGGTGGTCGCACGCGATACCGGGCTGCCGATCATCGCGATTCCGTCGACCTTTGCTGGATCCGAGGCAACGAACGTCTGGGGGCAGACCGAGGGATCGCGCAAGACCACCGGCGTCGACGACCGCGTGCTTCCAAGAGTCATCGTGTACGACGCCGCCCTGTCCGCGTCCCTGCCGGCCCATCTCGCCACCGCGAGCGGACTGAACGCGGTGGCGCACGCCGTCGATGGGTTCTGGGCGCCACGGGCAGACCCGATCAACGCCGCTCTCGGCACCGAGGGCATCCGTGCACTGTTCCCTGGACTGCGAGCGCTTCACGCCGACCCGGACGACATCAATGCGCGCGAGCAGACCCTCTACGGTGCCTACCTCGCGGCGGTCGCGTTCGCGTCGGCTGGCAGCGGCATGCATCACAAGATCTGCCATGTGCTCGGCGGCGCATACGCACTGTCACATGCCGAGATGCACGCAATCGTGCTCGCCTATGTGACCGCGTTCAATGCCCCGGCCGCTCCGGATGCTGCGGACCGCGTCTCTTCCGCTCTCGGGGGAGCATCCGCGGCGGCCGGCCTGTATGACCTGCGGGCCTCGCTCGGTGTCGTCGGCTCACTCGCCGAACTCGGGCTGAAGGAGGAGGACATCCCCGAGGCCGCGCGCCTTGCGGCTGAGGCGATCCCGGCATCCAATCCCCGCAAGGTTGAGTTGTCCGACGTCGAGGGAATCATCCGCGCGGCGTGGGCTGGCGAGCCCGTGGAGGGGTGACGCGCCCCGGCCCCTAACCAGGACTGAAGGCCCCGAATCCCAGTGAGTCATTGGGAGTCGGGGCCTTTGTCGTTCATCCGTTGCTCGCCTGCGGGAGGGCCCGTTCAGGTGTTCTTCGACGGCAGCGAGTGAGGGATCGTAAACACCAACGGGCAGGCCCGACCGTGAGGTCGACCTGCCCGTCGGTGTGCGCCGGATGCGTCAGAGGGTGCGGAGGATGTCCTCCACGCGCTCCTTGGCGTCTCCGAAGAGCATCTGCGCGTTCTCGCGGAAGAACAGCGGGTTCTGTACGCCCGCGTAGCCGGAGGCCATCGACCGCTTGAACACGACGACGTTACGCGCCTCCCATGCCCGCAGCACCGGCATGCCCGCGATGGGCGAGCTGGGGTCCTCTGCAGCGGCGGGGTTGACGGTGTCGTTCGCGCCGATGACGAGCACGACGTCGGTTTCCGCGAGCTCGTCGTTGATCTCATCCATCTCGAGGACGATGTCGTAGGGCACCTTCGCCTCTGCCAGCAGCACGTTCATGTGCCCGGGCAGGCGGCCAGCGACGGGATGGATGCCGAAGCGCACCTCGACACCACGCTCACGTAGGCGGCTCGCGAGTTCCGCGACCGGGTACTGCGCCTGCGCGACGGCCATGCCGTAGCCGGGGGTGATGACGACGCTCGAGGCGCCAGCCAGCAGCTCGGCCGTGGCCTCGGCGTCGATCTCGCGGTGCTCGCCCTGGTCTTCGTCCCCGCCCTTGGCGGGTGCTTCGATGCCGAAGCCTCCCGCGATGACGGAGATGAAGGAGCGGTTCATCGCCTTGCACATGATGTACGACAGGTAGGCACCCGAGGAGCCGACGAGCGCACCCGTGACGATGAGCAGGTCGTTCGAGAGCAGGAAGCCCGCGGCGGCCGCAGCCCAACCCGAGTAGCTGTTCAGCATCGAGACGACGACGGGCATGTCGCCGCCGCCGATCGAGGCGACCAGGTGCCATCCGAGGAGCAGTGCCAGCACCGTGACCGTGACGAGGAGCCACATTTCGGGGGTGATGACGTACCAGACCGTCAGTGCGACGAACGCGACGAGGGCCCCCAGGTTGAGGAAGTTCTTGCCCGGCAGCACGAGCGGCTTCGACGACATGCGTGCCGACAGCTTGAGGAACGCCACGATGGAACCGGTCAGCGTCACACCACCGATGAACACACCGATGAAGACTTCCGCGTGATGGATATCCTTCAGTGCGCCCTCAAGGTGCGGCGCGTCGAGGGCGCCGTTCCAGCCGACGAGCACGGCAGCGGCACCCACGAAGGAGTGCAGCAGGGCGATGAGCTCGGGCATGCCCGTCATCTCGACGACGCGTGCGCGCCAGAGGCCGATCACGGCGCCGACGATCATCACGACGACGAGGATGCCGAGGCCGAGCATGCCGGCTGGGCTGTCCCAGGCGTTCTGCACGGCGATGACACCGGTTGCGATGAGCGCGATCGCCATACCGGCGATGCCGAACGTGACGCCGCGGCGGGCCGTCTCGTGCTTGCTCAGCCCAGCGAGGCTGAGGATGAACAACAGTGCGGCGATCAGGTACGCCGCCCCCGCGATTGTGGTGGCGCTCACTGCTGGGCTCCCTTCGAGAACATGCTGAGCATTCGACGGGTCACCGCGAAGCCACCGAACACGTTGATGCTGGCCACGAGCACGGCGATGCCGGCGAGGATCTGCACGACGAGGTTCTCGGAACCGAGCTGCAGGATCGCGCCGACAATGATGATGCCCGAGATCGCATTCGTCACGCTCATGAGCGGGGTGTGGAGGGCGTGTGCGACCTTACCGATGACGTAGAAGCCGACGACGACCGAGAGCGCCAGCACCGTGAAGTGCTGTGGCAGCGGCTCGGGCGCGACCGCGACCACGAAGAACAAGAGGGCGATGCCGAGGCCGTAGAGCGTGTACTTCGCTCCCGCCGACATCTTCTTCTTTTCCTTGGCGGGCTCGACGGATGCCTCGGGCGCCTTCGCGGGCGCGGCCGAGACCTGCGCGGGGGGCGGAGGCCAGGTGCCCTCGCCGTTGCGCACCACCGTGACGGAGCGCTGCACGATGTCGTCGAAGTCGATCGTGAGCTGCCCGTCCTTGCCGGGGGTGAGGAGTTTCAGCAGGTTGAGCAGGTTGGTGCCGTAGAGCTGCGAGGCCTGGGCGGGAAGACGCCCGGCCAGGTCGGTGTAGCCCAGGATGATCACGCCGTTGTCGGTGACGACGCGCTCGCCGGCGACCGAGCCCTCGACGTTGCCGCCGGAACCCGCCGCCATGTCGACGATCACGCTGCCCGGCTTCATGGTTGCGACATCCGCCGCCGTGATCAGCCGCGGCGCAGGCCGCCCGGGGATCTGGGCGGTCGTGATGATGATGTCGACCTCAGCCGCCTGCTCGGAGTAGATCTCGGCAGCTCGCCGGTCGTAGTCCTCGCTCGTGGCCTTGGCGTAGCCGTCGGTGGACTGCTCCACCTCGACCTCGACCTTGAGGTACTCGCCACCGATGGACTTGACCTGGTCGGCGACCTCGGGGCGCGGGTCGGTCGCGCGCACGATCGCGCCGAGGCTCGATGCGGCGCCGATCGCGGCAAGTCCGGCGACACCGGCGCCCGCGACGAGCACCTTGGCG
Source organism: Salinibacterium sp. GXW1014 (assembly GCF_044769865.1). Taxonomy (NCBI): domain Bacteria; kingdom Bacillati; phylum Actinomycetota; class Actinomycetes; order Micrococcales; family Microbacteriaceae; genus Salinibacterium; species Salinibacterium sp. GXW1014. The sequence goes on from NZ_JBIZWA010000001.1 coordinate 1,489,432, forward strand.
GGCGGAACCTTGCCCGCCGCCGTCACCTGTCCCGTGAAGAACCAACCGAACTCGTGGGCCGCCTCGACGACGGCACGGTAGCCGGAGATGTTCGCCATCGATGACAGCACGTCCATCGACTGGGCGCGCGAGATGCGGGGCACGGCGTCCATGGCGAGGGCGGTGATGCCGCGGGTCTCGAGCGACTCGCGAATCTCGGGGCGGAGCCCGGGCGCAAGCAGGCCGATGAGCGTGGCTCCGTCGGCGAGCAGTGCGACCTCATCCGGCGTCGGCGCCTCGACCTTCAACACGATGTCTGAGGCCCAGGCGGTGGCGCGGTCGACGACCTGCGCTCCTGCCGCGACGTATGCCGGATCTGCGAATGACGCTGACGCGCCAGCTCCCGATTCCACGACGACCTCGTACCCGAGCTGGATCAGCTTGGGGACTGTCTGCGGCGTCGCCGAGACTCTCGTCTCCTTGTCGCGCTCGGTGACAATACCGATGCGTGCCATGCAACTTCCTCTCTGAAATCACCGCGGCGCCCGATCCTTCCGGCACCCTAGAAGAACCTAGTGGTGGATGAATTCCGTTCTGGGCATACGCAACACGGGTGCGTGCGCAACCTCGGTGGCGCCTCTGGTTGGTGGTTGGTGGAGTCCAATGCCCCTGAAGGTCTCGGCGGGACTGGCCCCGGAGAGTCAGTGTGGCGTACTCGCGAGCGCGAGATGATCATCTGACGCCCGAAAAGGTCTCAAAGTCGGCCGCGGTTGCCGAAAATCAAAAGAATTGCGGTTCTTCTCGGGCCATGCGGACTCTCGGCGGCGAAGGCTTGACGTCCAGATGAGCTTTCGGTTCGTCAGGGTGCGGCTTTTCTCGCGCCTCTGTGTGCGCCGAGGGTCTCAACGTCGGTGTCGGTGTCGATCGGCAGGCCTCGACCTGTGAACGTCGTGCAAATCGTTGAATGCTCAGGCGCGCGGTGGCACGGTGGCGGCATGAAGATCCAGGCACTTGTCGTTGAAGAGCAGGACGCGGCATTCGAGCAGCAGGAGGTCGAGCTTGAGGCACCAGGCAGGGGTGAGGCGCTCGTGCGCATCGCCGCGGTGGGGGTGTGCCACACCGACCTGATCTCCCGCGAGGGCGACATGGGAGTCACCTTCCCCGCGATCCTCGGCCATGAGGGCGCCGGCGTCGTGGAGCAGGTCGGCGAGGGGGTCACGCAGGTCTCCGTCGGCGACAAGGTCATCATCGGGTGGCCGTCGTGTGGCGAGTGCCGCAACTGCCTCGACGGGGAACCCCGCTACTGCCTGCGCACGGGCGACGCGCTCGTGTCAGGGCGACGCTTCAAGGGCGAGCAGTCGGGCACGAGTGCGTACAGCCGCGATGGCGAGACGATCAGTGGTCACTTCTTCGGCCAGTCGTCGTTCGCCACCTATTCGCTGACGAGGGCGGATGCGCTGGTCAAGGTGCCAGGCGACACCCCCGTCGAGCTGGTGGGGCCACTCGCGTGCGGCCTCGGCACGGGCGCCGGTGCCGTGCTGAATGAAGCGCGGCCCAGGCTCGGCGACTCAGTGCTCATCGTGGGCGTCGGGGCGGTCGGCCTCGCCGCGATCATGGCAGCGACGAACACGGGCGCCACGACGATCATCGCCGCCGACGTGCACGACAACCGTCTCGAGATGGCCCGCGAGTTCGGCGCGACTCACACGATCAACTCCCGCGACAACGACCTCGTCGAGGAGGTCGCGAAGATCACTGGGTCAACCGTCGACTTCGCCTACGACTGCACGGGCGTCATCCCCGTCATCGAGAAGATGGCCGAGACGGTCGGCATGCTTGGAACCCTTGTGCTCATCGGCGGTGCCCCCGCCGGGGCGCGGTTCTCACTCGACCACCTCAGCACGCTGTGGGGCAAGCGGGTCGTCGGTGTGCTCGGCGGTGGAGGGCGCTCCGGCCAGCTCATCCCGGCGCTCGTCGAGCTCTACAAGCAGGGCCGCTTCCCCTTCGACAAACTGGTCAAGTTCTACGAGTTCGACCAGATCGAGCAGGCGCTCGCCGACTCCAAGTCGGGCGAGGTGATCAAGCCGATCCTGCGCCTGCCGCAGTAGGGGCGCAGCAACAAGGAGGGGCCCGGCTCGCGCGAGCCGGGCCTCTCCTGTGTCGCGGTTAGACCAGGTTGGCGGCCTTCTTGCGGCGACGCAGCTCGTGCAGGATCGGTTCCGTGTAGCCGCTCGGCTGAGCGGCGCCCTCGACGATGAGCCGACGTGCGGCCTCCCGCGCGATGTTGTTGGCCGAGTTCTTCGTCAGTTGCTCATAGAAGGGGTCGCCCGCGTTCTGCTCGTCGACGACGATCGAGTACTTGTCGATCGCCTCATCGATCTGGGCTTCCGTGATCACGCCGTGCGCGAGCCAGTTGGCGAGCAGCTGGCTCGAGATGCGGAGGGTCGCGCGGTCTTCCATGAGGGCGACGCCGTGGATGTCGGGCACCTTCGAGCATCCGACGCCCTGGTCGATCCAACGCACGACGTAACCGAGGATCGATTGCACGTTGTTGTTCACCTCGTTCTGCACGACCTCGGGCGTGAGTTCGTCGTCACCGGCGAGCGGTACCTGCAGCAGAACGTCGAGACTGTCGCCGCCGACCTTTGGCAGCGCCGCCCGCGCGGCGAAGGCGTCGCGGCGGTGGTAGTGCGTCGCATGCAGGGTCGCGGCGGTGGGGGAGGGAACCCAGGCGGTGGATGCCCCGGCCTCGACATGCGCGCCCTTCTGTTCGAGCATGTCGGCCATGAGGTCGGGCATCGCCCACATGCCCTTGCCGATCTGGCCGCGGCCGTCGAGCCCGGTGTCGACACCGATGCCGACATTGCGCGCCTCGTAGACCTTCATGAACGGCTGCGCGCGCATGGTGCTCTTGGGTGCGAGCGGCCCCGCCTGCATGGAGGTGTGGATCTCGTCGCCCGTGCGGTCGAGGAAGCCCGTGTTGATGAAGACGACACGATCGGATGCCGCGGCGATGCAGGCCGCCAGGTTGGCCGAGGTGCGGCGCTCCTCATCCATGATGCCGACCTTGAGCGTGCGGGCCGGCAGGCCGAGCAGCTCCTCGACGGCACCGAAGAGGCGCACGGCGAAGGCGACCTCGTCGGGCCCGTGCATCTTGGGCTTCACGATGTACATCGATCCCGTGCGGGAGTTGCCGCCCGCCCCGTCGCCCTCAAGGTCGGCGAGCGAGCCGAGCGCCGTCATGATGGCGTCGAGGATGCCCTCGAAGACCTCATTGCCCGCGGCATCCTTCACCGCATCGGTGCGCATGAGGTGGCCGACGTTGCGGATGAAGAGCGTCGAACGGCCCGGAAGGGTGAGCGTCGAACCGTCGGCGGCGGTGTAGTCGCGGTCCTCCGCAAGCACGCGGGTGAAGGAGCTGCCGCCCTTGCTGACCTCCTCCGAGAGACTTCGGTCCATGAGGCCGCGCCAGTTGCGGTAGCCGAGCGACTTGTCCTCGGCGTCGACCGCGGCGACGGAATCCTCGAGGTCCATGATCGTCGTGATGGCGGATTCGAGCACGATGTCCTGCACGCCCGCGGCATCCGTTGATCCGATGGCGCCGTCGCGGTCGATGACGATCTCGACGTGCAGCCCGTTGTGCTTCAGTAGCACGCGGGAGGGGGCGGATGCTTCGCCCACGTAGCCGGCGAAGGCATCCGTCGTCGAGGTGGTGCCGTCGAGCTCGACCACCAGACGGCCGCCCTCGACGCGGTAGGCGGTCGCCTGGGCGTGCGAACCCTCCGTGAGGGGGGCGACGAGGTCGAGCAGCTCGCGGCCGCGGGCGATCACCTGGGCGCCGCGGGCCTCGTTGTAGCCCTTGCCGGGGGCCAGCTCGCCCTCCGTGCTGATCGCATCCGTGCCGTAGAGCGCATCGTAGTAGGAGCCCCAGCGTGCGTTCGCGGCGTTGATCGCGAAGCGGGCGTTGAGCAGGGGCACGACCAGCTGCGGCCCGGCGATGCTCGCGATCTCGGCGTCGACGTTCTCGGTCGTGACCTGCGCCGAGGCGGGCTCGGGCTGCAGGTAGCCGATCTTCTCCAGGAAGGCGCGGTATTCGGCCGGGTTTGGCCGCCCGGGGTTCGCCCGGTGGTACTCGTCGATCTGCGCCTGCAGTTCGTCGCGCACACGCAGCAGCTGCTCGTTGACAGGGGTCAGGTCCCGGATGATTCGGCTCACGCCCTGCCAGAACGCCCCGCTGTCCCGGCCGAACGACGCGAGCGTCTCCTCGGCGAACTCGGCGATCTGCGGCGCAACCGAAAGGTCGCTCCTCGTGACGTAGGCGCTCATGCGTCTCCCCTTCGTGGCTCGGTGGTGGTGCTGGTTACCCTAGGCTTCGAGTCGCAGGAATGGGGCATCCATTCCATGATGTGGAATGGGGTGAATCGTGCCGCAGGAGCCCAGCGGAGTCCAGTCGGTCGTACGGGCGTTCAGGGTGCTCGAGGCGCTCGCCGATGCACCCGGCGATGCGACGGTGGCGGATGTCGCATCCCGAGCCGAGCTCGCCCCCTCGACGACGCACCGGCTCCTCGCCACGCTCACCTCGCTCGGCTATGCCCGCCAGACGGACGACCGTCGCTACGCCCTCGGCCCCGCCCTCATCACGCTGGGAAGCCGGGCGACGCCACAGGCCGCCGTCATCGCGGGGCCCGTGCTCGAGGAGCTCGAGCGGGCAACCGAGGAGACCGCGAACCTCGCCGTGCTCGACGGCGACCTGGTGGCATACGTGGCGCAGCGGGCATCCCGCCACCACATGCGCATGTTCACCGAGGCGGGACGGCGGGTGCTGCCGCACGCGAGCGGGGTCGGCAAGGCGATCCTCGCGACGCTGCCGCAACAGCGGGTGACCGATCTTGTGCGGCGCACGGGAATGCCGCGCTTCACCGACTCGACCCTGACAAGCGAGACGGCGCTGCTGGACGATCTCCGCGAGTCGCGGCGTCGGGGCTTCACGATCGACGATGGGGAGCAGGAGGTCGGCGTGCGGTGCATCGCGATGGCCGTGCCAGGCGCGCCCGTGCCGACGGCCGTCTCGATCTCGGGGCCCGCGGCGCGCATCAGCGACGCCTCGCTCCCTGCCGCCGTCGAAGCGCTGACGGATGCCGCGGCTCGCCTTGGTGCGCTGCTGGGCGCCTCGCGACCCTGACTACTTCGCACCAGCGAGCAGCTGCCGCGCGATCACGAGCTTCTGCACCTCGCTCGTGCCCTCGTAGATGCGGAACAGCCGCGCCGCGCGGTAGAACCGCTCGACCGGCACGCTGCGCATGTAGCCGAGCCCGCCGTGCACCTGCACGCCGCGGTCGGCGACGCGGCCGAGCATCTCGCTCGCGAAGAGTTTGGCCGAGGAGGGGCCGAGCTTGCGGTCCTCGCCCGTGTCGTAGCGGCGCGCGACGCCGAGCACCATCTCGCGTGCGGCGAGCAGCTCGGCGTAGGACTCGGCGAGCATGGCCTGCACGAGCTGGAACGTTCCGATCGCCTTCCCGCCCTGCTTGGCCTCGGCGGCATAGGCAACGGACTCGTCGAGGATGCGCTGCGCCTGTCCAACGCAGATCGCCGCGATGTGCAGGCGGCCCTTCGCGAGGGATGCCATGGCCGCCTTGAAGCCGACCTCCTCGGCGCCGCCGACGAGTCGGTCGAGCCCGACGCGCACACCGTCGAAGAAGAGCTCCGAGGTCCAGGTGCCCTCCTGCCCCATCTTCTTGTCGTGCGGTCCGATCGTCACGCCTGCGGCATCCGCGTCGACAAGGAAGGCGGAGATGCCGGCGGAGCCCTTGGCGGATGCGTCGGTGCGGGCGAACACGACGAGCACCTGCGAGAGGTCCGCGTTGGTGATGAAGCGCTTCGACCCGGTGATGACGTACTCGTCACCGTCGCGGACCGCCGTCGTGCGCATGCCGCTCGGGTCGGACCCCGCCTCGGCCTCGGTCAGGGCGAAGCACGCGATCGTCTCACCGCACGCGAGCCTCGGCAGCCACTCGGCCTTCTGTTCCTCGGTGCCGTAGTTCACGAGCACTTGGCCGGCGATGCCGTTGTTGGTGCCGAACATCGATCGGAAGGCGGGCGTCGTGTATCCGAGCTCGAAGGCGAGCTGCACCTCCTCGTGCATGCTGAGACCCAAGCCGCCGTACTCCTCGGGGAGCGAGAAGCCGAAGAGCCCCATTGCTGCCGCCTGCCGGCGCAACTCATCGGGGATCGCGTCGAGCTCCTCGATCTCCTCCTCCCGCGGAACCACCTGCTCGCGGATGAATTCGCGCACGGTCTGGAGGATGTCGGTGAGTTCGTCGCTCTGCATGGGGACCCTTTCGCTTGGCGAAAAACATACCGCTCGGTCGGTACTGGCTGATCCCGATTCTACGAAGAAGGCCCCGGGGCCGATGGTCCCGGGGCCTTGTGAGGCGGGATGCTGACCCGAACAGCACCCTGCCGGAGAAGCGGTGGAGTCCCGAATCTCCACCGCGGTGAGACTAGGCGTCTGCCAAGGCCCCCCTGAACTCACGCGCACGAAGGGCCCGCAGTGCCCGCTGCTCGATCTGGCGAACCCGCTCGCGCGAGATGCCGAAGACCGCGCCCACCTGGTCGAAGGTCATCGGTGCGTCACCGTCGATGCCGAAGCGAAGCTTCAGTACCTTGGCGTCGCGCTCCGGCAGGGTCGCGATGCACTTGTGAAGAAGTTCGTGCCGGATGCCCGTGCTGACGATGTCGACGACCGGCGCGTGCTGGTCATCCTCGATGAGGTCGCCGAGCACGGTGTCCTGCTCGTCGCCGACGGGGGTGTGGATGCTCACGGGGTCGCGGTCGACGTCGAGGTACATCTGCACCTTCTCCGGTGCGAATCCGGTCTCGGCGGCGATCTCCTCGATCGTGGGGCGGCGCCCCGACTCGGCTTCGAGCTCGCGATAGAGCTTGCGCACCGTCACGACCTTCTCCGCCGCGTGCACGGGGATGCGGATGAGGCGCGACGAGTCGGCGATGCACCGGCTGATCGACTGCCGGATCCACCATGTGGCGTAGGTGGAGAACTTGTAGCCCTTCGCGTAGTCGAACTTCTTGACCGCGCGGTCGAGACCGATGTTGCCCTCCTGGATCAGGTCCATGAATGGCACCCCGTGACCCAAGTAGTTCTTCGCGACGCTGACCACGAGGCGCAGGTTCGCCCGCACGAAACGGCGGTAGGCGGCTTCGCCGTCCTGCACGAGCTGGCGGTATTCGCGAGCCAGCTTTGCGTCGTCGACGCCTGCGTCGAGTTGTTCGCGGGCGAGCACGCCCGCTTCGATGGTGCGGGCCAGCTCCGGCTCCTCCTCCGGGAGGAGCAGCGGGATGGCGGCGATGCCCTGCAGGTAGTCCCGCACGGCGTCATCTGAGACCCGCGCGTCAATGGTGGCGGGCCGGCTCACTGCTTCGGCGCGCGGGATCGGTGCGGCGGCTGGCACAGCAGTCTTGTTCACGTTGTCCCTCTCCTGTCGATGCAATCTGCGAGAGAACGATTCCTCTCATGAGAACGTTCGCTCTATACCTATATAGGGGGGAGAGAGAGCGTTCTGTCAAGTCCCCCATTCGTAGAGAACGTTCACTATGATGAGAACGGATCCTCTTCCCTCGTTCGTGGGGCAGTGGACAGACCGGTACACGAGTAGAGGGATCGTTCTTATGTGGCTAGGATGGTGCGCGCCATGACAGATACACCGAAGCAGGGCGCACGCGAGCGCATCCTCGAAGCCGCGTACGACCTGTTCTCTCGTCGCGGCATCCGCGATGTGAGTGTCGACGAGATCATCAGTCGTTCCAAGGTCGCGATCGCGACCTTCTACCGTCATTTCAGCTCGAAAGACCAACTGGCAGAAGCGTTCCTCAATCGGCGTGAGCAGGTATGGACCTCCGAACTCATCGTTGCTGAGGCGGCCAAACGCTCAGACAACCCCGTCGACCAGCTCCTCGCAATCTTCGACATCTTCGACGAGTGGTTCGCGAGCAAGGACTTCGAGGGTGACTCCTTCGTCAAGGTGCTGCTCGAGATGGGGCCGGAGCATCCGCTCGGCAAGGCCAGCATCGCGCACCTCAATACGGTGCGATCGACCATCCGCGGGATCGCGGAACGTGCCGGGCTCACCGACCTCGATGAGTTCGCTCACTCACTCCAGATCCTCATGAAGGGCTGCATCATCACGGCCACGATGGGTGACCGCGGCGCTGGTGCGCGGGCCAAGCTCATGGCCGAGGGGCTCATCAGGGATCACACCCCGGCGGCCGAATAGCCCTAGGCGTCAGACGCGCCCCAGGCGCCGCGCGCCGCTTCGCGCGCATCGCTTGATCCCCGCTCCGCGAGCGCGGCAGCACGCTCGGCGAGGCGGCGCTGCACCTCGTGCTCGGCATCCGCGGCCAACGCCGGGTCGAGCGGCGCGCTCGTGTGCGCGCTCGTGCCGTGCCACTTCTCGATGTAGGCGTCGAGCTGGGCGCCCGACTCCCAGGAGGTGATGAGGCAGTAGCGGTTCGCCGGCCCCGGATGCCACACGGCGTGCCAGAAGCGCTGCGTGTCGACGATGATCTGGGCGCCAGCCGGCAGGGGAATCCGCACCTCGGTGTCGGGGTCGTAGCGTTCCTCACGCAGGATCAGGCAGGAATCCGCGTCGTCGCTCAGGTTGAAGAAGCCGCGCACGATCCAGCCGTTGCCGTCGGGATTGAGTCGGTTGTTGTCGTCCTGGTGGAGGTTGTAGAGGGCCTCCGCGTATTCGGTCGGCTTGAGCTCGATCACTCGGCAGCGCCCCACGTTCGCACCGGGCTCCTGCGCGCGACGGGCGAGCGTCGGGGCCTTCTCGACCTGCGATGCGATCCAGACGCCGTCCTTGTCGGTGCGCGGAGGCGTGTGGTTCCAGAAGCCGTTGACCTCGATCTCGCCCTTCGCGCTCGTGAGGGGCGCGAAGCGGGTGTCGCCCGATGACTTCCACTCGACGTACTCGAGGTCGAGCCATTCCTTCGGGTCGTTCGCCTGCTCGTAGCGGTCGAGGATCACGAAGCCCGTCTCCTCCAACGCCGCGGACTTGATGTAACTCATGCAGGGGCGCCTTTCGCGAGAGGGTCTGGGGCACGGCGTGCGACGCCGTTTTCCACGCCACACTAACACCGGCGCTTGCCCGTCCAGGACTCAGCGCAGCCCGGTTCAGCGCTGGCAGTTGGGGCACCAGTGGCTCCGGCGCGTGTGCTCGCCGGGCGACTCGAAATCGGCGCTGCGGATAGGGGTGCCGCAGCGCAGGCAGGGGCGTCCCGTGCGTCCGTAGACCCAGGCCTTCGCCCCTCGCATCCGCCCGGTGGTGATGCGTTCCGTGCGGTCCTTGTTGGCGTGGATCAGCCGGTGCGACAGGTCGATCAGCTTCCCCGGCTGCCGAACCTCCCTCACCGGGGTCGTCGGCAGGATTCCCCGCAGGAAGCAGATCTCGTTGACGTACTCATTGCCGAGGCCCGCGAGGTTCCTCTGGTCGAGCAGGGCGTAGAACACGGGCCGATCGGGTCGCTCCAGCACGCGGCGAAGCGCCTCCTCGGCGTCCCAGTCGGGCCCGAGCAGGTCTGGCCCGAGAAAGGCGAGCGTCGCTTCCTCCTCGTCGCGCCGGATGACCTCGACGAGACCCAGCTCGAAGCCGATAGCGAGACGCTCCTCAGTGCCCAGGATGACCCGTGCCTGGTACGCGGGGCGTTTCCACTTGGTGCCGTGGTTGTAGAGGTGCCAGGCGCCCTCCATCTTGAGGTGGGTGTGGATGCTGTGGTCCCCGATGCGGGTCAGCAGGTGCTTGCCGCGAGGGATGACCGAGTCGATCACGCTGCCGCTCAGGTCGACCGTCGCGAAGGCGGGGACGCGGATGTCACAGGTCTCGAGCATCCGACCGGCGAGTGCCTCGTTGAGGTTCTTGGCGGTCAGATAGACGGTGTCTCCCTCAGGCACGCAGGCTCAACCCCTGCGGCGTGACGCCGAACCCCGCGGTCGTGAGGGCATCGCCGAGCGGGGTTCCCACGACGAAGTCGCCGTTGACCCGTTCGACGCGTGTGCGCCGGCCGCTTGCCCGCACGGCCGCGACGAGGCCCGCGGCCGCTGCTTCGACGACGGCGGGTTCGTCGTCGAAGAGGAGGGTGCTCTTGCCGCCCTTCTCGACGTAGAGCACGAGTGCCCCGTCGACCAGCACGACGAGCGCGCCGGCTTTGCGCCCCGGTCGATGCGATCCCTCATGCGTGGGCCAGGGCAGCGCGGCGCCGTAGGGGTTGACCGGGTCCGTCGCCGCGAGGGCGACCGCTCGGAGTCGCGGCGCGGCATCCGGGTCGACGGCGAAGCTGCGCAGGCGGTCGATTGTCGGCCCTGTCGCGAACTGGGCCGCGCCGAGACCCTCGACGAAGTAGCCGCGGCGTGCCCGGCCGCTCTCCTCGAAGCGGCTGAGCACCTTGTAGGCGAGCGAGAACCCGCCACGGATGCCCTCGCTCATGACTGCGCCGCGGGTCACAATCCCGTGCCGCTCGAGGAGCCCCTCCGCGACGGCGACGCCGCGCACGGTCGTGTCGTCACCCCCGGACCGGCGCACGAGCGACCAGCGGCCCGAGACGTTGGGGCCACCGGACTGGCTCGGCATCGTGAGTCGCGCACGACCGCGGAACGACCGCGTGCGCGGGGCGGGCCGGCGCGCGGGGCCGCCCGCGTAGGAGCGGAGTGGGGCGAGCGTGTCGTTCGTCACGAGTCCCGCCCACACGAGGTCCCAGAGCGCCGTCGACATCGCCTTGTCGTCGGCGACGGCCGACCCCAGGGAGGCGCCGACGGCATCCGTGAGCTGGCGGAAGAAGTAGGCGCCACCACCGGCGAGCGCATCGAGGATGCCCGCGTGCAGTTCGCTCTCGTCGTGCGTTCCCGCCTCGGCAACAGTGAAGGGCATGGTGTCGGCGAGGTGCAGGGCGACCCAGCCGTCGGAGGAGCCGAGGGAGCCGACGCCCGTCCACGCGACCTCGCCCGTCGCGGTCAGTTGGTCGAGCATGGCGGGGGAGTAGTCGCGCACCCGGGCGGGCAGCACGAGGGTCTCGAGGGCTGAGGCGGGGATGGGCACGCCCGCGAGCTGTTCGATCACCTGTGCGACGCCGTCGACGCCCTTGAGTGGTTCGTCGACGTGCTGCCAGGACGTGAGGAAGCGCGCGAGCGTGGGCCCGTCGACGGGCTCGACCTCCTGTCGCAGCGCGGCGAGTGAGCGGCTACGCAGGCGCCGCAGCACCTCGGCGTCGCACCACTCCGCGCCGCTGCTGCCGGGGCGGAACTCGCCCTCGACGACCCGGCGCTGCAGCTCAAGGCGGCGAAGCGCATCCCCGACGACGGCTGTGCCGAGGCCGAGCCGAGCGGTGCATTCGGCCGCGGTGAAAGGCGCGTGGGTGCGGGCGTAGCGGCTCACGAGGTCACCGACCGGGTCTTCGACCGGTTCGAGGAACGCCTCGGGGATGCCGACGGGCAGCGGCGTGCCGAGCGCATCCCTGAGCCGAGCGGCATCTTCGACGACGGCCCACCGCGGGGCTCCCGCCATCGAGACAGCGAGGAGACGGTTGCTGCGCTCGAGGTCCCGAAGCTCCGTCTCCTTTATGGATGTGCTCGTGCGGTCCTGCAACTCTTCGAGGGTCATTGGTCCGAGCATCCGGAGCAGGTCGACCGCGCCCTCGAGATCCTTCGCCTGCCGCTCGGGGGCGAGCCGCTGCAGTTCGCGCTCCGTCTGCTCGATGACGTCGGCGTCAAGCAGCTCGCGCAGTTCAGCGCGGCCCAGCAGTTCGCCCAGCAGGGCCGAGTCGAGCGAGAGCGCGGCGGCCCGTCGCTCGGCGAGCGGCGCATCCCCCTCGTACATGAACGCGCCCACATAGCCGAAGAGGAGCGAGCGCGCGAAGGGTGACGCTGAGTCCGTCTCCACCTCGACGATGCGGATGCTGCGTGCCTCGACCTCGGTGACGAGCTCCGTGAGGGCGGGCAGGTCGTAGACGTCCTGCAGCACCTCTCGCACCGTCTCGAGCACGATGGGGAAGGTCGGATACTTCGCCGCGACCGAGAGCAGCTGCGCGGCGCGCTGCCGCTGCTGCCACAGGGGCGAGCGCCGGGCGGGGTTGTAGCGGGGCAGGAGCAGGGCGCGGGCGGCGCACTCCCTGAAGCGTGACGCGAAGAGGGCGGAACCGCCCACCTCCCGCGTCACGATGTCGCCCAACTCGTGCGGGTCGAAGGCGAAGAGGTCGGCGCCGGGCGGGGGAGCATCCGTGTCGGGGATGCGCACGACGATGCCGTCGTCGGCCGCCATCGCGCCACCGTCGATGCCGAGGGTGTCACGGATGCGCGCGCTCACCGCGAGCGCCCACGGCGCGTGCACAGGCATGCCGAAGGGTGAGTGCAGCACGAGCCGCCAGTCGCCGAGTTCGTCGCGGAAGCGTTCGACGACGAGCGTGCGGTCGGTGGGCACGTGGCCCGTCGTCTCCTTCTGCTCTCGCACGAAGGCGATCAGGTTGTTGACGGCGCGCTCGTCGAGGCCGACCTCCGCGAGGCGCTCCCGCATGGACTCCTCGCGGCCGGCCGAGACCTGGCGCGTGAACTCGCCGATCGCGCGACCGAGTTCGGCGGGCCGTCCGAGCCCGTCGCCCTTCCAGAACGGCACCCGGCCCGGTTGCCCGAAGGCGGGGGAGACGACGACGCGGTCGTGCGTGATGTCCTCGATGCGCCAGCTCGTCGCGCCGAGCGCGAAGACATCGCCGACGCGCGATTCGTAGACCATCTCCTCGTCGAGCTCGCCGACGCGCCTGCCGCCGCCCTCGTCGCCCACCATGAAGACGCCGAAGAGGCCGCGGTCGGGAATCGTGCCGCCCGACATGACCGCGAGGCGTTGCGCGCCCGGTCGGCCCGTGATGGTGCCCTTGACGCGGTCCCAGACAATGCGGGGTCGCAGCTCCGCGAACTCGTCGGATGGGTAGCGGCCGCTCAGCAGGTCGAGGGTCGCGTCGTAGGCGCTTCGGGGCAGCGAGGCGAAGGGGGCGCTGCGCCGCACCGTGTCGAACCACTCCTCCACATCGAGCTGCTCGAGGGCCACGGCGGCGACGGTCTGCTGCGCGAGGATGTCGAGCGGGTTCTGCGGCACCGCGATCTGTTCGATCAGGCCCTGCGTCATCCGCTCGGTCGCCACCGCGGAGTGCAGCAGGTCGGCCCTGTGTTTGGGGAACAGGATGCCGCGAGACACCTCGCCGACGCCGTGACCGGCGCGCCCGATGCGCTGCAGGCCGGATGCAACGGAGGGAGGTGCCTCGACCTGGACCACGAGATCGACCGCCCCCATGTCGATGCCGAGCTCGAGCGAGGAGGTCGCGACGACGCAGCGCAGCCGCCCCGACTTGAGCTCGTCTTCGATCATGGCTCGGCGTTCCTTCGACACGGAACCGTGGTGCGCCATCGCGAGCAGGCCCTGCGAACCACCCGTCTGTCCCGAAGCCCCCATCATTTGCGCCGGCACGCCCGCGGGTTGAGTAGCACGGGCGCTTGCGGCCGTGCCTAAGTCAGGTCGCGAAGCGTCTCCTCCAGGAGAAGCGACCGTATCGAAACCCCCAGCCTCACCCCCAAGCCGCTCCTCATAGATCTCGTTCAACCGCGCGGTCAGGCGCTCTGCGAGCCGCCGCGAGTTCGCGAACACGATGGTCGACCGGCACTCCAGAATGCGGTCGACGATCTGCTCCTCCACATGCGGCCAGATGGATGCTTGGGGCGCCGCGCTCGCCGTCGCACCCTCTCGCACGGGTGCCGAGCCGAGCTCGGTCATGTCCTCGACGGGCACGCTCACCGCGAGGTCGAAACGCTTCGCCGACTCGGGCGCAATGATCGAGACGGGTGCCGAGCCCGCGAGGAAGCGCGCGATCTCCTCGCGGGGGCGCACGGTCGCCGAGAGCCCGATGCGCTGCGCCGGCTTCTCCAACAGTGCGTCGAGTCGTTCGAGCGAGACCGCGAGGTGCGCACCGCGTTTGGTCGCCGCGACGGCATGGATCTCATCGACGATCACGGTGTCGACCGTGCGCAGCGCGTCCCGTGCCGAGGAAGTGAGCATCAGGTACAACGATTCCGGCGTCGTGATGAGGATCTCGGGCGGCGACTTCTGCAGGGCACGCCGTTCCGCGGGCAGCGTGTCTCCGGACCGCACGCCGACGCTCACTGACGGCGCAGGCATCCCGAGCATGGTCGCCGTGCGCGTGATGCCGACGAGCGGCGAACGCAGGTTGCGCTCCACATCGACGCCAAGCGCCTTGAGCGGGGAGATATAGAGCACGCGAGTGCCCGGCGCGCGGTCTGCGGATGCCTCGGCCGCGAGTCGATCGATCGCCCACAGGAACGCGGCCAGCGTCTTGCCCGAGCCCGTCGGCGCGACCACGAGCGCGTGTCCGCCGCCCGAGATGGCCCGCCACGCGCCATCCTGCACCGCGGTCGGCCCCGTGAAGGCACCCTCGAACCAGCCGCGCGTGGCAGCGCTGAAGAGGTCGAGGGCGGAACCCATGTCATTCATCCTCGCCGACACCACTGACAGTTTCGCCCCTTGCGGTGGGACAGAATGAAGCATGAGCTCAACCGGAACCCCCGACCCTGGCAATGCGTGGCTCTCCGACGTCGAGTTGCTCGAACTGCGACGGCGGATGCCCATCCTCTATGTCGAGGCGGTGCCCGTGAGAGTCGACCCGCTCGGGATCGTGACGCAGGTCGGCGTGCTGCTGCGGGCATCCGTCACGGGGGAGATGACGCGCACGCTCGTCTCCGGCCGTGTCCTGTACGGGGAGACCGTGCGGGAGGCACTGTTCCGCCACCTCGAGAAGGACCTCGGGCCGATGGCGTTCCCGCAGCTGCCCGCGAGCCCCGTGCCCTTCACGGTTGCCGAGTACTTTCCCATGCCGGGCATCAGCCCGTACACGGATGACCGGCAGCACGCCGTCTCCCTCGCCTACGTTGTGCCCATCACGGGCACGTGTGAGCCCCGGCAGGATGCGCTGGAGATCACCTGGATGACCCCGGAGGAGGCGACGAGCTACATCGTCGCCGACGAGATGGAGGGCGGCCGCGCGACGCTCATGCGCGCGGCGCTCGCCCACGTCGGCGTGCTGCCCTGACGGCGCGGGGCAGACTGCCCGCAGGGGTTGAGCCCGCCGAGACCTTTAGCGAACGAAACGAACCTCGGTGATCTCTTCGGCGAAGCCTCAGTCGCTCGATGCACCCGAGAGCTGATCGGCCAGTGCCGCCAGCGCGTCGCCGCCGGCGAGGTCGCCGGGGAGCAGCGGGATCTGTGTGATCGGGACGCCAGCGGCGGCGGCGCGCAGCACGGCGAGGTGCTCCTCCTCGCGCGCGCGGCGCTCGGCGAGCACCGGCCCCGCATCGCTCGGCGAACGCCGGTTCACGACGATAGCCGCCGGGGCGATGCCGAGCGCATCGAGCTGGCGCACAACGTCGATCGACTCGGCGACCGGAAGCCGCTCGGCGATGCCCACGACGATGAACGACGTCTGCTCGGGGTCGGTGATGCTGGCGCGCATGTGCGCGAAGCGGTCGCGCCTGGCGATCAGGGTGCGGCGAAGCTCGGTGTCGGCGGTGGGCTCCGGATCCTTCGTGCCGACAACGCTGCGTGCGGCGGCGGCGAAGCGCTCCGAGCGATCGCGGCTGGCGAGCAGCGTCTCGGTCCACCCCGTCAGCTGCTGCGGCAGCGCCAGCAGCCGCAGGGTGTGGCCGGATGGCGCGGTGTCGAAGATGATGAGATCGTGCGTGTCGGCGCTGCTCTCGATCAGCTGGGCGATGCGCTCGAGCACGGCTGACTCGTGGCTGCCCGGCGCGGATCGCGCCTGGTCCAAGTGCTGTTGGGCAGACCGGTGCAGGCGGTCGGGCAGCAACCGCATCATGGTGTCCGCAACCGTCGCGAAGTGCCGATCGATCGTCGCCTGCGGGTCGATCTCGACCGCATCGACGACACCGGCGCCGGCATCGTAGACCCGCGTGGGCGCATCCGAGAGCCTGTGATCCCAGGCCTCGCCGAGGCTATGGGCCGGGTCGGTCGAGACCACCAGCACCCGCGCCCCGTCTCGTGCGCGAGCCAGGGCCAACGCGGCAGCGACCGAGGTCTTGCCGACGCCGCCCTTGCCGCCGACGAACAGGATGCGGCGCGAGCGCGCGATCTCTAGCAGCATGCGACGTGGTCCAGGGGAGAGGCGGGGATGCCGATGCGGCGGTGCCAGGCGTGGAAGTCCTGCCACACTGCGGGCATCAGCTCGGCGGAGTAGTACGCGGCGGGGTCGGGCACGCCGAGCGCCTCCCCCAGCACGACGATCATGAACAGGTCGTCCTCATCGCGCTTCTCGCGCAGGAACGTGTCGCGGTATGGGCCGACGTAGAACTCGTGCAGCCCGTCGCGCAGCGCGGCCCAGCGCCGGGAGAGCTCCCCCCGGCGCTGAGCCACGACGCTGTTCTTCACCCGTCAGACGTTCTCACGAACGCCCTCCAGCTTGGCGTCCTCGTCCTCGGCCTCCGGCGGATCCTTGAGGGCCCGCCGCATTGCACCGATCGCCTCGACGGCGACCCAGACGCTCGCCACGATGATGACGATGTCGAGCGCGAACAGCAGCCAGTCTTCGTTGCCAGGCGCCGTGAAGCTGAACAGCTGCTCGATCGCTGCCCAGAATGACAGCACGAACACCAGCACGAGCGGGATGAGCGCCGGCCACGGATTGCGCCGCTTGCGGATGAGCATCACGGCAACGATCGACAGCGTCAGTGACGCCATGATCTGGTTGGTGGTGCCGAACAGTGGCCAGATGCGCAGGCCGCCCTCGCCGCCGAGGCCCTGCGAGAACGTCAGGCCGAGGCCGACCACCACGACGACGAGCGTCGCGGGGATCTTGCTGATCTTGACTTTCACTGCGTCGCCGATCTCCTGCACGATGAAGCGCAGCAGTCGCATGCCGGTGTCCATCGTCGTGGCTGCGAACAGCACGGCCATCGTGGCGAGCACGGTGGCGCTGAGCGAGGCCGGCAGTCCGAGGCCGTTCTCCATCAGGGCTCCGCCGCCCTGGACGAACGCGGTCACGCCGCCGGCGCCGAACGAGCTGTAGATCTCTTCCCACTCGGCGACCGAGCCGATTCCGCCGATCACGGCCAGGATGGTGCCGAGCGAGAGCATGCCCTCGCCGACGGCGCCGAAGTAGCCGACGAAGCGGGCATCCGTCTCCTTGTCGATCTGCTTCGAGGTCGTGCCCGAGGAGACCATGCCATGGAAGCCCGAGATCGCGCCGCACGCAATGGTGACGAACAGCAGCGGCACCATGCTCGGCGTGCCCTCCGGCAGGTTGCCGTTGATCATCGGGGCGACGATGTCGGGCGGGTTCGCCGAGAAGAGCGCACCGATGAGCACTGCGCCGAAGAGCAGTATCAGGCCGATGAACAGCTGCACGCCGTTGATGTAGTCGCGCGGCTGCAGCAGCACCCAGACCGGCAGCAGCGAGGCGATCGCGCCATAGATGAACAGCGCCAGGATCCAGAACGTGGCCGGCGTCATGCCGAGGAAGGACTCGGGCAGCACGACCGGCACGCTGTCACCCAGAAGGATCAGCGCATACAGCGCGACGACGCCGACGATGGTGACGGGGATCAGCGGCCACTTCATCCGGTAGACGGCGACGCCGACGAGCAGCGCCACGATGATCGCCCCCCAGGCGGGGATGACGGCGCTCGGGGTGCTGATGAGCAGGTTCTTGATCACGACCGCGAAGGCGGCGATCACCATGAGCAGCAGCAGGAAGATGACGACCAGGAACAGGTTCGCGCCGCGCTTGCCGATGTAGCGCCCGGAGAGGGCACCGATCGACTTGCCCTTGTTGCGCAGCGATGCCCAGAGCGCGCCGAGGTCGTGCATACCGGCGAAGAAGACCGTACCGATCGTCACCCAGAGCAGCGCGGGGAGCCAGCCCCAGATGACGGCGATTGCCGGGCCGACGATCGGGGCGGCGCCCGCGACCGAGGTGAAGTGGTGGCCCCAGAGGATGAACTTGTTCGTCGGCACGTAGTCGACGCCGTCATTGAGCTCGTGCGCCGGGGTCTTGAAGCCGGCGTTCAGCCGGTAGACCCGTTTGGCGAGGTATTTCGAGTAGAAAAGGTATCCGCCGGCGAACATCGCCAGGCCAATGATCATGAGCACAAGGGAACCCATTGAGTTCTCCCTTCCCTTTCGCGGCGTGCGCCTTTGCATGTCGTGAAATGCACCTGGTGGTGCTTCCTGCGGATGAGACTAGCCGTATTCAGGCGTTGCCCATACGGTCTCTCATACCGGCCACCTCGTGTCCCGTACAAAGTGCAGCGCAGCGGGTGGCATGCCCGGATGGCACTGATCGTGGAGCCTGTCGCGACCTCTAACGTACGAAGCGCACCTCGACGAGGTCTTCGCCGAGCAGCTGGTGCACCTCTTCGGCGCCGTCGAGCACCATGCCGTTGCGCTTGTAGAAGGCGTGCGCGCGCGGGTTGTCCTTCGCGACCCAGAGGTAGCCGGGGTTGGGGCCGCAGGCGGCGTCGAAGAGCTTCTGCCCGATGCCAGTGCCCTGGTACTTCGCGAGCAGGTAGATGAAGTAGAGCTCACGCTCGCGGGGCGGGTTCTCGTCGCGGGCCGGACCCGAGCCGACGAAGCCCACGATCTCGCCGTCGACGAGGGCGGCGAACTGGTTGTACTCCTCGCCCCTCGTCGCCATGCGCGACCACAACTCGGCCATGCGGCGCGGCGAGAGATTCTCGAGCGCGGCCTTGCTGATGAGGGTGTCGTAGGTCTCGTGCCAGCAGGTGGCGTGCACGCGTCCGAGGTCTTCGACATCGGAATCGCGAACGGGACGGATCAGTACTTCGGCAACTTCCTTGGTGCTCATGACCGAGAGCCTAGAACGAGCGGCGTCCGGCGCGAAATCGGCCGGTTTCTGATGCACTTTCGTCGCGGCATCCGGTGTGTCCTCACCCTCCGGCGTGTGTCGCAGCCCAAAGTGCATCAGAAACCGCAGCCAGCGTACGCAAAAGGGGCGGATGCCACGGTTTCCCGTCGCATCCGCCCCTCCAGTCAAGCGGTGTTAGCCCTGTGCGCGG
The DNA here is from genome assembly GCF_044769865.1 of Salinibacterium sp. GXW1014. NCBI lineage: Bacteria > Bacillati > Actinomycetota > Actinomycetes > Micrococcales > Microbacteriaceae > Salinibacterium > Salinibacterium sp. GXW1014. The sequence goes on from NZ_JBIZWA010000001.1 coordinate 1,508,561, forward strand.
CGTCCGGCGCGGCGCTGGCCCGCCGGCGCGGCGGACGGCGTCGAGGTGCTGTAGCTCGTGGTGCTCCGGGTGCGCGGCGCGTGCGACGCGGAGCCCGAGCCGGCGCGGGCCGGGCGACCCTGGCCGCTGCGAGCACCGCTGCGTGCGGCATCCGTCGAGCCGGCGCGGGCGGGGCGTCCCGAACGCGTCGAGTCGCTGCCGCTGGCGGCGGCGGGGCGTCCCGAACGGTCGCGGCGGGGTGCGCCGGTGCCCTCGGAGCGAGCGGCACGCTTGCGCTGCGCATTGGCACCCTGCGAGCGTCCGCCACCCTGCTGCTGCACCTGGCGCGGCGCGGGCTTGACGTAGGGGGCGACCTCGCCGACGAGTGTGACGACGGCGGGGGACTCGGATGTCACGCGCTGCGCCTGCACGTCGATGGCCGCCTTGCGCAGCAGCGCGAGCGTGTCCTTCTTCTGCGCGGGCGTCATGATCGTGACGACGTCACCGGACTCGCCGGCGCGGGCGGTGCGGCCGCTGCGGTGCAGGTAGGCCTTGTGCTCGGCGGGCGGGTCGACGTGGATCACGAGTTCGACGTTGTCGACGTGCACGCCGCGGGCCGCGACATCCGTCGCCACCAGCACCTTGGCGCTGCCGTCGCTGAACGCCGCGAGGTTGCGGTCACGCGCGGGCTGCGAGAGGTTGCCGTGCAGGTCGACGGCCGGGATGCCCGACTCGGTGAGCTGCTTGGCGAGCTTCTTGGCGTGGTGCTTGGTACGCATGAACAGGATGCGGCGGCCGGTGCCCGAGGCGAGGGTGCGCACGAGGGCGGTCTTCGCTTCGGCGCTGTCGACCTCGTAGAGGTGGTGGGTCATGTCGGCGACGTGCGAGGTGGCCTCGTCGACCGAGTGCAGCACCTCGTTGTGGAGGAAGCGCTTGACGAGCTTGTCCACGCCGTTGTCGAGGGTTGCGCTGAAGAGCAGGCGCTGGCCGTTGTTCGGTGTCTTGTCGAGGATGCGCGTGACGACGGGCAGGAAGCCCAGGTCGGCCATGTGGTCGGCCTCGTCGAGCACTGTGATCTCGACGGCGTCGAGGGAGACGAAGCCCTGCTTCATGAGGTCTTCGAGGCGGCCGGGGCAGGCGACGACGATGTCGACGCCCGCGTTCAGGGCCTGCTCCTGGCGCTTCTGCGAGACGCCACCGAAGATCGTGGTCGTCTTGAGCCCGTAGGCCTCGGCCAGCGGGTCGATGACGGCGCTGATCTGCGTCGCGAGCTCACGCGTCGGGGCGAGCACGAGGCCGAGCGGGCGGCCGGGGCGGCGCTTGCCGCCGGCGAGCTTGCCGCCGAGGCGGGCGACCATGGGGATCGAGAACGCGAGGGTCTTGCCCGAGCCGGTCTTGCCGCGGCCGAGCACGTCGCGGCCGTTCAGGGTGTCGGGGAGGGTGTCGACCTGGATGGGGAACGCCGTCGTCTTGCCGACCTTCTCGAGGGCGGTGACGAGGGCTGCGGGCACGCCGAGCGCGCCGAAGGTGATGTCAGTCAAAGTGTTTCTTTCATGCAGGCCCGAGTGTGGCCAGCGCGCTGCGCTGAGGAGACCGGGACAAGTGGGCGAAGGTGGCGATGGCCACATCCGTTCGCCGTAAGAAGATGTCAACCTGGTGTGGTGAGTGATGCGTTCTACGACGCAGGGAACACGAGAAACGTATTCGCAAGTAACACCACCATAGCAGTGCGAGCCTGGGCGATACGATTCCCGGGTGAATGACGCCGCCTCCCGCCCCGATTCCCAGCACTCCTACCAGGTCCGGTTCGACTGGGGCCACGCGGGCGCAGCGGCGATCGTGGATGGTGCGGATGCGATCGTCTGGGTCGACGAGCTCGGCGAGAGCGAGGTTCCGGATGTCGCGGCCGCCGTCGTCGCGGGCGGCATCGCCAACGCGGCCGCCGTCGCCGACTGGGTCATCGCGAAGCAGGCGGAGCGGGGCGACCGCTTCCGCATCGCGGTGGTCGCCGCCGGCGCCTCGCGCGACGGGGAACTCCGCTTCGCCGTCGAGGATCTCCTCGGCGCGGGCGCGGTCATCGACGCCCTGACCGCCGTCGGCATCGACCACAACTCGCCTGAGGCGGCCGCCGCATCCGCCGCCTATGAGGGGCTGCGCCGCGCCGTGAAGCACCTCGTCGGAGCGTCGGTGTCGGCGCGCGAGTTGGGTGGCGTGCACCCCGACTTCACGCCGTCGACGGATGTCCCGGTGCTCCGCGACTTCGCCGGTTAGACCCGCTCGCGCCGCTCCCACGCGATCGCATGCCTGGGGTTGAATCCCCGCCCGCACTTGCCGCACGACTGCACGCGCTTGGGTTCACGGTGTCGGTAGTACACGTGACCGCCGGGGCACTGCCCCACCCAGGGCGCGAGGTGGTCGGCGGTCGGGCCGTCGTGCGTGGTCTTGCCGACGTAGCCGAGTTCGGCGGCGACCTTCTTCCACTTCGGTCCGTGGCCAGTGCCGGGCCCCGCGATCGCGTGGGCCACCTCGTGCAGCAGCACCTGGTGGATGTCGTCGTCCTCGAACAACCCCGCGAGGTGGCGTGACACCGTGATGCGCTTGTCGCTGTAGTTGCACAGCCCGGCCCGGCGCCGCGCGTGGTCGAAGTCGAAGGTCCACGAGGGGTCGAGGTGCAGGGCGATGAGGGCGTTCGCCCACACGCGCACTCGAGCCAGGTCTGCCACGGGATGCTGCGGTTCAGTGATTCGGCTCGGTGCCCTGGCTGCGCTGCACGGCCGGGTCGTCGACATACGACTCCGCGATCGCGGTCGCCATCATGGCGTTGTCGACGTCGGCGGCACTCGCGCCGATGCGCACGCGGATCGTGACGGCGCCGCGGAAGTCGATCAGCGCCGCCTTGTACTCGCGGAGTTCGAACTGCACACGGCCTCGCTCGAGGAGCGCCTGCGCCTCGATCTCGGCCCATTCGTGCGCTCGCGCCTCGTCGACGCAGGAGTTCAGCTCAACGAGGGCCGGCTCGAGCTTGCCGAGGTCGCGCTGCACCATGGCACGACGGATGCGCGCCATGCAGATCTCGTCGCGGGTGGTCGAGAAGCGGGCGGTGCGGAGGGTCTGGTTCGCCAGCTCCCAGGCCTCGTCGAGCCGGCCGACGAGGCGCAACAGTTCCACCTTCTCGTTGAGCGCGAAGGAACTGCGCAGTTCGCCGAGTTCTTCAAGGCGCGCGGCGGCGCCGTTCAGGTCGACCTTCTCGCGAAGGGTGGTTGGGTCGTAGCCCAGGATGATGCTCACGTGCTGCCCCGATCGGTTTCGTCTCAGGTTATCCCGGCTGCTGGCCAGCAAGCTGGATCTGCAGCAGCTTGTCATCGCCTTCGCGGGGAGAGCCGCGCCCGTCGGTGTTGTTGGTGAGCACCCAGAGCGTGCCGTCGGGTCCGGCGATGGCGTCGCGAAGGCGACCATATTCTCCCGCGAAGTAGGGCGCGGCATCCACGGATTCGAGTCCGACGACGATGCTCCACAGGGTCTCGCCGCGGAGGGCGGCCATGAAGAGGGTGTCGTGCGTGTGGGCGAGTCCCGAGGGGCTCGCCTCGTCGGTCGACCAGTGGTGGATCGGGTTCACGAAGCCCTCGGCGTTGGCGATGCCCTCGACGACGGGCCAGCCATAGTCCTGGCCAGCGACGATGATGTTGAGCTCGTCCCAGGTGTTCTGTCCGAACTCGCTCGCGTACATGGTGCCGTCATCGCCCCACGCGATGCCCTGCGGGTTTCGATGGCCGATGCTGTGCACGACGGAGCCCCACGGTGCATCCGGTGGCGTGCCGCCCTCCGGGGTCATGCGCAAGATCTTGCCGCCGAGCGAAGAGGGATCGCGCGCCAGGTTGGGGCGGCCCGCGTCGCCCGCGGTCGCGTAGAGCATGCCGTCGGGCCCGAATGCGATGCGCCCGCCGTTGTGGTTGCCGGCCTTCGGGATGCCCGCGAGCACCACCTCCGCCGCGCCCAGCTCGAGTGAGCCTGCCGAGCCGAGGAGTGGCATCCGCACGATCCGGTTGTCGGATGCCGCGGTCAGGTAGGCATAGAGCCAGGCTGTGTCGGCCTCCCGCAGTGTGGCGAGGCCGAGCAGCCCGCCCTCACCGCCGGGTGACACCCCCGGCACGGTGCCCGCATCGCGGAGTTCCCCTCCGGCGGTCAGCTCACGCACCTTCGCCGTGTCGCGCTCGCTGATGAGCGCCGAGCCGCCCGGCATCGTCTCCTCGTCGAGGCGCACGACCGACCACGGTGCGTTGAGCCCCTGCGCGAGTACGGTGGCCGCGCCCGTCGGTGCGACGGGGCCTTCAAGTGGCGTGGGGTCCGCGCTCGCCGAGGGGCTCGGGATGCTCGGTGTCGGCGTCGGGGCAGGCGCGGGTGCGGCGGCGCATCCCGCCAGCAGGGCGACGACCAGGGCGACGCCTGGCGCGATGCTTCTGGCTCGAGTCCTCTCCATGCGGGGCACGGTACCCCCGTTTCAGCCCGCGCCGAAGACGCTCTTGTTGGGGGCGGGGGAGGGGATGGCGGTCTGGTCGGTGACGACGGGGGCGCCCGCGATCCAGTCGCGCAGTTCGCGTCCCGTCACGACCTTGGCTGGATGCGGTCCGCCGGCGAGGAGTCGCGGCATCCACTCCATCGGCAGCGACGAGGTCGAGCCGACGAGCACGACATTGCCGAAGCGGCGCCCCTTGAGGATCTGCGCCTCGGCGAGGGCCGCGACATCCGCCACAGCCATGCCGAGCGTGGCCGCCTGTCCGCGTGCGAAGGCGAGGCCGGGACCGTCAGCGATGTTGACGGCGACGATGCCGCCGGGCGCGAGCAGCGCAGCCACGGACCGGTAGAACTCGACGCTCGTCACGTGGGCGGGGGTGCGCGAGCCGCCGAAGACATCGACGACGACGAGGTCGACGCTGCCGCGCAGGCCGGCGGGCAGCTTCTCGAGCACGGCCCGCGCATCGCCGTGTCGCACCCGGATCGACGCCTGCTTGGGCCACGGCAGGTGCTCGCGCACGAAGTCGACGAGGTCGCTCTCGAGTTCCACGACCTGTTGTCTCGAGCCGGGCCGGGTCGCCTCCACGTAGCGGGGGATGGTCAGCGCGCCGGCGCCGAGGTGCACCGCCGTGATGGGGCCCTCGGGAAGCTGATCGATGACGTGCCCGATGCGCTGCACGTATTCAAAGAAGAGGCGCGTGGGGTCGCCCAGGTGCACGTTCGACTGGGGTGTGCCGTCGACGACGAGGGTGTAGCTGCCCTCGAACCACTTCTCGGGCTCGATCACGGCCCGGTAGCCGCTCAGCGAGAGGACGGTCGACGGATGCTCGGGGTGGCCCATGAACGCATCATTCCACCCTCCGCAGGGCAGCGTCTGTGGCCGCACGCCTGCCAACTCGCCCGCTTATAGTCCAATTCCCGATTCAGGTCAAGAATCGACTGGACAAGGCGGGTCGCGCCGAACTATAGTTGACCTTTGCGCTCCCAGAATTGCTCTGCCTTCATATTGCGGTCGGCCTGTGCGTATCGGATCCCTCGATCCGGTAACCCAAATGTAGGTTCTGGCGTGCGCTTCTCGAACGATCGACTCCACCAACAAAGCACACAACACTCACCGGCTGGCAACGCCCGACTGTATTGGCCCCATGAGGGCCACGGAGGTTATTTCCTTGGCTGCTGCGCGCAACGCATCCACCACGAACTCATCACAGAAGGGACAGCCGAAGAACGGTCGCAACCATTCTCGGCTCTCCTTCGCCAAGATCTCGGACAACCTCACCGTTCCGGATCTGCTCGCTCTCCAGACCGAGAGCTTCGACTGGCTCGTCGGCAACGACGCGTGGAAGGAGCGGGCCGCTGAGGCCGCCGCCTCCGGCCGCCAGGACCTCCCGTCGCTGACCGGCCTCGAGGAGATCTTCGAAGAGATCTCCCCCATCGAGGACCTCGGCGAGACGATGCAACTCTCCTTCACGAACCCGTTCCTCGAGGAGAAGAAGTACTCGATCGACGAGTGCAAGGAGAAGGGCAAGACCTACTCGGCTCCCCTCTACGTCGAGGCCGAGTTCATGAACCACCTCACGGGTGAGATCAAGACCCAGACGGTCTTCATGGGGGACTTCCCGCTCATGACCCCCAAGGGCACCTTCGTCATCAACGGCACCGAGCGTGTCGTCGTGTCGCAGCTCGTGCGCAGCCCGGGCGTCTACTTCGACCGTTCGCCCGAGAAGACCTCCGACAAGGACCTCTACTCGGCGCGCATCATCCCGAGCCGTGGTGCATGGCTCGAGTTCGAGATCGACAAGCGCGACCAGGTCGGCGTGCGTATCGACCGCAAGCGCAAGCAGTCGGTGACGGTCTTCATGAAGGCCCTTGGCATGACGAGCGAGGAGATCCTCGAGGAGTTCAAGGGCTACGCGTCGATCGAGGCGACCCTTGAGAAGGACAACATCCTCACCAAGGAAGAGGCGCTCAAGGACATCTACCGCAAGCTGCGCCCGGGCGAGCAGGTCGCCGCGGAAGCCGCTCGCGCGCTCCTCGACAACTTCTACTTCAACCCGAAGCGCTACGACCTCGCGAAGGTCGGTCGCTACAAGATCAACCGCAAGCTCGGCATCGAGGCGCCGCTCAGCTCCTCCGTGCTGACTCGCGAGGACATCATCGCGACCATCAAGTACCTCGTGGCCCTCCACGACGAGCGCACGACCCTGCCCGGCATCCGTGACGGCAAGAAGGTCGACATCCGCCTCGACGTCGACGACATCGACCACTTCGGCAACCGTCGCATCCGTGCTGTGGGGGAGCTCATCCAGAACCAGGTTCGCACCGGTCTCTCCCGCATGGAGCGCGTCGTCCGCGAGCGCATGACGACGCAGGACATCGAGGCGATCACGCCGCAGACCCTGATCAACGTGCGCCCCGTCGTCGCGGCGATCAAGGAGTTCTTCGGAACCTCGCAGCTGTCGCAGTTCATGGACCAGAACAACCCGCTCGCGGGCCTGACCCACAAGCGTCGCCTCTCGGCGCTCGGCCCTGGTGGCCTGAGCCGTGAGCGTGCCGGCGTCGAGGTTCGTGACGTCCACCCCTCGCACTACGGCCGCATGTGCCCGATCGAGACCCCTGAAGGCCCCAACATCGGCCTGATCGGTTCGCTCGCATCGTTCGCGCGCATCAACTCCTTCGGTTTCATCGAGACGCCGTACCGTCGCGTCGTGAACGGCAAGGTGACCGAGCAGATCGATTACCTCACCGCGAGCGAGGAAGACGAGTTCCACGTCGCGCAGGCCAACGCGCCCCTCAAGGCTGACGGCCACTTCGTCGATGACCGCGTGCTCTCCCGCAAGAAGGACGGCGAGGTCGACCTCATGCCCGTCGACGAGGTCGCCTACATGGATGTCTCGCCGCGCCAGATGGTGTCGGTTGCGACCTCGCTCATCCCCTTCCTCGAGCACGACGACGCGAACCGCGCCCTCATGGGTGCCAACATGCAGCGCCAGGCTGTGCCGCTGCTGCGCAGCGAGTCGCCGCTCGTCGGAACCGGTATGGAGAACTACGCCGCGATCGACGCCGGCGACGTGATCACGGCCGACAAGGCCGGTGTCGTCGCCGAGGTCTCGGCCGATGTCGTCACGCTGCAGCTCGATGAGGGCGGCACGCAGGAGTACTACCTGCGCAAGTTCGACCGCTCCAACCAGGGCACCTCGTACAACCACCGTGTCGTCGTCAGCGCGGGTGACCGCGTAGAGGTCGGCGAGGTCATCGCGGATGGCCCCGCGACGGAGGACGGCGAGCTCGCGCTTGGCAAGAACCTCCTCGTGGCGTTCATGCCGTGGGAGGGTCACAACTTCGAAGACGCGATCATCCTCAGCCAGAACCTGGTGAAGGACGACGTGCTCAGCTCGATCCACATCGAGGAGTACGAGGTCGACGCCCGCGACACGAAGCTCGGCAAGGAGGAGATCACCCGTGACCTCCCCAACGTGAGCCCCGAGCTCATGGCCGACCTCGACGAGCGCGGCATCATCCGCATCGGTGCCGAGGTTCGCCCCGGTGACATCCTCGTCGGCAAGGTCACCCCCAAGGGCGAGACCGAGCTGAGCGCCGAGGAGCGCCTGCTTCGCGCGATCTTCAACGAGAAGAGCCGTGAGGTGCGCGACACCTCGCTCAAGGTTCCCCACGGTGAAGAGGGCACGGTCATCGGCGTCAAGGTCTTCGACGCGCAGGACGGCGACGACGAGCTCGGCTCGGGCGTCAACCAGCGTGTGGTCGTCTACATCGCCCAGAAGCGCAAGATCACCGAGGGTGACAAGCTCGCCGGCCGTCACGGCAACAAGGGCGTCATCTCGAAGATCCTCCCCGTTGAGGACATGCCGTTCCTCGAAGACGGAACGCCGGTCGACATCATCCTCAACCCGCTCGGCGTGCCCGGTCGAATGAACTTCGGCCAGGTGCTCGAGATCCACCTCGGGTGGATCGCCAAGCAGGGCTGGAACGTCGAGGGCAAGCCTGACTGGGCTCGCCAGCTTCCCGCCGAGGCCTTCTCGGCCGAGCCGGGCACCAAGGTTGCGACCCCCGTGTTCGACGGTGCGACGGAGGAGGAGATCGAGGGCCTGCTCGACTCGACCAACCCCACGCGCGACGGCGACCGCCTGATCGGTTCCACCGGCAAGGCACGTCTCTTCGACGGTCGTTCGGGTGAGCCGTTCCCTGACCCCATCTCGGTCGGCTACATGTACATCCTCAAGCTGCACCACCTCGTCGACGACAAGATCCACGCGCGTTCGACGGGCCCGTACTCGATGATCACCCAGCAGCCGCTCGGTGGTAAGGCGCAGTTCGGTGGCCAGCGCTTCGGCGAGATGGAGGTGTGGGCGCTCGAGGCATACGGTGCCGCCTACGCGCTCCAGGAGCTCCTCACGATCAAGTCGGATGACATCCTCGGCCGCGTCAAGGTGTACGAGGCGATCGTCAAGGGCGAGAACATCCAGGAGCCCGGCATCCCCGAGAGCTTCAAGGTCCTCATCAAGGAAATGCAGTCGCTCTGCCTGAACGTCGAGGTGCTCTCGGCCGATGGCACCGCGGTAAGCCTTCGTGACACGGATGACGAGGTCTTCCGCGCGGCGGAGGAACTCGGCATCAACATTTCCTCCCGGTTCGAGAACTCGTCGATCGACGAGATCTAAGCCAGGCCTTTACGACACTTCAGATTTCATTTCCAAGGAGAAAAATTGCTCGACGTAACCACGTTCGATGAGCTTCGTATTGGCCTCGCGACCGCTGACGACATCCGTCGCTGGTCGCACGGTGAGGTGAAGAAGCCTGAGACGATCAACTACCGCACGCTCAAGCCGGAGAAGGATGGCCTCTTCGGTGAGCAGATCTTCGGACCCTCCCGCGACTGGGAGTGCTCGTGCGGCAAGTACAAGCGCGTGCGCTTCAAGGGCATCGTGTGTGAGCGCTGTGGCGTGGAGGTCACCAAGTCCTCCGTGCGCCGCGAGCGCATGGGCCACATCGAGCTCGCCGCGCCCGTCACGCACATCTGGTACTTCAAGGGTGTGCCCAGCCGCCTCGGCTACCTGCTCGACATGGCGCCGAAGGACCTCGAGAAGGTCATCTACTTCGCCGCCTACATGGTGATCTCGGTCGACGAGCAGGGCCGTCACGACGACATGCCCGGCCTCGAGAACGAGATCCGCCTCGAGATCGCCGAGCTCGAGAAGCAGCGCGACTCGCGCATCGCCGACCGCCTCGCGAAGCTTGAGACCGACCTCGCCGCTCTTGAAGAAGAGGGTGCGAAGGCGGATGTCAAGCGTCGCACCAAGGACGGCGCCGAGAAGGAGATGTCGCAGACGCGCAAGTCCTTCGACGAGCAGATCGCGCAGCTTGAGCGCGTGTGGGAGGACTTCCGCACCCTCAAGGTCGGCGACCTCAAGCCCGAGGACAGCGTCTTCCACGAGCTGCAGGACCGCTTCGGCATCTACTTCGAGGCCCACATGGGCGCCGAGGCGATCAAGAAGCGCCTTGAGACCTTCGATCTCCAGGCAGAGTCCGACGAGCTGCATGAGCAGATCGCCAACGGCAAGGGCCAGAAGAAGATCCGCGCCATCAAGCGCCTCAAGGTCGTCAACTCGTTCCTGCAGACGGGCAACTCGCCCGCCGCGATGGTGCTCGATGTCGTTCCGGTCATCCCGCCGGAGCTTCGCCCCATGGTGCAGCTCGACGGTGGCCGCTTCGCGACCTCCGACCTCAACGACCTCTACCGTCGTGTGATCAACCGCAACAACCGTCTCCGTCGACTGCTTGACCTCGGTGCCCCCGAGATCATCGTCAACAACGAGAAGCGGATGCTGCAGGAGGCCGTCGACGCGCTGTTCGACAACGGCCGTCGTGGTCGCCCCGTCACGGGTACCGGCAACCGCGCCCTCAAGTCCCTGAGCGACATGCTCAAGGGAAAGCAGGGTCGCTTCCGCCAGAACCTGCTCGGCAAGCGCGTCGACTACTCGGGCCGTTCGGTCATCATCGTTGGTCCGCAGCTCAAGCTGCACCAGTGCGGCCTGCCGAAGCAGATGGCGCTCGAGCTGTTCAAGCCCTTCGTTATCAAGCGCCTCATCGACCTGAGCCACGCGCAGAACATCAAGAGCGCCAAGCGCATGGTGGAGCGTTCGCGTCCGCAGGTGTGGGACGTGCTCGAGGAGATCATCCGCGAGCGTCCCGTGCTGCTCAACCGCGCACCTACCCTGCACCGCCTCGGCATCCAGGCCTTCGAGCCCCAGCTGGTCGAGGGCAAGGCCATCCAGCTCCACCCGCTCGTCTGTGCTGCGTTCAACGCTGACTTCGACGGTGACCAGATGGCGGTGCACCTGCCGCTGTCGGTCGAGGCCCAGGCCGAGGCTCGCATCCTGATGCTCGCCTCGAACAACATCCTGAAGCCCTCGGACGGCCGCCCGGTCACCCTGCCCACACAGGACATGATCATCGGCCTGCACCACCTCACGACCATCCGCGAGGGTGGCGAGGGTGAGGGCCGTGCGTTCTCCTCGATCGCCGAGGCGATCCTGGCGTTCGACCAGAAGTCGCTGCACCTCAACTCGAAGGTGCGCATCCGTCTCGTCGGCGACAAATTCGAGAACGGTGCCGAGCTCAAGGAGACGACCCTCGGTCGCGCCCTCTTCAACGAGGCGCTGCCGGAGGACTACCCCTGGGTCGAGGCTCTCGCTGACAAGGGCCAGCTCTCCGCGATCGTCAACGACCTCGCTGAGCGCTACCCCAAGGTGGAGGTCGCGGCAACGCTCGACCGCATCAAGGATGCCGGTTTCTACTGGGCGACCCGCTCTGGCGTGACCGTCGCGCTCTCGGACATCCTCACGCCGCCCACGAAGCGCGCGATCATCGAGGGCTACGAGAAGCAGGCCGCCAAGGTGCAGAGCCAGTTCGAGAAGGGCCTCACGACCGACGCCGAGCGTCGTCAGGAGCTCATCGAGATCTGGAACAAGGCCACGGCCGAGGTTGCGACGGCGATGCAGGACAACATGCCCGCCGACAACAACATCAACCGCATGGTCACCTCTGGTGCTCGTGGTAACTGGATGCAGGTGCGTCAGATCGCCGGTATGCGTGGTCTGGTGTCGAACCCGAAGGGTGAGATCATCCCGCGTCCGATCCTCTCGAGCTACCGTGAGGGCCTCTCGGTCGCCGAGTACTTCATCGCGACGCACGGTGCCCGTAAGGGTCTTGCCGACACGGCACTTCGTACGGCTGACTCCGGTTACCTCACGCGTCGTCTCGTGGATGTCTCGCAGGATGTCATCATCCGTGAAGACGACTGTGGCACCTCCCGCGGCCTTGAGCTCGTGATCGCTGCCCCCGACGCCAACGGCGTGCTGGTGCGCGACGCGAACGTCGAGAACTCGCTCTACGCCCGCAGCCTCGCTGAGGATGCGACCGACGCGAACGGCAACGTCGTGGCGAAGGCCGGTGACGATGTCGGTGACGTGCTCATCAACACCCTCATCGAGGCGGGCATCACGCACGCCAAGGTGCGCTCGGTGCTCACGTGTGAGTCCGCCGCGGGTGTCTGTGCTGTCTGCTACGGCCGTTCGCTCGCGACCGGCAAGCTCGTCGACATCGGTGAGGCCGTCGGCATCATCGCGGCCCAGTCGATCGGTGAGCCCGGCACGCAGCTGACGATGCGTACCTTCCACACCGGTGGTGTCGCATCCGCTGATGACATCACGCAGGGTCTGCCCCGCGTCACCGAGCTGTTCGAGGCTCGTACCCCCAAGGGTGCGTCCCCGATCGCCGAGGCGGCCGGAAAGATCACGATCGAGGACACGGACCGCAGTCGCAAGCTCATCCTGACCCCCGACAACGGCGACGAGCCGATTGCCTACCCCGTGCTCAAGCGCGCCACCCTCCTCGTGGAGGATGGCGAGCACGTCGAGCTCGGCCAGCAGCTGCACGTCGGTGCGGTTGACCCCAAGGAGGTGCTCCGCGTTCGCGGTGTCCGTGCGGTGCAGCAGCACCTCGTGGATGGCGTGCAGGGCGTGTACCGCTCGCAGGGTGTGCCGATCCACGACAAGCACATCGAGGTCATCGTGCGCCAGATGCTGCGCAAGGTCACGGTCGTCGACCACGGCGACACCGAGCTTCTCCCGGGTGAGCTGGTCGACCGTTCGCGGTACAACGAGCTCAACCGTGGGGCGCTGACGGAGGGTCGCAAGACCGCCTCGGCTCGCCAGGAGGTCATGGGTATCACGAAGGCGTCGCTCGCGACGGAATCGTGGCTCTCGGCCGCGTCGTTCCAGGAGACCACGCGTGTGCTCACGCAGGCGGCGATGGACGGCAAGTCCGACCCGCTGCTCGGTCTCAAGGAGAACGTGATCATCGGAAAGCTGATCCCGGCCGGTACGGGTCTGCCCCGCTACCGCAACGTCTCGGTCGAGGCAACGGAAGAGGCGAAGGCGGAGCGGTACCCCAACCGCATCTTCTCCGACGACTCCTCGTTCAGTGAGGCCGACCTGAGCTTCGTCGACTTCGACAGCTTCAGCTCGGACGACTTCACGCCCGGCACCTACAACTAGGCAGCGCCAGTCGAACGGCCCGTCACCTCACGGTGGCGGGCCGTTCGCCGTTTCCGCCCTGTTGCCGGCGCCAGACCCGCCGCTAGACTCGGGGCGCTCGGCCGAGGGGGAGACGATGGAGCGCGAGTTGGGGGCGACTGCGTCGCTAGGCGCGACGGAGTATGCGGCGCAGATTGAGTCGGGGCATCCGCTGCGCTGGGACCTGCTCGAAGCGGCGGCCTTCCGCGAGGTCTCGTCGGTGTTCGCGAGTGTGCCGCCTGCCACCCTCGGGTGGCCGCGGACCCCACGCGACCGTCTCCTCTGGGTGGTGGCGGCCCCGATCTGGCTCGCAGCCTATGCGGGCGGCTTCTCTGTGGCTCGGCGCACGAGGAATCGCTTGTGGGGCGACGCGTTCGAGCGGATCCCCACCGCCGGTGCCTGTTACGCGTTGCTCTTCCTCGGGCTCCTGGTCTGGCTGGCAATCTGGCTGGCTCGCGGCTCCCGCTGGAATCCGACCGCGGCGCTCTTGTGTGTCACGACCGCCGGGCTGGGCGCCGTGACCTTCGTCAACATGTCCGTCTGGGGCGGCTGGCTTCGACTCGAGTCCTGGACGTGGTGGGCGGCCCCAGTCGTCGCGAGTGTCCTGCTGGCCGCCGCCTGGCTGATCGCCCTCTTGGTCGCCTACTCGCGCATGGCAACCGCGACGTTGCCCCGGGGAAGTGCGCTTCCGGATGCCTCAGCCGAGGTGCGCCGGCGGCAGGTGGCCCGCATCCCGGTGGCGGTCCGCGAGGAGATCACCGCAGACATCCGGGCGGCGATCACAGATCTCGAGGCCCGCGGGGTCATCTCGACGGAGGAGGCGTGGCGTGCTCGCGAGGCGGAACCGGGCATGCTGGCGCAGCGGATGCGCGAGCCAGTGGGGAATGCGGCGGCGGGCTAGGGGAGTTCTCCCCATCGACGGGCGCGCTCGGGTCTGGTGCAATCGTGGAGATGTACTCTCCGGTTGCCATTGCCGTGCTCACTGCAGCCCTCGTGCTGTGCGCTGCGGCGGCCGCGGTCATGCTGTCAGTCGGGGTCGCAAGCGGGACCACGGTGTGGCTTCTCTCCCGCTGGCACCGCGGCGGGGGTGGCGCTGTCACCGCGCCGCCGAGTGCCGAGGCAATGGCGACGGAGCTGGAGGTGCATCCGGCGTGGCTCGAGCCGTATGTGCCAAGCCGCGAGACGGCGCACGGGGCATCCGTGTGGAAGCTTGAGACCGCGCAGGGCCAGCGCATCGAGCTGACCGAGACCACCGTCATCATCGGGCGAAACCCTGCAATGCCGGAGGGCGTCGAGCGCGCCCAACTCGTGCCGCTGCGAGACTCAGACCTCTCTGTATCGAAGACCCACGCGCGTCTCGACCTTGTCGACGGCACCTGGGTCGTCACGGATCTCTTCTCGACGAACGGTGTGCGGCTCGCGGCGAGCGAGCGCTTCACGGGCGACAATCGGCTGGATGCCGGCGTGCCGTCGTACGCGGAGGCACACGTGACCTTTGGGGAGCTTGCCGCACGCATCCGCCTTGAGCGCCACGAATCGGCCGACGCATCCGGAGCCTTCTAGGGGCTGACGGCCCACCCGACCACTAGATGTGGTGTCCTCAGCTTCACCGGCGTGTTGCCGCGACGTACTCCCCGGATGCGGGTATGGCACTTGTGCTGTCTGTGAGGTAATTTGACTGAACCGATCGTGTCTACCGGCACGGTCGGAGGCTTACCGGGGGCGGTAGTAAGCAGGGGGGTCCAGCTGTCATGTCATCTCTTACCGAGATCCTGATCATTCGCGGCGTCATGCCGATCGAGGCGCTCGACAATGTTGTCGACGGCTGGAAGGGCGATGACGAGATGGTGCGCCAGCTCGTCGCCGACGGCACGATCTCCGCCAAGGACTACGCTTCGGCGCGGGCCGCGCAGCACGGGCTGCCGTTCGTCGAGCTCACGGAGTACCCGGTCGACAAGATGGCCGTCTCGCAGGTGCCCGCGACGATCTGTCGTCGCCACGAGGTGCTGCCGATCGCGAACATCGGCAACACCCTGACGCTCGCGGTGGTCGACCCGGGCAACGTCTTCGCGATCGACGACGTTCGCGCGGCCGTGCGCATGCAGGTGAACCTTGTCGTGGCGGAGCGCACCGACCTCCTCGCCGCGATCGACCGCTACCACCGCGCAGACAACGAGATCAACTCGCTGACGACCGTGCTGGAGGAGGAGAGCAGCGGGCAGGAGCTCGCACTCGCCGACAACGAGCCGGGCCAGGATGACGCCCCCATCGTGCGCTTCGTGAACCTGCTGATCGGGCAGGGAATCCAGGACAAGGCATCCGATATTCACATCGAGCCCGGCCAGCACGACATGGGCGTGCGATACCGCATCGACGGCGTGCTGCACGAGGTGCAGCGGGCGCCCAAGGCGATCCAGAACGGTGTCATCTCGCGCCTCAAGATCATGGCCGACATCGACATCGCCGAGCGTCGCAAGCCGCAGGATGGTCGCATCTCGGTCAACCACGGCGGCCGCCAGATCGACCTCCGCGTCGCGACGCTGCCGACGGTGTGGGGCGAGAAGGTCGTCATGCGTATCCTCGACAACTCGGGCACGACGCTGAGCCTGAGCGACCTCAACATGCTCGACGGCAACCTCGCGAAGTACCGCGCATCGTTCGTGAAGCCCAACGGCATGATCCTCGTGACGGGCCCGACCGGTTCGGGTAAGTCGACGACGCTCTACACGACCCTCCACGCGGTCGCGAAGCCCGAGGTCAACGTCATCACGGTTGAAGACCCGGTCGAGTACCGCATGGAGGGCATCAGCCAGGTACAGGTCAACGTCAAGGCGGGCCTGACCTTCGCCGCGGCGCTCCGAAGCATCCTTCGTTCCGACCCGGATGTCGTGCTGATCGGTGAGATCCGCGACAAGGAGACGGCGCAGATCGCGATCGAGGCGTCGCTCACGGGTCACCTCGTGTTGTCGACGCTCCACACGAACAGCGCGCCGGCCGCCGTCACGCGTCTCATCGAGATGGACATCGAGCCCTTCCTCGTCGGTTCGGCGCTTGAGGCGGTCGTCGCCCAGCGCCTGGCGCGTCGCCTCTGCGACCGCTGCAAGGAGCAGTACCAGAGCACGATCGAAGGCCTCGCGAGCCTCGGCTTCTACCTCGATCCCAGCAAGCCCGCCCCCATGCTGTACCGGCCGGTCGGATGCACGCACTGCTCCAACACGGGCTACCGGGGTCGCATCGCGCTCCACGAGGTCATGATCGTGACCGAGGAGATCGAACGTCTCGCGGTGGCACGGGCATCCAGCATTGAGATCTCCAAGATGGCGGTCTCGCAGGGCATGGCGACGCTGCGGCAGGATGGCTGGACCAAGGCCCTCATGGGCCACACGGCGGTCGAAGAGATCCTTCGCGTGGTGGTGTGACCGATGATCGGTGTCGCTGTGGGCGGGGGACGACCCGCGGCGCAAGGCAAGGCCGGCGGATGCGCCGGAGGCAGTGAGCAAGGGGGAATCGCATGAACGATCCGGTCTACGACCTTTCGACCTCGGTCGACGGGGCTGCAGCGCCCACGGGTGACGCGGAGCCGATGTACGAACCGCCCGGGTACCTCCCGTCGAGCTACCAGCCCGTGACCGGGCCGGTGAACCTCGTGCCGCAGTTCGACGCGCCCGCGCCGTCGTATGCCGCGCCGTCGTCGCCTGCCGCTGCGCAGTCGTCGACTGTCGCCGCGAACCGTCCCGAGTCGATGGCCGAGTTCCTCCAGAGCCTTCCCGCACCGACGGATGCCCCGGTCCCTGCGCCCGCGAAGGAACCCGCCATGGCGGGCGCCCCCGCGATGGCGGCAGCGCCTGCGTCAGCCGCGACCCTGTCGAGCATGCCCGCACCCTCCGCGGGAACGGCTGCCCAGCCGGGTGCCGCGGCCGTGCCGGGATCCGTCGCCTCGGCTCCGCCGCCCGCGGTTCCCGCGGCCGCGCCCAGCGGAGCACCAGCAACGAGGGCGGAGGCGCGCGCCGCAAGTGCGTCGTCGCCCGTCGCGCCGACAGCGACAGCGCCGGCGGCATCGGCTGCGCCTCCCTCGCAGCGTTCGGCCGCACCCTCGGCTCCCCAGGCCTCAGGGGCGCAGCAGCCGCCCGTGAGCCGTCCTGCCGCTCCGACGCCTGCAGCGTCGGCACCTGCAGCGCCGGCAGCGGCGCCACCCGCCGCCGCGCCCTCGGCGCCGACGGCGACCGCCGCAACGTCGCCCGTCACTGCGCCTACTGCCCCCTTGTCGGGCGCCCCGGCAGCGGCGGCTACAGCGCAGCCGAGCCCCGCGGCATCCGCCCCTCGTCCTCCCGCCTCGGAGTCGACCGTGCACACGCTGCCCGGCCCGGTGCCGGTCGAGCCAGCCGCCGTCGTGCCCGCGCCGGAGCCGAGCGCTGCCCCCGCGGCGGTGCCCGCTGGCTTCGTGTCGCGTCGCAACCCGAACCTCAAGGCCGACCCTGACCTCGACGGCGCGCTGCAGCAGGTGCTGCTGACGAGCGGTTCCGACCTGCACATCTCGGCCGGTGCCCCACCGATGATCCGCGTCGACGGCGCCCTGCGGCCCATCAAGGATGCCCCCGTGTGGAGCCAGGACAAGGTCGCGTCGGCGCTCACGAGCATCCTGACCGACAAGCAGAAGGAGATCTTCGAGGAGCACCTCGAGTTCGACTTCGCCTACACGCTCTCGGAGAATGCGCGTTTCCGCGTGAACCTCTACCAGCAGCGGCACAACATGGGTGCGGCGTTCCGTCTCATCCCGACCGAGATCAAGCCGCTCGCGGCGCTGGGCGTGCCGGAGTCGATCGGCTCCTTCGCGAAGCTCGCGCGCGGTCTCGTGCTCGTGACGGGGCCGACGGGTTCGGGCAAGTCGACGACGCTCGCGGCGCTCATCGACCTCGTAAACAAGACGCGCACCGACCACATCATGACGGTGGAAGACCCGATCGAGTTCCTCCACCAGAACCAGAAGTCGCTCGTCAACCAGCGCGAGGTCGGCCACGACACGCACAGCTTCGCGGCGGCCCTCAAGCACGTGCTGCGCCAGGACCCCGACGTCATCCTTGTCGGCGAGCTCCGTGACCTCGAGACGATCTCGGTGGCGCTGACCGCGGCCGAGACCGGCCACCTCGTCTTCGCGACACTGCACACGCAGGATGCCCCGCAGACGATCGACCGCATCATCGACGTCTACCCGCCCCACCAGCAGAACCAGGTGCGCGCGCAGCTCGCGGCGACCCTGCAGGGGGTCGTCTGCCAGACGCTGCTCAAGCGGGCGAACGGCAAGGGCCGTGTCGTCGCGACGGAGGTGCTCATGGCGACTCACGCTGTCGCGAACCTCATCCGTGAGGGCAAGACCTATCAGGTGCACTCGGCGATGCAGGCTGGTCGGGAGGCGGGCATGCACACGATGGACCAGCACCTTGCCGACCTCGTCAACAGCGGCCAGATCACCTTCGACGCCGCGGTCGAGAAGGCGCATGACTTCGAGGTGCTCAAACGGCTCGTGACCCGTGTCGAGACGACGGGCGCACTCGGCGCCAACATGACGGATGGCGTCAACTACAGCGACGCCTACTCGGTGCAGCGCTGATGGCCACCGCGACGAAGGAGTTCGCCTACAAGGGCCGGGATGTCTCGGGCAAGGTCGTCAAGGGGCGACTCGAGGGCGCATCCGAGGGTGCGGTCATGGCCAAGTTGCGCGCCATGAACGTGACGCCCATCGACATCAGCGAGGCGGCGGCGGGAACGGGGCTCCAGAAGGAGATCTCGATCCCCGGCATGCAGAAGGGGGTCGGCCTCAAGGACCTCGCGATCATGGCACGCCAGATGGCGACCATGACCTCCTCGGGGCTGTCGCTCATCCGCACGCTCACGATCCTGTCTGAGCAGACGGAGAACAAGACGCTCGCGTCAACCCTGTCGACGGTGCAGGCGGATGTCGAGGCCGGCTTCGCGCTGTCGGCGGCGATGGCGAAGCATCCGAAGCACTTTCCGCCGCTGTTCATCAACCTCGTGCGGGCGGGTGAGGCGGGCGGCTTCCTCGAGGACACGCTCGTGTCGATCGCCGAGAACTACGAGACCGAGGTCAAACTCCGCGCGACAATCAAGTCGGCGCTGACCTACCCAGTTGCGGTGCTCTGCATCGCGGTGGTCGCGGTCATCGGCATGCTGATCTTCATCGTGCCCGTGTTTGAGACGATGTTCTCCGACCTGGGCGGCGACCTGCCGCTGCCGACCCAGTTCCTCGTGATCCTGTCGAAGAACATGGTGTGGGCCGGCCCGCTTTTGCTGGTGCTCAGCGTGATCTTCGTGTTCTGGTGGCGGGCGAACAAGAACAGCGACAAGGTGCGGGGCTTCCTCGACCCCTTGAAGCTCAAGATTCCGGTCTTCGGGCCGCTCTTCGCCAAGGTCGCCATCGCGCGCTTCACGCGCAACTTCGCGACCATGATGGGGGCGGGTGTGCCCATCCTGCAGTCGCTCAATATCGTGGGCGAGGCATCCGGCAACATGGTGATCGAGAACGCGCTCAAGAAGGTCTCCGACTCGGTGCGCTCGGGCAAGTCGGTCTCGGGGCCGCTCGCACTCGAGCCGGTGTTCCCGTCGATGGTGACGCAGATGATCGCCGTCGGTGAGGATGCCGGCGCCCTCGAGACCATGCTCAACAAGATCGCGGACTTCTATGACCAGGAGGTCGAGGCGACGGCGGAGCAGCTCACGGCGCTCATTGAGCCGCTCATGATCGCCGTGATCGGCGCCGTCGTCGGCGGCATGATCGTGGCGCTCTACCTGCCGATCTTCAGCATATTCGAGCAGATCCAGTAGCTGGCCCCACAACTGGGGGCGAGTTGCTGAGCATTCTCCTCGTTTGGGGGGCTTCCCTTCGTTGAACGGCATCCGCAACAATCGTCCACAGGGGGTCTGAACTTTTGGGGGGCCACCTGTCCGAAGTCATCACAGACAGGAAGAGATCATCATGATCAGCACGATCAACAACGCAATCGCCAAGAAGCGCGAGGACGGCGAGAAGGGCTTCACCCTGATCGAGCTCCTCGTCGTCATCCTCATCATCGGCGTCCTCGCCGCGATCGCCATCCCGGCGTTCCTGAACCAGCGCCAGGGTGCGTGGCAGTCGCAGGTCGAGTCCGACCTGAAGAACGCCGCCATCGCTGCCGAGCAGATCGCGATTGAGAACAACGGCGCGTACCCGTCCGCAGCGGAGACAGTCTCCACGACGGCCGGTGTGGTCGACGCGGACTGGTCTGATGCTGGCTTCAACGCTACGCCCGACGTTGGCATCGCCTACGCACCCATCGCTGACGGGTACACCCTGACTGGAACGCACGCTCAGCGCACTGGTGACACTTGGGTCTACAACAGCACGACGGGGAACACGACTTTCACCGCCGCGACCCCGTAGCGGGAACAACGCAATAGATGCGGGCCGTCGCTCCGGCGGCGGCCCGCATTCGCGTCCGGGGGGACGCACACCAGCAGCATCAATCCAACCGGGGGGTGAGGATGTTCCAGACGATTCGACGCAGGCTCGATTGCCGGCATGAGGGAGGCTTCTCCCTCATCGAGGTCGTCATGGCGATGTTCATCTTCGCCCTTGTCTCGACCGGCATCATGTACTCGCTCCTATCAATCCTCGCCGTCTCCCGCGACAATCGAGCACGCCAGGTCGCCACCAACCTCGCCGCTGAGGAAATCGACGCGGCTCGTGGGGTGAGCGACATCGTCAACGACCTCGTGCCGACGACCTCGGTCCGTGAGCTCAACGGCGACAGGTACGTCATCACTCGAACGGTCGAGTGGGTGAGCGATGCGGCGTCGAGTCTCAGCTGCGGTGCCTCGCCGGCGGGGGAGAAGCTGCAGTACAAGAAGGTCAACGTCGAGGTGACCTGGGACAACATGCGGTCCAATCGTCCTGCTCGGGCGGACACCGTCATCAACCCCACCGAGCGTGTCAATGATCCGACCAAGGGCACCATCCTCATGTCGGTCATCAGCTCCGACGGCACCGGCACGCAGGGCGTCGCCGTATCCGCCTCGCCTGGCCTCGGTTCGTCCGTGGCCCCAACCGACTCGCTCGGATGCGCCTTCGCGCTCAAGGTCAATCCAGGTACGTACACGGTCAACCTCGCGAAGAGTGGGCATGTCAACGAGAAGAACGAGCCGACCGCCTCTCGTTCGGGGGTTGTCATCACGCCCGGGTCGACCACCTCTCTCGCGTTCGAATACGACGAGGCCGCACGGTACTCGATAGCGGTTCCCGCACTCGCTGGGCCGGGAGCGGCCGAGTCTCCGTCGCCGCACAAGTTCAGCTTCATCAACACCTATCGCACGCATGTGGCCACCGGTTCGTCGCACAACATGTATCCGCGCTCGGCCGGTTACACAGTGGTGGCAGGCGACGCAGCAACCTGCCCCGCCGCTGACCCCGCCAACTGGCCCGCAAGCCCCGACGGATCACTGGTCCCTGCTCCGCTCGAGCCCGTACCGAGTCAGCCAGGCGACTCCGTCAGCGTTGACGTTCCCATGGCGACGGTGACGGTCACGGGTGCTTCGGGTTGGCAGCTCCGCGCGGTGTCTCGCGCCGGCGCGGCAGGAGGAGACTGCAGCAGCCCCGTGACGCTCACCTTCCCCGCAGGCGGCGGGGGTGCCCGCACATTGGCTCTCCCCTACGGGGCATGGGACATCTCGAGGGCAACGTGGCCATACAACGCGGTTACCTCCGTGACACTCGACCCGAGAGTGCCCGCACCGTGAGCGTCTTGAATGCGGGTCGCCTGCGCCACGACGAGAACGGCTTCAGCCTTCCCGAGCTCATCACTGCGATGGCAGTCTTCGGCATTCTGATGACTCTCGTGTTGACATTCGTGGTCTCCTTCTCGCAGACCTTCCATAAGGAGCGTTCGGCAGCCGACAGCACGAACGTCGCGGCGATAGGCATGAACTCCGTGACGAAGGTCATTCGTTCGGGCACGACGCTCACGCAGCCGGACCGTGCGATCTTCGTGCGTGCCGAGCGTGAGGAACTCATCATGTACACGTACCTGGCTGACACTGCGACGAGCCCAAAGCCCATCAGGGTACGCCTCAGCATCGATGGGGACCGCCAGCTTCGCGAGTCCCGCTGGAACCCCTCGTCATCCTCGGCACCTTGGACATTTCCCGCTGTCACGGCACCCGTCGCGTCGAGCCGAGTCGTCGCCCGCAAGATCATCGCTCCGACGGCCGCGCAGGTCGCCGCGGGCCAGTCTTACCTCTTCACTTACCTCGATTCGAACGGCAACGAGATGGCGACCCCGGTGCCGGCCGACCAGCGAGGCAATATCGCGACGGTAAGGGTCACGATGACGGTGCAGGCCGATGATACGGCGCGCACCCCGCCCGTGACTCTGCAGAATCGCGTAGGGATGCCGAACCTGACCGACTCCAGATTGGGGCTGAACGGATGATCCGCCTACGAGCTCTTCGACTTCGACTGTGGGGCGGCGCGGAGGACGGCATCGCGATGGTGACCGTCATCGCCATCACCGCCGTCCTCGCCACCTTCGTCATCGCGGGCATCGCGGTCTCGGTCGGCACCATGAAGAAGTCCCACAACGATCAGGACTGGAACGGCGCACTCGCTGCCGCCTATGCGGGCGTCGAGGACTACCAGAGCAAGCTCGCCAATGACCCAAGCTATGTTCGGTTCGGCAACGCCGCATCTCCGTTCACGGCCTCGCCGGCGAGTTCTGTCTCGACGCCGCACGTGCCGAACCCAGCGTTCGGCTTAGGCACTGCTGGCACCTGGGCCGAGGTACCCGGCAGCGATGGTACGGCGCACTTCCGTTACGAGGTCAACAACTCGAGCTACTACACGAATGGGGCATTGACGCTTCGCTCGACGGGGCGAGTGGGAGACGTGACTCGCACGATCTACGCCGACCTCAAGCAGAGCGGCTTCGTCGACTACGTCTACTTCACCAATTACGAGACGATCGACCCGTTCAACACGTCCAGCGCCTGCTACGCCTACGCCTACGAGGGCCGCCCCTCATCCTGCAGCAAGATCAACTTTGCCTCCGGCGACGAGATCGATGGGCCCGTCCACTCCAATGACCGCATGGTCATCGAATGTGGGGCGACCTTCCGCAGTCCAGTGACTACTGCCTACAATCCGGCTCCGCCTGCGATCAAGTACGAGAAGGCGACCGCTGGTTCGTGCACGCCGAACTTCGCGGGTGGCGTCGCGCCGACCTATGCGGGCAACCTGCCCATCCCGCCGACCAACTCGGAGATGCGCAAGGAGACGCGTTTCGACCTGCCCACCGAGGTGCCGCTTCCAGGATGCCTCTACACGGGGCCCACGAGCATCCAGTTCCACAGCGACGGCACCATGACGGTCAGGTCGCCTTGGACGAAGTTCACGCAGGTGCAGGCATCGGGGCCGGGTCGTAATCCGAACACACCGACGGCTAATTACTGTGGCACGCCAGGCACATCGTCGGGACGGCTCGGCCACATGAACGGCCAGCGCATCGCGGTGCCGAACAACAACCTGATCTTTGTGCAGAACGTGCCCGGCCTCGCGTCAGACGTCAACTACTCCTCCCCGAGCACGTCGCTGCGTCTTGGGGGTGGGTACTCTGCCCCGGCAGCGTGCTCGGGCACGGTGAACCGCAACAACCTCGGCTATCCCGTGAACAACGAAGATGCGCCCGACAACGCCTACATGTGTCGCAACGGTGACGTCTTCATAAGCGGAGTGCTCGAGGGGCGCGTCACAGTGACGGCGGAGAACAACATCTACGTTGTGGGCGACGTCACCTACGACGATGTCGACCGCGACGCCCTTGGCCTTGTCGGCCAGAATGCGGTCATTGTTTGGAACCCCGTGCGCAACAAGAGCTATATCGGAATGTCCAGCGGTATGCGCGCGTACTCGGGCAACTGCATCTCTGGCTACTGCAACACCAACCGGTCCATCCAAGCGGCCATACTCTCGGTACAGCACACCTTCATGGTGCAGAACACGGACGTCACGTCCGGAAACCGTGGCGACCTGCGTGTGTATGGGTCCATCGCCCAGATGTTCCGCGGCGTTGTGCGTTGGCAGAGCGGTTACACGAAGGACTACGTCTATGACAAGAAATTCCGCTACACCGCGCCGCCCAAGTTCCTGACGCCGGCGAGTACCACCTATGGTGTTTCCACGTGGGTTGAGGTCAACCCCGTATTCAACCCGGATGGCACCTATCGATGATCGCCCTGACGTTGGCCGCTGACCCCGCCGTGGCGGCCACCGTGATCGTCTTGGCCGGCATCCTTGGTCTCATCATCGGGTCCTTCCTCAACGTGGTCATCTGGCGGGTGCCGCGACGGGAGTCGCTCAGCGAGAAGGGCAGCGCGTGCCCCAAGTGCGGGCACCCCATCCGCTGGCGTGACAACGTGCCCGTGTTCGGCTGGGTGCTCCTGCGCGGGCGCTGCCGTGACTGCGGCGAGAAGATCTCACCCCGCTACCCGGCCGTAGAACTGCTGACCGGGGCCGTCTTCGCGGCAGTCGCCGCCTGGATGCTCAGTCCGATCGGCCCAGTCATGCCCGAGGCCATGCCCGCGCAACTCGTGGCGCTCGTCGCATTCCTCTATCTGGCGTCCATCTCGATCGCGCTCGCCTTCATCGACCTCGACACCCACACGCTGCCCAACCGCATCGTGCTGCCCGCATACCTCGTCGGGGGAGCGCTACTGGTCGTCGCATCCGTGCTCGCCGGCACGCCGGATGCCATCATCCGCGCCCTCATCGCGATGGCCGCCATGTTCGTCGCCTACCTCGTGATGGCGCTCGCCTACCCCGGCGGCATGGGACTCGGCGACGTCAAGCTCGCTGGGGTGCTCGGTCTCTACCTCGGCTGGATCGGCTGGGGAGCCCTCCTGGTCGGCGCATTCGCGGCCTTCGTTCTGGGGGGTCTCTTTTCGATCGTTTTGCTTGCGCTTCGCCGAGTGAACCGCAAGAGTGGGATTCCATTCGGGCCCTGGATGTTGGGGGGCGCGTGGGTGGGGGTCTTCATGGGGGAGATCCTGTGGCGGTCATATCTGTCACTGTTCGGCCTGGCCTGAAGGTCGAACGCGTAATTGGGGGGAAGGGCTGAACCATGGCCAAACGCATAGTGGGGGTCGACATCGGCAACGATGCGATCCGCGCCGTCGAGGTGCTCGATCCTGCGGGCGCGCGCCCGACGATCGAGCGATTCCATGAGGTGCCGCTGCCTGAGGGTGCTGCCCGCAGCGGTGACGTGCTCGAGGTTCACACCGTCTCGGCGAGCCTCAAGCGGCTGTGGAGCGAGGGTGGCTTCAAGAGCAAGTCGGTCGCCCTCGGCATGGGTAACCAGCGAGTGCTGGCCCGTGACCTCACGGTGCCCCGGATGCCGCTGGCCCGCATCCGCGAGTCCCTCCCGTTCCAGGTGCAGGAGATGCTGCCGGTGCCGGTTGCGGATGCCCTCCTCGACTTCTACCCCGTCTCCGAGGCGGAGGGAGAGAACGGCCCCGTCATCAACGGCCTCCTCGTCGCCGCCATCAAGGACGCCGTCATGGCCAACGTCAACGCGGTCGAGCTCGCCGGACTCGCACCCGTCGAGGTCGACCTCATTCCCTTCGCACTCACGCGCGTGCATGTTCGCGGTGAACAATCGCAGGGCACGACGGCCCTCATCGACATCGGCGCGACGACCACCAACGTTGTGATCGCGACCAATGGCATCCCGCAGTTCGTGCGCATCATCCCCGCGGGCGGCGACGACATCACGACCGCGCTCGTGCAGCGCCTCGACATGGCACACGACATCGCGGAGCAGGTCAAGCGCCGGCTCGGCATCATCACGGCGGGTGCCGCACCCGAGCATCGTCCCGCGATCGAGGTCATCTACGAGTCGACAGGCCAGCTGCTCAACGGCCTCCGCAACACGCTCAACTACTTCGTCAACTCTCACCCCAACGACCCGATCGTGCGGATCGTGCTGACGGGTGGCGGGGCGCAGCTGCCAGGCTTCTCGGCTGCACTCTTTGAACTGACACGTGTCGCCGTCGTCGCGAACGACTCCTTCAGTGGCGTCAAGGTCGCGAAGTCTGCCGAGGCGGGCATCGGCCATTCCGACAGCTACTCGGTCGCACTCGGACTCGCCCTGGGGAGCAAGGCATGAGCGCCAAGGACAACGTCGTCGTCGTTGGCGGCGAACCCAGGATCGACTTCCTCCCGCCCGAGATCCGCGAGAAGAAGAAGGCGCGTCGCACCATCCGCAGCCTGGTCCTCCTCGTTGTCATGGTGATCGTCGTCTGTGTTGTCGCGTACGTCGGGGCGACGTCGCTCGCCGTGACGTCACAGGTGCGGCTGGCCGCCGAGCAAGAGCGCACTCAGGAACTGCTGAGAAACCAGGCCGCGTTCTCTGACGTTCGCCAGTTGAAGCAGACCGTGGAAGCCGCTCAGGATGCCCGCATCGTCGCATCCGGCAACGAGATCATGTGGAAGCCCATCGTGGACGCTGCGCTGGCGGTCCTGCCTGCGGGTGAGGAGCTGATGGAGCTGAATATCGACTCCTATGTCGTCGGCGAGGCGCCGGCAGCTCCTGAGGACCTGCAGATCACCTCGCAGGCCACCATCGAGTTCAAACTGAGGTTCGACCGCGTGAGGACCATCGCCGACTGGGCCGACCGACTGGCGGAACTTCCCCAGGTCGCCGGTGTGTCGTTCGGGGGAGCCGTGCTCGACGAAACGACCGGAGTCTACGAAGCGGTTGTGATTGTCCACGTTGACGAGAGCCAGTTCGAACGGCGCTACTTCTTGACACCTCGCCCTGAGACAGAGGAGGGAACCCAGTGAACTCCATCAAGCGACTGAGCATCCTCATCGCGGTCGTAGTGATCGCAGGCTTGCTGGCTGGCACCTGGTTCGTGGCGATCTCGCCGCGACTGGCAGAAGCGCGCGCCGCCGACGATGAGCGCGAGACGGTCGAAACGCAGAACGCGATTCATGAAACCACTCTCAAGGGGCTCATGGAGCTCGCCGACCGCGAAGAGGAACTCGAGGCGGACCTGGAACTCGTGCGCGCTTCAATCCCTGACGACATCGAACTCTCCGCCATTTTGCGTCGCCTCGATGCAGTCGCGGAGGCCACAGGCACGATCATCAAGGTGACGGGGCTGGAAGGTCCGACTCGGTATGCCCCGCTAGAAGCTGCCGCCGAGACTGCCGAAGCGAGCGGACCTTCGGCCGACCCTGAGTATGCGGATGCCCTCGGGAGTGTGACGCCGGAGAACTTCTTCACGATCGCTCTTACCTTCGAAATCATCGGCGACCACCTGCAGATGCTCGCGGCAGTAGAGCAACTCCAGTTGAGCGAGCGCCTCACGCTCGTTGGCGACGTCAAGTACAAGGCGGGGGAATCCACGGTCGTGACGGGCCAGATGTTCGTGCTCCTGGACGCTGGCACCGTGATTCCGGTTGCAACTACAGGCTCGCCCGCAGGCACGCCAGCAGAGAGTGACGGTCCGGCCCCGGAATAGACGGCACGCCTCCTGTCCCGCGTTCGGGGGCGTTGCTAGCATGGGCGACGCGCCGCCGCGGCGTGCCGACGAAGAGGAGCCCTCATGAGCAACGCGCCTGACGACAAGCACCCAAAGTCCGACATCGCCGATCAGCTCGCTGGCACCCCCGCAACGGACGTCGAGACCACGCAGACGGATGCCGCGGCTCCAGGCGACGCAGCGGCCGACGAGTCAGACGCCGACGGTCTGGGGGAGCCGGCTCCGCTCGCGGAACCGAACGCCGACGCCAGCGCAGACTCCCACGGCACGCCGACTACGGAGATCGAGCCAGAGCCGCTCGTCGAGCCTGCGCCCTCCGCCGGTCTCTTCGACGCGCGCACGGAGCCGTCGAGCGCCGAACCGGTTGCAGACCCGACAGCCACGCACGCGACATATGCGGACGAGCCCGAGTCGAAGGATCCCTCCGAGCCGACAGTCGCCGCAGAGGCGGCGCCGCTCCCGCAGGGAGTCACGCCGCCGGCCACATCGGAGACGCCCACACCCGCCGCAGAGGCGCACGCGCCGGCATCCGACGCGCCCGCCGCATCCGCGTACCCTGTGTCCGACCCGGTCGTGAGTTCGGCCCCTGCGTCTCCTCAGACGGTCTATGTCACAGCCCCGACGCCGCCCAAGAAGCGCAGCAACCGCGGGATCGGTACCCTCTTCGCCGTCCTGGGCACGATCGCCTTCGGTCTCCTGCACAGCCTCATCACGGCGATCGCCTACGCCGCCGCGGACCGTGCCTTCGACATCCCCCGCTTCCTCCTGTCGAGCGGCTTCCTCGTGCCGACGATCACGTTCCTCGTGGTCTTCGTGCTCGCGGTGCTCCTCATCAACCGCGCCGGCTGGTGGGCCTGGGTGCTCGGCAGCCTCGTCGTTGCGGCGGCCACCTACTTCGCGTCAATCGGCATCATCATGCTGCTCAGCAACGCGGTCGCCCTGACGCCCGCCGAGGGCCAGGAGATGTTCCTCCGCCTCGCCGTGAGCGCACCGCTCGTCGTCGCTGTCGTCGTCGCACGCGAGGTCGCCATCTGGTTCGGTCTCGCGATCGCCGCCCGCGGACGCAAGGTCAAGGCGCGCAACGCCGAGGCCCGGGCCGCCTACGACCGCGAGCTCGCCGAGTCCCGCACACGCTACGGCGCTACTGCCGGCTAAGGCCTCCTCGCCGCGTTCAACCAAGTCGGCACAAGCCAGAGGCCAGCGGATGCCCGGGCCACCGCCATTTGACCGTGCCCCCAGCGCCGACTATCCTTGTCTGGGTGTGCGCATTGCTGTGCGCTCCCCTGTGCCCAAAAGCGTGACGGGCGTCGGGGAACGCATGAACTGGCACCAACCGGAATCGAGTTACGGGCGTGGCCTCACGGTCGCGCCGGGCTCCCACGGCATACCCACCACCGAAACCAGGCGAGAGCCTGCGATCAACGATGGGTCCAGCATCCACAAGATTCCCGGGCTTCGGGACGAAGCGGATGCATGCAAGCAACAACTGTCACCGTGCAGGATATCCAAGGAGTAAGAAGTGCCAACTATTCAGCAGTTGGTCCGGAAGGGTCGCTCGCCGAAGGTCACCAAGACCAAGGCTCCCGCCCTGAAGGCCAACCCCCAGCAGCGCGGCGTGTGCACGCGTGTCTACACGACCACCCCGAAGAAGCCGAACTCGGCGCTTCGCAAGGTCGCTCGTGTCAAGCTCTCCAACGGCACCGAGGTCACCGCGTACATTCCCGGTGAGGGCCACAACCTGCAGGAGCACTCGATGGTGCTCGTCCGCGGTGGTCGTGTGAAGGACCTCCCCGGTGTTCGCTACAAGATCGTTCGCGGCGCCCTCGACACGCAGGCCGTCAAGAACCGCAAGCAGGCTCGCAGCCGCTACGGCGCGAAGATGGAGAAGAAGTAATGCCTCGCAAGGGACCAGCTCCTAAGCGCCCCGTAGCGATCGACCCGGTCTACGGCGCCCCCATCGTCAGCCAGCTCGTCAACAAGATCCTGCTCGACGGCAAGAAGTCGCTCGCTGAGCGCATTGTCTACGACGCACTCGCGGCCGTTGAGGCCAAGAGCGGTCAGGATGCCGTGACGGTGCTCAAGAAGGCGCTCGACAACGTGCGCCCCACGCTTGAGGTCAAGAGCCGCCGCGTCGGTGGTTCGACCTACCAGGTGCCCGTCGAGGTCAAGCCGCACCGCGCCAACACCCTGGCGCTTCGCTGGCTCACGACCTACGCCAAGGGTCGTCGTGAGAAGACGATGACCGAGCGTCTCACCAACGAGATCCTCGACGCCTCGAACGGCCTCGGCGCCGCTGTGAAGCGTCGCGAGGACACCCACAAGATGGCCGAGGCGAACAAGGCCTTCTCGCACTACCGCTGGTAACCATCTTTGCTGTCAGGGCGCGTCGGATTCGTCGCGCCCTGACAGAGCGGCACCCCATCATCGTTCATCCCCAATTTTCGGAGGACCACCGTGGCACAGGAAGTGCTCACCGACCTTAACAAGGTCCGCAACATCGGCATCATGGCGCACATCGATGCCGGCAAGACCACCACGACTGAGCGCATCCTGTTCTACACGGGCGTCAACCACAAGCTCGGCGAGACCCACGACGGTGGCGCGACGACCGACTGGATGGAGCAGGAGCAGGAGCGTGGCATCACCATCACGTCCGCTGCTGTGACGTGCTTCTGGAACAAAAACCAGATCAACATCATCGACACCCCCGGCCACGTCGACTTCACGGTCGAGGTCGAGCGCTCGCTTCGCGTGCTCGACGGTGCCGTTGCCGTCTTCGACGGCAAGGAGGGCGTCGAGCCCCAGTCGGAGACCGTCTGGCGCCAGGCCGACAAGTACGACGTGCCCCGCATCTGCTTCGTCAACAAGATGGACAAGCTGGGCGCCGACTTCTACTTCACGGTTGACACGATCGTCAAGCGCCTGGGTGCCAAGCCGCTCGTCATGCAGCTCCCCATCGGCTCCGAAAGCGACTTCGTCGGCGTTGTCGACCTCGTTGAGATGAAGGCACTCGTCTGGGCCGGAGACTCGAAGGGTGACGTCACCATGGGCGCCTCCTACGAGACGAAGGAGATCCCCGAGGAGCTCAAGGAGAAGGCGGACGAGTACCGCACCAAGCTGCTCGAGACGGTCGCCGAGACCAGCGACGAGCTCATGGAGAAGTACTTCGGTGGCGAAGAGCTGACCGTCGCCGAGATCAAGGCTGCGATCCGCAAGCTCACCGTCGCGAGCGAGATCTACCCCGTGCTCTGTGGCTCCGCGTTCAAGAACCGCGGCGTGCAGCCCATGCTCGACGCGGTCGTCGACTACCTCCCCAACCCGCTCGACGTCGGTGCCATCGAGGCACACGACCCGCGCGACGAGGAGAAGGTCATCGAGCGTCACGCTTCGTCCGACGAGCCCTTCGCGGCCCTCGCGTTCAAGGTTGCGGTGCACCCGTTCTTCGGTCGCCTCACCTACATTCGCGTCTACTCGGGCACGATCGAGAGCGGCTCGGCCGTTGCGAACTCGACCAAGGGCAAGAAGGAGCGCATCGGAAAGATCTTCCAGATGCACGCCAACAAGGAGATGCCGGTCGATCGGGTCCAGGCTGGCCACATCTACGCGGTCATCGGCCTCAAGGACACGACCACGGGTGACACCCTCTGCGACGAGAAGCAGCAGGTTGTCCTCGAGTCGATGACGTTCCCTGAGCCCGTCATCGAGGTCGCCATCGAGCCCAAGACGAAGGCTGACCAGGAGAAGCTCGGCACGGCCATCCAGAAGCTCGCTGAAGAAGACCCGACGTTCCGCGTCGAGCTCAACTACGAGACCGGCCAGACCGTCATCAAGGGCATGGGTGAGCTCCACCTTGACATCCTTGTCGACCGCATGAAGCGCGAATTCAAGGTTGAGGCCAACGTGGGCAAGCCCCAGGTCGCCTACCGTGAGACGATCCGCCGCACGGTCGAGAAGCACGACTACACCCACAAGAAGCAGACCGGTGGTTCCGGTCAGTTCGCGAAGGTGCAGATCGCGCTCGAGCCGATGGAGGTCACTCCGGAGAGCTCGTACGAGTTCGTCGACAAGGTGACCGGTGGTCGCGTCCCGCGCGAGTACATCCCCTCGGTCGACGCCGGCATCAAGGACGCCATGCAGACGGGTGTCCTCGCGGGCTTCCCCACCGTGGGTGTCAAGGCCGTGCTGCTCGATGGCGCCTACCACGACGTCGACTCCTCGGAGATGGCGTTCAAGATCGCCGGCTCGATGGCCTACAAGGAGGCCGCTCGCAAGGCGAACCCCGTGCTGCTCGAGCCGCTCATGGCCGTCGAGGTGCGTACGCCCGAGGAGTACATGGGCGACGTCATCGGCGACCTGAACTCGCGTCGTGGACAGATCCAGTCCATGGAAGACGCGACCGGTGTCAAGGTCGTCTCGGCCAAGGTACCGCTGTCAGAGATGTTCGGGTATGTTGGCGACCTGAGGTCCAAGACCTCCGGCCGTGCGGTGTACTCGATGTCCTTCGACAGCTACGCGGAGGTCCCGAAGGCTGTTGCCGACGAGATCGTCCAGAAGAACAAGGGCGAATAGCCCCAGTTCGCAGGGGCCTCCCGCCCCGAGTAACATAAATACACACTCCACCCAGCAGCTATCCGAGGCTTTCGGATGCCTGCACCATTGTCCTGAGGAGGACCATAGTGGCTAAGGCCAAGTTCGAGCGGACCAAGCCGCACGTCAACATCGGAACCATCGGTCACGTCGACCACGGCAAGACCACGCTGTCGGCTGCGATCTCGAAGGTTCTCGCTGACAAGTACCCGTCGGCGACCAACGTGCAGCGTGACTTCGCCACCATCGACTCGGCGCCGGAAGAGCGCCAGCGCGGCATCACGATCAACATCTCGCACATCGAGTACGAGACCCCGAAGCGCCACTACGCGCACGTTGACGCCCCCGGCCACGCCGACTACGTCAAGAACATGATCACGGGTGCGGCTCAGATGGACGGCGCGATCCTCGTCGTCGCCGCCACCGACGGCCCCATGGCCCAGACGCGTGAGCACGTGCTGCTCGCCCGCCAGGTCGGCGTGCCCTACCTCATGGTTGCGCTCAACAAGTCCGACATGGTCGAGGACGAAGAGATCCTGGAGCTCGTTGAGCTCGAGGTTCGCGAGCTCCTCTCCAGCCAGGGCTTCGACGGCGATGACGCTCCCGTCATCCGCGTGTCCGCTCTTAAGGCGCTCGAGGGCGACGAGAAGTGGGTCAACGCGATCGTCGACCTCATGCAGGCCGCTGACGACAACATCCCCGACCCCGAGCGTGACCGCGACAAGCCGTTCCTCATGCCGATCGAGGACGTCTTCACGATCACCGGTCGTGGAACGGTTGTGACGGGTCGCGCCGAGCGTGGCACGCTCGCGATCAACTCCGAGGTCGAGATCGTCGGCATCCGCCCGACGCAGAAGACCACGGTCACGGGTATCGAGATGTTCCACAAGCAGCTCGACGAGGCCTGGGCCGGCGAGAACTGTGGTCTGCTCCTCCGCGGCACCAAGCGCGAGGACGTCGAGCGCGGCCAGGTCGTCGTGAAGCCGGGTTCGGTCACGCCGCACACCGTGTTCGAGGGCACCGCCTACATCCTTTCCAAGGACGAGGGTGGCCGTCACAACCCGTTCTACGCGAACTACCGTCCGCAGTTCTACTTCCGCACCACCGACGTCACCGGCGTCATCCAGCTGCCCGAGGGCACTGAGATGGTCATGCCCGGCGACACCACCGACATGACGGTCGAGCTGATCCAGCCGATCGCCATGGAGGAGGGCCTCGGCTTCGCCATCCGTGAGGGTGGCCGCACCGTCGGCGCCGGTAAGGTGACGAAGATCGTCAAGTAACTTCGGTTACCTCTCGGAAGGGCCCGCGACTTCGGTCGCGGGCCTTTCTGCATGTTCGGCGTCTGTTCGCATCTGCGTCGCTGGCGTACGTTCAGCTCATGCCCCGCCTCCGCCGCTCGAACACCGCGTCATCCGGCATCACCCGTCGGCGCAGGGGCAAGGGGTTCTCCTACTGCGACAGGCTCGGCCAGCCCGTCGACGCTGAGACTCGGCGGCGCATCGAAGACCTAGTGATCCCACCCGCGTGGACCGATGTATGGATCTGTCCCCACGCCAACGGGCACATACAGGCGACAGGCGTGGATGCCGCGGGTCGCCGCCAGTACCTGTACCACCCGCAATGGCGGGAGCAGAAGGACCGCGTCAAGTTCGACCGCGCACTGGAGCTCGCGGGTGCGCTGACGCCGGCGCGGCGACAGGTCACGATGGACCTCCGCGGGGACGGCGCCTCGCGAGAGCGTGTGCTGGCGGGCGCCTTCCGGATGCTCGACCGGGGGAGTCTGCGGGTCGGCTCCGAGCAGTACGTCGAGGCCAATGGCAGCCATGGCCTGTCAACGCTGCTGGGGCGGCACGCCCGAGTCGCCTCCGATGGTGTCGTGACGCTCGAGTTCCCCGCCAAGGACGGTATCGAATGGTCGTCGTCCATCCAAGACCCCGACCTCGCGCGGCTCATCCGCACGCTCAAGCGGCGCGGGGGAGACGAGCGACTGCTCGCCTGGTTCGACGGTGAGGCGTGGCATCCGCTCTCTCCCGAGGAGATCAACGCCGACGTGCGGTGCCGAACGGGCGGAGACTTCACCGCGAAGGACTTCCGCACGCTCCACGGCACGATCGCAGCCGCCGTGAGCCTTGCGCAGTCCGGCCCGCAAGCCTCGGCCAGGGCTCGCGCGAGGGCGATCAAGCACGCAGCGGATGCCGCGGCCGAAGTGCTGGGAAACACGCCCACGATCGCGCGCAAGAGCTACATCGACCCGCGCGTGATCGACCGTTTCGAGCGCGGCGCGACGATCGATCCAGAGCGTGTGAACTCGGCCGAATCACAGCTGCTGGAGCTGCTTTCCTGAGCATGTCTTGGGCATCGCGCTCGCGCGACACGCCCGGGTTGCAGGTGGGTGGGGAATGTGGCAAACTCTTCTAGTTCAACATTTCCGCCCGGTGCACGATCGACCGGGGCTGGGATCACTGCCAGGCAGTGCATAGATTCGCCCCTCAGGGGCATCTAGGCCGCGGGTAGCAGGACAAAGCTTAATCGACACTCGATGAACACACGGATAGCCGTGTGCCTGCAAAGGCTTGCGCCTGAGCTCGAGGGTCGACACGGTGCCGTGGTCAAGAGCCACGGCGTTTGACATGAAAACAGTGGTGCGACAGCAGAAGTGCTCCGCAGCGTGTGCGTGGAACAAGCGCACTTGGTACTAAAGAGAGAGAGTCAGACATGGCGGGACAGAAGATCCGCATCCGACTTAAGTCGTATGACCACGAGGTCATCGACAGCTCGGCGCGCAAGATCGTCGACACGGTGACCCGTGCGGGCGCGACGGTTGTCGGGCCGGTGCCCCTTCCTACGGAGAAGAACGTGGTCGTCGTGATCCGCTCTCCTCACAAGTACAAGGACGCGCGCGAGCACTTCGAGAAGCGCACTCACAAGCGCCTGATCGACATCATTGACCCGACTCCGAAGGCTGTCGACTCGCTCATGCGTCTCGACCTGCCGGCCGACGTCAACATCGAGATCAAGCTGTAAGGATCACCATGGCTACTACTACGACCCGAAAGGGCCTGCTGGGCAAGAAGCTCGGCATGACCCAGGTCTGGGATGCGAACAACAAGCTCATTCCCGTGACCGTCATCGAGATCACGCCCAACGTCGTGACGCAGGTCCGCACCCCCGAGGTTGACGGCTACGAGGCTGTCCAGATCGCCTACGGCCAGATCGACCCGCGCAAGGCCAACAAGCCCGCCACCGGTCACTTCGACAAGGCCGGTGTTACGCCGCGCCGCCACCTCACGGAGATCCGCACCTCCGACGCATCCGAGTTCTCGCTCGGCCAGGAGCTCACGGTCGACATGTTCGAGGCCGGCCAGAAGGTCGACGTCGTCGGCACCAGCAAGGGCAAGGGCTTCGCCGGTGTCATGAAGCGCCACAACTTCGCTGGCGTCTCGGCATCGCACGGTGCGCACCGCAACCACCGCAAGCCGGGCTCCATCGGCGCCTCCTCGACCCCCAGCCGTGTCTTCAAGGGCATGCGCATGGCGGGCCGCATGGGTGGCGACCGCGTGACCGTCCAGGGCCTCACGGTCCAGGCAGTCGACGCTGAGAAGGGCCTGCTGCTCGTCAAGGGTGCCGTTCCCGGCGCTCGTGGCCGCATCGTTTTCGTTCGCAACGCAGTGAAGGGAGCCTGAGCTTCATGGCTACCGCAATCGACGTCATCGACGTGAAGGGCAAGAAGGTCGGCACGGTCGACCTTCCCGCTGACACGTTCGACGTGCAGA
This sequence comes from Salinibacterium sp. GXW1014, assembly GCF_044769865.1. NCBI lineage: Bacteria > Bacillati > Actinomycetota > Actinomycetes > Micrococcales > Microbacteriaceae > Salinibacterium > Salinibacterium sp. GXW1014. The sequence goes on from NZ_JBIZWA010000001.1 coordinate 1,544,595, forward strand.
CCAACGTTCCGCTCATCCACCAGGTCGTCGTCGCCCAGCGCGCCGCCGCCCGCCAGGGCACGCACAAGACCAAGGGTCGCGGCGAGGTCTCGGGTTCCGGCACCAAGCCCTTCAAGCAGAAGGGCACGGGCCGCGCCCGTCAGGGCTCGATCCGTATGCCGCAGCACCGCGGTGGTGGAATCGTGCACGGACCGGTGCCGCGCGACTACGCGCAGCGCACCCCCAAGAAGATGATCGCTGCAGCGCTTCGCGGAGCTCTCTCCGACCGCGCCCGCGGTGGACGCCTTCACATCGTGGAGTCCCTCGCCCTCGGTGACGTGCCCTCGACCAAGTCGGTCGTCGCGCTCCTCGCCGACATCGCCACCAGCAAACACGTCCTCATCGTGCTCGAGCGCGGCGACGAGATCAGCTACAAGAGCGTTCGGAACATCCCGACCGTTCACGTGCTTCCCTACGACCAGCTCAACGCCTACGACGTGCTCGTGAGCGATGACATCGTCTTCACCAAGGGCGCCTTCGAGGCATTCACCGCGCCCAAGGCCGAGAAGGAAGAGGTGAGCGCATGAGCGCCACATACAAGGACCCGCGCGACGTCATCATCGCGCCCGTCGTCTCTGAGAAGAGCTACGGCCTGATCGACCAGGGCAAGTACACCTTCGAGGTGGACCCCCGCTCGAACAAGACCGAGATCAAGCTCGCGATCGAGAAGATCTTCGGCGTGCAGGTCGAGTCCATCAACACGCTCAACCGCCAGGGCAAGACGCGTCGTACCAAGTTCGGTATGGGCAAGCGCAAGAACACCAAGCGCGCGATCGTGACGCTCAAGTCCGGTTCCATCGACATCTTCACGGCTGTCGGCTAGGGAGCAGAGGAATAACCAATGGCAATTCGCAAGTACAAGCCCACGACCCCCGGTCGTCGCGGTTCTTCGGTCGCAGACTTCGCTGAGATCACCCGTTCGACGCCCGAGAAGTCGCTGCTCCGCCCGCTGCCCAAGACCGGTGGCCGCAACAACGCCGGACGCATCACCACGCGTCACATCGGTGGTGGCCACAAGCGTCAGTACCGCGTCATCGACTTCCGTCGCAATGACAAGGACGGCATCAACGCCAAGGTCGCTCACATCGAGTACGACCCCAACCGCACGGCGCGCATCGCGCTCCTGCACTACTTCGACGGCACGAAGCGCTACATCATCGCGCCGGAGAAGCTGAAGCAGGGCGACATCGTCGAGTCGGGTGCTGGCGCTGACATCAAGCCGGGCAACAACCTCCCGCTCAAGAACATCCCCGTGGGTACCGTCATCCACGCCATCGAGCTCAAGCCCGGTGGCGGCGCGAAGATCGCCCGCTCGGCTGGTTCCTCCGTGCGTCTCGTCGCCAAGGACGGCCCCTACGCCCAGCTGCGTATGCCCTCCGGTGAGATCCGCAACGTGGATGCCCGCTGCCGCGCGACGATCGGCGAGGTCGGCAACGCCGAGCAGTCGAACATCAACTGGGGTAAGGCCGGCCGTATGCGCTGGAAGGGCGTCCGCCCGACCGTCCGTGGTGTCGCGATGAACCCGGTCGACCACCCGCACGGTGGTGGTGAGGGCAAGACCTCCGGTGGTCGTCACCCGGTCAGCCCCTGGGGCCAGTCCGAGGGCCGCACCCGCAAGCCCAACCGCGAGAGCGACAAGCTCATCGTTCGTCGCCGCAACGTCGGCAAGAAGCGCAAGTAGCCCAGGAAAAGGAACAAAGGGTAGAAAATGCCACGCAGTCTTAAAAAGGGCCCCTTCGTCGACGAGCACCTTTTCCGCAAGGTCGCCGCGCAGAACGAGGCCAACAGCAAGAACGTGATCAAGACCTGGTCGCGCCGCTCGATGATCGTCCCGGCCATGCTCGGCCACACGATCGCGGTGCACGACGGTCGCAAGCACATCCCGGTGTTCGTCACCGAGACCATGGTTGGGCACAAGCTCGGAGAGTTTGCTCCCACCCGCACCTTCCGTGGACACGTGAAGGACGACAAGAAGGGTCGCCGCCGCTAATCGCGGTGGTGAAGGAGGTAGAGAAATGGTGGAGTCGATCGCCCGCGTGCGACACATCCGCGTGACCCCTATGAAGGCTCGTCGTGTCGTCAACATGATCCGCGGCAAGCAGGCCCACGAGGCCCTGGCCATCCTCAAGTTCGCGCCCCAGGGTGCGAGCGAGCCCGTGTACAAGCTGGTCGCCTCGGCGATCGCCAACGCACGGGTCAAGGCGGATGCCAGCAACAGCTTCCTCGACGAGCAGGACCTGTACATCAGCCAGGCCTACGTCGACGAGGGCACCACGCTCAAGCGGTTCCAGCCGCGTGCGCAGGGACGTGCGTTCCAGGTCCTCAAGCGCACCAGCCACATCACCGTTGTGCTGGCCACGCCTGACGAGGCCGACGCGAAGAAGACGACTGCGAAGGCAGGGAAGAAGTAATGGGCCAGAAAGTAAATCCCTACGGTTTCCGTCTGGGAATCACCACTGACCACGTGTCGCGGTGGTTCGCCGACAGCACCAAGCCGGGCCAGCGTTACAGCGACTACGTTGCCGAGGACGTTCGCATCCGCAACATGCTGAAGACGAGCCTCGACCGTGCCGGCGTCGCCCGCATCGAGATCGAGCGCACCCGTGACCGCGTCCGCGTGGACATCCACACGGCGCGCCCGGGCATCGTCATCGGCCGTCGTGGCGCGGAGGCCGAGCGCATCCGTGGCGACCTCGAGAAGCTCACGAAGAAGCAGATCCAGCTCAACATCCTCGAGGTCAAGAACCCCGAGGCCGAGGCGCAGCTCGTCGCCCAGGGCATCGCTGAGCAGCTCAGCGCCCGTGTCGCGTTCCGTCGCGCCATGCGCAAGGGTCTCCAGGGTGCCCAGCGCGCCGGCGCCAAGGGTGTTCGCATCCAGGTGTCCGGTCGTCTCGGCGGCGCCGAGATGAGCCGCTCGGAGTTCTACCGCGAGGGTCGTGTGCCGCTGCACACGCTTCGCGCGAACATCGACTACGGCTTCTACGAGGCCCGCACCACCTTTGGTCGCATCGGCGTCAAGGTGTGGATCTACAAGGGTGACATCACCAACAAGGAACTCGCCCGCGAGCAGGCGAACCAGAAGTCGTCGCGCCCCGAGCGCGGTGACCGTGACCGTCCGCGTCGCGGCGCTGCTCCCAAGGCTGAGGCGCCCGTCGCAGCAGGAGTTGAGGCATAACAATGTTGATCCCACGTAAGGTCAAGTTCCGCAAGCAGCACCACCCCAGCCGCAGCGGTCACGCCACCGGTGGCACGAAGGTGACCTTCGGCGAGTTCGGCATCCAGGCGATCACGCCGGCGTATGTCACGAACCGTCAGATCGAGGCTGCTCGTATCGCCATGACCCGTCACATCAAGCGTGGTGGAAAGGTGTGGATCAACATCTACCCCGACCGCCCGCTGACCAAGAAGCCCGCCGAGACCCGAATGGGTTCCGGTAAGGGTTCGCCCGAGTGGTGGGTCGCCAACGTCAAGCCGGGCCGCGTGCTCTTCGAGGTCGCTGGCGTCAACGAGACGCTCGCCCGCGAGGCACTCACCCGTGCAATCCACAAGCTTCCACTGAAGGCGCGCATCATCAAGCGCGAGGAGGGCGACGCATAATGGCGATCGGTTCCAAGGAGCTCGCAACCAGCGAGCTCGACACATTCGAAGACGAGCGACTCGTCGACGAGCTCAAGAAGGCCAAGGAAGAGCTCTTCAACCTGCGGTTCCAGTCGGCCACGGGCCAGCTCGAGAGCCACGGACGCCTGCGCGCCGTCAAGCGCGACATCGCTCGCATCTACACGGTTATCCGTGAGCGCGAGCTGGGCATCCGTGCCACCCCCGCCCCGGTTGAGGCTCCTGCCAAGGCAGAGAAGAAGACCAAGGCGAAGAAGGATGCTGCTGACGCGGCTCCCGAGGCCGAGAAGACCGAGGAGTCCAAGTAATGGCTAAGGCAGAAGAGAAGGCGACCGCCCCGGCCGTCGTCCGCGGCTACCGCAAGACGCAGCGTGGCTACGTCGTCTCCGACAAGATGGACAAGACCATCGTCGTCGAGGTCGAGGACCGCGTGAAGCACCCGCTCTACGGCAAGGTCATCCGCCGCACCGAGAAGCGCAAGGTTCACGACGAGACGAACTCGGCCGGCATCGGCGACCTCGTCGTCATCAGCGAGACCCGTCCGCTGAGCGCCACCAAGCGCTGGCGCCTGGTCGAGATCCTCGAGAAGGCCAAGTAGCCCTTCCGCGGTCTACTTAGGAATTAAGGACACAGACACATGCTTCAGCAGGAATCAAGGGTCAAGGTCGCCGACAACACGGGCGCCAAGACGCTGCTCACGATTCGCGTCCTCGGCGGCTCCGGCCGTCGCTACGCCGGCCTCGGCGACGTCATCGTCGCGACGGTCAAGGATGCAATCCCCGGCGGCAACGTGAAGAAGGGTGACGTCGTCAAGGCGGTCATCGTTCGCACCAAGAAGGAGACGCGCCGTCCAGACGGCTCGTACATCAAGTTCGACGAGAACGCAGCGGTCATCCTGAAGGCTGACGGGGACCCCCGCGGTACCCGCATCTTCGGGCCGGTCGGTCGTGAGCTTCGTGACAAGAAGTTCATGAAGATCGTCTCGCTGGCACCGGAGGTTATTTAGTCATGGCGAAGATCAAGAAGGGCGACCTCGTCCAGGTGATCACGGGCCGTACCCAGGCGCGCGGCGGAGACCGTGGCAAGCAGGGCCGTGTGCTCGAGGTCATCGTTGAGAAGAACCGCGTCGTGGTCGAGGGCGTGAACCTCGTCACGAAGCACGTTCGCGTCGGCCAGACCCAGCGCGGCACCAAGACCGGCGGCATCGAGACGCACGAGGCTCCGCTTCACATCTCGAACGTCGCCCTGGTCGACCCCGAAACCAAGAAGCCGACCCGCGTCGGCCACCGTGTGGAGACGAACGCAGACGGCAAGACCGTCCGCGTGCGCTACGCCAAGAAGTCAGGTAAGGACCTGTAATGACTGACACCGCAGTGGCTGGCAAAATCCAGCCCCGCCTCAAGCTCAAGTACCGCAGCGAGATCACGAAGCAGCTGACCGAGCAGTTCGGGTTCACCAACCCGCACCAGGTTCCCGGCCTCGTGAAGATCGTTGTCAACACCGGCGTCGGTGAGGCTGCGCGTGACGGCAAGATCATCGACGGTGCGGTCAAGGACCTCATCGCGATCACCGGCCAGAAGCCGCAGATCACGGCCGCCCGCAAGTCGATCGCGCAGTTCAAGCTTCGCGAGGGCCAGCCCATCGGCGCCCACGTCACGCTTCGCGGCGACCGTGCCTGGGAGTTCCTCGACCGTCTCATCACGCTTGCGCTCCCGCGTATCCGTGACTTCCGCGGCTTGAGCCCCAAGCAGTTCGACGGCAACGGCAACTACACCTTCGGTCTCAACGAGCAGTCGATGTTCCACGAGATCGACCAGGACAAGATCGACCGCGTTCGCGGCTTCGACATCACCATCGTCACGACGGCGAAGAACGACGACGAGGGCCGCGCCCTCCTCAAGGCCCTCGGGTTCCCGTTCAAGTCCGACGAGGCAAAGGCCTAGTAACACCCCACACCGCTGGAGGGCATCCGTCCTCCGGCACGATCGGCAGGGTCGGCATTCGTGTAACGGATGTCGAAACCGGCCGAGACAAGGAATAAGAACACATGACAATGACAGATCCGGTCGCAGACATGCTGACCAGACTGCGTAACGCCAACTCGGCGCACCACGACACCGTGTCGATGCCGAGCAGCAAGCTCAAGACCCACATCGCAGAGATCCTCCAGAAGGAGGGCTACATCAGCGGGTGGAAGGTCGAGGACGCCCGCGTCGGGCAGACCCTCACCCTGGAGCTGAAGTACGGCCCCAACCGCGAGCGCTCCATCGCGGGCATCAAGCGCGTCTCGAAGCCCGGTCTCCGGGTGTACGCGAAGTCGACTGAGATCCCCCGCGTTCTCGGTGGACTCGGTGTGGCCATCCTGTCGACCTCCTCTGGCCTCCTCACGGACCGCCAGGCAACAAGTAAGGGCGTGGGTGGGGAAGTCCTCGCCTACGTGTGGTGATCCGTCATGTCACGAATCGGACGTCTGCCGATCGACATCCCCTCGGGTGTCGACATCAAGGTCGAGAACTCGGCCGTCATCGTCAAGGGTCCCAAGGGTGAGCTCTCGCTCTCCGTTGCGAGCCCCATCGAGGTCAAGGTCGAGGACAACCAGGTCGTTGTGACCCGTCCCGACGACGAGCGCGAGTCGCGTTCGCTCCACGGCCTGACCCGCACGCTCATCGCCAACAACATCATCGGCGTGACGCAGGGTTACACCAAGGGACTTGAGATCGTGGGTACGGGTTACCGCGTGGCGCAGAAGGGCTCCTCGCTCGAGTTCGCCCTCGGCTTCTCGCACCCCGTCACGGTCGACCCGCCTGCTGGCATCACCTTCTCGGTCGAGGGCAACAACAAGGTCACGGTTGCCGGCATCGACAAGCAGCAGGTCGGTGAGGTCGCCGCCAACATTCGCAAGATTCGCAAGCCCGAGCCCTACAAGGGCAAGGGTGTGCGCTATGCGGGCGAGGTCGTCCGCCGCAAGGCCGGAAAGGCTGGTAAGTAATCATGGCTCTCGGAACACGAGGCAAGAGCAAGTCGGCCGCAAAGAGCCGTCGACACGCACGTCTTCGCAAGAAGATCGTCGGCACGGAGGTTCGTCCCCGTCTCGTCGTCACGCGCTCTGCGCGTCACGTCTTCGTCCAGGTCGTCGACGACAGCAAGGGCCACACGGTCGCTTCCGCGTCGACCATGGAGGCAGACCTCCGCAGCTTCGACGGCGACAAGACCGCCAAGGCCCGCAAGGTCGGCGAGCTCGTCGCAGAGCGTGCGAAGCAGGCCGGCGTCGCTGACGTCGTCTTCGACCGTGGCGGCAACCGCTACGCCGGACGTGTCGCAGCGATCGCTGACGGCGCTCGAGAGGCTGGGCTGAACCTGTGAGCACTGAGAACACAACGAACAAGGAGCAGGCTGTGGCTGAAGTAGCCGAGGCGCCGGTGGAGACTGCCGCAGGCACGGAGTCCAACCGCAACGAGCCTCGCGAGGCCCGCCGTGGCGGTCGCGAGCGCAACCCCAACCAGCAGCGCGGTGCGCGTGACTCCGACAAGAGCCAGTTCCTGGAGCGCGTCGTCACGATCAACCGCGTGTCGAAGGTCGTCAAGGGCGGCCGCCGCTTCAGCTTCACGGCTCTCGTGGTCGTGGGTGACGGCAACGGACTCGTCGGCGTCGGCTACGGCAAGGCCCGCGAGGTCCCGACCGCGATCTCGAAGGGCGTCGAGGAGGCGAAGAAGAACTTCTTCCGCGTTCCCCGCGTCGGCAACTCCATCCCGCACCCCGTGCAGGGTGAGTCGGCCGCCGGTGTCGTGCTCCTCCGTCCCGCCGCGGCAGGTACCGGTGTTATCGCCGGTGGCCCCGTCCGCGCCGTGCTCGAGTGCGCTGGCATCCACGACGTCCTCAGCAAGTCGCTCGGCTCGTCGAACACGATCAACATCGTGCACGCGACCGTCACGGCACTGAAGGAGCTCGAGGAGCCCAGCGCCGTCGCAGCTCGCCGTGGACTCTCGATCGAGGATGTCGTGCCCGAGCAGATCCTCCGCATCCAGGCAGCCTCGGCGAAGGCCGCGGCTACGTCAGCAAAGGCAGGTGCCTGATGGCTCGCCTCAAGGTAACCCAGATCAAGTCCAAAATTAGCGAGAAGCAGGACCAGCGCGACACGCTTCGCAGCCTTGGCCTCAAGCGGATCAACGACACTGTCGTCCGTGAGGACAATGCGCAGAACCGCGGATACGTCCGCAAGGTCGCTCACCTGGTGAAGGTCGAGGAGATTGACTAATGGCTGAAGAGAAGAAGTCGACCGCGAAGGCGGACTCGACCAAGGCTCCGGCCGCCGAGAAGGCTGCCCCCAAGAAGGACGCAGCGAAGGCCGCTGAGAAGGCGCCCGCCAAGAAGGCTCCGGCCAAGAAGGCTGCCGCCGAGAAGGCTCCCGCGAAGGCGGCTGCCGACAAGGCGCCCGCCAAGGCCGCTGCTGACAAGGCTCCGGCCAAGAAGGCTCCGGCCAAGAAGGCTGCCGCGTCTGACGCTGCCGCTGAGAAGGCGCCGGCCAAGAAGGCTCCTGCGAAGAAGGCTGCCGCTCCCGCTGAGGAAGCGCGCCCGCAGGTGCTGAAGATGCACCACCTCCGTCCTGCCCCCGGATCCAAGACCGCCAAGACTCGCGTCGGCCGTGGTGAGGGCTCCAAGGGCAAGACGGCCGGTCGTGGCACCAAGGGCACCAAGGCCCGTTACCAGGTGCGCGTCGGCCTCGAGGGCGGCAACCTCAACAGCATCATGCGTGCTCCGAAGCTGCGCGGGTTCAAGAACCCGTTCCGCGTCGAGTACCAGGTCGTGAACCTCGAGAAGCTCGCGCAGCTCTACCCCCAGGGTGGTGATGTCACCGTCAGCGACCTCGTCGCGAAGGGTGCCGTGCGCAAGAACGAGAAGGTCAAGGTTCTCGGGCAGGGTGACATTACGGTTAAGCTGAACGTTGCAGTGGACAAGGTCTCCAGCTCGGCAGAGTCGAAGATCGTCGCAGCGGGCGGCTCCGTCAAGTAGTCGACTCGGGTGGCCCCTGCTCAAGGGGCCACCCGAACGGCTCACCCATAAGCACAACTGGAGGCTTCGTGTTCAGAGCTATCGCGCGCATTTTTCGCACGCCTGACCTGCGGCGCAAGATCGGCTTCACGCTCGGCATCGTTGCACTCTTCCGGCTGGGATCCTTCATCCCCTCGCCGTTCGTGGACTACGCGAACGTGCAGAGCTGCCTCGCAGCCAACACCGGCCCCGCCGGTCTCTATGAGCTCGTCAACCTCTTTAGCGGTGGCGCTCTCCTTCAACTCTCGGTCTTCGCGCTGGGCATCATGCCCTACATCACCGCGTCGATCATCGTGCAGCTGCTGCGGGTCGTCATCCCGCACTTCGAGACCCTCCACAAGGAGGGCCAGTCGGGCCAGTCGACCCTGACGCAGTACACGCGCTACCTCACGATCGCGCTCGGCGTGCTGCAGTCGACCACCCTCATCACGGTCGCCCGGAGTGGCACGCTCTTTGGTGCCTCGGGTGCCCCCGAGTGCCAGTCCCTCATCACCAACGAGGCGTGGTACGCCATCCTCCTCATGGTCATCACGATGACCGCCGGCACCGGCCTCATCATGTGGATGGGCGAGCTCATCACCGAGCGCGGCATCGGCAATGGCATGTCGCTCCTGATCTTCGTCTCGATCGCCGCGACCTTCCCCGCCGCGCTCTGGAGCATCGCGGTGGCCCGCAACTTCGAGACCTTCCTCATGGTGATCGCCGTGGGCATCCTGATCATGGGCGCCGTGGTCTTCGTGGAGCAGTCGCAGCGTCGCATTCCCGTCCAGTACGCCAAGCGCATGGTGGGTCGTCGCACCTATGGCGGCAACAACACCTACATTCCCATCAAGGTCAACATGGCCGGTGTCATCCCGGTCATCTTCGCCTCGTCGCTGCTCTACCTGCCGGCGCTGGTCGCGCAGTTCAACCAGCCGGCCAACGGTGAGCTGCCCGCACCGTGGGTCACCTGGGTGCAGGACAACCTGACCTCGGGCGACAACCCGCTGTACATGGCGATCTACTTCTTCCTCATCATTGGTTTCACCTACTTCTATGTCGCGATCACCTTCAACCCCGAAGAGGTTGCCGACAACATGAAGAAGTACGGCGGCTTCATCCCCGGGATCCGGGCCGGCCGCCCCACCGCCGAGTACCTCGACTACGTGCTCACCCGAGTGACCCTCCCGGGCTCGCTGTACCTCGGCCTCGTCGCCCTCATCCCGCTCATCGCTCTCGCAACTGTGGGCGCCAACCAGAACTTCCCGTTCGGTGGCGCGAGCATCCTGATCATCGTCGGGGTCGGCCTCGAGACGGTCAAGCAGATCGACTCCCAGCTGCAGCAGCGACACTACGAAGGACTGCTTCGATGACGCTTACCCCAGCGCACTCCAACGCCCGCCTCCTGATCGTCGGCCCTCCCGGTGCCGGCAAGGGAACCCAGGCAGCGCGCCTCACGGCTCGCTTCGGCATCCCGGCCATCTCGACCGGCGACATCTTCCGCGACAACATTGCTCGCCAGACGCCGCTCGGTGTCGAGGTCAAGGCGATCGTTGACGCGGGAGACTACGTGCCCGACTCGCTGACCAACGCGCTCGTCGCGAGCCGCATCGAGGAGGAAGACGCCCGTGACGGCTTTCTGCTCGACGGTTACCCCCGCACGCTCGACCAGGTTGCCTACCTCGACGAACTCCTTGAGGGCAAGGGCCAGTCTCTCGACGCCGTCATCCAGCTCGTCGCCGAACAGGACGAGGTTGTCGCCCGTCTGCGCAAGCGTGCCGTCGAGCAGGGGCGGGCGGATGACTCGGAGGAGTCGATCCGTCACCGCCAGGAGGTCTACGCTCGCGAGACGCGGCCGCTGATCGACGTGTACAGCTCCCGCAACCTCCTTGTCGAGGTCGATGGCCTCGGCGAGGTCGATGTCGTGACGGAGCGCATCTTCGACGGACTCGCCGCCCGCGGCATCCGTCCCCTCGCCGTGCAGTAACGTGCGCAAAGGCATCTACAAGAGCGCGGCCGACCTTCGGGGCATGGTTGCACCCGGGGTTCTGACGGCGAAGGCGCTCGATGCCGTTCGCGAGCGCATCGTGCCCGGAGCAACGACGATCGAGCTTGACGCGATCGCCGAGTCCGTCATCCGTGCCGGCGGGGGAGAGCCGAACTTCGCCCTTGTACCGGGCTACCGCCACACGATCTGCTCCTCGGTCAACGAGGATGTCGTGCACGGCATCCCCGGCGACCGCGTGCTCGAGCCGGGCGACATCGTCTCGATCGACTGCGGCGCGCAGGTCAACGGCTGGAACGGCGACTCGGCCATCACAGTCGTGATCCCTGACCCCAGCCGTCCAGAGCTCGTCGCCGAGCGCCAGCGGCTTTCGGATGTCACGGAGGCCTCGCTCTGGCATGGCATCGCCGCGCTTGCCAAGGCGAAGCACCTCAACGAGGTCGGTTCGGCAATCGAGGACTACATCGACTCGCAGGGCGAGTTCGGCATCCTCGAGGACTACGTGGGGCACGGCATCGGCCGTTCCATGCACGAGGCGCCCACGGTGTTCAACTACCGCGTTCGCGACAAGGGGCCGGCAGTCAAGGCGGGCCTGTGCGTCGCGATCGAACCCATGGTCACGCTCGGCGGTATCGACACATTCGTGCGCGAAGACGACTGGACGATCGCGACGGAGGACGGCACGGCAGCCGCCCACTGGGAGCACTCAGTTGCGGTGCACGCGAACGGCATCTGGGTGACGACGGCGCATGACGGTGGCGCCGCCGCGCTGGCGCCGCTCGGCGTGACCCCCGTGCCGATTCCATGAGCTGCGGCATCCGTCGCCTGGGTTGCTCGGAGCGGGAGTATAGCGCCGACTTGGCGAAACGCCCGGCAATCACCTAGGATTGACCTTTGGTGTCTGTGGGCCGTTTCTGCGTGCCCGACTTCCGCGTTTGGCGCGGGGCTTACGCCACAATCCGCATGACCAGCAATCAATACTTTTAGCGACGAAGAGGCTATGGCCAAAAAAGACGGTGTCATCGAAATCGAGGGCTCTGTGATCGAGGCTCTGCCCAACGCGATGTTTCGCGTTGAGCTGACGAACGGTCACAAGGTGCTTGCCCACATCTCGGGCAAGATGCGCCAGCACTACATCCGCATCCTCCCCGAGGACCGCGTGATCGTCGAGCTGAGCCCCTACGACCTCACCCGCGGCCGGATCGTCTACCGCTACAAGTAGTGACGCACAACGGATGCTCGTGCAGCATCCGGCTGGAAAGTAACGGCCCGCGGCATCCCGCGGGTACGAAGACAGCGAGATCAAGGAATCACCATGAAGGTCAACCCCAGCGTCAAGCCCATCTGTGACCACTGCAAGGTCATCCGTCGCCACGGCAACGTGATGGTCATCTGCAAGTCGAACCCGCGTCACAAGCAGCGCCAGGGCTAGGTGCAACGCCCGCCGGTTGAGCCTGTCGAGACCAGCGGTACCCACAACTGAATATTCACGAAGAGCAGCACCAGAACCCGCGTGCGGGGGAGACCACCGGTTGGAGGCCGGTGCACAGGTTCTGCTCCAGACCTCCACCACTCATTAGGAGAAGCCACCATGGCTCGTCTAGCAGGCGTAGACATTCCGCGCGACAAGCGTGTTGAAGTCGCACTCACCTACATCTACGGCGTTGGCCGCACCAAGTCGCTCCAGGCGCTTGAGGCCACCGGTATCGATGTCAACATCCGCGTCAAGGACCTCACCGACGACCAGCTCGTCGCGCTCCGTGACTACATCGAGGGCAACTACAAGGTAGAGGGTGACCTCCGCCGCGAGGTCGCCGCCGACATCCGCCGCAAGGTCGAGATCGGCAGCTACCAGGGCATCCGTCACCGCCGTGGCCTGCCCGTCCACGGTCAGCGCACGAAGACGAACGCTCGCACCCGCAAGGGCCCGAAGCGCACCGTCGCCGGCAAGAAGAAGGCGCGCTAAGCCTTCCGGCTTCGCCCAACACAAGGTTCTAGGAGAAGACATTGGCTACACCGAAGTCGGCAGCGCGCAAGCCGCGCCGCAAGGAGAAGAAGAACGTCGCCGTGGGTCAGGCCCACATCAAGTCGACCTTCAACAACACGATCGTCACGATCACCGACCCCACGGGTGCGGTGCTCAGCTGGTCCTCGTCCGGCGTCGTCGGATTCAAGGGCTCGCGCAAGTCCACGCCCTACGCTGCGCAGATGTCGGCCGAGTCGGCCGCTCGCCAGGCGCAGGAGCACGGCGTCAAGAAGGTCGACGTGTTCGTGAAGGGTCCGGGTTCGGGTCGTGAGACGGCGATCCGTTCGCTTCAGGCCGCGGGCCTCGAGGTCGGCAGCATCAACGACGTGACGCCCCAGGCGCACAACGGATGCCGCCCGCCCAAGCGTCGTCGCGTCTAACAACGTGTCTGTGGGCTGGGCCGGCCTGAATGCTTGCCCAGCCCCACTGCCTTTCCACAACTCAACAAGCTTCACCGGCGGGCCAGCCACCCGTTGAAACGCCGCAGCGCCTATTAACGCCTCAGTGTCAAATAGCGGACACTTTGCCGAAAGGAATACACGTGCTCATTGCACAGCGCCCCACTCTTTCCGAAGAGAACATTTCCGAGTTCCGTTCACGCTTCGTGATCGAGCCGCTCGAGCCCGGCTTCGGCTACACCCTCGGAAACTCCCTCCGTCGCACCCTCCTCTCGTCGATCCCCGGTGCTGCCGTCACGAGCATCCGCATCGACGGCGTGCTGCACGAGTTCAGCACCGTCGCGGGTGTGAAGGAGGATGTCACCGAGATCATCCTCAACATCAAGCAGCTCGTCGTCTCGAGCGAGCACGACGAGCCGATCACGGCCTACCTGCGCAAGCAGGGTGCTGGCCAGGTCACGGCTGCGGACATCTCGGCGCCCGCGGGCGTGGAGATCCACAACCCTGAGCTGCTCATCGCCACGCTCAACGACAAGGCGAAGTTCGAGCTCGAGCTGACGGTCGAGCGTGGCCGCGGCTACGTCTCGGCGACGCAGAACCGCAACGAGTTCAGCGAGGCCGGCCAGATTCCGATCGACTCGATCTACTCGCCCGTGCTCAAGGTCACCTACCGCGTCGAGGCGACGCGTGCCGGTGAGCGCACCGACTTCGACCGCCTCGTGGTCGACGTGGAGACGAAGCCCGCCATCAGCCCCCGCGACGCGATCGCGTCGGCCGGCCGCACGCTGACCGAGCTCTTCGGGCTCGCCCGTGAGCTCAACTCGGCCGCTGAGGGTATCGAGATCGGCCCCGCGCCGGTTGACGCCGTGCTCTCGACCGAGCTCAGCATGCCGATCGAAGACCTCGACCTGTCTGTGCGCAGCTACAACTGCCTCAAGCGCGAGGGCATCAACAACGTGAGTGAACTGGTCGCCCTCTCGGAGACCCAGCTCATGAACATCCGCAACTTCGGACAGAAGTCGGTGGATGAGGTCAAGGACAAGCTCGTGGAGATGGGCCTGTCGCTGAAGGACGCGGTTCCCGGGTTCGACGGCGCTCACTTCTACAGCGGCTACGACGAGTCCGAGGGCAACTAGCGCCTTCGGCCCCGGCCGTCTGCCTGCCTGACACCCCCTTTTTGATTACTGGAGATCTAGAAAATGCCTAAGCCCACCAAGGGTGCCCGCCTCGGAGGCGGTCCCGCGCACGAGCGGCTCATGCTCGCCAACCTGGCGGCTGCCCTCTTCACCCACAAGAGCATCAAGACGACCGAGCTGAAGGCCAAGCGCCTGCGCCCCGTCGCCGAGCGCATGGTCACCTTCGCGAAGCGTGGCGACCTGCACTCGCGTCGTCGCGTGCTGTCGGTCATCCGCGACAAGAGCGTCGTGCACGAGCTCTTCACCGAGATCGCACCGCTCGTTGCTGAGCGTGAGGGCGGCTACACCCGCATCACGAAGCTCGGCTTCCGCAAGGGCGACAACGCGTCGATGGTGCAGATCGAGCTCGTGCTCGAGCCCGTCAACGCCAAGCCGAAGGCCAAGGCTGACAAGCCCGCCAAGGCCGAGAAGCCCGCCGCCGAGGAGCCCGTCGCCGACGAGACGACGGATGTCACGGAGGAGACCCCCGCGACGGAGACCCCCGTCGAGGAGACCGCTGCTCCCGCCGACGAGGCGTCGGTCGAGGCGACCAACGAGGCTGCTGACGAGGCGACCGCCGGCACTCCCGAGGGCGCTGCCCCCGAGGGTTCGGCCAACCAGCAGAAGGACTAGTTCCGCAAGGAACATCGCGAAGGCCCCGCTCATCGAGCGGGGCCTTCGTCGTTCCTGGACCGCGGCGGCATGGCTGAACGTGCGCGGCATCGCCACGGCGACCGTCGGTCTAGGTGGGCTGCGGCGCGAGCCCGTAGTCGCGCGGTCCGACGACGGGCGGTAGTTCGGCGAGGCGCTGTAGGGCGTCTTGCACGGCGGCCGCGTAGACGAGCCCGCCCGCATCACCGGGGTGGATCTGGTCGCGAGCAAGGAGCCGCAGCTGGGGTGCGATGGAGTCCCGCCAGTTCGCGAGCTCCACGTCGCGGTACTGCTGCGCGAACGACGTGAGGGTCGAGTTCACCCCGTCGGTCCACCAGCGTGGCGCGTGCACGTTGACGAGCACGAGCTGGTGTGCGGTGCCGAGCAGCTCGCGAACTTCGGCGAGCGTCTCGGTGTCGACCGGGCCGTTGGTGCCGAGGCCCAGCAGCACGACGGGGCGAAGGGTGCCCGCGTCGAGGTGCGCACGGATGAGTGCTGGTGCGCTGGAGAACTGCCGGGAGACGGCGGCGTCGATATCGATGCCGGGGAGCACCTGCTGCATTGAGGCAGCGGAGGCGAGCATGACGGAGTCGCCGATCGCCGTGATCTGGTCGCCACCCGGGATCTCGGCTGGCGCGGACTGTGCCTCAGCCTCGGTCTCTCCGCCGTCTCCGGGAGCAGCGGGTGCCGGAGTCGCGGCATCGCGGATCGCATCCTGTCCCGCCTGGATCTGCTGCTGCACGCTTCCCGTTCCGGGGTCGGCCGCGATGCCCGCGATGGTTCCCGCGGTCAGGGCGATGCTGCAGACGATTGCGAGGCCGGATGCCACGGCACGGCCCCAGCGCCGGGTCACCGTGCGCGCAGGGTCGACGCTGGCCCCGCGCCATCCGCTCAGCGCACGCCATCCCGCTTGGGTCGCACCGCGGAAGCCGAGCCGTCGCACCGGTTGCTCGAGGTATGCGTAGGAGAGCTGCGCGGCGATGACTGTCACGAGGAGGGCGATTCCCGCCGTGATCCATGGTGCGCCCGGCCCGGGGGAGAGATCGGTGACGACGGCGGCCGCCAGCACGTGCACGGGCCAGTGCCAGAGGTAGAGGCCGTAGGAGCGTTCGCCGATCCATGCGAGGGGGCGGATATCGAGCGCGCGGCCGAGGCGTGACTCCGGCTGAATTCCCGCGAGGATGACGAGCGCGGTGAGTGCCGCGACGATCGCGAGACCGCCGCGGTAGGTGAGCGCGGAGTCGTCGCGCAGCACGAAGGCCGCCGCGATGACCAGGCCGAGCGCGGTCACGCCGGCCGCCTGGATGGCCTTGGCACCTCGACCGCTGGGTCCGGATTGCGCGATGAAGGCGAGCGCCGCTCCCAGCGCGAGCCCAAAACTGTGCGTGTCGGTGCCGAAGTAGGCGCGGGTGGCGTCGCCCGCCGGGTCGGCCGTGAGCGCCATGCCGATGGCTGATGCGACGGCGAGGACGAGCAGGATGGCGATCCGGAGGCGTCGCGCGGGCACGAGGAGCAGGAGCAGCAGCAACGCTGGCCAGACGACGTAGAACTGTTCCTCGACGGCGAGAGACCAGAGGTTCCTGAAGAGCTCTGGCGTGGAGTCGTCGAAGTAGCTCTGGCCCGCCGCGACGGCGATCCAGTTGCTGCTGAAGGTGGCCGCCCCGAGCACCTGCAGCCCGAGCCCGATGAGCACGTCGCCGCCGATGAGCCAGGCGATGCCGCCGCAGGTGATGACGAGCAGCCCGATCGCGGGGAGCAGCCGTCGCGCGCGGCGGAGCCAGAAGCGCCCGAGGTGGATGCGCCCGTCGCGTTCGCGTTCGCGCAGGAGCAGCGAGGTGATGAGGAAACCGCTGATGACGAAGAAGATGTCGACGCCGAGGAAGCCGCCGGGGAGTGCCGCGGGCATGAAGTGGTAGACGATGACGGCCAGCACCGCGACGGCACGTAGCCCGTCGAGGCCTGTGAAGCGCCCGGCTGCCGGGGTGCCGCGGAGGGCAGGCTCGGTCGTACTGGGTGTCGCGGTCATGGCCTATCGATGGTAGCCGGGACTCGTAGACTCGGCCTGTGGATTCGCAGACGACGGTGGCAGGCGACGCGACCACACGCATCCGTCTCGACATTGCCTACGACGGTTCGGGCTTCAGCGGCTGGGCAAGGCAGCGGGGCCAGCGCACGGTGCAGGGCGAGATCGAGGCGGCGCTCGGGGTGCTTCTCAAGCGGCATCCTCCGGCGCCTCGACTGGTGGTTGCGGGACGAACGGATGCGGGCGTGCACGCGACGGGCCAGGTCGCCCACATCGACCTCACCCCTGACCAGCTGGCCGCCCTCCCGCTCGGGAGGCGGCCCGGCTCGAAGGGCGCGGCAGCGAACAGGACCGCGGATGCCGACGGCCCAGAGTCCCTGGCGCGTCGCATCAACGGCATCGCTGGCCTCGATAGTGACTTCGTCGTGCACCGCAGCGCCGTCGCACCCACCGGCTTCGACGCGCGGTTCTCGCCCGTGTGGCGCCGTTACGTATATCGGGTCGGCGACTCCTCGGTGGCGAGGAACCCGCTCCTGCGCCACAACACGGTCTGGTACCCGGCGCCCCTCGACGAGGCGCGCATGAATGAGGCGGCGGCCGAGCTCCTGGGCCTGCACGACTTCGCCGCCTACTGCCGGCCGCCGCAGGAGGGCGCGACGACCGTTCGCACCCTGCAGGAGTTCTCCTGGCGGCGCGATGCCGACGGCGTGCTGGTGGGGGAGGTGCGGGCCGATGCCTTCTGCCACAGCATGGTGCGCTCGCTGGTCGGCGCGTGTGTCTCGGCGGGGCGCGGAGTGCTCACGGCGACCCGCGTCGGCGAGATCCTGGAGGAGCGCGTGCGCGGCAGCGAGTTCAAGGTCATGCCCGCGAAGGGGCTCACGCTGGTCGAGGTCGGTTACCCGAGCGACGCAGAACTGGGTGCGCGTGCCGAGCAGACGCGCGCCCGCCGCGACCCCCTCGACTGACCCCGCTTTCCCAACTCAGGAGTCTCGGGCTGTGCCGGTCGGCCGGTGAAGTGACTCCTGAGTTGGGAACGTGAAATTGACCGACGGATGCCCGTGGGATAGAGTTTCCCCTTGGTGTGTGCGTCTTGTGCGCCGCGCCCGATCTTGAGCCCTCCACCGGCCTGTTCTCACGTCATCGATGTGACAACCGCCACCGGAGTGGGATTCACGAACACCTCACTCGATCAGAAAGCAGCACTATTGTGACTCGCACATTTTCTCCCACGCCCGCTGACGTCAAGCGCGAATGGCTCGTCATCGACGCGACCGACGTCGTGCTGGGCCGTCTGGCCAGCCACGCTGCGACGCTTCTGCGTGGCAAGCACAAGCCGACCTTCGCGCCCCACATGGACATGGGTGACTTCGTCATCATCATCAACGCAGACAAGGTCGCGCTGACGGGTTCCAAGCTCGCGCAGAAGAAGGCCTACCGTCACTCGGGTTACCCGGGCGGCCTCAAGGCCACGAGCTACTCGGAGCTCCTCGAGACGCGCCCTGAGCGTGCGGTCGAGAAGGCCATCCGCGGCATGCTCCCCAAGAACTCGATCGGTCGCGCCCAGCTCGCGAAGCTCAAGGTCTACTCGGGCCCGGAGCACCCCCACGCTGCCCAGCAGCCCAAGACCTACACCCTCGGCCAGGTCGCGCAGTAGCGCCGGCCGTAAGAAATAAGGATTTCGAAGACTATGGCGAAGATCGCAGACTCCATCGAGCAGGCTCCCGAGAGCTTCACGACTGAGACCCCCGCATCGGAGGCGCCCAAGGCTCCCCGTGCCGTCCTCAACGTTTCCGGCGCAGCCGTCGGCCGTCGCAAGCAGGCCATCGCCCGCGTGCGCATCGTCCCCGGCAGCGGCAGCTTCACGGTCAACGAGCGTCAGCTCGCCGACTACTTCCCCAACAAGCTGCACCAGCAGCTCATCAACGACCCGTTCAAGGTGCTCGACCTCCTCGGCAGCTACGACGTGACGGCCAAGATCACGGGTGGTGGCCCCTCGGGCCAGGCCGGTGCACTCCGCCTTGCGATCGCTCGCGCGCTCAACGAGGTCGACCGCGAGAACAACCGCGCGACCCTCAAGAAGGCTGGCTTCCTCACCCGTGACGCTCGCGTCATCGAGCGCAAGAAGGCTGGTCTCAAGAAGGCCCGCAAGGCGTCGCAGTTCTCCAAGCGCTAATCCTTTCCGGCGACGGACAAAGGAATGGCTCGGCTGTTCGGTACCGACGGTGTTCGGGGTCTCGCTAATCGCGACCTGACCGTCGAACTCGCGCTCGGCATCGCACAGTCTGCGGCCGTCGTGCTCGGCAAGGGCCGAGTCGCTGACGGCCGCAGGGCCTCCGGCCGCCGTCCCGTCGCGGTGATTGCACGTGACCCCCGAATCTCGGGCGAATTCATCTCGGCCGCTGTGGCCGCTGGGTTCGCGAGTTCGGGGGTCGACGTGCTTGACGCGGGGGTCATTCCGACGCCCGCTGCCGCATTCCTCATCGAGGACATCCGCGCCGATTTCGGCGTCATGATCTCGGCGTCGCACAATCCGGCTGACGACAACGGCATCAAGCTCTTCGCGGTGGGCGGTGTCAAGCTTCCCGACATCGTCGAGGACCGCATCGCGGATGCCTATGAGAAGGGCCGCAAGCTCGCGCCGACTGGCGTGGAGGTTGGGCGCATCCGTCGCTTCGCCGACGCCGAGGACCGCTACGTGCTGCACCTCCTGTCGACGCTTCCTGCGCGGCTCGACGGGCTGCACATCGTGCTCGACTGCGCGCACGGCGCCGCATCCGGTGTCTCGCCGCAGGTGTTCACGGATGCCGGTGCCCGCGTCACTGTGATCGGCGCCGATCCCGACGGCTTCAACATCAATGATGGTGTCGGCTCGACCCACATCGATCGCCTCGCGGAGGCGGTCGTCGCGCATGAGGCAGACCTCGGCATCGCCCACGACGGTGACGCCGACCGCTGCCTCGCGGTCGATCACACGGGCGCCATCGTGGATGGCGACCAGATCATGGCCATCCTCGCCCTTTCTCTCAAGGAGCGGGGCCTGCTCAAGCACGACACACTCGTTGCCACGGTCATGAGCAACCTCGGGCTGCGCCTCGCGATGGAGGAGAACGGCATCTCGACGGTGCTCACCTCGGTCGGCGACCGCTACGTGCTGGAGGCGATGGAGGAGCACGGTTACAACCTGGGCGGCGAGCAGTCTGGCCACGTCATCATGAGCGATCATGCGACGACGGGCGACGGCATCCTGACGGGCCTCCAGCTGGCGGCCGAAGTCACTCGCACCGGAAAGTCCCTGGCAGAGCTCGCCTCGGTCATGACCGTGTACCCGCAGGTCATGATCAACGTGAAGGGCGTCGACCGTACGGCCCTCGAGGGCAACGAGATCATCGCATCCGCTGTCTCGGGCTGGGAGGAGCGCCTCGGTTCCACGGGTCGCGTACTTCTGCGCCCTTCCGGCACGGAGCCGATGGTGCGCGTCATGGTCGAAGCGGCCGATCACGAGACCGCGCAGCAGGCAGCTGAGGAACTCGCCGCCGTCGTTCGCGAGCAGCTCGCGAACTAGCTGCGGGATCTCTCAGATCTTGCGCAGCAGGATCTTGCGCACCGCGTGATCCGCGTCCTTGCGCAGCACAAGTGTCGCGCGCGACCGTGTGGGAAGGATGTTCTCACTCAGGTTGGGAAGGTTGATGCTGTTCCAGATGCCTGAGGCTGTCTCCCGCGCCTGCTGCTCGTCGAGTGACGCATAGCGGTGAAAGTATGACTCGGGGTCGGCGAATGCCCCGCGCTGCAGTTTGAGGAAGCGCTCCTCGTACCAGCGGGCGATGTCGTTCGTGCGGGCGTCCACATAGATGCTGAAGTCGAAGAGGTCGCTGAGCGCGAGGGTGTGGCCTGGCTGCGGGGGCTGCAGCACGTTGAGCCCCTCGACGATGAGGATGTCGGGCCGCCGCACGACGACCTCGGCCCCGGGGATGATGTCGTAGGTGAGGTGCGAGTAGACGGGCGCGCGCACTTCGGCGACGCCGCTCTTGACCTGGGTGACGAAGCGCAGGAGGCTGCGGCGGTCGTAGGACTCGGGAAAGCCCTTGCGCTGCATGAGACCTCGCCGCTCGAGTTCGGCGTTGGGATGCAGGAACCCGTCGGTCGTGAGGAGCGCAACGCGTGGTGTCGACTCCCAGCGGGCCAGGAGCACGCGCAGGAGGCGGGCGATGGTCGACTTACCCACCGCGACCGAACCGGCGACGCCGATCACGAAGGGTGTCGTGGGGGAGCGTTCCCCGAGAAAGCCGCTCGTCGCCGCGTGGAGCTCGCGGGCGCCCACGACGTAGAGGTTGATGAGCCTGCTGAGCGGCAGGTAGACGTCGGACACCTCGTCGACACCGAGTGCGTCGCCGAGGCCACGGAGCCCGACGATCTCCTCTTGGGAGAGCGGCAGCTTCGTCGCTGGCGCGAGTTCTGCCCAGGCCGCCCGCTCAATCTCGACGAATGGCGTGCTGCCTGGCGCGCCTGTTGTGGGGTCGGACATCGCTGAGAAGCCTAGCGCGAGCGGGGCGCGCGAATTTCCGCTCAGCACCGCTGGCATAGAATCGGGCGCATGTGTGGAATCGTGGGATACGTCGGAACCGACAAGAGCATCGAGGTGCTGATGGGCGGTCTCCGTCGTCTTGAGTACCGTGGCTACGACTCAGCTGGCATCGCGGTGCTGGGTGCGGACGGCACCCTTGACACCCGCAAGAAGGCGGGCAAACTGCAGATGCTCGCCGACGAGCTGGTTTCGCAGCCGGTCGCGAATGGCGCCACCGGCATCGGCCACACCCGCTGGGCGACGCACGGTGGTCCCACCGACTCGAACGCGCATCCGCACCTCGGCGATGACGGCCGCCTGGCACTCATCCACAACGGCATCATCGAGAACTTCGCCGAGCTCAAGCAGGAGCTGCTCGACGAGGACCCCGAGACGGAGTTCCTCAGCGAGACCGACAGTGAGGTCGCCGCGCTCCTCGTGGGCCGCGCCTACCGTCGCACCGGCAACCTCGCCGAGGCGCTTCGCGAGGTCGTCGCGCGCCTGCACGGTGCCTTCACGCTGCTCGTCATGCACGTCGATGAGCCGGGTGTCGTCGTGGGGGCACGCCGCAACTCGCCGCTCGTGATCGGGCTCGGTGACGGCGAGAACTTCTTGGGTTCGGATGTCGCGGCATTCGTCGAGCACACGCACCGCGCGATGGAGATCGGTCAGGACCAGCTCGCCATCATCACCCCCGACAGCGTCACCGTCACCGACTTCGACGGCCACGCGGTCGAAGCCAAGACCTTCGAGGTCGCCTGGGATGCCTCCGCCTCGGAAAAGGGCGGCTGGTCGAGCTTCATGGCGAAGGAGATCAGCGAGGAGCCCGAGGCTGTCGCGAAGACCCTCCTCGGGCGCGCGACGGAGGACGGCGTGAACATCGCCGAACTCGATGGCATCGGCGACGACGCGCTCCGTGCCATCGACCGCATCGTGATCGTCGGCGCGGGCACGGCCAACTACTCGGGCATGGTCGCGAAGTATGCGATCGAGAAGTGGGCCCGCGTGCCCGTGGACGTCGAGCTCGCGCACGAGTTCCGCTACCGCGAGCCGATCCTCACCCCCGACACGCTCGTCGTCTCGATCAGCCAGTCGGGCGAGACGATGGACACGCTCATGGCGGTCAAGTACGCGAGCGAGAACGGCGCGCGCACGGTGTCGATCTGCAACACGCAGGGTGCGACGATCCCGCGCGAGTCCGACGCCGTCATCTACACGCACGCCGGCCCCGAGGTGGCGGTCGCCTCGACCAAGGCCTTCGTCGCCCAGGTGATCGCGCTCTACCTGCTCGGACTGCACATCGCGACGGCCCGCGGCACCCTGTCGGCGCAGGAGGTCGCCTCCGCGGTCGAGGAGCTTCAGGCGCTTCCCGACAAGATGGCGACCGTGCTCGAGGAGCACGAGACCATCAAGCAGATGGCCGGCTGGATGGCCGACACGCGTTCCGTGCTGTTCCTTGGCCGCCACGTGGGCTTCCCCGTCGCGCTTGAGGGTGCGCTCAAGCTCAAGGAGATCGCCTACATCCACGCGGAGGGCTTCGCGGCCGGTGAGCTCAAGCACGGTCCCATCGCGCTGATCGAGCCCGGCATCCCGGTCTTCGTCGTCGTGCCGAGCCCGCGCGACCCCGACTCGCTGCACAAGAAGGTCGTCTCGAACATCCAGGAGATCCGCGCTCGCGGCGCCCGTGTGCTCGCGATCGCGGAGCAGGGCGACGCGGCAGTGCTGCCCTACGCGGATGTCGTGCTGCCGATCCCGCTCGCGGGTCGCTTCTTCGAGCCGCTGCTCGCGGTCATCCCGCTGCAGATCTTCGCGATGGAGCTCGCTTCGGCCAAGGGCCTCGACGTCGACCAGCCGCGTAACCTCGCCAAGTCCGTCACGGTGGAGTAGGCCGTGATCCTCGGGGTGGGCGTCGACCTGGTCGATCTCGCCCGCTTCGAGCGGGCGGCGAGCCGGACTCCGAGGCTCCTCGACCGCCTGTTCGCCGAGAGCGAACAGTGGGCGGATGGCCGTCGGCGTTCGCTGCCCTCGCTCGCGGCACGGTTCGCCGCGAAGGAGGCGCTCATCAAGGCGGTCGGAGATTCGACCGGGATGCGCTGGCACGACATGCGCGTCGTCTCGAACGAGCTGCGCAACCCCTCGTTTGAGCTGCACGGCGGCATCGCCGAGATCGCCGAGCGGCGCGGCATCGCTACCTTCCACCTCTCGATGAGTCACGACGGCGGTCTCGCGATCGCCTACGTCGTCGCGGAGGGCCGGGCATGAGTGGGCGGATGCGCGAGGCATCCGTCTCGCTGTCGGCCATCAGCGGCAACGTGGCCAGGCTCCGGGAGCTTGCGGGCGGCACACCGGCCATGGCGGTCGTCAAGGCCGACGGCTACGGGCACGGAACCGCCGAGGTGGCGCGCGCCGCGCTCGAGGGCGGCGCGGAGCGGCTGGGGGTCGCCGACATCGGCGAGGCACTCGTGCTGCGCAAGTCCGGCATCTCGGCGTCGATCCTCGCGTGGTTGCACGCACCGGACGAGGACTTCGTGGCTGCGGCGGCTGCCGGCATCGAGCTCGGGCTGAGCCGCGTCGAACAGCTGGAGCGGGCAGCGGCGACGGATGCCACGCCCACTGTGCACCTCAAGGTCGACACGGGTCTCGGTCGCAACGGCGCCGAGCGTTCCTCCTGGCCCGCCTTCTTCGAGCGTGCCGCGACGTTGGAACAGCAGGGGCGCATCCGCGTCGAGGGGATCTTCTCGCACCTCGCGAACGCGGGCCGTGAGGAGGACCTTGCGCAGGTCGCAGCCTTCGAGGCGGCGACGGTAGCGGCTCACGACGCCGGCCTGCGCCCGCGATGGCGGCACCTGGCGGCCACGGCCGGCGCGATCGATGTGCCCGAGGCGCGCTTCGACCTCGTGCGGCTCGGCATCGGCATGTATGGGCTCTCTCCCTTCGACGACCGGGATTCTCGATCACTCGGGCTGCGGCCGGCGATGCGGCTCTCCGCGGAGGTGGCCTCCGTCAAGCGGGTGCCGGCCGGCTCGGGGGTCTCCTACGGGCTCACCTATCGCGCCCAGCGCGAGACGACGCTCGCCCTCGTGCCGCTCGGATACGCGGACGGCATTCCCCGCCAAGCCTCCGGCCTCGGCCCCGTCGCGATCAACGGCGGCACCTTCCGGGTCGCGGGTCGCATCGCCATGGACCAGTTCGTGGTCGACGTGGGCGACACGGAGGTCGCCGTCGGCGACCGCGCCGTGCTCTTCGGCGACCCAAGCGATGGTGCGCCCACGGTCGACGAGTGGGCGACGGCGGCGGGCACGATCAACTATGAGGTCGTGACACGGATCGGTCCGCGGGTGGAGAGGGCGTGGCATCCGTGATCGAGCGCATGATCGAGACGCCCGAGGCGATGGGCGAGCTGGGGGCGCGGATCGCGCGTCAGCTGCGCGCGGGCGACGTCGTCGCGCTCAACGGTGAGCTCGGGGCGGGCAAGACCACCTTCACACGCGGGCTCGGTGACGCGTTGGGCGTTCGCGGCCCCGTGACGAGTCCGACCTTCGTGCTGGCCCGCACGCATCCGAACCTGGGCGACGGCCCGCCTCTCGTGCACGTCGACGCCTACCGGCTCTCGCACCCCGCCGAGCTGGACGACCTCGACATCGACTTCGAGGCATCCGTCGTCGTCGTGGAGTGGGCGGCAGGCATGCTCGACGCGGTCGTCGATGAATGGCTCGAGATCGCGATCCATCGGCCCAAGGGCGCCGACACGGCGGTCGAGGGCGAGGAGCCGGTCGAACCCCGGCGGGTGACGATCGAGGGCCATGGCCCCCGCTGGCGCGAGATTAGGCTGGACTGATGCTCCTCTCCATCGACACCTCGGCGGGCACCTCGGTCGCCGTCGTCGACCGCGATCGGGGCATCATCGCCGAGCTGGCTGAGAGTGACACGCGTCGCCACGCCGAGGTCGTCGGCGAGCTCATCGCGCGCTGCCTCGAGCAGGCGGGGGTCAAGGTCGCCGATCTCTCCGGCGTCGCGGTCGGCATGGGGCCGGGCCCGTTCACGGGGCTTCGCGTCGGCATCGCGGCTGCGCAGGCCTTCGCGCTCGGCGCGGCCAAGCCGCTCGTGCGGGTCGTGAGCCACGACGCCATCGCCTT
Organism: Salinibacterium sp. GXW1014; assembly: GCF_044769865.1. Classification (NCBI taxonomy): domain Bacteria; kingdom Bacillati; phylum Actinomycetota; class Actinomycetes; order Micrococcales; family Microbacteriaceae; genus Salinibacterium; species Salinibacterium sp. GXW1014. Next base: position 1,570,252 of record NZ_JBIZWA010000001.1, read on the forward strand.
TCAGCACTACGCGGCGGGAAGTGCCGGGCCGCTTCTGGTGGTGACGGATGCCCGCCGCCGCGAGGTCTACTGGTCCGCCTACTCGGGCGTCGATGCTGAGGGGCTCCCTGTGCGTTCGGGCGAGCCGGCCCTCGCGGCTCCCGCGGAGTTGCCCACTGACGCAGGGGTGACCCGCATCGACGCCGCTGAGGTGTCGGCCGGTGCCGCCGGGATGCTCGCCGAGCTGCTGTACTTCCACGGGCGCGACTTCGCGGGCGCAGAGCCGCTCTACCTGCGGTCGCCTGACGTGACCCTCTCCGCTGGCCCGAAGCGTGTGACGGGATGACCTGGTTCCTCCGCCGCGCGGGCCTCGGCGACCTCGCCGACATCATGCGCATCGAGACGGCGACCTTCGCGAACGACGCCTGGTCGGAGAAGGCCATGGCGGGTGAGCTCGGCAGCGAGCACACCTACTATCTGGTGGCCGAGCGGAACGACACTGGCGAGGTGCAGGGCTACGCCGGCCTGCTTGCCCCCGCGGGGTCGCGACAGGGTGATATCCAGACGATCGCGGTCGATGAGGCCGCCCGCCGCGGAGGTCTCGGACGCGCCCTCATGCTGCAACTCATGGGGGAGGCGAGGCAGCGGGGAGCGCGTGAAATGTTCCTCGAGGTGCGGGCCGACAACCCGGGGGCGAAGCGACTCTACGAGGAGCTCGGATTCGAGATCCTCGGGGTGCGTCCCCGCTACTACCAGCCCGACGGGGTCGACGCCATCGTCATGAGGGCGACCCTGGAGCATCCGATCGCCGGCGTTGCCGAGGAGGGAGCATCATGACCCGCGAGCCACTCGTGCTGGGTATCGAGACCAGCTGCGATGAGACGGGCGTCGGCATCGTGCGCGGCACCGAGCTCCTCGCCAACGTCATCGCCTCCTCCATGGACGAGCACGCCCGCTACGGCGGCGTCGTGCCCGAGATCGCCGCGCGCGCCCACCTCGAGGCCATGAACCCGACGCTCGAAGAGGCACTGAAGCGGGCGGATGTCTCGCTCGCCGAGCTCGACGCCATCGCCGTCACGAGCGGCCCCGGACTCTCGGGCGCCCTCATGGTCGGGGTCGGCGCTGCCAAAGCGCTCGCCGTGGCGACAGGCAAGCCCCTCTACGCCGTCAACCATCTCGTGGGACACGTGGGGGCCGACGTGCTGACGGGTGAGGACGTCGAGTACCCGACGGTCGCGCTGCTCGTCTCCGGCGGCCACACCTCGCTGCTGCTCGTGCGCGACCTCGTGAGCGATGTCGAGATGCTGGGCGAGACGATCGACGATGCGGCGGGGGAGGCCTTCGACAAGGTCGCGCGACTGCTCGGCTTGCCCTACCCGGGCGGTCCCGAGATCGACAGGGCTGCGGCATCCGGTGATCCCAAGGCCATTCGTTTCCCGCGCGGGCTGAGTCTGCCCAAGGACATGGCGAAGCACCGCTACGACTTCTCGTTCTCGGGCCTCAAGACGGCCGTCGCGCGCTGGGTCGAGCAGAAGCGCGATGCCGGCGAGGAGGTGCCGGTGGCGGATGTCGCGGCGAGCTTCCGCGAGGCCGTCGCCGACGTGCTCATCACGAAGGCCGTCGCCGCCTGCCGCGACCTCGGTGTGCCGCGCCTGCTGCTCGGTGGCGGCGTCGTCGCGAACGCTCGCGTGCGTGCCCTCGCGGAGGAGCGGTGCGCGGAGGCCGGGATCGCGCTTCGCATTCCGCCCTTCTCGCTCTGCACCGACAATGGGGCCATGATCGCGGCCCTCGGGGCGCAGCTCGTCGCGGCGGGGCGGGAGCCCTCCGGGCTCGGCTTCGGCGCCGACTCGACCCTCCCCGTGACGAGCATCCAGGCGTAACGTCGAAGAAAGCGGGTGTCGTTCGTTGACACCCGTTCGGGGTGCTGTCACCATAGGCACCGCATCAATCCGACGTTTCATCAAGGAGACTCCCGTGTCTGAATCCATGCCGGCTGCCGCCCCGGAGCCCACCCCCTACTCCGCCGCACCCGCCGGTGGCGCGCCCAAGAAGGCGCCCGTGCTGAGCATCATCGCGCTCATCGCCGGAATCCTGGGCCTCCTCGGGTCGTGGATCGGCCTCTTCTCGCTCTTCGGCCTCATCGGCGTCATTCTGCCGATCGCCGCGATCATCCTCGGCTTCCTCGGCAAGTCGAAGGAGCCGCAGGCGTCGAAGGGCCTCTGGCTGACGGGCATCATCACGGGCTTCGTCGGCCTCGCGATCACGGTGCTCCTCGTCATCGTGAGCACCGCCTTCATCGGTGCGATCAGCGAGCAGTACAGCGACATGACGCCGTACGAGCTCGAGCAGCAGCTCGAGGAGCTCAACAACTAGTTGCAGTCACCGAAGGGCCCGAGTCGAACGACTCGGGCCCTTCGCTGTTGCCGGGGGCGGGCATCCGACAGAATGGCTGCATGAGCACTCACAACCCCGACGAGGTTCCGCCGGTCCCCACGCCCCCTGCCGAGCAGGTGCCCGCGCCCGAGCCGATGCCAGAGGTCGCCGCCTCCGAGGCGCCCTCACCCGGCGCGCCCGCGGCGGATGCTGCCCCGGCCGCCTCGCCCTATGGCCCCGCGGCCACGGCGAGCGACGCGACGGCGGCAGCGCAGCCCGAGCAGCCCTACGGGGTTCCGCAGCAGCCGCAGGGCTCGGCCCAGCAGCCCTACGGCGCCACCCAACAGCCTTACGGGGGAGCGCAGCAGCCCTACGGTGCAACACAGCAGCCCTACGGCGGAGCGCCCTACCAGTCGGCGCCGGCGGGTCCGCCCAAGGGGCTCAGCCTCACCTCGATGATCACGGGCATCGCGGGCGTCTTCCTGAGCCTCTTCGGCGGCCTCGGGTTCCTCCCCGCCCTCGCGGGTGTCATCTTCGGCCACATCGCGCAGCGCCGCGAGCCCCACGGCAAGCCCTTCTGGCTCACGGGCATCATCACGGGGTACTCAGGCCTGGCGATCAGCCTGCTCTGGGGCCTCATCTGGATCATCCCGGCCTTCTTCTTCCTCGTGGCGGGAGCCTCGGGCGGCTACTACTGAGTCGCCCGCTCTGCCAGTAGCGCAACGCGTCGGCCCGCCACCCTCGTCAACACGAGGGTGGCGGTGCCGTCTCCGCGGGGTGCGAGGCGGCGGCGGAACGCGGCGGGGTCGATGTCGACGCCGCGCTTCTTGATCTCTACCCGGCCGATGCCGCGCACCTGCAGTTCGCGCTTGAGGCGGCGCTCGTCGAGTGGGAGCTGCTCGATGATGCGGAACCGCGACGCGAAGGGCGTGTCGACGGCACGGTCACTCGTGATGTAGGCGATGTCCTGGCTCACCATTCGCCCGCCAAGTTGGCGCGCGAGGTCGCCGATGAGCCGTGCCCGGATCACCGCGCCGTCGGGCTCGTAGAGGTACTCGCCGAGCTCGCCCGCCTCCGCGTCCTCGCTGTCGGCCGCCGAGGTGAGTTCAGCGGCGCCCCGTTCCGTGATGACGAGGGCGGAGCGACGGATGCCCGGCCTCGCGACAGCGCCCAGCCAGACTCCCAGCTCCACCACGTCGTGGTCGACCGAGACCCACTGGGCCTCGGCGTCAGCGGGGATCACGTCGCGGTCGACGCCCGGTCCGAGCTTGACGCCCACGGGCATCTGCTCGGCCAGGCCGAAGGCGAAGTCGAGGCTGGGGGACCAGTCGGCGGGGTCGTGGAGCCGCCCGCGCTCGTTGCGTCGCGCGGGGTCGAGCCACGCGGCATCCGTCCCGGCCAGGTCAACGTCCTGCGCCGAGGCGTGCTCGACCGTGACGGACGCCCAGGGGGAGAGGTTGTACGCGGCGATCGCGGCGGTCACCTCATCGCGCTCGACCGCGAGCACGCCGAGGTCGAGCGCGGCCATCGCGAGTGAGTCGGCGCCGATGCCGCAGCCGAGGTCGGCGACGCGCGTAACGCCAGCGGTGCGAAAGCGCTCCGCATGCCTTGCCGCGACGCTCAGCCGGGTGGCCTGCTCGAGCCCCGCCTCGGTGAAGAGCATCCGCTCGGCGAAGGGGCCGAACTTGGCAAGCGCGCGATGCCGCAGCCTTGCCTGCGTGAGCACCGCGGCGACGAGGGCGGGCGGATGACCGGCACCCCGGAGCTCGCTCACCATGCGTACGACATCGCCCTTGCTGTCGTAGGGCGGCAGGGAGTCGAGAAGCCGCAAGCCCTCGGGCGTCAGCAGGTGGGTGAGCTCGGCGGAATCCATCCGGCCCATTATGGCTGCACGCGCCGTGATTGGCACTCGGATTGCGAGAGTGCCAATCACCCCGCTACAGTTGTTCTGGCACTCTCCCCGTGAGGGTGCTAACCCCAAGTTTCTTCACGCACTTCAGAAAGAGGTCAACCGTGTCGGTGTCCATCAAGCCGCTCGAAGATCGCATTGTCATCAAGCAGGTCGAGGCCGAGCAGACGACTGCATCCGGTCTTGTCATCCCTGACACTGCCAAGGAGAAGCCCCAGGAGGGCGAGGTCGTGGCGGTGGGCCCCGGCCGCATCGACGACAACGGCAACCGTATCCCGCTCGACGTTGCTGTCGGCGACAAGGTGATCTACTCCAAGTACGGCGGCACCGAGGTCAAGTACGGCGGCGACGACCTGCTCGTGCTCTCGGCCCGCGACGTGCTCGCGGTGGTCGTGCGCTAGTCGCATCCATTTCTCGAAGGCCCGTCCTGCTCCGGCAGGGCGGGCTTTTCGTTTCTCGGTTGTAGCATTCTCGAGTGAGCCGCCCAGCACCCGTACTCGAAGACGTGCGGATGCACCGGCGGGCCGGTCTCCTCTACGCGGTCGGTGCCTACGGCCTCTGGGGCTTCCTCCCCGGCTACTTCCTGCTCCTCGCGCCCTCGGGCCCCTTCGAGGTCGTCGCGGGACGCGTCATCCTGTCGCTCGCCTTCTGCGCCCTCCTCCTCACGATCACGCGCGGCTGGCGTTCGGTCGCCGATGTTCTGAGGTCGCCCAGGCTCGCGCTCATCATGGGGGTCGCCGCGGCCCTGATCTCGGTCAACTGGCTCGTCTTCGTCTTCGCGGCGCTCAACGGCCAGGTGCTTGCGTCATCCCTCGGGTACTTCATCAACCCGCTCTTCACGGTGCTGCTTGGTGTCGTGGTGCTGCGCGAATCCCTGCGGCCGCTCCAGTGGCTCGCAATGGGCTTCGGCGCCGTCGCGATCATCGTGCTGGCGATCGGCCTCGGTGAGATCCCCTGGATCTCACTCGCGCTCGCCGGCAGCTTCGGCCTCTACGGCCTCATCAAGAAGCAGGCGGGCCCGCGGGTGGGTGCCGTCTCGGGGCTCACGGTCGAGACGATGTGGCTGACGGTCCCCGCGGTCGTCGTGCTCCTTGTCCTCGCGTCGGGCCCGGGCATCGCGGCCGGGGCGAACGGGCCCGTGCACCTCGCGCTCTTCCTCATGTCCGGCGTGGCGACCGCCGTGCCCCTGCTGCTGTTCGCCGCGGGCGCCCGCCGCCTGCCGCTCGTGACTATCGGCCTCGTGCAGTACCTCGCGCCCATCCTGCAGTTCATCCTCGGCGCCTTCGTCTTGCATGAGGCCATGCCGCCGGAGCGCTGGGTGGGCTTCGGGCTCGTCTGGGTCGCCCTCGTCGTGCTCACGATCGACATGCTCGTCGAGGGGCGGATGTCGCGCCGCGCCTTGCCGGAACCGCTCTGATCTCTCGGTAGGGTTCCTGAGGCGTCGCCCGTCGGCGCCTCCCCGAATGAGAGGAACGCCATGGTGCGCCGTGCTCCCGTCACTGCCGTCGCGATCGCTGCAGCGCTTGTGCTGTCGGGCTGCACAGCCGAGGTGGAGGTCACTCCTTCCGCCTCACCGCGCCCCAGCGCTCCCGCCGCATCCGGGGACGGAGTCCTGCGCATCGGCACGCTGTTGCCGACCTCGGGGGAGACGGCCTTCCTCTCGCCGGCGCAGGTCGCGGGCGTCGAGCTTGCGGTGCGTGAGATCAACGAGGCCGGCGGCGTGCTCGGTGCCCCCGTCGAGGTGTTCCACCGCAATTCGGGCGACGCCTCGACTGAGACGCTCGAGGCCTCCTATGCCCAGCTCGTCGAGCACGGCGTCGACGTGATCGTCGGGCCCTCCTCATCCGTGCTCGCCGAGCGACTCCTCCCGCTCGCCGTCGCCGACGGTATCGCTGTCATCTCGCCGTCCGCGACGGCATCCGCCCTCTCCGACCTCGATGACTCCGGACTCCTGCTGCGCACCTCGCCGCCCGTGAGCCTGCAGGGTCGCGCCCTCGCCCAGCTGCTAGCCGATGACGACGCCGAGACGGTCGCCACCGTGACCTTCGACGACGCCGAATCGGCGGCCGTGACATCCGTGCTCTCCGAGGCGATGGGGGATGGCGCCGTCACCCTCGCCGAGACCTTCGCCGCCGACACGGATGCCGCTGCCCTCGCTGCCCAGATCGCCGACTCGGGCGTGGACGCCATCGTGCTGTCGAGCCCCTTCGCGCCCGAGGTGCCGACTGCCGCGCTGCTCGACGGCCTTGTGACATCGGGAGTCCCCGCCACCTCCCTCTGGGTGACCGCTGCCGGCCTCGCGGACTACTCGCAGGCGCTCCCGGCTGGCGCGCTCGAAGGCGTGCGCGGGGTGCTCGACGGGCGGGAGCCCTCGGAGGAGTTCGCGGCCAGGGTCAAGTCGATGGACCCGGGGATCACTGATGCGCGATATGCGGCCGAAGCCTACGACGCGACCGTGCTCGCGGCGCTCGCCGCGACCGTGGCGGAGGATGACGGCGGTCCGTCACTCGCCTACTCGGCCATCGACGTGTCCGGCGCCGGCATCAAGTGCATGAGCTTCGGGGAGTGCCTCGATGTGCTCGAGAGTCGCCCCGACATCGACTACGACGGCGTCTCGGGTCCGCTTGCGCTCGACAATTCGGGCGACCCGACGGTCGCCGTGTTCCGCGTGTTCACCTACGGTGCCGACAACCGGGCGGTGCCCGGGGGAGACGTACTCGTCGAGTAGACAGGGCCGTCGCGCATGTTACCGCCCCGTAACACGGAGGTATTGTGCGCGGGCGTGCCGGGCAATACCGTTGCAAGACGGCAGTGTCCTGCCGTGGTTTTTATCACATTTCATGAACGCAAGGAGCAACATGAGCGTATTCGCGAAGGCCAATGCCGGATCGCGCGGGCGCAAGGCCCTTTACGCAGGTGTCGCAGGTCTCGGAGCCGTCGCACTCGTGCTGAGCGGCTGCGCGGCGGACGACGGTGGCAATGGCGGCAATGGTGGCAACACGGGGGAGGACCTGACGCTCAAGATCGGTTCGCTGCTGCCGGCAACCGGCAACCTCGCCTTCCTCGGCCCGCCCGAGTTCGCGGGTGTCGACTACGCGATCTCCCAGATCAACGAGGCCGACCTGGGCATCACGGTCGAGCACGTGCGCGGTGACTCGGGTGACACCGACAACAAGGCCTACGAGACTGAGGTTCCCCGCGTGCTCGGTGAGGGCGTCTCCGCCATCATCGGTGCGGCGTCGTCCGGTGTCTCGCTGCAGTTCATCGACCAGGTCATCGCTGCCGACACGATCCTGTTCTCGCCGGCCAACACGTCCGACGCGTTCACGACCTACGACGACAACGGCCTCTACTTCCGTACGGCACCGTCCGACGTGCTGCAGGGCGAGGTGCTCGGCAACCTCATCGCAGAAGACGGCCACCAGACGCTCGGCATGATCGTGCTGAACGACTCCTACGGCACCGGCCTGCAGAAGTACGTCACGGAGGCCTTCGAGGCCGCTGGTGGCGAGGTTGTCGCTACGTCGTCGTACAACACGGGTGACACGAGCTTCAGTGCCCAGATCAGCGAGGTCCTCGCTGCCGCTCCCGACGCGATCGCCCTGATCACGTTCGAAGAGGTTAAGACGATGCTTCCGGACATCGTCTCGTCGTTCCCCGCCGAGAACCTCTACTTCGTTGATGGCAACCTTGCCAACTTCGGTGACGACGTTCCGCCGATCGAGGGCGCCAAGGGCACCTTCCCCGGCACCAACGTCGATGACCTCGCGGCATTCACCGAGGAACTCAACGAGTTCTGGGTCGGCGAGGGCGAGCCCGAGCTCACCGAGTTCACCTACGGTGCGGAGTCGTACGACGCCGTCATGCTGCTCGCACTGGCCGCACTCAAGGCCGGGTCGACGGATGCGGCGGACATCGCCGCTGCGCTGCAGGAAGTCTCGGGTGGTTCGGGTGACGGCGAGAAGTGCTCGACCTTCGCCGACTGCGCCGAGATCATCAACAACGGAGACGTCGCCGACTACGACGGCATCTCCGGCCCGATCACCTTCGACGAGGTCGGCGACCCGACCGAGGCCGTGATCGGCACCTACATCTTCGGCCCGGACAACACTTACTCCGCGTACTAAGCCGAACGACTGAGGGAGGGGCCCGGATGCCACGGCATCCGGGCCCCTTCGCGTCCCTCAATCCACAACAAAGGGGCTCGGCATCCGCGTGGATGCCGAGCCCCTTTGTTGGGCTTCTAGTCCTGCCCGAGCGTGCCCAGGTAGAGGCCGATGACCTTGGGGTCGTTGAGCAGCTCGCGGCCCGTGCCGGTGTAGGCATCGCGACCCTGGTCGAGCACGTAACCGCGGTCGCAGATCTGCAGGCAGCGGCGTGCGTTCTGCTCGACCATGATGGTCGTGACGCCCGCCTTGTTGATCTCGGAGACGCGGATGAAGGCCTCGTCCTGCCGCACGGGGGAGAGGCCAGCAGACGGCTCGTCGAGCAGCATGACGTGCGGGTCCATCATGAGGGCACGCGACATGGCGACCATTTGGCGCTCACCGCCCGAGAGTGAGCCAGCACGCTGCTTGAGGCGCTTGCCGAGTTCACCGAAGATGCCGACGACGAACTCGAGGCGCTCGTCGTAGATCTTGGGGTTTTGGAAGAGCCCCATCTTCAGGTTGTCCTCGATCGTCAGGCTCGGGAACACGTTGTTGTTCTGCGGCACGAAGCCGACGCCCTTGGCGACGAGCTTGTTGGCCTTGAGCCCCGTGATGTCCTCGCCGTTGAGCGAGATCGAGCCGCCACGGATCTTCACCTGTCCGAAGATGGCCTTGAGCAGGGTCGACTTGCCGGCGCCGTTGGGGCCGATGATACCGATCAGCTCGCCCTGTCGGGCCACGAGGTTGGCGTTGTTGAGGATGTTGACGCCGGGAAGGTATCCGGCGGTCAGGTCCTTGACCTCGACGACCGGCGTGCCCGTCGCGGCAGGCGTGGGACTGGACTGCTGTGTCGTGGGGGTGCTCATTCGCCGGCCTTTCGGTTCTCGAAGGCCGCGGCATCCGCTGCCTGTTCCTGCTCGATATCGGCGGCAAGGGCCTCGGCAGCCTCTGACGGCACCTCGCCAGCGATGCGTCCCGTGACGACACCGAGGTCGACGTCCTGGTGCGCGCCAAGGTAGGCGTCGATCACGGCGGGGTCCTTCATGACCGAGTCCGGCGGGCCCTCGGCGACGACCTTGCCCTCCGCCATCACGACGACCCAGTCGGCGATGTGCCGCACCATGTGCATGTCGTGCTCGACGAAGAGCACCGTCATGCCCTGGTCCTTGAGGTCGAGGATGTGCTCGAGGAGCGATTGCGTCAGCGCGGGGTTCACGCCGGCCATCGGCTCGTCGAGCATGACGAGGGTCGGGTCGCTCATGAGTGCCCGGGCCATCTCGAGGAGCTTGCGCTGGCCGCCCGAGAGGCTCGCCGCGAAGTCGTCCTTCTTCGTGTCGAGCTTGAAGCGGGCGAGCAACTCAAGTGCCTTGGCCTCGAACTCCTCCTCCTGCTTGCGCCAGAGGAAGGGGAAGAGGCCGGCCCAGAAGCTCTCACCGCGCTGGTGCTTGGCGCCGAGCTTCATGTTCTCGAGCACCGTGAGCAGGCCGAGCGACTTGGTCAGCTGGAAGGTGCGCACCTGCCCGCGCTGCGAGACCTTGAAGGCGGGGATGCCCGAGAGTGACTTGCCCTCGAAGGTCCAGGAGCCCTTGTCGGGCTTGTCGAAGCCCGTCAGGAGGTTGAAGAGGGTCGTCTTGCCGGCACCGTTCGGGCCGATGAGGGCCGTGATGGCGTTGCGCGGGATCTCGAGGTGATCCACGTCGACGGCCGTGAGCCCGCCGAAGGTGCGCGTGACCCCGTCGGCGATAACGATGGGGTCTACCTTCTCGACGCCGGGACGGATGTCGCCCTTGTGCAGGCCGGTCGACTTCTGTCGGGGCACGGGAGCGGATGTCGCTGCTGGCGTTGCTGCGTCACTTGACAAAGGTCAGCTCCTTCTTGTTTCCGAGGATGCCCTGCGGTCTGAAGATGACGAGGAGCATCAGGGCGACACCGACGAGGATGAATCGAAGCGTCTGGGCCTGGCTCGTCGACATGAAGGGCAGGATGCCCGCCGTCACGAGCGCGGGCAGGATATTGCTGAGGAGTGTCTGCACGACCCAGTAGAGCACCGCGCCGAGCACGGGACCGAAGATGGTCGCGGCACCACCCAGGAGGAGCGCCGTCCAGACGAAGAATGTGAGCGAGGTCACGTAGACGCCTGGGTTGACCGAGGACGGCAGCGCGTAGACGATGCCGCCGAGGGAGCCGAAGACACCACCGAGAATGAGCGCCTGCATCTTGTAGGAGAAGACGTTCTTGCCGAGCGAGCGCACGGCATCCTCGTCTTCGCGGATGCCGCGGAGCACGCGGCCCCACGGGCTGCGCATGATGGCCCACACGATCAGCAGCGCGAGGGCGACGAGCAGGATGCCGACGATGCGCACCCACCAGCCATTCGCGGTGTACTCCCACGGGCCGAAGCCGTAGGTGCCCTCGGGCAGCGGGTTCGACTCACGGAAGCTCGCGTGGTAGCCGCTGAGGCCATCCGCGGAGCCCGTGTACTCGTCGAAGGTCGTCGACAGGAAGAGCAGTCGCACGATTTCGGCTGCGGCGATCGTCACGATTGCGAGATAGTCACCGCGTAGACGCAGCGTCGGGATGCCCAGCACGAGTGAGAACAGCACGGAGCAGACCATGGCGATGAGCACGCCGGCCCACCAGGGCAGCCCAAAGGTGAGGATCGAGATGGCATAGCCGTAGGCGCCGATGGCCATGTAGGCGGCGATACCCATGTTGAGCAGGCCGGCGAAGCCGAAGTGCACGGCGAGGCCGATCGCCGCGAGAGCGTAGCCGAGGGTCGCCGGGGAGATGAGCGAGGAGGCAGTGTTGCCGAAGATAGTCAGCCAGTCCATGAGGGGCCCCTTAACCTATTCTCTCTCTGCGACCGAGGATGCCCTGTGGTCGGAAGAGCAGCACCAGGATCAGAATTCCGAGCGCGCCCACGTACTTGAGGTCCGAGGGAATCCAGAGTCCCGAAATCTCGACCATGACGCCCACGATGATCGCGCCGATGAGGGCGCCGAAGGCGGTGCCGAGGCCACCGAGCGTGACGGCGGCGAAGACGAGCAGCAGGATCTGGGCGCCCATGTCCCACTTGATGCCGGGACGGAAGTAGGCGTAAAGCACGCCGGAGAGGCCGGCCATTGCGGCAGCGACGATCCAGACGATGCGCACGACGCGGTCGACATCGATTCCGGATGCCGCGGCGAGCGAGGCGTTGTCGGAGACGGCGCGTGTGGCCTTGCCGATCTTGCTGAGCATGAGCCACGCGGCGAAGCCGATGATGACGAGGATGCTGATGCCCATGCTCGCGAGGTCGATCCACGACAACTGCACGCTGCCGAAGAGCTGGATCTGTGCCGCGTTGGAGCCCGGCAATTGCAGGGTGCCGCCGCCGATGAAGAACTGGAACACGTACCGCAGCGCGAGGGAGAGGCCGATGCTCACGATCATGAGCTGCACGATGCCGAGCCCGCGTCTTCGCAAGGGTTTCCAGAGGCCCGCATCAAGCGCCCAGCCGAAGGCCGCACTCACGACGACCGTGAGCGGGATGGCGATCCACATCGGCAGCGACATCGTCACCCCTAGGAGGAGTGCGATCACCGCGCCGAAGGTCACCATCTCGGCGTGGGCGAAGTTGGAGAGCCCGGTCGTGCCGAAGACCAGGGAGATGCCGACGGCGGCGAGGCCGAGCATGAGGCCGAAGTTGACGCCGTCGATCGAGCGCGAGACGAGCTGGTCGACGAAGCTGACGGTGTTGCGCTCGCCCTCGCCGATGAAGAAGTTCATCGTGACGCGGCCACCGGGCCCGATCTCGACCTCCTTCTCATTGGGGGTCTCATCCTCGCCCGTCTCGTCGACGACCGCGATGCCCTCGGGGAGGGTCTCCTCGTCGAGCGTGACGGTGTAGGTGTCTCGTTCGGGCACGCCAGCGCGCCACTGGCCAGCAGCATCCGTTTCGACCTCGAGGTCGACGCCGTTGCCGGTGACCGTGAGGCGCACATCCTCGAGAGCTTCGCCATCGAGTTTGACATTGCCACTGATCTTGAAGGGCTCGTCCTCCCCGACTTCATCGGCCATGGCGGGGGAGCCGAGCATCAGGAATGCACCGACCATCGCGACGAAGGTGACGGCGCGCCATCGGGATCGGCGCTGTCGAAGCCTGCTGGTGTTACTCATTGAACCTCCAAGGCAGTGCCCTCGGGGGATCGGGTCAATCCCCCCGCACGTACCGTCGACGCTGACGTTACTGGCCGATTGTGTCGCCGGTGTTACTCGGGTAAGCGATCGGTGTTGGGTAATTATGGTCGCGGAATAGCAGTCAGCGCCAACCGGTTAGCATGGAGCACCGGGAATCATCGCAGCTTCACCGGCACCCCTCGCCCGGATTTCCGGGCATTTTCGCCGACTCTCACAAAAGGGGAACAATGACCCAGCCGGATCCCTTCGGTTTCATCGGACTCACCTACGACGACGTGATGTTGCTGCCCGGGCACACGGATGTCATCCCGAGCGAGGTGGATACGTCGTCTCGTCTGACCCGCAACATCCGGGTCAACACCCCCCTCATCTCTGCCGCGATGGATACCGTCACCGAGGCGCGCATGGCGATCTCGATGGCGCGCCAGGGCGGTCTCGGCGTGCTGCACCGCAATCTCGCGATCGACGAGCAGGCCGCGTATGTCGACAAGGTCAAGCGCTCCGAGTCGGGCATGATCACGAACCCCGTGACGACGACTCCGGATGCCACGGTCGCTGAGGTCGACGCCGTCTGCGGGCAGTTCCGGGTCTCGGGCCTCCCCGTCATCGAGGCTGACGGAAAGCTCGTCGGCATCATCACCAACCGCGACATGCGCTTCGTCTCGCCCTTTGAGAAGGCGACGACGCTCGTGCGCGACGTCATGACCCGCATGCCGCTCATCACGGCGCCCGAGGGAATTGACCCCGACGGTGCGATCGCGATCTTCGCGGAGCACAAGATCGAGAAGCTCCCGCTCATCGATGCGAACGGTCGACTGACCGGCCTCATCACGGTCAAGGACTTCGACAAGACCGAGCAGTACCCCTACGCGACGAAGGATGAGGAGGGTCGTCTGCGGGTCGGCGCCGCAGTCGGATTCTTCGGCGACGCGTGGGAGCGGGCCGGTGCGCTCGCCGATGCGGGCGTCGATGTCATCGTCGTCGACACCGCGAACGGCGACTCGCGGGGCGAGATCGAGATCATCCGCCGGCTCAAGGGCGACAGCGCCTTCGCGGGCATCGACATCATCGGCGGCAACGTCGCGACCCGTTCGGGCGCCCAGGCGCTCGTGGACGCGGGAGCGGATGCCATCAAGGTCGGCGTCGGGCCGGGCTCGATCTGCACGACGCGCGTCGTCGCCGGCGTCGGCGTTCCCCAGGTCACGGCGGTCTACGAGGCATCCCTCGCGGCGCGCGAGGCGGGCGTTCCCGTCATCGCCGACGGCGGGCTGCAGTACTCGGGCGACATCGCCAAGGCGCTCGTTGCGGGAGCCGAGACGGTCATGCTCGGCTCGCTCCTCGCGGGCACCGACGAGAGCCCCGGCGACATGATCTTCGTCAACGGCAAGCAGTTCAAGACCTATCGCGGCATGGGTTCCCTCGGGGCCATGCAGACCCGCGGCAAGAAGACCTCCTACTCGCGCGACCGCTACTTCCAGGCGGATGTGCCGAGCGACGAGCAGCTCATCGCCGAGGGCATCGAGGGCAAGGTGGCCTACCGCGGCCCCGTCGCATCCGTCACCTACCAGCTGCTGGGCGGACTGCGGCAGTCGATGTTCTACGTCGGTGCTCGCACGATCGACGAGCTGCGCGAGAAGGGCAAGTTCGTTCGCATCACGGCGGCCGGGCTCAAGGAGTCGCACCCCCACGACATCCAGATGGTCGTGGAGGCGCCGAACTACCGCGGCTGACCCCGCCTCAGCGGCGGCGCGTGAGCGCTGCGGCCAGGCCGCCCACGACGAGGAGCCCGCCGAGGCCGAGCACGATCCAGGCGGGTGAGATGTCGATCCCGCCGATCGCGCCCAGATCGACCGCGACCTGCACGGCGTAGAGCGCCGCGATGATCACGAGGATGGTGCCCCAGACGATGGGGCCGCTGAGCGCCCGGCGCTCGGTGTCCTCGGTCGCGGGGCTGTCTCCGTGAAGCTGTTCGGTGTCGTTCGTTGCGTGCATCCGGTCCTCCTGGGGAACGTCGTGGTGCTTGTCTGTTGCGGCCATCAGTCGGCCTGCCGTACCGTCACGTCGCCCGCGATGACGAAGACGTCGACGATGACGCGGCTGTCGCTCGGCGAGTCGTATCGGGCGACCGAGGATGCGAAGCCACCAGAGTCGACGATGTCACCATCGACCTCAATGCGTCCGCTGATGGAGTCGACCTCGACCCGACCGTCAGCGTCGCCCGGCATGATGACCTCGACGTCGCCATTGACGACGAAGAGGTCGACGGTGCCGATGCGCGCGTTGCCAGTGGCGAAGTAGTCCTCCAGGTCGACGACCATGTTGCCGCGGACGACCATGCGGGAGTCACTGCGGTCACTCGCGCTCGGCTCCCAGCGGGTCGTGCCGTCAGAGATGAGCGGGCGAGGAAACCATCCGAGCACGCCCGTGAAGAGCAGGGCGATGATGACGAGTATCGCCAGCCCGCTCGAGCCGCCGCTGCGGCGCCCGCGGATGCCGTTGACGATAATCGCGAGGCCCAGGACGGCGAGTGTCACGGCGAGGGATGCTGCGGCGAGCGATGCGAATGACAGGTCGGTGTCGCTCAGGAGCAACGCCGTCGCAGCACCGGCCACGAGGGAGAGCCCAACCGCGACAAGGGTGAACGCCGTGTTGGGGCGCGTGCGGAGCTCCTTCTCGCGAGCGATGCGGGCACGTTCCGCCGCCTCCTCCTGGCGCTGGCGACGCGCCTCTGCCTGGCGGTGCTCGCGGGCGGCCCTCTCCGAAGCGGACTGCTGGGCGCGCCAGTTGTCGTGCTCGCGCTTCCACTCGGCCTGTCCCTCGCGCCAGGCGGCGAGCTCCGCATCGCCCGCGGTCGCCGGGGGTGCGGGCGGCGCGGTCGGCTCGGAGACGAGAGGCAGGGTCGGGGAGGTTGCGGCGGCCGGGGCATCCGTCGTGGTCGTGGCCGGGGCATCCGTCGTCGGTGCAGGTGCGTTGGTGGCCGGCATGGAAATCGCCGAGGGCGTGGTGCTCTGGCGGTTGGCAAGCCAGACGACGAACCAGATGACCGCGCCTGTCAGGATGACGGTCCAGATGAGGGCGCCAAGACCCGGGCCGGCCCAGCCGCCGCCCCACCAGTCGCCATCCCACCAGCCACCCGTGAACCACCAGCCGGTGCCGCCGCCGACCGGCAGCATTGCGAGCAGCAGGAGGACCGCGATGCCCGCGAGGGCACGATCGAAGGTGCCGCGGAAGAGCTCCTGCAGGTGGATGCGACCCGTCGTGTCGGGGAGGAGCAGCCAGGCTGCCGCGTAGAGGAAGAGCACGGGCGCGCCCAGGATGCCGATCACGACGAGGATGCCGCGCACGATCAGCGGGTCGATGCCGAGCCGCAGCGCGATGCCCGCGGCGACACCACCCAGCCACCCCGGCTCACGGGTGAGGCCGAGGCTGCGCAGCCACGGGAAGAAGCCCGAGTCGGCCGCCGTGCCGCCGCGCGGCGGAGTTGGTGAGGAAGGGGTGTCGTTGTCCATGGCATCCATGGTGGCGGGACGCGCTGACCACGGCCATTGGGGACGTCCCTGAGCGGACCCTGATTCGTGGCATCCGGGTCGCTCCGGGCCCCGCACCTCTGCTTGGATTCAAGAGTGAGCCAGACCGAGACCAGCGCCAGGCCGCCACTCGTGCGCCCTCGTCGCGCCGTCATCGGGGGTGTCTGCGCCGGGCTCAGCGAGCACCTCGGCTGGCCCGTACGGCGGGTGCGCCTGCTCCTCGTCGTGGCCTCGCTGCTCGGCGGGGCGGGCATCCTCTTCTACGGCTGGCTGTGGGCGCTCGTTCCCCTCGCCCCGGGGGAAACGGGGGATGCGGAGGAGACCCCGCGCAGGCGCGCACCAATTGCCGCCATCCTCCTTGTGCTGGGCGCCGTCGCGGCGATCGCCGCCATCGTGCAGGCCAACGTCGAGGGGTCCGCATCGACCGCCGTCAGCCTGAGCCTCGTGCTCACGGGCGGTGCCGTTGTGTGGAGCCTTGCCCTCGATGAGCACGACCCTGACCGCTCGCCGCGCTACCGCCTCGTGATCCGCAGCGCGGGCGCGACCGTGCTGCTCGCGACCGGGCTCCTGCTCCTCGCCTCGAACGACTGGCGCCCCGAGGCCATGACGGCCGTCGTCGCGGTCGGCATGATGGTGCTCGGCCTCGCGGTCGCGGTCGCGCCCTTCATCGTGCGCCTGTGGAACGAACTCATGCGGGAACGGTCGGGCCGCATCCGCGAGGAGCAGCGTGCCGAGATCGCGGCGCACCTCCACGACTCGGTGCTGCAGACCCTCGCACTGATCCAGAACCGCGCGGGTGCCTCGAGCGACGTCGCCCGCATCGCGAGGGCGCAGGAGCGCGAGCTGCGCGAATGGCTCTTCGCGGGCGACGGCGCGCCCGGCGCCGACCTCGTGAGCGAACTGAGCGAGGATGCCGCCACGATCGAGGTCGAATATCCCGCGCGCATCGACGTCGTCACGGTGGGGGAGTCGGTGCCCGCGCATCCCTCTGTCGTCGCGGCAGCGCGGGAGGCGATGCTGAACGCCGCACGGCACGGGGGCGGCGAGGTTTCCGTCTACGTCGAGGCCGCGGCATCCGCCGTCGACGTCTTCGTGCGCGACCGCGGACCCGGCATCGACCTGGACGCCCTGCCCGCCGACCGCCTCGGCGTGAGAGAGTCAATCATCGGCAGGATGCAGCGCGCCGGCGGCACCGCGACGGTGCAGCGCGGCGCGGGCGGTGTCGGCACCGAGGTGCACCTGCACCTCGACCTGTAAGCCCTCGAAGCCTCAGTGGAGAAACCATGACAAGCGTCGTGATCGTCGACGATCATTCGATCTTCCGGTCGGGCCTCAAGGCCTCGCTCGATGCTGCGGTCGAGGTGCTCGCTGAGGCTGCCGATGTCGATGCGGCCGTGGCGGCCGTCACGGAGCATCGGCCCGAGGTCGTGCTGCTCGACGTGCACCTGCCAGGCGGCGCGGGTGGTGGCGGGGCGGAGGTCATCCGGCGCTGTGCGGGGCTGCTCGACTCGGTGCGCTTCCTCGCCCTCAGCGTCTCCGACTCGGCCGAGGATGTCGTCGGCGTGATTCGTGCGGGTGCCCGCGGCTACATCACGAAGGGCAGCTCCGCCGACGACGTGAACTCGGCCATCCGCACGGTCGCGAGTGGTGACGCGGTCTTCTCGCCGCGCCTCGCGGGCTTCGTGCTCGACGCGTTCGGAGCGGCCGCGGGCGAGCAGGCGGTGGCCGACGACGAGCTCGACCGGCTGTCGGCTCGCGAGCGTGAGGTCATGCGGCTCATCGCGCGCGGCTACGCGTACAAGGAGGTCGCGACCGAGCTGTTCATCTCCATCAAGACCGTCGAGACGCACGTTTCGGCAGTGCTGAGAAAGCTGCAGCTGTCGTCCCGCCACGAGCTCACCGCCTGGGCGCTCGAGCGCAAGCTCCTCTAGTGGGAGAAGGCGAGGGATGCCGCGAGCGTCAGCATGATGACGGCGATCGAGGCGTCGAGGATGCGCCAGGCCTTGGGTGACGCGAGCTTCTTCGACAGAAGCTTGGCCCCGAAGCCGATGAGCGTGAACCAGGCGAAGCTCGCGAGGATCGCGCCCGTGCCGAAGATCCAGCGTGCCGGGTCGCCGTGCGTGTTCGCGACCGAGCCGAGCACGACGACGGCGTCGAGGTAGGCGTGCGGGTTCAGCCAGGTGAAGGCGAGCGCAGTCAGCACGGCCGTCGCGAGGGTGCTGCGCGTCGCCGTCTGCGTCTCGACGACGGGCACGGTGAGGGTCGCGGTGCCGCCGCCGCTCGGCGCTGGGGGAGCGTCGGATGCCTCAACGCTGCTCCATTCGCTCGGCGCCGGCTCCTCGATCGTGAGTCCCTGCCCTGACGGTCGCCACGCGCGCTTGGCAGCAAGCAGCCCGTAGGTCGTCAGGAACGCGACGCCGAACCAGCGCACCAGCGTGATGACCCAGGGGGCGTTCTCGAGCACGGCGCCCACCCCGGCGATGCCGCCGAAGATGAGCACGAGGTCGGATGCCGCGCACACGAGCACGACGGCGAGCAGGTGCTGCCCGCGCACGCCCTGGCGAAGGATGAAGGCGTTCTGGGCGCCGATCGCGGCGATCAGGCCGAAACCCAGCACGAAGCCGGAGAGAGCGATCGCAAGGGTCGGGTCGAAGGAGGCGGAGAACGTCACCCGTCCACGCTAGGGGAGGCCCGTATATTCACGGAAGCTAATGTTCCTTAGTCAGCATTAGCATTGCTTCATGCAGATCCCGCTCGACCTCGCGAAGACGGTTGCCGCCGTCGTCGATGAGGGAACCCTCGAGGGCGCCGCCCGCGCGCTCCACATCACGCCCTCCGCCGTGAGCCAACGCATCAAGGCGCTTGAGCAGCGGCTCGGGCGCGTGCTGCTCGTGCGGTCCAAGCCCGTGCAGGCAACGGATGCCGGCGCCGCGATCGTGCGCCTCGCCCGCCAGGCGACGCTACTCGAGCATGAGGCGCTCGCCGAGGTCGGGCTCGATGATGACGGGGAGCGGCTCACCTCCATCGGCATCGCCGTCAACGCCGACTCGCTTGCCACCTGGCTGCTGCCGGCGCTCGCCGAGGTCGCGCGCGAGCATCCGATCGTCTTCGAGCTGCACCGGGAAGACGAGGAGTACACGACGCGCCTACTCGAGTCCGGGCAGGTGATGGCGGCCGTGACCTCGCAGGCGACGAGCGTGCCCGGCTGCGTCGTGACCCCGCTCGGCACGGTGCGCTACCGGGCGGTCGCGAGCGCCGAGTACATCGAGCGCTGGATGCCAGAGGGTGTGACCGCGGGAGCCCTGGGTCGCTCCCCCCGCATCGATTTCGACCGTCGCGACGACATGCAGGCCGCGTTCCTCAGGTCGTTGCGCGTGCGGTCGACCCCGCCCATCCACTACGTGCCCGCGTCGACCGAGTTCGCGGCGGCCGTGCGGCTCGGCCTCGGCTGGGCCATGCTCCCCGCGGAGCAGACGCGCGGCACCGAACTGGTGGAGCTCATGCCCGAGCGCCCGCTCGACGTGCCGCTCTACTGGCAGCAGTGGAACCTGAGGTCGCCCCTGCTGCAGGCGGTGTCGGATGCGGTGGCCCGCGCAGCACGCACGGTCGCGCTCACCTAGCTGAAGAGGCGCTGGAGGCGCTGCACGCCCTCGAGGAGCGGCTCGTCGCCGAGCGCGTAGGAGAGGCGCACGTAGCCGCTCGGGCCGAAGGCCTCGCCGGGCACGACCGCGACCTCGGCCTGCTCGAGGATGAGATCGGCGAGCTCGAGCGAGGTGGTGGGGGTCACGCCGCCCCATTCGCGGTTCAGCAGCCCCGTGACATCCGGGTACACGTAGAAGGCGCCCTGCGGGGTCGGCGTGACGACGCCGGGGATCTTGTTGAGCTCGGCGACGATGAGCTGGCGGCGACGGTCGAAGGCGTCGCGCATCGCGAGCACGTCGTCCTGCGGGCCGGTGAGGGCCGCGATGGCGGCGTGCTGCGAGATGTTCGACACGTTCGACGAGAGGTGCGACTGCAGGTTGCCTGCCGCCTTGATCGCGCGCGCGGGGCCGACCATCCAGCCGAGGCGCCATCCGGTCATGGCGTAGCTCTTGGCGACGCCGTTGACGAGGATCGTCTGTTCGGCGAGCTCGGGCACGACCTCGACGATGGAGGGGGCGTGGGCCGAGCCGTCGTAGACGAGGTTCTGGTAGATCTCGTCGGTGATGACCCAGAGGCCATGCTCGAGGGCCCACTCGCCGATCGCCTTCGTCTCCTCGCGCGTGTAGACGGCGCCAGTCGGGTTGGAGGGCGAGACGAAGAGGAGCACCTTGGTGCGTTCGGTGCGGGCGGCCTCAAGCTGCTCGACTGTGACCTTGTACTCCTGCTCCGAACCGGCGAAGACCTCGACGGGCACGCCGCCGGCAAGCTTCGTCACCTCGGGGTAGGTCGTCCAGTAGGGCGCGGGCAGGATCACCTCGTCGCCCTCGCTGATGACGGTCGCGAAGGCTTGGTAGACGCCCTGCTTGCCGCCGTTCGTGACGATGACCTGGCTGGGGGCGACCTCGAGCCCGCTGTCGCGGCGGGTCTTCTCGGCGATCGCCTCACGCAGCGCCGGCAGGCCGGCGGCGGGCGTGTAGCGGTAGTTCTTGGGGTCGAGCACGGCGGCGGATGCTGCCTCCACGACGTGCTTTGGAGTGCTGAAGTCGGGCTCACCCGCCGCGTAGCTGATGACGGGTCTGCCCTCGGCTTGCAGCGCTTTGGCCTTGGTGTCGACCTTGAGCGTTGCGGACTCTGCGATGGCGGCGATTCGGCGGGAGATGCTGGGGAGTTCAGTCACCCTCTCAGGCTAGTGGAAGGTGTTTCGGGCAGGCTGGTTATTTCACCGGCACCACGATGGCCGCCGTGGGGCGCTCAACTTTACAGCCCTGTGGGCGTGACCTACACTGGAGCGTGGTGGTTGAAATCCGCCAAGCTTTTCTATGCCCATTTGAGGCGCTCATCCCGATCGGATCCGCAGGAGAGCTTGGTGTGTTCACACACCGAAGGGCGGTGGCTCAATTGGTAGAGCAGCGGTCTCCAAAACCGCAGGTTGCAGGTTCGAGTCCTGTCCGCCCTGCAGCGTGACCAGTGCACATGTGTGCGCTGGCAGGCACCTGCCGACGGCCCGATGGTCGTTCGGTCCATGTCCGGAAGGTAATCAGCTGTGGCGAGAAACGTGACCGACGACCCGAGTGAGGATGTCGTCGCCAGCGCCAAGGCGGAGCGCGCGACCCGTCGCGGCCCGTTCGGTCGCCTTGCGCTGTTCCTGCGCCAGGTGATCGCGGAGCTCAAGAAGGTCGTCACCCCGACCCGCAAGGAGCTCATCAGCTACACGGCTGTCGTGCTGGTCTTCGTCGTCATCATGATGGCGCTCGTCTCCGGCCTCGACTTCCTCTTCGGATTCGTCGTCGCGTATGTCTTCGGCAACGGACCCGTCGGCTGACGCCATCGCCCTCCTCGCCGGCACGTGCTGCCGGATCGCCTGAGAACAACGGAATGAGAATCAGTGTCTGACACAGAACGCGACGAGATCGAGCACTCCTCCATGAGGGAGTTCGCTGTCGACGAGTCCGACGCCGCGTCGGCCCTCGAGGCCGCGCTCGACGCGCAGGCCCCTGCCGCCGAGAACGAGACCCCCGGCGACGAGGCTGCAGCCGACGAGGCTCCCGCCGACGCCGCTGAAGAGACCGAAGAAGCTGAAGAGGCCGAGGTCGACCCCTACGAGGAGTTCCGTGCCGAGCTGCGCTCCCTCCCGGGCAAGTGGTACGTCGTGCACTCCTACGCGGGCTTCGAGAAGCGCGTCAAGCAGAACATCGAGAACCGTCGCGTGTCGATGACCATGGAGGACTACATCTTCCAGGTCGAGGTGCCGATGGAAGACGTAGTCGAGATCAAGAACGGCCAGCGCAAGCTCGTCACTCGCGTGCGCATCCCCAGCTACGTGCTCGTGCGCATGGACCTCAACGAGGACAGCTGGTCGGTCGTTCGCCACACCCCCGGCGTGACGGGCTTCGTGGGCAACGCCCACAACCCGACGCCGCTGCGCTTCGAGGAAGCCTTCAACATGTTGAAGAGCCTCGTGCAGGTCGTCGAGGCCCCCGCGAAGGCTGGTGCGAAGGGCGGCAAGGCCGTGCAGCGCAGCATCCCGCAGGAGGTCGACTTCGAGATCGGCGAGACCATCACGATCAAGGAGGGCTCGTTCGCGGGCCTGCCCGGTTCGATCAGCGAGATCAAGCCCGAGAGCGGCAAGCTCACGGTGCTCGTGTCGCTCTTCGAGCGCGAGACCCCCGTCGAGCTCAGCTTCGACCAGGTCACCAAGCTCTAACACTCCACAGTCCACCGCGGCTCGGATAGGCCGAGCAGGCGGAAGAACATCCGGTTCACGGATGCTCGAACACGAAAGAAGGAAACAATGGCACCGAAGAAGAAGGTCACGGGTCTGATCAAGCTGCAGATCCAGGCCGGCGCCGCCAACCCCGCCCCGCCCATCGGCCCGGCGCTCGGTCAGCACGGCGTCAACATCATGGAGTTCTGCAAGGCGTACAACGCCGCGACGGAGTCGCAGCGCGGCAACGTCATCCCCGTCGAGATCACGGTGTACGAGGACCGCTCGTTCACGTTCATCCTGAAGACTCCGCCCGCCGCCGAGCTCATCAAGAAGGCTGCTGGCGTTGGCAAGGGTTCGGGCACGCCCCACACCTCCAAGGTGGGCAAGCTCAGCAAGGACCAGGTTCGTGCGATCGCCGAGCAGAAGATGGCTGACCTCAACGCGAACGACATCGACGCCGCATCGAAGATCATCGAGGGCACCGCGCGCTCGATGGGCATCACGATCGACGCGTAAGTCACCCCAGTCTTTTGGCGACCACGGTCGCCGCAGTGGAAGAGCCCGCCTGGCTCGCTACCCACGAACTCATTCCTAGGAGAACAAGCATGGCAACCAAGTCCAAGGCCTACCGGGCCGCAGCAGAGAAGATCGAAGAGGGCAAGTTCTACGCGCCGGCCGACGCCGTCGCCCTTGCCCGCGAGACCGGCTCGAAGAAGTTCGACTCGACCGTTGAGGTCGCGCTCAAACTCAACGTCGACCCGCGTAAGGCCGACCAGATGGTTCGTGGCACCGTGAACCTGCCCCACGGCACCGGCAAGACGGCCCGCGTGGTCGTCTTCGCGACGGGCCCCGCGGCTGAGGCGGCCATCGCCGCTGGCGCCGACGAGGTCGGTGGCGACGAGCTCATCGAGCGCGTGGCAGGCGGATGGACTGACTTCGACTCGGCCGTCTCGACCCCCGAGTTCATGGGTAAGGTCGGTCGCCTCGGTAAGGTCCTCGGACCCCGTGGCCTCATGCCGAACCCCAAGACCGGCACGGTCACGCCCGACACGGCGAAGGCTGTCACCGAGATCAAGGGCGGCAAGATCGAGTTCCGCGTCGACAAGCACGCCAATGTGCACTTCATCGTGGGCAAGGCGTCGTTCGACACCGAGAAGCTGCAGGAGAACCTGCGCTCCGCCCTCGACGAGGTTGTGCGCCTCAAGCCGAGCTCGGCAAAGGGCCGCTACATCACCAAGGCCACGGTCACGACCACGTTCGGCCCCGGCATCCCCGTGGACGTCAACGCGATCTGACATCTGTCTCTTTGAGAAGGGGGTCCGCTTCGGCGGGCCCCCTTCTTGTATGTGTGCGCCGTGGGCGCTCGCGTGCGGCAGGATGGGCTGGTGAAGCCCCGCGATCGCCTCCTTGCAGCGCTCGTCGCGCTCATCTTGGGTCTCAACTTCGTCGTCATCGACTGGGGCATGGAGGACGTGCCGCCCCTGCTGTTCGTCGCCATCCGCTTCGTGGTGGTGCTGCTGCCCGCGATCTTCTTCGTGCGGCGGCCCCACGTGCCCTGGCGTTTCATCGTCGGGGTGGGGCTGTTCATGTCGCTCGGCCAGTTCGCCCTGCTCTACTCCTCGATGCACCTGGGGATGCCGCCGGGCCTCGCCGCGCTCGTGCTGCAGGCGCAGGTGGTCTTCACGATGCTCATCGCCGCGGGGGCGCTCCGCGAGATTCCGCGGCCGGCCCAGCTCGCGGGCGCGCTGATCGGTTCGCTCGGGCTCGCCGTCGTGGCGTTCGGGCGTGACGCGCAGGTGCCGCTCCTCGCGTTCCTGCTCTGCATTGGTGCGGCCCTCTCGTGGGGTGTCGGCAATGTCATCTCGCGGGCATCCGGCGCCAAGGGCGGTTTGTCGTTGACGGTGTGGTCGGCGGTGGTCGTGCCCGTGCCGCTCTTCGCGCTCTCGCTCCTGATCGAGGGACCACAGGAGGTCGCGACGGCGCTGTCAGGGCTCGGCATCGAGGCCATCCTCGCGACCCTCTACACGGCCGTCATCGCGAGCCTCGTCGCCTACGGCATCTTCAACTCGCTATTGTCGCGGCAACCGGCGGCGTCGGTCGTCCCGTGGATCCTGCTCGTGCCCGTCGTCGGCATCGTTGCGGCGTGGTTGTTGCTCGGGGAGGTTCCCAACACGGCGGAACTGCTCGGCGGCGCACTCATGCTCGCGGGGCTGCTGGTGGCGCAGCGCGCCGGTGCCGGGCCGTTCAGGCGAGTGCGGAGCTGACCGCCGCCCGCAGCGCGGCCAGGTGCGCGGCCATTCCGTCGTCGCGGGCGGGCAGCATGGTGAGCGTCGAACCGCGGATGCCCGCGTGCCACTGCTCCGCAATGGAGACCGGATGCACGGGGTCGCGGGGTGCCGCGATGATCGTTGCCGGCGCATCCAGGGTCGCGAGTTCCTTGACGTCGCGGAAGGCCCGGTTGCGCGGGACTTCGACGAGGCGGATGGCGCGAGCTGCGGCATCCGGGGCCCGGAACTGCTGCAGGGCGGCGTTCGCACCCGCATGCGTCACGAGGGTCATGGAGTGGTAGAGGCTCGAGGCCTTGAAGCGCTGCTCGGCCGCGGCGGCGCCGTGCCGCATGAGCAGTTCGCCCATGACGGGGAAGGCCCGCAGGTTGTGGGGGAGCGGCCGATCGGTGAAGGAGGGGCGGATGAACACGAGTCGGTCGATCTCGAACTCGCCCGTGAGTGCGAGGCGGAGGCCGAGCGCCGCCCCCATCGACACCCCGACGATCGAGAGCGCCTCCGACGTCGCGGAGGCGCGCACGGCGTCGGCGACCTCTGCCGTGAGCGCGGCGAAGGAGTAGTCAGCGGCGTCGCCGATGAGCGTCGATTCGCCGTGCGCGCGGATGTCGGGTGCGACGACCTCTGCGCCCTCAGGCAGTGCGGGCCCGAGCTGCTTGAGCAGGTGTGCGGCGCTCGTGCCGAGCCCGTGGAGCAGCAGCACGGCCACGGTCAGCCCCGGCTTCGCTCGGCGAGGGCGGCGACGACGCGGTCGGCGAGCTGCACGAGGATGTGGATCTCGTTCTCGTCGCGGTCGATCCAGCGGTGCTGCGGTTCGGCGTCGACGGGAACGAACTCGCTGTGCTGTTCCCAGACGAGGAGGGTGCGCTCGGCGCCGAGCACGTACTGCTGCCACCACACCTGGCGCAGGTAGCTGCGGGGGATCGAGCGCCACGGCGAGCTCGTCGTCTTGATCTCCGCGAGCTCGACGACACCGGACTTCGCGGCGATGCCATCTGGCGTCGCGAGGTGCAGACGATTGGCAGCGGCGTGGAAGAGCGCGTCGCTCGGCGCGATGCCGAAGTGCTGCTGCACCCAGGCGGCGATCTCGGGTTCCCGCCGGCGACCGTGGTCCGTGAAGGCGTTGCCCGAGAAGCGGCTGCCGTGCCACTTCTCGTCGACGACGGCCTGCACCGATCGCTCGGTCGCGAGCTTCGCGACATCCGTTGCCGTGATGCCGCGGCTGCGGGCGCGGAGCCAGGCGATGCGGTCGGATGACCGGGCCAGGATGCGTGAGGTGTGATCGGGTCGCGTCGGCGGCTCGTCCCAGAGGGGGAGCATGGGTTGGGCGATCGTCACCTGACCATTCTCGCCGATCGATGCGGCGAGCGGTTCCCGTGGGGCGGCGGGTCGCTTCGCCGCGCTCCCAGCCGCCTCATAGGCAATGCATAGGCTGCTGGGCAAGATGGTGTCTATGCCAGATGCTGCTGCGCCCCTCACCCATGCCGACGGTTCGCCCGTGCGGGCGGTCGTCGTCGACGACGAGGCCACCCTTGCCGAGCTCGTGACGATGGCGCTGCGCTATGAGGGCTGGGATGTGCGCTCGGCGGGCGACGGCCAGTCGGCGGTCAAGTTGATCCGCGAGTTCGACCCCGACGTGGTCGTGCTCGACATCATGCTGCCCGACATCGACGGCCTCGAGGTGCTGCGGCGGGCCCGCGCGGGCGGCAACGACGTGCCCATCCTGTTCCTGACGGCGAAGGATGCCCTCGACGAGCGCATCGCCGGCCTCACGGCGGGCGGGGATGACTATGTCACCAAGCCGTTCAGCCTCGAGGAGGTCATCGCGAGGCTTCGTGGGCTCATCCGTCGCTCGGCCCGTCTCGTCCCGAGTGCGGCCGACCCCATCGTGCGCGTCGGTGACCTCACGCTCAACGAGCTCAGTTATGAAGTGCACCGCGGAGACCGCGCGATCGACCTGACGGCCACGGAGTTCGAGCTCCTGCGCTATCTCATGCGCAACCCGCGCACCGTCATGAGCAAGGCGCAGATTCTCGACCGCGTCTGGAGCTACGACTTCGGGGGTCGCGCCAGCATCGTCGAGATCTACATCTCCTACCTTCGCAAGAAGATCGACGCGGGCGAGAAGCCGATGATCCATACGGTGCGCGGCGTCGGCTACATGATCAAGGCACCCGAGTGACCACGCCGGGTGGCTGGACGCTGCGACGACGCCTCATCCTCGGCATCGTCGCGCTCCTCGCCGCGGCGAGCATCATCATCGGCACCGTGAGTGTGCTCGCCCTGCGCGGATTCCTGCTCGACCGTGTGGATGCGCAACTCGCCTCCGCGACGGGCCGCACGCAGCTCGCCGCGAGCGGGCAGCTGGGCGACGCCCCCGTGCCGGAGCAGCCGGGCAGCGGCTTCACGACGCTCCGCTTCGGGGTGCAGGGGCCGCTCACGGTCACGGGCGTGGTCGTGGGGGACTCGGCGCGGGCCGGCATCGTGACGGAACACGGTCGCATCCGATTCCTCGACGCCGAGGCATCCGAAGCACTCCTGGAGGTGCCCGCGACGGGCGAGCCGGTCACGGTGAATCTGGGCGGTGACCTGGGCGACTACCGCGCCTCGGGTGACGAGTTCGCGGCCGGTGTCGTCGTCGTCACGGCACTGCCCCTCGCCGATGTCAACCAGACGGTCGGCCAACTGGTCGCCGTGATCGTGCTGGTCGCCCTGTTCGCCCTCACGGCGGCGGCGATCGCGGGCCGGACTGTCGTGCGGTTCGCCCTTCGTCCGCTCGAACGGGTTGCCGCGACCGCATCCGCCGTGGCCGACCTGCCCCTCGACCGCGGCGACGTGGACCTCGTCGAGCGGGTCGCGCTCGCCGACGCCGACCCGCAGACGGAGGTCGGCCGCGTCGGTGCTGCGTTCAACCGGATGCTTGACCACGTCGCCGCGGCATTCACGGCCCGGCAGGAGAGCGAGAACAAGGTGCGGCGCTTCGTGGCCGATGCGAGCCACGAACTCCGCACCC
This sequence comes from Salinibacterium sp. GXW1014, assembly GCF_044769865.1. Lineage (NCBI taxonomy): Bacteria > Bacillati > Actinomycetota > Actinomycetes > Micrococcales > Microbacteriaceae > Salinibacterium > Salinibacterium sp. GXW1014. The sequence continues at coordinate 1,598,011 of NZ_JBIZWA010000001.1, forward strand.
CGCTCGCGTCGATCCGCGGCTATGCGGAACTGACACGGCGCAGCGGGCACGAGCTGCCGCACGACGTCGTCCATTCGCTTGGCAGGGTCGAGTCAGAGGCGGTGCGCATGACCTCCCTCGTGGAGGACCTGCTGCTGCTCGCCCGACTCGACGAGGGTCGCGACCTCGAGCGCCGGCCGGTCGACCTCTCCCGCCTGCTCGCGGATGCCGTTGGCGACGCGGCCGTGACGGCGAGCGACCACGAATGGGCGCTCGAGATGCCCGACGAACCCATCACGGTGTCGGGGGACGACAGCCGCCTGCGCCAGGTCGTCGCGAACCTCCTGGCGAACGCCCGTGTGCACACGCCCGCGGGCACCGAGGTCGTGGCCCGCCTCGCGGTCGATGACGACGCCGTCGTGCTCACGGTCTCCGACAATGGGCCCGGCATCCCTCCCGAGCTCCTGCCCCGTCTCTTCGAGCGCTTCGCACGCGGCGACGGCTCGCGTTCACGGACGGCCGGCAGCACCGGCCTCGGTCTCGCCATCGTGCGCGCCGTCGTGGAGGGTCACGGCGGGCACGTCTCGGTGCGAAGTTCTGAGGACTCCACGACGTTCACGGTGCGCCTGCCCGCCGTGTGAGGGTTTCGGCTGCGACAATTGCCGCACCCGAAACACGAAGGACCGTTTGTGGTCATGGCACCATGGCGCCGACTCACCCGACTTGTCTGCGCACTCCTCCTGCTCGCCGTCGCGAGTGGTCTTGTCGTGTCCACGAGTCAGGCCACGTATGCCCTCGAGTCGGACGAGCGGATGCCCGACCAGGTCGCCCACTACTTCGAACACCGCCTGCTGCCCCGCCTCACGGAGCTGTATGCGCCGGGCGAGGATGCGACATCCGGAATCGACTTCGACGAGTCGGCCCGCGTGGGCACGGTCGTGCGACTGCGCGCATGGACGGCCGAGTTCGTGGCGGGGGCTGAGACCGAACCGCCAGCCGAGGTCGCGAACGAGTGGCTCGCCCCCGTGCTTGTGCGCGGGCTGGTCGTCGGCGCCGCCCTCGTGTGGATCAACCCGGGCTCGGGTCACGCCGAGCTCGCGGAGTTCTATCCCGGCTCGGCCTTCGCGACCGCGGTGCAGTCGCTCCCCGAGGGCGGGGTGCTCGTGCGCGACCAGCCCACCGGCTCCTGGTTCGTGCTCGCCGACGACACAGCGACCCCCATCGTGACGGGGACGACGGGGGTCTCCGGCTCCGTGTCGGTCGACGCCATGCCACCGGTACTCGAGCGGCCGAGCCAGGACGAACCGGATGCGGGCGTGACGCCCGTCCCCGCCGTGCTGCTGCTCGTCGCCTTCGCCGCTGCGGCAGGCCTGCTCCTGCGCTCGGCGCGAGTCAGGGCATCCGCCAACGCCTGACGGTGTTTGGCGGCCGGGTGCGCATTTGCCACAGTGGGGCGCGTGGCATATTCTTGTCGAAGCCAAAGACCGCTGGTTATCGGCGTGCGCGTGTTCACACGTGCGTGACGATCGAAGTCTTGCTCTCGAGCAGGTGCCCGCGCAGGTGTGTGAAGTTTGACATCCGGAACTCTTCTGGATTCTCCAGCTCCGTGCGCTTGCGCCGGGGCTTTTTTCGTGAGCGGGGTCGGGTCTCGACCCGGAGGTCTGGTGCGGTGCACATCGCACCGCAACGCATCAACGAAATTGAGGAGCCACATGGCGAACAAGGAAGCTTCGGTCGCCGAGCTTACGGAACTGTTCCGTAACTCGACCGCCGTACTGCTCACCGAGTACCGCGGCCTCACGGTGGCACAGCTCAAGGAGCTGCGCACCTCCATCCGTGAAGACGCGTCTTACGCCGTGGTGAAGAACACGCTGACCAAGATTGCAGCCAACGAGGCAGGCATCTCGTCGTTCGACGACGAGCTCGCCGGTCCGTCTGCCATCGCCTTCGTGCACGGTGACCCTGTCGCCGTCGCAAAGGGTCTGCGCGACTTCTCCAAGGCAAACCCTCAGCTGGTCATCAAGGGGGGTTACTTCGACGGTAACCCGCTGACCGCCGCCGAGGTCACCAAGCTGGCCGAACTCGAGTCGCGGGAGGTGCTGCTTGGCAAGCTTGCCGGCGCCTTCAAGGCTTCGCTGTTCGGTGCCGCCTACATGTTCAACGCGCCGCTCGCGCAGGCGGTTCGCACCGTCGACGCTCTGCGCGACAAGCAGGAGTCCGCGAGCTAGTCACCCTCACGGGTCCTGGCGAAACGGCATTCAGAAGTACACACAAGGAGAAAAACAATGGCAAAGCTTTCCAGCGACGAGCTGATCGAGGCGTTCAAGGAGCTCACGCTCATCGAGCTCAGCGACTTCGTCAAGAAGTTTGAAGAGGTCTTCGAGGTCACGGCTGCTGCCCCCGTCGCGGTTGCCGCGGCCGGTGCCGCCGGTGGCGGCGCAGCCGCCGAAGAGGCCGAGGAGAAGGACTCCTTCGACGTCGTCCTCACGGCTGCTGGTGACAAGAAGATCCAGGTCATCAAGGAGGTCCGTGCCCTCACGAGCCTCGGCCTCGGCGAGGCCAAGGCCGTCGTCGACGGTGCTCCCGCGAACGTCCTTGAGGGCGTCAACAAGGAGACCGCCGAGAAGGCAAAGGCTCAGCTCGAAGAGGCTGGCGCCACCGTCGAGCTCAAGTAGTCGCACGCGCGGGATTCCCGCGCAGGCTGCGTGAAGAAGCCCCCGGTCATTCGACCGGGGGCTTCTTTCATGCCTGCGGTTTAGGCGTCCTGCGCGAGCGCGGCGCGACGGCGCAGGCGCGTCGTCACGACGAATCCGCCAGCGGTCAGGAGCAGGGCCGCGAATGCTGCGAGTGCGGCAAACTCACCGGGACCGGTCACGGGGAGGGTCGGCAGCTGCTGGCTGGGCGTGGCCTCGGGCAGCGGCAGGGTCGGCAGGGTCACCGTCTCCGCAATGCAGGGCACGACGTTGGCGAGATCGACTGTCTCGCCGACGACCGAACCGCCCGGCTGCAGCTGCAGCACGGCCGCGTAGCTGGCGGGAGCCTCGAGGCCCTGGAAGATGACCTCGTCATTCGAGACGCCCGTGACGACCTGACTGGCGACGGATGCGCCAGCCTCGTCGAGCAGCACGACCTCATACTCCTCCGCGGCGTCGAGGCCCGTGACGGAGACCGACACCGTGGGGGTCGTCACGTCGCTCGAGCAGTCGACGGGCGTGATGACGAGGCGCGGGGTCGAGACCGGCGGGAGCGGCTCCTCGGGATCGATCGGCGGGGCCTGGGGCGCGCAGTCGACGGCCGTGACGGTCGAGGACGTTGCCGAGCTGCTGCCCGTGGCCTCGACCTCGGCGCGGTAGTCGCCGGGTGCGAGACCCGTGAAGGTCGCCGTCACCGTGCCGGGGCCGGCGGTGCCCGTTGCCGAGTCAACAACGGTGGGGCCGGAGAAGAGGCGGATGGTGTAGCTGGCACCGTTCGGGAGGCCGCTCACGGAGGCCGTGACATCCGTCGTCGAGGTGCCCGCATAGACACAGGGCTGCGCGCTCAGCGCGATCTCGGGCGTGACAGGGGGCGTCACTGGCGGCTGCGGGTCGACCGGGGGGTCGACCGGCGGGTAAACGGGCGGCTGTGCACACGTTCCCCGGAAGTCATTGGGCGTGATCGTCGCGGATCGCGGCTTGTCGGTGACCTTGCCCTTCGGCCAGTGGCCGACGACCGTGAGGGTCTTATAGGTCGGCCCCTCTACCGTCTCTGTGGCGACGAAGGTCTCGGCGGCGCCGATCTTCGTGCCGACGGGCACGATCGCCTGGTTGGACTTGATGATCGTCTCGCTCTTGTATCGCTCCGAGTTCGTGATCTTCCAGGTGATGGTCCAGGTGTTGTCGACACAGGCAGCAGACACCGACACGGTGTTGTGATGGGCAAGAGCTGCCCCCGCCGGGGAAAGAAGGGCGAGGCCAGCTGCGGACAGGAGAGTTGCGAGGGCAAGTGCAAGGGCACGCCGGAGTCGCATGAATTCGGGTTTCATGGTCGTTCCTATTCGGGGTAATCGCGTCACGCTCGCGGCATGGGGGATGCCGGCATATCGGGGTAGGCGAGACGCGTCTCAAATACTGCCACCCAAAAGGGGGGTGCGCAATGTATTGGCGAATTTCCCTCGTAACCGGCGTGTCGCCCTGCAGCGGTAACGGCTCGGTCGCATCGAGCGCAAACGCTTGCACAAGGACTGTTCCCTGACGTACGGTCAACATCGAGAGCGCTCCCGGACCGGGGGCGCAGCGGTCTGCGCGTGCCGCACTGCAAGGCGCGAGCGACCTCAACGAGGAGGATTCGAATGCACACAGCACATCGACGCCGCGGACTCACTGCCGTGGCACTGGCCGGCGCGGCCGGACTGGTTCTCGCCGGCTGTACGGGTGGTGGCGGAGGGGACGGCGGCGGAGACGCCGACTGCTCCGACTACGAGCAGTACGGCACCTTCGACAACGCGTCGGTCGAGGTCTATGCGACCATCATCGACGTCGAGGCCGACCAGCTTGTCGAGTCCTGGGCGGACTTCGAGGAGTGCACCGGCATCACGATCGACTACGTCGGCACACAGGAGGCTGAGACGCAGATCAACGTGCGCGTCGCTGCGGGTGACGCGCCCGACATCATGATTGTTCCGCAGCCGGGTCTGCTGCAGCGCCTCATCGGTGACGGTGCGGTCGTGCCGGCATCCGCCGAGGTTGAGGCGAACGTCGACGAGTTCTGGTCGGAGTCCTGGAAGGGCTACGGCTCGGTCGATGGCACCTTCTACGCCGCGCCGCTCATGGCGAGCGTCAAGGGCTACATCTGGTACTCCCCGGCGGACTTCGAGGAGAACGGATACGAGGTTCCCGAGACGTGGGACGACCTCGTCGCCCTCACCGAGGAGATGGCCGACAACAACGACTCGCAGACCTACCGCCCCTGGTGTGTCGGCTTCGGTTCCGGTGACGCGACCGGTTGGCCGGGCACCGACTGGATCGAGGACCTCGTGTTGCGCATGCACGGCCCGGAGGCCTACGACCAGTGGGTCGCGGGCGAGCTGCCCTTCTCCTCGCCGGAGATCCAGGAGGCATTCGATGCCGCCGGTGAGATCCTCCTCAACCCCGACTTCGTCAACGGTGGTTTCGGCGGCGTCGAGTCGATCAACTCGACGACCTTCCAGGACGCAGGCCTTGCGATCCTCGACGGCAACTGCTCGCTCCACCACCAGGCCTCGTTCTACGAGGCTCAGTGGGGCGAGGACGTCGAGGTCGCAGAAGACGGTGACGTCTGGGCCTTCATCACCCCCAAGGTCGACGCTGACGCTGGCGACTCGGTCACGGGTGGTGGCGAGTTCGTCGCTGCCTTCACTGACAGCGAAGAGACGGATGCTGTGCAGCAGTACCTCTCGAGCGACACCTGGGCAAACATCCGCGTCGGTCTCGGTGGCGTGATCAGCGCCAACAACGGCGTCGACCCCTCGGTCGCCGGCAGCGAGATCGGTGCGCAGTCGATGGAGATCCTGCAGGGCGAAGACACCGTCTTCCGCTTCGACGGCTCCGACCTGATGCCCGCCGCTGTCGGAACGAGCTCGTTCTGGACGGGAATCGTTGACTGGGTCGGTGGCGACAGCACCTCGTCGGTCACGTCCCGTATCGACGCCAGCTACCCGCGCTAGGCGGCACGTCATCACGGCCGTCGGCTCGCAGACACCGGTCTGCGGGCCGACGGCCTCCCGAAACGACATCCAATCCGCGCGGGCATCGACGCGGCACTGAAGAGATGAGGAGCGCACCATGGGCGTAGGTCCGGTGGTCGCACAGGTCGCTGAGGCGGTGCAGCACGTGCTGCCCGCAGCGCGACGCGGAGACTTCTGGGGGGCGACGATCGAGAAGTTCGGCGTGCTCTTCATCGGGCTCGCCGCGTTCGCCGCCGTCATCGGCCTCGTGCTGTTCTTTGCCGACCGCACGCCCAAGAAGATGCGCGACGTCGTGCAACTCACGGCGTTCGTGGCCCCCGCGCTCCTGCTGCTCCTCGTCGGCCTCGTCTACCCGGCGATCCAGACCGTCTACCTCGCGTTCACCAACCGCCAGGGCGAGTGGATCGGCTTCCAGAACTTCGTCTGGATGTTCACGCAGGACGAGATCCTCCAAGTGCTGCTCAACACCATCATCTGGGTGCTCCTCGTGCCGGCGCTCTCGACGACCATCGGTCTCGCCTACGCCGTCTTCATCGACAAGTCGGCGGGCGAGAAGGTGCTCAAGTCCCTTGTCTTCCTCCCCATGGCGATCTCCTTCGTCGGGGCCGGCATCATCTGGCGCTTCATCTACGAGTACCGCGCCGAGGGCTATGAGCAGATCGGCCTCCTCAACCAGATCATCGTCTGGTTCGGCGGCGAACCGAGGCAGTTCCTCATCGAGTCGCCCTGGAACACCTTCTTCCTCATCATCGTCATGATCTGGATCCAGACCGGTTTCGCGATGGTGCTGTTGTCGGCGGCCATCAAGGCGGTGCCGACCGAGATCATCGAGGCGTCCCGGCTCGACGGGGCAAACGCCTGGCAGCAGTTCTGGAACGTCACGGTGCCGGGCATCCGAAGCACCCTCGTGGTCGTCGTGACGACCATCACGATCGCGACACTCAAGGTCTTCGACATCGTGCGCACCATGACGGGCGGCAACTACGGCACGAGCGTCGTCGCGAACGAGATGTACACGCAGGCCTTCAACCGGGCCGAATGGGGCCAGGGCGCCGCCCTGGCCGTCGTGCTCTTCATCATGGTGCTGCCGATCATCATGTACAACGTGCGAGTCATGCGAAAGCAGAGGGAGATCCGATGAGCGCCACCGACGCCACGGCGCGGGCCGAGGCCACACTTGACACTCCCTTCAGCTCGAAGCGCCGCCGTCAGCGCCCCGACGGCAAGGCCGACCGCGCCAAGAAGGTGCTCACCTCCAAGTGGGCGACGGCGGGCGCGATCATCATCGCGGTCATCTGGACGATCCCCACGGCCGGACTCTTCATCACCTCCTTCCGCCCCGCTGACCAGATCAAGGGCTCCGGCTGGTGGACGATCTTCCAGAACTGGGGCTTCACCTTCGACAACTACGCCGAGGTGCTGACAGCCCAGGGCGCATCATCGGCGAACCTCTCCTCGTACTTCATCAACTCGATCGTCGTCGCGGTACCGGCCACGCTGTTCCCCCTCGTGCTCGCATCGCTCGCCGCCTATGCCTTCGCGTGGATCAAGTTTCGTTTCAGCGCAGCGATCTTCATCGGCGTCTTCGCGCTGCAGATCGTGCCGCTGCAGATGGCGCTCATCCCGCTGCTGCAGATCTTCTCGGGCGCGCTCGGCATCAGCGGCACCTTCCCCGCCGTGTGGATCGCCCACACGATCTTCGGCCTGCCCCTCGCGATCTTCCTGCTGCACAACTTCATCTCGGAGATCCCCGGCGATGTCATCGAGGCGGCTCGGGTCGACGGCGCCAACCACTTCCAGACCTTCTTCCGCATCGTGCTGCCGCTCGCGATGCCGGCCCTCGCGAGCTTCGCGATCTTCCAGTTCCTGTGGGTGTGGAACGACCTGCTCGTCGCGCTCGTCTTCTCGGGCGGTGGGGTGGATGTCGCACCCCTGACCCAGCGCCTCGCAGAACTTTCGGGGAACTACGGTCGCAACCTGCACAGGCTCCCGGCCGCCGCGTTCATCTCGATCATCGTTCCGCTCATCGTGTTCTTCAGCCTGCAGCGCTACTTCGTGCGCGGGCTCATGGCCGGGTCGACCAAGGGCTGACCGCGGCGGGGGAACGCGGCATCCGGAATATTCCCGCGCCCCGGGCGGTTGAAAGATCCTGATGAGCGCAGGCGGGCCCACGGGCAGATACGGGAAGCAGCGCACCCGTATATCTGCTGGGGACCCAGAGGCGCAGCGCCGGGAGAACGCCGAGGCGCCCAAGGTGCCCGATCTCCTGCCGCGCATCGGCCGTCTCTTCGCGCCCCACAAGCGCGCCCTCATCCTGACGATCACGCTTGTGCTGATCGGCGCCGGCCTCAGCGTCGCGCCGCCGCTGCTCACGCAGCAGGCCTTCGACCGGGGCCTGTTCCCGGGCGGCGGCGGGCCCGACGTGCCCGTGCTCGTCGAACTCGTGCTCATCATGATCGCCCTGTGGGTGGCATCCGCTGCCCTTGGCGTGTGGCAGACGTGGCTGACGGCATCCGTCGGCAACAAGGTCATGGCCGAACTGCGGGTGCGGCTCTTCGATCACCTGCAGCGCATGGAACTCGCCTTCTTCACACGCACCAAGACCGGAGTCATCCAGTCCCGCCTGCAGAACGACGTCGGCGGCGTCGCGGGCGTGCTCAGCAACACCGTCTCGAGCGTCATCGGCAACACCGTGACCGTCATCGCCGCCTTCGTCGCCATGCTGCTGCTCAGCTGGCAGATGACGCTCGCGACCGTAATCCTCATGCCGCTCATCGTCGTCGCGCAGCGACGCATCGGCATCGTGCGGGCGCGCATCGCGGCGCAGACGCAGGAGTCGCTCAGCAACCTGACCGCCATCACGCAGGAGTCGCTGAGCGTCAGCGGCATCCTGCTCGCCAAGAGCTTCACGCAGCAGCGCGCCGAGGTCGAGCGCTACACGCAGGAGAACCACAGCCAGGCGCGACTGCAGGTGCGGCAGACCATGAGCGGGCAGTGGTTCTTTGCCTCGGTGCAGGTGTTCCTCTCGATCATCCCGGCGATCATCTACCTCGTCGCGGCATGGCTCATCCTGCGCGATGTGCCCGTCACGGCGGGAACCGTCGTCGCCTTCACGACCGTGCAGGCCCGGCTCATGTGGCCACTCATGGGACTCATGCGGGTCGCGCTCGACCTGCAGACGTCATCCGCCCTCTTCGCCCGCATCTTCGAGTACCTCGATCTCAAGCCCTCGATCGAGGACGCTCCGGATGCTCGGCCTGTGCCGCGCGAACAGCTCGGCCGCATCGACTTCGAGGACGTCGTGTTCCGTTACCCGGACGCGCCCGAGTCGTCGCCCGCGACCCTCAAGCACGTCTCGTTCACGATCGAGCCTGGCCAGTACGCCGCCTTCGTCGGCCCGTCCGGCGCGGGCAAGACCACGGTCTCCTACCTCGTGCCCCGCCTGCACGACGCGACGAGCGGCACCGTGCGCTTCGGGGGCGTCGACGTGCGCGACCTGCAGCACGAAGACCTCATGCGCAACGTTGGCATCGTGAGCCAGGAGACCTACCTCTTCCACGCGACGATCGCCGAGAACCTGCGCTACGCGAGACCGGATGCGACGCAGGAACAGATCGAGGCGGCCGCCCGCAAGGCCAACATCCACGAGACGATCGTCTCCTTCCCTGACGGCTACGACACGGTCGTGGGGGAGCGCGGCTACCGCCTCAGCGGCGGCGAGAAGCAGCGGGTCGCGATCGCGCGCGTGCTGCTCAAGGACCCCGCCGTGCTCATCCTCGACGAGGCGACGAGCGCGCTCGACAGCGTCTCGGAGCGCATCGTGCAGTCGGCGCTCGATGAGGCGGCCCGAGGCCGCACAACCGTCGCGATCGCCCACCGCCTCTCGACCGTCGTGGGCGCCGACGTCATCTTCGTGATCGACGGCGGCCGCGTCGTGGAGCAGGGCACGCACGAGGAGCTGCTCGCCCTCGATGGCGTCTACGCGAACCTCTTCCAGCGGCAGGTGGCCGGCGCGTAGCATCCGTGCCCCCTGCTTAGGGGACTCGCCCGGCGCTCCCGGCAGGGACATCATGAGACTGCAGGGGAGTACCCGAAATGCTCCCGAGGTCCAGGCAGTTCCACCCGCACGATACCCGACCCGAACCGCTGCCGCGCGCCACCCGAAACGGTGCGAGGGAGCACGCTTACCCGAAATGAGCACTGTCATGCCTGTCGCGACCCTTCAGACCACCCTGCCGACGCACTACTCGGCCATCACGGCCGACGCCGACTCGGCACTCGAGTGCCCATCGTGCGGTTCGCGCATGACCGCGACGCCGAACCCGTATTACGGTGCGGGGCTCGCGCAGCATCGCACGATCGCACTCTGCAACGGATGCCAGCACATCGCATTCCTCGCCGAAGCCGAGCCTGAGCCAGCCATGGAGGGCATCGCGAAGCGGATGCGCGCCCTCTTCGCCCGCCGCTGAAGCCGGGTGACGCGGGGCACTCCTAGCGGCGCGCCTCGAGGAGCTCGTTCATGAAGACGATCTCCTTGTCCTGCACCGTCACCATGCCCTTTGCGAGCTTGGTGACGACGGGATTCGTGCTGCGCTCCAGCACGGCCTCGGCCATCTCGACGCCGCCGATGTGGTGCTCGATCATGAGCTCGAGGAAGTAGACCTCGGCCTCCAGCCCCTCGAGCGTCTCGAGCTTCGCCATCTGCTCCGCGGTCGCGAGACCCGGCATGGGCTCACCCGGCGTGTGGTTGTGCCCCGACTCGCCCTCGCCGCCGTGGTCGTGGTCGCCGCCGTCGAGCGTCGGCCGCGACATCCACGTCATCGACGGCTCGGGGGGAGCATGTGGCAGCCCCCACACCTCGAGCCAGCCGAACATCTGGCCGGCCTGCTGCTGCTGGGCCGTCGCGATGTCATAGGCGAGGGTCGTGATCTCGCGGTCGTCCGTCGCCTGCAGCACGATCATCGACATGCGCACGGCCTGGTTGTGGTGCTCCTGCATGTCGCGGGAGAAGCCCGCCTCAGCGCTCGTGTTCGAGGGCGTCGAGGCCGTCGGAACGCTCAGGCGGCCGATGCCGAACGCGAGGGCCGCGAGCAGCGCGCCACCGAGGATGATGGCGACGAGAGCCCTCGTCGAGAGGCGCGGTTCACGCTGTGCCAAAGGCCTCACGCAACCTTGCCGGGGCCATCCAGCACGCCGTCGCAGCGCGCGCCGGGCTCGGGCACGTCACCCGACTGCCAGTACTTCTCGACGAAGTCGCCGAGGCGCTCGTCGTCGACGCCGTCGAGCTTGACCTGGGCGCCCCACGCGGATGCGACGACAGGGGCGTCGAGGTCGGCGATGGGGGAGAGGATGACGTAGGTGCTGGGCAGCGAGTCGCGCAGCGCCTGCAGGTCGTCGCCCGCGACCTCGTCGGGGTTGTACGTGACCCAGACGGCACCGTGCTCGAGCGAGTGCACCGCGTTCTCAGCGGGCTGCTCCTCCTCGTAGATGCCGCAATTGAGCCAGTACTGGCTGTGGCTGCCACCCGCGGGCGGGTTCATGCCGTACTGCGCCTCATAGTCCACCCGCGTCTCGACGTGCTGGTAGTCGATGTCGGCCCAGGTCTGCACGCCGTCGACCGTGATGTCGTCGGGGTTGCGCTTGGGGGTGCCGCTCGTGACGACGATCGTGACGATGACGGCGATGACCGCGAGGGCGGCGACCGAGCTGAGGGTGACGGCGATGATGCGGTTGCGCTTGGCGCGCGCCTGCTGCTTCTTGAAGGCCTCGACCTTGGCGAGGCGGCGCTGCTCGCGTTCCTGCTTGACCGTGAGCTTCTTGGCGGCGGGCGGCACTGGGGCGTCGTCGGAGGGAGTGTTGTCGCGAGGTGACACGGCTGTGGTCCTGTCGGGTTGGTCGGCAAGGGCTGCAGGCATGAGCCTATCGAGGGCTCCCTATGCGCAACGTGAAGGCGGCGGCCGTATTCCCCGTCGCAGGTGGGAAGTTGCCCCGGATGCTGGCGGGTGACGCTGGTAGATTGGCCCGACCATGAAGTACGCAGAGACCGTCCTCGATCTGGTCGGAAACACGCCCCTCGTCAAGCTCAACAAGGTCACGGAGGGAATCTCGGCGACCGTGCTGGTCAAGGTCGAGTACCTGAATCCCGGCGGATCATCGAAGGATCGCATCGCGACCAAGATCATCGACGCGGCTGAGGCGTCCGGAGATCTCAAGCCCGGCGGCACGATCGTCGAGCCGACATCCGGCAACACGGGTGTTGGCCTCGCGCTCGTCGCCCAGCAGCGGGGCTACCGCTGCGTCTTCGTGTGCCCCGACAAGGTGGGCGAGGACAAGCGCAATGTGCTGCGCGCCTATGGTGCCGAGGTCGTCGTGACGCCGACGGCCGTCGCTCCCGATAGCCCGGAGTCGTACTACTCGGTCTCTGACCGTCTCGCGCGGGAGATCCCGGGGGCGTTCAAGCCCAACCAGTACGAGAACCAGAACGGCCCGCTCAGCCACTACGAGACCACGGGTCCTGAGATCTGGCGCAACACCGACGGGAGGGTCACGACCTTCGTTGCGGGCGTCGGCACGGGCGGCACCATCAGCGGCACCGGCCGCTACCTCAAGGAGGTCTCCGACGGAGCCGTGCGCATCGTCGGGTCCGACCCCGAGGGCTCTGTCTACTCCGGTGGCACGGGTCGGCCCTACCTGGTCGAGGGCGTCGGTGAAGACTTCTGGCCCGGCGCATACGACCCGAGCGTCGTCGACGAGGTGCACATGGTGACGGATGCCGAAGCCGTCGCCATGACGAGGCGCCTCGCCCTCGAAGAGGGGCTGCTGGTCGGCGGATCGAGCGGCATGGCGGTCGTGTCTGCGCTCGCGGTCGCCCGCGAACTCGGCCCAGACGATGTCGTCGTCGTGCTGCTGCCGGACGGCGGGCGCGGCTATCTCGGCAAGGTCTTCAACGACGGCTGGATCCACAGTCACGGCTTCGGTGACATGGAGGAGGGGGATGACCAGCGCGTTGCCGACGTGGTCGTCGGAAGCGCTGAGGACCTCCCGCACGTTCGCACCGACAGCACGGTGCGAGACGCGGTGCGCCTCCTCACCAAGTCGCCACACACCGCAATTCCGGTGCTCGCCGCCGCGCCTCCCGTCGTGCTCGGCGAGGTCGTCGGCAGTGTCTCGGAGGCTTCGCTCGTGGCCGCCCTGCTCAAGTCAGAGAATGGCCTCGACGACCTTGTGTCGAAGGTCATGAGCCCGCCACTCGCCCTCGTCGGCGCGTGCGAGACGCTCGACGACGCAGAGTCCCGGCTCGTCGACCACGGCACGCTCATGGTGATGAACCAGGGCAAGCCCGTCGGCCTCCTCGGGCGCCGCAGCCTTCTCGCCCACTTCACCGTCTAGGAGCAAGCATGCAGGATTTCAACACCCGCGCGATCCACGCCGGTCAGGACTTCGACCCCACGACGGGCGCCGTCGTGCCGCCCATCTACATGACGTCGACCTTCGTGCAAGACGGCATCGGCGGCTTCCGTGGCGGCTATGAGTATGCGCGCGGCGGCAACCCCACGCGCGACACCCTGCAGGAGCTCCTCGCCTCGCTCGAGGGCGGCGCGCACGCCTACAGCTTCGCCTCGGGGCTCGCGGCGGAAGACGCGCTGCTGCGCGCCATCCTGAAGCCGGGCGATCACGTGCTCATGGGTAACGACGTCTACGGCGGCACCCACCGTCTCGTCAACCGGCTCCACGTGCCGTGGGGTGTCGAGCTCAGCACGGTCGAGATGAGCGATGCGGATGCCGTGCGTGCGGCGATCAGGCCCGGCACGACCCGCGTGCTCTGGCTCGAGACGCCGAGCAACCCGCTCATGAAGATCACCGACATCGCGGCGCTCGCCGCGATCGGCCACGAGGCGGGCGCGCTCGTCGTCGTGGACAACACCTTCGCGACGCCGTACCTGCAGCAGCCCCTCGCCCTTGGCGCCGACATCGTCGTGCACTCGACGACGAAGTACCTCGGCGGGCACTCCGACGTGCTCGGCGGCGCGGTCATCCTGAACGACGACGAGCTCGCCGAGAAGGTCGGCTTCCTGCAGTTCGGCGCGGGCGGGGTCTCCTCTCCCATGGACGCATGGCTCACCGTGCGGGGTATCAAGACCCTCGGGGTGCGCATGGACCGCCACTCCTCCAACGCGCACACGATCGCAGCGACCCTCGAGCACCACCCGGCGATCGAGCGGGTCTACTACCCGGGTCTCGAATCCCACCCGGGCCACGAGATCGCGGCGCGGCAGATGTCGGACTTCGGCGGCATGCTCTCGCTCGCCCTCAAGGGCGGACCGGATGTTGCGCGCGCCGTCGCGGAGGGCACAAGCGTCTTCCAGCTCGCCGAGTCCCTCGGCGGCGTCGAGTCGCTCATCGGCTACCCGAGCGAGATGACGCACGCATCCGTCAAGGGGACCGAGCTTGCGGTGCCCGAGAACGTCATCCGTCTCTCGGTTGGCATCGAGGGCATCGATGACCTGCTCGCCGACATCACGGAGGCGCTCGACCGCGTGTAGTCTTCCGCTCGGGTCGCGCTGGAGCGGCCGCAGGAGGCGAAGTGACCGACGTGCGTGAGGGCATCTACAGTGCCCGCTACCGCTGGACCACCATCGGCGCGCTCTCGCTTGTCTTCCTGAACGCCTTCCAGACCCTTGCCGTCACGACCATCATGCCGCTCATCAGCGCCGAGCTTGATGGGCGGGAGCTCTATGCCCTCGCGTTCGCGGCGCCGCTCGCCGCGGGGGTCGTCGGCATGGTCATCGGCGGCAACTGGGCCGACCGCGTGGGGCCCGCGGCGCCCCTTTCCGTCTCGGCCGTGATCTTCACGCTCGGGCTCGTCATCGCAGGGGTCGCCCCGTCCATGGCGGTGCTCGTGCTGGGACGCCTCGTGCTCGGCTTCGGGGGTGGGGCCGTGACGGTGGCCCTGTATGTGCTCATCGCCCGGGTGTTCCCCGCCCCGATGCATCCGAAGGTCTTCGCCGGCTTCTCGACCGCGTGGGTCGTGCCAGCGCTCGTCGGGCCGGCCGCGGCGGGCTTCATCGCGGAGGGCATCGGGTGGCGCTGGGTGTTCCTGGCGGTCGTCGTGCTCGTCGTCGGGTCGACGGGGCTCATCCTGCCGAGCGTGCGGGCCCTCACTCCGGCCGAGGGCGAGGCCCCGCCGTGGGCGCTGCGACGCATCGCGTGGTCGGTGCTTGCCGCGGCCGCCGTGCTCGCGGTCAGCCTCTCGGGGCAGGCGGGGGAGGAGTCCGCCGGCGAATCGGCCGTGCCCATCGTGCTCGCCGTCGTCGCGGCCGCCGTCGCACTCTTCGCAGCGCGCACGCTCGTGCCGCGCGGAACCCTCCTCGCGAGGCGCGGCCTGCCATCGATCATCCTGCTGCGCGGGCTCGTCTCGGCGACCTTCTTCGGCGCGGAGGTCTACATCCCGTACCTGCTGCAGGCCGAGTATGGCTTCGACGCGGCCATCGCTGGGCTCGCCCTGACGGGCGGCACGCTCACCTGGGCAACCGCCGCGCAGCTGCAGGGCTCGGCACGCCTGAGTGACGCCGCCTGCCTGACAGGCGGCTCGCTCATGCTGCTCGCCTCGACCAGCGTCGTGATCGTCGCGACCGTCTTGATGCTGCACCCGGCCGTGCTCATGGTGGGCTGGGCGATCGGCGGGGCCGGCATGGGGCTCGCGTTCCCGCGGCTCAACACCATGACGCTCGCGCGCTCGGCGATCCGGGAGCAGGGCTTCAACTCCGCCGCGCTCACGATTGCGCAGTCGCTCGGGGCGGCGCTCGCGCTCGCGGTCACGGGCGTCGTGGTCGCATATTTCGCATCCTTTGGCGGCGCCGTCTCGTTCGTGGCCGTCTTCGTGCTCGCGGCACTCTTCGCGCTCGCCGCGGTCATTGTTTCGCCCCGCGTGCGCGAACTCCGCTGAGACGGAGGATGCGCGCAAGCGCACGGGCGGCATAATGGATGCGACTCGCAGCATGTGAACGTACACATCACGACAGGCCTGGTGAATCCCATGGAACCGGAGAAGGTTCGCGCCCCGAACATCCGGGATGTCGCGAGGCTTGCTGGAGTCTCGTACCAGACCGTCTCGCGCGTGCTCAACGAGTCGCCCAACATCCGCCCCAGCACCAAGGAGCGGGTGCTCGAGGTCATCGACGAACTCGGCTACAGGCCCAACCAGGCGGCGCGCACCCTCGTCACCAATCGCAGCCGCACGATCGGCGTGCTCTCGGGCGACACAGCTCACTACGGGCCCACCACGAGCGTGCATGCGATCGAGATCGCGGCGCGCCAGGCCGGGTACCGCGTCATGATCACCAACACGACGAGCGACTACGACTCGATTCGCGCGGGGCTCGACTTCCTTCGCCAGCAGGCGGTCGAGGCGATTGTGGTGATCGCCCCGCAGGTGCGGGTCTTCGACGCCATCGCAGACATGAACCTCGTGATCCCCTTCGTGACCCTCGACTCGACCCAGCGCGACTCGCACAGGAGTGTCTCGGTCGACCAGTTCAGGGGCGGGCGCCTCGCGACCCGCCACCTCATCGACCTTGGGCATCGCGAGATCGAACACATCGCCGGTCCGCAGGACTGGATTGAGGCGGATGCCCGCATGCGGGGCTTCCTGCATGAGATCAGTGAGGCGGACCTCTCGACGCGCCCGCCCATTCTCGGCGACTGGACTGCCGCGTTCGGGCATCATGCGGGGCGGGAGCTGCTGCGGCATCCGGATTTCTCGGCCGTCTTCTGTGCCAACGACCAGATGGCCCTCGGGCTCATCCATGCGCTGCACGAGGCTGGCGTGCGGGTGCCGCAGGACGTGAGCGTGGTCGGCTTCGATGACATCCCGGATGCCGCCCACTTCTGGCCGCCGCTGACGACCGTGCGGCAGGACTTTGCCGAGATAGGGCGGCGCTCGCTCGCGATCATCCTCGACGAGGTGCTGGGGTCGTCGGATGCGAGCCACGAGCAGGTCGTGCCCGAGCTCGTCGTGCGCGCCTCGACAGCGCCGCCGCAGTAGCCAAATCACGATTTGGCTCTGCGTTGACACCACGCCCTCAGATGGGGGTACCATTGCGGCTAATTGTGAACGGTCACACGAACGGTCACATTTCGTTCCACCCGTGCCCCGCCCGCTTTCTCCTCCGGAAGCGTTGACGAAGGAGTCGACCCGGTGAGTTTCCCAGAGACCCCGAGCCCTGCCGAGCGCTACGTGATCGGCGTGGACTTCGGCACCCTCAGCGGCCGCGCCGTGGTCGTCAGGGTCTCCGACGGCGAAGAGGTGGGTTCGGCGACGCTCGAGTACCCCCACGCCGTCATGGACACGACCCTCGCCGCGACGGGCGACCGGCTGCCGCCCGAGTGGGCCCTTCAGGTTCCCGCGGACTACGTCGACGTCATCAAGACGGCGATTCCGAGAGTGGTCCAGGCCGCAGGTATCGACCCCGCATCCGTCATCGGCATCGGCACCGACTTCACGGCGTCGACCCCCATGCCCGTGCTCGCCGACGGCACACCGCTCAACGAGGTCGCCGGCTTCGAGCACCGCCCGCACGCCTACATCAAGCTGTGGAAGCACCACGCGGCGCAGGGCCAGGCCGACCGCATCAACCGCATCGCGGCCGAGCGCGGCGAGTCATGGCTGCCCCGCTACGGCGGGCTCATCTCGAGCGAGTGGGAGTTCGCCAAGGCGCTCCAGCTGCTCGAAGAGGACCCCGAGATCTACCAGCGCATGGACCACTGGGTCGAGGCGGCCGATTGGATCGTCTGGCAGCTCACGGGCCGCTACGTGCGCAACGCCTGCACGGCCGGCTACAAGGGCATCTGGCAGGACGGCGAGTATCCCGACCGCGACTTCCTCACGGCGCTCAACCCCGACTTCGCGGGCTTCGTCGATGACAAGCTCGCCCACGAGATCGGCCAGCTGGGGGATGCCGCTGGCACGCTGAGCGCCGAGGCTGCGGCCTGGACGGGCCTGCCCGAGGGCATCGCGGTCGCGGTCGGCAACGTCGACGCCCACGTGACGGCGCCCGCCGCGAAGGCGGTCGAGCCGGGCCAGATGCTCGCCATCATGGGCACGAGCACCTGCCACGTCATGAACGCGGATGTGCTCGCCGAGGTCCCCGGCATGTGCGGTGTCGTCGACGGCGGCATCGTGAGCGGGCTCTACGGCTATGAGGCCGGGCAGTCGGGCGTTGGCGACATCTTCGCCTGGTACGTGAAGAACCAGGTGCCGGGGGAGTACCACGCGGCGGCGCGCGAGCGTGGCCTCAGCATCCACCAGTACCTCACCGAGCTCGCGCAGGAGCAGCCCGTCGGCGGCCACGGGCTCGTCGCCCTCGACTGGCACTCGGGTAACCGCTCGGTGCTCGTCGACCACGAACTCAGTGGCGTCGTGCTGGGCGCGACCCTCACGACGCGGCCGGAGGAGATCTACCGTGCGCTGCTCGAGGCGACCGCCTTCGGCACCCGCACAATCGTCGAGACCTTCAACGCGAGCGGCGTGCCCGTCACGGAGTTCATCGCGGCGGGCGGGCTCATCAAGAACCCCTTCCTCATGCAGACCTACAGCAACGTGCTCCGGATGCCCATCTCGACGATCGCGAGCGAGCAGGGCCCCGCGCTGGGTTCCGCCATCCACGCGGCGGTCGCGGCCGGCGCCTACCCCGACGTGCGTGCGGCGGGCGAGGCGATGGGACGCGTCAACCGCAACGTGTACACGCCCGATGAGGCCGCGGCGGACGCCTACGACGAGCTCTACGCCGAGTACACCCAGTTGCACGACTACTTCGGTCGCGGCGCCAACGACGTCATGAAGCGGCTGAAGGCGCGTCGGCGCGATGCGCTCGCAGGGTCGGACCTCGAGAACGCAAGCCACGACGACGCCGAGCGGGAGGCGCGAGTATGAACGACTTCACGCCCGAGATCCAGGCGGCGATCGACGGGGTGCGTGCGGATGTCGCATCCCTCCACTCCGAGCTCACCCGCTACGGACTCGTCGTCTGGACGGGCGGCAACGTGAGCGGCCGCGTGCCGGGCGCCGACCTCTTCGTCATCAAGCCCAGCGGGGTCGACTACGACGAGCTCGCACCCGAGAACATGATCCTCTGCGACCTCGACGGCACCGTCATCCCGGGCACGCCCGGCAGCGGCCGCAGCCCCTCGAGCGACACGGCGGCGCACGCCTACGTCTACCGCAACATGCCGGAGGTCGGGGGAGTCGTGCACACGCACTCGACCTACGCGACGGCGTGGGCCGCCCGCGGGGAGGCGATCCCCTGCGTCATCACGGCGATGGCCGACGAGTTCGGCGGCGAGATTCCCGTCGGACCCTTCGCGATCATCGGGGATGACTCGATCGGCCGCGGCATCGTCGCCACGCTGCAGGGTCACCGCTCGCGGGCCGTGCTGATGCAGAACCACGGCCCCTTCACGATCGGCAAGAACCCCCGCGACGCCGTCAAGGCGGCCGTCATGGTCGAGGATGTCGCGCGCACCGTGCACATCGCCCGCCAAGCGGGGGAGCTCATCCCTATCCCGCAGGAGGCGATCGACTCCCTGTTCGACCGCTACCAGAACGTCTACGGCCAGAAGCCCGAAGGAGCACTCTAGACATGCCCAAGCTCTCCACCTCGCTCGACCACTACGAGGTCTGGTTCGTCACGGGCAGCCAGAACCTCTACGGCGAGGAGACCCTGCAGCAGGTCGCCGAGCAGTCGCGCGCGATCGCGCAGGCCCTGGATGCGGCATCCGACGTGCCCGTCAAGGTCGTGTGGAAGCCCGTGCTCAAGGAGAGCGACTCGATCCGCCGCCTCGCCCTCGACGTGAATGCGGCCGACAACGTCATCGGCGTCATCGCCTGGATGCACACCTTCAGCCCCGCCAAGATGTGGATCGCCGGGCTCGACGCGCTGCGCAAGCCGCTGCTGCACCTGCACACGCAGGCCAACGTCGAGCTGCCGTGGGGCGAGATCGACTTCGACTTCATGAACCTCAACCAGGCCGCCCACGGCGACCGGGAGTTCGGCTACATCCAGACCCGCCTCGGCGTCGCCCGCAAGACCGTCGTCGGCCACGTCAGCAACCCGGATGTCACGGCGCAGGTCGCGACCTGGCAGCGGGCCGCCGCGGGCTGGGCCGCCACCCACTCGCTCAAGCTCGCCCGCTTCGGTGACAACATGCGCTATGTCGCCGTCACGGAGGGCGACAAGACCGAGGCGGAGCTGCGCTTCGGCGTGCAGGTCAACACGTGGGGCGTCAACGAGCTTGCGGAGGCCGTGCACGCGGCATCCGATGCCGACATCGACACGCTCGTCGCTGAGTACGAGGAGCTCTACGTGGTCGTGCCCGAGCTGCGCAAGGGCGGCGAGCGGCACGAGTCGCTGCGCTACGGCGCCGCGATCGAGCTCGGCCTGCGCAGCTTCCTCGAGGAGGGCGGCTTCGGCGCCTTCACGACGAGCTTCGAAGACCTGGGTGCGCTGCGCCAGCTGCCGGGCCTCGCCGTGCAGCGGCTCATGGCCGAGGGCTACGGCTTCGGCGCCGAGGGCGACTGGAAGACCGCGATCCTCGTGCGCACCTCCAACGTCATGGGCGCGGGCCTCCCCGGCGGCGCGAGCCTCATGGAGGACTACACCTACCACCTCACGCCGGGCGACGAGAAGATCCTCGGCGCCCACATGCTCGAGGTGAGCCCCTCGCTCACGACTGAGAAGCCGAGCCTCGAGATCCACCCGCTCGGCATCGGCGGCAAGGAGGACCCTGTGCGGCTCGTCTTCACGGCCGACCCCGGACCCGCCGTCGTCGTCGCGATGAGCGACATGCGCGACCGTTTCCGCCTCGTGGCGAACGTCGTGGAGAACGTGGCACTCGATGAACCGATGCCCAACCTTCCCGTGGGCCGCGCGCTGTGGAAGCCCGCGCCCGACTTCGCGACCTCTGCTGCCGCGTGGCTCACGGCCGGCGCCGCCCATCACACGGTCATGACGACCGCGGTCGGCGTCGATGTGTTCCGTGACTTCGCCGAGATCGCGGGCACCGAGCTCCTCGTGATCGACGAGCAGACCACCCTCAGGGACTTCCAGCGCGAGGTGCGTTGGAACGCCGCCTACTACCGGCTTGCGCAGGGGCTCTAACAGCCCCCTCGCAGCACGAACAAAGACCAGCACCACTACAGGCACCATCCCAGCACCATCAACCACACTGGAAGGAAGCACTGTGAACAAGAGAAAGTACCTCGTCGGCATCGCCGCCGCGAGTGCGCTCGCGCTCGGTCTCAGCGGATGCGCGGGCGACCGCTCAGGAGGCGACGGTGGCGATGACGCCTCGGGCGCCCTCGTGGGCGTCTCGATGCCGAGCCAGCAGCTCGAACGTTGGATCGCGGACGGCAACAATGTGCAGGCAGAACTCGAGGAGCTCGGCTACCAGGTCGACCTGCAGTACGCGGCGGATGACACGGCAACGCAGATCTCGCAGCTCGAGAACATGATCACGAGCGGAGCGAAGGCGCTCATCATCGCCTCAATCGACGGCACGACGCTCACGAGCGTGCTCGAGCAGGCGGCGGCGCAGGACATCCCCGTCATCGCCTATGACCGACTCATCCTGGGCTCGGAGAACGTGGATTACTACACGACCTTCGACAACTTCCAGGTCGGCGTGCAGCAGGCGACCTCGCTCCTCACCGGCCTCGGCGTGCTCGACGAGAGCGGCGAGGACACCGGTGAGGCGGGGCCGTTCAACATCGAGCTCTTCGCGGGCAGCCCCGACGACAACAACGCGACGTTCTTCTGGGATGGCGCACGCTCCGTGCTTGACCCCTACATCGAGAGCGGCGTGCTCACCGTGCCCTCCGGCCAGCTCGACTTCGAGCAGGCGGCGACACCCGGATGGCTCGCCGAGAACGCGCAGGACCGCATGGAGAACCTGCTCACGATCATCGGCGACACGAAGCTCGACGCGGTGCTCTCGCCCAACGACGGCCTCGCATCCGGCATCATCGCGGCGCTCAGCTCGGGCGGCTACGCGGGTGACATCCCCGTCATCACCGGCCAGGACGCCGACGTCGGTGGCGTCAAGGCGATCATCGCGGGCGAGCAGTACTCCACGATCTTCAAGGACACGCGCCTCCTCGGCGCGCAGGCCGTGGAGATGGTTGACGCGCTCCTCAACGGTGAAGAGCCTGAGGTCAACGACACGGAGACCTATGACAACGGCACGAAGGTCGTGCCGTCGTTCCTGCTCGAGTCGCAGGTCGTGACGATCGACAACTACGAAGAGGTACTCATCGACGGCGGCTACTACGAGCCGTCCGACCTGGAGTAACCACGCACCACCCCTTCGGTCGGGGAACGCTCCTGGAGCGTTCCCCGACCGGGATCCAAGAGAAAAGGAAGACACAGTGAAGACCAACAAGTTGCTCACCGGCGTCGCCGCCGCGAGCGCGCTCGTGCTCACGCTCGCGGGCTGCTCCGGCGACCGCACCGGCGGTGGCGGAGACGGTGACACCGAAGGCGCCATCGTCGGCGTCTCGATGCCCACCCAGACCTCGGAGCGCTGGATCGCCGATGGTGACAACGTCGAGGCCGAACTCGAGGAGCTCGGCTACCAGGTCGACCTCCAGTACGCCAACGACGACATCCCAACGCAGCTCTCGCAGATCGAGAACATGATCTCGGGTGGCGCTGAGGCGCTCATCATCGCGGCCATCGACGGCACCGCGCTGACCGAGGTGCTCGAGCAGGCTGCGGCCCAGGAGATCCCCGTGATCTCCTACGACCGCCTCATCCTCGGCTCCGAGAACGTCGACTACTACACGACCTTCGACAACTTCGAGGTCGGCGTGCAGCAGGCGACCTCGCTCGTCACGGGCCTCGGACTGCTTGACGAGAACGGCGAGGAGACCGGCGAGACCGGCCCCTTCAACGTCGAGCTCTTCGCCGGCAGCCCCGACGACAACAACGCCACCTTCTTCTGGGACGGCGCCATGTCGGTGCTGGAGCCCTACATGGAGAGCGGCGTCATCACGGTTCCTTCGGGCCAGACCGAGTTCGAGCAGGCCGCCATCCTGCGCTGGGAGGCCTCGCGCGCCCAGGCCCGCATGGATGACCTGCTCACGATCATCGGCGGCACCAAGCTCGACGGTGTGCTCTCGCCCTACGACGGCCTCTCGATCGGCATCATCTCGGCGCTCACGGCCGGTGGCTACTCGGCCAGCGACCTGCCGATCGTGACCGGACAGGACGCTGAAGAGGGCTCGATCAAGTCGATCATCGCGGGCGAGCAGTACTCGACCATCTTCAAGGACACGCGCCTCCTGGGTGCGCAGGCCGTCGAGATGGTGGATGCTGTGCTCAATGACGAGGAGCCTGAGGTCAACGACACCGAGACCTACGACAACGGCGAAAGGGTCGTGCCGTCGTACCTGCTCGAGTCGCAGATCGTCACCGCCGACAACTACGTCGAGGTACTGATCGACAGCGGATACTACGACGAAGGCACCTTCGAGTAAGACACGCACCAGCCGGTGGGGCGCAGGGATGCGCCCCACCGGCATCCGTCACAACCACAACGAATAGAGGCAGGGAATGGTCGCCAACATTCTCGAGATGCGCAGCATCACCAAGACGTTCCCGGGCGTGAAAGCGCTGCAGGACGTCAACCTCTCCGTCGCCCGCGGTGAGATCCATGCGATCTGCGGCGAGAACGGGGCGGGCAAGTCCACCCTCATGAAGGTGCTCTCGGGTGTCTACCCGCACGGCACCTATGAGGGCGAGATTCTCTTCGAGGGCGAGCCGGTCAGCTTTCGCGACATCCGTGACAGCGAGAAGAGCGGCATCGTCATCATCCACCAGGAGCTCGCCCTGAGCCCCTACCTCTCGATCGCCGAGAATATCTTCCTCGGCAACGAGATCCAGCGCGGCGGCTTCATCGACTGGAACAAGACCAACCTCGAGGCCGCGAAACTGCTCGCGCGCGTCGGACTGAGCGACAATCCCACGACCAAGATCACCGACATCGGCGTCGGCAAACAGCAGCTCGTGGAGATCGCGAAGGCCCTGTCGAAGGAGGTCAAGCTCCTCATCCTCGATGAGCCCACGGCGGCGCTCAACGACGAGGACTCGGCCCACCTGCTCAGCCTCATCACGCACCTTCAGCAGCAGGGCATCACGTCGATCATCATCAGCCACAAGCTCAACGAGATCAAGGCGATCGCCGACAAGGTCACGATCATCCGTGACGGCCGCGCGATCGAGACGCTCGACATGAACAGCGACGAGATCTCTGAGAACCGCATCATCAAGGGGATGGTCGGCCGCGACCTCGAGCACCGCTACCCCGACCGCACCCCCAAGATCGGCGAGGAGATCTTCCGCGTCGAGGACTGGACCGTGCACCACCCGACCGAGCACGACCGCGTCGTGATCCACGGCGCCAACCTCACGGCGCGGGCCGGCGAGGTGGTCGGCATCGCGGGCCTCATGGGTGCCGGCCGCACGGAGCTCGCCATGAGCATCTTCGGCCGCTCTTACGGCTCCGGCATCTCGGGTCGCGTCTTCGTGCGCGGCAAGGAGGTCAAGGTGCGCACGGTCTCCGACGCGATCGACGCCGGCATCGCCTACGCAACCGAGGACCGAAAGCGTTACGGGCTCAACCTCATCGAGGACATCAAGCGCAACATCTCCGCGGCGGCGCTCGGCAAGCTCTCCAAGGGCGGCTGGGTCGACGACAACAAGGAGTACCTCGTCGCATCCGACTACCGCAAGAGCATGAACATCAAGGCGCCCTCCGTGGCATCCGTCACGGGTCAGCTGTCGGGTGGAAACCAGCAGAAGGTCGTGCTTTCGAAGTGGATGTTCTCCGACCCCGACGTGCTGATTCTCGACGAGCCGACGCGCGGCATCGACGTCGGCGCGAAGTACGAGATCTACACGATCATCAACAGGCTCGCGGCTGAGGGCAAGGCGGTCATCGTGATCTCCTCCGAGCTGCCGGAACTGCTGGGCATCTCCGACCGCATCTACGCGCTGTCGGAGGGGCACATCACGGGTGAGATGACGATCGCGGATGCCACACCAGAGGCACTCATGCAGTACATGACCAAAGAGAAGGAAAAGTAGATGAGCGTGCTCAAGGAATCGCTGGGCTTCCTCGCCAGCCGAATGCGCCAGATCGGTATCTTCATCGCGCTCATCGTGATCGTGGTGCTGTTCCAGATCCTCACGGATGGACGCCTGCTGACGGCCGGCAACGTGTCGAACATCATCGTGCAGAACAGCTACATCCTGATCCTCGCGATCGGCATGGTCATGGTCATCATCGCCGGCCACATCGACCTCTCCGTCGGTTCGGTCGCGGCGTTCGTCGGCGCCATGTCGGGCATCATGATCCAGGACTGGGGCGCGCCCTGGTGGGTCGCGATCATCGCCTCACTCGTGATCGGCGCGCTGGTCGGCGCATGGCAGGGCTTCTGGATCGCCTTCGTCGGCATCCCCGCCTTCATCGTGACGCTCGCGGGCATGCTGATCTTCCGAGGCCTCACGCAGATCGTGCTCGGCAATCAGCGCATCACGCCGTTCCCGAATGAGTACCGCCAGCTCGGTGGTGGCTACGTGTTCCCGCAGTTGTTCCCCGCGAGCTCCTCGCCCGCCGAGTGGATCACGGTCGGCCTCGGCATTCTCGCCCTCATCATGCTCATCGCATCGCAGGTCAAGGGGCGGATGTCGCGCGTCAAGCACGGCCTCGAGAGCGAGCCGCTCAGCTGGTTCGTCGCCAAGCTCGCGTTCACTGGCGTGCTCGTGATCGGCCTCACCTACCTGCTCGGCATCGCGCCCGGCTCGCGTGGAACCCCGATCGTGCTGATCGTGCTCGGCGCCCTCGTGGTGATCTACACGGCCGTCATGAACCGCAGCGTCTTCGGTCGCCACGTCTACGCTCGCGGTGGCAACCTGCACGCGGCGCAGCTCTCGGGCATCAAGACGCAGAAGGTCGACTTCTACCTGTTCGTCAACATGGGTGTGTTGGCGGCCCTCGCGGGGCTCGTCTTCACGGGTCGCCTCAACTCGGCCGGCCCCGGCGCGGGCAACCTGTTCGAGCTCGACGCCATCGCGGCAGCCTTCATCGGTGGTGCCGCCGTCACGGGTGGTATCGGTACCGTCACGGGCGCCATCACGGGTGGCCTCATCATGGGTGTGCTCAACAACGGCATGTCGCTCATGGGCGTCAGCACCGACTACCAGCAGTTCATCAAGGGCATGGTGCTCCTGCTCGCCGTCGCGTTCGACGTCTTCAACAAGCGTCGTTCGGGTGGCCGCCGTGCCGCCCCGAAGAACAAGACGGTGCTCGACCGGACCACGGGTGTGGCCACCGTCGAATCCGGCACACCGGATGCCATGAAG
The DNA here is from genome assembly GCF_044769865.1 of Salinibacterium sp. GXW1014. Classification (NCBI taxonomy): domain Bacteria; kingdom Bacillati; phylum Actinomycetota; class Actinomycetes; order Micrococcales; family Microbacteriaceae; genus Salinibacterium; species Salinibacterium sp. GXW1014. The sequence continues at coordinate 1,624,108 of NZ_JBIZWA010000001.1, forward strand.
GCCGATACCAAGGCGGGCCCCGCGGGCGACTGACCCGCTGCTCGTCGCGATGCCGGCCGTCCCTCGGGGCGGCCGGCATCGTTGCTCCCGGGCGTTAGGCTTCTCCTCTGCCATCGATCAAGGAACCGTGTGAGCCAGACCAATTCCATCCCCGTCATCACGCCGGAAGACCTGCAAGACAAGCGTCCACATCCCGGTGACGCGCTCACCTCCCGCCAACGGCTGGTCTACGTGCTCGTGCTCGGCACGCTCACGGCCCTGGGCCCCTTCACGATCGACCTGTACCTGCCGGCGTTCCCGGCGCTCGAACGCGACCTGGGGGTCGGCGCGGCCGCCATCCAGCTCACGCTCACCGGCACGACCGTTGGCTTCGCCCTCGGCCAGCTCCTGGTGGGGCCGTGGAGCGACAAGGTCGGCCGCAGGCTTCCCCTCATCCTCGCGACGGCCGTGCACATCGCCGCGAGCGTCGGCGCGGCGCTCGCCCCCGACATCGCGTGGCTCGGCGTCTTCCGTGTGCTGCAGGGCTTCGGCGCGGCCGCCGGTGGGGTCGTCGCGATGGCGATGGTGCGCGACCTCTTCGGCGGCAAGCGGCTCGTCACGATGCTGTCGCGCCTCGCGCTCGTGAACGGCCTTGCCCCGATTCTCGCGCCCGTGATCGGTTCGCAGCTGCTGCTCATCACCGACTGGCGCGGCATCTTCTGGGTGCTGGCCGGCTACGCCGTGCTCGTTGTCGGCGCGGTGCTCCTGCTCATCACCGAGACACTGCCCGCATCCGCCCGCCGCGTGCCCGGTCACAGCACGATGCGATCCCGCTACCGCGCCCTCTTCACAGACCGGGTCTTCGTCGGGGCGGCGATCGTCGGAGCGATGAGCTTCACGGGCCTCTTTGCCTACCTCTCGAGCTCATCGTTCCTGTTCCAGGGCGTCTACGGTTTCAGCCCGCAACAGTATGGGCTGCTGTTCGGCATCAACTCGGTGGGCGTCGTGCTCGGCGTGCAGACGAGCTCACGCCTCATGGCCCGCCTCGGCGTCGGCCCGCAGTGGGTGCTCGTCGGCGTCACCAGCGTGCAGCTCGCGATGGCGATCACGATCATGTCGCTCGACCAGGCGGGTGCCGGGCTTTGGGGCACGCTCATCCCGCTGTGGTTCTACATCACGGCCTGCGGGTTCGGCTTTCCCGCCGTGCAGGTGCTCGCGCTTGCGCACCACGGCAGGGAGGCCGGCACCGCGGCATCCCTCCTCGGCGCCCTCAACTTCGGCACCGCGGGGCTCATCTCGCCACTCGTCGGCCTCATGGGGGTCGCGACGGCGACGCCCATGGCCGTCGTCATGGGTGGCGCGGCGGTGCTCGGCGTCGTGGTCGTGTGGGCTGTCGTGCGACCACGCTCGGTGCCGCCGCTCGAGGACTGAGCGAGCCGCCGCGGCTCAGGCGTGCAGTGGCGCGGTGGAATGACGCAGCACGAGGCCCGGCACGTGGGGAGCCTGCGCATCCGGGAGGTCGCCGTCGTCGAGCAGCTCGAGCAGCCTCGTCATGATGTCGCCCCCAAGGCCCGCGAAATCCTGGTGCATGGTCGTGAGCGGGGGAGTGAAGAAGGCAGCCTCGGGGATGTCGTCAAAGCCGATCACGCTGACATCCTCGGGAACACGGATGCCTCGCTCCTTGAGCGCGAACATCGCGCCCAGTGCCATCTGATCGTTGCCGCCCACGATCGCCGTGAAGCCCCGGGATGCCGCAAGCTGGAGCCCGATCTCGTAGCCGCTTCGCGGGGTCCAGTCGCCCTCGAGCGGCGCGTGGGCAACGAGGCCGGCGTGCGAGAGTGCGGCGCGCCAGCCGCGCTCACGCTCCGTGGCATCCATCGAATGCTGTGGCCCCGCGAGATGCACGATCTCCCGATGGCCGAGGTCGATGAGGTGCTGCGTCGCGAGACGGGCGCCCTCGAACTGGTCGATCGACACACTGTGAAAGCCGGGGCGGGCGCTGCTGTCGACCGCCACGAGCGGCACACCGAGGTCGAGGCCCTGGATCGCGTCGAGCGCGCCGCGATGGGCGGCGATGAGCACCATGGCCTCGATGCTCTGCGAGAGCAGTGTCTCGACGGCGGCGCGCATCGAGACGGGGTCGGCCTGCAGCATGCTCGTGATGCTGATGGTGTAGCGCGCGCTGCGGGAAGCCTCCGTGAGGGCCTGCAGCGTCGCGGATGGCCCATAGTCGGGGCTGCCCGTCGTGATGACCCCGATCGTGCGGGAACGGCGGGTGACGAGAGCGCGCGCATTCGTGCTCGGACGGTAGCGCAGCTGCCGGATCGCATCTTCGACCCGCTTGCGCGTCGCGGGGCGCACGCTCGGGTGGTCGTTCACGACGCGGGAGACGGTCTGGTGCGACACCCCCGCGAGCCGAGCGACGTCGAAGATATTGGCGGCCCGCGCCTTGTCTTCACCGCTCACTCGTGCACGCCCCCAGCATCCGCCCTTCTTGAATTATGCCCGTCCATTGCGCCGATGACCGTTCTCAGCGTCGGCGGGCGGTGAGGATGCGCTGCAGGATGATGAAGAGCAGCAGCAGGCCGCCGATCACGATCTTTGTCCACCACGAGCTGAGCGTGCCGTCGAAGCTGATGATGGTCTGGATCGTGCCGAGCACGAGCACGCCGAGAAGCGAGCCCAGCACGAAGCCGTAGCCGCCCGTGAGCAGCGTGCCGCCGATGACGACGGCGGCGATCGCCTCGAGTTCCATGCCGACGGCCGTCAGGCTGTACCCGGAGAGCGTGTAGAGGCTGAAGAGGATGCCGGCGATGCCCGAGCAGAAGCCGCTGATGACGTAGACGAGCACCTTGGTGCGCACGACCGGGAGCCCCATGAGGTGCGCTGAGGCACCGCCATCGCCGATCGCGTAGACCGTGCGGCCCGTGCGCGTGAAGTGCAGCACGATGAAGGCGATCACGACGACCGCGACCGCGATGATGACGGTCGGCGTGATGCTGAGGCGGTCGGCGAGCGGGATGCGGGTCTGCGCGAGCCCGACGAAGAACGGGTCGGTGATCGAGATGGAGTCGAGGCTGATGACGTAGCAGAGCCCCCTCGCGAGGAACATCGCGGCGAGCGTCGCGATGAAGGGTTGGATATCGAAGTAGTGGATGACGAGGCCCACCAGCAGGCCGAGGGTCGAGGTCGCGAGCAGCACGACCACGATGACGGCGACCGGGCTCCAGCCGTCGCGCAACAGGGTCGCCGTGATCATGGTCGAGAGTGCCACGACCGCGCCCACTGACAGGTCGATGCCGCCCGTGAGGATCACGAAGGTCATGCCGACCGCGAGCACGATGAGGAAGGCGTTGTCGATGAAGAGGTTCATGACGACCTGGCCCGAGGCGAAGCCGCGGTATCGGCTGGCTCCCACGGCGAACATCGCGACCAGCAACACGAGCGTCACGAGCACCGAGGTGTAGCGCGACGACGGGATGAGGCGCGCCAGGCGACTGCGGGTCGAGAACGCCTTCACGGGAGGGAGGGTCGTGGTCATGACGCCACCGCCTTTGCTGTCGCTGGGGTCGTGATCCTCGTGCGTCGGCGCATCCGTTCCCGCATTGCGGGGGATTGCAGCAGGCAGACGGCAATCACGACGAGGGCCTTGAACACGAGCGTGATCTCGGGGGCGATGCCGACCGTGTAGACCGTTGTCGTGAGGGTCTGGATGATGAAGGCGCCCACGAGCGTGCCCGTGAGCGAGTACCGACCGCCCATGAGCGAGGTGCCGCCGATCACGACCGCGAGGATCGCATCCATCTCGATCCAGAGGCCCGCGTTGTTGGCGTCGGCCGCCGTGACGTTGGAACTGATCATGAGGCCAGCGACACCAGCGCAGAGGCCGCTGAAGACGTAGACGGTCCAGGTGATGCTGCGGGCACGCACCCCCGCGAGCCGGCTTGCCGCCGGGTTGATGCCGACCGACTCGATGAGAAGGCCGAGCGCGGTGCGACGGGTGAGGAGCGCCGCAACGAGGAACATGCCGCCCGCGATGATGATGGAGGCCGGCAGGCCGAGCCAGTAGCCGCCGCCGATGACCTTGTAGGCGGGGCTCGAGACCGTAATGATCTGGCCCTCTGTGATGAGCATCGCAATGCCGCGGCCCGCCGTCATGAGGATGAGCGTGGCGATGATGGGCTGGATGCCAAGGGCTGCCACCAGCAGGCCGTTCCACGCCCCGAGCAGCAGGGAGAAGCCGAGGGCGATGGCGACGGCGGTCACGACCGACGCTACGCTGCCGGGGTCTGGCGAGTCGGCGATGATCGTGCAGGCGAGGGCGCCGGCGATCGCCACGACCGCGCCGACCGAGAGGTCGATGCCCCGGGTCGCGATCACGACCGTCATGCCGAGCGCGACGAGCAGCGTGGGTGCGCCATTGCGAAGGATGTCGATGAGGCTGCCGAAGAGGTGCCCGTCGTGCACTCGGATGGCGAGGAACGACGGCGACACGATGACGTTGAGGGCGAAGAGCGCGAGCAGGGTCACGACCGGCCAGAAGAGGCGGCTGTGCAGTGCTCGGCTCGCGAGGCCCTGGCCGCCGGGCTGCGCGCCGCTCATGCCCCGGCTCCCACGGTCGTGGCGACGGCATCCGTGTCGTCTTCGGAACCACTCGCGATGAGGGTCATGATCTCGCCGACCGTCACGTCTTCATTCACGAAGTCGGCGACCTTGCGGCGGTCGCGCATGACGGCGACGCGGTGGCTGAGGCGCAGCACCTCCTCGAGCTCTGCCGAGATGAAGACGACCGACATGCCCTCCTCGGCGAGGTTGGCGACGAGTCGCTGGATCTCGGCCTTCGCGCCCACGTCGATCCCTCGCGTCGGCTCGTCGAGGATCAGGAGCCGCGGCGCGACCGCGAGCCATCTCGCGAGGAGCACCTTCTGCTGGTTGCCCCCGCTCAGGTTGCGCACGAGCGCGTCGGGATCGGCCGGGCGGATGCCGAGGGCCGAGATGTAGCTCGTCGCCAGTTCGTCTCGCCTGCGCTTCGGGATCGGGCGGAACCAGCCGCGGTCGCTCTGCAGCGCCAGGACGATGTTGTCGCGCACCGTCAGGTCGTCGACGATGCCCTCACGCTTGCGGTCTTCGCTCGAGTAGGCGATGCGCCGCTTGAGGGCTGCTCGGGGGGAGCGGAAGCGGCGTTGGCTGCCTGCGACCGTCAGGGTTCCCGTCTCGGCGCGGTCGGCACCCGTGAGGAGTCGCGCGAGTTCGGTGCGGCCGGAGCCGAGGAGGCCCGCGAGACCGACGACCTCTCCCTGCTGGATTGCGAGTGAGGTGGGCTCGATCGAACCCTTGCGGCCGATCTCGTGCGCCGCGAGGTATGGCGCACTCCCCGCGGAGTCAGTGCTGTCGAGCGATTTCGAACGGGTCTCGAGTCGCTCCAGCAACTCGATGTCCTTGCCGATCATCTTGTGCACAAGCTCGATGCGAAGGATCTCCTCGGTGCGGTATTCGCCGACGAGCGCTCCATTGCGCAGCACCGTGAGCCGGTCGGCGATCTCGTAGACCTGGTCGAGGAAGTGGCTCACGAAGAGGATTGCGACGCCGTCGTCCTTGAGTCGGCGGATGACCCGGAAGAGCTCAGCCACCTCATCCGCATCGAGGCTTGAGGTTGGTTCATCGAGGATCAGCACCTTGGCGCGGATGTCGATGGCCCGAGCGATCGCGACGAGCTGCTGCACCGCGAGCGAGTGCGAGCTGAGGGGGGAGGCGGGGTCGATGTCGAGGTTGAGCCCCGCGAGCACCTCCGCCGCGCGTTGCCGCGTCGCCGACCAGTCGATCAGGCCGAAGCGGCGGGGTTCCCGCCCGAGCATGATGTTCTCGGCGACCGAGAGGTTGGAGAGCAGGTTGACCTCTTGGTAGACCGTGCTGATTCCGGCATCCTGCGCCTGCGCCGGGCCGTTCACGCTGAGCGGCTCGCCCGCGAGCACGATGGTGCCGGAATCGATGGGGTAGACGCCGGTCAGCGCCTTGATGAGGGTGGACTTGCCCGCGCCGTTCTCGCCCATGAGCGAATGGACCTCGCCGGGGAACATGCGAAAGCTCACCGAATCGAGCGCCTTCACGCCGGGGAAGCTGATCGAGATGTCTCGCATCTCCACGACGGGGGCAGTGCTGGTCTCGCTCATGTCTCTCCTCATTGAGAAAACTCGGGCGTCCTTTCAGAATTCAGGAAGGCAGGCCTTCCTGAATTCTGAAAGGATCGCGCTTAGTACTGCCGGTTGGGCAGGGCCTCGGCGGCCTGCTCCTGCGTGAACGTCGTCTCCTCCGTCACGATGCGCTTCTCGACATCCTCGCCCGCGACGACCTTCTGCACGATCTCGACCAACTGGTCGCCGAGGAGCGGCGAGCACTCCACGATGAAGTTGATCTTGCCATCGACGAGGGCCTGCATGCCGTCCTTGACCGCGTCGACCGTGACGATCTTGATGTCCTCGCCCGGAACCAGTCCGGCCGCCTCGATCGCCTCGATCGCGCCGAGGCCCATGTCATCGTTGTGGGCGTAGACGAGGTCGATGTCGGGGTTCGACTTGAGGAAGGCCTCCATGACCTGCTTTCCGCCGGCCCTCGTGAAGTCGCCCGTCTGCGAGGCGACGACCTCGAACTTCGGGTCCGTCACGACGTTGCGGAATCCCTCGGCGCGGTCATTGGCGGGAGCCGCACCCGTCGTGCCCTGCAGCTCGACAATGTTGACCTGGTCGGCGTCGGCGAACTCGCTGTTGACCCACTCGCCAGCCCGCTCGCCCTCGAGGACGAAGTCTGAGCCGAGGAACGAGACAAAGAGCGACTCATCCTCCGAGTCGACCGCGCGGTCGGTCAGCACGACGGGGATGCCGGCGTCCTTGGCCTCCTTGAGCACGGTGTCCCAGCCGGACTCGACGACGGGGGAGAACGCGATCACGTCGACCTGCTGCTGGATGTAGCTGCGGATCGCCTTGATCTGGTTCTCCTGCTTCTGCTGGGCGTCGGAGAACTTGAGCTCGATGCCCGCCTCCTCGAAGGCGCGCTTGATGTCGGTCGTGTTGGCGGTGCGCCATCCGCTCTCGGCGCCGACCTGCGCGAAGCCGACGACGATGTCCTCGCTGCCGCCCTCCCCGCCCTGTGCGCCCGAGCCGCCGTCTCCGGCGCAGCCGGTGAGTGCAATGAGCATGGCGGCAGTGGCGGCCACACCCGTGAATTTCTTGATCAACCCAAACTCCCTTGTTCAGTGATCCCGCGGTGTCGAGTGGTGCGGGCGACATCCGGGTGTCCAGCTCGTTCTGGATGACAGAATGTTAGCGTTCACATTGCGGGGCGGCAATGGTCAGTTGTCACGGATCGATAACGGGCAGAAAGCGCGGCGAGCGGGAGGGTTGGAGCGCACCGTCGCCCGATGTGAGGGTTCTCATAGCGTGTGTCATGGCCCGTGGAGCCGGTGCGCCTGCGATGCGGGTGGCGCAGGCGGCTTGCGCAGCCCGGGGCATCCGTCCGCAGGTGATTTCGGCCGACACGCCGTCCACCTGCCCCGTCGCCCGGCCCGCCTGCCCGATTCTCCTCTTGACTGTCAGCATGAGCATCCCTCGCGAGCACTCACTTGACCATCCGCGCCTCGGCGGCACGCTCATCCTGAGCGCGGGCGTCGCGCTCTTCGGATGCTGGTTCACCGGGCTGTACGCCATCACCGGCACCGCGTGGGTCGGCGCAGGGATCGCTATTGTCGCGCTCATTGCGGCGGTCGTCGGAGTGGCGCTGCTCTTCAGCCGGAGGCCGCGGGCTGCTGGGGTGCAGGTGGATGAGCGGATGCTCGGGCGCGGGCAGCGCGTCGTGCTCGGTGCCGTGGCATCCGCTGCCCTCCTCGTGGTGGTCGCCCTCGGTTTCCTTGACGGCTACGTGTGGATGCCCGAGGCGCTCATGCCGGGGATGACGGCCGCTGAGATCCGAGCGTGCATGGGGTACGCGGGGGAGCTCAATGGAGCGCTCATGATGTTGCGGATCTGGACGGTGTGCTGGGGCCTCGCGGCGCTTGCCCCGTTGGTGCTCGGCCTGATCGGGCCGGCATGGCTCACCGCCCGACGGATGCTCCTGGTCACGTTGGGAATCGTCGCCGCTGCGATCTTCTTCCAGTGGATGGGCACCTTCGCGATGGGCATGGGCGTCGCCGACACCTTCGGCACGAGCGGCGGCCAGTCGCCGTTCTGGGTGTTCTACTCGCTACTGGGGCAGGCGTCGCTCATCGCCGCCATCGCCCTGTGGCTGCGGCCCTGGACTGGCGGCCCGGGGGTCCCGTAGCGGAACGGCGTCAGCCGTTATGCGTGCACGGATGCCGCGTAACTTCGGAGATTCGGCGACACGCCGCCCGCGGCATCCGCTCGTCGCGGTGTGTCGCCGAATCTCCGAAGTTGCACCGGTTCCCGGCGGGGAGCGCCATGCGGATCGCGACTCGCCCGAGGTGCGCCGCGACAGCGGTGGTGTGTGACACAACACTGGGTACAGGAGACAGAAGGAGCGGATATTGGCCAAGGCAACACTCGTCATTGACCGATCGGCGTTCGTCACCCGCATCAACCGGCGCATCTTCGGCTCCTTCGTCGAGCATCTCGGCCGCTGCGTCTACGACGGCATCTATGAGCCGGACCACGCAACCGCGAACGAAGATGGCTTCCGAGCCGATGTCATCGAGCTGGTCAAGGAACTCGGCACCACGACCATCCGTTATCCCGGCGGCAACTTCGTCTCGGGATACCGCTGGGAAGACGGCATCGGTCCGCGCGACCAGCGGCCGGTGCGCCGCGACCTCGCCTGGCACTCGCTTGAGACCAACCAGGTCGGCATCGACGAGTTCGCGCGCTGGGCCAAACTCACCGGCAGCGAGATCATGATGGCCGTCAACCTCGGCACTCGGGGCGTGCTCGAGGCCCTCGACCTGCTTGAGTACGCCAACCACCCCTCGGGCACTCGTCTGAGCGACCTGCGCATCGCCAACGGGGCAGAGGATCCCTACGACATCCGCATGTGGTGCCTCGGCAACGAGATGGACGGCCCCTGGCAGGTCGGCGCCATGAGCGCCGACGACTACGGCAAGCTCGCTGCGCGAACCGCCGCGGCCATGAAGATGGCCCAGAAAGACCTCGAGTTGGTCGTCTGTGGCAGCTCCGGTTCGATGATGCCGACCTTCGGCGAATGGGAGCGGGTCGTGCTCGAGCATGCCTACGACCACGTCGACTACGTCTCGTGCCACGCCTACTACCAGGAGCGAGGCGGCGACCTCGGCAGCTACCTCGCTAGTTCGCTCGACATGGAGTACTTCATCTCGACCGTCGTCGCGACCGCCGACCACGTCAAGCACAAGAAGCGCTCCGACAAGACCATCCAGCTCAGCTTCGACGAGTGGAACATCTGGTACCTCGACGAGCACCGCGAGAGCGACGAGGTCAGCGAGACCGAGTGGCCCATCGCGCCACGCCAGCTCGAGGACGTCTATTCGGTCGCCGACGCTGTCGTGCTCGGCAACCTGTTGATCACCCTGCTGAAGCACCACGACCGCGTCACGAGCGCATCCCTCGCCCAGCTTGTCAACGTGATCGCCCCCATCATGACCGAGCCGGGCGGAGACGTCTGGCGGCAGACCACCTTCTTCCCCTTCTCGGTGACATCACGGATGGCGCGGGGCAGCGTCATCCGGCCCTCCATCGACTCCGACCGCTACGACACCGCCTTCTACGGAGAAGCGGATGTCGTCGACTCGGTCGCGACGGTCGATGACGACGGCACGGCATCCGTCTTCCTCGTGAACCGCAGCACGAGCGAACCGGCCACCATCACGATCGACGTGCGCGACCTCGGCGTGAACCGGGTGACCGAGACGCAGCTCTTGCACGACGACGACGTCTATGCGAAGAACACGCTCGCCCAGCAGCAGCGTGTCAGGCTCAGGTCGATCGAGGACGTGACCCTCGACGGCGGCATCCTCACCGTCACCCTCCCGCCCGTGTCGTGGGCTGCGGTCGGCCTGGAGTGATCAGGCCCATCACATGGGCCGAGGGATGGCCGAGCGTTGGCTGGGAACCTGACGCGGGCGGGCAGTGAAGACTGGGGTCATGCCGATGGATCATGACGACGAGATCAAGGGACTTGTGCGCCGCGTGGGAGAGGCGGTGGGATCCCGCACGGTCGCATGCGCCGAATCGCTGACGGCGGGACAGATCGCGACCGCGCTCGGCGCGGGGGAGTCGTCGTCGGAGTGGTTCCGCGGCGGTGTCGTCGCCTACCAGCGTGAGACCAAATACCGGGTGCTCGGCGTGACGCCGGGGCCCGTCGTGAGCGAGAGCGCGGCGGCCGAGATGGCGCGCGGGGTGGCCGAGGCGACCGGCGCCGACCTGGCGGTCGCCGTGACGGGCGTTGGCGGGCCAGACGAGCAGGACGGCCAGCCCGTCGGCACCGTCTTCATCGGCATCTTCGGGCCGGATGGCGAGCGCGTCGAGCCATACCTTTTCGAAGGCCAACCCGTCGAGATTGTGCGGGCGACCGTTGTGCAGGCACTCCTCCTGCTCGCGGAGACGATCGACGCAGGCTCGCGCCCCACATGAGCCACAACTGGGCGGGCAACCTGCGCTACGCGGCGACGCGGCTGCACGAACCTTCGACCGTCGACGAGGTGAGGCGCCTCGTTGACGGGTCCGAGCGCATCCGTGCCCTCGGCACACGCCACTCCTTCAACACCGTGGCCGACACGCGGCACGAGCTCCTCTCGACCGCATCACTCGTGGGCCCGGTCACGATGGATGCCGACGCGCGCACCGTCACCGTGCCCGCGGGCATGCGCTACGGCGACCTTGCGCAGGCCCTCGAGGCATCCGGGTGGGCCCTCGCGAATCTTGCCTCGCTCCCGCACATCTCGGTCGGGGGTGCGGTCGCAACGGGTACGCATGGCTCCGGTGACCGCACCGGCAGCCTTGCCTCCGCCGTCGCCGCGCTCGACCTCGTGACGGCCGATGGCTCACTCCTCACGCTTCGCCGCGGCGAGCCCGACTTCGACGGCGCCGTCGTGTCGCTCGGGGCGCTCGGCATCGTGACCGCCGTCACCCTCGACATCGAGCCCAGCTACGCGATCGAACAGCACGTCATCGAACGGATGCCGCTGGCCGCCGCCCTCGACGACCTCGACGCCGTGACATCCGCCGCCTACAGCGTGAGCCTCTTCACGACCTGGCAGGACCCCGACACGATCGGCCAGGCATGGTTCAAGCGCAGGCCCGAACGTGACGCGCCCCTGCCCGCCTTCGGTGGGGTGCCGGCCGACGGGGAACGGCATCCGCTGCCCGGAATCTCACCCGTGAACTGCACCCCGCAACTTGGTGCGCCGGGACGCTGGCTCGACCGGCTGCCGCACTTCAGGCTCGCGTTCACGCCCTCCAACGGCGACGAGCTGCAGAGCGAATACCTCGTGCCCCGCGTGCACGCCGCCGACGCGATCCGAGCCATCCGCAACCTCGATTCGCGTATCGCGCCGCTCCTGCAGGTCGCCGAGATGCGCACGGTTGCCGCCGACGAGCTGTGGCTGAGCCCGGCCTACGGATGCGACGTGCTCGGCCTGCACTTCACGTGGCAGCCGCGCCAGATCGAGGTTGAGGCGCTGCTGCCGACGCTCGAGGATGCCCTCGCGCCCTACGCTCCGCGCCCGCACTGGGGCAAGCTCTTCTCGGCGGGCGACGTGTCGTCGCGCTACCCCCGCGCGGCCGACTTCGCGGCGCTGCGGGCCAGGCTCGACCCCTCCGGCAAGTTCGGCAACAAGTTCCTCGAGCGGCACCTGCCCCGCGACTGACGCCTCCCCAACCCGATGAGAGGCCAAACTTTCGGCTTCCCGGGGCGCGTTGGCCGAAAGTTTGGCCACTCGGGGCCGGGGCGCTCGTGCCTCAGACTGCGTGCGCCGCGGCATCCCGCGCCCGCGCGTAGCGCTCGCGGATCTCGGGGCGATGGTCGACCTCAAGCTCGCTCGCCATCGCGACGGGCCACTCGGGACGTGCACCGGTCAGCGCCCACGCGGCCTGCCGCGCCATGCCGTCGGCGACGTACTCGCCCGCGACGGGCACCGTGACCGGCACCCCGAAGACCTGCGCCGCGACCGCCTGCACGGCCGGGTTGCCGGCCGCGCCGCCGATGAGCAGCACGCGCTCCGCCGTGACGCCCTGCGCGAGCACGGCGTCGAGCCCGTCGGCGAGGCCGCACAGCATGCCCTCGATGGCCGCGCGGGCGAGAGCGGGCCGTGTTGTCGTGGCAAGCGTGAGGCCGCTCAGCGTCGCTGTCGCATTCGGCAGGTTGGGGGTGCGCTCGCCCTCGAACCAGGGCACGAGCACGGGCCCGGATGCCGCATCCGCCTGCAGCGCGAGGGCCCCGAGTTCCGCGTGGTCGACGCCGAGCAGCCCGGCGATCGCGTCGAGCACGCGCGCGGCGTTGAGGGTGGCGACGAGGGGGAGGAACTCGCCCGTGGCATCCGCGAAGCCCGCCACCGTGCCGGTCTCGTCGGCGACGGCCGTGGGGGAGACGGCGAAGACCGTGCCGCTCGTGCCGAGCGAGACGACGACGTCGCCGGGGCGTGCGTCGAGGCCGAGCGCAGCGGCGGCGTTGTCGCCAGCGCCGGCACCCAGCAGGAGCGACTCGGGCAACGGAAACCCCGGAACCTGCGCCGCCACCGGCCGCGATTCGTGCGCGGCGAGCACGGTGGGGAGCGTGATTCCTGAGTTTCCGAGAGCCGCCGCCAGCAGCTCGCGGTCGTAGTCGCCGCGTGCCGTATCGAAGTAGCCCGTGCCACTCGCGTCGGAGCGGTCGGTCACGAGCTCGTGGAGCTCCGGGTTGTCGGGCCCGAAACCGCGCAGGCGCCACGTCAGCCAGTCGTGCGGGAGCGCCACCGCCGCGACCCGCGCCGCGTTCTCCGGCTCGGCATCCCGCAGCCAGCGCAGCTTGGTCGACGTGAAGGAGGCGACCGGCACACTGCCCGTGCGCGCCGCGAGTTCGGCATCGCCGAGTTCCGAGCGCAGGGCGAGGGCGGCGTCGGCGCTGCGGGTGTCGTTCCAGAGCAGGGCGGGGCGGATGACGCGGCCCCCGGCGTCGAGCGCCACGAGGCCGTGCTGCTGGCCGCCGATCGAGATTGCCGCGACATCCGCGAGGCCACCGGCCGCCGTGATGGCCTGCCGCAGGGCAAGCCACCAGGCTTCAGGATCGACCTCTGTGCCGTCGGGGTGTGGCGCGCGCCCGTAGCGTTTCAGCGCCCCCGTCTCGGCGTCACGGATGACGACCTTGCAGCTCTGGGTCGACGAGTCGACTCCTGCGACGAGTGGCATGTCCGCCCTTTCTGCACTTCGGATGCCTGAGGTGTGCCAAATGGTTGTCCCCCGCCTCTGGGAACAGCCATTTGGCCACTCTCACGGCTGGATCACTGGTGGAGGAACCGTTAGCGCGCGCCCATGAGGTGCTCGGTCGCGAGCTGCTGGAGGCGCACGAAGCCGAACCCGCGGCCGTTGAAGTAAGCCTCGGCGTCGAAGTCCTCGAAGGCGCTGCGGTCGGCGATGAGGTCGTCATAGCTCTCGCCCGAACCAAGGGTCGGCTGCGCGAGCTCGGTCACGCGTGCGGCCTCGAGTGCCTCCTGCACCTCGGGGTCGGCGCGGAACGCAGCCGCGCGCTCCTTGAGCAGGAGGTAGGTGCGCATGTTGGCCGCGGCGGACTCCCAGACGCCCGTCTCGTCTTCGGTGCGGGAGGGCTTGTAGTCGAAATGGCGGGGGCCGTCATAGGCAGGGCCGCCGCCCGGACCACCGTTCTCCAGCAGGTCGACGAGAGCGAAGGCGTTGTGCAGGTCGCCGTGGCCGAAGACGAGGTCCTGGTCGTACTTGATGCCGCGCTGGCCGTTGAGATCGATGTGGAAGAGCTTGCCGCAGTCGAGCGCCTGGGCGATGCCGGCCGCGAAGTTGAGGCCGGCCATCTGCTCGTGCCCGACCTCGGGGTTGACGCCGACGAGCTCTGGCCGCTCGAGCGTGTTGATGAACGCGATCGCGTGCCCGACGGTGGGCAGCAGGATGTCGCCGCGGGGCTCGTTGGGCTTCGGCTCGATCGCGAAGCGGATGTCGTAGCCCTTGTCGGTCACGTAGTCGCCGAGCAGGTTGACGGCCTCGCGATACCGCGACAGTGCGGCATGGATGTCCTTGGCGGAGTCGTACTCGGCTCCCTCGCGGCCACCCCACATGACGAAGGTCTTGGCGCCGAGCTCGGCGGCGAGGTCGACGTTGCGCAGCACCTTGCGGAGGGCGAAGCGGCGCACGGCGCGGTCGTTGGAGGTGAAGCCGCCGTCCTTGAAGACGGGGGCGGAGAAGAGGTTGGTCGTGACCATGGGCACGATGATCCCCGTGTCGGCGAGCACCTGCTTGAGGCGGTCGATCTGGGTCTGGCGCTCGGCATCCGTCGATCCGAAGGCGAAGAGGTCGTCGTCGTGGAAGGTGAGGCCGTAGGCGCCGAGTTCCTTGAGCTTCTCGACGACGTGCACGACGTCGAGCGGGGCGCGGGTGGGGCCGCCGAAGGGGTCTGCCCCGTTGTAGCCGACGGTCCAGAGGCCGAAGGAGAACTTGTCCGCGGGGGTGGGCGTCGTTGCCATTGCTGCTCCTCAGTCGAGAATTGTTGTGCTTCCAAACTTATCGCACGGCGCGCGGAGTTTCCACTGGATCGAGACTTTCGAAGAATTCGCCGAAACTCCAGTATCGTGTCGACATGTCAACACCCTCCGCGGCGCGCGTCACGCTCGCCGAGCTCGCGGCCGAGGCCGGGGTCTCCATTGCGACCGCCTCGAAAGTGCTCAACGGACGAGCGGATGTCGCGGCCTCCACCAGGCGCCGCGTCGAGACGCTCCTCGACCAGCACGGCTATCAACGCCGCCAGGGCGCGCAGTCGTCGTCGCGGCTCGTGGAGCTCGTCTTTCACGAGCTGGAGTCCGCGTGGTCGATGGAGGTCATCCGCGGGGTCGAGGATGTCGCGAGCCAGCATGGCATGAGCGTCGTGCTCACCGAGAGCGGCACCCGGCACGCGCCCGGCGATGACTGGCTGGAGGGCGTGCTGGGCCGGCGCCCCGTCGCGGTCGTGCTCGTGTTCTCCGACCTGCCTGAGGCGATGCGGGCCGCGCTGCGCACCCGCTCGATCCCCTTCGTGATCGTCGACCCGGCGGGCGACCCCTCACCGGAGGTGCCGGCCGTCGGCAGTGCGAACTGGGCCGGGGGCCTCGCCGCGGTGCGTCACCTGATTGACCTGGGACACAAGCGGATCGCGGCGATCACGGGCCCCGAGGACATGATGTGTTCACTCGCCCGCATCGACGGCTATCGCTCGGCCATGAACGCGGCCGGCCTGCCGGTGAAGGAGGAGTGGATCCGCTTCGGCGACTTCCACCGCTCAGGCGGTGCGCGTCACGCGGCCGACCTGTTGGCGCTGCCTGAGCCGCCGACCGCCATCTTCGCCGGGAGCGACCTCCAGGCGCTCGGCGTGCTCGAGACGGCCCGGTCGCTCGGCCTCCGGGTGCCCGACGACCTCTCGCTCGTCGGCTACGACGACATCCCGCTCGCCAACTGGGTGAGCCCACGCCTGACCACCGTGCACCAGCCTCTCCGCCAGATGGGCAGCGAGGCGACGCGTCTCGCGATCAGGCTGGCCGAGGGTCCCATCGTCGGTGGTACCCCGCGCATGGACCTGGCGACGAGTCTCGTCGTGCGCGAGAGCACGGCTCCGCTGCTCGACTGACAGGCCTGTGCGGGCCCGGCAGCGCCAGTGTGCTCTCGGGTGCACACCGCTCTACCAGGCCCGCATTGGCCCGCCCGGTGTCATCGGGTGCCGGGCGGGCTCACCTCCACCCGCGGCTGGAGTGCGCGGGTGTGGTCGACGACCCGCACGGCGCCCGTGAGGGTCACGCGCTGGGTCAGGGGGATGTCGCCAGCCGAGCGTCCGAAGCCGAGTTCGATCGCGCCCGGCTCGACGATGCGTGCGCCGTCCCGTCCGGGGAAGGAGGCGAGGTCGGCCGGCACAGTGAAGGCGACGCGGGCGGTCTGGCCCGCATCCAGCTCCACTCGGGCGTAGCCGATGAGTCGCTGCACGGGCCGCACGACGCTCGCGACGGGGTCGTGCAGGTACAGCTGCACGACGTCGGCGCCGGCTCGGGCCCCGGTGTTGGTGACGTCGATCGACACCGTGACCGAGGCATCCGTCGCAATTGAAGCAGCGGATGCCTCAAGTGCGCTCCATTCGAAGCTCGAGTAGCCGAGGCCGTGCCCGAACCAGAAGGCGGGGGTGGGGTCGATGTTGGAGACCCCGCTGGGCCGGGCGAGGGGCGAGGCGAGGTAGGTCGTCGGCTGCGCGCCCGGCTGGGCGGGCACACTGACGGGGAGTCGACCGCTGGGGTTGATGCGCCCGCTGAGCACGCCGGCGATGGCGGGGGTGCCCTCCTCACCGGGGAAGAACGACTGCACGATCGCGGCCGCTCGCGACACGGCTGAGCCGAGCGCATAGGGGCGACCCGCGAGCAGCGTCACGACGGTGGGCGTGCCGCTGTCGAGCACGGCGTCGACGAGCGCCTGCTGTGCTCCCGGCAGCTCGAGCGAGGGGGCGTCGCAGCCCTCGCCGCTCGTGCCCCGGCCGAAGAGGCCGGCCCTGTCGCCCAGGGCAAGGATCACGATGTCGGCGTTGCGCGCGGCCTCGACCGCGGCGGCGATGCCATCGGTCTCGCCGCCGTCAACGCTCGTGCCCTCCGCGTGCTCGATCTCGGCATCCGGGAACTCTGCCCGCAGGGAGTCGAGCAGGGTCGGCAACTCGATGCCGATGGGGAACTCCGGATGCCGAACGCCCACGTGGCTCGGGAAGGAATAGCAGCCGAGCACCGCGTAGGGGTCGTGCGCGTTCGGCCCGATGACGGCGATGCGCTTCGGGGCGGCGAGGGGCAGCACGCCGTCGTTGCGGAGGAGCACGATGGCCCGCTCCGCGAGGTCCCGCGCGAGCGCGCGGTTCTCGCTTGAGTCGAGGTCGACGCTGCCGCGCTGCACCCCGTCGGATGCCTGCAGCGCGGGAGGAACGGGGTTCCAGTCGGCGTCGAGCATGCCGAGCTCGAGCTTCTGCAGCAGCACACGCCGCAGCGCGCGATCGACGAGCGCCTCGGGCACGGTGCCCTCACGCACGGCCTCGACGAGCGGTGCGCCGAAGGTCTTGACGGTGGGGAGCTCGACGTCGATGCCGGCCTCGAGCGCCTGGGCCGCGGCATCCGCCCAGCCCTCGGCATGGCCGTGCAGGGTCGCAAGGAATGCGATCGCGAAGTAGTCGGCGACGACGGTGCCCTCGAAGCCCCAGGTGTCGCGCAGGAGCTCCGTGAGAAGGCTGCGGTCGGCGGCCGAGGCGACGCCGTCGATGTCGGTGTACGCGTTCATGACGCTGCGCACCCCGCTCTCACGGATCGCCATCTCGAACGGTGGCAGCAACACCTCGGCAAGCTCGCGCTGCCCCACCGAGACGGGGGCGAGGTTGCGGCCCGCGCGCGAGGCCGAATAGCCGACGAAGTGCTTGAGCGTCGCGACGACGCCGGTCGACTCGATGCCCTGCACGTAGGCGGTCGCGATCGTGCCGACCAGGTAGGGGTCTTCGCCGATCGTCTCCTCGACTCGGCCCCAGCGGGCGTCGCGCACGACATCGAGCACGGGGGCGAGGCCCTGGTGGATGCCGACCGAGCGCATGTCCGCCCCGATGCGCGCGGCCATGCGACGCACGAGGTCGGGGTCGAAGCTCGCGCCCCACGAGAGCGGCACGGGGTAGGCGGTCGCGCCCCACGCCGCGAAGCCCGCGAGGCACTCCTCGTGCGCGAGGGCCGGGATGCCGAGGCGGCTCGCGGAGACGATGCGCTCCTGCGTGCGCTGCAGCGAGAGGGCGCCGAGTGCGGGGTCGACGGGGGCCGTGCCGAAGGGTCGCGTGAGCTGGCCGAGCCCGAGCGGGAGCAGCGCATCCAGGTCGACGTCGCCGTCGGACATGTCGTGCTGGTGGGGAGCGACCTCGCCACCCTCATCCGAGGCCCCCACCCACACGCCGTAGAGCTGCGCGATCTTCTCCTCGAGCGTCATCTCGGCCATGAGCGCTGCGACGCGCTCCGCGGGGTCGACAGTGGTGTCGCGCCACAGGGGCACAGTCGTGGTGTCAGTCATTGCGGTGGTTCCTTTATCCCTTGACAGCGCCCGTGAGGCCGCCGACGATGCGCTTCTCCGCGAAGAGGAAGAACGCGAGTGCTGGCAGCATCGAGAGCGAGGTGTATGCGAGCACGGCGCCCGTGTCGGCCGAGTACTGGGTCGAGTACTGCTGCACGCCGAGTGGCAGCGTCCAGAGGTCCTGTGGCATGCCGCCGGCGGCCATGAGGAGGAGCGGCAGCAGGTAGGCGTTCCAGCTGTTCACGAAGGCGAGCACCCCAACCGTGATGAGTCCGGGGCCGGCGAGGGGCAGCATGATGCGCCAGAAGAAGCCGATGCGGCTCGCCCCGTCGATCGCCGCGGCCTCCTCCAGCTCATTGGGGATCGCTCGCAGGAAGGGTACGAGGATGATGATGGTCGTCGGCAGGGCGAAGGCGACCTGCGGAATGATCAGGCCGGGGAAGGTGCCGTGCAGGCCGATGTCGCGCAGCATGATGCTGAGCGGCAGCGCGGCCACCGTGACGGGGAACATCAGGCCAGCCGCGAACAGGGCGTAGAGGCCGCCGCGGCCGCGGAAGGTGTAGCGGGCGATGACGAACGCCGCCATGACGCCGAGGATCACGACGCCCGCGGTCGTGCCGATCGCGACCAGGCTCGACGAGAACACGGAGCCCCAGAACCGGTTCGAGGTCAGCACGTTGAGGTAGCTGTCGATGGTCCACGGGTCGGGCCAGCCAGCGGGGTTCGCGTTGATGTCGGCCGTGCGCCGGAAGCCGCCGATCCATACATAGGCGACGGGACCGACGGATGCCGCGATCACCGTGAGTGCGACGACGTAGACCCACACCTGGCCGAGGTTGAAGGGCTTCTTCTTGGCGTTGAGGGGTGCAGCGGGAGCCGGCCGGGGTTGCGTGCTTGTCTGCGTGAGGGTTGTCATGTCAGCGCACTCCGCTCGTGATGGCGCCGGCGAGATCGCGGCGCATGGCGAATCGTTGGTAGACGAGGGCCACGATGAGTGAGATGACGAAGAGGATCACGGCGATTGCGCTGCCGTAGCCGTACTGGCCCTGGCCGTACTGGATCATGTAGACGGCCATCGTGTTGGTCGCTCCGACGGGCCCACCCTTGGTCGTGACCCAGACCATGTCGAAGAGCTGCAGCGAGCCGATCATCGAGAGGAAGATCCAGATGCGGATCGTGGGCCCGAGCAGGGGGAGCGTGATGCGCCACTGCGTCTGCCACCAGCTGGCGCCGTCGATCGCGGCGGCCTCGTGCAGTTCCTCCGGCACGCCCTGGAGCCCCGCGAGCATGAGCAGGATTGCGAAGCCCAGGTACTTCCAGGTCAGGATGCCGAACATCACCCAGAGGGCGGTATCAGGGTCGGCGAGCCAGGGCTTGGCGAGGTGGCCGAGCCCGATGCCCTCGAGCATGGCGTTGATCCCGCCGCGGGGTGAGAGCAGCAGCTTCCACGAAAGACCGGCGACGACCTCTGCGAGCACGTAGGGAACGAAGATGAGGGCGCGGATGAGCCCGCGCCCGCGCATGTGGCGGTTGAGGAGCAGGGCGACCGCGATTGCGAGTGGCCCCTGCACGAGGATCGAGGCGATGACGATGGTCGCGTTGTTGCCGATCGCCTTGACGAAGAGGGGATCGGAGAAGGCCCGCACGTAGTTGTCGAGGCCGATGAAGCGGTCGAGTGGCCCGAGGCCGTTCCAGTTGTAGAGGCTGTAGACCGCCGCGAGCGCGACGGGCACGATCACGAAGGAGATGAAGACGAGCAGTGCTGGGCCGGCGAAGAGGGCGATCTCGAGCCATTTGCGGCCGTTGTTCCCTCCCGGCTTGCGGCGTGGTGCCCGAGTCTGGGTCTTGGCGGGCCCCGTGTCACTCGCGACGGGCGGGGGAGCAGCTTGCGTTACGGTCATCTCTCACTCCGTTGGGAGAAACGGCGGGGCCTGCCGGAGGACTGGCAGGCCCCGCCGAGGTGGGTTTCGGCGTGAACGCGCGGGCTCGCCGCGCGGGGCCGAGTTACTGCGAGGCGGCCGTCTGCTCCAGCGCGGTCACCACGTCTTGCGGGGTGCCCGAGCCGGCGAAGATGTTCACGACTGCCTGGTTGAGCGGTGCGCCGAAGGCCGGACCGAGCGCGCTGTCGATCCAGAGCTGCACGTAGGTGGCCTCGCTGAGTGCGGCCGCGCTGGCCTGGAGGTTGGGGTCGGTCAGCGCGTCAGCAGCGGCAGGGTGCGTGGGAACGCCGGCACCGGACTCCGCGAAGCGACGCTGCACGTCCTCGCTCACGATGTACTTCAGCAGGTCAACCGCCTCATCGGGTGCGTCGGCGCTCAGGCCGAAGCCGTCGCCGCCGCCCATGATGGCGCCGGGGTCGCCGCTGGCTCCGTCAACGCTGGGGAAGGGGAACCAGCCGAGCCACTCGGGCACTTCACCGTCTTCTGTGAGGCTGCCGATCGTTCCGGCGTTCCAGGGGCCCATGAACTCCATCGCCGCCGTCTGGTTGGCGATGAGGCCGTTGGAGCTGTCGGCGCCGGTCTGGGCCGGTGTCGCGAGGAAGCCGTTGTTGAACGGCTCCACTGCGATCCACTCCTGCAGGCGCTCGCCGGCTTCGATCCAGCACGGGTCGGTGAAGTCGTGCTCCGGGATCGCGGTCTCGAGCACGTCGGCGGGGCACGACGCGACGGCGAACTGGTACCACCAGTGGCCAGCGGGCCAGAGGTCACCCGCGCCGACCGCGATGGGCTCGACGTCGATCGCCTTGAGTGCCGCAACGGCGTCCTCGAGCTCCGAGAGGGTCTCGGGGGTGCCCTCGATGCCGGCCTCGTCGAAGAGCTCCTGGTTGTACCAGATGCCCGCTGCGCCAAAGGCGTAGGGGATCGCGTACACCTTGCCCTCGACGGTCCAGGGGGCGACGGATGCGCCCATCGCCTCGATCGACTCGGATGCGACCTCAGTGAGGTCCATCAGGTGCCCGGCCTCTGCCTGGGAGCGTACCTCGCCGCCCGGCCAGACCATGAAGATGTCGGGCGCGTCACCCGACTGCAGCGCGTTCGGGATGAGCGTGCGCTGCAGGTCTTCGTTCTGGTAGCCGGTCACCTCGACCTTGACGCCGGGGTTCTCTGCCTCGAACTCCGCCGCGACCTCCTCATAGATGCCCTGGAGCGGGTCGGAGGTCGCGTTGTGCCACCAGGTGATGGTGACCGAGTCACCGTTGTCGTTGTCGCCGCCGCCGTCGCTGCTGCACGCGGCGAGCCCGAGCGCAAGGGCGCTCGCGGCGCCAACCGCGGCGACCCGTGTGATGCGGGATCTGTTCATCGTTGAACACCTCTCGAAAGTTTCGACGGCTCCGTCGAAAGTGATTGGGATGTCGGCATACTATGGTCTCCAGCATTTGGGGTCAAGGACAACAAATCACTTCCCTCGATCACCCTGACGGATAAGGTGGGCCCGTGGTCACGCGTGGAGACAAGCTCGAGAGCGTACGGCGTCGAAACCTCTCGACCGTGCTGGGCCTCGTGCACCGCGGAGGCGACCTCTCCCGTGCCGAGCTGACAGTGCAGACGGGCCTCAATCGCTCGACGATCGCCGCGCTCGTCGCCGAACTCGAGGGCCTCGGCCTCGTCGTCGAGACGACGCCCTCGGCGAGCAAGCGGGTCGGGCGGCCGTCGCCGCGGGTGCTCCCTGATCCCCGCCCCGTCGCGATCGCCGTCAACCCCGAGGTCGACGCCATCACGGTCGGCGTCGTCGGCCTCTGCGCCCGGGTTGAGCACCGCATCCGCCACGAGGTGGACCACATCGTCACGCCCGAGGAGGCGGTCGAGATCATCGCGCGGCTCGTCGCGGACCTCCAGGAGCGCATCGGCGCGGAGCGTCGCATCCGGGGCATCGGCCTCGCCATCCCTGGCCTCGTTCGAGCGGCCGACGGCGTCGTGCGCTGGGCGCCCCACCTGGGCTGGCGGGAGACGCCCATCACCCGCATGATCGAGGATGCTCTCGGCATGCCTGCGACGGCCGAGAACGATGCGACCCTTGCCGCGATCGCCGAGCGCGAGTTCGGCGTCGGCAGGGATGTCGACGACCTCGTGTACCTCAATGGCGGTGCGAGTGGCATCGGCGGTGGCGTGATCGTGCGGGGGCTCCCGCTCGGCGGTGTCGCCGGCTACGCGGGGGAGTTCGGCCAGAACCGGCCGGGGCTCGCCAACCTCGACGACAGGGCGACGGAGCACGGCACTCTCGAAGACGAGGTGAGCAGGGCGCGCCTGCTGCGGGTGCTGGGCATGTCGACGGCCGACGAGTCAACGCTCGAGGCCTCCCTCCTGGCCTCGACTGACGAAACAGTCCTGGCCGAGATCGCGCGCCAGCATCGCGTCCTGACCGTCGCCCTGAGCAATGCCATCAATGTGCTCAACCCCGAACTTGTCGTGCTCGGTGGCTTCCTCGCGAGCCTCCACGCCTGTGCCCCCGAGCGGTTCGATGCGCTCGTCGAGCGGTCGACCGTCCCCGCCGCTTGGGAGGGTGTACGCATCGAACGCGCCGGCCTCGCGCAGGACGGTCTCCTCATCGGTGCCGCCGAGCTCGCCCTGGCGCCGCTGTTGCAGGACCCCGCGGGCGCCTAAGCAACCTCTGGGAGCGCTCCCAGGTCGCCGGATGTCTCAGGTAGAGTCCGACGCATGATCTCTGGTTCCCCCGACTACCGCGACCACGGCCTCGAGTTCCCCGAAACCTTCCTCTTCGGCTCGGCGACGGCGTCGTACCAGATCGAGGGCGCCTACGACGAGGATGGCCGCGGCCCCTCGATCTGGGACACCTTCAGCCGGGAGCCCGGCCGCATCGTCAACGGCGACACGGGAGATGTCGCCGACGACCACTACCACCGCCTGGATGAGGACCTCGACCTCATGCAGCGCCTCGGCCTCGAGTCCTACCGCTTCTCCATCGCCTGGCCGCGCATCATGCCGACGGGCAGCGGCAGTGTCAACGAGAAGGGCGTCGCGTTCTACTCGCGCCTCGTCGATGGACTGCTGGCCCGTGGCATCCGCCCCATCGCGACCCTCTATCACTGGGACCTGCCGCAGCCCCTCGAAGATGCCGGGGGGTGGCCCCAGCGCGACACAGCCTCCCGCTTCGCGGACTACGCCGAGGCCATCGGCGCCAGGCTCGGCGATCGCGTGCACACGTGGACGACCCTCAACGAGCCGTGGTGCTCCGCCTACCTCGGCTACGGCTCGGGCGCCCACGCGCCGGGCGTGACGAGCGGGCGGGCGGCGCTCGCCGCCGTGCACCACCTCAACCTCGCGCACGGGCTCGGCGTGCAGGCGCTGCGGTCGGTCGTGAGCAACGACGCCCAGTACTCGGCGACGCTCAACTTCCACGTGCTGCGGCCGGGTGACGACACCGCCGATGACGCCATGCGCCGCATCGACGCGCTCGCCAACCGGGCCTTCACGGGCCCGATGCTGCGCGGCGAGTACCCGGCCGACCTGTTGGAGGACACCTCGAAGGTCACGGACTGGCAGTTCGTGCGCCCCGGCGACCTTGAACAGATCCACCAGCCGATCGACTTCCTCGGCGTCAACTACTACTCGACCGCGACCGTGCGCACGTGGGACGGCCGTCGCCCCCGCCAGACGGCCGACGGCCACAAGGATGCGGGCGGCTCGCCATGGCCGGGCAGCGAGATGGTGGAGTTCGTGCAGCAGGCTGGCCCCTACACGGCGATGGGCTGGAACATCGCGCCCGACGGCCTCGAGGAGCTCCTCGTCTCGCTGCACGAGCAGTTCCCCGAGCTGCCGCTCATGGTCACTGAGAACGGGGCCGCCTTCGACGACCAGGTGACCGACGGTGCCGTGCACGACGTCGAGCGCACCGACTACCTGCAGCGCCACTTCACGGCGGCCCACCGGGCGCTGCAGCGCGGCGTCGACCTTCGCGGTTACCAGGTGTGGTCGCTGCTCGACAACTTCGAGTGGGCCTACGGCTACACCAAGCGATTCGGCATCGTGCACGTCGACTACCGCACGCTCGAGCGCACCATCAAGGACTCCGGCCACTGGTATGCGGAGCTCATCCGCACGAGGGCGATCCCGCGGGGGCCAAAGAGCCAGCGCTGATACCAGGCCCCAGCGCTGATACCAGACCGCAGTGCTGAAACCTGCGGGCGCACTGGATGCCGCGGCCGCGCGCTGCGCATACCCTCAGGCCATGCCATCCCGCGAAGCTCACAAGGTCACCCGCCGTTGGCCCGTCATCAGCGCCGCCGTTGCGGTGGCGCTCGCTGCAGCGCTCGGCGCGCTCATCGCATTCGGTGTCGGCAACGCCGCGCTCGAGCCGGACAACGAGTGGCTCGAGGATCTCGCTGAACAGAGGACGATCTGGCTCGACGCACCCGCACTCCTCCTCGACTGGCTCGGGGGCGGCATCGTGGGCATCTACGTCATCCCGATCGGCACGGTCGTCGTGCTCTGCCTCCTCCGCCGATTCTGGGCAGCCCTCTACTACGCGCTCGCGGCGCTCATCAGCGTGGGAGTCGTGCAACTCCTCAAGGGCACCTTCGATCGCCCGCGGCCCGAGGAGATGATGGTGCTCTCGGATGCAGGTTCCTTCCCCTCGGGGCATGTCGCGAATGCCGCCACGATCGCCGTCACGCTCGGCATCATCCTGTCGCGCACCTGGGTATGGATCGCGGGGGTGATCTACACCATCCTCATGCTGCTCTCCCGCACCTACCTCGGGGTGCACTGGCTCACCGACACGATCGGCGGCATGCTGATCGGCGCCGGCGTCGCGATCATTGTGTGGGCACCCTTCGCCGTGCGGCTGGAACGCGAACGACAACGGAGGCGTGCCGAGGCGGCCAGCAAGCTGGCCGCCCACTAGTCTGACCGCATGATCCTGGAGACCCCCGCTCCAAAGGTGTCGCGAAGGCAGCAGCTCGTGCAGATCGCCCTTGAGGTGCTCGAGCGCGATGGCTTCGCCCACCTGAGCATCGGCGAGGTCGCCCGCCTCGCCGGCATCAAACCGCCCTCCCTCTACAAGCAGTTCGAGAGCAAGGCCGACATCGAGGTCCGCCTGGTCGAACATGGCCTCCAGATGTTGGCTGACGGTTTCGAACGTTGCCTCGCGCAGATGCCGAGCGACACGGAGCCCAAGGAGCGGGTGCGGCTGCTGCTCGGTGCGTTCCGTGACTTCGGCCTCGCGCATCCGCAGCTCTATTTGCTCATGAACAGCAAACCGTTCGCTGAGGAGCAGGCAGCCGTGCAGATCAGTCATCCCGCCGCGTCGATGTTCAGGGATGCCATGACGACGCTCCTGGGGGCTGACGAGGGCGGGTCAAAGACCGCCGCCGTCTGGACGTGGGCGCACGGCATCCTGAGCCAGGAGGTCGTCGGCAGGGTGCGCCAGCCGGATGAGACGTGGCACATCATGGTGGAGACGGTGGCTTCCCTGCGTCGCTAGACTGCTGGGCACTCGCAACGATGGGAGCCCCGATGCCGCACGTCCTCATGGTCGCCTCGACTGCGCCGAGCCACATCTACCCGTCGCTCGCGCTCATGCGCGAACTGGTCGACCGGGGGCACCGCGTCAGCTATGTGGTGGGTGACGAACTCGTGCCGCTGGTGGCCCCCACGGGGGTGGAGGTTGTGGCGCATCCGTCGATCCTTCCCCAGGGCGATGAGGACTGGCCGCACGACATGGGGGAGTCCATGCGGGTCTTCCTCGATGAGGGCATCGCCGTGCTGCCCATGCTCATCGAGCGCTTCGACGATGACCGGCCCGACCTTGTGCTCTATGACATCGGCGGGCATCCGGGGCCCATTCTTGCCGCGCGCTACGGGGTGCCGGCCGTGCAGCTCTCACCGGCCTTCGTCGCGTGGGACACCTTCGAGCAAGACAACGGCGAGTTCTATGAGGCGCTCAAGACCTCCGTCTCGGGTCGCGCCTACTTTGACACCTTCACCGCGTGGTTCCGCGAGAACGGCCTCGACTGGGATGCCGAGACGAAGCAGCCGGACCACATCCTCGCGCTCCTGCCGAAGGCCATGCAGCCCTTCGCCGACCGCGTGCCCGACACGGTGCGCTTCGTCGGCCCGTGCCTCGACCCCGTCAGGCTCGCGGATGACTCGTGGACCCCGCCCCCCGCCGGCCGCCGTGTGCTCCTCGTCTCCTTCGGCACCGCCTACACCGACCAGTTGCACGTCTACCGCAGCGTCATCGAGGCCTTCGGTCTTGCGGGGGAGCAGGGGGACGTGCTCGGCCCCGAGGCGGACGACGCCTGGCACGTCGTCTTGGCGATCGGCCGTCGGGTGGATCCCGACGAGCTCGGCCCCCTGCCCGTCAACGTCGAGGTGCATGAGCAGGTGCCGCAACTCACGGTGCTGGCATCCGCTGACGCCTTCATCACGCACGCGGGGATGGGCGGATGCACGGAGGCGCTGTGGTTCGGAGTGCCGACCGTCGCCATCCCGCAGGCTGTCGACCAGTTCGCGAACGCCGACAAGCTCGCCGAGCTGGGCATCGGCATCCACCTGCCCACCGCCGAGGTCAGCGCGGAATCGATCCGTCTCTCGGTCGACTCGGTCGCCAACTCGCGCGAGGTGCGGGAGCGGCTCGCCGTGCTGAGTGCCGAGACACGAGCGAACGGCGGCGTGGAGAATGCGGCCGACGCGGTCGAGTCATTCCTGGGTTGAGCCTGTCGCGGGTTGAGCCTGTCGAAACCGCGGGTTGAGCCTGTCGAAACTCCTCCCGACGGCGTACCGTGTGCGGCATGTCTGACCCCAAGAACGCACAGGACCCAGCCGAGCAGGACGGCGCGGTGCACGACGTCGACGACCCCAAGGTCGAGGCCGACACCGACTCAGGCGGAGCACCGGAGGATCCCGATACCGACCCGACCGTGTACGACGGGGGAGCCTCGCACAACTCAGGGAGCTGAGCCGACGCCGGGTTAGCCTTGGACGTATGCCCACGTCTGTTGCCGCCCCCTCCCGTCTCGCCGATTCGTCAGTCCCCCTCAGCGATGCGCATGCGCAGCGGTGGAGCACGCGGGCCTTCGACCCCGACGCGACGGTCACCGAGCAGCAGCTGACGACCGTGCTCGAGGCGGCGCGCTGGGCGCCCTCCGCGAGCAACACGCAGCCGTGGCGCTTCATCGTCGGCCATCGAGGTACGCCAACGCATGACGCGATCCTCACCGGCCTGATCGAGTTCAACGAGGTGTGGGCACGGTCGGCATCCGTGCTCATCGTCAATGTCGCGACGACGACGGATGCCTCGGGCTCGACCCTTCGCTGGGCCGAATACGATCTCGGGCAGTCCGTCGCCCACCTCTCGCTGCAGGCGCAGTTGCTCGGCCTACACACGCACCAGATGGGCGGCATCTATCCCGATACTCTGCGGGACTCCTTCGGTCTCGCGCCAGGCCTCGTGCCCGTCTCGGTGACGGCACTCGGCGTGCTCGGCTCGGCGGATGCGCTCTCCGAGAAGCTGCAGGCCCGCGAGCTGGCGCCGCGCACACGGCTGTCCCTCGCCGATCTCGTCCTCTGATCGGGGGTTTCGTCGCACGTCTCGAACGTAGGCAATTGGCGGAGAATGGGGGATTCGAACTCCCTCGGCAGGGGATGCAGCACGATGCAGCGAAGTGCCTCCTCGCCCGGAAATACGGGGCAGTATGGGCATCGCGAAAGAGCCGAGCAACATCTAGAAGCACGGCTATGCAACAGCGGTGTTGCATGGACTGTTGCATAGCCGTGCACCGTTCGGACGGAAGGCAGTAGGGACGTGGATACATCTCGGATGTGAGTCGTATCCGTTAGCACAACCGTCACAACGGACATAAAGCCTGATCAGAGGCATATTTGAGGCGTGCTGACGCTGTGACGGTTGGCTAGACCGTCACAGCAACCGTCACTTAACCGAGGCGAACGCAAAGAGGCGGCCCACCCTTCGCGGGTGAGCCGCCTCTTCTTGGCTCCTACTTCAGACAGTGGAGATGAGTGCTATCTCTACCTCTGCTTTCGCTCCACATTCGCCGCACGTCGCCGCTTCCGGAATTGAACTAACGCCCATGGCGTGCGCGGCACAGAAGGGGCCCTGACCAGCACAGCTCCGGCAGCGGGCGACGAATGCGGCAGGACGGCCGCACACTTCCTCGTCATCGCTGCTCACAGCTATGCACGAGCCGTCCAGTGGATCCATCAATCGATCCGCCTTCCAAACTTCTGCTGTATCTCAAGGACGGCAGGCGGAAGCATCGGAGGGCGCCAGTTCTTCACTGCCGAGTCATCAACGCTGAGCCTCACGGTCTTGGTCGACACGTCGGGAATCTTGGCTACCTCGTCGGCAACCTTCGTCGCTTCCTTCTGCGCCTCCGTCATCGAGCCCTTGAAGAGATCAGTGGCAGCACGGGCATTCTTCACACCCTGGACGACATCCTGCTCCGTAGCGTCGAGATCGCGCATCTTCTCCGCGATCTCACGGTAGTTCTCCACGATGTCGGTCTGTGCCTCTAGCTGCGGCTCGTAGTAGTCAGCCCAGACCGGATCCTTCGCCTTCTCCTGTAACTCCTCGAGAGCGCGCTTCTCCGCTTCATACTTCGCCATCGCGGTCGAGTGCACTTCGTCTCGCTTCTGACCCGAAGTCACCCATGCGACGCCGACCTCCTCGATGCTCAGCCCGGTGTCTTTCGCGATGCGAGTCACCTCCTCCAGAGCGCGCTTCCCGGCATCGTCGGTCGGATTGAAGAGGTCATTCAGCCCTTGCGTCACCGCCTCCTCAGACAGGAAGTCGAGCCCGGACTGGAGCATGTCGTCGTACATCGAAGCGATGCGCGCTTCGGTATCCTCGGCAGCGGTGCGCCACTGGTTGTAGAACATGCCGCCGACAGCACCGAGGCCGGCCAAACCGAGGCCGATACCTGGGATAGCCGTTGCGAGCCCGCCGAGCGTCGACTGCGCCATATCCGCGATCGAATCCATCGACCCGTCAAAGCTCGAGGCCGTCTCGGCGAAGTTCTGCACCGCTTCATCCTTGAACGCGCCCGCGGCCTGCTCCGCACGGTCGAAGCCGCGCTCAGTGTTGCGAGCTACGTCATCTGCGCCTCGCTTGGTCTGCCTGTCCATCTCGCGGGCGAGGGGCGAGAATTCGCGGCCGTACTTCTCGGTCTGTTTCTGGGCGTCCTTGAACGACCGCTCCAGCTTGTCTCCGGCCTTGTCGCCGTCGCGGGCCACGTCGTCGAGCGCATCCTGCGCATCCTCGAGAGGGTCGATGACGCCCTTGCTGACTGCCTTCGAGAAGTCACGGGTGTCGGCACCGACGCCGATGCTGATTCCTTTAGCCATGGGTAAGGCTTCCTTTCTTGGTGGGGGTGAGGGGCCTTGGGGCTGCCTAGAGGACTAGTCGCGGCAACCCCAAGGGGTCGGGTGATCTTCTAGGGAGTGGGCGCGTACTTCGCGGGGAGGTGCGGCTGCAACGCGGCGAGAACGGCATCGCGGCGCGTAGGCGCGCGCCAGTCCTCGAGGGGCTCAGACGCAAGAGCATTCTTGTACGCGTCGACGAGGAGCACGTAGCAAGCAACGCACGACCGAATGGAAGGGTGCGGGTTAGGCTGCACGCGCGCACGAGCGACCGTCTCAGGAAGCACGCTCCGTGTCTGCACCCCGCCATTGCGTACCGGGTCACACTGGCCGCACACCGGGCACGTGGTCGTGCGGCGGTTCCGCTCGAGAATCTCTTTGTTCTGCTCCGCATGGGCGTGCGCTGCGTGAGCCGCGGCGAGGAGCTGGTCATGCAAGGCGCGATCGGTCAGCTCGCGATAGTCCTCGCGAAGCATCCGATGAGCCGTCGCGGCCACCTCATCGAGGTACTCCTGCGTGGGGAAGCGCTCAGCAGACGCAGCCGACAGCCCAAGGCGCTCCTGCACCGTCTGGCGGGCGAACGCCCAGGCGAGCGACCTCGCAGCATCATCGACGCCGTTCGGCTGCCGGTTCTTCCGCGAGTAGTGCGGACGAAGCGGCTCGGGCACGAAATGCGGAGAACTTGGGTCATCGAAACCGCGGGGCAGATCGGAACTCGTCGAGGACGGGGCAGTGGTAGCGATTGACATAGGGTCAGCCTTCTTTCTTGGTTGGGTTCGAGTTGGGCGAGTGCTGACGAGTACCGGCGTCAGCGGGCCGGGTCTGGGGGCCATAGGTGGCAAGGACAATCTGGGATAGATGCACAATGGCTTTGTCCATCTGCGTCGGGTCGGCCGGAAACCACGAGCGCCAGTGCCGGGCCTGCGCCTCTAAGACGCCCGCAACGGCTTTCGGCAGCGGGCTCGCGCCGGGAGCAGAGGCAAGGAGCTGCGCGGCCTGCTTGAGTTGAGCGACAGCCGCCTCAGAGCGGTCGCTCATGACGCCACCGCCTCGACCAGACGGCGCATGCTCGACTCCTCGATACGCACATACACTTGCGTCGTCGCGGGGGAGGCGTGCCCGAGTAGCTGCTGCACGGCGAACACGTCACGGTCTACCGCATAGACCCTCGTGGCGAACCGGTGCCGCAGCGCGTGCATGGTGACTCCGGCTGGCAGTAGGCGCGAAATGAGCTTGCCTAAGTAGGCGGGCGAGATATGCCCATGGTCGTTACCGGGGAACACGTACCCCTCGGGCAGCGACCGAAGCATGCTCACGTGGTTCGGAGCCAGGGGAAGCGAGCGCTGGTGTGCTCCCTTGCCGTGCACCGTCAGCGTCCAGATGCCGTCACGCTGCATCAAGTCCTTGGAGTGCACCTGTGCGACCTCAGCGCGGCGCATGCCCAGCTCCGCGGCGAGCACCAACGCGAGACGCTCCCGCGGTGACGCGAACGCAAGCGCCTTCCGGTACTCCTCTTCAAGAGCCGGGCGCGGGAGGTGTGTGCCGCGCCTGACAACGGGGAGCTTCTCCGCCGGGGAGGTCTCCATCCGCCCGGACTGGACAGCCCAGGCATAGAACACGCGGAGGACAGAGCGATGAGCGCGGCGCGTCTCCGGCTTCCAACGCTTCTCGCTCAGCCAGTCGACGAGGTCATCGAAGCCAACATCGAACGGGTCAAGGTTGGTGTGATCACGAGCGAAGCGGGATAGCTGCGCCATGCGCACGCTTACCGAAGTGCGGGGCTGCCCGTTGGCGCGCAGATACGAGCGGAACGCATCAAGGGCCGGGCGCCACTTCTCCGGCACTGGGGCCTTCTTCGTGACGTAGCTGGGCTCCTCGCTCGGGTCATCGGCCATGCGGCCACTCGCAGCCGCCCAACGGTAGAAGGCACGGATGGAGGTTCGCAGCGAAAGACGGGTGTGCTTGTTGCTCGACTCCCGGTCGAGCCATGCGCGGATGTCCTCATAGGTCACGCGCCACGGGCTCAGTCCGATACCGTCAGCGAATCGGCGCACGTGCTTGAGCCTCGTCTCGATTGTCGAATCTGCATAACGTGCGGCACGCTGCGCGGCCTCGAAAGCGGTGACCGCATCGCCCCAACGCAATTCGGGCGTGTATGTCGTGGGCATCAGTTAGCCTCCTCAGTGGTTGATTCATCGCAGGTTGGGTGTGTGGTTGCGCCTGCCGTTGCAAGCGCTTCGTGCAGCGGCAGGCTGCACCGCGAGCACAGTCGTGATGATGCTGACGCGGTGTTGGACAGGGTGTATGCCTGCCCCCGGTTAGTCCGCGCATGATGCCGGTAAACCTCAACGTCGGACGCGGCCAGCGCAGGGGTGAGGCGCTGCAAGAGTGCGGTCACGCCTCGCGCTGTCTTGGGCCAGTCAGCAGGGTGCCTCTCGCCATCGTCGAGCGCGCTCAATAGATCAGCGCACGTGCCCTCCCATCGCCCCGTCGATCGCACAAGAGTGACAATCGCCGACGCGAAGGAGTTGCCGTCGACCACGTCTTGAGCCGCCGACGTCGTTGCTGCCTGGTAGTCGGCGAGCGTGCTCCAGCCGGTGACCTCGTCGAGTGCTGCGAGCACGCGCGCGAAGTCCGCCATGCGGGGCAGCTCGGGCACGTGAACAGTCGGAAGCGCGCCCAGCACCTTCACGAGCGTGTCGAGCAAGGCACCGAGCGTCTCGGGCCGGCCGTCCGCGGCTTCCGCCATTACCTCGGCGTCGGTACGTCGCTGTCGTCGAGTGATTGGCTGCAACTCGATCGGAAGCAGACGGTCGGCAACATCGCCCTGGAGAGCACCCGGGTCGATCGTCGTGATGACGATCGGCCGGCGGAACCGCAGCACGCTAATCGAGTCATCGCTGTACCGTTCCCGTCTCACGAGGGCCGCGCCGGTCACCGCCTTGCACAGTGCGTCCTGGAACCACGGCGCCATCCGCGAGATGTTGTCGAGACCGATGCCATAGGCATTGAACGCGGCAACAGCCCAGTTCTCCTCGTCGCGCGGCTGCGACTGCATCGAGGCGGCAGATGGGTCGATCAGAGACAGCACGAGCGTCGCGGCGGTCGTCTTGGCCGTGCCCTGTTGCCCTGTCAGCGCCAAGATCGGCTGAGGACTGCCGTCGAGGAGCGCACCCACGAGCCACCCCACGACCAGCCGGAAGCCGGATTCGTCGACGTTCAGCAACGCACGCAGCCGGTCGAAGGAGCCACCGGCGACGGGCTCGGGGAGTGCCAGCATCGCTTTAGTGCGGCGGAACAAGATCGGGGCGTGCTTGACGACAGCCCATCGCTCCGCCGTCGCCACGACCGCGCGGGCGTCGGGCGTGCCAAGGTCGAGCACCACACCATCCCCATGAGCGCCAACGCGGATGGCGACGCGCGTCTCCGGCGAGTGGCGAGCGTCACCCTCAAGCACCGCAAGCGCATCGGTGAGCGCGCCGCCCGAAGCCACACGGCCTTTGTCGTCGTAGTAGGCCGCTGCGAGCTGCTGCCTGAGCCCGCCATCCTCGCGCAGCTTGTATGCGATACCCGGGAGCGAATGGGCGACGGCATAAATCTTGCTGTCATCGCCGCGCACCACGTCATAGCGCGACCGAGCCAACTGCACCAGCTCCGTAGCCTGATTCGGGCCGGTACGCCCTCGTTCCTCAGCGGCACGCTCGGGCTTGGGCGGATCGGTGTATAGATCGGGATTGAACTCATCGGGCACGGGGGAGCCTTCCTGGGCCGGGTCAACGTTCAACAGGCCGTCCCATCCGGACACAGGACTAGCCATCACCGAAGCTCCGCCTCGCTCGCTGCAAGTCCTCGGCACGCAGGACACGCGAGCGCGCGGCCCGGTCAGCGGCGGCGCGCGAGTCAGCTTCGAGAGCCGCCCGCTCCGTGCTGCTGGACGGGAGAGCGACCGCGCGAACCCGTAGCGCCTCAGCGCGGGCCCGATGGAGAGCCTTGGACTCCTCCGGCCGAGGCGTGAACCGTGCAGCGAATAGCGTGTCGCCCTCGCCGCCACTCACTGCCGAGCCTCCAGCGCAGAGCCCGCTACAGTCGCGAGCTCGTCGAGAGCACGGGCAAGCCTCGAGGCCACCGATGGAAGAAGGGTGGCGTGTGGCGCGTTCGTGTTGAGCACGAGCTTGGGAGCGCTGAACGACTGCCCATCGGCATCGCGATACTCATAGACAGCAAGCCAAAGGCTCACGGACTGACCCTCCTCGCCCACAAGCTCCTCGTGCGTATCAAGCACGTGCTCGCACTCGATACGCCCGTCGTCAAGCTCCTCCCAACTGCCCCGGCGCACATGGTCTGTCTGGCACCACGTGAACGTGCGGCAAGGGCCGACCTCGGCGGTCATCGAGCACTCGCCATCTGTGGCTCGAACAAAGCGAGGAATGGCTCTCGCGGAATCAGCACTCGTCGTCCGATGCGAACAGACGGGAGCTCCCCAGCCGCTGCACTCGCGCTCACGGTTCGTGGGTCAACGCCGAGCACGCGCGCGGCTTCTGCGATCGTCAATGCAGCGGTGTCGGCGCTACGCGCATCCGCCAGGGTGACTATGGGGCGGGCTTGTGTCTTGCTCATGACTTCCTCCTTGTGGGTACAACGTCAAGTACGAGTACATCTACGCATGTTTGCGTGTGTCCCGTCAAGCGCCACGCCGTGTTTTTTGGGGGCAGGATGTCAATTTGCCCGGCTTTGCCCTAATCTGTGACGGTGAGCACGCATCCGGAAAGCGAGAGCTGGGCCAAGCGACAGACGGTCGAGATTGGTGCGCGCGTGCGCGCTGCTCGGCGAGATCAGGGGCTCAGCGCTCAGGACGTTGCCGACCGCACGCTGACCCTCGGTCATTACGTAAGGCGCTCGGTAATCGCCGACCTTGAGAACGGGCGACGGCCAGTCCTGCCAGTCGCTGACCTCTTCGCGATCGCCCTGGCGCTCAACGTGCCGCCCCTTCTGCTCCTCTTTTCTGTCGACAGCCATGGCGAGTACGAGGTGTGGGATCGGCAAGCGCTCCCGGTGTGGGAGGTCATCGAATGGTTCACCGGGGCCAGGCCAATTGAGTCGGCTGGCCTGCCATGGTCGGCTGATCCCGAATCCGACCGCGAGGACTGGTTGGCAGTCACGGATGTCCTCGCGCAGAGCCGCGAGTACAAGCGACTCGTCGGGAACGCTGTTGCGGCGAACCGCGATCTCGCCCACACACTTCACCGGGCAGAGCGACTTGACGGCGCCGAGCGACTCTGGCTCAACGGGAAGCTCGAAGAGCAACTAGGCATCGCAGATGATGCGATGCGGGACCTCGTGCGCTTCAAGGAGAAGGCGCTCAACGCCGGCCTAGTCCTGCCTGAGGTCGACGAGCCCTCGGCCGATTCCAGCGTGTGGAGTCGTGCTCGTGTCCACCTTGCAAGTGATCGAGATGCTGGCGCCGTCTCGCTCGGTGACGAAGCGCGGAAACATGGCTAACCGCGGGCGACGGCGCGGCGTCGGCTCGATCACGAGCTACACGACGAAGGCCGGCACCCGCTGGCGCTGGCAACTCCGAGTGCCACTCGACCCCGAGCACCCCGACGCAGGCACACGGCAGGCAGGTAAGGGCGGTTACTCCACCGCACAGGAAGCCGACGCCGCACTACAGGAAGCACGGCGCAAAGCACGCGCCCTGGGCACCCTCGCCAAAGGCGGGCCTCCCACTGTCGCGACCTTCGCTGCCGAGTGGCTCGACGGTCTCACCCTCGCGCCCTCGACCATCTACGGCTACCGCAAGATCATCCGCCACCACGTCAACCCGCAACTAGGTCGACTGCGCCTCGACCAGCTCACCGCCACGCGGCTCGCCCGCCACTATCGCGAACTCCTCGAACACGGACGCGCCGACGATAAAGACAAGGGTGGGCCGCTCTCGGCCAACTCCGTCAACAAGGTTCACGTCGTCATCGGTGCCATGCTCGACGCCGCGATCGACGACGGCCACATCGCCGCGAACCCGGCCCGCAAGTCGCGCACTGTGAAAGCGCCCACCGGCAAAGCAATCCGTGCCCAGCGCCCCGAGCTGGAAACGTGGACGGCCACAGAGCTACGCACATTCCTCGACTGGAACAGGGACGAGCTGCACGATGAGGCCTTCCCCATCTGGCAAGTGCTCGCCCACACCGGCATGCGGCGCGGCGAAGTCCTCGGACTCCGATGGGGCGACATCGACCTAACAAACCAGCGCATCAGCATCCGGCGCGCCGTCGACACCGTGCAGCGCAACACCGTCAAGAGCACCAAGACCGGCAGCGCCCGCGTCGTCGACATCGACGACGACACCACCGCAGTCCTCCGCTCGTGGAAGGCAGCACGAGGCGCGCTATCGCTCGACCTCGCCCGACCCTCCTCGCCCGTATTCGGGCACCTCGACGGACGCCTCCGCGACCCCAACGCGGTAACCGCGCTCTGGACCAGGCGCGTCCAATGGGCGCGCGAGCAACTCGGCGACCACGCACTCAAGCCACTCACCATCAAGGGACTCCGACACACTCACGCGACCCTGCTGCTCGAGCTTGGCGTGCACCCCAAGGTCGTCCAGGAGCGCCTCGGCCACAGCAACATCAGCACGACGATGAACATCTACTCGCACGTGACTCCCACCATGCAGCGCGACGCCGTCGCCCGCCTGGCGCAAATGCTGTCCTAACACAATCGTTGGTACATACCTGCGCCGTCCCTGCTCCGTCGCTCGCAGCAAGGACTAAGCGAGTGCCCGAGCTGCGAGGGCGGCGACCGTCAGGGAGCCGCCCGGATTGCTAAGAAGTCTGGCCGGGTGCTAGAGTCCAGCGAAAGGCGGCCAAGGGCCGCAGCTTTGTGCTGCCCAGAAGAAGAAAAAGAAGAAGAGCAGCAAACTCGAAAAGCCTAGCTCGACCTAACCTCGCCCGCTCGAGTTTTGTACCAAGATTTGTATTAGAGAGAGAATTTCGTGCTGCCCCCAGGCGGAGGTACGGACGCTGTCTCAAAAAGCGGGGCACCGATACAGTTCCGACTGTGGATAGCGGATGGGCAGTGCTGCTCGGATCACTCATTGGATTCGTAACGTCGATGATTGGTGCGGTGATCGTGCCGTTCGTGCTGGAGGGAAAGCGCGTGCGCGAACAGGAGCGGCATGCACGGGCCGAGTCCCTGCGGCGCCTTGTGCCCTCCATCATCGAGTTCGGGTTGAAGTCGAGTCGTCTTTCAGATGATGTGATGCTCGCTTCAAGCATGAGGTGCGTGGGCGAGCTCGAGACATGGCTCAAGCCAAATGAATGGCAGATCGGCCGGATGGCGGTGCATACGGTCATCGTGGCGGACCGGGATGAAGACCATGCGGAGGTTGTGGCGGCATTCGCGCAGCTCGCGCCTGCGTGGTTGCGGGGTGACCTATCGGCTGCCGAAGCTGCTGATCGGTTTACTCGATTGACCGGCATAGCGGTCGAGCGGTGGGCGCTCAACTGAGCCCACATGGTCATGTTGCATAAGTCGTTGCATGAAGGTGCCGGGTAGAGCGTCGAAGGCCCGCGCATCCCAATGATGGCGGGCCTCGACCGTGGCGGAGAATGGGGGATTCGAACCCCCGAGGGCGTTAACCCAACACGCTTTCCAAGCGTGCGCCATAGGCCACTAGGCGAATTCTCCTGACGGCTGAGTGCGGTCTCCCGCATCGGCCTCACAAGATCTTACGCGATTTCGTGAGGCGTGCTTGCCAGCGCACGTCCCGCTCAGGATGTCGGGGGAGAATCGTTGTTGATCTCGATCAACGAAGGAGCACTCATGACTTTGCTGGATGACGCCAACTGGGCGGGGCGGATTTATGTCGACGGTTGGACGAGCGGCGGCGCTGGTTCGATCCCGGTGGTGGAGCCGGCGACGGGCCGTGAGCTCAGTTCTGTTGGCGCTGCATCCGTCGATGACGTGCTGAAGGCATCCACCTCGGCGGCCCGTGCGCAGCGCGATTGGGCGCAGCGTCGACCTGAGGAGCGCGCGGCCGTGCTTCGTCGGGCTGGCCAGCTTTTCGAGGAGTACGGGGAGGAGATCCAGGGCTGGAACATCCGCGAGACGGGGGCGATCCCGCCGAAGGCTCAGCTCGAGACTCACACTGCCGCGAACGAGTGCTACGAGGCATCCGCCCTTCCCGGCCACCCGCACGGTGAGGTGCTCACGAGCAATGAGGACCGCTGGTCGTTCGCCCGCCGCCGCCCCGCCGGTGTCGTCAGCGTGATCGCGCCCTTCAACTTTCCGCTGATCCTGTCGATCCGTTCGGTCGCGCCGGCGATCGCGCTCGGCAACAGCGTGCTCCTCAAGCCGGACCCCCGCACCGCGGTCTCGGGCGGTGTCGTGCTCATGCGCATCTTCGAGGAGGCGGGGCTGCCCTCCGGAGTGCTTCAGCTGCTCCCGGGCGGGGCGGATGTCGGTGCCGCGGTCTGCGAGGCGCCTGAGGTTCGGGTCATCGCCTTCACGGGCTCCACGCCTGCAGGCCGCAAGGTCGGCGAGTCGGCGGCTCGCAACCTCAAGCGCGCACACCTGGAGCTGGGCGGCAACAACGCCCTCATCGTGCTGCCCGGCGCCGACCTCGAAAAGGCCGTCTCGGCGGGCGCCTTCGGTTCCTTCATGCACCAGGGCCAGATCTGCATGACGACGGGGCGTCACCTCGTGCACGAGAGCATGTACGACGAGTACGTGCGCCTGCTTTCTGAGAAGGCGGAGGGCCTGCCCGTCGGCGACCCCGCCTCGGGCCAGGTCGCGCTCGGACCGATCATTGACGAGAAGCAGTGGGACCGCATCGACGGCCTCGTCAAGCAGTCTGTCGAGGCGGGTGCAACGGTGTCGGCTGGTGGTGGTGGCGAGGCCTTGTTCTACCGCCCGACCGTGCTCTCGGGCATCGACCGCACCAACCCGGGCTGGACGGAGGAGATCTTCGGGCCTGTCGCCCCCGTCATGAAGTTCAGCACGATCGACGAGGCCGTCGAGCTGGCCAACGCGAGCGAGTACGGCCTCTCGGTCGGCATCCTGGGCGACGTGGGGGAGGCGATGAAGGTCGCCGACCGCATCAATTCGGGCAAGATCCACATCAACGAGCAGACCGTCTCTGACGAGGCCAACTCGCCCTTCGGTGGCGTGGGCGCATCCGGCACCGGCTCGCGTGTTGGCGGCGCGACCGCCAACATCGAGGCCTACACCGAGACCCAGTGGCTCACGATGCGGCCGGAGATCGCGATCTACCCGTTCTGAGGCTGACCGCAGCTCCCGGCGTCGGTGGCGCTACAGTTCTTGGCCTTGCGCGGCTGAAAAAGCAGGCGCGCAAGGCCAGAACGTGTAGCGCCATCGTGCGTTGCAGGGGGTTGCTTGCGAGCCGGCGCACTGCCCGGTTCCGGATGCCGCGGCTCGGCGCCCACGAAGGACCCGCGGCCGAGCATCCGCTAGACTTGTTCACGGCTCCTCGCGTGGCGCCATCCAGGCCAACTCCCCCAGGGCAGAAATGCAGCAAGGGTAACCGGGCTCTGGCGGGTGCGCGAGGGGTCCTTTCTTTTTTGCGGGGTGATCTCCCGAGTCGCACCAGCAGGGTGGATGCGGCGGATGCCCGGGGGCAGATGTTTCGAACGCGAGCGTAGGGTGTCATCGTGGCTCGAAACATCTACATCACGTCCGTCGAAGGACACGCAGGCAAGTCGACCATCGCCCTCGGACTGCTCGACACCCTCACCCACGAGGCCTCGCGGGTGGGCGTGTTCCGACCGGTCGCGCGCTCCATCAGTGAGCGGGACTACGTGCTCGAGCTGCTGCTCAGCCACGACGGCGTCGACCTCGACTATGAGCAGTGCCTCGGCGTCACCTACGACGATGTGCACGCCGATCCGGATGCCGCCCTCTCACGCATCGTCGAGCGCTTCAAAGCGGTCGAGGCCCAGTGTGACGTCGTCGTCGTGCTCGGCTCCGACTACACCGATGTGGGGAGCCCCACCGAGCTTTCCTACAACGCTCGGATCGCCGCCAACCTGGGCGCGCCGGTGCTGCTCGTGCTCGGCGGCCAATCGGCCGAGACTGGGCCCCGGAGCGGGGATGAGCTGGCCCAGGTGTTCGGCCTCGCCACACAGGAGCTCGACTCCGCCCACGCCCACCTGCTCGGGGTCATCGCCAACAGGGCCGAGCCGCAGCTGACGGAGGAGATCCGATCGGCGCTCGCCGAGGAATCCGGTGACGTGCCCGTCTGGGTGATTCCCGACGACCCGTTCCTCATCGCGCCCACGATGGCGCACCTCCTCGAGGCCGTCGACGGCACCCTCATCAAGGGCGATGCCGCGCTCCTCCAGCGGGAAGCCCTCGGCGTCGTCATGACGGGTATGTCGATGGAGAACTGCCTCACCCGCCTCATCGAGGGTGCCGTCGTCGTCGTTGCCGGAGACCGCTCCGACGTGCTGCTCGGCATGCTGATGGCGCACACCTCCGACACCTTCCCGTCCCTCTCGGGCATCATCCTCAACGGCGGCTTCGACCTGCTGCCGCAGATCGAGCGACTCATCGACGGGCTCGCGCCGACGCTGCCGATCATCCGCACCGAGCTCGGCACCTACGACACCGCACAGCGTGTCACCCGCACGC
The DNA here is from genome assembly GCF_044769865.1 of Salinibacterium sp. GXW1014. Lineage (NCBI taxonomy): Bacteria > Bacillati > Actinomycetota > Actinomycetes > Micrococcales > Microbacteriaceae > Salinibacterium > Salinibacterium sp. GXW1014. The sequence goes on from NZ_JBIZWA010000001.1 coordinate 1,664,297, forward strand.
GAGGGCGGATGGCGGCGGATTCCCCGCGCAAGCGGGAGACCGCGATCGCCCTCTTCGAGGAGCACGTCGACGCGGCCGACCTGCTGGGGCGCCTGCAGGTCTCCCGATCCGAGACGATCACCCCCCTCATGTTCGAGTACGACCTCCTCGCCCGCGCGCGGCAGGCCGGCCGCCACATCGTGCTCCCGGAGGGGAGCGACGACCGCATCCTGCAGGCGGCGAGCACCCTCCTGCGGCGCAACGTGGCAAAGCTCACGATCCTCGGCGACGAGTCGGAGGTGCGCTCCCGGGCGGCCGGGCTCGGCCTCGACATCGCGGATGCGAGCATCCTGAGCCCCTTCGATGAGGAGCTGCGCCAACGCTTCGCTGAGGAGTACGCCCGACTCCGCGCCCACAAGGGCATGACGGTGGATGTCGCGCGCGAGACGGTGACGGATGTCTCCTACTTCGGCACCATGATGGTGCACCTGGGCCTCGCCGACGGCATGGTCTCCGGCGCCGCGCACACGACCGCGCACACCATCCGACCGGGCTTCGAGATCATCAAGACCCGGCCAGACACCTCCGTAGTCTCCAGCATCTTCCTCATGTGCCTCGAAGACCGGGTGCTGGCGTACGGCGACTGCGCCGTCATCCCCGACCCGGATGCGGGCCAGCTCGCCGACATCGCCATCTCCTCTGCCGAGACGGCACAGCAGTTCGGCATCGACCCCCGCGTCGCGATGCTGTCGTACTCGACGGGGGAGTCTGGCAGCGGCGCCGACGTCGACAAGGTGCGCGAGGCGACCGCCCTCGTGCGCGAGAGGCGCCCCGAGCTGCCTGTTGCCGGCCCGATCCAGTACGACGCCGCGGTGGATGCCGCGGTCGGCAGGTCCAAGATGCCCGATTCGGATGTCGCGGGGCGAGCAACGGTCTTCGTGTTCCCCGACCTCAACACCGGCAACAACACCTACAAGGCGGTGCAGCGCAGCGCGGGAGCTGTCGCGATCGGCCCCGTCCTCCAGGGACTCAACAAACCCATCAACGACCTCTCCAGGGGAGCCCTCGTGCAGGACATCGTCAACACCGTCGCGATCACGGCCATCCAGGCTGCCTCGCCTGTCGACGTTCAGGAGCGCCGCGCGTGAGCCTCGTCTTCGTCGTCAACTCCGGCTCCTCCTCCATCAAATACCAGCTCGTCGACGTCGACACAGGCGAGTCCCTCGTCGGCGGACTCATCGAACGCATCGGTGAAGCAGGCTCCCCGATCCCAGACCACGAGTTCGGCATGAGCATCGTGCTGGCGAAGCTCGGCGACCGCGGCGATGACATCGTCGCTGTCGGGCATCGGGTCGTCCACGGGGGGCCGAACTTCAGCTCAGCGACCCTCATCGACGACGCCGTCGAGGAGGAGATCGACCAGCTCTCGGTGCTCGCACCGCTGCACAACCCGGGCAGCGTGCGCGGAATCCGGGCCGCTCGCGCCGCCCTGCCGAACATTCCCCATGTCGCGATCTTCGACACGGCCTTCCACGCGACGCTCCCGCCGGAGGCATTTACCTACGCGATCGACACCAGCATCGCCAGTGAGTACAAGATCCGTCGCTACGGGTTCCACGGCACCTCCCACCAGTACGTCTCGCGCCGTGCCGCCGAGTTTCTGGGCCGCCCACTCGAGTCGCTACGCACGATCGTGCTGCACCTCGGCAACGGCGCATCCGTCACGGCGGTCGACGGGGGCCGATCGGTCGATACGTCGATGGGTCTCACCCCGCTGGAGGGTCTCGTCATGGGAACCCGCTCCGGCGACATCGACGCGGGCGTCGTCTTCCACCTCGCAAGGGAGGCAGGCCTCTCGATCGATGAGATCGACGTGCTGCTCAACCGTCGCAGCGGGCTGCTCGGCCTCACCGGCACGGGAGACATGCGCGACGTGCAGGAGGCCGCCTCGGGCGGTGACGGGGTCGCGTCGGCGGCCCTCGCGATCTGGCGCCACCGCATCCGTCACTACATCGGGGCCTACGTCGCCGGGCTCGGTGGCCTCGACGCCCTCGTCTTCACGGCGGGCATCGGCGAGAACAACGCGTTGCTGCGGCGGCGAGCGCTCGCGGGGCTTGAGTTCCTCGGCATCCACGTCGACGACGACCGCAACGAACTCCAGTCGCGCGCGGAGCGCTACATCTCGCCGGAAGGCGCCCCCGTCGCGGTGCTCGTGATCCCCACCAACGAGGAACTCGAGATCGCACGGCAGGCGGCGGCCCTCGTGGCGTGACCCCACCGGCGCGCGTGGCGTGACACACCGCAGCATCGCCGCGCCGGCTGCATCTTCCCTTCATCCTTCTGGCTGCGCTCCAACGCAACTCCGGAGAACTGGCGACACGCCGCCTGTCACGACCGCTTCCGCCGGAGTGTCGCCGTTCTTCCGAAGTTGCGTTGCCCCGTTTCGCCACGATCGCAGCCTTCGCAGTGTCTTCGCATCCGACACCGCGCGCTCAATCGCGATAAGCGTCTGCGGCCAGGTCTCGAAGATGTGCGCTGGCCGCAGGCGCAACACATGTCTCCCCAGCGATTCAGAATGGATGTCTCGGTCCCGGTCTAACGCGAACCTATCCTCGCCATGCCACTTGCGACCGTCGATCTCCAGCCCGATGCAGCCTTCGACCACGAGATCCTGATGGCCGAGACCCGGTACGTATCCCTGTGGTTCGACTTGGAATCCGACGTGTTGCAGTCGCAAGCGGACGATCGTCTCGTTGCCTGAGCCGCTCTCGAAGTGGAGCGTGGTCGTCTCCCGCTGCACTCTCCGCGGTGCGCTGCGGAACACCCGCCAGACCTCGTCTGGCTGGAGCAGTTCTTCATGGCCCGCAGATTCGAGCGCGGCGACCGCATTCTCGGAGTCAAGGCAGTGCATTGCTTGCCGGAGCGCTTCGGCCGGCCCGGCGACAAACCGTGTCTCCATCACGAGGCGTGGCTCGACCCAGTGAAGGCGAGCTCCTCGGGCTGGCGTGACTGCACTACCGGGCATGACCTGCACGTGCGTGTCACGGTCGTGTCCCGCCCACACCTCGGCCCGGCGCAACACCGTCACGCAGGTGATGGCGCCGCCCAGCTCGGCGGCGCGGAGGATGTTGAGGTCTACGTGAGTGCAGGCATAGGTTCCGCGCCGCGGTCGAGTCACTCGCCCGTCCGCGACTCCCCGGTGGAGTTGCCACGGCGTGACGCCGTGTGCGCGTAGTTCGCGAGTTGTGGCCACGTGTCCCAGCGTGCAAAGAAGAGTCGGCATGTGCCGATCGTGGGAAGACTGCGGCCCCGTCGTGTCGGGATGCAAACGGTAGCGGGGAAGACCCCGCAGGGGCGCGTCTGTGGAGGAACCGACTTGCTTTGGACGAGTTTGACTGCACCAACGCAACTTCGGATTTCTGGCGACTCGCCGAATCTGCCGGCGCGTTTTCTCGGCGTGGCGCCATATCTCCGTAGATCGGTTGGCGTCCGGGGACCAGGAAGGACGCGACCAGCGGCCCGCCGCGGTCCCGCCCGTGGCCGTCGCGGGACTGGCTCACGCCGCCCGGCGCCCGCTGTCAGTGGCCCCGACTACGATTGAGCCCGTGGTTACCGCCCTCTATCGCCGCTACCGGCCCGAGACCTTTGCCGAGCTCATCGGGCAGTCGCAGGTGACCGATCCGCTCACCACCGCGTTGCGCACCGATCGGGTCAACCACGCCTACCTCTTCAGTGGTCCGAGGGGCTGCGGCAAGACGACATCCGCCCGCATCTTGGCGCGCTGCCTCAATTGTGCCGAGGGTCCCACCGACACCCCATGTGGTGTGTGCCCCAGCTGCGTCGAGTTGAGCCGCGACGGTGGCGGCTCCCTCGATGTCGTCGAGATCGACGCCGCCAGCCACAACGGTGTCGACGACGCGCGCGACCTCCGCGAGCGGGCCGTCTTCGCGCCCGCGCGTGACCGGTTCAAGATCTTCATCCTCGACGAGGCCCACATGGTCACGCCGCAGGGCTTCAACGCGCTCCTCAAGATCGTCGAAGAACCGCCGGAGCACATCAAGTTCATCTTCGCCACGACCGAGCCAGACAAGGTCATCGGCACGATTCGCTCGCGCACGCATCACTATCCGTTCCGCCTGGTGCCGCCCGCCCAGATGCTCGACTACGTCGGTCACCTCTGCGAGAGCGAGGGCGTCGCCGTCGAGGCGGGCGTGCTTCCGCTCGTCGTGCGGGCCGGTGGCGGGTCTGTGCGTGACACGCTCTCCCTGCTCGACCAGCTCATCGCGGGCTCGGAGGGCGACACGGTCGTCTACGAGCGGGCCGTCGCCCTCCTCGGCTACACGCACGGCGCGCTGCTGGGCGAGGTCATCGACGCCCTGGGCGCGAAGGATGCCTCGGCCGCGTTCGAGACGGTCGATCGCGTCATCCAGACGGGGCAAGACCCGCGCCGCTTCGTCGAAGACCTGCTCGAGAAACTTCGCGATCTGATCGTCGTGAGCGCGTTCCCGCTCGGCAACCACCAGGGCGCCGCGGCCGTGCTGCGGGGCGTGCAGCCCGACGAGCTCGACCACATGGCGCAGCAGGCGGCCCGCTTCGGCCAGGCCGAACTGAGCCGCACGGCAGACATCGTCGCCTCCGCGCTCACCGAGATGACGGGCGCCACGTCACCGCGACTCCACCTCGAACTCATGGTCGCGCGCGTGCTCGTGCCCGCATCCGACGACACCGAGCGCGGAGCGCTCGCCCGCGTCGAGCGTCTCGAGCGCCGGGTCGGGGTGGCGGCGGCGGATGTTGCGCCCGCCGCACAGTCGCAGGCGAGCGTCTCCGCGGAGGTGCACTCCCGCGTCGCGCCCGCTCCCGCATCGATCCCGGCAACGTCCCCTGCCGCATCCGCGTCGCCGGTCGAGCCCGCGCCGACTCCGGCCGCCGCTGCGCAGCCCGCCGCGGAGGAACGCACCGCACCTGCAGGCGCGCCGAGAGGCCCCGCGAGTGCGGTCGCACCAGGCGGTACCGGCGCGCCCGGGGCGGATCGTGGCACGGAAGCCGCCGCCGCGCCGACAGAGAGTGCCACGCCGTCCGAGCAGGTCCCCCCGCCCCAGCAGCCGGTCGGCCCCGTCACAGTGCAGCAGGTGCGGGATGCCTGGCCGCAGATCCTCGACGCGGTGCAGCAGGCGAAGCGCACCGCCTGGATGGTGCTGTTCACGGCGCAGGTGCGTGAGCTGCGCGACGGTGACGTGCTCGTGCTCGAGTTCCCGAGCCAGAAAGATGTCGAGTCACTCAAGGCACCGTCCGCGCCGGGCGAGGGCGTGGGCGACTACCTCAAGCGCGGCGTCGCATCCGTGCTCGGCATCACTCCGAAGCTCATCGCCCGCGTCGCCGCGACGGGGGCAGCCGTAGCGCCCGCCGCCGCCGCGCCGACCTCCGCCGCGCCGACACAGGCACGCCCGCCGCAGTCCCCGTCGAACGCGCCGTCCCGCCCGGCCCCCTCGGCCAACTCCAGCGCGCCGGCCCGGCGAAACGACGGCGGCCCTTCGGCCTCGCAGCCCAGCGCGACCGTCTCCGACTGGGCAACCGTCGCGATCCCCGGTGCTGAGACCAGTGCGCCCGCGGAGTCGTCCGCAACAAGCGCAGCACCCGCATCGCCCGGCGGCGCGCGAGCCAACGTGGCGCCCGACAGCCGTGCGGCGGCCGCTGCCAGCCGCGACGACGAGCCGCCGTTCGACGACGAGCCGCCATTCGACCCCGACTACGACAGGGTGCCGCCGCCCGGCGAGCCCGGTGCGCCGTCGGGGGCTCGTCGTCCGTCGCAGGGTGCATCCGGCGCCCAGCAGAGACCGGCCAAGGCACCGAACAGCGGGCGCCCGCAGGCGAGCGCACCAGCGCGGCAGGGCGCTCCTCACAACGGCCCACAGAAGTACGGCGAGGCCGTCGTGCGGCAGGTCCTCGGTGCAACCTTCATCGAGGAGCAGCCGCACACTCCGCGCGTGACCCCAGGGATGAACTGACATGTATGAGGGAGTCGTCCAAGAGCTGATCGACGAGTTCGGTCGCCTGCCGGGAATCGGGCCGAAGTCCGCCCAGCGCATCGCGTTCCACATCCTCCAGACGGAGTCCTACGATGCCGGTCGCCTGGCCGAGCTCCTGACGATCGTGCGCGAGAAGGTGCGCTTCTGCGACATCTGCGGCAACGTGACGGAGCACGAGACGTGCAGCATCTGCCGCGACCCGCGCCGCTCACAGGCCACCATCTGTGTCGTCGAGGAGGCGAAGGATGTCGTCGCGATCGAACGTACGCGCGAGTTCCGCGGCCTCTACCACGTGCTCGGCGGTGCGATCAGCCCGATCGATGGCGTCGGCCCAGACGACCTGCGCATCCGCCAGCTCATGCGGCGGCTCGCCGACGGCACCGTCACCGAGGTCATCATCGCGACCGACCCGAACCTTGAGGGTGAGGCGACGGCGACCTACCTCTCGCGGCTCCTCAACCAGCCGGGACTCTCCGTCTCACGTCTCGCCTCGGGCCTTCCCGTCGGGGGAGACCTCGAGTACGCCGACGAGGTGACGCTCGGTCGTGCCTTCGAGGGGCGCCGCCTGGTCGAGAACTAGGCGCCCGAGCAGCCACTACACTTGGGTGCTTGGTGCTTCACCCCGATTGCGCCCAACCCCCTCACGACCCCGGGAGATTTTCGCGTGGCCTTGATTGTGCAGAAGTACGGCGGCTCATCCGTTGCGGATGCCGAGGGCATCAAGCGCGTCGCGTCCCGCATCGTCGCAACCCGCCGCGCGGGCAACGACGTCGTCGTGGTCGTCTCGGCGATGGGTGACACGACCGATGAGCTCCTCGACCTCTCGGCGGCAGTGTCTGAGGCCCCGGCCGGCCGCGAGCTCGACATGCTCCTGACGGCGGGGGAGCGCATCTCGATGGCGCTCCTTGCGATGGCCATTCGCGACCTCGGTGAGGAGGCGCGCTCCTACACGGGTAGCCAGGCCGGCATGATCACCGACGAGAAGCACGGCGCGGCTCGCATCGTCGAGGTCTCCCCTCGCCGCGTTCAGGATGCACTTGACCACGGCTACATCGCGATCGTTGCCGGCTTCCAAGGCTTCAACCGCGACTCGGGCGACATCACGACCCTCGGTCGCGGCGGTTCCGACACGACGGCGGTCGCCCTCGCGGCGGCCCTCGACGCTGAGGTCTGCGAAATCTACACCGACGTCGATGGCGTCTTCACGACCGACCCCCGCATGGTCCCTGCCGCGCAGAAGATCGACCGCATCACCACGGAGGAGATGCTCGAGCTCGCGGCCGCGGGGGCGAAAGTTCTTTATATCCGCGCAGTGGAATATGCGCGCAGGCACGGCGTCACACTGCACGTCCGTTCCTCGTTTAGTGACAAGCCCGGCACCATCGTGGTGAATTCAACAGAGGGAGAGACCGTGGAAGAACCGATCATCACGGGCGTCGCTGCCGACCTCAGCGAAGACAAGATCACGGTCGCGGGAGTTCCGGATGTCCCGGGCACCGCCGCGCGCATCTTCACGATCGCGGCCAGCGCCGGCGCCAACATCGACCTGATCGTGCAGAACTCCTCCACGGTCGACACTGGCCTTGCCGACATCTCCTTCACGCTCCCGAAGTCGCAGGTCGCCGCGACCCTTGCGGCACTCGAGGCGGGGCGCAGTGAGGTCGGTTTCGCGGGCCTGCAGCACGACGACGGCATCGGCAAGATCGCGGTGGTCGGCACCGGCATGCGCACCAACACGGGCGTCTCGGCCAAGCTCTTTGCCGCGCTCTCCGAGGCCGGGATCAACATCGAGATGATCTCGACGAGCGAGATCCGCATCAGCGTTGTCACCCGCGCGGAGATCGTGCCCGACGCCGTCCGCATCATCCACACCGCCTTCGAGCTTGATGCCGACGGCGAAGCAATCGTCTACGGAGGCACCGGCCGATGAGCACTGCAGCAGGAATCAACATCGGCGTCGTCGGCGCCACCGGCCAGGTCGGCACGGTCGTGCGCCGCCTCCTGGAGGAGCGCGACTTCCCCGTCGCGAGCATCCGTTTCTTCGCCTCTGCGCGTTCGGCGGGCACAACGCTTCCCTTCAAGGGCGAAGACATCGTGGTGGAAGACGCAGCGACGGCCGACCCTTCCGGCCTCGATGTCGCAATCTTCTCGGCGGGCGCGACGCTCTCCAAGGCGCAGGCTCCTCGCTTCGCCGCCGCGGGCGTGACGGTTGTCGACAACTCCTCCGGCTGGCGCCTCGACCCCGAGGTGCCGCTCGTGGTGAGTGAGGTCAACCCGCAGGCGATCGACCAGGCGGCCAAGGGCATCATCGCGAACCCCAACTGCACGACCATGGCGGCCATGCCCGTGCTCAAGGTCCTGCACGAGGAGGCGGGGCTCGAGCGTCTCATCGTCAGCACCTACCAGGCGGTCTCGGGTGCGGGGCTCAAGGGCGGCACCGAGCTGCTCGAGCAGACCCGCGCGGCGGTCGAGCAAGACACCATGGGGCTCATCAACGATGGTTCCGCCGTCACGATGCCCGCGCCGAGCGCCTTCCCGAAGAACATCGCCTTCGACGTCATTCCCCTCGCGGGCAGCATCGTCGACGACGGGCTTGAGGAGACCGACGAGGAGAAGAAGCTCCGCAACGAGAGCCGCAAGATCCTCGAGCTGCCCGAGCTCCTCGTGAGCGGCACGTGCGTACGCGTGCCCGTCTTCACGGGCCACTCGCTGTCGATCAACGCCGAGTTCGCTCGCGCCATCAGCCCTGAGCGGGCGCGTGAACTGCTGGCGGATGCCCCTGGGGTCGAGCTTTCCGACGTGCCGACGCCGCTCGAGGCTGCCGGCAAGGACCCGAGCTTCGTGGGACGCATCCGACAGGACGAGGGCGTGCCCGGTGGCCGCGGCCTCGCGCTGTTCATCAGCAACGACAACCTCCGCAAGGGTGCAGCGCTCAACGCGGTGCAGATCGCGGAGCTCGTTGCCGCACGGAGGCTCGCGGCAGCGTGAGCAAGGGCGGTGGTGGAGATTTGACGTCCTCGGCGAGTCGTAAACTGGAGGGTGTGAGTGCCTCCGCAGATTCCGCCACCCAGCCCCTTGATGTCGCCCTTATCGGTGGTGGCATCATGAGCGCCACACTCGGTGCGCTCATCAAGCGGCTCCAGCCGGACTGGTCGATCGAGATCTTCGAGAGCCTCTCCGAGACGGCCCTCGAGAGCTCCAACCCGTGGAACAACGCCGGCACGGGCCACGCGGCATTCTGCGAGCTGAACTACGGCAAGGAGCAGGCCGACGGCACCTTCGAGATCCAGACGGCCGTCACGGTCAACGAGCAGTTCCAGGTGTCGCGCCAGTTCTGGTCGTTCATGGTGCGGGAGGGCTCGCTGCCCGACCCGAAGTCGTTCATCAACCCCGTGCCGCACATCAGCTTCGTGTGGGGCGAGGAGAACGTCGACTACCTGCGCCGTCGCTTCGACGCGCTCAAGACCAACCCCCTCTTCGATGACATGGAATTCACGGATGACCCTGCCGTCATCCGCTCCTGGACGCCGCTCCTCCTTCCTGGCCGGGCGAAGTCGCAGCCGATCGCGGCGACCCGTGTCGTCGGTGGTACGGATGTCGACTTCGGTGCCCTGACGCGGGCGCTGCTCTCCTACCTGACTGACAACGGCGCCAAGCTGACCCTTGAGCGCAAGGTCACAGGCCTCAAGCGCGGCCGCGACGGCCTGTGGACCATCCGTTCGCGCCACACGGTCGGCGGCACTCCCGCCGTGACCCGCGCGCGCTTCGTCTTCGTCGGTGCCGGCGGTGGAGCACTCTCGCTCCTGCAGAAGTCGGGCATCAAGGAGATCAAGGGCTATGGTGGCTTCCCCATCAGCGGCCAGTTCCTCCGCACCGACAACCCCGCAATCGTGGCCCGTCACACGGCCAAGGTCTATGGCAAGGCGGCGGTCGGCGCACCTCCCATGTCGGTGCCCCACCTCGACACGCGCGTCGTGGACGGCAAGGGCAGCCTGATGTTCGGCCCCTATGCGGGCTTCTCACCCAAGTTCCTGAAGACGGGCTCCTGGTTCGATCTTCCCTTCTCGCTGCGCCCGAGCAACATCATCCCCATGCTCGCGGTGGCGAAAGACAACTTCGACCTCGTGAAGTACCTCGTGACGGAGCTGCTCGCATCCCGAGCCAAGAAGCTCGACTCGCTCCGCCAGTTCATGCCGGAGGCGAAGGACGAGGACTGGGAGCTCATCACGGCCGGCCAGCGCGTCCAGGTGATGAAGAAGGATGCCAAGAAGGGCGGCGTGCTCCAGTTCGGCACCGAGGTGGTGGCGGCGGAGGATGGCTCGATCGCGGGCCTCCTCGGCGCTTCTCCGGGCGCGTCAACGGCCGTGCCGATCATGATCTCGCTGCTCGAGCGGTGCTTCCCCGACCGCTTCGAGTCGTGGAAGCCGTCGATCGCCGAGATGGTGCCGAGTCTCGGGCGTCGCCTTTCAGATGACCCGGAACTCGCGCAGCAGCTGATCGAGTCGACCTCGCGCGATTTGTCGCTCGTCTAACACTCAGCAGGCTTTGAGGCGACCGGGGCACAAGGGTCGCAACAACACAATGGAGAACTCGTTCTCCCCCCGCTAAACGGGGTACAGCGCAGGTGCCGTATGCTGCCATACTCGGACGACTGAGCAGTGGGAGGGACGATCGCTGTGACCATGGGCTTGCCGTCGCATGTGGCGCTTCGCGCCATGAGCCTTGCCCTGTCACGCGCGGCCCACGGCATGTCGCTTGCGGTGCTCTGTTGTGGTCTCGTCGTCGCTCTCGGCTTCGCCGCCGCCTATCCCGACCGAGTCCTGTGGCCCGCCCTGCTCGCGCTCGCGGTGATGTTTCCCATGGTCTGGTTCGTGCAGCGTCACCGCACCCTACGGGCGGGCCTTGCGTACCTCGCGATCGGCGCGGGTGCCACCTACGTTCACACGATCACCTACGCCCTCGCGGTGCCGCACGTGCTCGACGACCTCACCCTCTGGCTTGCCCCGCCCAAGATCGTGCTCGTGCTGGTCGCGGCCGGGGGAGTCGGACTCGGGCGAGCGGTCGTCTGGCTGCTCGCCGGGTACGTCGTCGCGGAGGTCTCGGCATCCGTTGCCCTCGTGCTCGCGGGCGTGCCATACGTATTCGACCTCCTGACCCTCGCCCTCCTGCTGGAGGCGATCGGCGTGTGCCTGCTCGCCTTCCTCTCGGTGCGGGGCGCGGTCCGCGCGCATCCGCGCCTGCAGCACGCCGCCCGCGAGGAGTTGCTCGATGACCTGCGGTCACGCATGGAGGTGCGCGCGGCCGCACTCATGCACGACACGATCCTGAGCCACCTCGCCGCGATCGCCTCCTCCTCGGGTGCCGAGCTCGATGACCGGCAGAAGGAGCAGATCGATCGCGACCTGCAGATCCTTTCCGGGCAGGAGTGGATCAATTCGGCCTCGGATACCACGGCCGCGGCAGACTCGCTCGACCGCGCGTCTCCTCTCCGCGACGCCATCGCGCAGGTGCGGGACGAGGGGCTCGAGGTGACCGGCACGGGAGACTTCGGCTCCGTGCTGCGCCTGAGTCCGGAGCAGGCGCAGGCGCTCGGCCTCGCGGCCAAGCAGTGCCTCGTCAACGTCATCAAGCACTCGGGCGTCATGACGGCGGAGGTGGCCGTGTACGCCTCGGACGACGAGGTGTCGGTCATGATCATCGACGCGGGGCGCGGGTTCTCTGAGGCATCCGTCGGCTCTGACCGCCTTGGGTTGCGGGCCTCTGTCCAGAGTCGCATCGAGTCGGTGGGCGGCCTCGTGCAGGTGTGGTCGACTCCGGGTGCCGGCACCTCGGTGCTCATCCAGTTCCCGGTGGGGGAGACGGCTCAGGTGCCGCCCCAGACGGGTCCAAGCAGGCTCGTGTCTGGCCCACTTCCCACGATCACCCTGGGCGACCGGGGACCGGGCGACGCTGGACCGGCGTCGTGAGGCCCCCGGAGCGCACGCGGCAGGAACTCGACCCGGTCGGCGCGTTTGCGTCAAGGGCGATCACGATCGGCAGCGCCCTCGTCGCCTTCGCCTTCGCCGCGGCGATGGTCGTCAGTTACATCGACTGGATCAAGAATCCCGCGCTTGCCCTCATGGGCCTGCTCTCACTCGGTGTCGCAAGCATCATCGTCACGTCGGCGACCGACCCCTATCGCGGCCCCTTCCACCGCGGGCCGCACGGTTGGGTCGTCGCCCTGTCGATCCTCGCGGGAGCGTTCATCACGGCGGGAGCCTGGGACACGGATGCGCTCTTCGCGCTCGGTTGGGTCGGTCCAGCGAGCCTCGGCCTCTACTCGATCGGCATGGCCGCCTATCGCCCCGTGCGGGAGATCGTTGCCTACGGAGCGCTTGCGAGCGTCTTCATGGGCTTCACCTCGATGCTGCAGGCGCAGGCGAACCCTCTGCCGAACGTTCCCGACGCGGCCATCGTCGGCATCCACCTGCTGCCCCTGCTCGCGCTCAACTTCAGCGCGGCCGCGTTCACGCACAGCATCATCCAGTCGATCGAGCGGATGCGCGCCGAGGCCCGGGCGGCGGAGCGCCTCTCGGCAGAGCAGGAGACCGGCGTCGCCCGTTCCGTGCAGCAGGACCGGGTCACGATCCTCAACCGCGAGGTGGTGCCCTTCTTCACCGAGGTGCTCGGCGGGAGGGAGATCACGCCAGACGTGCGCGAGCATGCGCGCTCAATCGCCGACGCCATCCGGGCGGTCATGGTGGCTGAGGTGGATCGCACCTGGCTCGAGAACCTCGTCGAGCACCTGCGGGCGCGGGCGCGCCGACACGGCGAGGCACCCGACGGTGCGCGCGTCGTGTTCGACGACGACAACGTCGCGAATCTCATGACCTACGACCAGCGCACCGCCCTGCGGGCCCTCCTCGTGGCCATCTTCGACCTGACGGATGACCGCCCGCAGAACCTCGAGATCGTCATCGCCCGCGTGGGGGAGCGCTGCCAGGGTTTCGTCGCCGTGGACATCGACATGGTCGATCCACTCGTGAAGTCCAAGTTCGGGCCATACCTCGCCGTCATGCGGGTCGTGTTCCGCCGCCTGCGCGCCGAGCACCTGCAATCGGTGCTGACAGTAAGATTCTCCTATGACCAGCGATAGCCAAGGGGGGTCGGACGTCGTGGGTGTGGCTGCCCCGCGTCCGCAGGCCGACGCGCGACGCATCCGACTCGCGCTGCTCGACGACCATGAGGTGCTGCTCGACAGCCTGTCGAGTTGGATCAGCACGAACGCGACGGACTTCGAGCTCGTGCTCAGTGCGCACACGTGGCTCGAGCTCGTGCACAGCGAGAACTTTCCCACCGACCTCGTCTTCCTCGACTTCCAGCTGAAGGAGTCGGTGTCGATCGAGGCACGCGTGCGCACCTGCCGCGCCGCGGGTGCGAAGGTGATCGTGCTGACGAGTCTCGACACCCGTGATGCCCGCGACCGCGCCCTCAGCGCGGGGGCTGCCGCGTTCCTCTCGAAGTCACTGCCCATGAACGAGGTGATGGATGTCGCGCGTCGCGTCATGGGCCTCGACCGCGGTGTCGTGCAGCAGCAGAGCTGGCGACCCCTCCCAACGGGCGCGATCAACCAGGCGCGGCCCAAGCTGAGCCAGGGTGAGATCGACGCACTCAAGCTCTATGTGACGGGTCACAGCACGACCGAGGTCGCCCGTCAGATGAACGTGCAGTACGAGACGGCCAAGACCTATCTGCGGCGCGTGCGTGAGAAGTACGCCAAGGTCAACCGGCCGGCGAGCAAGAAGGCGGAACTCATCCGCCGCGCAGCAGAGGATGGGTTCCTGCAGTAATGGCCAAGCTCTACTTCCGGTACGGCGCCATGAACAGTGGCAAGAGCACGGCCCTCCTCCAGGCCGCCTACAACTACGAGGAGCGCGGGCAGGAGGTGCTGCTCGCGAAGCCCCAGGTCGACACCAAGGGCGACGACCAGATCGTCTCGCGCCTCGGCGTGACGCGCACGGTCGACTTCGTGATCGAGCCTCGCGACGATGCCTACAGCGTCTTTGCGGAGGAGCGCGCGAAGGTGCGCTCGCGCACGGGCGTCGACGTGAGCTGCCTGCTCGTCGACGAGGCCCAGTTCCTCACCGAGCGGCAGGTCGACGACCTCCTGCGCATTGCGATCCTAGAGAACGTGCCCGTGCTGGCGTACGGCATCCGCACCGACTTCCAGACGGTCGCCTTCCCCGGCAGCCGTCGCCTGCTCGAGGTGGCGCACTCCCTCGAGGAGCTCAAGACCATCTGCCGCTGCGGCCGCAAGGCGGTCTTCAACGCCCGCAAGGTCGGCGACACCTTCACCTTTGCGGGCGACCAGGTCGCAATCGATCAGTCGACGGATGCCGCGGGCCCAGCTGCCGGCAGCGCGCTCGGTGCGACGGGGCGCTTCAGCGTCAGCTACGAGTCCCTCTGCGGCGAGTGCTACCTGGAGGAGAGCGGCGGCACCCTCAGCAGCGGACGCGAACCCCTCGTGGACTTCGTCTACGACTCGGCGCCAGACCCAGATTTCACCTAAGCCACGGCTGCGGAAACAGAAGACCCCCTCGCATGCGCGAGGGGGTCTTCACTGTGTCGGGGTAACAGGATTTGAACCTGCGACCTCTTCGTCCCGAACGAAGCGCGCTACCAAGCTGCGCCATACCCCGATCCGTTACCGCGAGCATCCGCTCACGGGCAACTCATCAAGAATAGCCGATATCTGAGCCGACGAGTGTCACCAGCACAGCCTCTGGCGGGCATGCGAAGCGGACGGGCGCGTAGATGGAGGTGCCAAGCCCGGCGGAGACCTCGAGGAACGCCGTGCCGAGGGCGTGGTGCCACAGGCTGACGCCGCTCGCCTTCTCGCGTGGCAGGTCACAGTTGGTCACGAGAGCGCCGACGCCCGGCACGCAGACCTGGCCGCCGTGCGTGTGGCCCGCGAAGATGACCTCGGCCCCGTGGGTCACGAAGGAGTCGAGCACGCGCTGGTAGGGGGCGTGCGTGACGCCGATCATGACGGCCTCGCGGTCGGCGGGGCCGTCGTCGGGTTCCACCTGCTCGCGCAGCTCGTCGATCGCCCCGGGGAGCACGTCGAGCCTGTCCCAGTTGCGGTGCGCATCCGCGGTGCCGATGAACTCGAGCGGCGAGGATCGCACCGTCATCCAGTGCGCGGCGTTGTTGAGGTCAACCCAGCCGAGCGACGCGAAGAACTCCTCGAGCGCGCTCGTGTCAAGGCGCTCCGCGGCGACCGACTTGCCCGAGGGGCCCGCGAGGTAACTCAGCGGATTCTTGCCCGTCGGGCCGAAGTAGTCGTTGGAGCCGTGCACGAAGACGCCAGGGACATCCTTGAACGGCGCAAGGGCATAGCGCACGCCCTCGATGCCGTCACGGTGCCCCAGGTTGTCGCCCGTGTTGATCACGAGGTCGGGCTCGAGATCGGCGAGGCTGCGCACCCACTCCTGCTTCTCGCGCTGCCAGGGCGCCATGTGCAGATCGCTGATGTGCAGTACGCGAATTGGGTCGGCACCGGCGTCGAGCACGGGCAGCGTCTCACGGCGCACGCGATAGTTGCGCCGTTCGACGAGCGAACCCCACGCGAGGGCGCCCGCCCCGAGCGCGGTCGCGGTCGCGAGTGCGGCGCCGATCGCGCGCCCGGGTGAGCGGGATGTCATCAGCACTTCAGCCGGGTGACCGAGAGCGTGATGGTGGCGCCGGGGAAGATCTCGCCGCCCGCGGCGGGATCCGTCGCCGTCACCTTGCCGATGGCATCGCTGTCGGGGTCGGTGTTCTCGGGGAGCACCTTGCAGTCCTCTACCAGCGTGTATCCGCGGCCGATCTCCGACTTCGCCTCGCCGAGCGACTTACCGATCACGTTCGGCATCTCTGCAGCGTTGTCGAGGCTGCCGTAGACGGTCACGGTCGTGCCGCGGGGCACGGTTGCACCCGGGGCCGGTTCAAGGGATGCGATGCGTCCGACCTCAACCGACGAACTCACCTCTCCGCCGTAGGCGTAGGTGAAGCCGAGGCTCTCGATGAGCGCCTTGGCCTGCTCCTGCGTCTGGCCGACCACGTTGGGCACGACAGCGCCACGGCCGTTGAGCAGTGAGGAAGGCGGATCCGCGAATGCACCGCCGCCATACTGACCGTTGAGTGCTGCCATGACGGGACGGAAGATGCGGTGACGTGCCTGCGCGCCGTTGCCACCAGGCAGGTAGATGCGGTTCATGTTGGTCTTGCCGTTGATGTTGCCCACCCAGACCGCGAGGGCGTTGGTCGTGGTCGTGCCGATCATCCAGGTGTCTTCCGAGTTGTCGGTCGTTCCCGTCTTGCCGGCGATCTGGATGCCGTCACGCGTGTTCGAGGCCGTCGCGGTACCCCCCGTGACGACGCGCTTGAGGGCGTATGCCATCGCCGCTGAAACCTCTGGGCTCACGGCCTGCGAGCACTCGCGCGCCTGGCCACCGAGCTCGGTGCCATCCGCCGCGACGACGTTGTCGATCGCCGTCGGCTTGCAGTAGAGGCCGCCTGCACCGACGGCAGCGATTGCCGCCGCCATGGTGAGCGGCGCCATCTCGTTGGTGCCGAGGACCGTCGCGGGGTTGTACTGCAGGTCGGCCCCATCGGCGCGGTGGGCGCCGAGCGCGGCCGCCGTGTCGCGGATCGAGCAGAGGTCGAGTTTCTGCGCCATCGCGACGTAGGAGATGTTGTAGGAGTTGATGGTCGACTGCAGCACCGTCGTGGACGAGGAGCCGCTCGCGCCGCCGTAGTTCGGTGGGGTCCACGCGGGGCCGCCGAGTCCGGCGTCGCCACAGGAGTCGGTGAACGACCCCATCGGGAAAGGACGCTTCGCGCCGTTGACGACCTCGTTGAGGCCGTGGCCGGCGTTGAGCCATGCCGCGAGGGTGAAGATCTTGTAGGTCGATCCGGTCTGGAATCCGCTCGAGCCGCCGTAGGGGCGGTCGGTGCTGAAGTTCACGGCCGTGTAGGCGGGACCCTGGCCCGCCTCGGTGTTGTCGAAGTACTTGTTCTGCGCCATCACGCGGATGCGGCCCGTGCCGGGCTCCACCACGTTGGCAACAGCGCCCAACTCCATCCTTGCTTCCTCAGCGGGCGCTTCAGCATTGACGATGCCCTGGGCATGGTTCTGCTGGTTCAGCTGGAGTGAGGTGTAGACGTGGTAGCCGCCGCGGTCCCAGTTGGCCTGACGTTCCTCGGCGCTCGCGCCGAGCATTTCGAGCTCCGGCACGAGCTTGGTGACGTAGTCGCAGAAGTAGGGAGCGCTGGCCGCATACATGCACCCGTTCTGCGGCGCACTGTAGGCAACCTCGACGGGCGTCGCGACGGCCGCATCGTGCTCTTCCTGCGTGATCGAGCCGAGCTCGAGCATGTTGCCGAGGATGAAGTCTCGGCGCTGCTTGTTCGCCTCGATGTTGTCTTCCCAGATGAGACTGTGCGAAGCCGGGGTCTGCACGATCGCAATCAGGCTGGCGGCCTGGGGGAGCGTCACATCCGAGGCGGGCACCGAGAAGAACTGCTTCGCTGCCGACTGCACGCCGTAGGTGCTGCCACCGAATCCCGCAATGTTGAGGTAGGCGAGCATGATCTCGTCTTTGCTGTACTTCTTCTCGAGGCCGATCGCGAGCTTTGCCTCCTGCAGCTTGCGCTCGATCGTCTGCTCTTCCGCCTCGGCGCGCTTCGCTTTCTGCAGCGCCTCCGAGGGCTCCTCGAGGGCTGCCTGGATGCGGATGTTCTTGACCAGCTGCATCGTCAGGGTTGAAGCGCCACTGCCGATCTCGCCGCCCGCCACGTTGCCGACGGCCGCACGGATGACGGATGCCACGTCGACACCACCGTGCTCATAGAAGCGGCGGTCCTCTCCAGCGACCACCGCATCCTTCAGGTACTGCGACACCTGGTCCCACTCGACCTCTTCGCGGTTCTGCTTGTAGAGCTGCGCGATCGGCACGGGCGTGACGCCGTCGTCACCGAGCCCATAGATGGTGTTCTTGGTGGCGAGCTGGTTGATCTCGAGATATTCGGGAAGGCTGTTGAAGATGTCGATGGAGGCTTTGGCCGTCATACCGGTGACCGCAAGGGCCGGGGTGACAAGAGCGGTGACGAGCACACCGGCAAGGGCGCCGAGGCCGACGAGCCCAGCGAGGGCGCCGAGGACGCCGGAGGGCTTCGAATTTTGGGCAGACATACGCCCTAGAGTAAAGGATCGGAACACCGACGAAGCTGAATGGATGGCGACATGCAAACGTGGGAGTACATGACCACGCCCCTGATGATCCACACGACCGCCGCGATCCTCAATAACTGGGGCTCAGAGGGCTGGGAACTCGTGCAGGTCGTCACGGGCCCTGAGGGCGGCCTCGTCGCCTACCTGAAGCGTCCCGTGGCGTCGGAGGCATGAGCGTGAGCATCGAGAAGCGCATGGCAGAACTCGGCCTCGAGCTGCCCGCTGTCGCCAAGCCCGTCGCGGCCTACGT
The DNA here is from genome assembly GCF_044769865.1 of Salinibacterium sp. GXW1014. Classification (NCBI taxonomy): domain Bacteria; kingdom Bacillati; phylum Actinomycetota; class Actinomycetes; order Micrococcales; family Microbacteriaceae; genus Salinibacterium; species Salinibacterium sp. GXW1014. Next base: position 1,682,805 of record NZ_JBIZWA010000001.1, read on the forward strand.
GCCCGCCGTCGTCACCGGCAATCTCGTCTACACCTCGGGCCAGTTGCCCTTCGTCGACGGGGCGCTCCCCGCGACAGGCAAGGTCGGCGCCTCCGTGAGCGCAGAGGAGGCCGCGGGGTATGCGCGGCAGTGCGCCCTGAATGCGCTTGCGGCCGCCGCATCCGTCATCGGGTCGCTCGACCGGGTCACGCGCGTCGTCAAGGTCGTCGGATTCGTGGCATCGGATGCCTCGTTCACGGGCCAGCCCGCCGTCATCAACGGTGCCAGTGAGCTGCTCGGCGAGGTCTTCGGTGAGATCGGCCAGCACGCGCGCAGCGCGGTCGGCGTGGCGGTGCTGCCGCTCGACTCGCCCGTCGAGGTGGAGCTCGTCCTCGAGTTCGCGTAGCCCCCAGGCGCTGGATGCCGAGAACCTGCGCTTCCGAATCACTCGGTTGCGCAGGTTCTCGACACTGATTGGGGTCAGTCCTTCTTCGCGCCGCCCGTGAGCCGGTCGCTGATCGCCTGCATGACGTGCGTGTCGGCGAGCGTCGTCGTGTCGCCCACCTGACGGCCCTCGGCGACGTCGCGCAGCAGGCGGCGCATGATCTTGCCGGAGCGGGTCTTCGGCAGCTCCGTGACGACGAAGATCTGACGTGGACGCGCGATGGCCCCGATCTGCTCGGCGACGTGTGAGCGCAGGATGGCGTTGGCCTCTTCGGGTGTCTGGGCATCCTCCTGGTCGGAACGCAGGATCACGAACGCGACAACCGCCTGGCCCGTCGTCTCGTCAGAGGCACCGACGACGGCGGCCTCCGCGACGATCGGATGCGAGACGAGGGCCGACTCGATCTCCGCGGTCGAGAGACGGTGGCCCGAGACATTCATGACGTCGTCGACGCGACCGAGCAGCCAGATGTCGCCGTCTTCATCGAGCCTTGCGCCGTCGCCCGCGAAGTACATGCGGCGGTTCTTCGTGCCGGGCACGTCGAACTTCTCCCAATAGGTCTCGATGAAACGCTCGGGGTCACCCCAGATGCCGCGAAGCATCGACGGCCACGGCTTCGTCACGACGAGGAGCCCGCCGTTGCCGTTGCCGACGTGCTCACCATGGTCGTTGAGCACGTCGACGCTGATGCCCGGCATTGGCACCTGCGCGGAGCCGGGCTTGGCCTCCGTGATGCCGGGGAGAGCGGAGATCATGATCGCGCCTGTCTCCGTCTGCCACCACGTGTCGACCACGGGGGCGGTGCCGGCGCCGATCACGTCGCGGTACCAGATCCAGGCCTCGGGGTTGATCGGTTCGCCGACCGAGCCGAGCAGGCGGATGCTCGAGAGGTCGTGCTTGTCGGGCACCTGGCGCCCGACCTTCATGAAGGAGCGGATGGCGGTGGGCGCCGTGTAGAAGACGCTGACCTTGTATTTCTCGATGAGCTCCCACCAGCGGCCCGGGTGCGGGCTGTCGGGCGTGCCCTCGTAGAGCACCTGCGTGGCGCCGTTGGCGAGTGGCCCGTAGACGACATAGCTGTGGCCGGTGACCCAGCCGATGTCGGCCGTGCACCAGTAGACATCCGTCTCCGGCTTGAGGTCGAAGACGTACTTGTGGGTGAAGGCGGCCTGCGTCAGGTAGCCGCCGCTCGTGTGCAGGATGCCCTTGGGCTTTCCTGTCGTGCCTGAGGTGTAGAGGATGTAGAGCGGATGCTCGGCGTCGAAGCCTTGCGGCGTGTGCTCCGGGGCGGCCTTCTCGATCTGCTCGTGCCACCAGAGGTCGCGGCCGTCGTTCCATTCGATCTCGTTCTCGCCGCGGCGTACCACGATCACGTGCTCGACCGAGTGGGCGCCCTCCTTCGCGAGCGCCTCGTCGACGGTCGGCTTGAGGGGCGAGACGCGTCCCTTGCGCCAGCCACCATCTGCCGTGATGACGAGCTTGGCGTCGGCGTCGTCGACGCGCGAACGGATGCTGTCGGCGCTGAAGCCGCCGAAGATGACGGAGTGCACGGCGCCGATGCGGGCGACCGCGAGCATCGAGACGACCGCCTCGGGGATCATCGGCATGTAGATCGCGACGCGGTCACCCGAGCGGATGCCGAGCTCGGTGAGCATGTTGGCCGCCTTCTTGACCTCCGCCGTCAGCTCCGCGTAGGTGATCGTGCGGCTGTCGCCAGGCTCGCCCTCCCAGTGGAACGCGACGCGCTCGCCGAGCCCTGCCTCGACGTGACGGTCGAGGCAGTTGTAGGCGACGTTCAGGCGGCCATCGGCGAACCAGCGGGCGAAGGGCGCGTTGTCCCAGTCGAGCGTGCGCGTGAAGTCCTTCTCCCAGTGCAGCATGGTGCGTGCCTGCTCGCCCCAGAAGGCCTCGGGGTCCTCCCTGCCGGCGTCGTAGAGCGAGGGGGAGGCGACGGATGCAGCGGCGAACTCCTCGCTCGGAGGGAAGCGCCTGGTCTCGTGCTGCAGGTTGTCGATGTGGTCGCTCATGGTCATTCTCGGCGCTCCTTTGCGTACGTCAGACAGGCAGTCAGCGGAGTGATTCTCGCATGCCGGTTCGAGACTAACCCGCAATGAATATTCCTGTTGTGTTCCCTCCGCTGTGGGGTACACTGTGAGCACCGGATGTCAATTCGGCTTGCGGCGCATTCTAGTGATTCCCCCCAATCACGCGCCGCTGTGGCGGCGCCAGTTCCCCCCAACAGGCGCCGCCCCTCTCTTTTAACGCGGCAGTTCTGGGCCGTTCGTGCTGGGCGCGGGTCGCCGCGTTGGTTAACGGCACCCAAGGCCGACCGTCGGCCGCCGATATTTCGGGTTGCATGACGCGCGCTCAAAATGGGGTACGAGCGTGCCCCCCATTCGTGGGGCGGGCGTCATGCCAGTTCCCGCCATCGTGGGCGAGTGTCGGCGGCGCTGTACCCCGAGATGCTCGGGCTCCGGCCTGAGTGCTTGCAAATCGGGGGACGCCCGCCACCCTCACACCCACCGAAGCGACCATCGCACCCCCTTCACAGGAGTCGCTGTCGCGGGGCTCCCACAGGCAAACTCCGCCGGCGGTGGTGTCAAGCTTTCGTCTTCTAGCGTCTCGCCATGACGATGCCCAGCGCGCTTGCTCCCGCCCGTTTCGTTCCCGTTCGGGAGGGGGAGGAGCCCCCCGAGACGGCGGCACCGCACACAGCGCCGAGGCTCAGCCCGGCGCAGCTCGACTCCTTCGGGCCGCTCGCTCGTTTCGTCGCCGATGATGAGGTGACCGACATCTTCGTCAACGGATACCGCGACGTCTGGGTCGACCGGGGCGCCGGGGCGAGCCATGCCGGACCCGTCGGCATGAACGAGCCCGAGCTGCGTGCCCTCGCGGTTGCCCTCATCTCGCAGGGAGGTCGCCACATCGATGAGGCGAGTCCCTGCGTCGATGTGCGTCTGGGTGGTGGCATCCGGGTGCATGCCGTGCTGCCGCCGATCTCGACGGGCGGCTGCCTGCTCTCGGTCCGCATCCCCCGACGGGATCAAGTCAGCCTCGCGAGTCTTGAAGCGAGCGGGTTCTTCTTGAACGTGCCGCTCGCCCGGGTGCGGGCGCTCGTCACGGCGCGGGCCAACATCCTGTTGACGGGAGCTGGCGGCAGCGGCAAGACGACCCTCCTCGCGGCCCTCCTCGGGGCGGCGGATGTCGGCGACCGCATCATCGCGATCGAAGACGTCGCCGAGCTGCAGGTCGAGCATCCGCACTTCGTTTCGCTCGAGGCGCGGCAGGCCAACCTCGAGGGTGCGGGCGAGGTGGGCCTGACCCGCTTGCTGAAGGAGGCGCTCCGGATGCGCCCCGACCGGCTCGTGCTGGGCGAGTGCCGGGGTGCCGAGGTGCGCGAACTGCTCGCCGCCCTCAACACGGGGCATGACGGCGGCGCCGGCACACTCCACGCCAACTCGCTGTCGGATGTTCCGGCACGCCTCGAGGCGCTCGGCGCCCTCGCAGGCATGGGGCCGGATGCCGTGGCGCGGCAGGCGGTGAGCGCCATCGGCAGCGTGCTCCACCTCGTGCGTGATGCGAAGGGGCGGCGGCTCGAGAGCATCGGCAGGCTCGTGCTCGACGGGCGCGACCGTCTCGCGGTGGTCGAGGAATGAGCGCGGCGGCGCGGGACACGGAGGATGTCGCGGCCCTCGCCTGCCGCCTCGCCGTGCTGCTGGCGGCCGGCACGGCGCCCGCCTCGGCGTGGACCCACGTCGCCGACTCCGCCGGGTCGTCGCGGCGGGTGCAGCGGGTGGCAGCATCCGTGGCCGAGGGCCTCTCGGTGCCCGACGCGATCCTCGCGAGTGTGCGCGCCATCGAGAGGAAGCCGCCGGCGCGGCAACGCGCAGCCTCTCAACACACGGATGCCGCGTGGCTCGCGATCGCCGCAGCATGGCAGGTCGCCTCCGACGCGGGCGCCCCGCTCGCCGGCACGCTCGAGTCGGTCGCCGATGCGTTGCGCGACGTCGAGCAGACGGAGCGCGAGGTCGCGACCGCGCTTGCGGGGCCCGCATCAACCTCGAAGCTCGTCATGGTGCTTCCCGGCATCGGGCTGCTCTTCGGCGCCGCGCTGGGCTTCGACACCATCACTGTGCTCGCGACGACCCCCGCCGGGTGGGCATGTCTTCTCATCGGCTCCGCACTCCTCCTTGCAGGGCGCGCCTGGACCCGCCGACTGCTCGGAGCCGCAGGGCGGCGGAGCACGACACCCGGCCTCGAGCTCGACCTGCTCGCGATCGCGGTCGGTGGCGGGGCATCCGTCGACCGCGCCCGCGAGGCGGTGCGGGCCGCGCTCGAGCGATGCCAACTGCCCATGGGCGATCTCGCACTCGCGGAGGAGACCCTCGACCTCAGCCAGCGTGCTGGCGTGCCCGCAGCGGGCCTCCTCAGGGCCGAGGCGTCGCAGCAGCGCTCCAGGTCGCGCGGCGACGGCGCCCGGGCGGCCGCGAAGCTCGGAGTCACGCTCATGCTTCCGCTCGGCGCCTGCATCCTGCCCGCCTTCGTTGCGGTGGGGGTCGTGCCGCTCATGATCGCGGTCATCTCCTCGAGCCTCGGCACGCTGCCGGCGTGACCATCAGGCCCCACCCACAGGCCCAGGCGTCCGTGTTCTCCACCGTTCCCATCGAGAGGGCAACGAGGCCACGGCAGACACCGAACTCTGGAAGCCCATAGAGAAAGGACACCCATGCACGACAAGATCACATCCTTCCGCCGAGGCTCGCTGCGCCGGGCTCGTGCGAGGCTCACCCACATCGGCGCCGCCCTTCGGCGCGAGCGCGGCGCCGCGACCGCGGAGTACGCGATCGTCATCATGGCGGCGGTCGGCTTCGCGGGGCTGCTCGTCGTCATCATGCGCAGCGAAGCGGTGCGCACGATCCTGACCGACCTCGTGCAGAGCGCGCTCACGTCCGGCGGATGACACGCTCAGGCGAGAGGGGCAGCGTCACGGCGGAACTCGTCGTGGCGTTGCCCGCCGTCGCACTCGTGCTGGCGCTCTGCCTCGCAGGCATGAACCTCGGCATGGCGGCGATGGCGGTGCAGGATGCCGCGGCCGCCGCTGCCCGGTCCCTCGCGCGAGGCGAACCCGAGTCCGCCGCAGCCGCACGGGCCGCTGCTGCGGCGCCGGGCTCCGTCATCGAAGGCATCAGTCGTGGCGAGCTCGTGTGCGTCACGGTGACGCGACGCGGAGTCCCGGCCCTTCCCATGTCGGTGAGCGGCACCGCGTGTTCCCTGGCCGGAGGCGCATGAGACGCCTCGCTGGGGAGAAGGGGGCCGGCTCGGTCCTGGCCGTCGCCCTCGTGGCCACGCTGATGACGATGGCGCTCCTGGTCGCGCCCCTCATGGCCGCCCACATCGACAGCGCGAAGGCGGCGACGGCAGCGGATGCCGCGGCGCTCGCCGCCGCCGATACCGCCGTTGGCATCGTGCCAGGTGCGCCCTGCACCAACGCCGCCCGCACGGCCGAGGCGAACGGCGCGAGCCTCACCGGCTGCCGGGTGGATGGACTCGTCGTGACGGTTGCCGTGAGCCGAGCATCCGGGCCCTTCGCGGCAACCGCCTCGGCGACCGCGGGGCCTCCCGGAACTGCCGGCTGACCGTGGGCACAGGGAATCTCTGTGTATGGTGTCCGTTGTCGGCCCACGAACGCGGCCGGGGACTGGTGCGCAGCGAGAGGCTGCCCGGTCAATGCGAAACCCCACGAGGAGTCCGGTGTCCGGAACCAAGAAGCTTGTCATCGTCGAGTCACCGGCGAAGGCGAAGACGATCGCCCAGTACCTCGGCGACGGTTATGAGGTGCAGGCCTCGGTCGGGCACATCCGTGACCTCATCGAGCCGCGCAACCTGCCGGCCGACAAGAAGAAGGGCTTCCTCGGCAAGTTCTCGATCGACGTCGAGAATGACTTCCTTCCCTACTACGTCGTCTCCGACCAGAAGAAGAAGACGGTTGCAGACCTGAAGCGCGCCCTGAAAGACGCCGACGAGCTCTACCTCGCCACTGATGAGGACCGCGAGGGAGAGGCCATCGCGTGGCACCTGCTCGAGGTGTTGAAGCCCAAGGTGCCGGTCAAGCGCATGGTGTTCCACGAGATCACGAAGGATGCGATCCAGCGGGCGCAGGAGAATCCCCGCGACCTCGACACGGCCCTTGTCGACGCGCAGGAGACCCGTCGCATCCTCGACCGTCTCTACGGCTACGAGATCTCGCCCGTGCTGTGGCGCAAGGTCGGCCCCGGCCTCTCCGCCGGTCGCGTGCAGTCCGCCGCCACCCGACTTGTGGTCGACCGCGAGCGCGAGCGACTCGCATTCATCGCGGCCAGCTACTGGGACCTCACGGCGCTCCTCGCGCCGCAGGGCGATGGACAGAACTTCGAGTCGCGCCTTGTGCGCATCAACGGCGAACGCATCGCGACGGGACGCGACTTCGATGACAAGGGCAACCTGAAGTCAGGCGTGCGCACCCTCGACGAGGAGTCGGCCAAGACGCTCGCGGAGGCGCTGCGGAGCTCCGAGGCATCCGTCGTCGTCAAGTCGGTCGAGTCGAAGCCCTACACGCGCCGTCCTGCAGCGCCGTTCAGCACCTCGACGCTCCAGCAGGAGGCGGCGCGCAAGCTGCGCTTCTCGGCCCGCCAGACCATGAGCGTGGCGCAGTCGCTCTATGAGAACGGCTACATCACGTACATGCGTACGGATTCGCTCAACCTGTCGCAGCAGGCGGTCGCGGCCGCCCGTGCGCAGGCGAAGGCGCTCTACGGTGCCGACACGGTGCCCGAGAAGCCGCGCGCCTACGCCAGCAAGAGCAAGAACGCGCAGGAGGCGCACGAGGCGATCCGTCCCTCTGGCGACACCTTCCGCACACCCTCGGAACTCGAGGGCACGCTGCGCGGCAACGAGTGGAAGCTCTACGACCTCATCTGGAAGCGCACGGTCGCCTCGCAGATGGCGGATGCGAAGGGTGTGACGGCATCCGTCGCCATCGCCGCGACCGTCGCGGACGGCACCGTCGCAGAATTCAGCGCCTCCGGCACCGTCATTACCTTCCGCGGCTTCCTGCAGGCCTATGAAGAGAGTCGCGACGAAGACCGCAACGACACTGCGGAGGCCAAGGAGGCGAAGCTTCCACCGCTCGAGGAGGGGCAGGCGCTGACGGTTGTCGAGACCGAGCCGAAGGGCCACGAGACGAGCCCGCCGCCGCGCTACACGGAGGCGAGCCTCGTCAAGACGCTCGAGGAACTCGGCATCGGACGACCCTCGACCTACGCCGCCATCATCTCGACCATCGTCGACCGCGGCTATGTTGCCCCGCGCGGCACGGCGCTCGTGCCGAGTTGGATCGCCTTCTCGGTCGTTCGCCTGCTGGAGCAGTACTTCGGCGACCTCGTCGAGTATGACTTCACGGCGGCGATGGAGAACGACCTCGACCGCATCGCGGGCGGCGACGAGGATCGCGTTGAGTGGCTCAAGGGCTTCTACTTCGGCAACGAGGGCCACCGCGGCCTGCGCACCGTGATCGACAACCTGGGCGAGATCGATGCTCGGGAGATCAACTCGATCGCAATCGCCGACGGCATCACGCTGCGCATCGGCAAGTACGGCCCCTACCTCGAAGTTCCCGGCGACGACCCGGAGACCCCGCGGCGCGTCAATCTTCCGCAGGACCTGGCACCCGACGAGCTGACGGCCGCGAAGGCGCAGGAGCTCATCGACGCACCTGTCGTTGGCGACCGAATCATCGGCGTCAACCCGGAGAACGGCAAGAACATCGTCGCGAAGGATGGCCGCTTCGGCCCCTACGTCACGGAACTCGACCCCGAGCCCGAGGAGGAACTCGTCGTCGATTCCGCGACAGGTGAAGTGGCGGATGCCCCGGCGAAGAAGGCGCCCGCCAAGAAGAAGGCGGCGGCGCCCAAGCCCCGCACGGCATCCCTCTTCAAGTCGATGGACCTCGCGTCGATCGACCTCGACACGGCGCTCCGCCTGCTCGACCTGCCCCGTGTCGTGGGCGCGGACCCGGAGTCGGGCGAGGAGATCACGGCGCAGAACGGTCGCTACGGCCCCTACCTCAAGAAGGGCACCGACACCCGCACGCTCCCGAGCGAGGACCAGATCTTCGAGATCGACCTTGCCGGCGCGGTCGAACTGTTCGCGCAGCCCAAGTACGGCGCGCGCAAGGCATCGAGCGCCCTCAAGGAGTTCGACGCAGACCCCGAGAGCGGCAAGCCGATCAAGGTCAAGGATGGCCGTTTCGGCCCCTATGTCACCGACGGCGTGACCAACGCGACCATCCCTCGGGGTGAGACGGTCGAGGAGATCGACTTCGAGCGCGCGGTGCAGCTGCTGGCCGACAAGCGGGCCAAGGGTCCGGCGAAGAAGCCTGCCAAGAAGGCGCCGGCGAAGAAGGCACCTGCAAAGAAGGCCACGACGGCGAAGAAGCCTGCGGCGAAGAAGGCCGCCCCCAAGAAGAAGGCAGAGTAGTGGCATCCGGCCTCTTCATCACCTTTGAGGGCGGCGACGGTTCGGGCAAGACGACACAGTCGGAGCTGCTCGCCGCGTGGCTCGAGGAGCAGGGGCGGGAGGTCGTGCGCAGCCGCGAGCCAGGGGGCACTGACCTCGGGCTTGAGCTGCGGGAGATCGTGCTGCACCGCCGCGGGCACATCGCCCCGCGCGCCGAGGCGCTCATCTACGCGGCCGATCGCGCCCACAACATCGCGACCAAGGTGCGGCCAGCCGTCGAGTCTGGTGCGGTCGTGATCCAGGACCGCTACTTGGACAGTTCGGTGGCCTACCAGGGTGCCGGGCGTGTGCTCGACGGGGGAGAGGTGCGCGACGTCTCCCTCTGGGCCACAGAAGGTTTCCTGCCGCACCTCACGATCCTGCTCGACCTCGATGAGACGGTGGGGCGTGAGCGACTGGATGTCTCACGCACCCGCTTCGACCGGCTCGAGGCGGAGAAGGCCGACTTCCATGCCCGCGTGCGGGCCGGGTACCTCGCGCTCGCCGCGGCGGAGCCCGATCGCTTCCTCGTGCTGGATGCTGCCCAGCCGGTGGGGGAGCTCGCGGCGAGTATCCGGAAGCGCGTGGAGACGCTGCTCACGTCCACCTGACGTGCAGACCTCCAAAGTCTGCGAATAATCCTTGCTCTCGCTTGGAGAAACCCGATAGTTTCATGAGTGTCCTGTACCCCGAGTCGGGGTACGGGCGTTTTCTTCGGCACCTCACAGGCACAGGAACCGCATCTCATGGCAGAACTCCGCAGCGCAGCGTCCAAAAATCAGTTCCGGCAGAGAAAGGGCGCTCGCAGCGGAATCGTCCGCGTCATGATCACGGCGGTCATGGCGTTCGCGCTCGCGGCCGGTGGCCTGTTCGTTCCCGAGCGGGCAGCGGCCGCCATGATGCCGTTCCCGACGGGCGCTGCGACGGTGTACGTGGGCCAGGACTCGCCGACGCGGCTCTACGCCGCGACGGCCACCGGAACCGATCTGGTCTTCTCGCCGATCGGGCCAACCACCACGATCACTTACAACGCCCTCGCGTATAACGTCAACGACAATTACCTCTACGCGACGCGCACCGGCAACCCTGCCCTGATCCGCATCTCCTCCGACGGCTCCTGGGAGGTCGTAAGCACCTTGGCGGCAGGCGCGATCGTGGGTGCGTTCGGCGACGGTGCCAACTCGAACCGGTTTTACTACCTCGCGGGCAACCAGCTGCGCTGGTACAACGTCGCCAACGGCAACACGGGTGCCACCAACCTGCAGGGCACGTTCTCGCCCGTCGACATGGCTTGGTCGGGCGGCTACTTCTGGGGACTGGATGCGACCACCGCGACGCCCCGGATGTTCCGGCTTGGTCTCGGCGGGGTCGTTACGACTTACCCCTTCCCAGGCCTTGACACCTCCCGTTTCGGGGGAGGAGTCTCCAGCCCCTCGTTCGGCGGCGCCTGGACCTACGGCAACGGCAACCTCGGCTTCACGAACAACGCCGGCGGAACGGTGCAGGTGAGCATCTCTGACCCTGCCTCCGCGACGCCCAGCTTCACAGCCGTCTCATATATGTCAGGCCCTGCATCCGGAAACAACGACGCTGCAGCATCGCCCGGCACGCCCGTCGACCTCGCTATCGCCAAGACGGTGGATGCACCGACCAAGGAGATCGGCGACACGGTCAGCTATTCCCTCACCGTGACGAACACGACGACCGATGCGATCTCCTCCGGCTTCACCATCCGCGACGCCGTGCCCACGTACCTCACCATCGATCCCGCCTCCGTGCCGGCACACTGCTCGCTCACGGGCCAGCTCATCAGCTGCGCGGAAGGCACGCTTGGGCCGCAGGACTCGCTCACCCGCACGTTCCAGGCCGTGGTCAACTCGAACGCTTCCCGCGGGCTCGCTGTGACGAACACGGCCACGGTGCTCGGTAACGAAGAGGACGCCAACCCCGCGAACGACACCGCTTCTGCGACCTTTACGGTGATCATCCGTTCGCTCGCCCTCCTGAAGACGGCGGAATACACCGACTCGAATGGCAACGGCCTCCCGGATGTCGGTGAGCCGGTCGAGTGGACATTCCGGGTCACCAACAGCGGCGACGTCGACGCAACCGGGGTCAGCATCAATGACCCGACCGTCGGCGCGATCTCACCCTCGAGCGCCGATATCGTCGCTGGCGACTTCGCGCTCTTCACCGCGTCCGGCACGGTCGCACAGGCGGACATCGACGCGGGCGTCATCCGGAACACGGCAACCGCCACCGGCACAATGGGCGGCACCCCATACACGACCCCGCCTTCCACTGCGGAGATTCCCGTGCCGGCGTACCCCTCTCTCGAGGCCGTGAAGTCGCACGTGCTCGCGGACACGATCGCGAACGGTGTGGCCGATGAGGGGGAGGTCATCACCTACACGATCAGCGTGACCAACACGGGAAACGTGACCCTGAGCGACGTGGCGGTCAATGACCCCATGCTGGCCGCGGTGGTGCCCGCATCCGTCACCCTGCTGCCGGGCGCCTCCCAGGACTTCACCGGCACCTATACCGTGACGGAACAGGATGTCCTCAACGGTTCCATCCTGAACTCGGCGACAGCGACGGGAACAACCCCGGGCGGCACGACCGTCGACAGCCCGCCCACGTCGACGACGGTGGAGGCTGTTCGCACGGGTCTCACCCTCGTGAAGTCGGCGGCCGACCCCGAGGCCGAAGTGACCCTCGGTGACGCGATCGAGTATCGCTTCGTCGTGACGAACACGGGCAACGTTCCGCTGACGGGTGTCACGATCAACGACCCGCTCATTCCCTCGATCACGCCGACGTCTGCGACGATCGCTCCCGGGGCCCAGCAGGTCTTCACTGGATCGTATGAGCCATCGCAGGCCGACGTGGACGCCGAACAAGTGACGAACACCGCGACCTCCAGCGGCACACCCCAGGGCGCAACGGATCCGATCCTGTCCAACCAGTCGAGCGTCACGGTGCCGATGCTCCAGGACCCGCTCCTCGAGCTCGAGAAGACGTTCGTGCTCAATGATGCGAACGGCAACGGTCTTGCTGACGTCGGTGAGACGATCGACTACACCGTGACCGCGCGGAACGCGGGTAACGTGACCCTCTTCAATGTCGCTGTCGAGGACGAGAGATTCACGCCGTCAGAAACCGCGATCGGCACCCTCGTCCCCGGCGAGTCACGAGCCGCTTCCTACCCGGGCTACCTCGTGACGCAGGCAGACGTCGACAATGGCGAGGTGGTCAACGAGGCCACAGGGTCGGCTGAATACCCCAGCGGTACCCCCATCTCGCCTCCATCCGTCACGGTCACAACGCCGACGGGTGGCGAGCCCATCCTCCACGCGGTCAAGCGTGCCGCGCTGGCCGATGCGAACGGCAACGGGGTAGCCGATGCCGGTGAGTTCATCACCTTCACGGTCGACGTGTGGAACCGTGGCACGGTCTCAGCGAATGGCGTGTCGATCGTCGACCCGAAGGTGGGCGGCTTCACCCCGGTGACGGCGACCGTGGCGCCAGGCGGCCCCGTGACGTTCACCTCGGCTCCCTACCAGGTGCTGCAGTCGGATGTCGCGGCGGGCGCAGTGCTCAACACGGCACATGCGACCGGCACCGACCCGCGAACGGGCAACCCCGTGCGGTCCGCCGATACATCCACAAGCACTCCTACGCCGGCGCCCCAGCTCTCGATCACGAAGCTCGCGTCACTCAACGACACCAACGGCAACTCGCTGGCCGATGTCGGCGAGACGATCGCCTACTCCTTCCTGGTGTCCAACAACGGCAATGTGGTGATCGAAGACATCGTCGTGACTGACCCGCTCGTGAGTGGGCTTTCGCCGAGCATGGTGACCCTCATGCCGGGAACTGCGGTGAGCATCACCGCCGATCCCTATGTCGTCACCGACGCCGACGTCATCGCCGGCAACATCGCGAACAGCGCGACGGCGACGGGCACGCCCTACGGCGGCACGCCGATCACGACCCCGCCGTCGACGACCGATACGCCGACCGTGACCGCCGCTGCGGCTCTCGCACTCGTGAAGGCTGCAGTACTCGCCGACGCTGATGGCGACGACCTCGCAGACGTTGACGAGTCCATCACCTACAGCTTCGAGGTCACGAACACGGGAACCGTCACCATGACCGGCGTCAGCATCACGGACCCCAGGGTCACGGGGATCTCCCCGGCCACGGCGGACATCGCTCCAGGCCAGACGGTGACCTTCACCGCGGCGCCCTACGTCGTGGTGCAGGCCGACGTCGACGCGGGGGGAGTCTTCAACGAGGCGACCGCGCTCGGCACACCGCCGGGCAGCGTGCCCTTCACGCCGCCGACCGACTCAGTGACGGTGCCTACCCCCTCGGCGGCGGCCCTCACCGCGGCGAAGTCGGCGGCGGTGGATGACATCAACGTGAACGGACTCGCGGACGCTGGCGAGACGATCGTCTACACCGTGACGCTCACCAACACGGGCGACCTCACGCTCACGGATGTCTTCCCTGACGACGCCATGGTCACCGGCTTCACGCCGTCCGCGCCCGTCTCTCTTGCTCCAGGGGCCGCTGCGGTGTTCGTGGCCGACGACTACACGGTGACCGAAGCGGATGTCACGCGCGGAATCGTGCGGAACGTTGCGACGGGCACGGGAACCAGCCCAGACGGCAGCACTGTCACCTCGCCGGAGGCGACGGTCGAGACCGCCACGCGAGTCATCGTCGCGGCGCCTCCTGCTGAGACCCCGGCACCCCCGGCGGAGCTGGCATTCAATGGTGTGACGGGAGTGCCAACCTGGCTCGCAATCGGCACGGGCTCCGGGCTCCTCGGGATCCTGCTCCTCCTTGGGGCGGAACTCGTTCGGCGCCGACGTATCCAGGCGTAGCGACCGTCCCCGGGTGCGCGGGTGATGTCACCCGCGCGCCCTAGGCTTGAGCGCGTGAGCGTGTGGGACGAACTGACCGGGCAGTCGGATGCCATCGAGGTCTTCCGGGCGGCCGCGGCATCCGCTGCCGACAGTGACGATGCCGGCAACTCCATGACGCACTCGTGGCTCATCACGGGCCCTCCCGGCAGCGGCCGCTCGAATCTGGCCTTCGCCTTCGCCACGGCGCTCTTGAGCACCAACCCCGACGGCGACGAGGCAACGCAGCGGCAGGTCGAGGCGCGGTCACACCCCGACCTTGCGGTGCTCGCGACCGAGCGGGTCATCATCACGATCGACGAGGTGCGCACCCTCGTCGCGAGCTCGCAGTTCTCGCCCTCGGTGGCGCGCTACCGCGTCATGGTGATCGAGGATGCCGACCGCATGACGGAGCGCACCTCCAACCTGCTGCTGAAGGCGCTCGAGGAGCCGCCGCCGCGCACCGTGTGGATCCTCTGCGCCCCCAGCGAGGCCGACCTGATCCCGACCATCCGCTCGCGCGTGCGCTCGGTGCGACTGCGGGTTCCCGCGGTTGCCGACGTCGCCAAGCTCATCGAGCGACGCGACGGTGTCGACCCCGAGATCGCCCTGCGAGCTGCCCGCGAGGCGCAGAGCCACATCGGCATGGCGCACCGGCTCGCGACCAACGACGATGCGCGGCGCAGGCGGGAACAGACGCTGCGTTCCGCCCTCGGCATCCGTTCGGTGTCGGATGCCGTCATGGCGGCCGCGACCATGCTTGAGTTGGCGGGTGACGACGCCAAGGCCATCACGCTCGAGCGGGACGCCCAGGAGCGCGAGAGTGCGCTGCGCTCGCTCGGGATCGAGCCGGGCGGCACGATCCCGCCCGCCCTGCGCTCCCAGCTGAAGAACCTCGAGGAAGACCAGAAGCGTCGGGCGACGCGTTCGCTTCGCGATGGGATCGACCGCGTCATGGTCGACCTGCAGTCCCTGTTCCGCGACGTGCTGCTCGTGCAGCTCGGTGCCTCGGTCGAGCTCGTGAACCTGAGCCTCGAGGCTGAACTCCGCGCCGCAGCCGAGGCCAGCCAGCCGCACCAGACCCTCGCGGTGCTCGACGCGATCGCAACCGCCCGGCGCCGCATCGAGGGCAACGTCGCACCCGCGCTCGCGCTTGAAGCCATGCTGATTGCGGCCACCCGAAAGGACCATGCGTGAAGCGCATCCGCCTCGCCACCGTCGCCCTTCTTGCTGCGACGTCGCTGCTGTTGACGGCGTGTATGCCGGGCTTCTCGCGGCCGGCCCCCGATACCTCTGAGCCCACGGGCGAGAGTGTTGCCGCCGACCTTGAGCAGTACTACCACCAGGTCATCGAGTGGGAGTGGTGCGATGGCGAGTTCCACTGCGCGACGGCCGAGGTTCCCCTCGATTGGAGCGAGCCGCAGGGAGCGTCGATCGAGATCGCGCTCATCCGTGCCCCCGCCGAGGGTGAGTCGATGGGCTCGCTGCTTGTGAATCCCGGCGGCCCGGGCGGCTCCGGGGTCGACCAGGTTCGCGATGGTGTCGACTACGCGGCATCCGAGAGGCTCCGTCGCCACTACGACATCGTGGGCTTCGATCCGCGGGGTGTGGGCGCGTCGGATGCCGTCAGCTGCTACGACGACCCGGACGTGCTCACGGAGTTCATCTACGAGGTGATTCCGCATGAGGCGGGCACGGATGAGTGGCTCGACGCGGTCGAGGAGAGCAACGCGCGCTTCGGCGAGGAATGCCTCGAGCACACGGGCGAGCTGCTTGGTCTCGTCGACACGGTGAGCGCGGCGCGCGACATGGACGTGCTGCGGGCGGCGCTCGGCGACGAACGCCTCAACTATCTGGGCTACTCCTACGGCACCCTGCTCGGCGCGACCTACGCGGAGCTGCACCCCGAGAAGACCGGCCGCCTCGTGCTCGACGGTGCCCTCGACCCCGCGACCAGCGATTTCGATGTCACGGCCGCGCAGGCGCAGGGCTTCGAGAGCGCCATGCGCGCCTTCCTCGCCGATTGCCTCACGGGGGAGGAGTGTCCCTTCTCGGGCTCCTCCGTCGATGAGGGCATGGCCGAGTTGGCGGGCATCTTCGACCGCCTCGACGCGAGCCCGCTCCGGGCGGAGGACGGGCGGATGCTCGGCAGCAGTGCCATGTTCACCGCCGTCATCCTGCCCCTCTACAGCCAGGACACGTGGGGGTATCTCTCCCAGCTCATTGCCGATGTGAAGTCGGGGAGCGCCGAGCTCGCGTTCTCCCTCGCGGATGCCTACAACGGGCGCAACCCGGACGGCACGTACGCCGACAATTCGACCGAGGCGTTCATCGCGATCAACTGCCTCGACTACTCCTCGACCAGTACGCGCGAGTCGCTGCCGGCGGAGGCTGCCGAGTTGGCCCGGCTCGCACCGGTCTTCGGCCCGCTCATGTCCTATGGCGGCACGTCGTGTGACGAGTGGCCCTTCCCGCCGACGCGCGACCGGCAGCCGATCGCGGCCGCGGGTTCGGCGCCGATCCTCGTGGTCGGCACGACGAACGACCCGGCGACGCCCTACAAGTGGTCGGTCGCGCTCGCCCAACAGCTCGAGAACGGGCACCTCATCACCTACGAGGGCGAGGGCCACACCGCCTACAACAAATCGAACTCGTGCGTCAACGATGCGGTCGATGGCTTCTTCATCGACGGAACCGTTCCGGAGTCCGACCCGCTCTGCTGAGCAGCCTGCGCTGAACCCGCGTTTGCTGCATTTTTGCATTGCTGCAAGAATGCTGGCATGAGTATGTCGCAAGCCGCGGTGGACAGCGAGCCGGGACTCAGGGAGCGCAAGCGCCGGGCCACGACTGCGGCGATTCAGCGGGCCGCGATCGAGCTCGCGCTCGAGTCGGGGCTGGGCGTCACGGTCGAGGAGATCAGTCGGCGGGCCGAGGTGTCGCCGCGCACGTTCTTCAACTACTTCCCGACGAAGGAAGACGCCTTCCTCGGCACCGTGCCGCCGCTGCCCGCGGGGATCGCGCGCGAGCGTTTCGTGACGGCGGGGCCCGACTCCGACCTCATCGGCGACCTCACGCAGATGCTGGCCGAGATTTCGGGCAACGAGCCGGTCGACAGTGAGGTCTTCTTGTTGCGTCGACGGCTTGTCGCGAGCCATCCGGAGCTCGCGGCCCGCAGGCTCCTGACGACCCGCACCCTCGAGGGCCAGCTCCTCGAGATCGTCGAGGAGCGCCTGCTGGCCGATGCTGCCGCGACCGGCGCGGTCACGGATGAGGTGCGGAGCCGCGCTGCTGTCGTGACCTTCGCCGCCTTCGGTGTGCTCCGGAGTGCCTGGATGCGCTGGGTCGACCTCGACGGCGCGGAGCCGATGGAGGAGTGCATCCGCTCGTCCTTCGCTCTCGCGAGGGAACTTTTCGCATCGCGCTGATGGCGCAAACGGTACGGAGCACCCCTCCGCATCGGGTAAGCTTTCTTGCTGTGCGCACGAGCCCGCTCGTCGCCCGCCGCCTTAGCTCAGTCGGTAGAGCATCTCACTCGTAATGAGAAGGTCGTCAGTTCGATTCTGACAGGCGGCTCCATATAAACAAAGGGATCGGAGGCCACTGGCCCCGGTCCCTTTGTCGTTCGTGGGGCGGGCGTAAGAGCCAGCACTCCATCGCGGTCGGCCGCAGTCGACGTCTCTTGTGGCCGCTCGCATAGCGACGCGGTGATAAAGGGATCGTAATCTTGGACTGCAGCCTATATACTGGCTCAGTTCATCGCGCATTCCGCGCCTCGACGAAGGAGTCGCTTCATGCTCGGAACCCGCAAGGCCACTGTGATCCTGCTCTCGCTTACGTTGGCGCTGGGCCTGGGAGGTGGAGCGGCGGGTGCCGCGATCGTGACCGGCGCGACCAGCGCCCCAGGTGTCGCGGGGGCCCCGGGTGCGGCTGGTAGCCGGGGGGAAACTGGCGAGCGGGGAGCGACCGGGGCCAGCGGGCAAGACGGTCGCGATGGCGTGGATGGCAGAGACGGCTCGACCGGCGCCAAGGGCGATGCTGGTGAGAAAGGCGCAGACGGAGCCGCGGGTCCTGCAGGTGAAGCGGGAGCCAAGGGCGCACCCGGTGCAACGGGGCCCGTCGGTGCCACCGGCGCAACTGGAGTTGCTGGTGCAGCGGGCCCTACTGGCGCAACGGGTCTTACCGGCGCAACCGGCCCTGCTGGTCCCGCCGGCCCTGCAGGGCCCAGCGGTGTGAATTCAGTGCCATGGGCAGCTGGAGTCACGGGTGTCCAGAGCGTCGATGGGGGTAGCGGTCCATTGACATTCCCTGGTCTCAGCTTCAACGCCACGTACTTCAGGCACACCAGCGACGGAGTCATCGTCACGCAGACCGGCTACTACGAGATCAACTATGCAGTGCGCCCGGTCCCGGGCCGAGTTTCGACAGCTTCCCTGGCCGCGAACGACCATCGCTCCTTCGTTGTCCATGTCAATTCGCAGCCGCTGGCCCTAAGCCGCGTGTATCTCCCCACGCTCAATGTGGCTATGCCGTCCGGGCCCACCCTGAAGGTCTTCGTCGACGGTGGAACGGTCGAGTACTCGGGGATCGTTCAGCTCTTTGCTGACTCGCACATCGCGATCCACCCGGAGGGCACCGCGCCAGCGACGGACATCACGGCGACACTGAGCCTCAAGCGGCTGTAGGGGCCCGCCGTCTTGTCGACGAGGGAACCGCCAGGTTGACCGTCGAGCGCTAGGGCGCTTCTGGAGCAGCCTCCCTGGGGGCCACTTCTGCAACACCCCTGCTGTCCACGCAGGGGGTCGAGGTACCCTGACGTCACACGACGAAGGAGCCATGAGATATGTCGAACACAGGTACTCCCAAGAACGACGAAGAGGGCACTCCGGAGCCGAACGGCAAGGGCGAGGACGGCACGATTCCGAACCACCCCGAGGGCGTCGCCGCTGGCTACACGGGGGGCGAAGTCGACCTTCGAGCCCGAAGAGGACGAGGCAGCGCCCGACGCGGAGTAGTCCGCCCACCAGGGCGGGCGCACGCCGCCGCAATGTAGCCCGCGCCGTTTCGCGCGCGCTGGGGTAAGGTCTGCCGCATGGCGACCGCATCGACGCAGATCCGCAAACGCGAGGCCTTCGGCTCTCGCAACGTGTTCATCCTCTCGGCCATCGGTTCGGCCGTCGGGCTCGGCAACATCTGGCGCTTCCCCTATGTGGCGTACGAGGGCGGCGGTGGGGCCTTCCTCATCCCATACCTCTGCGCGCTGCTGACGGCCGGCATCCCGCTACTGTTCCTCGACTATTCGATCGGGCACCGCTTCCGCGGGTCGGCGCCGCTCGCGTTTCGACGGATGCATCGTGCGGCCGAGCCACTCGGTTGGTGGCAGGTGCTCATCTGCGTCGTCATCGCCGTGTACTACGCCGTCATCGTCGCGTGGGCCGCGATGTACACCTGGTTCTCGGCACAACTCACGTGGGGTGAGGGCAACGAGGAGGGCTTCTTCTTCACCGACTTCCTGCAGTCGGCGGATGTCGCAGAGGTGGGTGTCTCGACCGACTTCGTACCGCAGGTCGGCCTGCCGCTGCTGGTCGTCTGGCTGGCGGTCATCGTCATCATGGCGCTCGGCGTCAAGCGCGGCATCGGCATCGCGAACCTCGTGCTCATGCCGCTGCTGACCCTCATGTTCATCGTCCTCGTGGTGCAGGCACTCTTCCTGCCCGGCGCCCTCGAGGGGCTCAACGCTTTCTTCGCCCCCAATTGGGAGGCGCTCGCCGACCCGGCCGTGTGGGCATCCGCCTACGGGCACATCTTCTTCTCGCTGTCGGTCGCCTTCGGCATCATGGTGACCTACTCCTCGTACCTCAAGCGCAAGACCGACCTGACGGGCTCCGGGCTCGTCGTCGCCTTCGCGAACTCGGGCTTCGAGGTCCTCGCGGGCATCGGTGTCTTCGCCGCCCTCGGCTTCATGGCGCAGGTGCAGGCGACGGATGTCGCGGGCGTCGCGACCTCCGGAATCGGTCTCGCCTTCGTGGCCTTCCCGACGATCGTGTCGCAGGCGGTCGGCGGATCGATCATCGGCGTGCTGTTCTTCGGGGCACTCGTCTTCGCGGGGGTGACCTCGATGATCTCGATCCTCGAGGTGATCGTCGCGGCCCTGCAGGACAAGCTCGGCTGGGGCCGCGTGCGCACGACGCTCACTGTGTCGGTTCCGCTGGCGGTCATCTCCATGGCGCTCTTCTCGACGACAACCGCCCTCACGGTGCTGGATACGGCGGATGCCTTCGTCAACTCCTTCGGCATCATGGCCGTCGCGCTCGTGGCCGTCATCGTCGTGGCCTGGCTCCTGCACAAGCTCCCCACCCTGCAGGCCCACCTGAATGGGCGATCGAGCTTCCGCGTCGGCGTCATATGGAAGGTGCTCGTTGCGGGCCTCGTGCCGGTCGTGCTGGGCTACCTCTTCGTCACCGAGCTGATGGCCAAGATCTCGGAGCCCTACAGCGGCTACCCGACGTGGTTCCTCGCGATCTTCGGTTGGGGCATGGTGATCGGGCTGGTCGTACTGGCGCTCCTGCTCTCGCTGCTGCCGTGGAGCGGCCGCTCCCGCGCCAAGGATGACCCCGAGTACGACGACTTCCTCAGCGATGAGCACTACGACCCTGACCCCGAGACCGACACCGTGCGCACGGTCGCACCGGAGAGAGGAGGCACTTCATGACTCCCACGGCAATCGTCATGCTCGTCATCGCGATCGTCACAGTGTGGGGCGGGCTCGTCGCCGCCGTCGTCAACCTGGCTCGGCATCCGGAGGTGGCCGATTCCGAGCCGACCCCGCCCGTGGAACTCTGAGAACCAAGTACCCCTACGACGAAGGAGCGGTCACATGCCTGACATGCACGACAAGAAGCCCGAGAACGACGAAGAGGGCACCCCGAAGCCGAACGGCGAGGGCGAAGACAGCACGATTCCTAGCGACCCGGATGGCGTCGCGGCCGGCTATACGGGCGAGAAGTCGACGTTCGAGCCGGAGGAGGACGAGCTGGCCGACTAGCGCTCAGCCGCGGGCGGCGCGCTGCGCGGCAAGCCGGATGGGCGCGTTGGCCCCGCCGTAGCCGTCGTAGCCGCCGCGACGCTCGACGATCTCGAGGAACACCCCGCCCACGGTCGGCGTGTAGAAGTGGATGAACTCGCCCCGCGCATCCCGGTCGTAGAAGAGGTCGAGCTCCTGCAGCTCGGCAAGGAAGTCGGGAGCGAGGTCGAAGCGCGCGGCGAGGTCGTCGTAGTAGTTGCGGGGGATGGGCAGGAAGTCGAGCCCGGCGGCGCGCGCACGGCGCGCGACCGCGATGACGTCGTCGCAGCGCACGGCGATATGGCGGCTCGGCAGGGGAGCGGTCGGCGGGGCGAGGTTCATGGGCACGCGCACGACGCCATCCTCGGTGCGCATGACGAGGCTGCGGACGAGGCCGAAGGGCCCAGGCACGTCAGCGGATGATTCGATGCTGAGCGAGAGCACACTGGCGGTGAAGAGCACGGCCTCGTCGAACTCGTGCCAGCGGTAGGCGAGGTTGACGTGGTCGATCGTTCCGCTCGTCGTGCCCGCATCCGGGCTGCCGCCATCGAACTCGCTCGCCCAGGAAGTATCGGCGGGGCGGTCGTGCCAGTAGACCTCGGTACCGTCGGGGGCTGCGACCGCACGCAGCTCCTCCTCGCCCGCATAGGTGCGGCGGAAGACGCTCGGCGCGCCGAGGGCGAGGGCTCGCTCGACGGCCGCGTCGGCATCGTCGACCACGAGGCCGAAGCCCGCGAGCTGCGGATGCTCGTGCCTCGCCTGCTCGTTGAGGATGATGCGTGCCTCACCCGCGCTCCAGAGGCGCACGGGCTTGCTGCGGTGGCGCCCGCGGAAGGCGAAGCCGAGTTGGGAGAGCATCTGGTCGAGGTCGGCAAGGTCGGCGCCGGCGATCTCGACGAAGTCCACGCCCCTGGCGGCCTGCGCCGTGCCCAGGCGGTCGTCGCCCCAGCCGTGTTCGGCGGCGGTGCGGTCGGCGAGCCACGTGAGGGAGCGGCGGGCGTGCGCGGCGGTGCGCGTGACATCCGTCTGCCGGAAGGTGTCGTTGAAGACCTCGAGCGAGAGTGGTCCGGTGTAGCCGGCACGGATGACGTGGCCCAGGAAGGCGGTGAGTGCGAAGTCACCCTCGCCGGGGAACAGGCGGTGGTGGCGGCTCCACGAGAGCACGTCCATCTCGAGGGCGGGGGCGTCGGCGAGCTGCAGGAAGAAGATCTTGTCGCCGTCGATCTGTTCGATCTCGGCCGGGTCGTGCCCGCGCGAGAGGATGTGGAAGCTGTCGAGGCAGGTGCCGAGATTGGGGCGGTCGGCGAGCTGCACGATGCGCCAGGCGTGGCGGTAGTCGTCGACGAAGCGGCCCCAGGCGAGCGCTTCGTAGGCGATTCGGATGCCGCGTGCTGCCGCACGATCGGCCAGCTCGCCCAACTGGCGTGCCGCGAGTTCGTCGTCGTCGATCGTGGCGGTGCCCACGTTGCTGCAGAGCAGGATCGTGTCGGCACCGATGCGCTCCATGACGTCGAACTTCGCTTCGGCGCGGCGCAGGTTGTCGGCGAAGGTCTCCTCGTCGACGCCCTCGAAGTCGCGGAACGGCTGGAAGAGGTCGATCGTGAGTCCGAGTCGGTCGCAGAGCGCCTTGATCTCCTCGGGTGACTCGTAGGCCGCGATGAGGTCGGCATCCATGATCTCGACGCCATCGAAGCCCGCCGCCGCGCAGGCGTGGAGCTTCTCGGTGAGACTCCCGGACAGGCAGACGGAGGCGATTGAGGTGCGCATGAGACCCAATGTACCGACTTGTACATTATTTGGGCAGGCCGCTTGCGGAGCTAATGCACTAACCAGTACGTTAGTTGCCGCGCACGCCGCTGCGCGCCCGCAATCCAGCGGCCCCTGAGATCAAGGAAGTCTCGTGAGCACCTCACAACCACGTCAACGGCGACAGGGCCCCCTCGGGCGCCTGGTTGCCGTCCTCACCGCGATAGAGATCGTGATCGGGTCGATTGCGATTCTCGCGATCCTTGTGCTCGTCTTCACGCAGGCGGCCCAGCGTCACACCCCCTTCGAGGGCTTCGCCTGGACGGGCGAGCTCGGCAAGTTCAGCATGATCTGGCTGAGCTTCTCCGTCATCGGCGTGCTCATCACGACCCGCGGCCACATCGCCCTCGAAGTCGTCGACACGCTCAAGAACCCCATGGTCGTGCGCGTGGTGCAGACGCTGGCGCTCGTGATCGTCGCGATCGTCGGATTCGGGCTCGCGATGGAGGCGTGGGGCCTCGTCAGCACCCAGTCCATCATCAAGTCGCCAGTGCTGCGCCTGCCAATGTCGCTCGTCTACATCCCGGTGCTCGTCGGTGTCATCAGCCTGACCATCCGTTCTCTCGTCGCGGCCCTCGATGTCGCGATCAATGGCCCCAAGCTCTCGGACTACGACGAGCTCGAAAGTGAGGTGGCCGCATGAGCCTTGCAATCCTCGGCATCCTGATCGCGGTGCTGCTCGTCATCCGCGTTCCCGTCGCCTTCGCCTTCCTCGGCCCCTCGCTGCTCTACATGATGCTCGAGGGCCAGTCGACTGGCATGGCGCTCCGCAGCGTCACCAACGCGATGGGCAGCTTCCCGCTGCTCGCCGTGCCGCTCTTCATCTTCCTTGGGTCGCTCGCCAACCACGCGGGCATCGCCGACCGGCTCTTCCGCTTCGCCCTCGCGGTGCTGGCGCGGGTGCGCGGCAACCTCGGCTACGTCGCGGTCGGCACGAGTGTCGGCTTCTCCTGGATGAGTGGCTCCGCCGTTGCGGATGCCGCGGCGCTCGGCAAGGTGCAGATCCCCGCCATGCTGCGCGCCGGCTACAAGCGCCGCTTCGCGACCGGCGTCAACGCGGCGTCGTCGCTCATCGCCCCCGTCATGCCCCCGAGCATCCCCGCCGTCATCTTCGCGGGACTCGCGGCGATCTCGACGGGCGCCCTCTTCGCGGCTTCCGTCATTCCGGCGCTGCTCATGGCGGTGGGCCTCTGCGTCGTCGTGTTCATCCTGGTGCGCCGCAACCCCAACATCCAGAAGGGCGTCTGGAACAAGCAGGAGGTGCTCGACTCGACCAAGGGCGTCATCCTGCCGATGGTCACGCCGTTCATCATCCTCGGCGGCATCCTGGGTGGCGTATTCACCCCCACCGAGGCGGCCGCGGTCGGCGTGGTCTACATCCTGCTCGTCGGCATTGTGCAGCGATCGCTGAGCCTCAAGGGCTTTCTCGCGGCCGTCAAGGAGTCGGTGCTGACGACCGCCGCCATCATGGTCATCGTGGCAAGCGCGTCGCTGCTCGGCTACATCCTCGCCCGCGAACGCCTCCCGCAGATCCTCACCGAGTTCTTCTTCTCGCTGACCGACAACCCCACGGTCTTCCTGGCGCTCGCCGCGCTCCTCGCGCTCATCCTGGGCACCGTCATCGACGCGACCGCGATCCTCGTGCTCGTCGTGCCGATCCTCATGCCGATCGCCCTCGAATACGGCGTCGACCCGATCGTGCTCGGCGTCATGCTCATCATCTCGCTCATGATCGGCCTGCTGACCCCGCCCGTCGGCACGGTGCTCTTCGTGACCGCCGCCGTCTCGAAGACGCGCGTGGGGGAGGTGTTCCGGGGCAGCCTGCCGTTCATGATCCCGTCTGTCGTGATCGTCGTGCTCGTCATCCTGTTCCCAGATGCCGTCATGTGGCTCCCAAGGACGCTCGGACTATGACCATGACCTTTGAGCCGGCTGGAGCCCTCGCCCGCCGCCGTGCCGTGCTGATCGGCCTCATCGGCGAGGGCATCACCCAGTCTCTGACCCCGCCCATGCACGAGCTCGAGGGCGCCCGTCACGGCATGCACTACGTGTACCGCACGATCGATCTCGCCCCCGAGGAGCGCAGTGCCGAACACGTCGCGCAGCTGCTGTGGGCCGCGCGCCGTATGGGCTTCACGGGGCTCAACATCACGCACCCCATCAAGCAGGCCGTCATCCAGCACCTTCATGAGCTTGCGCCCAGCGCGCAGCTCGTCGGCGCCGTCAACACGGTCGTCTTCGATGGCGAGCGGATGATCGGCCACAACACCGACGTCACCGGATTCGGTGCCGCCTTCGACGATGCCTTCGGGGTCGTGCGGCACGGCCGGGTCGTGCTGGTCGGGGCCGGCGGGGCCGGCGCCGCCGTGGCATCCGCGCTCGCCGCCCGCGAGGTCGCCGAGCTCGTCATCGTGGATGTCGACGTGCAGCGTGCCGAATCGCTCGCCTCGAGCGTGCGCGCCACCGCCCGCGGCGAGGTGCGTTCGGCAGCGCTTGACGACCTGCCCGCGTGGTTGGCTGGGGCTGCCGGCGTCGTCAACGCGACCCCGTGGGGCATGGCAGCGCATCCGGGTACGGCCTTCGACACCTCGCTGCTGTCTGCCGACATGTTCGTCGCTGACATCGTCTACCGGCCCGTCGAGACGCAGCTGCTGCACGAGGCCAAGGAAAGCGGATGCCGCACCATGCCCGGCCTCGGAATGGCCATGCACCAGGCAGCCGACGCCTTTGAAATCTTCACTGGAGAACCAGCCGATCGGGGAGCGATGCTCGCCGATCTCAAGAATCTCGTCGCTGCTGAAGCGGCGGGAGCCCCTGCCCCTGTGGCACACCAATGAGAGGAAAACACTGATGATCGCACGTCGTTCACCCCGAATGAAGTGGATCGCCCTGATGGCCGCCCCAGCATTGCTGCTGGTCGGCTGCGCGGGCGACTCGGGCGGAGAGGGTGGTGCCGAGGGCGGCACCATGGAGCTCACGCTCGCTCACAGCTACAACCCCGACCAGCCGCAGGACCGCTGCGGCGCGGCCGTCATCAAGGAGGAGGTCGAGAAGGCTGACGTGGGCCTCACGATCGAGCTCTTCGGTTCGAGCCAGCTCGGTGGTGACGCTGACCGCATCGCCTCCGTCGCCTCGGGTGACATCGACATCGACATCCAGGGCGCCTCGGCGCTCGGTGCGGTGTACGAGCCCATCTCGGTGCTCGACGCGGCCTACGCGTTCGATGACGCAGCCCACCTCGCGGAGTTCATGGACAGCGATGCCTCCGACAAGGTGATCGAGGGCTTCGCGGATGCCGCTGGCGTCTACACGCTCGGTGCCTGGTCGGCCGGTGCTCGCCACTTCACGGCGAACTCGCCCATCCGCACGCCGGAAGACCTTGAGGGCATGCGCATCCGCTTCCCCGGTTCGCCCCAGTTCCTCATGAACGCGAAGGCGCTCGGAGCGACGGCGACCGAGGTCGCATACGAGGAGCTCTACCTCGCGCTGCAGCAGGGCACGGTGGAGGGCCAGGAGAACCCCATCACCAACATCAAGTCGCAGAACCTGGCCGAGGTGCAGGACTACCTGAGCCTGAGCGCCCACCAGCTCAACACCAACCTGGTGATCATGAGCCAGAAGTGGAACGACCTCAGCGAGGAGCAGCAGGAGGCCCTGACCGACGCGGTTGAGGTCGCGGTCGACGAGGTCACCGCCTGCGTCGCCGAGGACGAGGAAGCGACGATCGAGGAGTGGCGCACGGGCGGCGACTGGGAGGTCATCGACGACGTTGACGTCGACGCGTTCCAGACCAAGGCCGTCGCCTACCTCGAGGAGACCCTCGAGGGCGAGTCGCTCGAGGTCTTCGAGGCGATCCGCTCCACCTCCTCCAAGTAACAACAGCGGCAACGATGACGGTGCGCACGGTTCCGACGTTCACCGGTGAGGTGATGCCGCAGCAGCTCGGCATGACACTCATCCACGAGCACGTGTTCGTGATGCACCCCGAACTCGATGTGAACCTGCCCCATCCCGAATGGGATGAGGAGCAGGCCATCGAGCGGGCCGTCGCAGGGTTCGAGCGCCTCCATGCGCTCGACGTGCGCACCGTCGTCGACCTCACCGTGCTCGGCCTCGGCCGAGACGTTGAGCGGGTGCGGCGGGTTGCCGAGCGTTCGCCCGTGCAACTCGTTGCCTCCACCGGCTACTACACGAGTGACGTGCTGCCGCACTTCTTCCGCACGCACGGTCCCGGCTCCCTCGTCGGCGGCGAGGACCCCCTCGTGGAGCTGTTCGTCGGCGACATCGAGCGCGGCATCGCGGGCACGGGCATCCGCGCCGGCATGCTCAAGGTGGCCTCGGATGCCGAGGGCATCACGCCGGACGTCGCGCGCGTCTTCCGCGCGGCGGCCATCGCGCACGAGCAGACGGGCGTGCCCATCACGACCCACTCGCACGCACCGTCGCGAGGGGGACTCGAGCAGCAGGACCTGCTCGAGCGGCTCGGTGTGCCGCTCGACCGCGTCGTGATCGGCCACAGCGGCGATTCCGAGGATCTCGACTACCTGCGCGAGCTGGCCGCACGCGGCTCCTTCCTTGGCTTCGACCGCTTTGGAATGGAGCACATGGGTTCGGATGAGACGCGCATCCGCAATCTCCTCGCCCTGATCGAGGAGGGCTACACGCGGCAAATCGTCGTGTCGCACGACGCCGCGTTCTTCAGTCGGGTGACCCCGCCCTCCTGGCGTGCCGCCACCACCCCGAACTGGCACATGGAGCACCTGTCGCGCACGGTGCTTCCCCGACTTCGGTCGGAGGGTCTCGACGACGCGACGATCGAGCAGCTCATGACCGACAACCCTCGGCGCGCACTCTGCGGCGACGATTAGACGCGACCCCCTGCCTGCCGGGCTGGGAAGTCCCTGAGAACTATGGTGAAACCGTGACCGAAGCTCCTGTGCGCCGCCGAGATCGAGAGCGCACGCGTTCCGAGTTGCTGCGCGTGGCCACTGAGGCGTTCGCCGAGTTCGGTTACGACGGCACGAAGGTCGACGAGATCGCCGAGCGCACGCACACGACGAAGCGGATGATCTACTACTACTTCGGGAGCAAGGAGAAGCTCTACATCGCGGTGCTCGAGAACGCGTACCGCGGCATTCGCGAGGCGGAGCAGTCGCAGCACGTCGGCGACCTCGAACCGGTCGAGGCGGTGCGGCGCATCGCCGAGCTCACCTACGATCACCACCGCAACCACACCGACTTCATTCGGCTGGTCTCGATCGAGAACATCAATCACGGCCGCTTCATTCGCCGCCTGGACTCGCTGCGAGAGCTCAACCAGCCGGCGCTCGGCCTGCTCGAGGATGTGCTCGAGCGAGGGAGGCTCGACGGGAGCCTGCGCTCCGACGTCGATTCAATCGACGTGCACCTCATGATCAGCTCGTACTGCTTTTTCCAGGTCGCGAACCAGCACACCTTTGGCTATCTCTTCGAGCGCGACCTCATGGCCGAGGATCGACGCGACCATTACCGCGATCTCATCGGGGATGTGGTCGTCGCCTGGCTTTCGCGCTAGGCCCCGATCCTGCTCCCGTCCTCGAAATGGGGGACAACTTGGGGGACTCATTCGGATGCCACCGCGGCTTCGTTAGGAGATCTGTACCGCAGTTGCGCCCCAATATGGGGCACATCCGGTATATCTGTACCCCGATTGGCTTGAACGGCGTACCCCGATCGACCTAGAGTCGACCCAACGCCGAAAGGCGCTACGGGGTACAACTGAGATACCAGCGAGGGGAGCAGCGCATGAAGCGTTCAGCGCTCCTCGTCGCCGCCTTCAGCGTCATCATGACGGTTGCCCTTCCCTTCGTTGGCGGTGGCGGCCCGTCCCTCTTCTCAGCGACGCGCGCGGAAGCCGACCAGACGCAGGTCCCCACCTTCGCCTCAGACCCCGCAGCCGTCGCCGAATCGCCAGCGACGGATGCCCGCCCGCTCGTCGCCGCGCGTCCCGCCGCAGAGCTCGCGAGCGACACGGAGCACCTCGCGCAGCGCCCCATCCCCGCCGTCGCGGCCGTCGAGACGGCCGAGCGCCGCACCGCGGTCGAGGCGGTTGGGCTCGCCTGCCCGACTGCGGCCGGGGGCACCGCCGCAACGGCGCCCGCGCGCACCGCGGGCGGCGGCGTCATCACGGGCACCACAACGGCCGACCTCGCCGCCTTCGCGGCGCAGTACAACGCGATCCGCATCGCCAACTGCCTCCAGCCCGTGCCCTCCGAGAACTTCCGCTACGACTCCTGCATGGAGGACCGACTCGTCTGGATGGCCGAGGACCCGAGCGACGACCCGCTGAGCGCCTGGGGTCACATGGGGTCTGTGCGCAGCGACGGCGTGCCGAGCGTCGGCTGCGACGGCAACCTCGCGGGCGGCAGCGGCGACACCGGTGCATCCGTCGCCGACAAGTGGTGGAGCTCGGGAGCCCACCGCGCCTCGCTCTACAAGCCCGGCTACGAGGGGGCGATCGCGGGCGTGTGTGTCTACTTCGCGGCGACCCACGGCGGCGTTGGCGCGACCTTCAACGAGGCGCCCAACTTCATGCGTGCCGCGGCCCGCTGGGGCGGATGCTGAGCCGGTAGCCTTGCGTCGAGCTCCATGGCGGAGCACGAAGGAGCGATCGGATGTCACTGCGCTGGGGAATCCTCGGACCGGGTGGTATCGCCCGCGCCCAGACCCGCGACCTGCTCGCCAACCGTTTCACGGTCACGGCCGTCGGCTCCCGACGGCTCGACTCGGCCCAGGCCTTTGCCGCTGAATTCGGTATTCCTGCCGCGCACGGTTCCTACGCCGAGCTGGTCGCGGACCCCGAGGTCGACGTCGTCTACATTGCGACGCCGCACCCGTTCCATGTCTCAGCCGCGCTGCTCGCGCTCGAGGCAGGCAAGCACGTGCTCGTCGAGAAGCCCTTCACGGTGACGGCGGCGGATGCCCGTGCCGTCGTCGACCTCGCACGGGAGCGTGGTCTCGTCGTGCTCGAGGCCATGTGGACGCGCTTCCTGCCCCACATGGTGCGCATCCGTCAGAGCATCGCGGCCGGCGAGCTGGGAGAGATCACGACCCTCATCGCCGACCACAACCAGTTGCTGCCCTCCGACCCGGCGCACCGGCTGCAGGACCCGGCCCTCGGCGGTGGTGCGCTCCTGGACCTTGGCATCTACCCCGTCTCGTTCGCGCACGACCTCTTCGGCACGCCGACCGGTGTGCACGCGAGCGCGACCTTCACGCCGACGGGCGTCGATCGCCAGACGGCAGTCGTGCTGGAATTCGAGGGCGACCGTCGCGCCGTGCTCCACACGGCCCTCGACACGCTCGGCCCCAACACGGCATCGGTGATCGGCACGCTCGGGCGCATCGAGATCGACTCCGTCTGGTACACGCCGACGAGCTTCACCCGCTACGACAGCGGGGGCGCGGTGGTCGAGCGCCATGAGGCGGGCCAGGGGGATCACTCGGCTCCCGGCAGTCGCGGAATGCAGTGGCAGGCATGGGAACTCGAGCGGCTGGTGGCCGAGGGCCGCACGGAATCCGAGCTGCTCAGCCCGGATGAGTCTGTGCAGATCATGCAGACACTCGACACCATCCGCGAGCGGATCGGGCTCCGATACCCCATGGATGCCGACGGATAGTCGGCATTCCCCCGAACGAGGGCCACCCACTACTATGAGCGGGTGATCGAGCAGGAGACGCCCCCGAGTCCCCGCCGCGAGGCCAGGCGCCGCGCGCCCTCGAGGGCACCCCTCGCGCAGGCCTCGTCGTGGTTCGCGGCCAGACCTCGCGCGGTTCTCGCGGTCGCCGCCGGCGTCGTCGTGGCGGCCATGGGCACGGGCGCTGTCGCGGCCGGTGCCACCTCGGCTCGCACGCCCGCAGCGTCGATCGCGGTGCAGGCAGAGGCGCCCGAGGCCCGGGTCGTCCCTGAGCTTGCCGCCGCGCCCGTCAAGGCGCGCACCTGCGCCGTCGATACGAGCGATCCGGCGTTCGCGAGGCTCGGGGCATCCGTGATCAACGTCACGACGGGCGAGCAGCTCCTCAGCCGCGGCGGGGATGAGCCCGCGGCATCCGCTGCCCTTCACAAACTGCACACGGCTGCCGTCGCCCTCAAGACCCTCGGCCCCGATACCCGACTCGCCACACGCGTCTATGAGGGCAGCATCAAGGGCAGCGTCGTGATCGTCGGCGGGGGAGACCCCACCCTCAGCGCGCTGCCCGAAGGTGTCGAGGGCGTCTACCCGGGCGCACCTCGTATGAGCGACCTGGCCAGCCAGACGCGGGCCTCCCTCGACCGGCTCTATCCGGGCGAGCCGCGGCGCGGTGGCTGGTTCGACCGCCGCGACGACGATGAGGAGGAGGAGCCGGCCGAAGAGGGCGGAGAGGAACGGCGCGACATCTGGGACCTCCTGGATCGCGAGCGGGAACCGGACTGGGAGGTGACCCAGGTCGTCATCGATGCCGGCATGTGGGCGCACGGCGACAAGTGGGATGCCACCTGGCCAGCCGCAGACTCCGGCGAACAGGCGAACATCCTGCCACTGATGGTCGACGGCGATCGCACCGACCCGGCCATCGTCGCGAGCGCGCGCACGGGCGACCCTGTCGGCACCGCGACCGCCGCGTTCATCGGTGCGCTGGGACTATCAGCTGCGCCCGAGGTCATCCACGGCGGGGCAATCACCGACCGGCCGCTCCTCGCCGAGGTGTACTCACAGCCCGTCTCCGTGCTCGTGCAACAGATGCTGCTGCTCGACGACAACACCCTCGCCGACATGCTCGCTCGGCTCTCCTCGAAGGCGATCGGTGGCGACGGTTCGGCCGCCTCGCTGCAGCAGCTCTATGAGTCGGCTCTCCTCGACCACGAGATTCCGAGTGACGGCTTCGTCGCCAAGGACGGCTCCGGCCTCAGCGTCGAGAGCGCAGCGCACCCCACGCAGACCGCGCGGCTCCTCGCCGTCATCGCCTCGGGCTTTCCCGGTCTCGAACCCGTCCACGCGGCGCTCCCCGTCGCGGGGGTGTCCGGGCCAATGGCGCACCGCTTCAGTGGCGAACTCTCGGCCGTGCATTCCGCATTCGGCGGGGTCGGAAGCGCGGGCGACGCGGCAACGACGCTCGGCGGCATCCTGACGGCAGCCGACGGCACGGTGCTCGCACTCGCGCTGCAGTCGACGGGGGAGGTCTCGAGCGCCACGAGCGTCGCGCTCGAGAGCTTCGTCGCCGAGATTCATGCCTGCGGCGACAACCTCGCCGACGTGGCGGCGCCCTAGCTCGGCGCTGCGAACGCAATAGGATAGCGGTATGTCCCGCGCTCTGTTCATCATCGACGTGCAGAATGACTTCACCGAGGGCGGAGCCCTC
Organism: Salinibacterium sp. GXW1014; assembly: GCF_044769865.1. Taxonomy (NCBI): domain Bacteria; kingdom Bacillati; phylum Actinomycetota; class Actinomycetes; order Micrococcales; family Microbacteriaceae; genus Salinibacterium; species Salinibacterium sp. GXW1014. Next base: position 1,714,918 of record NZ_JBIZWA010000001.1, read on the forward strand.
GGGGTCGACGGAGGAACGGCCGTCGCGCAGGGCATCACCCGCTTCCTCGCGGCGCACGGCGAGCGCTACTCCGAGGTCTTCGCATCCCGCGACTGGCATGACGCCGAGGGCGACAACGGCGGCCACTTCGCCCTTGAAGCGGCGCCCGACTTCATCACGACGTGGCCCGTGCACTGTGTTGCAGGCACGCCCGGCGCTGAGTATCACCCCGAGCTCGACACGAGTGCCGTCACGGTGCACGTGCGAAAGGGGCAGGGCGTGCCCGCCTATTCGATCTTCGAGGGAACGACGGATGCCGGTGAGACGGTTCCCGAGGCGCTCGCAGCCCGCGGCGTGACCGAGGTCGATGTCGCCGGCATCGCCACCGACCATTGCGTGCTCGCGTCGGCATCCGACGCTCTCAAGGCGGGTCTCGGCGTGACCGTCTTCACCGACCTCGTCGCGGGCGTGGCCCAGGAGCCGAGCGAGGCAGCGCTTGCCGAGCTGGAACGCGCCGGGGCGATCATCCGCACGTCCTGAACACTCGCGAAGCACTACGGCTTCGCACAGAACCACCAGAAGGTTGACGCCGTCTCGGCGCCAGAAAGGACCACAACCGATGGACAAGACCTGCGCCTCCGCCGCGGAGGCCGTCTCCCGCATCACCGAGGGCTCGTCCCTCGCGGTGGGCGGGTTCGGCCTCGTCGGCGTTCCCATGGCCCTCATCACCGCCCTGCGCGACCAGGGCACGGGCGGCCTCGAGGTCGTCTCCAACAACTGTGGGGTCGACGGCTGGGGGCTCGGCGAGCTCCTCAGCAACAAGCGCATCCGTCGCGTCATCGCGTCGTACATCGGTGAGAACAAGGAGTTCGGCCGCCAGTACCTGAGCGGCGAGATCGAGGTCGAGCTGACCCCGCAGGGCACCCTCGCCGAGCGGCTTCGCGCCGGCGGTGCTGGCATCCCCGCCTTCTTCACGGCGACGGGCGTCGGCACGATGGTGTCTGAGGGTGGCATGCCCTGGCGCTATGACGCCGAGGGCAACGTCACCACGGAGTCACCCGCCAAGGAGGTGCGCACCTTCGACTCGCTCGGCACGGAGCGTGAGTACGTGCTCGAGAAGGGCATCCGCACCGACTTCGCGCTCGTGCGCGCCGCAAAGGGCGACCGCCACGGCAACCTCGTCTTCGAGAAGTCGACGCGCAACTTCAACCCGCTCGCCGCGATGGCGGGCCGCGTGACGATCGCAGAGGTCGACGAGCTGGTCGAGCCGGGCGAGATCGACCCCGATGAGGTGCACCTCTCGGGCATCTTCGTCGACCACATCGTGCAGCTCACGCCGGAGCAGGCCAACGACCTGCCCATCGAGAAGGTCACCGTGCGCGACCGCCAGGAGGAGAACTGATCATGGCATCCGAGCTCAAGAAACTCAGCCGCGACCAGATGGCGTTCCGCGCCTCGCTCGAGCTTGAGGACGGCATGTACGTCAACCTCGGCATCGGCATGCCGACGCTCATTCCCAACCACCTCCCGGCCGACAAGACGATCATCCTGCACTCGGAGAACGGCATCCTCGGCACGGGCCCCTACCCCTGGCGTGGTGAGGAGGACCCCAAGCTCATCAATGCGGGCAAGGAGACGGTCACGACCCTCCCCGGAGCCTCCTTCTTCGACTCTGCGCAGAGCTTCGCGATGATCCGCGGTGGCCACATCAATGCCGCCGTGCTCGGTTCCATGCAGGTCGCGGAGAACGGCGACATCGCCAACTGGGCCGTGCCGGGCAAGATGGTCAAGGGCATGGGCGGCGCGATGGACCTCGTCAATGGTGCCGACCGCGTGATCGTGCTCATGGAGCACGTCGCGAAGGACGGCAGCCCCAAGGTCGTCGAGCGCTGCTCCCTGCCGCTCACGGGCAAGGGCTGCGTCGAGCGCATCATCACCGACATGGCGGTCATCGACGTGACACCTGAGGGCCTCGTGCTTCGCGAGGTCGCCCCCGGCATCACGGTCGATGAGGTCGTCGCGGCGACCGGTGCGAAACTTGCTGTGCCGGAGGCGCCCGCGGTGATGCGCATCGCCGCATAATGGCCGAACCGGTGGTCGACACGGAGCGCAGGAGTGGCGCGATCACGTGGGCCGGGTTGGTGACACCGGATGCTGCGGTGGCGGAGGAGTTCTACGCCGCGGTGCTGGGGTGGCGCTTCATGTCGTCGAGCCTGCTCCTCGACGTTCCGTTCGATGTTCGCGTCGCCACCGCTGGATCGGTGCCGGTCGCCTCGATCCAGCAGGGTATTGAGGAGCTGGAGTTTCCAGCGGTCTGGAACGCCTACTTCGCGGTCGATGACCTCGATGATGCCGTCGCCAGGGCGAAGGCGAACGGCGCGATCGTGCTGGCTGAGCCGTTCCAAGTCGGGGGTGGGGAGGAATCAGCCGGCTCTGTCGCGTTTCTCCTGGATCCGAACGGCGCGGGCTTCTGTCTCTGGCAGACTCCTGGCGATCTTGCACCCGTGTCGCGTGCAGAGCCGGGATTCATCACCTGGACGGTGCTCTACGCCGACGAGACGCTGGCGGGTGCCGATTTCTACGCCAAAACGCTCGGATGGCAGATCGACGAGCCGAGTCCACTCGACGACTATCGGCTCGCGAGGCTGCCAGACGGCTCCCGCGTTGCGGCCGTTCGACGGCTGCAAGAAGGGCAATTGCCGTGTTGGCGAACGTACTTCTGTGTCGCGGATCTCGACGCCGCGCTGATGGCTGCCGTCACGCGTGGCGGGACGGTGCTCACGCCGCCGTCGCGCATCCAGGACGGACGCATGTTCGCGATTGTTGCCGACCCCTCGGGTGCACGATTCGGAATGATGCAGGCCGACTGAGACCATGCCCGTCATCCGCGTCGACTCCCTCGGTGACCCGCGGCTGGCCGACTTCGCGCATCGCACGGATGTCGCGCTCAAGAAGGCGGGCCACAACGGCGACCCGAGCGGAGAGCTTGGCCTCTACATCGCGGAGTCGGCGATCGTGCTCGAGCGGGCGCTGCGGGCCGGCCACCGCCCGCGCGCGGTGCTCGCGCTCGGCGGCTCGGTCGAGGAGGCGCAGTCGCTCGTCGGCCCCGACGTGGACATCTTCAGCGGCCCCGGCGAACTCCTCGCCGAGCTGACCGGATACGCGCTGCACCGGGGCCTCATCGCGTCGATGGAGCGGCCCCGGCTGCCCTCGGTGCCGCGATTGCTGGCGGATGCCTGCCGCGTCGTCATCATCGAGAACGTCGTCGACCCCACCAATGTGGGCGCCATCTTCCGCTCGGTCGCCGGCATCGGCGCCGACGCCGTGCTTGTCACCGAGCGCTGCTCCGACCCGCTCTATCGCCGGGCCATCCGGGTCAGCATGGGCACCGTGCTGCAGGTGCCATGGACGCGTATCGGGCCCTGGGATTCCGCGCGGCGGGAGCTCGCGGCGTCCGGCTTCCACATCGCCGCGCTCGCGCTGACGGACGACGCCGTGGCGCTGCGCGACTTCGCGGCGGCGGCGCCCGAGCGGGTCGCCCTCGTCGTCGGCACGGAGGGGGAGGGCCTCACGCCCGAAGCGCTCGCCGCCGCCGACACCGTCGTGCAGATCCCCATGCGGCACGGCATCGACAGCCTCAACGTGGCGGCCGCCTCGGCCGTCGCGATGTATGCGCTCGCACTGTAGCGAGCCAGACGGAAGGAGACACATGAAGATCGAGGGAACCACCGCCGTCGTCACCGGCGCAGCGTCGGGACTCGGCGCTGCCACGGCCGAGGCGCTCGTCGCGGCGGGCGCGCACGTCGTCGGCCTCGACCTGCCGTCGCAGGTCGAGAAGGCAGACACGCGCGATGGAGTGAGGCTCGTGCCGGCCGACGTCACCTCGGAGGAGGATGTCTCGGCCGCACTCGCGACGCTTGACGCGCAGCGTCCCCTGCGCGTCGTGATCAACTGCGCCGGCATCGCCCCCGCGCGGCGAACCCTCTCCTCGCGGGGACTGCACGAGCTGGATCTCTTCCGCCGCGCGCTCGAGGTCAACACGCTCGGCACCTTCAATGTGCTGCGGCTCGCCGCCCAGGTCATGGCCGAGCAGCCTGCCGACGACGGCGGGCAGCGGGGCGTCATCATCAACACCGCGTCGGTCGCGGCCTACGAAGGCCAGATCGGTCAGATCGCCTACGCCGCATCGAAGGGTGCCGTCGTCGGCATGACCCTCCCCGCCGCCCGCGACCTCGCCCGCTACGGCATCCGGGTCAACACGATCGCGCCCGGCATCGTCGACACGCCCATGATGGCGTCGCTCGGGCCGGAGGTGAACGCGTCACTCGCCGCGGGCATCCCGTTCCCGCAGCGCCTCGCGCGGCCCAGCGAATACGCACAGCTCGCGCTTATGCTCGTTGAACACGACTACCTCAATGGCGAAGTGGTGCGCATGGACGGCGCACTGCGGATGCCACCCCAGTAGTCCGACATGACAGTGACGTCGACGAGGTCGTCGGCAGCGAAGGCAGGTACACAGTGACAAGCGTGATCGTGGCGGGAGCCAGGACCCCGGTGGGCAAGCTTCTCGGATCGCTCTCGGGGTTCTCCGGGGCGGAGCTTGGGGGTGTCGCGATCCGCGGCGCTCTCGAGCGAGCGGGGGTTTCAGGAGACGACATCGAGGCGGTCGTCATGGGGCAGGTGCTCACGGCAGGGGCTGGCCAGATGCCGGCACGTCAGGCAGCCGTCAAGGGCGGCATCCCCATGAGCGTGAACGCCCTCACCGTCAACAAGGTGTGCCTCTCGGGCATCCAGGCGATCATCGTGGCCGACCAGTACATCCGCACGGGCCTCTACTCGACGGTTGTTGCCGGCGGTCAGGAGTCCATGAGCAACGCACCACACCTGCAGAATGCCCGCACGGGCCACAAGTATGGCGCCCTGACGATGGCCGACCACATGGAGGTCGACGGCCTCTTCGACGCCTTCACACAGCAGTCGATGGGGCTGCTCACCGAGAAACGCAATGACGGCGACGGCCTCTCGCGCCAGGAACAGGATGCGTTTGCCGCTCGTTCACACGAGCGCGCCGCCGCCGCGCACGCCTCTGGTGGGTTCGCCGACGAGATCGTGCCGGTGGAGGTGCCCCAGCGCAAGGGAGACCCGATCGTCGTGGATCGGGACGAGAGTGTGCGCCCTGACACGACGGTCGAGTCCCTCGCGGGCCTCCGGCCTGCCTTCCGCGCAGACGGCACCGTCACGGCAGGCAACTCCTCTCCCATCTCCGATGGGGCCTGCGCGCTCGTCATCATGAGCAAGGAGGAGGCGGAGCGTCGCGGCCTCGAGTGGATCGCCGAGATCGGTGCGCCCGGCATGGTTGCCGGACCGGACTCGACCCTGCAGCAGCAGCCTGCCGCCGCCATCCGCGATGCGTGCCGCCGCGAGGGCATCGACCCCTCGGAGCTCGACCTGATCGAGATCAACGAGGCCTTCGCCGCCGTCGGCATCGCATCGACGAGCGAGCTCGGCATTGACCCCGAGAAGGTCAATGTCAACGGTGGGGCGATTGCGATCGGCCATCCCATCGGCATGTCGGGGGCGCGGATTGTGCTCCAACTGGCCCTCGAGCTTCGGCGCCGCGGAGGCGGCATCGGGGCCGCCGCCCTCTGTGGGGGAGGCGGGCAGGGTGACGCCCTCATCATCCGGGTTCCCAAGGCAGGAGAGTGACATGACAGACAACAACGAGGTTGTGCTCGAGCAGCGCGGCCATGTGCTCATCATCCGCATCAACCGCCCGGAAGCGCGCAACTCCATCAATACGACGACGGCGCGCGCGCTCGGCGTCGCCCTCGAGAAGCTGAATGACGACCCGGAGTTGCGCGTGGGGGTGCTCACCGGCACGGGTGTGGCGTTCTCGGCGGGGCAGGACCTGAAGGCCCTCGCGAACGGCGAGGCCGTCATGGAGAAGCCGGAGTGGGGGTTCGGTCAGTGGGTGCGCCACTACTGCAAGAAGCCCCTCATCGCGGCGCTAAACGGCTACGCCTTCGGTGGCGGGCTCGAGCTCGCGCTTGCCTGCGACCTCATCGTTGCGGCAGAAGGGGTTGCCCTCGGCCTCCCGGAGGTCAAGCGTGGCCTCTTCGCGGCGGGCGGCGGAGTGCCGAGGCTCGTGCAGCAGTTGCCCGAGAAGGTGGCCATGCGCATGGTGCTCACGGGTGAGCCGATCATGACCAATGATGCCCAGCACTGGGGCCTCGTCAACGAGGTCGTCGCCGCAGACGAGGTGCTCGACACCGCCCTGGAGCTTGCGGAGCACATCGCCCAGAACGCGCCGGTCGCGGTGCAGGCAAGCAAGCGCATCGTCGCCCTCACGACCCACTCGGGCACGTGGGAGCCCGAGGCGTGGGAGGTCATCACGGAGGAGTTCGAGCGGGTGTTCGGCTCGGAGGACGCCAAGGAAGGTGCGCAGGCATTCGCCGAGAAGCGCGAACCCATCTGGAAGGGCCGCTGACCGGTGGAGAGTGCCGTCATCGTCGATGCCGTGCGCACGGCCTCGGGCCGGGGAAAGATGGGCGGCGCACTCTCGGGTGTGCACCCCACCGACCTGCTCGCGACCGTGCTCGCATCACTCCTGGAACGCAACGGTCTCGACTCCGCCCAGGTCGACGACGTGCTCATCGGATGCGTCAGCCAGGTCGGTGACCAGAGCAGTAACATCGCGCGCGGGGCCGTGCTCGCCGCTGGTTTCGACACCGCGGTGCCTGCGGCGACGATCGATCGCCAGTGCGGATCCAGCCAGCAGGCGGCGACCTTCGCGGCGCAGGGCGTCATGAGCGGTGCCTACGACATCGCGATCGCGGGCGGCGTCGAGTCGATGAGCCGTGTGCCCCTCGGCACCGCCGCTGCCGGTGGCAGCCCCAACGGTGAGCGGATGCGCGCCCGCTACCCCGAGGGGCTCGTCAACCAGGGCGTCTCCGCTGAGCTGATCGCCTCGAAGTGGGGATTCTCTCGGGAGGAGCTTGACGAGTTCGCGGCCGAATCGCACCGTCGGGCCGCCGAGGCCAGTGGGCACTTTCAGTGCGAAATCCTGCCCGTGACGGTCGCTGCCGAGGATGGCACCACGACTGTCGTCGATCGCGACGAGACCGTGAGAGCGGGCACGACCGTCGAAGGTCTCGCAGGGCTCCAGCCGGCGTTCCGCAACGACCGCATGGTCGAGCGCTTTCCCGACCTGGAGTGGTCGATCACGCCGGGCAACTCCTCACCGCTGACCGATGGCGCATCCGCTGTGCTGGTCATGAGCGAGACGATGGCGAAGTCGCTCGGCTTGCGGCCGCGAGCCCGGTTCCACAGTTTCTCGGTGGTCGGTGATGATCCGCTCTTCATGCTCACCGGCCCGATTCCGGCGACGCATCGCATCTTGAAGCGGTCAGGACTCTCCTTCGGCGACCTCGATGCCTACGAGGTCAATGAGGCCTTCGCCTCGGTGCCGCTCGCCTGGGCTGCCGAGTTCGGCGCCGACCCGGCGAAGCTCAATCCGCGCGGCGGGGCCATCGCGCTCGGGCACGCGCTCGGGTCGTCGGGCACCCGGCTTCTCACGACCATGCTGCACCACCTCGAGGCGACGGGCGGGCGCTACGGGCTCCAGACGATGTGCGAGGGCGGCGGCATGGCGAACGCCACCATCATCGAACGACTCTGAGTTCCTACTCCGCTGGCCTCCGCAGCATGAGCGCTGAGCGGAACGCCCTGCACACGAGTTCTCCGCGCTGGTTGAAGCCGTCGTGGCGGAACTCGACGATGCCCGCATCCGGCCGTGATTTCGACTCGCGCGCCTTCGTGACCTCGGTGACCGCTCGGATCGTGTCGCCCGCGAAGACGGGGGCCGGGAACTCGATGCTGCCGAAGCCGAGGTTCGCCACCGTGGTGCCGAGCGTGAGTTCCGGCACGCTGAGGCCCACGACCGTGCTGAGGGTCAGGAGCGAGTTGACGAGGGGCTGACCGAACTCCGTCTTGGCGGCGAACTCGGCGTCGAGGTGCAGCGGCTGCGGGTTCATCGTCATGGTCGAGAACTGCACGTTGTCGGACTCGGTGAGCGTGCGCTTGATCGCATGATGGGTCACGGCACCCACGGGGAGATCCTCGAACCAGGAACCGAAGCGTCGTTGCGTCATACGGTCAACGCTAGCCGTGCACGGCTTCGCTGTCAGGCCTTGCGCGGGCGCCCGCGCTTGGGTGGTTCGGTGTCGAAGGGCACGTCGAGGGGAGCCCCCGCGGCTCGGGCGGCCCGGATGCGTTCCGCGACGTGGTCGAGCCACCGCACCTCCGTCTCGGCCTCGAAGATGATGGCGTCGGCCGCGAGTTGGGGGCCGAGCCCAGCGCCGTCAGGGGTAACGGACCGGGCGAGTTGCTGCAGTCGCTCGATGGCGGCGTGACGCTGGAGGGCGAGCATCCGTTCGATGTCGACGCCGGGGAGTGTCGAGGCGATCGCGACCTTGACCGCGAGATCGCTGCGGGCGGGTGCATCCGCCTGCTCGGGGGTGCTGAGCCAGCGCTCCACCTCGGCGCGGCCGGCGGCGGATGCCTCGTAGAAGATGTGTCCGTCGGCATCCGTCTGCTCGCTGCGGGTGACGAAGCCGTCGCGTTCGAGCGTCTCGAGCACCTTGTAGACCTGGCCGACGTTGAGGGGCTTGGGCGCTCCCGTGCGGCGGTCGAACTCGGCCCGCAGCAGGTAGCCGTAGCTGGGCTGCTGCGCCAGCATCGCGAGGATGCTCATCCGCACCGACATCGTTACCCCTTTGCATGCTCGGTATATGTATTCACAACATACACATAAGTCGCGGGCTCGTCCAACTTTCAGAATTCAGGACCGTACCGGGAGGAGGTGTTCCGCGCGGGATCGTTCCTCTACGGTCCTGAATTCTGAAAGTGCCGCGCGCAGGTGCCGGTGGTAAACACGGGAACATGCCCGCCATCATCGCCCTCGAGACCCTCGTGCCCGACACGGTCCTCCACCAAGACGCCGTGCGCGACGTCTTCGCCGCCCAGCCGGGATTGGGCCGGCTCGCCCAGCGGCTCGTGCCGGCAACCTTCGACAACGCCGCGATCGAGACTCGCCACAGCGCGATCGCCGAGATGTCGTGGGAGAGCGACAGCGACGATCCGCTCTTCTTCGATTCGAAGTCGGGGCGGCTGCTCGTGCCCAGCACGAAAGCGCGCAACGACCTCTATGCCGAGGAGGCTGGTCGCCTCTATGTCGAGGTCGCGCGCAAGGCCACCGAGGGCATCGAACGCGACCGCATCACCCACGTCATCACGGTCTCGTGCACGGGCTTCTTTGCCCCCGGCCCCGAGTACCTGATCGCCCGCGAACTGAAGCTGCGTCCCGGCGTGCAGCGCTACCACCTCGGATTCATGGGCTGCTACGCCTCCATGCCGGCCCTGAAGCTCGCAAAGCAGCTCGTCGACGCCGACCCCAACGCGGTCGTGCTGGTCGTGAGCGTCGAGCTCTGCACGCTGCACGTGCGCACCTCCGACGACCCCGACCAGATCGTCGCGGCATCCCTCTTCTCCGACGGCGCGGCCGCCGCGGTCGTCGCGGCGGAGACCGTGGCTGGCGGATGCTCCCTCGACGCCTTCGAGAGTGTCGTCACCCCGGTCGGCGAGGCCGACATGGCGTGGACGATCGGCGACGAGGGCTTCGAGATGGTGCTTTCGAGCTACGTGCCGAAGATCATCGGGCAGTACATCGAGGGGGCGCTGCAGCCCCTCTTCGCCCACGCGCCTGTGCCCGAGATCGAGCACTGGGCCGTGCATCCAGGTGGCCGCAGCATCCTGGACCGCGTCGAGAGCACGCTGGGGCTGAGCGAGGCCCAGCTCGTGCCATCGCGAGAGACGCTGCGCGACTACGGCAACATGAGCAGCGCGACCGTGCTGTTTGTGCTCAAGCACATCCTCGGGTCGGCGCAGCCGGGGGAGCGGGTGTGCGCCATGGCATTCGGTCCGGGCCTGACGGTCGAGTCCGGCCTCTTCACGGCGACGTGATGCACGACCTGCGCCGGCGCGCGACCCATCTCGCCGAGTTCATGGACGACCCCGACTGCGATCGGCTGATGCTCGACCGCACCTATCGCCGCTTCACCTACGTGAACGCGGTCGTGTCGGGCTGGCGGGCGACCTATCGCGATGTCATCCGCCCCCTGCTCAGCTCCACCGAGCCCCGCACGCTCCTCGATGTCGGGTGCGGCGGCGGCGACCTCTCCCGCGCCCTCGCGCGCTGGGCGAAACGCGACGGCGTGCGGCTCGAGGTGACGGGAGTGGATCCGGATGCCCGTGCTCACGACTACGCGACCTCCGTGCCGTCCCACGGGGTGCACTTCGTGGCCGCCCGGGTCGAGGACCTCGAGGAGCACTACGACTTCGTCATCTCAAACCACGTGCTGCACCACGTCGACGACCTCGACGGCTTCCTGGAGGCGACGCACGCGCGCGCCCGGGTCATGACGATTCACGCCGACATTCAGCGCAGCCGCTTCGGGTACCTCGCATTCGCGGCCGGCACGACACTCGCGTGGCCGATGCTGCGCGGCTCCTTCATCCGGCCCGATGGGCTCATCTCCATCCGCCGCTCCTACACGGCCCGCGAGCTGCGTCGCACTGTCGGTAGCGGGTGGCGGGTGATCCGCCGGTTTCCGTCGCGGTACCTGCTGTTGAGAGTCGCGTGATGCACGACGTCGCGATCGTCGGCGGCGGGCCCGTGGGCATGTTGTTGGCCGTGCTGCTCGCGCAGGAGGGCCGCGACGTGGCCGCCTTCGAGGAACGTGACACGATCTCGCCGCGCGCCCGAGCCATCGGTATCCACCCGCCCTCCGTCGAGGCGCTCGCCGAGGCAGGCGTGGAGGTTCCCGCACACGGCCGCCCCATCGCCGATGGGGTTGCCATGGCCGACGGGCGTGTGCTCGGCGCAATGCCCCTCGCTGGTGTCTACGCCCTCGCCCAACAGCACGTCGAGCGGATGCTGCGCGCCCGCCTTGCCACGCTGGCGCCGGGTTCACTGCGGCTCGGGCGGAGGGTGTTGGGCCTGCACCCGGTGTCGGGCGGACACCGGCTCGATGTGGAGGGCGGCGCCGCAGCATCCGCTCGCCTCGTCGTCGCGGCGGACGGGCTGCGCAGCACTATCCGTGAACTCGTGGGCGTCCCGGTCGTGCGACGTCGCGGGGTCGCGCACTACCTGATGGCGGATGTCGACGGGGATGCGCTCGGCGACCGGGCGCTGCTGGCGTTCGAGCGGGAGGGGGTCGTCGAGTCGTTCCCGCTGCCAGGTGGTCGTCGGCGCTGGGTCGCGCGGGTTGCCCCGCCCATGCCCGAGGCAGACTTCGAGGCGCTTGCCGCAGTCGTGCGGGCCCGCACCGGGCGCGTGCTCGACTCGCCCTCGCCCGTCAGCGCCTTCACGGCCAAGCAGGGCCTCGCTGCCCGCACGGTTCACTTTGGTTCCAGCGATGCTGCTGTCGTGCTCATCGGCGATGCGGCGCACGAGATCAGCCCGATCGGCGGACAGGGCCTCAACCTGGGCTGGCTCGAGGCGCGGGCGCTCGCTCGTGTGCTGACGGGCGGGCCGGGCACGCGCGATGCGCTCGCGGCATTCGAGGCAGAGCGGATGCGTGCCACGCGTCGCGCGATCGCGCAGGCGGCGTTCAACACGGCGATGGGCCGTGCCCTGTCGCGGTCGGGGCACGCCGCTCGATCGCTCGCGATCCGCTCGCTCGGCGCTCCGCCCCTCGCGCGGCACCTCGCGGACGCCTTCACGATGCGCACCCTCTGACTTTCATAACTCAGGAGGACTCGCGCCGGCGCCCGCGCCATCCGGCCGCGGCGCTCACTTTTCGGCGGCACGCGCGTGCGCTGGCACGAGCATCCCGCCGAAAAGCGAGCGCGGCGCGCCTACGGTATTGCGCGGGGCGAGTAGGCCGCCCGCGGCCGTACCGAAACCCCGTCGAGGCTCCGATACCTGCCGCACCAGCTACACGAGCAGCTGGTGCTTCGCGAGGTCGCGGTAGAGCGGCGTGCTCGCCACAAGCTCGGAGTGCGTGCCCTCGCCGACGACGCGGCCCTTCTCGAGCACGATGATGCGGTCGCTGTCGACGACGGTCGAGAGCCGGTGGGCGATGACGATGAGCGTGCGGTGCTCCGCCACGGCGTCGATCGCCTCACGCAGCAGCTGCTCGTTGAGCCCGTCGAGCGAGGAGGTCGACTCGTCGAGCAGCAGGATGGGCGGGGCCGCGAGGAGCGCCCGCGCGATCGCGAGCCGCTGGCGCTCGCCGCCCGAGAGCATGACGCCGTCTTCGCCGACCTGCGCGTCGAGGCCGGCGGGGTTACGCTCGAGCACCCCGGTGAGGTTGACGGATGCGAGCACCTCGATGCACGCGGCATCCGTCGCGTCCGGGGCACCGAGGGTGAGGTTGTCGCGGATGGTGCCGGCGAGCACGGGGGCGTCTTGCTCGACGTAGCCGATGCGGGCGCGGAGTTCGTCACGGTCGAGCGAGCGGATGTCGCGGCCCTCCATGCGCACGGCGCCCGCCGTCGGGTCGTAGAAGCGCTCGATGAGGGCGAGGATCGTGGACTTGCCGGCGCCCGATGGGCCGACGAGGGCGATGCGCTGCCCACGGGGAACCGTGAATGACACGTCGTGCAGCACGGTGCGGTCGTGGCCTTCGGTCTCCGTGAGCACGGCGTCCTCGCCGAGTTCGGCGACGAGCAGCTTCTCAGCCTCGGTCTTGTGGGCCGACTCGGGGTAGGAGAAGTGCACGTGGTCGAAGGTGATGGCGTCGTCGGTGGCGACCGGCGGGAGCGGCGCTGCGGCGGCATCCTCGTCCCGTTCGCTCGGCAGGTCGATGATCTCCTGGATGCGGCCGAGGGCGCCGAGCGCCTGGCTGACGGACGTCACGGCGCCGAAGGCGAGGCCGAGCGGGCTGATGAGCATGAAGAGGAAGAACACGAACATCACGAGTTCGGCGATGCTCGTCTCGCCCGCCGCGACGCGGAAGCCGCCGATGCCGAGCACCGTGATGAGCGACACCTGCAGGGCGATGCCGGCGACCGGCACGACGAAGGCTGAGACGTTGGCGACCTTGATGCCCTTGCTCCAGGCGGCGCGCGCGTTGCCGTCGATGGTCTCGTTCTCGCGCTCGGTCGCACCCGCGGCACGGATCGTGCGGATGGCGCTCAGCGCCCGCTCGACGGCCGCGGCGAGGTCGCCCACCTTCTCCTGCTGCTGCTGGCTGGCGCGACGGATGCGACCCGAGAGGCCGCCGACGACGGCGATCGATACGCCGATCACGAGGACTGTGAGGCCGAGCAGCACGGGGTCGAGGATGAGCATGGCGATGAGGGCGCCGATGAAGATGAGCACGCCGCCGATCGCGTCGACGAGTCCCTGCGTCATGACGGCGTAGAGGAGGGTCGTGTCAGAGCCCACGCGGGAGACGAGGTCGCCCGTGCGGCGGGTGTCGTATTCGCGGATCGGCAGGCGCAGCATCCGTGAGATGAGGCGGCGGCGGGCCGACAGCACGATGCCGGTACCGGTGCGCTGCAGGAGCCAGTGCTGCACGCCGCTGATGATCGCGGCGATCACGACGAGCGAGACGAGCACCCACACGAGCCCGCCGAGGGTCTCGCCGGACTGCACGGCGGTGATGACCTGCCCGATGAGCAGCGGCTGCACGAGTGAGGCGATGGCGCCCAGGATGCTCAGCACGATCACGACGGCGAGCACGGGCTTGTGCTCCGCGAGGTAGGGGAGCAGCTGGCTGAACTTCGCCCTGGGCCCCTCGGGTGTTCGCTTCTTGCCTCGTGCGGGCGCGCTCATGCTCATGCTGTTCAGCTCCGGGGATCGGTGGCGCGGTCGACTGCGGCGCCGCAGTCAAGTCTACGAGCGCCTTCCCGTGAGCCTGAGACAATGGGGAGGTGACGCATCCCTCCCACAAGGCCGAGACGCAGGGCCGCGGCGTCATCGCGTCTGTGGTCGCGTCGGTGCTCTTCGGCGCCGTGTACTTCATTCCGGCGGCGCTCGAGGGAATGACGGATGCCGAGGCGGTGTCGTGGCGCATCGTGCTGACGGTCCCGTTCATGGCCCTGCTGCTGCTGGCGATCCGGTCGTGGGCATCCGTGACGGATGCGTGGGCTCGCCTCCGCGCGAAGCCCTGGCAGGTGCTCGTGCTGGTGCTGAACGCCGCCCTCCTCGGACTCCAGTTGTGGCTCTTCGCCTGGGCGCCCATGTCGGGGCACGGCCTGGATGTGGCCCTCGGGTACCTCCTGATGCCGTTGACCATGGTGGTGGTGGGGGTGCTGCTGCACGGCGAGAAGCTCGGCGGCGTGCGCATCGCGGCGGTCGCGGCTGCCGTCGTGGGCGTGGGGGCCGCGTTCTTCACCTCGGGCGGCCTCTCGTGGGCGACCTTCGCGGTCGCGCTCGGCTATCCCCTGTACTTCACGATCCGCAGGGCGATCAGGGTCGATACCCCCGGCGCCATGTGGATCGAGCTATTGGTGCTCTTCATCCCATGCCTGTGGTTCGCGGTAGGCCCCGGGGCCTCGGATGGTGAGCGGCCGTGGCTCATGCTCATCGTGTTCGGGGCGCTCAGCGCGGTCGCGCTCACCCTTTACATCGTGGCGAGCCGCTTCCTGTCGTTCAGCCTCTTCGGGTTGCTCAGCTATGTGGAGCCGATCGTGCTCGTGTTCGTCGCCCTGCTCCTGCTGGGGGAGTCGATCGAGCCCTCCGAATACCTCACCTATGCGGGCATCGGCTTGGCGGTGCTGCTGCTGGTGCTCGAGGGGCTGCTCGTGGCGCGGCGGGAACGTCGACGCTTCGGCGACACGCCCCTGCCGCCCGGCTGACACCCCCCTCTGCGCGGCTGGCGACCAGCTCCGCACCACACACCCGTGTGGGGGCATCCGTCTTCTTCGCCGCCGCCCCTAGTCTGGTGTGATGGCTGGGCCAGAAGAATCGCACGCGGATGTCGACCTGGAGATCGCGGCACTTGGCGCGCTGCTCAAGGCGGAACGCAAGCGCCAGGGGCTCAGCGTGCAGGCGCTCAGCTCGCGCTCGGGTGTGAGTTTCGGCCTCATCAGCCAGCTGGAGCGGGGCCTCGGCAACCCATCCTTCGCGTCGCTGCACCGCCTCTCGACCGCGTTGGGCGTGCCCATGGCGACCCTGCTGGGCGGCGACTCCTCGGGCGACGGCGCGGTTGTGCGGGCGGGGGAACGGTTCGCAATCCCCACCCCGGCAGGGCCCGAGCATCAGCGGGTCGTGCGCGAGCTCATCACCCCTCGCGGCCACACGACCATGCAGCTCATCCGCAGCACCCTGCCGCCCGCTTTCTCCAATGAGGGGCAGCCGTTCCGCCATCTGGGCACGGAGTGCGTGCTCGTTGAGTCGGGTTCCTTGCGGGTCGTGCACGGCGATCGCGAGGTCATCCTCGGCGAGGGTGACGCGATGACCTACGGATGCTCGGTGCCCCACTGGTGGGCGAATGCCTCCGACGGCACGACGGTCGTGTTGGGCGCCGTGAGCCCCTTCGAGGCCTGACGCGTTAGGCGCGGAACTTCAGGTCGAGC
The DNA here is from genome assembly GCF_044769865.1 of Salinibacterium sp. GXW1014. NCBI lineage: Bacteria > Bacillati > Actinomycetota > Actinomycetes > Micrococcales > Microbacteriaceae > Salinibacterium > Salinibacterium sp. GXW1014. The sequence continues at coordinate 1,730,482 of NZ_JBIZWA010000001.1, forward strand.
ATCCGGTCGAGCTCGTCGAGCGGATGCCCGTGGTCGTCGACCCGCAGGTCGACCGTGAGGGCGGGCGGCCAGTCGGGGTCGCGCTCTCCCGTGGCAATCTGCAGTGCGGCGCTCTGTTGCCCGCGGCGGTCGCCCCCTGCCGCGAGGCCGGCGCGGAGCGCGCTGACGGCGCGTCGGGCGAGGTCGTGCGCCGCGGCATCCGCCCCGCTGGCCAGGAGCGAGTCGACGAGGGGCGAGGCGGTGAGGGAGGCGAGCATCCCGTCGACGACCTCGGGGCCCGCGAGGAGGTTGCCGAGCACGAGAATCCCTGGGGCGGAGCGGTGGCCGGCCCAGTCGCTGCAGTCGCCGCCGGTGTGCGCGGCGTGCGTTCCCTCGGCGGCCAGGAGCCCGACCTGGCGGTGGGCGGGGTCGGCGTCGAGACGAGGGAGCTCGGCGAGGGCGGCCGCGGGGCTGTGCCCGGATTCGAGCATCCGCAGGAGTGGGCCGCGGAGGCGCGTGTTTGTGTAGGCCTGGCTCACGACGGCACCGATGCCGGGGAGCACCGCGGGCACCGCCTTGCCGACGGCGAGGGAGTAGCTCGCGGTCGCGACGGCGAGCGTGCGGCTCGCGGGGTGGGCGAGGAGCAGGCTGTAGGTCATGGGTCCTTTCGCGGCCGGATGTTGCGATCGTGTTTCTTTGCCTCGCGGGCCTTGTCCGCCCGATCAAGCTACTCCATAATGATGCAAACATCAGTAGATTGATCGAAATGGCCGGACGGTCGCAGTCGACCGCTCACCCGAGAGCTCGGAGGACACCCCCATGAAGTCACGAATGCTGCTGGCGGGCATCGCCATGACGGGCGTCGCCGCCCTGGCCGCCTGCTCCACGGGGGAGGGGGTGGACCTCGACGGCGCGGATGGCCGCGTGCTCACCGCCGCAATCGCGGGCGAACCAGACCAGCTCGACCCGCACAAGACCACCTCGTACTTCTCGTTCCAGGTGCTCGAGAACATCTATGACACCCTCGTCGAGCCCGACGAGAACCTCGAGATGCAGCCCGCGCTCGCCGAGGACTGGGAGCTCAGCGACGACCAGCTCACCTGGACCTTCGAGCTGCGCGAGGGCGTGACCTTCCACGACGGCTCCGAATTCACCGCCGATGACGTGGTCTACTCCTACAACCGCATCATCGACGAGGAGCTCTCCAACGCGTGGCGCCTCTCCGCCATCACCGACATCACCGCGACGGATGACACGACCGTCGAGATCACGGTCGCCCAGCCGACCCCCAACCTGCTCTCGAGCCTCGGCGGCTTCAAGGGCCTCGCGATCGTGAGCGAGGAGAACGCGACGAGCGGCGACATCTCGACCGCCCCCATCGGCACGGGCGCCTTCTCGCTCGAGAACTACACCTCGGGCGACAGCATCGAGCTCGTCGCCAACGAGGACTACTGGGGTGGCGCCCCCGAGATCGCGGGCGTCACCTTCCGCTTCATCTCGGAGGGGTCGACGGCACTCGCCGCCCTCAAGAGCGGCGACGTCGACTGGACCGACTCCATCCCAGCCCAGCAGGTGCAGGGCCTCGAGGGCGACGACACCATCGTGCTCGGCCAGAACCCCAGCAACGACTACTGGTACCTCGCCATGAACCAGGCCAAGGAGCCGTGGAACGACGTGCGCGTGCGCCAGGCCGTCGCCTACGCGATCGACCGCGACGCCATCGCGCAGGTCACGAGCTACGGCACGGCCGAGGTCAACCAGCTCGCGATCCCCAAGGCCAGCTCCTGGTACAGCGAGTACGACACCTACAGCACCGACGTGGACCAGGCCAAGAGCCTCATGGCTGACGCGGGCGTGCCCTCCGCCGAGATGGAACTGCTCGTCTCCTCCGACTACCCGGAGTCGGTCGCGGCCGCCCAGGTCATCGCCGACAACCTCGCCGAGATCGGCATCACGGTGAGCATCTCGAGCCCCGACTTCGCGAGCTGGCTCGACGCGCAGAATGCGGGCCGCTTCGACATGCTCATGATGAGCTGGCTCGGCAACATCGACCCGGATGACTTCTACTACGCGCAGCACCACAGTGCGGGTGGCAGCAACGCGCAGGGCTATGCCAACCCGGAGGTCGACGCGCTCCTCGACGAGGCCCGCACCGAGACCGACACGGATGCTCGCAAGGCGCTCTACGACGAGGCTGCGGCGCTCATCGCCGACGACGCCAGCTACATCTACCTCTATAACCCCTCGGTGATCCAGGCCTGGTCGCCCGATCTCGAGGACTACGAGGCGCGCGGCGACCGCGCCATCCGCTTCAAGAGCGTCTCGTTCAGCGACTGACATCCGCGAAATGAGGGGAGTGCTCGAGAACACCACGGTCAGGTTCCTGGCCCGGCGGCTCGCCTACACGGCGATCGTGCTGGTCGGAGTCATGGTCGTGGTGTTCTCGATCGTGCAACTGGTGCCGGGCGACCCCGTGCGCATCGCGCTGGGCACGAGGTATACGGAGGCGTCCTATGAGGCCCTGCGCGCGGCATCCGGTCTCGACCGCCCCCTCCTGGAACAGTTCTTCGGATACCTCGGAGGGGCGCTCACTGGCGACCTGGGCGTGAGTTTCCGCAACGGCGAGCCGGTCACGGCGGTGTTGCTCGACCGCCTGCCCGCCACCATCTCGCTCGCGGTCGCCGCCCTCGTGATCGGCCTCGCCGTCGCGCTTCCGGCCGGCATCTACTCGGCGCTCCGCGAGGGCCGTCTCAGCGACGGCATCGTGCGCATCGCAAGCCAGTTCGGCGTCTCGGTTCCCGACTTCTGGATGGGCATGCTGCTCATCACCCTCTTCTCGTCGGTGCTCGGCTGGCTGCCGTCATCCGGCTATGTGGCCATCACGGATGACCCGCTCGGCTGGATGAGGCGCGTCACCCTGCCGGCGATCACGATGGGCATCGTGGCGGGCTCGATCATGACCCGGTACATCCGCGCGGCCGTGCTGGATGTCGCGAGCATGGGCTACATCCGCACGGCGCGATCGAAGGGCCTCGCGCCCAAGGTCGTCACGTTCCGGCACATAGTGCGCAATGCCCTCGTGCCGGTGCTCACCATCACGGGCATCCAGATGGCCACCATGCTGGGCGGGGTGATCGTCGTCGAGGTGGTCTTCGCCTGGCCCGGGCTCGGCAGGCTCGTCTTCGACGCGGTCGCGTCGCGTGACTACCCGATCATCCAGGGGGCGGTGCTGCTGATCGCGGTCATGTTCCTGCTCATCAACCTGCTCGTGGACGTGCTCTACGCCGTCGTCGACCCGAGGATCCGACTGTCATGACCATGTCAGAGAAGCAGGCGCCCGCCGCCGCGGCACCACCCTCGCGGGGGAGCCTCATCGGCCTGCTGCTGCAGAACAAGGTGACGCTCGCCGGATGCATCGTGCTCCTGATCGTCGCCGTCGTCGCGATCATCGGCCCCCTCGTCGCGCCCTACGGGGTCAACGCGACCAACGTCGTGAACGCCCTCCAGCCACCGAGCGCGGAGCACTGGTTCGGCACGGATGACCTCGGCCGTGACGTCTTCTCGCGCGTGCTCGTCGCGACCAGGGTCTCGCTCCTCGTCGCGGTGGCGAGTGTCGCCTTCGCCCTCGTCATCGGCGTCGTCGTCGGCATCGTCTCCGGCTACACGCGCGGCTGGCTCGACACCGTGCTGATGCGCGGCGTCGACGTCATGTTCGCCTTCCCCGTGCTGCTGCTCGCGATGGCGATCGTCGCAATCCTCGGCCCGGGCCTGCTCACGACGATGCTCGCGATCGGCATCGTCTACACGCCGATCTTCGCCCGCGTGACGCGCGGCAGCACCCTGAGTGTCGCGGTCGAACCCTTCGTGCAGGCCTCCCGCACGATGGGCACGGGGTCGTTCTTCATCCTGCGCCGGCACATCCTGCCCAACATCACGGGCCCGCTCATCGTGCAGACCTCGCTCTCACTCGCCTTCGCGATCCTCTCGGAGGCCGCCCTCTCGTTCCTCGGCCTCGGCGTGCAGCCACCCCAGCCGTCGTGGGGACGCATGCTCTTCGACGCGCAGGGCTTCTTGGGGCTGGCCTGGTGGATGAGCATCTTCCCCGGCGCCGCGATCTTCATCACCGTGCTGGCGTTCAACCTGGTCGGCGACGGCCTGCGCGACGTGCTCGACCCGCGCCAGCGAACCATCCTCGAGGCAAGGAGGCGGCGATGAGCGCGGTGCTCTCGGTGCGTGACCTGGGCGTCACGATCGGCCGTTCGACGATCGTCGACGGCGTCTCCTTCGATGTCGAACGCGGCCAGACGCTCGGCATCGTGGGGGAGTCGGGCTCCGGCAAGTCCATGACGGTGCTCGCCGCGACCGGCCTGATCGATGCGCCGGGCGCCGTCGTGACGGGCGCGAGTCGGCTGGGATCGACGGATGCCGCGGGGCTCGACCTCGTCGCAGCGACGCCCACCCAGCTCCGGCGAGTCCACGGCGACCGCATCGGCTTCATCTTCCAGGACCCGAGCACGTCCCTCAACCCGCTGCTCACGCTGGAACGCCAACTCACGGAGGGCCCCGAAGCGCACCTCGGCCTCACCCGTCGCCAGGCCAGGTCGCGTGCCCTCGAGCTGCTCGACTCCGTCGGCATCCCGAACCCCTCGGATCGGCTCGCCGCCTACCCCCACCAGCTCTCGGGCGGGCAGCGACAGCGGGTCATGATCGCGGTCGCGCTCGCCTGCGACCCCGAGCTGCTCATCGCCGACGAGCCCACGACGGCGCTCGACGTCACGACGCAGGCGCAGATCATCGAGCTCGTGCGCGGCCTGCAGGAGGAGCGAGGGATGGCGGTCGTGTGGATCAGCCACGACCTCGGCGTGATCGGCCAGGTCGCCGACGACGTGACGGTGCTCTATCGGGGCGAGGCGGTCGAGCAGCGGCCCATCGTCGAGGTCTTCGACGCGCCGCAGCACGACTACACGCGCACCCTCCTCGACGCCCGGCCGGTGCTGGGCCGGGCCACCCCTGCGCCCGCCGATCCGAACGCCGACGTGCTGCTGTCGATCCGCGACCTCGACGTCAGCTTTCCCATCACGACGGCGACCGGCAAGTCGACCGTGCACGCGGTGCGCGGCGCGAGCCTCGACATCCGTCGCGGGCACACGCTGGGCCTCGTGGGGGAGTCGGGCTCCGGCAAGTCGACCGTCGCGGGCGTGCTGACGGGCCTCACCGAGCCGGCATCCGGCACCGTCACGCTGGAGGGACGCGACATCTTCGGGCGCCGCGGTGCCGAGCTCACGCAGCTGCGGCGCGAGATCAGCATGGTCTTCCAAGACCCGTTCTCGTCACTGAACCCACGGATGTCGGTGGCAGAGGCGATCGCGGAACCCCTCCGCGTGCACAGGCTCGCCGCGGGGGCCAAGGGTCGTCGCGGGCGGGTGGAAGAGCTGCTCGAACTCGTGCGCCTGCCGCGCGAGTTCGCCGACCGGTTCCCGCACGAGCTCTCGGGCGGCCAGCGCCAGCGGGTCAGCATCGCGCGGGCGCTCGCGGTCGAACCGAAGCTCATTATCCTCGACGAGTCGACGGCGTCCCTCGACGTGTCGATCCAGTCGCAGGTGCTTGAACTCCTCGCGACCCTCCAACAGGACCTGGGGCTCACCTATCTCTTCATCGCCCACGACCTCGCGATCGTGCAGCAGATGAGCCACGAGATCGCGGTCATGCGGCAGGGCGAGATCGTCGAGCTGTCAAGCAACGAGCGGCTCTACGCCAACCCGCAGCACGAGTACACGCGCACCCTGCTGGCGGCAATCCCGCCGGAGCGCCCGCGCGCGGCCGCAGGAGGGCTTAGGGGTTGAGGAACGGGATGGGGCCCACGAAGACCGTGTAGGCCCATCCGGCGAAGAGCACCGCGCCAACGACGACGAGAGCCCAGGACCAGAAGGTGACCGCGCCGCGCGCGCCGTTGCGATTGCTCATGGCATCCATTCTACCCAGCGCGTCAGCGCTCGATGTCGACGTCCTTGGTCTCCTTGCCGATGATGAGCGACACGAGGGTGATCGCCGCCATGACGGCCAGGTAGACGCCCACGAGCACGGGGCTGCCGTCGGCCATGGCCCACAGCCACACGGCGATGAAGGGGGCGACGGCCGCGCCGAGGATCGAGCTCACATTGTAGGAGATGCCGGAGCCCGTGTAGCGCACATTGGTGGGGAACAGCTCGGGCAGCAGTGCACCCATGGGCCCGAAGGTGAAGCCCATGAGGGTGAAACCGATGATGAGCCACGCCATGACGCCCACGAAGCCCGCGCCGAGGAGGGGCACCCACAGGAGCCCGAAGGCGATGATGGCGAGCGTCACGACTATGAGCGTGCGGCGACGGCCGAATCGGTCGGCGAGGGGGCCTGAGACGAGCGTGAAGATTCCGAAGAAGACGACGCCGACGATCATCATGAGCACGAAGGTCGTGTAGTCGTAGCCGAGTCCCGGCTGCACGCCCGAGTCCTGCGGATCGATCGGGGCGCGCCCGTAGCTCAGCGAGAACGTGGTCATGAGGTAGAAGAGCACGTAGGTCGCCAGCATGAAGAAGGTGCCGAGGATCAGCTCCCGCCAGTTGCGGCGCACGACGAGGCCGAGCGGCAGCTTGACGACGCGTCCACCCGTGACGGTCTTGGAGAAGGCCGTGCTCTCGACGAGCTTGAGTCGCACCCACAGGCCCACGATGACCATGACGGCCGAGAAGAGGAAGGGGATGCGCCATCCCCACTCGAGGAAGGCCTCGGAGGGGCGGCTGGGGTCGTCGGAGGGGAGGAGCGCCGCGATGATGAGGAACAGGCCGTTGGCGATGATGAAGCCGATGGGGGCGCCCAGCTGCGGGAAGGTGCCGTACCAGGCGCGCTTGCCCTTCGGCGCGTTCTCGGTCGCGACAAGCGCGGCACCGCTCCATTCGCCGCCGAGCGCGAAGCCCTGGGCGAGACGGAGGATGACGAGCAGGAGGGGCGCGAACCATCCGATCACCAGGTAGGTCGGCAGCACGCCGATGAGGAAGGTCGCGATACCCATCGTCAGGAGGGCGGCGACGAGCGTGGTCTTGCGGCCCACCTTGTCGCCGAGGTGGCCGAAGAAGACCGCACCGAGCGGCCTCGCGACCATGGCGGCGCCAAAGATCGCGAAGGAGGAGAGCAGCGCGGTCGTCTCGTCCCCGGCGGGGAAGAACAGGTGTGGGAACACGAGCACCGCCGCGGTGGCATAGACGTAGAAGTCGTAGAACTCGATCGTCGTGCCGACGAGGCTCGCGAGCACGACGCGCGAGCGTGGATTGGCCGGGGTGGGCACTTCAGCGGTGGCGTTGACAGACATGGGCAACTTCCTACGTGTACGGACGATTCATCCTATGCCCGCGGCACGCTGGCCCCTCGCACGCTACGCCCGGATGTCTCGCAACACCACTGCCGTCGCGAGCGCCGCGGATGCCGCCTCCGCGCCCTTGTCCTCCTTCGACCCCGGCAGCCCGGCCCGGTCGAGGCCCTGCTGCTCGTCGTCGAGGGTGAGCAGCCCGAATCCGACCGGCTTGCCCGTGTCGAGCGCCACGCGGGTCAGGCCGTCGGTTGCCGCGGCGGAGACGTACTCGAAGTGGGGCGTGCCACCGCGAATGATGACGCCAAGGGCGACCACCGCATCCGCACCGTTCTCAAGCGCCGCCTTCGCGACGACGGGCAACTCGAAACTGCCCGGCACCCGCACCTCCGTGATGGAGGCGCCGGATGCCTCGAGCACCCGCCGCGCGCCGGCGAGCAGCCCATCGGTGATCACCTCGTGCCACTGCCCGGCGACGATCGTGACCGCGAGGCCCCGTCCGTCGACCTCAGCCTCGCCGATTCCAAGCTTGGGGGAACCCTCGCCACTCACAGTGCCTGCTCCTTCTGGCTCTGGCGAGCCATCTCGATCGGGTTGACGCCGCTCGCGTCGATGTGTTTGGGCAGGAGGTGCCCCATGCGGTCGCGCTTCGTCTGGAGGTAGCCCTCGTTGAGCGGGTCGATACCGACGACGATGGGCACCTGCTCCGTCACGACGACGCCGCGATCGGTCAACTGCTTGACCTTGTCGGGGTTGTTGGTGATGACCCGCACGGAGTGGAGGCCCAGGTCCTCAAGGATCGCCACCGCCGCTCCGTAGTCGCGTCCGTCTGCCGGCAAACCGAGCGCCAGGTTCGCGTCGAGGGTGTCGAGGCCCGCATCCTGCAGTCGGTATGCCTTCAGCTTGTTGATGAGGCCGATGCCGCGGCCCTCGTGGCCGCGCATGTAGATGACGACCCCGCCGTCCTCGCGGATCTGCGCGAGGGCTGACTCCAGCTGTGGGCCGCACTCGCACTTGAGGGAACCGAAGACCTCGCCCGTGAGGCATTCCGAGTGCACGCGGATGAGGCATCCGTCCTTCGGCTCACCCGAGATGATCGCGACATGGTCGGCGCCGCTCATGCGGTCGCGGTAGGCGCGCACCGTGAACTCGCCGAGCACGGTGGGCAGCCGCGTCTCGACCTCGAACACGACCCGCGAGGTCTGCGGGATGTGCGCACCGAGTGGTTCCGCCGTGTCGTCATCGAGGGCATCCAGGTAGTTGCTGAGCTCCTCGATCGTGATGACGACGAGACCGTGCTCCTGGCCCAGCGCGATGAGGCCGGGCAGGCGCATCATCTCGCCCGAGTCCTCGACGATCTCGGCGATCGCGCCGACCGGCTCGAGTCCCGCGAGGCGCATGAGGTCGACCGTCGCCTCGGTGTGGCCCGCGCGCTCCCGCACCCCACCATCGACGGCGCGGAGCGGCAGGACGTGCCCCGGCCGGATGACGCTCGCCGGAGTCGACGCGGGGTCGGCGAGGGCACGCAGCGTCGTCGTGCGGTCGGAGGCGCTGATGCCCGTCGTGATGCCCTCGGCCGCATCGACCGAGATCGTGTAGGCGGTGCCGCGCGGGTCCTCATTGTTGACGACCATCGCGGGAAGGTCGAGCCGGTCGGCGATCTCACGCGGCATGGGGGCGCAGATGTAGCCGGAGGTGTGACGCACCATCCACCCGATCCACTCGCGGCTCGCGAGCTGGGCCGAGATGATCACGTCGCCCTCGTTCTCTCGGCCCTCATCATCCACGACGATGATGGGCTTGCCGGCGCGGAGCTCCGCGATCGCGGCGGGAATTTCGGCGAGGCTCATGACTCGCTCCTCTCGGTGGTGCCCGCATTCGCGGGAGACTGCAGGCGCAGCATCCGCTGCACATGACGGGCGAGGATGTCGGTCTCGATGTTCACGCGGTCGCCCACCGCGCGCATCCCGAGCGTCGTGGCGCTCAGCGTCTCCGGAATCAGGGACACCTCGAACCAGTCGTCGCCCACCGCGGAGACCGTCAGCGAGACGCCGTCGACCGCGATCGAGCCCTTGTCAACGACGAGGGGTGCGAGTTCGGGGGAGAGGGAGAAGCGCAGCACGCGCCAGGCGTCGCCGGGAGTGACGCTGAGGAGCTCACTCGTGCCGTCGATGTGGCCCTGCACGATGTGGCCGCCGAGGCGCCCGTGCACCGGTGCCGCCCGTTCGAGGTTGACGCGCTCTCCCGGGCGCGGATTCGTGAGGGTGCTCATGGCGATCGTCTGGGCCATGACGTCGGCGGTGAACCAGTCCTCGCCCTGGTCGACGACCGTGAGGCACACGCCGCTGACCGCGATCGAGTCACCGTGGCCGGCATCCGAGACGCACTTGGGGGCGCGCACCGTGATGCGCGCAGCATCCGTCGATGGATCCCAGGCGATGACCTCGCCCTGTTCCTCGATGATTCCCGTGAACATCAGTTGTCTCCTCGTTCGTATTGCTCGTCGAGCTCGCCGCCGAGCCCATCGTCGCTCGACCGGGCCGCGTCGACCTGTGCTTTGTGGGCATGCGGCCGTATCGAGACCCCGCCGCCCATAGGTCGAGCAGTCACCAGCACGTTCCCGCCAAGCACCTCAACCCCGCGGATCTCAAGCCGCCGCGCCTCACCGATCGAGCCGACGCCAATGTCACCGACGGCCGTGCGGCCCGAGCCCAGCAGCTGCGCGCCGAGGTAGATCGAATACTCATCGACGAGCCCCTGCGCGATGAAGGCGCTCGCGAGCGTCGGCCCACCCTCGACATAGAGGCGACGGATGCCGCGGCCATAGAGATCGGCCAGCACCGCGTCCAGGTCGCGGCTCGCTGTGACGATCGCCGCCTGCGGGTGGTGGAGCACGCGCGAGGAGCGCGGCACGAGGGTCTCGCCGATCACGACGGGGACCGGCTGGTGTTCCATGAACTCGCCCGCTTCGCCGCGGGCCGTGAGGGAGGGGTCGTCGCTGAGCACGGTGCCGGTGCCGACGGCGATGGCGTCGCTCGCAGCCCGCTGCTCGTGCACCCGCTGGCGGGCGGCGGCGCCCGTGATCCACTGGCTCGTTCCGTCGGCGGCCGCCACGCGCCCGTCGAGGGTCGAGGCCCACTTGAGTGTGACCCAGGGGCGCTGTCGGCGCACCGCCGTGAGCCACGGATGCATCAGCTCCTGCACCTCGTCGGCGAGCACACCGCCCACCACCTCGATGCCCGCGTCCCGCAGGGTCGCCGCGCCACCGCCGGACTCGGCGCCGGGGTCCGCGACCGCGTAGACGACGCGCGACACACCCGCGGAGATGAGGGCTGCCGTGCACGGGCCGGTCATGCCCGTGTGATTGCAGGGTTCGAGGGTGACGACGGCGGTCAGGCCGCTGGGAACATCCGTGCCGAACTTCGACAGCGCGTCGACCTCGGCGTGCGGGGTGCCGGCACCCTTGTGCCAGCCCTCGGCGACGCGATTGCCCGCCGCGTCGAGCAGCACGCATCCGACCTGCGGGTTGACGCCCCACGCGGGGCCTCGCTCCGCAAGCGAAATGGCGTGGCGCATGGCGTGTTCAAGCGCGCCCGCATCCGGCGCTTCGGTGTCGTGCCCTGTTTCGCTCATCCCGGTCCTCGTGTGGTGTCTCCACGTCTCCAGGGGTGCCGCGTACGGGCCATGGTGTCGCGGTACACGCGAACCACGTGTGCTTCCTCTCATCCGGACTGAGGGAGCGCAGCTTGCTGCCATCCCATTACCGTCGGTGCCGGAATTTCACCGGCTCAACCGCCTTGCTGCTTGCGCAACGCCGCGGGTCGCGGACTATCACCGCCGGTTCGGATTCTCACCGACCCCGGAGCACGTACTGTTCTGGAGTCTACAACGACCGCCTCCGCGAATTATTCCCGGTGCCGGGATCCGGAACGGCGGGGCCGTCAGGCCCTCGGCCACCCAGGCTTGGGATCACGCGAGTCACCCGCGCCGATGCGTCCCCGCCAGGAGAGCGGATGCTCGCCGCTCGCGTCCGGCCGCCGGCCCGAGCCCTCTCCCTCGAATGTGAAGCCACACTTGCGCGCGACGCTCGCCGACGCCAGGTTGCCGGTCAGGCATTCCCACCCCACCGAGCCGACCCGCAGGGGGTTCGCCGGGTCGAACGCCCAGTCGAGCACCGCGTGCACGGCCTCCGGCATGTAGCCGTGGCCGCGGTGCTTGGCGCCCAACCAGAAGCCGATGTCATCCGCCGTCACCCGCCGCAGCGAGATCACTCCCACGAATTCGCCGCGAGCACGGATGCCCCAGGTGAGTTCCTCGCCCGAAGCCCAGCCCTGCTCCGTGAACGCGATGAACTCGTGCGCCTTCTCCAGCGTGTACGGCTGCGTGATCGCGGGAATGTATCTGGAGAGCACCGGGTCCTGGCAGTGCTCGCGGATCGCCTCGGCATCGCCGAGCATGGGCGCCGAGAGCACGAGCCTCTCGGTGCGGAGTTCGAAGGGGTGCATCAGCGGCGGGGGAGCAGGCCCATGCGGTCGTAGACGCGCGCGAGCGTGGCATCCGCGATCTCCGCTGCCTTGTCGGCGTTGCCCGCGAGGATGCGGTCGAGTTCGGCGGGATCGTCGAGCAGCTCGAGCACTCGGGCGCGGATGGGGGCGAAGGTCTCGGTCACGACCTCGGCGAGGTCCTTCTTGAAGTCGCCGTAGCCGCGGCCCGCATACTGGTCCTCGAGGGCTGGGATCGCGGTGCCCGAGAGCGCCGAGTAAATCGTGAGCAGGTTCGAGATGCCCGGCTTCTCGGCCTGGTCGTAGCGCACCGAACCCTCGCTGTCGGTCGTCGCCGACTTGATCTTCTTGGCGGTCGCGTTCGGCTCGTCGAGCAGCCAGACGACACCCTTCTCGGTCGAGGCCGACTTGCTCATTTTTGAGCTTGGGTCCTGCAGGTCGTAGATCTTCGCCGACGCCTTCTGGATCTGCGCCTCCGGCACGACGAAGGTCTCGCCGAAGCGCGAGTTGAAGCGTTCCGCGAGGTTGCGGGTCAGCTCGATGTGCTGGCGCTGGTCCTCGCCCACCGGCACGACCTCGGCGTCGTAGAGCAGGATGTCGGCCGCCATGAGCACGGGGTAGGCGAAGAGGCCCACGGTTGTGGCATCCGCCCCCTGCTTCGCCGACTTGTCTTTGAACTGGGTCATGCGGCTGGCCTCGCCGTAGCCCGTGATCGTGTTGAGGGCCCACGCGAGCTCCGGATGCGCCGACACATGCGACTGCACGAAGAGCGTCGACTTGGCGGGGTCGATGCCCGCTGCGATGTACTGGGCGGCCGTGCGGCGGGTCGCCTCGCGGAGTTGCTTCGGCTCCTGGGGAACCGTGATCGCGTGCAGGTCGACGACGCAGAAGATCGCGTCGTGGGTCTCCTGCATCTCCCGCCACTGCAGCAGCGCCCCGATGTAGTTGCCGATCTGGAGCGAGTCGGCGGATGGCTGCATACCGGAGAACAGGCGGGGCTTAGCGGTCATCCCCCCATTCTCTCGCATCGCGGGTCCCCGCCTGCGCGGTCCCGCTCACCCCGCCCCCTCGCGCGCCCCTCGCGCGGGACCCCTCTCTCGCGACACCTCTCTCGCGCTCCCTCGCGCCCGCCCCGCCGTTGAGATCTGAGTAGTGCATCTTCCCGCTGCCAGCACCCGCATCCACATCCACATGATCGACTCCGGTCGCGAATCTGCCCGGTCGCTGACGAGAGGGAGGCAGCGGGAGATCGCCGGCCTCCCGCGGCGCCCATGCCACCGGCCGAATGCACACTCCAGGGTCGAGCGCGCCATCCGATTCGCGCCGCGATGTTTGTGCCAGATGAGGTAGTCGCCAACGGCGACCAGATCCTCATCGTTCAGCAGGGACGCCAGGTCGCACCATGTTCGCGCGCGCGACGTGACCCGTAGTCCTTCGAACTCGACGATGTCGGTCGGGTCAATTGTGATGCGATGCGAGCGGATGCCCCGGCCTGCGGGCACGGCGACTGGGGTCGGCACACCCACATCGAGAGGGCGCGAGTCGGTCTCGAGGAACGAAGGAAGCGGCATCCCCAGAGGGCGGCTGCGGTGCCGTGAGAGAAGAACGCGCGGGGAGACATGACGACCCCGTAGGTGGCCGCCCTTCCGAGAAGCGTGGAGCCTGTTCCTCGCACCGCTCGGGCGCCCCGGTGTGGTGACTCCAGGTCAGCGCCGAGCATGCGACCGCGTCCGAGTCCCGCGGCTGCGCCCGAGCGCGTGTGAAACGGACCGGCCACAAGGTCTTCGGGGAGAGGAATTCGAGGCTGCACAGCCGCATCCTCACGCAGTCAGCAGCTTCTCTCCGAGTTCCTCGCGCCCGCCGTGCACAACTCCTCGCAGCACCCGCGTGTGGACAAGTTGAGATCCGACTGGTGCAGCTTCGAGACCTCGAGGAAGGTGCACAACTCGGATCTCAGCGGAATGCGCGTGAGCGCGCGAGTGCGCGCGAGGGAGCGCCTACAGCTTGTAGTCGACCACGACCGGGGCGTGGTCTGACCAGCGCTCCTCGTAGGAGGGGTAGCGGTCGACCTTGTAGTCCACGACGGTCTCGGCGAGGGCGGGCGTGACGAGGTGGTAGTCGATGCGCCATCCGACGTCATTCGGGAAGGCCTGTCCGCGGTTCGACCACCATGTGTAGGGGCCGTCGACCTCGCCCGCGTGGCGTCGGCCCACGTCGACCCAGCCGAGGCCGGTGCCGGTCGTGCCGTCCTGGCATTCGAACTCATCGCCGCGAGGGCCGAGGAAGCGGTCGAAGTAGGCGCGCTCCTTTGGCAGGAACCCGGCCTTCTTGACGTTGCCCTTCCAGTTCTTGATGTCGAGCCTCGTGTGGCCGACGTTGAGGTCACCGAGCACGACCGCGTACTTGGAGTGCGCCTCGAGCTCGGGCAGGCGCTCAGCCATCGCGTCGAGGAACTTGTACTTCTCGACCTGCTTGGGCGTGCCGTCCTCGCCCGAGTGCACGTAGGTGCTCACGACCGTGATGATCTCGTCGCCGACCTCGTAGTCGGCCTCGAGCCAGCGCCCCGCCGAGTCGAAGTCGGCGGCGCCAAGCTCGACGCGATGGATCTTGGCCCCGCGTCGGCCGTCGGCACGGGTTCGGCTCGCGAGCGCGACACCCGCGCGGCCCTTCGCTGTCGCGGGGTCGTGCAGCACGTCCCACTCCTCGCCGAGCAACTCGGTGATGTGCTCCGTGTCGGCGCGCACCTCCTGCAGTGCGAGGATGTCGACCTCGCGGGCGGCGAGCCAGTCGCCCATGCCCTTGCGGTAGGCGGCACGGATGCCGTTGACGTTGACGGAGGCAATGCGGAGCGGCTTCGACATGCTTCGACCCTAGCGGCGGCATCCGACAGCGCGTGCACCGCTGGCCCCGCTCAACGTCCGAAGAGCCAGCCCCATCGTCGGGTGCGGCGGATGCGCGCGAGCCGTCGTTTCGCCTTCTCACGCAGGGCAGCCTCGTGGGCAGCAGCGAGCTCCTTTTCTTTGCGACGCTCCTCCTCTATGCGGAGGTCGGCGGCGAGTCCACGGTCTGCCATACCGACGGCCACCCATGCGCCGGCAATGAGGATGACCTGGCAGAGAAAGTTGAACCAGATGAGCAGACCGATGATGACGGCGAAGGAGGCGAGGAGTGGGTTGTTGCTTGCGCCCCCGAGGAGGGTTGAGCCGAGCACCTTGAGTACGCCAAGGCCTATCGCGCCGAGCATGGACCCGGCGGCGAGGCGGCGCACGGGGATGTGCAACCCGGCGAGGAAGCGGAACAGCGCTGCGAGGGTGACCGTGTCGAGCACGAACATCAGCAGGAGACCGACGCCGGAGGCGGCCGCGGTCGCGATGACAGAGTCCTCGGCGACACCGATGAGCCCGAAGATCCATTCGACCGCCTGCGTGCTGAACACGAGAAGTCCGGCGGAGATGAGCAGGGCCACGCCGAAGAGGATGCCGAGTCCCGCATCCTTGAGGCGAAGGAGCACGATGTTGAGCCGTTCGGGCGGCAGCTCGAACATGACGCGCACGGCGTCGCGAGCGGAGGCGAGCCATCCGAGGGCCGAGAACAACAGGCCCCCGAGGGCGATTGCGCCGGTCCAACCGAAGATGCCCGCCTGACTCAGGTCGTCGGGGTCGATTGCGCCTTCGCCGTCGCCCGAGTCGATGAGCCCGGGAACGGATGCGTCGAGCAGTTCGAAGAATCCGCGCTTCAACTCCTCGTTGCCGGTGATGATGAAGCCGGCCACGGAGAAGGCGACCCAGAGCGCGGCGAACACGGCGAAGATCGCCTGGTATGACAGGCCCGATGCGAGGATTGGCCCCCGTTTGAGCGCGTAGTGCTGGAACACCCGCACCGGCCGGGATGCCATCAGCGCGGCGATGAGCTTCTTGAGCCTGTCCATTCCTGACAGGCTATGCCGGTCTGCCCGCCGGCGGGAGGGTCACCTATTGCGGGTCGAGCTCCGAGCCGATGAGTTCCGCGAGGCGGTCGGCCGTGGCATCCGCGTCATCGCCGCTCACCGTGAGGGTCAACTCGTCGCCCTTCGAGACCCCCATCGCGAGGAGGAGCAGCACGCTGGCCGCGTTGGCCTTCTTGCCGTTCGCGGCCTCGATCATGACGCTGTGCCCGCTCTCGCCGGCCGCCTTCGCGATTGTCGCGGCGGGGCGTGCGTGCAGGCCGACTGCTGACCCGAATGCGACCGTGCGCTGTGCTTCTGCCATGGCGTTGTCCTCCCGTGTTGGTGTCGTCATGCTACTGCCGGTGTCGGTGAGGGTCCCGCGAGGATCACGTCTGGGCCGGATGCCTCGACCTCGTGCACGAGCTCAGCGTTGACGCCCGCGTCGGTGATGATCGTGTCGATGGCGGCGAGCGGGGCGACCCTGCTGAACTCCTCGCGGCCGAACTTGCTGTGGTCCGCGAGCACGATGCTGCGGCGGCTGGCCTTGATGATGGCCGACTTCACGGCGGCCTCGGCGATGTTGTGGGTCGTGAGGCCGCGCTCGGGCGTGATGCCGTTGATGCTGATGAATGCCACGTCGACGCTCACCATGCTCACCATCTGATGCGTCCAGGTGCCGACGGTGGCCCGGGAGGTGGACCGCACGAGGCCTCCGAGCACGTGGAGTTCGATGTTCTCGCGGTCGGCGAGCGCGATCGCGACGGGGAGCGAGTGGGTCACGACGGTCAGCCGGCGGTCGGTGGGGATGAGCTCGGCAAGCTTGATCGTCGTCGTGCCCGCGTCGATCAGGATCGAGCCGCCATCCGGGAGTTCGTCGATCGCGGCCGTGGCGATCGCAAGCTTCTCGGCCACCCGGATCTCGTTGCGTTCCGAGACGGCGGGCCCGACGAGGCTCCGCTCGACGGGAATCGCACCACCGTGGGCGCGGCGCACGAGTCCGCGCCGCTCGAGGCTTGTGAGGTCGCGCCGGATTGTCTCGGGGGTGACCCGCAGCAGCTCCGCGAGTTCCCGCACCTCGACGCGTCCGTTCGCGCGAGCCTGCTCAAGGATCGCTTGGTGCCGTTCGGGTGCGTACATCGTGACCTCGTCGTTCACAGGTGCGGCTCGGCGCCGTGGCGCACGAGAGAAACATCACAAACAAAAGTCTGCTTGCGTATTTTTATCTCCGAATTTGTTTGTTTGTCAATCGAGTTGGGGGTACTCTCGGTTTCACATCGCCGCGGCATGCCGTCGGCGAGGCCCAATGACGAGGGAGTGCGGGATGCGAGAGCTTCGAGGAGTAGGCGTGGGGCGCGGCATAGCAGCCGGCCCGGTACTGCGGATGCCCGACCCCCTGCCCGAACCGGATGCGACCCCCCGCACCGCCGACGCCGAGGCCGAGAAGGCCACCGTCAGCGAGGCACTCGCGGCCGTGGCATCCGAGTTGACCGAACGCGGCCAGCGCGCGGGCGGAGACGCCCAGGCGGTGCTCGACGCGCAGGCGATGATGGCGCAGGACCCCGGCCTCGTCGATGACGTGAACGCGCGCATCGACGGCGGCAGCACCGGCGAACGGGCCGTATTCGAGGCCTTCGCCGCCTTCCAGGAACTCCTGACCGGCATGGGCGGCTACATGGGGGAGCGCGCCGCCGACCTCGCTGATGTCGCCCAGCGCATCATCGCGCGCCTCCGCGGCGTGCCGGCCCCCGGCGTGCCGAACTCCGACAGCCCCTTCGTGCTCGTCGCCCGCGACCTGGCGCCGGCCGACACCGCCCTGCTCGACCTCGAGAAGGTGCTCGCCCTCGTGACCCGCGACGGCGGCCCGACCTCCCACACGGCGATCCTCGCGCGCTCGAAGTCGATCACCGCGATCGTCGGCGTCGAGGGTGCCGAGTCACTCACGGACGGCACGATGGTGCTCGTCGACTCCGGAGCGGGCACCGTGACGGTGGAGCCCTCACCCGCGCAACTCGCCGACGCCGAGACGCGCACGGCCGAGATTCGCGCGATCGTGAACGCTCCCATCACCGACGGTGCGCTCGCGGACGGCACCAAGATTCCGCTCCTCGCCAACCTGGGCAACCCGAAGGATGCCGCGGCCGCCGTCGAGCTCGGCGCCGAGGGCGTCGGCCTCTTCCGCACCGAGTTCCTGTTCCTCGACGCAACCGAGGCGCCGAGCGTCGAGCAGCAGGAGGCCGACTACACGGCCGTGCTCGCGGCCTTCCCCGGCAAGAAGGTCGTCGTGCGCTGCCTTGACGCCGGGGCCGACAAACCCCTGAGCTTCCTCAACGACGCCGAGGAGGAGAACCCGGCGCTCGGCCAGCGCGGGCTTCGCTCCCTGCGGGCGAACGAGCAGATCCTGCGCGACCAGCTCACGGCCCTTGCGCGCGCCCAAGAGGCCACCGAGGCCGACCTCTGGGTGATGGCGCCGATGGTCGCCGATGTCGCCGAGACCGAGTATTTCGTCGCCGTCGCCCGCGAGCTCGGCATCCGCGTCGCGGGCGTCATGGCCGAGATCCCCTCGCTCGCCCTCATGGCCGAACAGGTCGCCGCCGCGAGCGACTTCGTCAGCATCGGCACCAACGACCTCACCCAGTACACGCTGGCAGCCGACCGGATGCTCGGTTCCGTCGCCGCGTACCAGGACCCGTGGCATCCGGCAGTCCTGCGCCTCGTGCGCATGCTCGGCGACGCCGGCCGCACGCACGGCAAGCCCGTCGGCGTGTGCGGTGAGGCGGCCGCCGACCCACTCCTCGCCGTCGTGCTCGTGGGGCTCGGGGTCAACTCCCTGTCGATGACGCCCGCCGCATTCGCCGACGTGCGGGCCGAACTCCTGCAGCACACGGCGACGGATGCCACGGCGCTCGCCGAGGCCGCCCTCGCCGCCCCCACGGCTGCCGCCGCTCGCGACGCCGTCCGCGCGGCCATCGCCGAGCGCTGAACGACCACACCCGATACGAACTGCACCACTTGAGAGAAAAGGACACACGATGACAACGGAGTCACCAACGGCACCCGCCGCTGCCAAGCGCGGGGGTGCACGAGTCGGAGTGCAACGCTTCGGCACCTTCCTCAGCGGCATGATCATGCCCAACATCGGGGCATTCATCGCATGGGGCCTCATCACGGCCTTCTTCATCCCGAACGGCTGGGTCGGTTTCGACAGCCCGGTGGCGGCCTGGCAGTGGGCCGACTCCAACATCATCGGCGGTGGTGAGACCCCCGACGGCACCGAGTGGACCGGCCTCGTCGGCCCCATGATCACCTACCTGCTGCCACTCTTGATCGCCTACGCGGGCGGACGCATT
Source organism: Salinibacterium sp. GXW1014 (assembly GCF_044769865.1). Classification (NCBI taxonomy): domain Bacteria; kingdom Bacillati; phylum Actinomycetota; class Actinomycetes; order Micrococcales; family Microbacteriaceae; genus Salinibacterium; species Salinibacterium sp. GXW1014. Next base: position 1,749,577 of record NZ_JBIZWA010000001.1, read on the forward strand.
GTCTACGAGACCCGCGGCGGCGTCGTCGGCGCGATCGCCACCGTCGGTGTCATCGTGGGCACCGACATCCCGATGTTCCTCGGCGCCATGATCATGGGCCCGCTGACGGCACTCCTCATGAAGTGGATCGACCGCATCTGGGCAGGCAAGATCAAGCCCGGATTCGAGATGCTCGTCGACAACTTCTCGGCCGGTATCCTTGCGGCGATCATGGCGATCGCGGGACTCTTCGCCTTCGCTCCCGTCGTCACCGCCCTCAGCAACGCGCTCGAGGCCGTCGTCGACTGGCTGGTCGGCCTCTCGCTGCTGCCGCTGCTGTCGATCTTCGTCGAGCCGGGCAAGATCCTGTTCCTCAACAACGCGATCAACCACGGTGTGTTCACGCCCATCGGAACGCAGCAGGCCTCCGGCGAGGCGGGCAAGTCGATCCTCTTCCTCGTTGAGGCGAACCCCGGCCCCGGCCTCGGCCTGCTGCTCGCCTTCGCCGTCTTCGGCGTCGGCATCGCCCGTGCGAGTGCGCCCGGTGCCATCCTGATCCAGTTCCTCGGTGGCATCCACGAGATCTACTTCCCCTACGTGCTCATGAAGCCCATCCTCGTGCTCTCCGTCATTGCGGGTGGCATGACCGGTGTCTTCACGAACGTGCTCTTCGACAGCGGCCTCCGCGCCCCTGCGGCGCCCGGCAGCATCTTCGCGGTGCTCATCCAGACCGCGAATGACAGCTACCTCGGCGTCATCCTGTCGGTGGTGCTGTCTGCCACCGTGTCCTTCCTTGTCGCGGCGGTCATCCTTCGCGCGAGCCGCAAGAAGGACCTCGAGGCCGGCGGCGGTGACCTCGGCGCGGCGGTCGCGCAGACCGAGGCGAACAAGGGCAAGTCGTCGAGCGTGCTCGGCGGGCTCTCGGGTGCCGAGACCGCTGAGGCGCGCACGGAGGCGGCCGGGACAGCAGCCGCGAGCGGTGCCGCGACGACCACAGCGACCCGTCCCATCCACAACGTCGTGTTCGCCTGCGACGCCGGCATGGGTTCGAGCGCGATGGGCGCGAGCGTCTTGCGCAACAAGGTCAAGAAGGCTGGAATTGACGGCGTGACGGTCGTCAACAAGTCGATCGCCAACCTGGACGGCACGGAAGACCTGGTCATCACGCACCAGGACCTCACCGACCGCGCGTCGCAGAAGACACCGAACGCCCAGCATGTGTCGGTAGACAACTTCATGAACAGCCCGAAGTACGACGAGGTCGTCGACCTGCTCAAGCGGCAGTCCGACAGCTGACAACAACTGGAAGAGGGAGTTCCCCATGGCGTCACAGGTACTGCAGCTCGCACAGATCCGCACCGAGGGTGAGGCAACGACCAAGCTCGAGGCGATGCGGGAGGCCCACGGCATCCTCGTCGATGCCGGAGCGGTGACGGCCGCGTACCTGCCGGCGATGCTCGAGCGCGAAGAGTCGGTCTCGACGTACATGGGGAACTTCCTCGCCATCCCTCACGGCACGAACGAGAGCAAGGAGGCGATCCTCTCCTCGGCGCTCTCCTTCGTGCGCTACGCGCAGCCGATCGACTGGGACGGTAACCCCGTGCACTTCGTCGTCGGCATCGCCGGCGTCGAGAACGAGCACCTCGAGATCCTCTCCAAGATCGCGATCGTGTTCTCTGACGAGGACGAGGTGGATGCGCTGCTCAAGGCGGGCAGCGCCGAGGAGATCCTCGACATCCTCTCGGAGGTCAACAACTGATGAAGGCTGTCCACTTCGGAGCCGGCAACATCGGCAGGGGCTTCGTGGGCCTCCTGCTCCACGAGGCCGGCTTCGAGGTGGTCTTCGTCGACGTCGCCGCGGAGCTCATCGACTCACTCGCCGCCGCGGAGAGCTACACCGTGCACGAGGTGGGGGAGGGCGCGCGCGACCATCGTGTCGAGTTCTTCCGTGCCCTCAACAGTGCTGCTGATCCGGATGCGGTGGTTGCCGAGATCGCGACCGCCGAGGTGGTCACGACCGCCGTGGGGCCCAACGTGCTTAAGTTCGTCGCCCCGCTCATCGCCGACGCGCTCCTCCAGCGTTCCGCCGAGGCGCCGCTCGCCGTCATGGCGTGCGAGAACGCCATCAACGCGACCGACACCCTGCGCGAGCACGTGGCGCAGGCGCTCGCCGACAAGGGGAGCGAAGCGGATGCCGCGACCGCCCTCTCCCGTGCGGTTTTCGCCAACACGGCCGTCGACCGCATCGTGCCGGGCCAGCCCGGCGAAGGCGGGCTCGACGTCACGGTCGAGTCGTACTTCGAATGGGCGATCGACCGCTCACCCTTTGGGGGAGAGGAGCCCAGCATCCCGGGTGCCACCTGGGTCGACGACCTCGCGCCCTACATCGAGCGCAAGCTCTTCACGGTGAACACCGGTCACGCGACGATCGCCTACTACGGCTTCGCCGCCGGGGCAAAGACGATAGCGGATGCCCTTGGTCGCGCCGAGGTCGAATCCGCCGTGCGCGCCGTGCTCGCCGAGACAAAGCAGTTGCTCGTAGCCAAGCACGGCCTCGATGAGGCGGCCCAGCAGGCCTACATCGACAAGATCCTCGCCCGCTTCGCCAATCCCCACCTGCCCGACACCGTCGACCGGGTCGGCCGCCAGCCGCTGCGCAAACTCGGCCGCAACGAGCGTTTCATCGGTCCCGCGGCTGAACTCGCCGAGCGCGGCGTCGTGCCGCAGGCGCTCGTCGACGCCGTCGGTACCGCACTCGGCTTCGACGTGCCCGACGACGAGCAGTCGGTTGGACTGCGCGAGAAACTGCAGAACCTCACGCCGGAGGAGTTCGTGCAGGAAGTGTGCGGCATCGGCCCGTCGCATCCGCTCTTCGAACCGCTCGTCGCGGTCGTGCCGACGCCCTCGGGCTGATCGCCGTCACTCAGCCGCGGCAACGCCCGTCGCTTCGGCTGCGAGTTCCTCGGCGGCGCCATTGTCGATCTCGACGCGGCGCAGGCTCACGAGTGCCACCACCACTGCCGCGACGACGAGCGCTGCGCCGATCGCGGAGGTGAGCGCGACGCCGCTGTCGAACGCGCTCCTCGCCGATTCGAGCAGCTCGGCCGCAAGACCGGGGCTCAGGTCGCGAGCGACGGCGACCGCCCCGCCCAGCGTCTCACCGGCGGCGGACGCAGCCTCGGCGCCCACGGCCTCGGGGACGACGACATTGTTTCGGTACGACACCGTCAGGATGGTGCCGAGCAGCGCGGTGCCGAGCACGGCCCCCAACTCGTAGGCCGTCTCGGAGATGGCAGCGGCAGCGCCGGCCTTCTCGGGCGGGGCCGTGGCAATAATGAGGTCGTTGGACACCGTCTCGGCCGCGCCAGCGCCCAGCCCCAGGAGTGAGAAGGCGAGCACCAGCACGAGGGCCGACGCATCGCCGCCGGTCACGGCCACCAGCACGAAGCTGCTCGCCGCGACCACGAGGGAGACGGCGACGATGCCCCGCGGTCTCAGCCTGCGCGAGAGCGGAACGACGGCGAGGCCGGCTACAACCATGGCGATGAGGCCCGGCAGCAACGCCATCCCTGCGACCATCGGCGCGAGGCCCAACACCAGCTGGAGGTGCTGCGAGCCGAAGAAGATGAAGCCGATGTAGGCGACGATCACGAGCAGGTTGATGAGCACGGCACCGCTGAAGGCTGGCCGCGAGAACAGGGTCAGGTCGATCATCGGCTCGGGTTCGCGGCGCTGGCGGCGCACGAACAGCACGCCCGCCACGAGTCCCCCCACGAGGGCGACACTGCCGCCGGGCGACAGTCCTTCGGTGGAGAGCACCTTCACGGCATAGACCACGGGCGCCATCGTGAGCATGGCGAGCAGGATGCTGAGCACGTCGACCCTGCCAGGATTCGGATCCCGCGATTCAGGGATGAGCAGCGGGGCGAAGACGAGCAGCGGCACGAGCACGGGAACCGCGAGGAGGAAGATCGAGCCCCACCAGAAGTACTCCAGCAGCGCCCCTCCCACGATGGGGCCGAGCGCACCGCCCGCGGCGAAGCCAGCCGCCCAGATCGCGATTGCGAGTCGCCGCTCGTTCCTGTCGAGGAAGATGTTGCGCAGCAGTGACAGTGTCGACGGCATCAGCATGGCGCCAAAGAAGCCGAGCGCTGCCCGCGCAGCGATGAGCGCCTCAGCGGTGGGGGCGAAGGCCGCGACGACCGACAGCGCTGCGAAACCCGTCGCGCCGACCAAGAGCATCCGCCGTCGGCCCAGCCGGTCCCCAAGGCTTCCCATGGGCACCAGGAGACCCGCCAACACGAGCGGATACGCGTCGATTATCCAGAGCAGGCCCGTGCCGCTGGGTCGCAGGGCCTCAGAGATCGCGGGGAGCGCGAAACTCAGCACGGTGTTGTCGATCGACACGAGCAGCACCGGCAGCATGAGCACCACGAGGGCCAGCCAACGACGCCTGGTCGCCAGCTGCGCTTCGGGTGTGGGGAGGGGCATCCGCTGTTCTCGTCTGTCGTGTCCGTGAAAGGCGAAGGCGCCGGCCCCCAGGGGGAGCCGGCGCCGTCGCTTGCGAGCTGCCTTAGGGCTTGCCGCGCATGATGGCCTGCTTGACCTCGGCGATCGCCTTGGTCACCTGGATGCCGCGGGGGCATGCCTCGGAGCAGTTGAAGGTCGTGCGGCAGCGCCACACGCCCTCCTTGTCGTTGAGGATGTCGAGACGCGTCTCAGAGGCCTCGTCGCGCGAGTCGAAGATGAAGCGGTGCGCGTTGACGATCGCCGCCGGGCCGAAGTACTGGCCGTCGGTCCAGAAGACGGGGCACGACGAGGTGCAGGCGGCGCAGAGGATGCACTTGGTCGTGTCGTCGAAGCGCTCGCGCTCGGCGACGGACTGGTGACGCTCCTTGCCCTCCTTGGGTGCGGTGCTCGACACGAGGAAGGGCTGGATGTCCTTGTAGGAATCGAAGAACGGCTCCATGTCGACAATCAGGTCCTTCTCGAGGGGGAGCCCCTTGATCGCCTCGATGTAGATCGGCTTCGAGATGTCGAGGTCCTTGATCAGCGTCTTGCAGGCGAGGCGGTTGCGGCCGTTGATGCGCATCGCGTCGGAGCCGCAGATGCCGTGGGCGCAGGAGCGACGGAACGTGAGCGAGCCGTCCTGCTCCCACTTGACCTTGTGGAGCGCGTCGAGCACGCGGTCGGTCGCGAAGAGCTCGACGTCGAAGTCCTGCCAGCGCGGCTCCGAGTCAACCTCGGGGTCGAAGCGGCGGATGATGACCGTGACCGTGAAGGACTGCACCGCCTCAGCTGCTGCGGGTGCGCCCTCGAGTGTTGCCGTGGACATCAGTACTTCCTCTCCATTGGCTGGTAGTTGGTGATGACGACGGGCTTCCAATCGAGACGGATGTGGTCTGCCGCATCCGCCGACAGGGGGTCGCCCGAGAGGTACGCCATCGTGTGCTTCATGTAGTTCTCGTCGTCGCGGTCGGGGTAGTCGTCGCGCATGTGGCCGCCACGGCTCTCCTTGCGGTTGCGGGCGGAGAAGACGACGACCTCGGCGAGGTCGAGCAGGAAGCCGAGCTCGATCGCCTCGAGCAGGTCGGTGTTGAAGCGCTTGCCCTTGTCCTGCACCGCGATGTTGCGGTAGCGCAGGCGCAGCCCGTGGATCGTCTCGGTGACCTTCGCGAGCGACTCGTCGGTGCGGAAGACCTGGGCGTTGCGGTCCATCTCCTCCTGGAGCTCACGGCGGATGGCCGCGATGTTCTCCGTGCCGGTCGAGGACTGCAGCATCTCGATGAGGCCACGGATCTCGGCGGTCGGGTCTTTCGGCAGCGGCGGGAACTCGGCCGTCTTGGCGTACTCGGCGGCGTTGACGCCGGCGCGCTTGCCGAAGACGTTGATGTCGAGGAGCGAGTTGGTGCCGAGACGGTTGGAGCCGTGCACCGAGACGCAGGCGCACTCGCCGGCGGCATAGAGGCCGGGCACGACGGTCGTGTTGTCGGCGAGCACCTCAGCGTTGTTGTTGGTGGGGATGCCACCCATCGCGTAGTGCGCGGTCGGCATGACCGGTACGGGCTCGTAGACGGGATCGACGCCCAGGTAGGTGCGTGCGAACTCAGTGATGTCGGGGAGCTTCGTCTCGAGCACCTCGGCACCCAGGTGGGTGCAGTCGAGGTAGACGTAGTCCTTGTTCGGGCCGGCGCCGCGGCCCTCCGCGACCTCCTGCACCATGCAGCGGGCGACGATGTCGCGCGGCGCGAGGTCCTTGATGGTCGGCGCGTAGCGCTCCATGAAGCGCTCACCCGAGGCGTTGCGGAGGATGGCGCCCTCACCGCGGGCACCCTCCGTGAGCAGGATGCCGAGGCCGGCGAGGCCGGTCGGGTGGAACTGGAAGAACTCCATGTCCTCGAGGGGGAGGCCCTTGCGCCAGATGATGCCGACGCCGTCACCCGTCAGGGTGTGGGCGTTGGACGTGGTCTTGTAGACCTTGCCGAAGCCACCCGTCGCGAAGACGACCGCCTTGCCGTGGAAGACGTGCAGGTCACCCGTCGCGAGCTCGTAGGCCACGACGCCGGCGGGCTTGCGGTCCGCGCCCTCGCCGCTCATGACGAGGTCGAGCACGTAGAACTCGTTGAAGAAGTTGATGCCGTGCTTGACGCAGTTCTGGTAGAGCGTCTGGAGGATCATGTGACCGGTGCGGTCGGCCGCGTAGCAGGCGCGGCGCACGGGCGCCTTGCCGTGGTCACGCGTGTGGCCACCGAAGCGGCGCTGGTCGATCTTGCCCTCGGGGGTGCGGTTGAAGGGAAGGCCCATGTTCTCGAGGTCGATGACCGCGTCGATGGCTTCCTTCGCGAGGATCTCGGCCGCATCCTGGTCAACCAGGTAGTCGCCACCCTTGACGGTGTCGAAGGTGTGCCACTCCCAGTTGTCCTCCTCGACGTTCGCGAGCGCAGCGGCCATGCCGCCCTGCGCCGCGCCCGTGTGGGAACGCGTCGGGTAGAGCTTGGAGATCACCGCGGTGCTCACATTGGGGCCCGCTTCGATGGCAGCCCGCATGCCGGCACCACCCGCACCGACGATGATCACGTCGTACTGGTGGTAGTGCACGCCGTCAACGACGCGCGTCTCTCCTACAGCCGGCTTGGCGTCGGCCCAGAGCGAGCCTCCGATGTTGCGTTCACTCAATTGATGTCTCCACAGAACTTGGGCAGAAGGTCGGCAGGGGAGCCGGCAGGGCAGGGGTCGAAGGTGAAGATGACGAGTGCCCCAAGGATGAGCAGGATGACGGTCGCGCCGGCGAGGGCCCAGCTGAGCACGCGACGCGTGCTCGGCTTCTGCGCGTAGTCGTTGATGATCGTGCGCATGCCGTTGGCGCCGTGGATGAGCGCGAGGAACAGCAGCAGGGTGTCCCACACGATCCAGAACGGGTCGGCCCACTTGCCGGCGACGAAGGCGAAGTCGATGGCGTGCACGCCGTCGCCGACCATGAGGTTGACGAAGAGGTGGCCGAAGATCAGCACGACGAGGATCACGCCGCTCGCGCGCATGTAGATCCAGCCCCACTTCTCCCAGTTGACGCCGCGGCGCTGGGGCAGGGTGCGAGGGGATTCGATCGAGACAGTCATCATCACGCTCCGAAGACGTTCATGAGGTGGCGCGGCACAAAGCCGAGCATGAGCACGACCCAGAGGCCGAGCACGAGCCAGAAGAGGAGGCGCTGGTGGCGCGTTCCCACCGACCAGAAGTCGACGAGGATGATGCGCAGGCCGTTGAGCGCGTGGAAGCCGATGGCGCCGACAAGGCCGACCTCACCGAGGCCCATGATGGGCGTCTTGTAGGCGCTCATGACGGCGTTGTACGCCTCGGGGCTGAGCCGCACGAGGGCCGTGTCGAGGATGTGCACGAGGAGGAAGAAGAAGATGCCGACGCCGGTGATGCGGTGCAGCACCCACGACCACATTCCCTCACGACCGCGGTACAGGGTGCCGCCAGGTCGTGGATTGTGCTTGATCTGATCCAATGGCTGGGCTTCGGCCAGGCCTCCCGCCGACTTCTCTGGCACGAGCAACCCTCCTCGAGATAGGTGCGACTTTGACTGTGCCCGCCCGTCTCGCCGGGAGCGCGTGCGTTCCGTGGGGGATGGGCGGCATGCGAGCGCGATGCGTCGCAACGGCCTCCAGTCTATTCCCTGTCGGAGAGTGCTATCCGCTTAGGTATGCCTAACCATCTCGATGTCGAGATGCCGTCACATCGACCAAAGGTCGGTCGAGGCGACGGATGCCGCGGCTAGGGTGGTGCGCATGACCGACACTCCCGCGCTCGAGCGCTTCTACAGCGTCATTCCGGCCGGCGGCATCGGCTCGCGGCTCTGGCCGCTCTCCCGTGCCGACGCCCCCAAGTTCCTCCATGACCTGACCGGAACGGGCAAGACCCTCCTTCGTGGCACCTGGGATCGTCTCGTGCCTGTCTCGGGGGAGCAGCGCATCATGGTTGTGACGGGGCGCGCGCACCGCGCGGCGGTTGAGGCACAGCTGCCGACCCTCGCCGACCACAACGTCGTCCTCGAGAGCGAGCCGAAGGACTCGACGGCCGCGATTGGACTCGCTGCCGCGATCCTCCAGCACCGCGAGCCGGGCGTGATCATCGGTTCCTTCGCAGCCGACCATGTCATCTCCGACACCCGCAGCTTCAAGCGCAGCGTCGTGGAGGCGGTCGCCGCGGCCGACGCCGGCTACATCGCCACGATCGGGATCACTCCCACCGAGCCGGCCATCGGCTTCGGCTACATCCTGTGCGGCGCCAAACTCGACATCCAGGGGGCTCCCAACGCCTACGCGGTCAACAGTTTCGTCGAGAAGCCGAACCTCGACGTCGCGAAGGGCTACCTGCAGCACGGCGGCTACCTCTGGAACGGCGGCATGTTCATCTCCCGCGCCGACGTGCTCCTCGAACAATTGGGGCAGGCCGAGCCCGAACTGCTCGCCGGGCTGCAGGAACTTGCGGAGGCCTGGGACACCCCTCGGCGCGGTGCGACCGTCGACAGGGTGTGGCCGAAGTTGCGCAAGATCGCGATCGACTACACGGTCGCCGAGCCCGCGGCCAAGGCTGGGCGCCTCGCGGTCGTGCCTGGCGACTTCGACTGGGATGACGTCGGCGACTTCGCGGCGATCGGCAAGCTCCACTCGGGTGGCCGCTCCAACAACCTCGCGATCCTCGGTGAAGACCCGCGCGTGCTCTCCGATGCCTCGACGGGCGTCGTCGTCAGCCACTCGAAACGACTCATCTCCCTCATCGGCGTGCAGGACATCGTCGTCGTCGACACCCCCGATGCGCTGCTCGTCACCACGACACAGAATGCGCAGCGCGTGAAATCAGTCGTCGATGCACTCAAGCTCTCGGGACGCGGCGACGTCCTCTAGATTCGAGCGTATGACCTCGTCAACCTCGTTCCTCCGTATCCCGGCCGCCAGCGCCGTCGTCCTCCTCGCCCTGGCCGGGTGCGCCGCGGCTCCCGAGGAGTCACCGGATGCCGCGGCATCCGACTACACCGCCTGCATGGTGGCCAATAGCGGCAACCTGGAGGACCGCTCCTTCAATCAGGCGAGCTACGAGGCGCTGCAGCGCGCCGAGTCGGAGCTCGGCATCGAGTTGCGCACGGCGGTGTCGCAGTCTGAGGGCGACTACGAGACGAACATCAACGCGATGGCGGATGCGGGATGCGACTACATCCTCACGGTCGGTTGGGAGCTCGCCGAGGCCACCGCGGTGGGGGCTGAGACCTACCCCGACATCAACTTCTCGATCGTCGATGAGACGGTCGAGGGCGACAACATCCGCTCGATCGTCTACGACACGGCGCAGGCGGCGTTCCTCGCGGGCTACCTCGCAGCCGGGCTCAGCCAGACCGGCGTCGTCGGTACCTTCGGTGGCGGCAACCAACCGCCCGTGACCGTCTTCATGGACGGCTACTGGGACGGCGTGCAGCACTACAACGCCGAGAAGGGCACGAACGTGCGGGTCGTCGGCTGGGACAAGCCCTCGCAGACCGGCTCCTTCACGGATGACTTCGTCAATGCCGTGCTCGCACGCACCCTCGCCGACGGGCTGATCGAGCAGGGCGCCGACATCATCATGCCGGTTGCGGCGCAGGCGGGAGAGGGTGCCGCGACGGCGGCGCTCGAGGCCGGGGGAGTCGGCATCATCTGGGTCGACGCGGATGGCTACGAAACCCTGGCCGCCCAGTTCCAGCCGTTGATCGTCACAACCGTGCTCAAGCAGATGAGCGACGCCGTGTTCGAGATCGTCTCGCAGGACCTCGAAGGCGAGTTCGAGGGTGGCAGCTACATCGGCACGCTCGAGAACAACGGGGTCGCCCTCGCGCCGTTCCACGACTGGGAGTCGAAGGTGCCTGCCGAGCTCGCTGCGGAGCTCGACGCCCTCCGCGACGCGATCATCGCGGGCGAGATTGTGGTCGAGAGCGAAGCCTCGCCGCGCTGACTCCAGCTCACGCGTGCTCGCCTCTGCGCGAGTGGAGCAGCGGAGTGCTCGTATGAGCGCTTCACTGTCGCGCGCGGATGAGAGAATATCGGTCTGATACCAACCGGCGTCCCGTGGTCGGGCGGCGGGTGTCAGGCATCTACGATCGATTCATCTGCATCGCAGAGCGTTCGAGCAATCACTGCATACATGTCTTTGGAGGACACGTGAACACAATCTCCCGCAAGCGGGTGCTGGGTACCCTCGGCATCCTCGGCGCTGCCGCACTCACGCTGAGCGCCTGCGCCGCTGCACCCGAGGGCGACGACAACGCCAACGGTGACGCCGGCAGCGACTTCCTCGCCTGCATGGTCTCCGACGAGGGCGGCTTCGACGACAAGTCGTTCAACGAGCTCTCCTACAACGGCCTCCTCCAGGCGGAGGAGGAGCTCGGCATCGAGATCCGCGAGTCCGAGTCGAGCAGCGAGGCGGACTACGAGCCCAACCTCGAGGGCATGGTCGACGCCGGCTGTGGCATCATCGTGCCGGTCGGCTTCAAGCTCGCCGACGCAACTCAGGCTGTTGCCGACGCCAACCCCGAGGTGAACTTCGCGATCGTCGACGTTGACTACCTCACGGGCGACAACATCAAGCAGCTCAACTACGACACGGCCCAGGCCGCGTTCCTCGCGGGCTACGCCGCAGCCGGCTACAGCACCTCGAAGGTCGTCGCGACCTACGGCGGCGCCGAGATCCCCTCCGTCACGATCTTCATGGACGGCTTCAAGGCTGGCGTCGAGCAGTGGAACGAGGCAAAGGGTGACTCCGTCACCGTCCTGCCGTTCGACTACGTCGGCGACTTCACCGACCAGGTGCGCGCACAGCAGATCACCGAGGGCTTCCTCAGCCAGAACGCCGACGTGATCCTTCCCGTCGGCGGCCCCCTCTACCAGGGTGGCGCTGAGGCGATCCTCGACGCGGGCGCTGACGCCGTCATCCTCGGTGTCGACTCCGACCTCGCGGTCGCAGACGAGAAGTACAAGGACCTCATCTTCGTCTCGATCATGAAGGGTCTCGACGTCACGGTCTTCGACTCGATCAAGCAGGCGTTCGATGGCGAGTTCGAGGCTGACGTCTACACCGGCACGCTCGAGAACGAGGGCGTTGGCCTCTCGTCCTTCTACGACTTCGAGGGCGAACTGCCCGAGGGCATGATGGACGAGCTTGACGCGCTCAAGCAGCAGATCATCGACGGGGAGCTCTCGGGCTTCTCGGAGTTCTCGCCCAAGTAGCGAGACACCCGCACGTCGCACCACATCGCCGAGGAGGCCGCCCTGCGGCCTCCTCGGCCCATGACCGGGAGAACACATGAAGCTTGAGCTGCGAGGGGTCACCAAGCGCTTCGGCGCACTCGTCGCCAACGACCACATCGATCTCGTCGTCGAGGCGGGGGAGATCCACTGCCTCCTCGGAGAGAACGGGGCGGGCAAGTCCACGCTCATGAATGTGCTCTACGGTCTCTACGAAGCCGACGAGGGCGAGATCCTCCTCGACGGTGCCGTGCAGAACTTCTCGGGGCCCGGCGACGCAATGGCGGCGGGCATCGGCATGGTGCACCAGCACTTCATGCTCATCCCCGTCTTCACTGTTGCCGAGAACGTCATGCTCGGTCACGAGCAGACGAAGGGCGGGGTCTTCCTCGACCTCGATGGCGCCCGTGCCAAGGTGCGCGAGATCTCTGAGCGTTTCGGCTTCAACATCGACCCCGACGCCGTCGTCGGCGACCTTCCCGTCGGTTCGCAACAACGCGTCGAGATCATCAAGGCGCTCTCCCGCGAGGCCAAGGTGCTCGTGCTCGACGAGCCGACCGCCGTGCTCACGCCGCAGGAGACCGACGAGCTCATGGAGATCATGCGTCAGCTCAAGGAGAGCGGCACCTCCATCGTCTTCATCACGCACAAGCTTCGCGAGGTGCGGGCCGTTGCCGACCGCATCACCGTCATTCGCCTCGGCAAGGTCGTCGGCACCGCGCTCCCCAGCGAGAGCACGACGGAGCTCGCCTCCAAGATGGTCGGCCGCTCCGTCGACCTCAGCGTCGACAAGGCGCCGCCGACACTCGGCGACCCGACCTTCGAGGTGCAGAACCTCACGGTCTTCGACGCGAACGGCAACCGCGTGGTCGACGACCTCAGCTTCGACATCCGCCAGGGCGAGATCGTCGTCATCGCGGGCGTGCAGGGCAACGGCCAGACCGAACTGACGGAAGCCATCCTCGGCCTGCAGAAGAAGACCGCCGGCAGCATCCGCCTCGATGGCAAGGAACTGCTCGGCCGCAGCGTCAAGCAGGTGCTCGACGCTGGCGTCGGCTTCGTGCCGGAGGACCGCACGGAGGATGGCCTCGTGGCCGAGTTCACGATCGCCGAGAACGCCGTGCTCGACCGCTTCGACCGTGCACCATTCGCCCGGGGCCTGTCGCTCGCGCTCGGCGAGATCCGCGCCTTCGCGGAGCGGGTCGTCGGCGAATACGACGTGCGCACCCCGTCGATCGACACCCACGCAGGCCGCCTCTCCGGCGGCAACCAGCAGAAGGTCGTGCTCGCGCGTGAGCTGGAGCGTGACCTGCGAATCTTCATCGCGTCGCAGCCGACCCGAGGACTCGACGTCGGCTCCATCGAGTTCGTGCACGAACAGATCGTGCGGGCCCGGGACTCCGGCATCCCCGTGCTGATCGTCTCCACCGAACTCGACGAGGTCGTCGAGCTCGCCGACCGCATCATGGTCATGTACCGCGGCAGGAGCGTCGGCATCGTCGAGCCCACCACAGCGAGAGAGGTCATCGGCCAGATGATGGCGGGAATTCCAGCATGAGCACCCTGACACCCAACATCGAGCCTCCTGTCACCCCAGAAGAGAAGGCGCCTGCCGCTGACAACCGCTGGGAGGGCGCGTGGCGTGACATCCTCGGCGGCGGCCTCGTGCGGTCGGTGCTCGCGGTCGTGCTCGCGCTCTTCATCGGAAGCCTCCTCGTCGTCATCGTGAACGAAGACGTGCAGGCGGCCGCCGGCTACTTCTTCTCGCGCCCGAGTGACCTTCTCTCGGCGGCGTGGGAAACGATCGCCGGTGCCTTCCGCGCCATGTGGGAGGGTGCGGTCTTCAGCCCTCGCGGAGGCTTCAAGCCGCTCCTGTCCACCCTGTCGTGGGCGAGCCCCCTCATCGCCGCCGGCCTCGGCCTCGCGGTCGGCTTCAAGGCGGGCCTCTTCAACATCGGTGGCCGCGGGCAGATGCTCATCGCCGCCCTCTTCGTCGGCTTCGTGGGGTCCAACCTCGACATGCCCTTCGGCCTGCACCTCGCGGTCGCCGTGCTCGGTGGCATCGTCGGTGGCGCCCTGTGGGCATCCGTCGTCGGAGTGCTGAAGGCTCGCACAGGCGCGCACGAGGTCATCGTCACGATCATGCTCAACTTCGTGGCGCTCTACCTCGTCACCTGGCTGCTGAAGACGCCCGTCTTCCAGGCAGAGAATGCCGGCGGTAACGCGAAGGCGAAGGCGATCGACAGCACGGCCGTATTCCCGACGCTCATTCCCGGCACCGACCTCGACATCGGCTTCGTGCTGGCCCTCATCGCGGCCCTCGTCTACTGGTGGCTCATGGAGCGCTCGACGACCGGTTTCCGCATCCGTGCCGTGGGTCTCAACCCGCACGCGGCCCGCACCGCCGGCATCAATATCGGACGCACCTACGTCGTGACTCTCGCGGCATCCGGTGCCTTCATCGGCCTCGCCGGCGCCATGCAGGTGCTCGGCAAGGTGCCCGCCGGATGGACGCCCACGGTCGACGCCGGCATCGGCTTCGACGCGATCACGGTCGCGCTCCTCGGTGCCAACAGCGCCGTCGGTATTGTCTTCGCCGGCCTGCTCTTCGGCGCCCTCAAGGCCGGAAGCTTCCCCATGCAGATCGCGGAGGGCATCCCGATCGACATTGTGGCGGTCATCCAGGGGCTCATCGTGCTCTTCATCGCCGCCCCGCCGCTCGTTCGCGCTATCTTCCGGCTGCCGCAGCCGACCAGGCGCGGCCTGCGTGACCGTCTGAGGCGACCAGCGCCGCAGACGCCCGCCGCCCAGATCCAAAGCGCAAGCATTGACCAGAGCGCAAGCACTGAGCAGGGCGCAAGCATTGACCAGAGCGCAAGCACGGAGGAGAAGTGATGAGCACTGCGACCATCACCGAGGCGGATGCCCGTGCATCCGCCATCGAGACACCGCGCAACTGGAAGGCCCCCATCGCCTTCGGCGTGTTCGCCGTCGTCTCCTTCGTCGTCTTCGGCCTGCTGGGCCGTGAGGGCACCAGCCGGCTGACCTTCGCGAGCAGCACCGACTTCTTCACGATCACACCGATCGAAGTGCCGAGCCAGGTCGCCGGGATCATTGTCGGCGTCGTGCTGATCGCCCTTGCCTCGGTGTCCGCCTGGTTGACGTGGCAGCGGCGTCCAGCAGCCCCCATGTGGATGCTGCTGGTCTTCGGCGTCTTCTTCGTCTTCGGCCTGCTGGTGTGGATCGGCACGGGGGCCACCGTGCCCGTCGTGTGGCTCCTCACGGGCACCCTCGCGCTCGCGACCCCGCTCGTCTTCGGCGCCATGGCCGGGGTTATCAGCGAGCGCGTCGGCGTCGTCAATATTGCGATCGAGGGCCAGCTCCTCGCGGGCGCGTTCACCTCGGCGCTCGTCGCGTCGCTCACGCAGAACCCCTTCATGGGCCTGCTCGCGGCGCTCGTCGCGGGAGCGCTCGTCTCGATCATCCTCGCGGTGTTCTCGATCAAGTACCTGGTGGAGCAGGTCGTCGTCGGTGTCGTGCTCAACATGCTCGTCATCGGCCTCACGAGCTTCCTGTACTCCTCGGTGCTCAACAAGAACCCGAGCGTGCTGAACTCGCCCGTCAAGTTCACGCGCGAGCCGATCCCGTTCCTCTCCGAGATTCCGGTGATCGGTCCGCTGCTGTTCAACAACACGGCGATCACCTACCTGATGTTCATCACGGTCGCGGTGGTCTACATCGGCCTCTTCCATACCCGCTGGGGCCTGCGCGTGCGGGCCGTCGGTGAGCACCCGAAGGCGGCCGACACGGTCGGCATCAAGGTCAACGCGACCCGCTTCTGGAACGTGCTCCTTGGTGGCGCTGTTGCCGGAATGGGTGGGGCCTTCTTCACGCTCGGTGCTGTCGGCGCCTTCGGCAAGGAGATGACGAGTGGCCAGGGCTACATCGCCCTCGCGGCGCTCATCTTCGGCCGGTGGAACCCACTGTGGGCCGCCCTCGCGGCACTCCTCTTCGGGTTCGCGATCAACATCAAGACGCTCGTCACGCAGGTGGGCGCCGACATCCCGACCGAGTTCCTGTCGATGATCCCGTACCTCGTCACGATCCTCGCGGTCGCCGGTTTCGTCGGGCAGTCGAAGGCTCCTGCAGCATCCGGAAAGCCGTACCTGAAATGACAATCGACTGGAGTGAGCTCCGCACCGTCGCGCGTGCGGCCATGGAGAAGGCATACGTGCCCTATTCGAAGTTTCCGGTGGGGGTCGCGGCCCTCGTCGACGACGGCCGCATCGTGAGCGGATGCAACATCGAGAACGCCTCCTACGGCGTCACCCTCTGCGCTGAGTGCTCGCTCGTGAGCGACCTCATCATGGGCGGGGGAGGTCGCCTCACGGCCTTCGTCTGTGTCGACGGCAACGGCGACGCGCTCATGCCGTGCGGACGCTGTCGCCAACTGCTCTTCGAGCACTCGGCCGAGGGCATGCTGCTCGAGACGGTGTCGGGCATCCGCACGATCGACGAGGTGTTGCCCGACGCCTTCGGCCCGCGCCAGCTCGACGACTACAGCGAATCGCGCGGCGAGTAGCCCCACGAGGGCGGCTCGACGCCACCACGGCCGACCCGGCCAGATCAAGGAGCACTACCATGGCCATCGAGAAGTTCGACGCGGTCGACCTCATCCACACCAAGCGCGACAAGGGTGTGCTGAGCACCGAGCAGATCAACTGGCTCGTTGACGCCTACACGCGCGGCTACGTCGGCGATGAGCAGATGGCGGCAATGACGATGGCGATCTTCCTCAACGGCATGGAGCGCCAGGAGATCCGCGATCTGACCCTCGCGATGATCGCGAGTGGGGAGCGGATGAACTTCGACTCGCTCTCGAAGCCCACGACCGACAAGCACTCCACGGGTGGGGTCGGCGACAAGATCACGCTGCCGCTCGCGCCGCTCGTGGCATCCTTCGGCGTCGCGGTTCCCCAGCTGTCGGGCCGCGGCCTCGGCCACACTGGCGGCACGCTCGACAAGCTCGAGTCGATCCCGGGGTGGCGGGCCGACCTCAGCAACGAGGAGTTCTTCGCCCAGCTCGAAGACGTCGGCTCTGTCATCTGCGCGGCCGGTGCCGGCCTCGCGCCCGCCGACAAGAAGCTCTATGCGCTCCGCGACATCACGGGAACGGTCGAGGCCATCCCG
The DNA here is from genome assembly GCF_044769865.1 of Salinibacterium sp. GXW1014. NCBI lineage: Bacteria > Bacillati > Actinomycetota > Actinomycetes > Micrococcales > Microbacteriaceae > Salinibacterium > Salinibacterium sp. GXW1014. The sequence goes on from NZ_JBIZWA010000001.1 coordinate 1,766,523, forward strand.
CTCATCGCCTCGTCGATCATGTCGAAGAAGATCGCGGAGGGCACGGCAGCGCTCGTGCTCGACGTGAAGTTCGGCTCGGGCGCCTTCCTGAAGGATCCGGCCCGCAGCCGCGAGCTCGCCGAGACGATGGTTGCGCTCGGCAAGGATGCGGGCGTCGCGACGGTCGCGCTCCTCACGAACATGAACGTGCCCCTCGGGCTCACGATCGGCAACGCGAACGAGGTGCGCGAGTCGGTCGAGGTGCTCGCGGGTGGCGGCCCGGCGGATGTCGTCGAGCTCACGGTCGCGCTCGCCCGCGAGATGCTCGCGCTGGCGGGCCAGCCCGACGCGGATGTCGAGGCGGCCCTCAAGGACGGCCGCGCGATGGACACCTGGCGCGCCATGATCAGCGCCCAGGGCGGAGACCCGGATGCCGCACTGCCGGTTGCCCGCGAGCAGCACGTCGTGACGGCCGACCGTGACGGCATCCTCGTGAAGCAGGAGGCCCTGCCCTTCGGCGTCGCCGCGTGGCGTCTCGGCGCCGGTCGCGCCCGCAAGCAGGACCCCGTGCAGCACGCGGCGGGCATCGACCTGCACGCGAAGCCGGGTGACACGGTCACGAAGGGCCAGCCGCTCTTCACGCTCAGCGCGGACGAGCCGGAGCGCTTCAAGCGGGCACTCGAGTCGCTCGAGGGCGCGTACGAGGTCGCGGAGCCGGGCACGCCCTTCGAGGTGCAGCCGCTCATCGCCGACCGCATCGCGTAGCCCGGGCATCCGTCTCCAGCTCATCCGCTCGCTCATCCGCTCGCTCGTCCGCTCGTCCTTTCCACTCTTGCGAGAGCGGCCAAATGGTTCAGCGGAGGGCTCTTGGGTGACCATTTGGCCACTCTCGTGCGCCCTACTCGGGCGCTGACCACCCGCGCCGCTGCAAGCGAAGCGTCAGGTGGCGGATGAAGTGGCGCGGGTCGCGGAGGTCGGTCCGTCCAGCGCGAAGGTGCAGCCATCCGGCGTTCTCGAGTCGCGGCACGCGGGCGAGGTCCTTCGCCCATTGCTTTGCGTCCGTGCGGTGTATGTCACCCTCATAGTCCGCGCTGACCATGTACCGGCGCCAGCTGAGGTCGGTCATGGCAAGGAAGTTGCCGAGGCGGTCGTACAGCTCGATGTTCACGTCGGGCTCGGGCAGGCCGGCGTCGATGACACTGCAGCGGATGAGTGACTCCGCCCACGAATCGGAGCGATCGGTCAGTCGACGTTCCGCCGCGAGCCGCTTCTCCCGCCACCGCCGGCCGCGATGCCGCTCGGCGGTCGCGCAGAACTGCGCCCTCGATGTGCGTGACAAGCGCGGACGCCTCCACCACAGCACAGAATCGCCAGCCGCGATCAGGTCGTGCAGGTTCAGCAGGCCGGCGAGGTCGCACCATGTCCGCGCCGGGGAGGTAACCCGCAGGCCCTCGAACTCCACGACATCTGTCTGGTCGATCAGCATGTGGTGCCCGCGGATGCCGCGTCCCGAAGGCACGACCGAACCGGTGGGCACACTGACGTCAAGGGGACGGTCGGGCCTCTCGAGGGGGGGGTGGGGAGGGGGATGCCCCAGAGCCGCGCAGCCGTCACATGTGAGAAGAACGCGTGCCGTGACATCCGGCATGCGTAGGCGCGCGCGAGATCGAGCGTTGTTGTGGGTGGCGTAGGGGCTCGCACAGCGTGGAACGGACGTGACAGGTCGGCGGAGCGCATGCGCCCCCGCGTGAGTCCATGTTCGTGGCCGCTCGCCACTGAGAACACCCGCTCCCGCAGGGGGTCGGGCAATTCATCGCGGCGCGGCATCACCCAAGCGTGGCCGGGAGACCGCTCGGGTTCTCGCTTTCCACAGCCAGCGCGACCGAGTTCGTCTTGTGAAGGTCACTTTCCGCATGGCGAGAGTGGTCAGATGGTCGCTTGAGCCTGCCAAACCAGACCATATGGCAACTCTCGGGCGAGGGAAGGGGCGGTAGATTTGAGGGATGACAACGTCGCCTGATGCCCCGCTGCTGCCCGGAGGGGTTGCCGAGATCGCCGCTCTGCCCAAGGTCTCGCTGCACGACCACCTCGATGGGGGACTGCGGCCGCAGACGATCATCGAGCTGGCCGACGAGATCTCGCTCGACCTGCCGGCCACGGATGCCACGGCGCTGGCCGATTGGTTCGCCGAGAGTGCCGACTCGGGGTCGCTCGTCGACTACCTCAAGACCTTCGATGTGACGACGGCCGTCATGCAGACCCGGCAGGGACTCGAGCGGGTCGCCCGCGAGTTCGTGCATGACCTCGTCGCCGACGGGGTCATCTACGGCGAGATCCGCTGGGCGCCGGAGCAGCACCTCACTCGCGACCTCAGCCTCGATGAGGTCGTCGAGGCCGTGCAGGAGGGCCTGGATGCAGGCGTGACGGATGCCGCGCGCTCGGGTCACTCGATCCGGGTGGGCCAGCTCGTGACCGCGATGCGCCACGCTGACCGCGGCCTCGAGATCGCGGAGCTCGCCGTGCGGCACCGGGACAACGGGGTCGTGGGCTTCGACTTCGCTGGGGCCGAGGCGGGGTTCCCGCCGAGCCGGGCGCGGGCGGCGTTCGACTATCTCGCCGAGCAGCACTTCCCCGCCACCATCCACGCGGGCGAGGCTGACGGGCTCGACAGCATCCGCAGTGCCCTCGTCGACGGGCGTGCGCTGCGGCTCGGCCACGGGGTGCGCATCGCGGAGGACATCGAGATCGACAGCAGCGATGACGAGGCCACCTACGTGACGCTTGGCCGCCTGTCGCAGTGGGTCAAGGATCGCGAGATCGCGCTCGAGTTGAGCCCGTCGAGCAACCTCCAGACGGGGGCGATCGCGGCGTGGGGCGAAGAGATCGTCGACCACCCCTTCGACCTGCTCTACCAGCTGGGCTTCCGGGTCACGGTCAACACCGACAACCGGCTCATGAGCCGCACCTCGCTCACGGCGGAGCTCGCGCTCCTCTCCGACGCGTTCGGCTATGACCGTGCCGACTTCGAGGTCTTCCAGCGCAACGCCGCTGCCGCTGCCTTCCTGCCGCTCGAGGAGCGACTCGATCTGCTGGATGCCATCAGCGCCGGCTTCGAGGACGCCTGATGCCGCTTCCCGCGATCGATCCATCGGGTGTCGTCATCCGCGCCGAGGCGAAGAACTGGCGTGATGCCGTGCGCCTCGCTGGCGACGCACTCGCGGCGGCAGGATTCGCGACTCCACGCTACTCCGACGAGATGGTGCGGATGATCGAGGAGCACGGCCCCTACGTCGTCATCGCTCCCGGGCTCGCGCTCGCGCATGCCCGCCCGGGACCCGAGGTGCTCGCGGACGGCCTCTCGGTCGTGACGCTGACCGAGTCGGTCGCATTCGGGCATCCGCACAACGACCCGGTCTCGGTCGTGTTGGGGCTTGCGGCGCTGCGCCCAGACACGCACCTGCCGTCGATCGCCGCGATCGCCAACATCTTCAATGACCCGGGCGCCATCGCAGCCCTGCGGAGCGCTCGTACGGCCGAGCAGGTGCTCGACATCATGGGCGGCTGAGCCGCCAGCCCAAGACGAGGCCAGCGCCAGACGCAGCCAGCCCTAGGCGATGAGGTCGCGCACAGCCTGTTCGAGCTCCTTCACGACCGCCTCGGCAGCCGCGCGACGCATGTCGACGTCACCGTCGAACACGGCCGCGTCGATGTAGGCCTTGAGCTTGGGCTCGGTGCCACTGGGTCGCACGATCACGCGCGACCCGCCCGCGAGGTTGATGCGCAGTATGTCGCTCGGCGGGAACGCGCCGATGCCCTCCGCGTAGTCGTCGATCGAGTCGACGACGTGCGTGCCGAGCGCCCGCGGCGGTTCATTGCGCAGTCGCGCCATGATGTCTGCGATGACGCTCGTGTCGGTGACACGTAGCGACACCTGCGAGGAGGCGAAGGTGCCGAACTCGCGGTCGAGCCGCGCCTGGTGCTCCTCGATGTTGGTGCCGGCGTCGGCCAGGTCCGACACGAGGCCGAGGAAGTCGAGCGCGGCCGAGATACCGTCCTTGTCGCGCACCTTGCCTGGGTCGACGAGGTAGCCGAGGGCCTCCTCATAGCCGAAGGCGAGGTCGTCGACGCGCGAGACCCACTTGAAGCCCGTCAGGGTGTCGGCGTAGTCGAGCCCGTAGTGCTGCGCGATATGGCGCAGGGCAGGGCTGCTGACGACGGATGCCGCGAGGGCGCTCTTCTCGCCCGACGCCGCCAGCCGTTCCGCCGCTCGCCAGCCGAGCAGCGCGCCCACCTCGTTGCCGCTGAGCCTGCGCCATCCGTCAGCCTCGGGAACCGCGACGGCCAAGCGGTCGGCGTCGGGGTCGTTCGCGATGATGAGGTCGGCACCCACCTCGCTTGCCTTCGCGTAGGCAAGGTCCATGGCGCCGGGTTCCTCAGGGTTGGGGAACGCGACCGTGGGGAACGTGCCGTCGGGCTGCGCCTGCTCCTCGACGAGCACGGGCTCAGGGAAGCCCGCGGCGAGGAAGACGCGGCGGGCAACCTCGAGGCCGACGCCGTGCATCGCCGTATAGACGTAGCGGAGGGGCGCGGCCTTCCGCGGGGCGAGTTCGACCGTGCGCCGCACATACTCGTCGACGACCTCGTCGTCCGCCGTGACGTAGGCGGTCGAGCGGGGCAGGGCGTCGATCGTTCGCTCGCTCGCGATGCGGCTGATGTGGGCCTCGATCTCGGCGTCGGCAGGGGAGACGATCTGCGAGCCCTGCGACTCGCCGCCCAGGTAGACCTTGTAGCCGTTGTCGCGCGGCGGGTTGTGGGAGGCGGTGACCATGACGCCAGCGCTCGCGTCGAAATGCCGCACGGCGAACGCGAGAACGGGGGTCGGCAGCATGCGGGGCAGCAGGATGGCGCGCACGCCCGCGCCCGTCATGATCTCGGCGGTGTCGCGCGCAAAGACGTCGGAGTTCTTGCGACCGTCGTAGCCGATCACGACCGAGGGCTCGTCGTTGTGGCCGAGGAGGTACGCGGCGAGGCCGGCGGCCGCCTGTGAGACGAGCACGCGGTTCATGCGGTTCGGCCCTGCGGCGAGCTCGCCGCGGAGGCCGGCGGTGCCGAAGACGAGCCGGGCGTCGAAGCGGTCACGAAGGCCCGCGATCGCCTCGGCGTCACCAGCACGGGCAGCCTTGATGAGCCCGTCGAGCTCGGCCCGCGTCTCGTCATCCGGGTCCTGGTTGCGCCACGCGGATGCCGCGGCGATGACATCCTTCTCCGGGCGCAGCTCCTCGCCAGCCTCGTCGACGTCGCCCGGCACCTCGTCGCGCTGGGCACTCACAGCGCGCTCACGATCTGCGCAAGGAGGCGGCTGATGACGGGCTCGGCGGCGCGGCCGGCCTCGATGACCTCCTCGTGGCTGAGGGGGGTCGACTGGATGCCCGCGGCGAGGTTCGTGATGAGGGACATTCCGAGCACCTCCATCCCCGCCTGGCGGGCCGCGATGGCCTCGAGGGCGGTCGACATACCGACGATGTGGCCGCCGATCGCCTTCGCCATCTGCACCTCGGCGGGGGTCTCGTAGTGGGGGCCGCGGAACTGGCAGTAGACGCCCTCGTCGAGGCTTGCGTCGATGCCCTTCGCGAGTTCCCGCAGGCGCGCCGAGTAGAGGTCGGTCAGGTCGATGAAGGTCGCACCCTCGAGCGGCGAATCCGCAGTGAGGTTGATGTGATCGCTGATGAGCACCGGCGTGCCGGGAGTCCAGTGCTCCTTGATGCCGCCGGCGCCGTTCGTGAGGATCATGGTCGTCGCGCCCGTCGCCGCGGCGGTTCGCACGCTGTGCACGACGCGGCGCACCCCGTGGCCCTCGTAGTAGTGCGTGCGCGCGCCGATCACGAGCGCCCGCTTTCCGCTCGGCAGGAGCACGGAGCGCAGCGAGCCCACGTGACCCTCGAGCGCCGGGCGGCTGAAGCCCGTGACATCCGTCGCTGGAATCGTGGCGGTCGTCTCGCCGATGAGGTCGGCGGCCTTCGCCCAGCCGCTGCCGAGCGTGAGGGCGATGTCGTGGCGTTCGACGCCCGTGAGCCGCGCGATGTCTGCTGCGGCGGCGGCGGCAACCTCGAAGGGGTCCGTTGCCGGGTCGTCGAGGGGGTGGCTCTGAGTGATCTGGCTCTGAGTGATCGGCTCACGTGTCATCCGACCACTCTATTGCGGAGCAGGGCGCCCGGGTGGATGCCCGCTGCGGAGTTCCTGTCGCTTTCACATGGAATGTTCGGAAGGTGCGAGAGAATGTTTGTCATGGCCGACAAATTCGAGCGCAAGCACAGGATCGCGATCATTGGGGGAGGCCCAGGAGGGTTCGAGGCAGCGCTCGCGGGGGCCCAGCTCGGCGCGGAGGTCACGCTCGTCGAGCGGGTCGGTGTCGGCGGCAGCGCCGTGCTGACGGATGTCGTGCCCAGCAAGACCCTCATCGCGACGGCCGAGGCGGCCAACGCGATCGGCGAGGCGGGCGACCTCGGCGTGCAGTTCTTCGCGCGCGGCGAGTCGGGGCGGCCGGTGCGGCCCGAGATCGCCGTCAACCTTCGTGCTGTCAACCAGCGACTCCTGCGCCTTGCTCGCCAGCAGTCCGAGGACATGCGCTCGCAGCTCACCCGCGCCGGCGTCACGATCGTGCAGGGCGACGGGCGCCTCGACGGGCCGAGCCGCGTCGTCGTCTCGGCCGGGTCGGGCAAGTCGCGCAAGGACTTCGACGAGATCGAGGCCGACACGATCGTCGTCTCGACCGGATCGCATCCGCGCGTGCTCGACAGCGCCAAGCCAGACGGCGAACGCATCCTCACCTGGACGCAGCTGTACTCGATCGACACCATCCCCGAGCACCTCATCGTCGTCGGCTCCGGCGTCACGGGTGCCGAGTTCGCCTCCGCCTACCGTGCCCTCGGCGCCGAGGTCACCCTCATCTCGAGCCGCGACATGGTGCTGCCGGGTGAGGACGCGGATGCCGCGCGCGTCATCGAAGACGTCTTCACCCGCAACGGCATGAACGTCATGAACAAGAGCCGTGCCGAGAGCGTCGTGCGCAAGGGTGACACGGTTATCGCGACCCTGACGGACGGCCGCACGGTCGAGGGCAGCCACTGCCTCATGGCCGTCGGATCGATCCCCAACACGGCCGGCATCGGCCTCGAGGAGGCCGGCGTGCAGCTGAGCGACTCGGGGCACATCCGGGTCAACCGTGTCGCCCGCACCTCCGTGCCGAACATCTACGCGGCCGGTGACTGCAGCGGGTTCCTGCCCCTCGCATCCGTCGCCTCGATGCAGGGCCGCACCGCCGTCTATCACGCGATGGGCGACGCCGTGAACCCGACCGAGCTGCGCAACGTGACCTCCAACGTCTTCACGCAGCCCGAGATCGCGACCGTGGGCTACACGCAGAGTGACATCGAGAGCGGCCTCGTGAAGGCGAGCGTGCACAAGCTTCCGCTCGCGCAGAACCCGCGCGCCAAGATGATGGGCATCAAGCACGGCTTCGTGAAGCTCTTCGCTCGCACCAGCACGGGCACGATCGTGGGCGGCGTCGTGGTCGCGCCCCGGGCATCCGAGCTGATCCTGCCGGTGTCGATCGCGATCGAGCAGCGCCTCACGGTCGACGAGGTCGCGCAGGCCTTCGCCGTCTACCCCTCGCTCTCGGGCAGCATCACCGACGCGGCGCGAGCCCTCCACATCGTCAACTAGGGTCTGCTTTCCCAACTCAGGAGTCCCCTTCCCTTTTCAGGAGTCTGGCTTTCCTAATTCAGGAGCTGACCCTTGCTAACTCAGGAGTTCGGCCGCTTCGCCGAGAGGAATGGCCCCTTCACAGCACCAGCGGATACGTAGCTCTCACGGTTTCGTTGATGAGCGCGGCCCGGTCAACCCGGTCCGGCGCAGCATGGCGCCATGTTCGATCCGGTGGTAATCGTCAACAAGTTCGGCGGCGTCGCGACGCGTGAACAGATCCTGGCAGGCGGATGCTCGGGCACTGACATCACGCGCGCCGTGCGCTTGGGGCAGCTCCGTCGCATCCGTAGGGCCAGGTATGCCAGTGCGGAGGCATCGCTCGACGCGATCGTGGCGGCACGTGTCGGCGGGATGCTTGCCGGACCTTCTGCTGCCCGGTCATACGGTCTCTGGGGCGGTCTCGACACGCGGCTCCATGTGAGTGTCGCGGATAACGCGTCGCGGCTGCGCACGGTCGTACCCCCGAGCGCTGTCGACCGCGGTGAGCCGCTCACGGGCGACCTCATCCGCCGCGCTGTTCGGCTGCATTGGTTGCAGGGCGGAGGGGTGCGAGGCCCCGACGTCGAGTGCTGGCGAGTCACGCTGGAAACGAGCCTCAAGCAAGTGGTCGCGTGGTGCGATCCCGAGACTGCGCTGGCCTGTCTCGACACGGCGATCGAAGTGGGTGGGCTCACGTCTTCGCAGCTCGCCATGATCTTCTCGGATGCCTCGCCCGCCGATCAGGGCCTGGTCGCGCGGGCGCGTGCGGGGTCACAGTCCGGCACTGAGTCGCTAGCGCGGCAGAGACTTGAATCACTTGGTGTCGAGGTTGAGCAGCAGTTCGAAGTGCCCGGCGTCGGCCATGTGGATCTTCGGATCGTGGGCTCGAAGGTCGTGATTGAGATCGACAGCAGCTTCCATGACACCCCCGAGGCGAGGGTGGAGGACGCCCGTCGCAACAGGGAGCTGGTCGCGCAGGGCTATGTTGTGGTGCGTCTGCGCTACGAAGAGGTCGTCGGGGACTGGGAGGGCTGCGTGAGTATTATCTTCTCCTCGTTGACGCAGGGCGAGGCATCCGTCATTACTCTGCGGTCTGATCAGGGCGAGCCGCTCTCAAGGGGCACTGGACACTATTCCTGAGTTGTGAAAGCCAACTCCTGAGTTGTGAAAGCCAGCTCCTGAGCTGGGTGTGCTAGACGATGTTGAGGAGGAGATGGCCCGACGAGACCGTCGTGCCGACCTTCGCGTTGATGCCCTTGACGACGCCGTCCTTGTGCGCGGTGAGGGGCTGCTCCATCTTCATGGCCTCAAGCACGAGCACGAGGTCGCCCTTGACGACGGCATCGCCCTCGTCGACCGCGAATTTCACGACCGTCGCCTGCATGGGCGCCTTGACGGAGTCGCCGGTCGCGGTCGCGACTGACCCGCTGACGCCGCGACGCCGCGGGGCGGGCGGCAGCACGGGCGCGCCCGCGGTGGGGATGACGCGTCCGGGCAGGCTGACCTCGACCCGCTTGCCATCGACCTCGACCGTGACGGCACGGCGTTCAGGGCTGGGCCCCGCGGTCTCGAGCTCACCGCTCCACGGTTCGAGGGTGTTGTCGAACTCGGTCTCGATCCAGCGCGTGTAGACGCTGAACGGGGACGAGGTGAACGCCGGGTCGGCCACGATGGCCCGGTGGAAGGGCAGCACGGTCGGCAGGCCGGCGATCTCGAACTCGTCGAGGGCACGGCGGGCACGCTCGAGGGCGTCCTGCCGGGTCGCGCCCGTGACGATGAGCTTCGCGATCATCGAGTCGAAGGCGCCGCTGATGACGTCGCCCGTCGTGACGCCGCTGTCGACGCGCACACCAGGCCCGCCGGGGACGCGGAAGACGTGGATGGGCCCGGGGGCGGGCATGAAGCCGCGGCCGGGGTCTTCGCCGTTGATGCGGAACTCGATCGAGTGGCCGTGCGCAACGGGGTCGTCGTAGTCGAGCACGCCGCCCTCCGCAATGCGGAACTGTTCGCGCACGAGGTCGATGCCGGTGACCTCTTCAGACACCGGATGCTCGACCTGCAGTCGCGTGTTCACCTCGAGGAACGAGATGGTGCCGTCCTGCCCGATGAGGAACTCGCAGGTGCCGGCGCCGACGTAGCCGACCTCGCGGAGGATGGCCTTGGAAGCGTCGTAGAGCAGGCGGTTCTGTTCCTCGCTGAGGAACGGCGCTGGCGCTTCCTCGACGAGCTTCTGGTGGCGACGCTGCAGGGAGCAGTCGCGCGTGCTGATGACGACGACGTTGCCGTGGGCATCCGCAAGGCACTGGGTCTCGACGTGGCGGGGCTTGTCGAGGTACTTCTCGACGAAGCACTCGCCGCGACCGAAGGCGGCGATGGCTTCGCGCGTGGCGGAGTCGAAGAGCTCCGGCACCTCTTCGCGCGTGCGGGCGACCTTGAGGCCGCGACCGCCGCCACCGAAGGCTGCCTTGATCGCGACGGGGAGGCCGTGCTGGTCGACGAAGTCGAGCACCTCATCGGCGCCCGAGACGGGGTTGAGGGTTCCGGGGGCGAGCGGTGCGCCGACCTTCTCTGCGATGTGCCGCGCGGAGACCTTGTCGCCGAGCTTCTCGATGGCCTCGGGCGAGGGGCCGATCCAGGTGAGCCCTGCGTCGATCACGGCGCGGGCGAAGTCGGCGTTCTCGGCGAGGAAGCCGTAGCCGGGGTGCACGGCGTCGGCCCCGGAGCGGCGCGCGACCGACAGGATCTTGGCGATGACGAGGTAGGTCTCGGCGCTCGTGCTGCCGTCGAGGGAGTACGCCTCGTCCGCGAGTCGCACGTGGCGGGCGTCGCGATCCTGATCGGCGTAGACGGCGACGGAGGCGAGCCCCGCGTCTTTCGCTGCCCTGATGATGCGTACGGCGATCTCGCCTCGATTGGCGATGAGGACCTTCGAAATGCGGGGCATAGTTGCTTAGCCTATTCGCCCTCCGGGCCGCATTTTTAGATACACACGACAAAAATCACGGATGCTTTCGCAGCCATGTTCACAAGCGGTGCGGTCAGCGGTTCCAGAGGCGGTGCCACTCGACGCCGAAGCCTTCGCGCAGGAGGCTGCGGAGTGCGGGCACGGAGAGGCCGATGACGGTGCTCGGATGCCCGTCGATCGTGCGGATGTAGGCCTGGCCGCGGCTGTCGATCGTGAATGCGCCCGCGACCGAGAGCGGCTCGCGTGTCGCGATGTAGGCGTCGATCTCGGTGTCGGTCACGTCGTCGGCGAACTCGACGACGGCATCCTCGACCCGGCCGACACCGAGTCCCGGCACGCCGCCGCGGTGGTCGATGAGCCAGTGGCCGGAGTGCAGCACACCGCGACGGCCGCGCATGGCCTTCCAGCGCTCGCGCGCGACCTCATCCCGGTGCGGCTTGCCGTGCACGACGTCGTCGATCTCGAAGGCGCTGTCTCCGCCCAGGATGAAGCCGTCGATGGGCTCACCCTCGACGAGGCGTCCGACGACGGCCTCTGCCTTGGCGCGCGCGAGTTCTCCGACCATCTCGGCCGCGCTCAACGGTCCCCGCGACGACGTCAGCGACTCGACGAGCGCATCCTCGTCGACGCCGGGGCTGATGAGTCCGGCAGGTTCCACGCCGGCCGCCCGCAGCGTCGCGAGGCGCGCGGGGGAGGTCGAGGCGAGGTAGAGCCGCACCGGGGCGTCGTCTGCTCGGCGCTCTGGCATCTGTGGGCTCCTATGCTCGAGGGATGGCTGAATCGCATGGCACCGCGTCCCGGGGCACCGAGGTCGAACTCGACGTTACCAACATCGCCCATGGGGGCGTCTCCGTCGCCCGCATGGAGGGGCGCGTCGTCTTCGTCGCGGATGCGATTCCCGGTGAGCGGGTCGTGGCCCGAATCACGGATGACTCGAAGAAGAAGTTCTGGCGCGCCGAGACCGTCGGCGTGCTCGAGCCCTCAGAGCATCGCCGCGAGCACGTCTGGGCCGAGGCATCCGTCGACCGTTCTCCCGAGGTGCGTGCCGGGGGCGCCGAGTTCGGCCACATCGACCTCGAGCACCAGCGCGAGCTGAAGCGCCAGGTGCTGGTGGACTCCCTGCAGCGCATGGGTGGCATCGAGGCGGCGGATGTCGCGGTCGAGGCGATCCCGGGCGAAGCCGATGGCACGGGCTGGCGCACGCGGCTCCGCCTGCACGTCGCCCCCGACGGCACGCTGGGCCCCTATGCGGCGCGGTCGCACGACGTGGTGCCCGTGGCATCCGTGCCCCTCGCGACTCCGGAGGTGGCCCGCATCACGCCGCTCGACGAGCGCTTCGCGGGCTCGACCCACGTCGATATCGTTGCGCCGTCGGCAGGCAACGCCTTCGTGCTCGCGGGCGATTCGACGTCAAAGACGCGCCCAAAGCCCCAGCGCATCACCGAGGTCGTGGGGGAGCGCGAGTTCCGGGTGGATGTTCGTGGGTTCTGGCAGGTGCACCGTGCGGCTGCCCAGACGCTGACAAGCGCGGTGCAGGACGCGATCGACCCGGAACGCTTTGACCCGCGCGCCGCGAATCAAGATCTCTATGGGGGCGTCGGCCTGCTCGCGGCCGCCGTCGCCGACCGCTTCGGCCCGACGACTCGCATCACGACTGTCGAGGGCGACTCGCTCGCGACCGACCACGCGGCTGAGAACCTCGTCGAGTGGGTCGGCGCGCGCGCCGTGACGAACCGGGTCGACCGCTACCTTCGCGACCTCACGTCGTCGAAGCAGCGGCTGGAGGGCGCGACCGTCGTGCTCGACCCGCCCAGGGCGGGAGCCGGCCGACAGGTCATCGATTCGCTCGTTGAGTTGGCACCGACCCAGCTCGTCTACGTCGCATGTGATCCCGTGGCGCTCGCGCGCGACGCTGGCTTCCTCCGCGAGCGTGGCTACCGGCTTTCACGCCTGCGCGCCTTCGACCTCTTCCCGCACACGCACCACGTCGAGGCGGTCGCCAGTTTCATTCGTGAGTGACATACCGAAGGAATGTCGCGTACTCGCCGTCCCCCGCGGTGCTCCGCGGTCTAGGCTTGGTGAGGGCGACGTTTGCCGCCCGAAGGTTCAGACGCAAGCGAAAGATCCAACCCGATGAATGCAACCCCAGCGTCGCCCGTGAGGGTGTCGGTCGTGGACGACCACGAGTCGGTCAGGCTCGGCCTGCGCTCAGCGTGCATCGAGGCAGGCTACGAGTTCCTCGTCGCCGCGGCATCCGTCTCGGAGTTCGAGCGGGAGCTCGCTGGCCGCGAGAATGATGTGGTCGTGCTCGACCTGTCGCTCGGCGATGGTTCGACCGTCACAGAGAACGTCAAGCGCGTGCAGGCCACCGGCTCCGCCGTGCTCGTGCACAGCATCGCCGACCGCGTCGCGCTCGTGCGTGAGGCGCTCGCCGCAGGGGCGGCCGGTGTCATCCCCAAGTCCTCCGCGACGCAGATCGTCATGACGGCGGTCGAGACCGTCGCGAGGGGCGAGGTGCTCAACAATTTGGAGTGGGCGACCGCGATTGACGCGGACAGCGACTTCGCCAAGGCCCAGCTCGGGCGTCGCGAGCGCGAGATCCTGCACCTCTACGCCTCGGGCCTGCCGCTCAAGCTTGCGGCCGAGAAGCTCGGCATCGGCTACTCGACCGCGCGCGAGTACCTCGACCGCATCCGCATGAAGTACGTGGAGGTCGGGCGTCCCGCGCCCACCAAGGTGGACCTGCTGCGCCGGGCTGTCGAAGACGGCATCCTGCCCAGCATGGATGTCGACACGCTCAATGGCGCCTGAGCGCCCGGTCGCGCTCCCACCCCAGCCGGGGCAGAAGCATCCGAGACGCCCCATCAGCGTGGCGAGCCTCGAGGTCGTCATCGCGCGCGCCGTCGCCCTCTTCGGGATCCTGTTCGGAGCGCAGACCCTGCCAGCGGCACTCGGCCAGCGTGCGCTGATCGATCCCGTCTGGTGGACCGTGATGGTCGTCGCGTTCTACGGCGCGCTCCTCGCGAGCGGTGTCGCGTCGATCCTGCGCAAGGGGACGCGGCTCGCCAACGCGGCAATCGCGGTCGTGTTCCTGCTCTCGCTCGTCTTCTGGATCCCCGGTGTGGCGGAGGGCGGCTGGAGCGCGGTCGAGCGGCCCTGGGTGTGGTTCATGGTCACGGTCGCGACGGCGGCCGCGGCGGTCGCGTTCACGGTGTGGGCTGCCGCCATCTACCTGCTCGTCACGCCGATGCTCTACGGCATCCTGCGGCTCTCGGTCTTCGGCGGCAGCGCCGACCCCACCATCACGGCACTCGATGTGATCTATTCCGTGCTGCTGGGCGGCGCCGTGCTGGCGATCATCACGATGCTGCGCTCGGCCGCCGCCTCGGTCGACGCGGCCCAGTCGACCGCGCTCTCGCGCTACCTGGATGCCGTGGGCGAACACGCGCGGGAGGTGGAGCGCGTGCAGGTGGATGCGATCGTGCACGACACCGTCTTGAGCGCGTTTCTCTCGGCCGGCCGGGCCGAGACCGACGAGCACCGGCAGCAGGCGACGAGTCTCGCGAAGACCGCGATCGTGCACCTCAAGGCGGCCGAGTTGGCGCCGCCGGATGAACGGGGCGGCGTCTACGCGCAGGTCGTGGCGCGGCGCATCACCGAGACCCAGGCGCGGATGGGGCAGCCGTTCCACATCGAGATCGATGACCTTGGCGACACCGTTCTGCCCGTGCTCGCCGCCGAGTCCCTGTATTCGGCGACGAGGCAGGCGATGGTCAACAGCATCCAGCATGCAGGCGCCGAGGGTGTGTCGCGGTGGGTGACCATGCGACGTCGTGGGCTCGCGGGTGTGCGCATCGAGGTGGGCGATACCGGTGTCGGGTTCGTCGTCGAGGAGATCCCGTCCGAGCGGCTGGGCGTGCGGGTCTCGATCATCGACCGGATGCACGGAGCCGGCGGTGAGGCCAGAATCGAGTCCGCGCGCGGCGAGGGCACACTCGTCTTCATCGATTGGCCAGCCGAGACGGGGGAGGGGTCGAGCGCATGAACATCGCGGTGCCGAAGTTCGCGATCATCGCCCTCGGGGCCGTCTTCTCGGCGTACCAGCTCGTGCTCGCGGCATCCTCCCTCCCGGTCGGCAACCGCCCTGGCCAGGTCGTGCTCGCGATGGTGCTCTATGCGGTCGCCACGATCGTGAGCCTCGCGGTGGTCGACCGCCGCTTCACGCCGTGGATCGCGTCGGCGAACGTGCTCGTGGCCATCCTGCTGCCCGTGCTCGTGGCCACCCAGCTGCCGGAGGATCACGAGATCGGCTCCGACTACTCCACGTGGCACGTGGCGGCGGTCGGCGTGCTCATGGTCATCACCTCGGCCCGTGGCTTCCAGCTGCTCGCGTGGATCGGCGTCGGTACCCTCGTCGTGCAGTCGGTGCTGTGGGCCGGCGTGGGCTCGCTCGGTTCCCTCGGCGTGATCGGCAGCGTGCTCTGGGTCGGGGTCTCGCATATGCTGCAGCGCTCGCTCGCGAAGGCGGAGCGGGATGCGAAGGCGTACTCGGTCGCGGAGCGTGAGGCGGCCGAATGGCGCACCGCCCAGGAGGCACACCTCTCGGAGCGTCGCACGCGCCTGGGGCAGACGGCGCGGATGGCGCTCCCCATGCTTCGCCACATCGTTGCGAGCGAGGCGGTGCTCACGCCCGGGCAGCAGCGCGAGTGCATCTACCTCGAGGCGGCGATCCGCGACGAGATCAGGGGCCGCACGCTGCTCGATGATGCTGTTCGCGAGCAGGTCATGGCCGCCCGGCGGCGCGGCGCAACGGTCACCCTGCTCGACGAGGGCGGCCTCGACGACCTGCCGCCGGAGGAGAGCGAGCGGATCCACCGCGAGATCGCTGCCGCCATGCGATCGTCTGACGCGGACACGATCATCGTTCGCACCGTTGCGGATGAATCGGACGTCGCCGTGACCGTCGTGGGGCTCATGGCGAGCGGGGTGAACCTGCTTGGCCACTCCGATGCGGATGCCGATGATTCCGAGGTGGCGCTGTGGTTGGAGATTCCCCGCAGCGCTGCTGACGTCGTCGTGCAGGAGGGTTAACGGGCGAAGGGCCGGAACCTCGGTTCCGGCCCTTCAAGACCCCGGGTCAGGGCGATAACCCGAATATCGCCCTGACCCGCCCCCAATTCGTTAGCCCGCTTACCCTAGTCGGCTATCGAATGGTGGTGTGACTCTTGGAGTGACACCTAGCACTGTCTATGTTGCTTGCTCGAAACCATACAGCAAAGTCGTCATTTCGGGGGACGGTTGGGGGACAATTTTGCCAAATATCCCTGAAATACTGCGATGCGGCCGGGGTTCCGGCCCCACTTCGGGGTACGTATCGGGGGACAAATCTGATGTGAGCGCTCCCACGCTGATGCGTCGAGGGAGCGGAACGGCAGACCAGCTCGTCAGCCCGTGAAGGAGCGCCAGCTTCCCGGCACGAGGGGCGTTCGCAGGCCGCGGGCGCTGCGAGCCCAGGCATCCTGTCGGGGCGCAGGCAGCACCTGGCCCTGCTCGCGAAGCTCATCGATCGCCGACGTCACGACCGCGACGACCGCGGCGGCCTCGGCCGGGCTGGGATTGCCCGCAAGCACCGAGATCTCGGCAGGAGAGGTCGGCTCTGGGAGCGAGGAGCGATCGGTCACAGCGGGATGTTCCCGTGCTTCTTGGGCGGCATGCTCGCGCGCTTGGTCGCGAGGGTGCGGAGCGCCTTCGTCACGATGACGCGGGTCGCCGCGGGTTCGATGACCCCGTCGAGCTCGCCACGCTCAGCTGCAAGGAAGGGGCTCGCGACGTTGTAGGTGTACTCGTTGGCGAGGCGGGTGCGCACGGCCGCGACATCCTCGCCGTTGGCCTCCGCCTCCTTGAGCTCGCTGCGGTACAGGATGTTGACGGCGCCCTGCCCGCCCATGACAGCGATCTCGGCGGTGGGCCAGGCGTAGTTGAGGTCGGCGCCGAGTTGCTTCGAGCCCATGACGATGTAGGCACCGCCGTAGGCCTTGCGCGTGATGACCGTCACGAGCGGCACGGTCGCCTCGGCATAGGCGTAGAGGAGCTTGGCTCCGCGCCGGATGACGCCCGTCCACTCCTGGTCGGTGCCGGGCAGGTAGCCGGGCACGTCGACGAGCGTGAGGATCGGGATGTTGAAGGCGTCGCAGAAGCGCACGAAGCGTGCGGCTTTCTCTCCCGCCTCGATGTTGAGGGTGCCCGCCATGGCGTTGGGTTGGTTGGCGATGATGCCCACCGAGCGGCCCTCGACCCGGCCGAAGCCGACGACGATGTTGGGCGCGAAGAGCGGCTGCACCTCGAGGAAGTCGCCGCCGTCGACGATGTGCTCGATGATCGTGCCGACGTCGTAGGGCTGGTTGGGGCTGTCGGGGATGACGGCGTTGAGCTTGCGGTCGTCGTCGGTGATCTCGAGCTCGACCTCGCTCGCGTAGAGCGGCAGCTCGGCGAGGTTGTTGTCCGGGAGGAAGGAGAGAAGGGTGCGCGCGTAGTCGAGCGCGTCGTCCTCATCGCTCGCGAGGTAGTGCGAGACGCCCGAGACCTTGTTGTGGGTCAGCGCGCCGCCGAGCTCCTCCATGCCGACGTCCTCACCCGTGACGGTCTTGATGACATCGGGGCCGGTGACGAACATCTGGCTCGTCTTATCGACCATGATGACGAAGTCGGTGAGGGCGGGGGAGTAGACCGCGCCGCCGGCGGCGGGGCCCATGACGATCGAGATCTGCGGGATGACGCCGGAGGCCATCGTGTTGCGGCGGAAAATCTCGCCGTACTTGCCGAGGGCGACGACGCCCTCCTGGATGCGCGCGCCGCCAGAGTCGAGCATCCCGATGATGGGAATGCCGAGGCGAAGGGCGAGGTCCATGACCTTGATGATCTTCTCGCCCGCGACCTCGCCGAGGGAGCCACCGAAGATCGTGAAGTCCTGCGCGTAGACGGCCACATGGCGACCGTGGATCGTGCCGGTGCCGGTCACGACCGCGTCACCGTAGGGGCGCGACTTGTCCATACCGAAGGCGTGCGTGCGGTGGCGCACGAACTCGTCGAGCTCGACGAAGGAGCCCGGGTCGAGCAACTGCTCGATCCGCTCGCGGGCGGTCTTCTTGCCCTTGGCATGCTGCTTCTTGATCGCGGCCTCGCCGCTCGCGGTCACGGCCTCGTGGTAGCGAACCTTGAGGTCGGCGAGCTTGTCGGCCGTCGTCATGGGCGTCACGCTCGACTGCTCGGCTGCGGCGGGAACAGGAGTGGGGGCGTCGTTGTCGGCAGTCACCCGCATCACTTTACCGGCCACCCCTCCCCGGGCTTGGGAGGTTTGCGACAAAAGCCTTGGAGGTTCACTGCCCCGATACGCTAAACGGATGCTGCTGCCACTGAGTCGCGCCGAGGCCACCGTTCTCGAGTTCCTGCCCGAGTGCGGGTCGACCAACACGGAACTGGTGGCACGGGCATCCGCTGGTGCCGAGCACTTCACGGTCGTCGCGACGGATTCGCAGACCTCGGGTCGCGGCCGTCTCGGGCGCACCTGGGTGGCCCCGCCGGGGCAGACGCTCGCGGTCTCGGTGCTGCTGCGGCCGAGCTTCGGCACGGATGCCTGGGGCTGGCTTCCCCTCGTCGCGGGCCTCGCGATGGCGCGCGCCGTGCGGTCGGTGCTGCCCGGCGACGATGACCGGCCGGTTGCCGTGAAGTGGCCCAACGATGTGCTCGTTCGCGGGCAGAAGGTCTCGGGGCTCCTCGCAGAGGTCGCGCCGAGCAACGGCGGAGCGGCCGTCGTGCTGGGGGCGGGACTGAACCTGACGATTCCCGAAGACGCCCTCCCGATCGAGACGGCGACCTCCCTCACGCTCGAGGGGGCCGAGGCCGACGATCTCTTGGACCGTGCGCTCTCCGTCTACCTGCGCGAGTTGCGGGAGCTGTACTCCGCGCTGCAGGAGCACGACGGGGATGCGGAGCGCAGTGGCATCCGCTCGCTCGTCTCGGAGGAGTGCGCGACGCTCGGCCGTCGGGTGCGCGTGACCCTGCCGGGAGATGAGACGGTCATGGCACTCGCGGTAGAGATCGACGAGGCGGGGCGGCTCGTGATCGAGCGGGACGACCGACCCGGAACGCGGCAGGTGGTTGCCGCCGGTGACGTGAGCCACGTGAGGTATGAATAAGGGATGTCCACCGAGTTCGCGGATCCGGCGCCCCCAAGCGAGCGAGTGCTCGCGCGCCTGCGGCCACACGCCCGCGCACTCTTCTGGCCGAGTCTCATCCTCATCGCAGGAGCCGGGGCGCTCGCCTACTTCTCCGAGGCGTTCCCCGAACCGTGGCAGAACGCGCTCCTCCTCGGGCTCGGCAGCCTCGCTCTCACGCTGATCTGGCTCATTCCCCTCCTGCGCTGGCTCGCGAGCCGCACCGTCATCACGACCCGGCGCATCGTCATCCGTCGGGGGCTGTCGACGCGCACGCGGCAGGAACTGCTGCACAGCAGGGGCTACGACATCACGGTGCGGCAGCGGGCACTGCAGTCGATGTTCGGCAGCGGCGACGTGCTCATCAACTCGGGACTCGAGCATCCGGTCGTGCTGCGCGATGTGCCGGGCGCGCAGCTCGTGCAGGGTGCGCTGCACGACCTCATGGAGAAGAACATGAACCCCATCGCGGCACGCCGACAGCAGGACGCATCACACGCGAATGATGAGACGACGGCCTGGAACTGACCACGGCCGGTAACCCGGGTGAGGTAGGTTGCCCTCATTCGGATGCAGTGACGCGCCGGGGTGCGACACCGCCGCCCCCGGCGCTCGGCCTGGAGAGGGAGACGGCGTGAAGATCTCGGTCATCGGTTGTGGGTACCTGGGAGCCGTCCACGCGGCCTGCATGGCAGAGATCGGCCATGAGGTCGTCGGCATCGACGTCGACGAGCACAAGATCGAGCTGCTCGCCGAGGGCCGGCCGCCCTTCTATGAGCCAGGGCTGCCCGAGCTCCTGACGACCGCGAGCGCGTCAGGCCGCCTGTCGTTCAGCACGGATGTCTCGGCCGTCGCATCCGCCCGCGTGCACTTCATCGCGGTCGGCACGCCTCAGCTCGACGGCAGCAACGCCGCCGACCTCACCTACGTGCACGCCGCTGTCGAGTCGCTCCTTCCACACCTGAAGCCCGGCGACCTCGTCGTCGGCAAGTCGACCGTGCCCGTCGGCACGGCCGCCGGAGTGTATGAGCGCATCCGCGAGGCCGCACCCGGTGCCTCCCTCGCCTGGAATCCGGAGTTCCTGCGCGAGGGCTTCGCTGTGAAGGACACGATCGCGCCCGACCGGCTCGTCTACGGGCTCGCCCCCGGCGACGACACGGCCGAGGGCCTGCTCGACGAGGTCTACGCGGCCGCCCTCGCGAATGGCTCGCCCAAGGTCGTCACCGACTTCGCGACCGCGGAACTGGTGAAGGTCTCGGCCAACGCCTTCCTCGCGACCAAGATCTCCTTCATCAACGCCATGGCCGAGGTCGCCGAGGCGACGGGGGCGGATGTCACGGCGCTCGCCGACGCGATCGGCCACGACGCCCGCATCGGTCGCCGCTTCCTCAACGCCGGGCTCGGCTTCGGCGGTGGCTGCCTCCCCAAGGACATCCGTGCCTTCATGGCGCGCGCTGAGGAGCTCGGAGTCGACCAGGCGCTCTCCTTCCTGCAGGAGGTCGACGCGATCAACCTGCGCCGCCGCGAGCGGATGGTCGACCTCGCGAAGGAGGTCGTCGGCGGCGACGTGCGGGGCAAGCGCATCGCCGTGCTGGGGCTCGCCTTCAAGCCCGACTCGGATGACGTGCGCGACTCGCCAGCCCTCGACGTTGCGCTGCGCCTGACCGAACTCGGCGCCGACGTCGTCGCCACCGACCCTCAGGCCCTCAATACCGCGCTCCGCCGTAAGCCCGACCTCGCCGTCGCGCGGACGGCCTCGCAGGCCGCCGAGGGAGCGGATGCCGTGCTCCTCCTCACCGAGTGGCGCGAGTACCGCGAACTCGACCCGGCGGCGCTCGCGTCAGTCGTTCGCGTGCCGGCGATCGTCGACGGGCGCAACTGCCTGGACCCGGTGCAGTGGCGCGACGCCGGATGGCACTACCGGGCGCTCGGCCGCCCCTGAGGCTGCCGGCTCAGCGAAGACCCACGTGCGGTAGAGCCAGAATCGGAACACCATGCCGAGCGCGAGCCCGACGACGTTGGTCGACACGTTGTCGGCCAGGAGGCTCGTGAAGCCGAGCAGGTAGTGCGAGACCCAGAGGCAGGTGAGCGGGATGCCCATGGCCGCAATGCTCACGGCGGCGAAGCGCAGGCCCTCGCCGACGGGATGGGCACGCTGCTCGCGGTGGAAGGTCCAGTAGCGGTTGCCGAGCCAGTTCGCGAGGATCGCGACGGAGGTGGAGATGACCTTCGCCGCGACGGGACCCTCGTGCAGCACCTCGGGTGAGAGCACTGTGAGGCGCAGCACGTTGAAGAGTGTCACGTCGATCACGAGGCCCACCGTGCCGACCACACCGAAGCGGGCGAGCTGCGCGAAGAGGCGACTCTGCAGCATCCGGCCGACCCGTGCCGTGGTGCTCGGTACGCTGCGCAAAGTGGGGACCCCGTGGATAGGCGAAGATGGTGTGTGGCGGTTCGCAGTCTAACCGCCGACATCCGCCCGTTCACTGTGCAGGAACGGGCTGTGCGAACGCTGCTCGTCGACCCCAGGAGATCCCATGACCTTGACCGTCGGTGTAATCGGGGGCGGGCAGCTTGCCCGCATGATGATCCCCGCAGCGACCCACCTGGGCATCGGGCTGCGGGTCTTCGCTGAGACGGAGGGCAGCCCCGCCGGGCTCGCCGCGACCGCCGTCGGCGACTACCGCGACGCCGATCAGGTGCTGCGCTGGGCGGAGGGGCTCGACGCCGTGACCTTCGACCACGAGCACGTTCCCCAGGCGGTGCTGCAGCGCCTCGTCGAGTTGGGCGTGCCGGTGCGGCCCGGCCCGCACGCACTCCTGTACGCGCAGGACAAGCTCCTCATGCGCGAGCGGCTCGGCCAGCTCGGGCTGCCCATGCCCGAGTGGGCCGCCGTATCGACCGAGGCGGAACTCGACGAGTTCATCGAGGCCCACGGGGGAGCGGCCGTCGTCAAGACGCCGCGGGGCGGCTACGACGGCAAGGGGGTCAAGGTCGTGCGCCGCGGCCACGAGGCCATCGCCTGGTTCGAGGATGCCGCGGTCGGCGCCCTGCTCGTGGAGGAGCTCGTCGAGTTCCGCCGCGAGCTCGCACAGTCGGTGGCGCGCCGCCCCTCGGGCGCGATCGCGGCGTGGCCCGTCGTCGAGAGCGTGCAACAGAACGGCGTCTGCGCTGAGGTCATCGCCCCGGCCCCACGCTCGATGGGCAAGCTGTCGGATGTCGCGGAACAGATCGCCGTCACCGTCGCCGAGGGCCTCGACGTCACGGGTGTGCTCGCCGTCGAGCTCTTCGAGACGACCGACGAGCGCCTGCTCGTCAACGAGCTCGCGATGCGTCCCCACAACAGCGGCCACTGGAGCATCGAGGGGTCCACCACGAGCCAGTTCGAGCAGCACCTCCGGGCCGTGCTCGACCTCCCGCTCGGCGGCACCGGATGTCGCGACCCCTGGTCAGTCATGGTGAATGTGCTCGGCGGCCCCATGGGTGAGTCCCTGGACTCGCGCTATTCGCGGGCGATGGGGGGGCATCCGCTCGTCAAGTTCCACTCCTACGGCAAGGAGTCGCGCCCCGGCCGCAAGGTCGGCCACGTCTCGATGGGCGGCGACGACCTCGACGATGTCGTCTATCAGGCGCGCGCGGCTGCCGAGATGCTCGCCTCCTAGCCGCTACTATCGTGCCCATGCCTTCACCGCTCGTGTCGATCATCATGGGCTCCGACTCCGACTGGCCCGTCATGGGCGAAGCGGCGGCGGTGCTCAGCGAGTTCGGCGTGCCCCATGAGGTTGAGGTCGTCTCGGCGCACCGCACGCCCGACAAGATGATCTCCTTCGGCCGTGAGGCGGCCGGCCGGGGCATCCGTGCGATCATCGCGGGTGCCGGCGGGGCAGCGCACCTGCCGGGCATGGTCGCCTCCGTCACGACGCTGCCGGTCATCGGCGTGCCCGTGCCGCTCGCGCGACTCGATGGCATGGACTCCCTGCTCTCGATCGTGCAGATGCCCGCCGGCATCCCCGTCGCGACCGTCTCCATCGGGGGAGCGAAGAACGCCGGTCTGCTCGCGCTTCGCATCCTTGGCTCGACGGATGCCGCGATCGCCGGGCAGCTCGCGCAGTACTCCCGTGACCTCGAGCACATCGTCGAGGAGAAGAACACCGCGCTGAAGGCACGCCTCTAGCCCGTGGCATCCGCAGCACGCAGCGTGCACTCGGCGAGGCCGACCGTGCGCCACCCCGACACCAGCTCGCGAGAGGTGATGACGGCGAGGGCGTGGTGGCTGGTCGCGCTCAACGTGCTCATCCCGGGCTCGGCCCAGTTGTTGGCAGGCAACCGCCGCCTGGGCCGCTTCGGTGTCTCGGCGACCTTCGTGCTGTGGGCGGTCGCGCTCCTCGCGCTGGTCGTGTTCCTGGTGAACAGCTCGGTGCTGCTGACCCTCGCGACGAACCCGATCGCGCTCACGGTCGGTCAGGTGCTGCTCGGCGCATACGCCGTGCTCTGGGTAGTCCTCACGCTCGACGCCCTGCGGCTGGTCAGGCTTGTGAAGGCCTCGCCGGGTGCTCGGCCGTTCCTGGCCGGCGTCGCGGTCGTCGCCCTCGTCCTGACGGCGGGTGGGGCCGCATACGGTGCACACCTCGCGGGCGTGGCGCGCGACGCGATCGTCTCGGTGTTCCAGAGCGGTGACTACGCCGAGCCGGTCGATGGTCGCTACAACATCCTCCTCCTCGGCGGGGACGCGGGAGCCGACCGGGAGGGCCTGCGACCCGACAGCATCTCCGTCGTGAGCGTCGACGCCGAGACCGGCGCGACGACGATCATCGGCGTGCCGCGCAACTTCGAGCGGGCCACCTTCTCCGAGGGCTCGCCCATGTTCGAGGCCTACCCGAACGGCTACGACTGCGGCGACGAATGCCTCATCAGCTACCTCTACACGATGGGCGAACAGCACTCGGAGCTGTATCCGGATGCCGAGGCGAACGGCAGCAACGCCGGCCTTGAGGCGATGCGCGACGCCGTCGAGGGCGTCACCGGCCTGCACCTGCACTACTACGTGCTGATCGACATGCAGGGGTTCCAGCAGCTCATCGACGCGCTCGGCGGTGTCGAGATCGAGGTGCCGGAGCGCCTGGCATACGGGCCGGTCACGAGCCCAACCCCCTTCGGCTACTTCGAGGCAGGGCCGCAACGCATGAACGGCGAGCAGGCGCTCTGGTACGCGCGCTCCCGCTTCGACGGCAACGACCTCGAGCGCATGGAACGCCAGCGCCAGGTGCAGCAGGCCATCATCACGCAGATGGAGCCGACGAACGTCGTCAACAAGTTCCAGGCGGTCGCCGACGCCGGGACCCAGGTCGTGAAGACCGACATCCCCGATGTCATGATCAGCGTCCTCGTCGACCTCGCTGGCAAGTCGCGCGAGCATGCGATCGCCACGCTCGAACTCGTTCCCGACTCGGGCGTCGACACGATCTACCCCGACTACGCGTCGATCCACGCGATCGTGCAGGACTCGCTGGTGCGCCCCGCGGAGTAGCCGGCGTCAGCAATCTCCGATATGTGATCGTTGCCTCAAGCCCCTGTGGGGAGGGGCCATCGGACTGGCAGTATCCAAGCATGTCTCGAATGCTGAAGGTCCTCGCCATGCCTGTCTCAGTCGCTGCCGTCCTTTCCTTGGCCGCGTGCGGCACGAGCACAGCGAGTTCAACGCCACCATCGCCCGAACCAGTCGCGCAAGGCGAATCGACAACCGCGCCTCAGCCTGCGTGGGATCTCGGATGCGACGACCTAGTGGGTACGGAGGAATTCGACCTGCTGGGAATCCAGGGCGCATCACTCGACCTAGCTGACCCGGCCCTCAACAGCTCGGTTCCCAGCTCGTACGTGATTCGCACCGTGGGAGGGATCGCGTGCCAGTGGGGGGACTCGCCTAAGGGCAGCTCCAGCGCCGCAGTGGAGATAACGATCCTGCCCCAAGCTCAGGCTGAGTGGGACCACCCGTGGCATGTCCCGGCGGAACCCCAGTGCGTGGACAGCGCTTGCGTGGGCGACCTCCTGAGCGAGGAGGGCGACTGGATTCGCATCTCCGCCCACGGCGCAGGGGCCGATTCCGCGGATTTTGCCGCCCTCGCAGAGGGTGTGGCGGATTCGCTCGCGTCAGCAGCGCGCAATGATGTGAGTGTGCCCTCGCAGGACCTCGCTGCGACATGTGACGACATCGCGGACATCGACCTCATCCGCGGCACCCTCGAGACGAATACCCCACTCATGTTCGCCGGAGGAGGGGGCGGGTGGTCACCCCGGTCGGCCGCGCAGTCGATGGCTGGCCTCCCAGGCATCCCGTCCTGCGGCATCTCCGCCGCGTCGAATGACCTCGCGGCGTACGGCACCATCGACTGGCTGCAGGAGGCTGAATGGGCGTTCGACAGCGCTGGAGTTGAGGAGCTTGAGAACGTCAGCGTCCCAGGCGCCCGGGAAGATTCGGGCTACGCGACGTGCGATGAGGCAGACGACTCCTGCTCCGTGCACTTCGTGCTCGACGGCAACTGGGTCATCGTCACCGCAGTCGCGCTCCAGCTGCCGTTTGACGACCCAACTATCCAGGCTTCCGAAGTCGCTCCGCGAGACGCGGCGCTGGCTATCGCTGCTCTGGTATCGCAGTAACGGCGTCAGAGTTCGGCGTGCAGGTTCCAGACCTCGCGCGCCGCGGAGTCCCACGCGTAGGCGCGTGAGCGGTCCTGCCCGAGCAACGACAGTCGCGATGCTCGCTCCTTGTCGCTCACGACGTCGCTGATCGCGCGGGCGAGCCGTGCCGGGTATTCCGAGTCGTCGGATGCCTCGACCGCGACACCGGCGTCGGCCGCGACTTCAACAACCGAAGGGTCGTCGGAGTGCACGACGGGTACCCCAAAGCTGAATGCTTCGATGACGGGGAGCGGGAAGCCGCCGGAGACGCTCGGGTGCACGAATGCGCTGGCGCGCGCAATGACGACCGCGAGGTCGGCGTCGGGCAGAAAGCCGAGCGTGCGCACCCGGTCGGGCGCGAGTCCGTGGTCGGCGGCGACCGCCGCGACATCGACACCACCCCAGCCCTCCGGTCCCGCGATGAGGAGCGGGAGATCGACGGAGTCCCGGTGCGCGAGTGATGCGATGAGTGCACCGAGGCGCTTGCGAGGCTCGAGGGTCCCCGCGGTGAGGATGTAACGCTCCGGCAGGTCGAGGGCCTCGGCACGGGCATCCGCATCGACCGGTGTCGCGAGCTTGCTGCTCACGGCACCGCCGATGACGCGGATGCGGTCGCCGAAATTATGGGTCTCGTTGAGTTGCTCGGCCACCGCGTGCGTCGGCGTGATGACGGCGTCGGCGTAGCGGTGAGCCCGCTTGACCATGGCCCGCAGCAGCGCGGCCCGGCCCTTGGGGAGGGCGTCCGGATGCGTCCAGGCGGTCACGTCGTGCACGGTCACGACCGTCTGGTTGCCCGGTTCGTTGATGCGATCGTGCCTGCCGAGCGGAGCGACGGCATTCGCGCTGTGGAGCATGCCCTTGGCGCTCCGGATCTCGCCGTTCCCCGTGCGCCCGGGGAACGTGGTCACGCCCGCCCGCCAGGCGAGGTGGAGCTCGCGGCGCGGCAGGGGCAACTCGATTAGCTCTTCCAGGCCGGGAAGCAGCGTCGTGAGCCGTTCGCGATCCTCGGCTGGCGATCGCGGGATGACCCCTGCGACGGCACAGCCGTCCGGTGCGACCTCGATCAATGCGCGGGCAAGTTCCTCCGTATAGCGACCGATACCGCCCGGCACGGGCGCCGTGACGGGGTCAAGGAGCACGCGCAGGGTCGTCGTCATGACGCGCTCGCAACTCCAGTGGCCAATGCCTCCGCGAGGGCCTCCTGCCAGGAGCGCATGGGGGAGAGACCGGCATCTGCCCAGCGAGCGTGGCCGAGCACCGAGTAGGCGGGGCGCGCAGCGGGGCGCACGAAGGACGCGCTGTCGGTGGGCAGCACGCGCTCGGGGTCGAGGCCGCTCAGGCGGAAGATCTCGCGCGTGAAGCCGAACCAGCTCGTCTGACCGCCGTTGGTGCCGTGGTAGGCGCCAGCCGGCGCATCCGAATTGATCAGCGCTGCGATCTGGCGCGCGAGGTCGAGCGTCCACGTGGGCTGTCCGACCTGGTCGTCGACGACGCTCAAGGTCTCGCGGTCTGCGGCCAGGCGCAGCATCGTCTTGACGAAGTTCGGCCCGTGCTCGCCGTAGAGCCATGCCGTGCGCACGATGTAGGTGCTGTCGGGGTGTGCGGCGAGGGCGAGCCGCTCGCCCTCCGCCTTGGTGCGCCCGTAGGCGTTCTTGGGGTCGATCGGAGCGTCCTCGGGGTAGGGCTCGCTCGCGTCTCCGGCGAAGACGTAATCGGTCGAGACCGTCACGAAGCGCGCGCCGTGCCGCGCCGCCGCCGTCGCGAGGTTGCCTGTGCCCGTCGCGTTGACGGCGAAGGCGTCATCCTCGTGCGTCTCCGCGTCGTCCACCTTCGTGTAGGCGGAAGCGTTGATGATGACGTCGTGACCTTCGGATGCCGCGAGCACGGCGTCGAGGTCGGTCACGTCGAGTTCAGCGCGGCCCAGTGCCGTGACATCCGTGCCGGCCAGTACCGTCTGCAGGTCGCGGCCGAGCATCCCGTTCGCGCCGGCGATGAGGATGCGCGACATCACTGTCCCTGCGCCTTGTAGCGGGCCTCGGTCGCGTCCTTCTGCGGCGCCCACCAGTGCTCGTTCTCGCGGTACCACTCGATCGTGGCGGCAAGACCGGCCTCGAAGTCGGAGTAGGCGGGTGTCCACCCGAGTTCGGTGCGCAGGCGCGTCGAGTCGATCGCGTAGCGCAGATCGTGGCCGGGGCGGTCGTTCACGTGGTCGTAAGCGTCGGCGGGCTGGCCGAGCTGCGTGAGGATGAGCTCGACGACGTCCTTGTTGTTCTTCTCCCCGTCGGCGCCGATCAGGTAGGTCTCGCCGATCTCACCCTTCTCGAGGATCACCAGCACGGCGGAGGAGTGGTCATCCGCGTGGATCCAGTCACGCACGTTCTCGCCAGTGCCGTAGAGCTTGGGGCGCTCGCCGCGGAGCACGTTCGTGATCTGGCGGGGGATGAACTTCTCGACGTGCTGGTAGGGCCCGTAGTTGTTGGAACAGTTCGAGATGGTCGCCTTGACGCCGAAGGAACGCACCCACGCCCGCACCAGCAGGTCGCTGCCAGCCTTGGTCGAGGAGTAGGGGCTCGAGGGGTTGTAGGGCGTGTGCTCCGTGAAGCGCTTCGGGTCATCGAGCTCGAGGTCGCCATAGACCTCATCGGTCGAGATGTGGTGGAAACGGATGCCGTGCTTGCGTGCCGCCTCCAGCAGCGTGTAGGTGCCGATGATGTTGGTGTCGAGGAAGGGCCGCGGGTCGTCGAGCGAGTTGTCGTTGTGGCTCTCGGCGGCGTAGTGGACGACGGCATCGTGGCGGGAGAACAGCTCGTCGACGAGTTCAGCGTCGCAGATGTCGCCCTGCACGAACTCGAAACGGTCCTTCGGAAGGCCTTCCAGCGACGCCAGGTTGCCGGCGTAGGTCAGTTTGTCGAGCACCGTGACACTGTGGTCGGTCTCGCTGAGCACGTGGTGCACGAAGTTGGAACCGATGAACCCGGCTCCGCCGGTGACGAGCATCTTCATAAGGGGTGTGCCTCCTTGGCGGTCCCCCAGATTCTAGCCGCGCGCCATCCGGCGCTTCATGAGAGCGGAGCGCATGCTGAGCCCCGCGCGGAGCGCGAGCCGCACGGGCAGGAGGAGCGGCCCCGAGTACTTCTTGTCGAGGAAGCGGCGGGCGCTGTCGTGGTGCGCCTGGATCATCGCGCCGGAGTCTGAGGTTGTGGAGTGGGCGCCCGTGTGGGTGACGACTGCGGCGGGCTCGTAGACGTTGCGGTAGCCGTGGCGGCCCAGACGGTAGCCGAGGTCGACGTCCTCGAAGTACATGAAGAACTCGGGGTCGAAGCCACCGACCTCGTCCCAGGCGGAGCGGCGCACGAGCAGGCAGGAGCCGGAGAGCCAGCCGGCGTCCGAACGCACGCTCGTGTTGACAGTGTCGTCACGGTAGCGGCGTGTCCAGGGGTTGCCGACCCAGAGGTTCGCAAAGAGGGCGTGCCCAACTCCCGTGCGGAGTGACGGCACCGCTCGTGCCGAGGGATACAACTCGCCCTCCGCGGTCAAGGTCGCCGGGCCGACCGCGCCGATGCGGGCATCCTCGTCCGCTGTCGTGACGAGCGTGTCGATCGCGCCGGCGCTCATCACGAGGTCGGGGTTGCTCACGAGCACCCATTCGACGGATGCGTCGAGGGACTTCACCGCGGCGTTGATCGCCGCGCCGTACCCCACGTTGGTGGGGAGGGCGATATGACGGGCGCCGTGCTGCGCGACCAGCGCCGCGACATCCTCTGGTCCGTTCGCCTTGTTGTCCGCCACGACGACCTCGATGTCACCTGTGACCGCATCTGGAATGGAGTCAAGGAAGGCTGGAAGCACATCGGCCGAACCGTAGCTCACCGTCACGACGGCGACGCGGGGTCGGAAGGAGGGCGAGGTGGACATGACCGACCCATCCTAGACGGCTCCACGGCTGGCTTAGGCTAGATTGTTCGATGGCCGACCCGGGCCCTCAAGTGGGGATGCATGAACTATCTGAAGGAGATGCTCGCCTCTCGCGAGCTGCTCATCAACCTCACGATGCGCGAGGTGAAGGGCAAATACAAGCGCACCGTGTTCGGCCAGTTGTGGTCGCTCGCGAACCCGCTCGCGCTCATGCTCATCTACACCTTCGTGTTCGCGTTCATCATTCGCATCGAGTTGCCGCCTGGCGACCCGAGCGGACTCAACGTCTTTGCCATCTGGTTGCTCTGCGGCCTACTGCCGTGGATCTTCTTCGCCAACGTGCTGAACTCGGGCGTGACGTCACTCGTCTCCAATGCTGGCCTGATCCAGAAGGTTGCCTTTAGCCGGGTCGTGCTTCCGCTCTCGCAGGTGGCGTCGGCCGCCTACAACTGGCTCTTCGAGATTGCGGTGCTCGTCGTCGTGCTGAGCATCCTTGGCGCTTTCGTGTTGCCGTGGCTTCCGCTCGTGGTGGTGGCGATGGTGCTGCTCGCCGTGTTCGCCTCGGGCCTTGCGCTCATGCTTTCGATTGCGAACGTCTACTTCCGCGACACGCAGTGGTTCCTCTCGATCATCCTGCAGCTCGGCATGTACCTGAGCCCCGTCATCTACCCGGTGACGATGGTGGCGGATGCGTCGGCGGGCGTCGGCGGGATCTGGGGCACCCCCGTGACGATCCTCGATCTCTACCACCTGAACCCGATGGTCCACTTCCTCGAGGTGTTCCGTAATCTGCTCTACGACAACCGCTGGCCAGACCCGACGGCGTGGCTTGTCTGCCTCGCGTGGGCGGTCGGTGCGCTCGTCGTTGGACTCTGGGTGTTCCGGCGCAACGAGAAGAACCTGGCGGAGGCACTGTGAGCGACGTCGCGGTCCGCGTGGACCATGTCAGCAAGAGCTTCCGCATGTATCACGAGCGAAACCAGACGCTGAAGTCGGCCATCATGCGCGGGCGCACCTCGGTGCACGAGGACTTCTGGGCCCTGCAGGATGTGAGCTTCGATGTGCCCGAGGGCTCGACCTTCGGGCTCATCGGCAGCAACGGCTCGGGCAAGTCGACCCTGCTCAAGTGCCTCGCCAAGATCTACCACCCCAACAAGGGCACGATCACGCACTACGGCAAGCTCGCCGCCATGCTGGAGGTCGGTTCAGGCTTCCACCATGAGCTCTCCGGCCGCGAGAACATCTACCTCAACGGCTCAATCCTGGGGATGTCGCGCAAGGAGATCGACCGCAAGTTCGACGACATCGTGGGCTTCTCGGGCGTCGAGCAGTTCATCGACCAGCCCGTGAAGAACTACTCCTCGGGAATGTACGTGCGCCTCGGCTTCTCCGTCGCGATTAATGTCGACCCTGACATCCTCGTTGTCGACGAGGTCCTGGCCGTTGGTGACGCAGAGTTCCAGAAAAAGTGTTTCGACAAGTTCGCTGAGTTCAAGCGGTCGGGCAAGACGGTGATCCTGGTGAGCCACTCGATGGACTCGGTGCGCTCCATGTGTGATCACGCAGCCTGGCTCAACAAGGGAACGCTCGAGGCCGTCGGTGAGGCGCAGCCGACGATCGAGGCATACGAGGCGTCACTCAACGACTGAGCGGATCGAGCTCGTTTTCTGCGGGGTGCGCCCGTCGAAGTCCCCCGGGGCCGCCTCTGGGTAGGATCGTCGGGTGCAGATCCGAGAACTCTCCGTGCCCGACTCCTACGAGATCACCCCCAAACAGTTCGGCGACGACCGCGGCGTGTTCCTCGAGTGGTACCGCTTCGACCGTCTCGAGGAGGCGATCGGTCACCCCATCGACCTGCGGCAGGCCAACACCTCCGTCTCCAAGCGCGGGGTCGTTCGCGGCATCCATTTCGCGGATGTTCCGCGCGGCCAGGCCAAGTACGTGACGGCCACTCACGGGGCAGTGCTCGACTATGTCATTGACATCCGTGTCGGGTCGCCGACGTTCGGGCAGTGGGATTCAGTGCTGCTCGACGACAAGGATCGTCGCGCCATCTACATCGCTGAGGGTCTCGGTCACTGCTTTGTCGCGCTGACGGATGATGCGACGGTGAGTTATCTCGTGAGCGACGTGTTCAACCCCAGCAAGGAGCACGGCATCAACCCGCTCGATGAGCAGGTCGGCCTTGTCTTCCCGCCTGAGGCGGGGGAGCCCCTCCTTTCGCCCAAGGACACGGATGCCCCAACCCTCGCCCAGGCTGCCGGGCAGGGGCTCCTACCCCAGTACGACGACATCCGTCGCTACTACGACCTCCTCAACCAGAAGGACGCGTGATGCGCGGAATCATTCTCGCCGGCGGTTCCGGCACCAGGCTCTGGCCCATCACCAAGGGCATCTCGAAGCAGCTCATGCCGATCTTCGACAAGCCCATGATCTACTACCCGCTGTCGACGCTCATGATGGCGGGCATCAACGAGATCCTCATCATCACGACACCCGAGTACAACGCGCAGTTCAAAGCGCTCCTCGGCGATGGCAGCGAGCTGGGCATCCGTCTCGAATACGCCGTGCAGCCTTCCCCGGACGGTCTCGCGCAGGCGTTCATCATTGGCGAGGAGTTCATCGGCGACGAGAGCGTGGCCCTCGTGCTCGGTGACAACATCTTCCACGGTGCGGGCCTCGGCTCGTCGCTGCGCAACCACGGCGAGGTCGAGGGCGGCCTGATCTTCGCGTACCACGTGTCAAACCCGACCGCGTATGGCGTCGTCGAGTTCGATGACGCCATGAAAGCCGTCTCGATCGAGGAGAAGCCGGCAAAGCCGAAGAGCAACTACGCGGTGCCGGGCCTCTACTTCTATGACAACGATGTGGTCGAGATCGCGAAGACGATTG
This sequence comes from Salinibacterium sp. GXW1014, assembly GCF_044769865.1. Classification (NCBI taxonomy): domain Bacteria; kingdom Bacillati; phylum Actinomycetota; class Actinomycetes; order Micrococcales; family Microbacteriaceae; genus Salinibacterium; species Salinibacterium sp. GXW1014. The sequence continues at coordinate 1,798,905 of NZ_JBIZWA010000001.1, forward strand.
AGCCGAGCGCGCGCGGCGAACTCGAGATCTCGACCGTCAACGAGAGGTACCTCGAGGCGGGCAGACTGCAGGTGCAGGTGCTTGACCGGGGTACAGCGTGGCTCGACACGGGCACGTTCGAGTCGATGATGCAGGCATCCGAGTACGTGCGCGTAATCGAAGATCGCCAGGGCTTCAAGATCGGATGCATCGAGGAGATCGCATGGCGCGCCGGTTGGATCGATGATGCCCAGTTGCGGGCGCTGGGGGAGTCGCTCGTGAAGAGCGGTTACGGCACGTATCTGCTGGGACTGCTCGGCGAGAACGAGGGGTAGCTTCAGTCGGAAAAACCGGCGTTCTTGTTGCCTGCGATTCGGGCGCGAGTCCGTTACCCTTGTAAATCGATGCCCTCGAATGGGCGCGGTAGGGGTGTGTTACGTGCGTAGGTTTGCGGCGGGTTTTCGTTCTCGGGCGGTGACGGTTCTTGCCGTCTTGGCAGTGGTCGCATCTGGCCTCACAGTTGGAGCGGTATTGACTCCCGCTCAGCCGGCTGACGCAGCGAGCGGTTCCCTCTTCAACCCGGGGTACATCATCAGCGACGCGGAGTTCTTCAACCCGAACGGGATGACCGAGGCGCAGATCCAGAACTTCCTCAACTCGGCCGCTCCTGGCGCCTGCGGGCCGAACGGTTGCCTCAAACAACTCGTGATGGATACGACGAACAAGCCGCAGTACTTCTCCGACTCGTCCGGCAAGGTGGAGTGCACCGCCTATCCGGGTGCACTTGGCGAGTCGGCGGCACGCATCATCTTCAAGGTGCAGCAAGCCTGCGGCATCAGCGCGAAGGTGTTGCTGGTCACCCTGCAGAAGGAGCGCGGCCTCGTCGGCAAGACCAACCCGATCCCTGCCGATTTCACGGTGGCGATGGGCTACGGCTGCCCCGACACTGCAGCCTGCGACGTCAACTACTACGGTTTCTTTAATCAGGTCTGGTCGGCTTCGCGTCAGTTCAAGGCCTACAAGGCCTCGCCGCAGTCGTTCAACTTCCGTGCCGGTGTTACCCGCAACGTTCAGTGGCATCCGAATGCTGCATGCGGTTCTGCCCCGGTCTATATCGCCAACGCCGCAACGGCAGCGCTCTACAACTACACCCCGTATCAGCCCAACCGCGCGGCGCTTGCAAACATCTACGGCACCGGCGACGGGTGCAGCTCCTACGGCAACCGCAACTTCTTTGCGTACTACAGCGACTGGTTCGGTTCCACTGGGGCGCCGGCCAACCTCAACCCCGTCGGCGACGTGAACGCCGTGACGTCCCGCGCTGGAGGCGTCACCATTCGTGGCTGGGCCTTCGACCCTGAGACGACCGACCCCATCTGGGTCGACGTGTACGCCAACGGCGTGTACAAGAAGTCCCTGCGAGCTAACCAGTCGCGGCCCGATGTGAAGGTCGCATATCCCTACCAGTCGGCAAGTCACGGCTACCTGGGCGACATCGACCTGCCGGCGGGCGCCCACAATGTGTGCGCCTATGCGATCAACATCGGCGGCGGCTCGGTGAACCCCCTGCTCGGGTGCCGCACGGCGACCGCCGGAGCCGCGACGACTCCGACGCCAACCCCGACTCCGACGCCAACCCCGACGCCAACCCCGACGCCGACACCAACGCCCACGCCGACGCCTGACCCCAGCGTGCCGGTCCAGCCGAAGCCCTCCCCAGACCGGGGATACGTGCCGCGGGGGGACGTCAACGACATCAAGCTCTCGGGAACCTCTGCAACCGTGCGGGGTTGGGCATTCGACGCTGACACCCCCCTCCCGATCTTCGTGGACGTCTGGGTGAACGGAAAGTGGAAGTCGTCGATCTTCGCGAACGTCGCTCGCCCAGACGTGAAGGCGGTGTTCCCCGCCCAGGGCAACAACCACGGATTCTCGTCCGCAGTGACCCTCGGGGCAGGCTCGAACAAGGTCTGCGTCTATGCGATCAACGCGGGCGCGGGCGTGAACCCGCTCATCGAGTGCCAGACGGTCACGGTGGGAGCAGCGACGCCGACACCCACCCCGACGCCGACGCCGAACACTGGGACTGCGGTGCCACGCAGCGACCTCAACCATGTCCGTTCCGCTGGCGCGGGCGTCGTGAACATCAAGGGGTGGGCGTTCGATCCCGACACGACGGCTCCCATCTACGTCGACATGTGGGTGGACGGTGCCTGGAAGGCGAGCATCCTCGCCAACGTGGCACGCCCAGATGTGAAGGCGGCGTTCCCGGCTCAGGGCGACAATCACGGGTTCCTCCAGAACGTGGCAGTGCCGAGCGGTGCTCGCTCGATCTGCCTCTATGCCATCAACACCGGCGTGGGTGGACACCCGTTGATCGGGTGCCAGACCGTCAGCGTCCCCTGACGCTGCGCCCCCGGCGGGCGCAGAAAGTTGGGTCGGTAGGATGTTCTCCGTGCATCCCCCGAGCCTTGTGATCCAATCCGTCCTGTACGGCAACGAGAGCGCACTCATCGAGCGGGCGGTCGAAGCCGTGGCCAATTCGGCCCGCACTGCAGTGGCGTCAGGCGCCCTTGGCGAATGGGGCGTGAGGCTCGGCGACGCGTCGCCGGAGCCCGTGCTCGACGCCGATCTCGCGGCGCGGTTGGGTGATGCCGTCGAGGCAGCCGGGGGCACATTCGACTACGTCCTGTTCGGCTTCAACAGTGGGCACGGCCAGGGACACAACCTGCTGGCGGCCGACTCGACGTCAGACCTGCTGCTGTTCCTCAACCCCGACTCCCTCATCGCTCCCGAGACGCTCGCCGAACTCATCGCAGTCGCCTCCGCCGAGGGGGTCGGGGTGGTCGATGGCCGGCAGCTGCCCCTCGAGCACCCTAAGGACTTCGACACGGTGACCGGCGAGACGAGCTGGTCCTCTGGGGCCTGCTCCATGACGCGACGCAGCGTCTTCGTCGAGGTGGGCGGCTTCGACCACGAGACATTCTTCCTGTACTGCGACGACGTCGACTACTCCTGGCGGGTGAAGCTGGCCGGCCACGGGGTTCGGCACGCCCCGGCTGCACGACTTTTCCATGACAAGCGCCTCACCCGCCACGGCGACATGGTGGCGAGCGAGGCCGAGCACTACTACTCCGCTGAGGCCGCGCTGCTACTCGCATACAAGTACTCCCGCGACGACATCGTTGAAAACATCGTCGCCGCATTCCGGCGCGAGCCAGCCGACAGCCATGTAGGGCGCGCACTCGTGGAATTCACGCGTCGACGGCAGGCGGGCCTGCTGCCACAGCGGCTCGACCCGAGCCATTCCGTTGGCCAGTTCATCAACGGCAACTACGCCGTCCACCGGTTCTAGGGGCATCCATGATCACCGCAAATTCCGGATCGGCATCCACGCCGCCGACGCGAAGCTCCTTCTCACAGCTGCTCGACCAGCTGCTGGCGGAGCCGGCGATCACGCCGTCGATCGCCGAGCATCTCGCAGCCGTCCGGGCCGAACTCGACGCACCTCCACAAGCAGACGCGCCGTTCCTCTCAGTGCTGATGCGCACGCAGGGAAAGCGTATCGAGCCCATCAAGGACGCGATGCTCTGCCTCGCGGCGCAGGTCGATGAAGATTTTGAGCTGATCCTGCTGGCTCACAACGTCGACGCGGACACCATCTCGCAGCTCGAGCAGATCGTCGCCGCCTACCCGGCGAGGTTCTCGAACCGCGTCCGGGTGATCGACGTGCAGGGCGGTGGCCGTGGACGGCCGTTGAATGTCGGCCTCGAAGAGGCCCGGGGCGACTATGTCGTGGTGTTCGACGACGACGACATCGTCATGGCCGACTGGGTGGAGCGTTTCCACGAGGCCGCCACGATCAGTCGCGGCCGTGTTCTCAGGGCGGATGCCGCGCTTCAGAAGGTCAATGAGACGAGCTGGCCCGACGGGCGCTCCGGGTTCCTCACACACTCCCGGGCGGATGCCGCCTACCGCAAGGATTTCGATTTCGCGCGGAACTACGAGGCCAACCAGACCCCGTTCATGGCCCTCGCGTTCCCGGCATCATTGTTCAAGAAGCTCGGCAGCAGGGTGGACGAATCGCTGCCGGTGTGCGAGGACTGGGACCTCATCGTGCGCGCGTCGTCGACCTGCGGGGTCACCGAGGTTCATGCGCTCACGTCGGTCTATCGACGCTGGGATTCGGTGGGGCACTCCTCCTACACCGTGCATGCGGCGGAGGAGTGGCAGGATGCTGAGGCCCGCATCATCGAGAAGGCCAACTCCTCGGTGCAACTGTTCCCCCCGGGGATCGTGGTTCGGTTGAGTTCGATGCTCAAGCATGAGGGTGCCGCTCCCGTGCTCGACCAGCTCACCTCGACGCTCAGCTGGCGCGTTACCAAGCCACTGCGCACCGTGCGCGGTGCGCTCGGGCGTGCGCTCGGGCGTGCTCGCGGGCGGCTCCGCAGGTTCAGCCTGTGACGGCCCGCGATCGTTCGCCTCGGATGACCCGCGTCATCCGGCGCATCCGCCCCCTGCACCTAGCGCCGCTGCTGGCACTGCTCGTGCTGGGCGCGTGGGTGTTCGCCTCGCCGCTCGGTTCGAGCCCCGACGACGACTACCACCTCACGAGCGCGTGGTGTGCTGATAGCCCGAGCGCTGACTGTGAAGCGGGCGACAACACCGCTGTGCGCGTGGCACCCGAAGAGGTCGTGGAGGCGGGGCACTGCTTCCGCTGGGACGCCACCGACAGTGCCGCCTGCCAAGACCAACTGCTCGATGGCGACGTCACGGCGGACACGGTGACGACGCGCGGCAACTTCAATCCCAGCTATCCGCCCGTCTATTACTCGGTCATGAACGTCTTCGTCGGGGATGACGTGGAGGCCGCCGCACTCACCATGCGCTTCGTCTCAGTGGCGGTGTTCATCACCTTGACATCGGCCCTCTTCGCGCTGCTGCGCCCCGAGCGTCGTCCCATGCTGTTGTTGGCCTGGGTCGTCACCACGATGCCCCTAGGCCTGTTCCTCATCGCGTCGAACAACCCGAGCGGGTGGGCGGTGATCGGTCTCGGCACCGTGTGGATCTCGCTGCTGGGGTTCTTCGAGAGCCACGGCTGGCGGAAGGTCGCGCTCGGCGCGATCACCGTGATCGCCGCCGTGATGAGTGCGGGTTCCCGCGGTGATGCGGCGATGTACACGATCATCGCGCTGGGCGTCGGCAGTGTGCTCGGCTTCGCGCGCACCCGTCGCTACGCTCTCGGCCTAATTCTGCCGGGCGTGCTCGCGGCGCTCTCTGTGGCGTTCTTCTTATCGGCGCGCCAGGTGCGATCGGGGATATCCGGCTTCACTGGAGCGGTCAGCGCGGAAGCCATCGTTGAGCGCCACGCTTCGGTCGACAAGGTCCAGCTCGCCATCTCGAACTTCTTGGAGGTGCCGTCCCTGTGGGCGGGGATCTTCGGGGGCGACTACGGCCTCGGCTGGCTCGACACGAAGTTCCCGGCGATCGTGACGTTCGCGGGCATCCTTGCTTTCCTCGTTGTGATCGTCGCCGGCCTGGGTCGAATGACCTGGCGCAAGGGGCTCATGCTGTTGGGGCTCGTCGCCGTGCTGTGGCTGCTGCCGGTATGGGTGCTCACGCAGGGGGCGTTCCCCGTCGGCGAGCAGGTGCAACCGCGGTACCTGCTGCCGCTCATCGTCGTGTTTGCAGGCGTCGCCGCATATGGGGCGGGCGATCTGCGCCTGACCCGGCTGCAGATGTGGCTGCTAGTGGGTGCGCTGTCGTTCGCGCACGCGATCGCTCTGCATAACAACATGCGCCGGTACATCTCGGGCGACGCGAACTTCGGCTGGAATCTCAACACGGCGGTGGAGTGGTGGTGGAGCTTCATGCCCTCGCCCATGATCGTGCTCATGGTCGGCGCGCTGGCCTACCCGTTGCTGTTGGCGATGCTCATGCAGGCCATCGCCCGCACATCGCAGGCTGTCGCCGTCACGGCTGCCCGATAGTGCGATAACCGACGCCGGCCCACACGGCGGGGTTGGTCACCCTGCGCCCGTCGACGAGAGTACGAATGCCTGGGATCGTCGATGGTGCGAGCGTGCGGTATTCGACGTGGTCGGCCTGGATGACGGCCGCGTCTGCGGCCTCACCCGGCGTGTAGGGCGCGAAGCCCAGCGCGGCGAGCTCCTCGTCGCTGTAGAGCGGGTCGTGCACCCTCACCTCTGCCCCGCGGGCCTTCAGCGCGTCGACGGTGGCGAAGACCCCGGAGAACGCGGTCTCCTTGACCCCGCCGCGGTATGCCGCACCGAGCACGACGACGGATGCCCCCGCGAGCGGACCGTGTTCCTGTTCGAGCAGGTTGACGGCGTACTCGGGCATGCCGGCGTTGGCCTCACGGGCCGCGCGCACCACCGTCGCATCCGGGTCGTTCCACAGGTAGAGACGGGGGTACACGGGAATGCAGTGGCCGCCGACGGCGATTCCGGGCTGGTGGATGTAGCTGTACGGTTGCGAGTTCGTCGCCTGGATCACTTGGTAGATGTCGATGCCCTGGGTCGCTGCATAGCGGGCGAACTGGTTGGCGAGGCCGATGTTGACGTCGCGATACGTCGTCTCGGCCAGCTTCGCCATCTCGGAAGCCTCGGCGCTGCCCAGGTCCCAGACGCCATTGGGCTGAGGGAGGTCGGTGCGGTCGTCGAAGTCGAGCACGGCGTTGTAGAACTCGACCGCCTTTGCGGCGCCCTCGGGGCTGAGCCCGCCGACGAGCTTCGGGTACTTGCGCAGGTCTTCGAAGACCCGGCCGGTGAGCACCCGCTCCGGCGAGAACACGAGGTGGAAGTCGGCGCCCTCGGTGAGGCCGGAGACCTCTTCGAGCATGGGCTTCCAGCGCGTGCGGGTGGTGCCGACGGGAAGCGTGGTCTCGTAGGAGACGAGCGTGCCGGGGGTGAGGTGCTCGCCGAGCGAGCGTGTCGCGGCATCCATCCACCCGAAGTCAGGGCGCGCCTCGTCGTCGACGAAGAGCGGCACGACGAGCACGACCGCGTCGGCGCCGGGCACGGCAGCCGCGTAATCGGTGGTGGCCCGCAGCCGTCCGGCCGGGACGAGCTCCTCGAGCTTCTGCTGCAGGTGGGCCTCGCCCGGGAACGGCTCCTGTGCCGCATTCACCATGTCGACGGCCCGTGGGTTGACGTCGACGCCGACCACCTCGTGGCCCTTCGATGCGAACTGGACGGCGAGCGGCAGGCCGATCTTGCCGAGGGCGATGACAGCGATCTTCACGATGGGTATATTCCTCGTAGGCTCGGGCGACGCGACGTAGCTCGCGTACTCCCTAGATTCTAGACGGGGCTCGTCGAAGCAGCCTGGGCACAGGCGCACGCGCCGTAGCATGGGGAATATGTCTGCTCGCCCACGGATCCTGTGCATCTCGTTCTCCGAGTTCGTGGCAGATGCCCGTGTTCTGCGCCAGCTCGATGTTCTTGCGCAGTACGGCGATGTGGTCACAGTCGGCTATGGCCCTTCTCCCGAGCGCGCTTCCGCTCATCTCGAAATCCCCGTGGAGCAGGCTTCGCTACCCCAGACACCAGCCGGCGTGATGCGCCTGATTCTGCGACGTTTCCGAGCCGTCGAACTCACCGCTCCTGCGGTCCGCACGGCGCGGGAGCTCATCGGCAACCGAGACTTCGACCTCGTGGTAGCTAACGAGGCAAGGGCCCTGCCGCTTGCTTTCGCAGTCGCCAATGGCGCTCCCGTCTGGGGCGACATGCATGAGTGGGCGCCCGGTGAGCGCACTCATGTGCTCTCGTGGCGACTCCTCGTCGCCCCCTTCATGCGCAATGTGTGCCGCGTCTACCTGCGGAAGTGCGGAGCGGTCTCAACCGTGAACAGGTCGATCGCCGATCTCTACGAGCGAGAGTTCGGTGTGACAACCGCAGTGGTCAGGAATGCGCTCGCGCTCCAAGACCTCGTGCCCTGCGGCGTGAAGGAGGATCGAATAAGGCTGGTCCACTCGGGAGCCGCAGTGCCGGGGCGCAATATCGAGACGCTGATCGACGCTGCTCTCCTTGCGGGCGAGCGGTTCACACTCGATCTCTACCTTGTTCCCGCGCGCGACGGTGGCCGGTACCTCCGTGAGCTTCGCGCTCGATCACGCGGGAGCGAACGCATCACCTTCCATGCGGCCGTCGATCCCTCCGCCCTGCCAGCGACCCTCAACGCCTACGACGTGGGAGTGTTCTCGCTTCCTCCGCGCACCATCAACCACCGCTACATGTTGCCGAACAAGTTCTTTGACTTCGTGCAGGCGCGGGTCGCGATCGTCTTCGGGACATCCTTCGAGACGGATCGTCTCATCACCGACCACTCATTGGGCCTCATCGCGCGCGATTTCCATGCTGAGACACTCGCGGAGGTGCTGCGCGGTCTGAACGCGGAGTCGGTGCGCCGATTCAAGGCCTCAGTCCACGCGGCCGCACAACTACTCTCTTCTGAGCAAGACGAGGCGGCCCAGCGTTCGATCATCGAGGGACTCCTGTCGAGTACGGGGGAGGCTCGATGACTGGACTTCGGGTGGCGATCGTATCCCGCATTTTCACGCCGGAGCCTGCGGCCGCGAGTTTTCGCCTGGCTGCGCTGGCTCGCCGGCTCAGTCATGCGGGTGCAGCCGTCCGCGTCGTGACTTCTACCCCGCCGAAGGGTCTCGCGGTGGACGGCGCCGACCTGCCCCAGATCTCCATCCGTCGTGCCCCCGTGCTTCGTGATCGCGACGGCTACGTCAGGGGTTATCTGAATTATCTCAGTTTCGACATCCCGGCCTTCTTCAGGATTCTTTGCGGCCCTAAAGCTGATGTCGTTGTCGTTGAGCCGCCGCCCACGACGGGCGTGCTGATGCGTGTTGCCTGCGCACTCCGTCGAGTTCCCTACGTCTATTACGCGGCGGATGTCTGGGCCGACGCCGTCGTGGCGGTAGGTGTCCCCAGCATCGTCTCCACGACACTTCGCGTCATGGAGAGGTTCGCTGTGAACGGGGCGAGCGCCGTGCTTTCGGTGTCCGAATCCGTCACTTCGCGCCTGCGTGACCTCGGTTCGCGCAGTGACGTCGTCACGATCGGCAACGGCGTCGACACGAGCGTATTCGCAGCCTCCGGCAGGGCGATTGACCTGGGCGCCCCCTACTTGCTCTACGCGGGGACGGCGTCGGAGGTCCACGGTGCCACGATCTTTCTCGACGCATTCGAGATCGTGCTGGCGACACATCCAAATGCGCGGCTGGTATTCATTGGGCAAGGGGCCGACTTCGATGCGCTTCGAGATCGGGCTGCGTCGTTGCCGGAGGATGCCGTGCGGTTCCACGCGCGCATGCCGGGCGCTGAGGTTGGCGAGTGGATGCGAGGCGCAAAAGCGACCCTCGCGAGTGTTCGTCCCGACGTGTATGCGATCGCGTTCCCGACCAAGCTCTACGCGTCCATCGCCTGCGGAACACCCGTCGTATACGCGGGCGAGGGGGAGGCGAGGAGTTTCGCAGCAGCCAACGGAGTCGGATGGTCGGTCGACTATTCGACAGATTCGGTCGCTCGCGCGATGTCGGCTGCGCTGGATGCCGCGTCCGTTCCGGAGTCCCGTGCACAACTCGCCGCGTGGGCTGCGCGCGAGGTATCACTTGACGGTGTGGCCGATCGCGCCGCCGCCGCGGTGCTCTCCCGCTGCTCCGACGAAAGCCGTTCGGAGCCGCGCCAGTGATTCATGTGGGAAACTGAACTCCATGTCTCGCGCGTGGGTGGTGATCCCGATGTACAACGAGGCCGGGATGATCGCTTCGGTCATCTCCTCGGTGCGTGGAACATTTCCGCATATCGTCTGTGTCGATGACGGTTCCTCTGACGGCACGGCGGAGGCGGCGGCCGCTGCGGGCGCCGTGGTCGTCAGGCACCCGATCAATCTGGGCCAGGGCGCGAGCCTACAGACCGGCATCGACTACGCCCTACGGGATCCGCAGATGACGGAGATCATCACCTTCGATGCCGACGGTCAGCATCAGGTGGGTGATGCGGCCGCGATGGTCGAACGAATGCGCAAGGATGCTCTCGACATCGTCGTCGGTTCCCGTTTCCTCGACGACCGCACGCAGATAGGGCGCGCCAAGCGACTGGTCCTCAAGACGGCTGCCTTCTACTCTCGCCTCGCCACAGGCATGGCCCTCACCGATGCGCACAACGGCCTGCGAGTGATTTCTCGCTCGCTCGCAGAGCGCATCGAATTGCGCCAGAACCGGATGGCTCACGCCTCTGAGCTGATCGACCAGGTGGGCGCGCTCAAGGTGCCCTGGGCGGAGCATCCAACACACATCATCTACTCGGACTATTCACGGGCGAAGGGGCAATCCCTGCTCAACTCCGTCAACATCCTCGTGGACCTACTCTTCAGGTGACCGACATGCAGATCTTCTTCCAAATCACAGCGGCGGCCGTCATCGTCATCGCTGCCGTATTCACGCTGCGCGGCGGTGGCGACCGGCATCAAGCGATCCGGCGGGTCGCCCTCATGCTGTTCATCCTCGCGGCAGCCTCGTCGGTGTTCGTTCCGGGCATTTGGACATGGATGGCGCAGCTCGTCGGAGTCGGCCGGGGCGCTGACCTGCTCTTGTACCTGCTCGTGCTCACGTTCCTCGGTTTCGTGGCGACCACGTACCGCCACTTCCGCTCGCTCGAAACTCGGGTGACTCTGCTTGCGAGGGAGCTCGCGCTCAGTCAGTCCCCGCCGCCCCATGATGCGGGTGCCAGCACCGAGTCTCCTGGCAGCGAGCCTCGACAGTGAAGACGGTGCTTGAGGTATACCGCGACTTCATCGCTGTGCTTCCCTCGAATGCACGGCGTTTCGTCAACTTCTACTCCGTCGCGCAGGCGTTGCTCGCGCTGCTGGACGCTGCGGCACTCGGGTTACTGGCGCTCGTGATCGCACCTCTCAGCACGGGCGCCGCGGTGACACTGCCGCTGATCGGTGCACTCGACGATACCGGCGCGATCATGGCCATCGGTTCGGTCTGCGTTCTCATCATCGCCAAGGGGGTGCTTTCGTCACTTCTCCTCTGGTGGGCCACACGTCGCCTCGCGCGGTACGAGCTGGAGATCGGGACGCGCCTGTTCAGGTCGTACATGGCGGCGCCGTGGACAGAGCGGCTGAAGAAGAACTCCTCCGACATCGTCCGGCTTGCCGACTCGAGCGTTAACGCCGCGGTCATCAGCTTCATCCTGCCGGGAGCGACGATACTTGGCGAGATCGCCAGTCTCGTCGCAGTGCTGACCGTACTCGCGATCGTGCAGCCGGTCATTGCCGCCGTGACATTCGTGTACCTGGGCATCATCGGCGTGGTGTTGTACTTCTGGATCGCCCAGCGTGCCCGAGTGGCTGGGCGAGTCAATCTCCAGTACACGCTCCAGACCGGCCGTTTCATCACTGAGATGGTCGGGGCGATGAAGGAGATCACGCTTCGGAACAAGAACGCTGAGGTCGTCGAAGTTGTCGAGGATTCGCGGATCCACAGCACGAGGGCCCGCGCCAACGCATATTTCCTCGGCCAGGTGCCGCGCTTCGTGCTCGAGTCCGGCATCATCGGTGGCTTCGTGCTCGTGGGAGTTGTGAGCTATTTCATGGGAGGCGCGCCCATGGCGATCAGCGCAGTCGCCCTGTTCGGACTCGCTGGCTTCCGCATGGCTCCCTCCGTGATCAGGCTCCAGTCCGTGTTGTCGCAGATGCTCTCGGCTGCACCACACCCCAAGGCAGTGATCGAAGAGATCCACTCGGCCGAACGCGCGGCGCGATCGGTGACTTCATCGGCGAGCTCGACCCTGCCACAGGATCCCAGAGGTCTCGAACTCGACAGCGTCACCTTCCGCTATTCAGATGATGCCCCGAGCGCCGTGGAGTCCGTCTCCCTCATCGTGCCATTCGGCTCGACTGTCGCGCTCGTCGGCCAGTCCGGGTCAGGCAAGTCGACGCTCGTCGACCTGATGCTGGGCCTCATCGAGCCGAGCGACGGGCGCATCTCGATCTCAGGCGTCGATTTGAACGAGCTCACTGCTGCCTGGCGTTCGCGCATCGGGTATGTCCCGCAAGACGTGATCCTGTTCGACGGCACGATCGCCCAGAACGTGGCGCTGAGCTGGAAGGGCGAAATCGACAGGGACCGTGTGCGCCGCGTGCTGGACCAGGCGCAGCTCCTCGACCTGGTCGAGCGTCGCGAAGGTGGAATCGACGCCCGAGTGGGGGAGCGAGGGCTGGCGCTTTCCGGTGGGCAGAGACAGCGGCTTGGCATCGCCCGTGCACTTTACGGCGAGCCGCTCGTGCTTGTGATGGATGAGGCGACCAGTGCGCTCGATACCCAGACGGAAGCGGCCGTGATCGAGGCCATCGGCGCTCTCGACGATGACCTCACCATCATCCTGGTGGCGCATCGCTTGGCCACCGTGCAGGAGGCCGAACATGTCGTTTATCTCGAGGACGGACGCGTCGTGGGGGCAGGCACGTTCCGTGAGGTCGTCGCTGCGGTTCCGAAGTTCGCGCAGCAGGCGGCCCTTGCAGGCCTGCTCTGACGTCGACCATGACCCGGCGCGCAGACGTCCATCTTGCGGGTGTTATGTTGGGTGGTTGAAACGCGCGCCTCACTGAAATAAAACGGTGGGGCCGGCAATGATCTCCCGGAAGGCAGGCCGCATGGTCACGGAGCAGCGGCACTATCAGATGTGCGTCCGCACCGTTATGGACACGACGGACCCGGAGATCAGCTTCGACGAAGACGGCGTCTCCTCCCACGCGCTGCGGTACGACCGAGAGTTTGCACCGATTGTCCAAGCTGCGATGCGTGGTGATCGGCTGAGTGAGCTCGATGCCGTCGTCGCCGAGATCAAGAAGGCGGGGGAGGGCAAGCCCTATGACTGCATCGTCGGCGTGAGCGGCGGTGTCGACAGCACGTACTTGATCCTCCAGGCCGTCAAGCGCGGACTGCGCCCGCTCGCCGTCCACTTCGACAGCGGCTGGAACTCCGAGCTGGCGGTCAGCAACATCCACAACATCGTCAGCAAGCTGGAGCTTGACCTCCACACAGACGTTGTCGACTGGCGTGAGATGCGGGACCTTCAGCTCGCGTTCTTCAAAGCATCAGTGCCCAACTGTGACATCCCGACCGATCATGCGTTCTCCCGCGTTGCGTTTCAGCAGGCCGAGAAGTACGGCATCAAATACATCCTCGGCGGAAGCAATCTTGCGAGCGAGTCGATCCTTCCGCAGTCGTGGGGATACAACGCGGCCGACGCCCGCCACCTCAAAGCCATCCATCGTCGCTTCGGTAGCGTGCGCTTGAAGACATACCCCGTGCTCGGGCTCTTCAAGCGTCACATCTGGTACGAGGCCATCCGCGGGATCAAGACGGTGAAGTTCTTGAACTACCTACCGTACGAGTACAAGGAAGCCAAGATCGCGATCACGCAGGAGCTGGGCTGGCGTGACTACGGCGGCAAGCACTACGAGTCGGTCTTCACTCGGTACTTCCAGGGCTACTACCTGCCGATGAAGTTCGGATTCGACAAGCGACTCGCGCATTATTCCTCCCTCATTCTTTCGGGGCAGATGTCCCGCGATGAGGCGCTGGCGCTGCTCGAAACCAGCAACTATCCAGAGGACCTGCGTCGTCAGGATCATGAGTTCATCGCGAAGAAGCTCGGCCTGTCGACGACGCAACTTGAAGAGATCTACGCGCGTCCCAAGGTGGACCACATGGAGTATCCGAACTCCAAGTGGGCGTGGGACCAGACGCTGAAGCTCGCGCGTTTCGCAGCGCGCATTGTCAAGAGATTCCGCCGATGACCGTCACCGTGATCGACTATGGCGGCGGCAACATCGGGTCCGTGGTGAACATGCTGAAGCGGGTGGGTTCCGACGTCGCGGTCGTGCGCGAGCCGGCGGAGATCGCCTCGAGCGAGCGCATCCTCCTGCCGGGGGTCGGAGCATTCGACCGGGGCGTGTCGCTCCTGAAGGAGACCGGATTCTTCGAACCGATCCGTGCTTTCGCCGTGTCTGGCCGCCCGGTACTGGGCATCTGCCTGGGCATGCAACTTCTCGCTGACTCCAGCGAAGAGGGCGAGCTGAGGGGCCTCGGTCTGATACCCGGCGCTGCGCGGCGCTTCGCGGCAAAGCCCGGACTGCGCATCCCCCACATGGGCTGGAACGCCGTCGTGCCGCGCGATCATGAGCCGCTCCTCGACGGCATCGCCGAGGAGAACCGCTTCTACTTTGTGCACAGCTACCATGTTGAGCCGGCAGACGAGTCGCACGTCGCAGCGACGACCGGTTACGGGTCAAGCTTCGTGTCGATGATCCGCCGCGACAACGTGGTCGGAGCACAGTTCCATCCAGAGAAGAGCCATGATTTCGGCAAGACTCTTCTCAAGAATTTCGCGGCAGCATGAACGTATTCCCGCGGGTCATCCCTGTCCTCCTCGTCAGTGACGGCTATCTCGTGAAGCCCGTCAAGTTCGGGGCGGCGAAGTACATCGGCGATCCGATCAATGCCGTCCGCATTTTCAATGAGAAGCAGGTCGATGAGCTGGTCATTTGCGACATCGATGCGTCTCCCAAGGGCAATGGCGTCAACTTCTCCCTCATAGAGGAGGTTGCGAGCGAAGCCTTCATGCCGGTCAGTTACGGCGGCGGAGTCGCGTCCGTCGCGGATGCTCGTCGAATCGTCGAGATCGGCATCGAGAAGGTTGTGGTGAACTCTGTGCTGGGGCGCCATCCCGAGGTGGTCACCGAGATCGCCGAAGCCCTCGGTAGCTCGAGCACCGTCGTGAGTATCGATGGCAAGAAGAAGCTACTGGGCGGTTACGAGGCGTTCGTGTCGAGGGGCTCACGCAAGCTGGGGATGACGCCCGTCGAGGCAGCGCAACGCGCGGAGGCTCTCGGCGCCGGCGAGGTGATCATCTCGTCGATCGACCGTGAGGGGACTTTCTCTGGGTATGACATCCCATTGATCTCCGCAGTGACAGAGTCCGTATCGATACCCGTCACCGCTCTCGGAGGGGCCTCGGGCATCTCCGACCTCGCGCAGGCATTCGAGGCGGGAGCATCCGCCGCTGCCGCGGGCAGCATGTTCGTGCTCAACGGACGGCATCGTGCAGTGCTCATCAGCTATCCCCAGCAGTCGGAAGTGCGTGGGCTGGCCGAGCACCTGCCTGGCGATGGTGGCCGCGCATGACCTCGACCCGTGCACGTGTGCTCGTGCTCACCTACACTCCCATCGCCCGTGAGCCCAGGGCACTCAAGCAGATCAATCACTTGGCAGAGCGGTTCGAGGTGACGAGCGCGGGGTTCGGCGAAGCACCAGTCGACGGGGTTGAGCACCTGGAACTCGAATCGTCTCCGCGCGCCCGAGGCATCGCCGCCCTGCCCGGTCTCTACACGCTCCTGCTCGCGTTCCGCATCTACCCCCTCCTGCAGCGGTGGAACTCTCGCAACCAAGCCGCTTTGCGGCGTCTCGCCGGCCGCGAGTGGGACGTCATCATCGCCCACGATGTTCATACACTCTGGCTCGCCAACCAACTGCGTCCTCGGCGGGGGATCCTGGTCGATCTGCACGAGTATGCGCCACGGCAGAACGAGCATTCCTTCCTCTGGCGCCTGCTGATCGGGCCGTATTTTCGCTGGATTTGTCGCCACCAAGTGACGAAGGCATCTGCGGTCACGACGGTGGGACAGGGCATCGTCGACGAGTACCGTCGCGAGTTCGGCTTCAATGCCTCACTCGTCGTCAATGCGACTCCGTTCCAGCCGCTGTCCCCGGTTCCCACGGCGCATCCGATCCGCCTCGTGCATAGCGGCATCCCAGGGCGTGCCCGCAAGCTCGAGATCATGATCGAGGCGGTGCGCTCCACCACGGCGGATGTCACCCTGGATCTCTTCCTGATCAAGGACGGGTCCGAGTACTACGACGAGCTTGTGGAACTCGCTGGCGACAGCGACCGCATCCGCTTCATGGATCCCGTCCCCTATGCAGACCTCGTCACGACTCTGAACGGATATGACCTGGGGCTCAGCGTCATTGCCCCGACAACCTTCAACCTCACGTGGTGCCTGCCCAACAAGTTCTTCGACTTCGTCCAGGCGCGACTCGGGGTCATCATCGGCCCGTCGGCGGAGATGGTCAGCTTCGTCGAGAGGTATGAGATCGGCGCAGTGGCCGATGACTTCACGGCCCAGTCATTAGGTCGCCTGCTGGAGACGATCACCCCCGCCCAGATCGAGGCGTGGAAGTCCAACTCCGACCGCTACGCGCGTGAGCTCTCGAGCGAGGAACAAGTGAAGATCTGGGGACGGATCGTCGAGGACATCGTGTCGTCCCGATAGATATGGTGACGCTGAGCCAAGGTATCCCACAGGGGGCGCCGAGAAGTCGCGATGCGTCGCGGACCCACCGCACCGACATCCAGGGGCTGCGCGCGATCGCTGTGCTCTCTGTCGTGCTGTACCACTCCGGAGTCGCCACCCTTTCGGGCGGGTACGTCGGCGTTGACGTGTTCTTCGTGATCTCGGGCTTCTTGATCACGGGCCACCTTCTCACCAACCTCGAGAGGCAAGGGCGGATCGACTTCGCACGCTTCTACGCGCGCAGGATTCGCCGAATCATTCCCGCGTCGATGGCTGTCATGGTGCTCACCGCCGTGGCGGCCTGGTTCTTCGTCCCCTCCGCGCTGCTTCCGAAGGTGCTCGGCGACGCGGCAGCCACGGCGATGTATGTCCCGAACGTCGCCTTTGCGATCCAAGGTACCGACTACCTCGCTGAGACCGCACCGTCTCCGTTCCAGCACTACTGGTCCCTCGGAATCGAAGAACAGTTCTATCTGTTCTGGCCGCTGGTCCTGTTGCTCCTGTGGACGATACTTGCCCGCGGGCATCGACCCCGCGCCCTGGCGGTTGTCGTCGCAATCCTCGTGGGCCTTTCCCTCATCGCGGGTGCGGTGTTGACGCTCCGATCCCAGCCATGGGCGTTCTTCAGCCTGCCAACGCGGGCGTGGGAGCTCGGGGTGGGAGCCTTGATCGCACTCATCGGTCCGACGATTGCGAAGAGACTGCCGCGTCCGGCGGCAACCGCCGGAGCCTGGCTCGGGTTGGCGCTGATTCTCGTGTCGGTACTCCGCTTCGACGCTGGCACGCATTTCCCGGGCGTGGCCGCCCTTGTCCCCGTCTCGGGAGCGGCTCTCGTGATCTTCTGCGGCCAGGCTCCGACGGGCAGGGCCCTCACCCTGGTGCTCGGCAACCAGGTCATGCAGTGGATAGGGCGGATCTCCTACTCCCTGTATCTCGTTCATTGGCCGCTGCTTGTCCTGCCCGCCCTCGCTGCGCCTCAGGGACTCCTCCCACTCGAGGCCACCCTCGCCCTGGGTGCGCTCTCAGTGCCGCTCGCCTGGCTGCTTCACCACGCTGTCGAGGAGCCCTTCCGGGAACGCCGGGGCGGGTGGCGCCTTCAACCCAGAGTCGTCATCGGAAGCGCCATCGTGCTTGCTCTGATCGTCTCTGCTGGTGCGATCGGGCTCGCGCGAGTGGTGGAAGCCCGCCCGACCCATACCGATTCAGCCGTCACGTCGGCCGGAGAGCTGACTTCACCGCCTGATTTCACCGGTTTCGTGCCCTCCAACCTCAGCCCGAACCTGCAGGAGGCAGACGGAGACCTGCCCGCGGTCTACGCGAATGGGTGCCACCTCGACGCAGGTGCCGCGCAACCGCAATCGTGCAGCTTCGGAGACATCGGTTCGGACACACGCGTCGCGCTCTTCGGAGACTCGCACGCGGCATCCTGGTTTCCCGCTCTCAACGCATTGGCCGAGAATGAGGGATTCCGGCTCGATGTGTACACGAAGTCATCGTGTCCCTCTGCCGAGGTGCCCATTCTGCGCGACGGCAACCCCTACGCGGACTGTGCGGATTGGCGCAGCGCCGTGATCGACAGGCTGGTCGAGAGCCCGCCGGACACCGTCATCATGTCCAACCTCGCCAACTATCCGGGCCAGGGTGAGGGGTTCACGCGGAAAGTTTGGTCGGACGGCGTTGGGCTCACTGTCGCCCGCCTGGCCGATTTGTCGCGGGTCGTGGTCATCTCAGACACTCCTGCCTTCCCGCAGACCCCTGCCATCTGCCTGTCCTCGCATCTCACCGACGCGACGGCGTGTGACACAGCCGTGGGTGAGGCGATCGACCCTGAGTGGCTGGACGCAGAGGCCGCGGCCGCGACGGCGGCAGGCGGACGGGTCGTGACCCTCAACGACTATTTCTGCGACGAGGAACGGTGCGGCGCCATCATCGGCTCGACGCTCGTCTATCGCGACGCCACACACTTCACGGCGACATTCAGCAGGCAGATGGCAGACCCTCTCTGGGAGCGGCTGAGCCCTCTCCTGCGCTGACGCGGCCTCAGAGCTTGTAGTTCATCCCGTCCAGCGCCATGCGCTCCGCGATCTCGACGACGCGCGAACCCTCCTCGAGCGTCACGATGCCCTGCGGGTCACCGGCGAGCACGGCATCGCGGAACGCCTCATGCTCTGCGAGGAGGGGCTCCTTGCGGTTGAGCGCGAAGCGGGTCATGTCACCTTCGGTGACCCCGCGGAACGTCGACGCCTGCTCCCACGTGTTCTCGATAACCCCGTTCTGGTAGTGCGTGAGGTCGGCGGTGAGGGTGTCCGCGACGAGCGCACCCTTCTCACCCGTGATGATCGTGGTGCGCTCCTTGAACGGCGTCAGCCAGTTCACGGTGTGCGAGGCGATCGTGCCACGGCTCAGCGTGCCGATCGCGATCACCATGTCCTCGTGGTCCCTGCCGCTGCGGTGCGCCGTGCGGGCATTCACCGACACGTACTCCTGCTGGGCCACCCACGCGGTGAGGTCGATGTCGTGCGAGGCGAGGTCCTTGATGACCCCGACATCCGCGATCCGTCCCGGGAAGGGCCCCTGCCGACGCGTGGCGATCTGGTAGATCTCACCGATCAGGCCATCTTCGATGCGCGCTCTCGCCGACTGCAGGGCGGGGTTGTAGCGCTCGATGTGGCCCACGCCGCCGATCAGGCCCGCCGCGGCGAAGAGCGCCCGCAGCTCAGTCGCCTCGTCAGACGTCGAGGCGACCGGCTTCTCGATGAGGGCGTGGATGCCGCGTTCCGCGAGCGAGCGCGCGATGTCGAGGTGGTACACGGTGGGAGCAGCGACGACGCAGTAGTCGAAGCCCATGTCGAGGAACTCGTGCAGGTCTTTCACGACCGGCTTACGCTCGATCGTCGCTGGCACGGAGTCAGCGGGGTCGTAGACGCCCACGAAGTCGACGCCTTCGAGCCCGTTGAGCACCCGACTGTGGTGGCGGCCCATCACTCCGAGGCCGAGTACGCCTGCGCGCAGCGCCATCAGGCACCCGCCTTGGCAACGTCGTTGACTGCAGAGACGATCGTCTCGAGGTCGCCCTGCGAGAGACTCGGATGCACCGGCAGCGAGATCACCTCGGCCGCCGCCTTCTCGGTCTGCGGCAAGTCCAGCTCAAGTTCGAACGACGGCAGGCGGTGGATCGGGGTGGGGTAGTAGACACCGTTGCCGACTCCACGCTCCGTGAGTTCGGCGGCGAAGGCGTCGCGGTCGCGGCCGTCCACTCGGATCGTGTACTGGTGGTAGACGTGCACGGCGCCGTCAGCCACGCTCGGCGTGATCACGCCCGTGATGTGCTCGGTGAGGAAGGCGGCATTCGACTGACGCTTGGCCGTCCATCCGGCCAGCTTCGTGAGCTGGACGCGGCCGATCGCGGCGTGCAGGTCGGTCATGCGGGTATTGAAGCCGACGATCTCGTTCGCGTAGCGCTTCTCCATTCCCTGGTTGCGCAGCAGTCGGATCACGCGTGCTGTCTCCTCCGACGGGGTCGTGACCATTCCGCCCTCGCCGGAGGTCATGTTCTTCGTCGGATAGAAGGAGAAGCACGCGGCGTCGCCCCAGGCCCCAACTGAGACGCCGTCGAGTGCCGCCGCGTGAGCCTGCGCGGCGTCCTCGATGAGCTTGAGGCCGTGCTTCTTTGCGAGCTTGGCGAACTGCACCATCGCGGCTGGATGTCCGTAGAGATGCACGGGCATGATCGCGCGGGTGCGTGGAGTGATGGCGGCCTCAGCGGCGCGCGGGTCGAGGCAGAACGAGTCGATGTCGATGTCGGCGAAGATGGCCGTAGCGCCAGCGAGATGCACCGCGTTCGCAGTTGCGGCGAAACTGAACGACGGCACGATTACTTCGTCGCCCGCGCCGACCCCCGCCGCGATGAGAGCCATGTGCAGCGCGGAAGTGCCCGAGTTGACCGCCACCGAGTACCGGCCGTCGACGATACGCGAGAACTCGTCTTCAAACGCCGCGACCTCCGGGCCCTGTGCGAGCATGCCGGAACGCATGACCCGATCGACGGCCTCCCGCTCTTCGTCACCGATGATGGGCTTCGCTGCAGGGATCATGCGTCAACTTCCGTGAGGGTGTTTGCTTCGGTCTGCCGGTACTTCGCGCCGGTCTTAGGGCAGGTCCACTCGCCAGCGCCGGCATCGACCAGGGGGTGGCCGGCCCGCCCCACCCAGCCGATGCGACGAGCGGGATTACCGACGACGAGTGCGAATGCCGGGACATCTTTCACCACAGTCGAGCCCGAGCCGACGAGCGCCCATTCGCCGATGGTGAGCGGGGCGATGCACACGCTCTTTGCGCCGATGGAGGCGCCGCGGCGCACCGTGACACCCACCGCGTCCCAATCCGACGCCGACTTGGGGGATCCGTCTTCGTTGATCGCCCGCGGGAACTGGTCGTTCGTGAACACGACGGCTGGTCCAACGAAGACCCCGTCCTCAAGCACAGCCGGTTCGTAGACGAGGGCGTGGTTCTGAACCTTGCAGTTGTCGCCCATGGTGACGCCGGATCCGATATAGGCGGCGCGCCCGACGATGCAGTTCTCGCCGATCTGAGCATTCTCGCGCACCTGCGCGTAGTGCCAGATTTTCGCGGAAGGAGCAATGCGCGCGGAGTCGGCGACGTCCGCCGTCTCATTGATGAGGCCGGTGCTCGAAGACATGGAACTCCACTGGGAAAGGGAAAACGTCGTGCCCATGGTATCCGCAGAGTCAGAGAGAGGCTTCAGGTGCTCGGCGAAACCAGCGTTGCTAGACTCCGGAGGTCCCTTTTCTTCTCCCCGAAAGGCGCCCATGCCCAAGCTCCGACCGGGTGTCGTCTCTGTTGTCCTCGTGAACTTCCGAGGCGCTGACGATACGATCGAGGCCATCGGGCACCTCGGCAGGCTCGACTGGCCGCAGGAGCGGCTTGAGATCGTTGTCGTGGAGAACGGTTCCGGCGACGACAGCGCCGAGCGCATCCGGGCCGCCGCACCCCACGTAAACCTGGTCGTCTCGAAGACGAACGACGGCTTCGCCGGGGGATGCAACAGGGGAGTGGCCGCCTCAAGCGGCGAGTACATCGCACTCTTGAACAACGACGCACGCCCGGACGAGAAGTGGGTGCGCGCCGCCGTCGAGAAGTTCGAGACATCCGACAAGATCGGTGCCGTCGCGAGCCGCGTGCTCGACTGGGAGGGCGAGAAGGTCGACTTCATCGGCTCCGCCATGACCTGGTACGGCATGGGCTACAAGCCGTTCACGGCCGAGCCGATCCCCAAGACCCCGGATGTGCCGCAGGACGTGCTCTTCGGCACCGGCTCCGCGATGTTCGTTCGGCGCGACGTCTATGACGCACTCGGCGGCTTCGACGAGCGCTACTTCATGTTCTTCGAAGACGTCGACCTTGGCTGGCGTCTCAACCTGCGCGGATGGCGTTACGCATACGAGCCCACCTCCCTCGCGTACCACAAGCACCACGCGTCGATGGCGGAGTTCGGCCCCTACAAGGAGACCTACCTCCTCGAACGAAACGCACTCTTTACCCTCTATAAGAACCTCGAAGAGGACGGCCTGCGCGAAGCGCTACCCGCCGCGACGATGCTCGCCATCCGTCGGGGCATCACGCGCGCGGGACTCGACTCCACCGCATACGACCTGCGGAAGCCCGGGGGCGACGACACCGACACCGACACCGTCTCCAAGCAGGCGGTCGCAGCGATGTTCGCGATCGACCAGCTCGTCGAGAACCTGCCGTCACTGCGCAAGAGCCGCGACGAGATCCAGACCACGCGCACCGTCAGCGACGGCATGCTCTGGCGCCTCTTCGGCCAAGTGGATGCTCCGGTGTACCAAGAGGAGAAGTACCTCGACGGCTACACCGACATCGTCAGTGCCTTCGACGTCCTCGAACCCACCGAGCGCACCCGCGTCGTGATCGTCACCGGCGACCCGATCGGCAAGAAGCTCGCCGGCCCCGCCATCCGTGCCTGGAACATGGCCGAGCTACTCTCCCGTGACAACGACGTCTGTCTCGTCACCCTTTCGGGCGCGGAGGAGATGGACGCTCCCTTCCGCATCGAGCACGTGCGCCCGGGTGACGACGGCAAGTTCGGGCCGCTCGAGAAGTGGGCGGATGTCATCGTCTTCCAAGGGCACGCGATGGCCGTCTTCGAGTCGATCCGCACGAGCTCCAAGATCCTCGTCGTCGACATTTACGACCCCATGCACCTCGAACAGCTTGAGCAGGGGAGGGAGCTGCCGGCCGCCCAGTGGACGCAGCAGGTGGCCGAGGCGACGGAGGTGCTCAACGAGCAGTTGCAGCGGGGAGACTTCTTCCTCTGCGCATCCGATCGGCAGAAGATGTTCTGGCTCGGCCAGCTCGCCGCACTCGGGCGCATCAACCCGCTCAACTACGACGGTGACCCCGATCTTGATGGGCTCATCAGCATCGCTCCGTTCGGGCTTTCCGCGACGCCGCCCACGCACGAACGCGAGGTGCTCAAGGGTGTCATGCCGGGCATCGACCGTGACGACAAGGTGCTGCTGTGGAGCGGCGGCCTCTACAACTGGTTCGACCCCAAGACGCTGATCCGCGCCGTTGCCGATCTCTCCCAGCGCCGCGAGGGCGTGCGTCTCTTCTTCCAGGGCACCAAGCATCCGCACCCCGGCGTGCCCGAGATGCGCATCGTGAAGGAGTCCCGCGCGCTCGCCGAGGAGCTTGGCGCACTCGACACCTCAGTCTTCTTTAACCCCTCGTGGGTCGACTACGCCGACCGGCAGAACTACCTCACCGAGGCGGATGCCGGCGTCAGCACGCACTTCTCGCACATCGAGACCACCTTCTCGTTCCGCACCCGCATCCTCGACTACCTCTGGGCTGAGCTGCCCATGGTCGTCACCGAGGGCGACCACTTCGCCGAACTGATCGCCGCCGAGAACCTCGGTGTCGTCGTCAAGGCAGAGGATGTCGCGGGGCTGTCGGCCGCGCTTGAACGGGTGCTCTTCGACGAGGAGTTCATTGCCGAGGCGAAGGCTAACATCCGCCGGGTGCGCGAGCGGTACTTCTGGGAGGCGGCCCTCGCCCCGCTCGTCGACTTCGTCGCTGACGCAGAGCACGCGGCCGACCACCGCGGCCTGACCGCCGCCCAACTCGCCGCGGCGGCCCAGGGGCGCAAGCAGCGTCGCCGCTCCGGGCTCATGCACGACATCGGTCGCGCCGCCTTCTACCTGCGTACGGCGGGTCCCTCCGCGGTCGCAGGCAAGGTCGCGAAGCGCCTGAAGAGGCGCGGATGACTTCTTCCAGCCCGGCCGAACAGCTTCCGGAGTCCACACCGCGACCACGCGTTCGCGTGCGCCAATCGCTGTCTGGGGGTATGGCTGGTCACCACAACTCTTTGGGATTGCTGCGCCTAGTTCTTGCCTCGGCCGTGATTTTCTCCCACGCCTTCCCGCTTGGAGGCTGGGGCAACGACCCCATGCCGCTCATCGTGAGGAATCAGGAGACGATCGGCGGAATCGCCGTCGTCGGCTTCTTCGCCATCAGCGGCTACCTCATCGCCAAGAGCGGTGCGGGCTCCGACATCGTGCAGTTCCTGTGGCGACGCGTGTTGCGCATCTTCCCGGCCTTCTGGCTGGTGCTCGCCGTTGGCGCCTTCGTCGTCGGCCCGATCGTATGGCTGCTGGATGGCAACCCGCTTCGTGCGTACTTCACGGTTGGGGGTGGCGGTCCGGTGAGCTACATCGTTGCCAACGCCGACCTCACCATGCGGGCCTGGGGGGTGCAGGACGTCTTCGCCGCGACGACGCCCTACGGCGAACTCGCCGGAACCAGCGTGCTCAACGGCTCCCTCTGGACCCTGGCCTACGAATGGTCCTGCTACCTGCTCATCGCCCTCTTCTTGGTCATCGGCGCGCTGAGGCACGCACGTTGGTTGGTTGTGCTCGCGACCCTCGGTTTCCTTGCCGTCTCACTCTCGAACACCTTCTTGCCAACTCTCGTGCCCTCGATCATTCCGATGCTGGGCGATCCATACCGAGTCAATCTCACCTACATCTTCCTGATCGGGGCCTGCCTGGGTCTCTACTCCAAGGCGATCCCGCTCAATAACGTGCTGGGCATCACCAGCGGTGCCGTCGTCATCCTTACGCTCGCCTTTGGCGGGTGGGTGCTGATCGGTTACCCAGCCTTCGCTTATCTTCTGCTGTGGGCCGCGGCGAAGCTGCCGGCGCGTGTGCAGTGGATCGGCGCCAAGAATGACTACTCCTACGGCATCTACGTCTACGGCTTCCTTGTGCAACAGTTCACCGCCTACCTGGGCTGGCACAATTGGGGATACGTCGGATGGGTCGCCACGACGCTCATCGTCACCTTCGGGTGCGCGTGGCTGAGCTGGCATGGCCTCGAGAAGCGCGCCATGACGCTCAAGGACCTCGGGCCGGGACGGGGCATCCGCTGGTGGTTCCGCTGGGCACGTGACCGCCTCCGCGGCCCGCAACCCCCTGCGGAAACCGGTGCAGAGCATCCGGCACCCGCACGCGCCGAATAGCGCTGACCCGCTGCGCGCTCGCTAGAGTCGAACAATCCCTTATTACCGCAAGGAGACACCTCTTGGCCGCCACTGACATCGGCACCGTCCTGGTCACAGGAGGGGCAGGCTTCATCGGCTGCGCCCTTTCGCAGCGTCTTGCCGCACGCGCGGACCGCTGGGTCGTGCTCGACAACCTTCACCCTCAGGTGCACCCGAGTGCCGAGCGTCCGGCCGAGCTGCACGCGGCCGCCGAACTCGTCAAGGGCGACGTCACGAGCCCCGACGACTGGAACGCCCTGCTCGCCGACGTGAAGCCTGACATCATCATCCACCTCGCGGCGGAGACGGGCACGGCACAGTCGCTGCACGAGGCGACCCGCCACGCTGAAGTGAATGTCGTCGGCACCACGCAGATGTTGGATGCGCTGGGCCGGGCCGGGCACACGCCACGCCAGTTCTTGCTGAGCAGCAGCCGCGCCGTCTACGGCGAGGGCGAGTGGCGTCGCGAAGACGGCACGGTGTTTGCGCCCGGTCAGCGATCGCACGCACAGTTCGAGCGTCACGAGTGGGACTTCGAAGGAGCGCGGCCACTGCCGAGCGAGGGCTCGCGGACCCGTCCCGCCCCCACGAGCGTTTACGGCGCAACGAAGCTGGCCCAGGAGAACATCCTGTCGGCCTGGACCTCCTCGCACGACGTGGCCCTCACCATACTGCGGTTCCAGAACGTCTACGGGCCCGGCCAGTCGCTCATCAATCCCTACACGGGTATCGTCTCCCTCTTCTCGCAGATGGCGATGCGCGGCGAATCGATCCCCGTGTACGAGGACGGTCTCATCACGCGAGACTTCGTCTACATCGAGGATGTCGCGGCATCGCTCGAGAGCGTGATCGGCGACCTCGAGACCGGCTCGACTCCCTTCGACGTCGGTTCGGGTGTCGGCACGACCATCATGCAACTCGCACAGCACATCGCCGACTTCCACGGCGCACCTGCACCCCATGTGACGGAGCAGTTCCGCGACGGAGACGTGCGCCACGCGGAGTGCACGATCGAACGGACCACGGCCGAGCTCGACTGGGAACCCGAATGGTCAGTGGAGCGCGGCATCGCGAGCCTGCAGCAGTGGATCGCCGCCCGGGTCTGACCCCACGATGAGCGAGGGGGCGGGCGCGCCGGCGCACGAGAACAGGGGAACGGGCGGGGGCGCGACGCAGATCGTCGCCGCAACCGTCGTCGCTGGCGTCGCTGGCTACCTTGTCACCTGGCTCGTCTACCGGGTGGTCGGCCCGGCGCCGTACGCCCTCTTCGCGATCTTCTGGGCGACCATCTATCTCGTAGTGGGCGCGCTCTCCGGTATCCAGCAGGAGGTGACGAGGGCGACGCATGCCATCGCTCCCGGCAGCCGACACCGCGCGAGTCGGTCGCGCGACTTCGGCGTGCTCGCGGCCAGTCTCGTGGTGATTCTCACGGTTGCGACAGCGCCCCTTTGGGTCGACGCTGTGTTCCCGGCCCAGGGGTGGGCGCTCGTGTGGCCGCTCGCCGTGGGAACGGGAGCCTATGTGCTTGTCGCCACCCTGAGTGGCACCCTCTACGGCGTCAGCCAGTGGCGGTCGCTCGCCCTCATGATCTCAATCGACGGTGTGCTGCGCCTCCTGCTCGTCGGAGTAATGCTGACGGTCGCAGACGATATCGTGGCACTCGCGTGGGCGGTGGCTCTCCCTTTCCCTCTTGCCATCATGCTGCTGTGGCCAGTGATCCGCCGGGGGGTCGTCGGCCGCACCGACATCGACGTAGGGTTCGGGCGACTCTCGTGGAACGTGGCGCGCACGATGCTCGCTGCGGTCTCGACCGCTGTGCTCGTGAGCGCGTTTCCCCTCCTGCTCGGGGTCACGTCGCGCGGTGCCGATGCCGCGCTGATCGGTGAACTCGTGTTCACCATGACTCTCACCCGCGCGCCACTCGTCGTCTCGGTCATGGCACTTCAGGGCTACTTCATCGTGCAGTTCCGCGAGAGGCTCGAAGGCTGGGTGCGCTTCCTCCTCATCATCCTGGGCGTGCTGCTGCTCGGGGGCCTCCTGCTGGCCTTGGCCGGCTGGTGGCTCGGACCCGCCGTGTTCCAATTCGTCTCCGGCGCCCCCGTCACCCTTGACGGCGGCGTGATCGCCATCATGGTGGCCTCCTCCGTGCTCGTCGGTGCGCTCAGCGTGAGCGGCTCGGCGGTGCTCGGCAGGGGCGGCCACCTCGCCTACTCGACCGGATGGCTTCTCGCTGCCCTCGCGACGGTCGTGATCATGGCGCTTCCGATCGACGACATCATTCTCCGTGTGTGCGCGGCGACCCTCGTGGCGCCGCTTGTGGGCCTCGCAACGCACGCGGCCTGGCTGCTCGCGACAGCGGGACGGATGCCGCGCCGCACCTCCAGCGAGGTCCTGCCGTGACCCGCACGCAGCGACTGCGCTCAGGTCGCAGCGTCTGGCCCTCGGTGATTCCGGCGGTCTTCGCGTTCCTCGTCGTGGCCGCAGCAGCGGGGACCCTTTTCGGCCTTCCCCTGTGGCCCCTTCTCGCGGCGGCTGCCGTGCCGTGGACAGTCGCGGCATCCGCCCGCATGGGATCCTTCGCGGCGATCATGGGTGCGGTCGTCGTCACCCTGTGGCTCGTCGTCGGGGTACTGATGCTCTCGCCGCTCACCCCCGTGCCGATGCACATCACGGTGACCGCCGTGTGGACCCTGGTCGGTCTTGCGGGCGCCGCCATGCATCTTGGCCGGGACATCGTGATCGCCCGCCCGCGTCATACCACGGTCGTCACCTGGGCGCCTGCCGCAGTCGGCGGCGCCTTCTGGATCGTCCTGTCCCAGGTGAGCGCCCAGCTGCCGGGGGCCTCACGATTGTCTCTCGTCGTGCACGGCGATTCCGCCAACAACGTGCTGTTTGCCCGGAGGGTGCTCTCGGACAACGGGATCGCGGCCGGGCCGGAGGAGAACCCCGTTCCTCTGCCAGCGGCGCTCCTCGCCCTCGCGATGGCGCCCGGTCGCTCGGCCGTCGAACCGGGGGAGCTCCTCCGCCACGACCTCACCGCGTTCACGGGTGTGTGGGCCATGGTCATCGCTGGAGTCTGCCTGCTGGCCGGTGTGCTTGCCGCCGCGATCACCTCCAGGGCGGGTGGCGGCGACCTGACCGTGGCGGCGGTCGGAGCGGTTGTCTCCTTCGTGCCGCTCAGTTGGATCGTGACGGGGTATCCGCTCGAGTTCGGCTTCTTCAACGCCCACATCGCACTGCTCGTCGTCCTGGCAGCGTTTGCGGGATATCTCGTCGAGGAGCGAAGTCCAGCCCACTCCCTCGCGCTCCTGTGCCTGACCGCGACGCTCCTTCTCACGGTGTGGAGCCCCTTCGTGCTGCTTCCCGCCGCACTCGCGCTCGTCGTCTTTCTCAGGCACCGCCGCACCCTGCCCTCGGTGCGGGGCTGGTCTGCAGTCTTTCTCCTCGGTTCTTTCGCGCAACTCATGCTCTACGGCCTGTTGGTCGTGCTTCCCAGCTTCCTGGCCCTCTCCGGCTTCCTCTCCGCGCCCGGCGGTGCCCACTCGGTGCCCCGATGGATTCTCGGCGCCGTCATCATCTGCACGATCGTGCTGGCGATCGCTGCCTTCAGGAGCCCGCGGCATCCGGTCGTCTTCGGCGTCGTCGCCGTCTCCGGGGGTGGCCTGCTCGGCTTGGCCCTGCTGCTGTTCATCTCGCGGAACGAGTCGACACCGTGGACGTATTACCCGCTCAAGTACATGTGGCTGATCACGGTGGTCATGGTGCTCCTCTTGCTCGGCGTCGTCGCGGCGGCGATCGTGCATCGCATCCCACAGCGGCCGTTTCGCATCGTCGCATTCCTGGCGGCGGCTGGGATGCTGTTCGTCTTCCTCGATTGGGTTCCGGTGGGGACTACACGTGAGCGGCAGGCCGGGCCAGTCGTCAAGCTTCTGCGTGGCGAGTTCCTGGGCCACGGCGACGACGTGGTCGATGAGATCACGAGCCTCGCTGACCCCGGGCAGTCCCACGTGCTGTGGCGTTCCGGTTCGGCACACGAAAGCACCATCAACTTCTGGCTGATGCAGATGTGGGCCGATTCCCTCGAAGGTGACGACGAGCTTCGCAACGCCGCCTATGGCCTGTATGACACCAATCAGGTTGCCGACCTTTGCAGCATCGTCGATCTCATGGGCGGCGGCACCATCGTGCATTCGGCCGACACCAGGCTCGGTGCGGAACTCGCTGGAGCCTGTCCCGAGGTTGAGGCGGTTGTCGTCAGGCGCTGAGCGCGCGGGTTCGGGATACCGCGACTATCCACGCGGCGCCGCCAGCCACCACGGCTGCGAAGCCAAGCAGCGACAGCCAGAGCCCGCCCGGGGGAACCCAGTCGGCGGCCGTGAGCATGTCCGCCCAGCTGGCGTCGAGTCCCACGCTGTAGCGACGCAATGCTGTTGCGAAGGCGTGCAATTGCGCGGCACCCCATAACACCGCGATGGTGACGGTGAGTCGCCTCAGCGGCGAACCGGCCGCGGGCAGCACGTCCGAGAGCACGGCGGCCACGCCGAGCACCGCGCAGACGAGGACCGGCAGGATGTAGCGGCCCTGCCAGATGATCCCCCCGCCCGTGATGTAGACGGCCTGCATGAGGGGAGGCAGCGCGATGGTGGCTCCCACGAGCAGCACCGCGAAGACGAGGGCACGTCCCCTGAGCAAGGCCGCTGCGAGCAGGAGCAGCCCGCCCATGAGAGTGGCCCATACGGCGAAGACGAAGAGGGGGGAGGGGGTGTCGAGCCAGCCGAAGATCCCGATGGCGCCCTGCAGGTAGTCGATGGTGGCCTGGAAGGTCCACCAGGCGCCGTAATACCAGGGCGCGCCGACCCCTGGGGCGATCGTCTCGGTGAGGGGATCGTCGACGGCGGCGCCGAGCGAGTTGGTGCCGAACAGCCACGCCGCAGCCGCGATGAAGGCGATGGCGGCGCCCGCGATCACCACCAGCACAGCTCGGCGGCGAAGGAGTGCCGTGAGTTCGTCGAGTCGCAATAGGACGAGGGGTACCAGTAGCGCTACGACCAGCCACAGGATCGACAGCCCGCGCATGTTGCCCGCGACGGCCGCTCCCGCGAGCACGATGGCCGCGCTGGGCGCGATCGGCAGGTGTCTCTCTCGAATGATGGTCAGCATCCCCGTGAAGGCGGCCAGGGTTGCGGTGATCTCCAGAGCGTTCGGATTGACGGTGCCGCCGAGGAAGAGCACCATCGGGGTCGTCGCGACCGCGAGTCCGATCAGAGGCAGCACGCGACGGCGCCACGACCAGACAAGCCCGAACGCGAGAGCCAGGAAGCCGGACACGACCACAGCGCTCGCCAGGCGCATCCCATAGATGCCCGTGCTATCGCCGAAGAGCAGTGAGGGCCATCCGCTCAGCAGGTAGTAAAGAGGGTTGTAGAGTCCTGCCGTCGTCGAGCCTTCGACAACCTCGTCCGTCGGCACAGGCACTTCGGGGGCGCAGTCTGCTTCTTCGCGACCGTCGAAGGCGTAGCAGGTCTGGGCATGTGTATGAGAGACGTAGCGAGGGACGTCGACGATGTGGCCGAAGCTTCCCTGGTCACCGATGAACTCGCCTCTCACGACCGACGCCGCCTTGACCAGGTGGGCGGGCTCATCGGGTGCCGCACCGATCGGAGTCGCGATCGCCCACAGCGACATGAGAAGACCGATGACTACCCATGCGGCAGTGAACGGCCGCCAGAGGCGAGGCCGCGGTTCAGCGGCCGTCACTGTTGCCCGACTTCGATGCCAACTCCATCTCGATGAGGGCGACGCGCTCGGCGAGGGTGCGGGTGCGGGCCTCGAGCTTGGTGAGTTCGGCGGATGCCTGCAAGCACACGAAGAAGAGGATCGTAATGCTCACGAAGAACACCAGGTTGATGGGCACCTCGATGCCGATGACATCCGCCGCCCACTCGAGTGTCGAGGGGAAGATGCCGGCGATGAGAGCCATGACGCCCGCGACGAACCACCAGATGGCGTGGCGTTCCCGAAGCAGATGTCTGCGCAGCATCTCGATGACCACCACAAGGATGAGGAGCGCGGAGGCGATGCCGAAGATGTAGCTGGTGACTGTCACAGTGCGCTCCCGACACGGTAGGTGGAACGGGGGCGGATGAAGGCGACAACGAGCGCGACGGCGGCCCTGCCGAGGTATGCGGCCGCCTTGAAGGGATTGTGGGAGGGCACGCCGCCAGCACGAACGCGCATGGCAACAGGAACCTGTCGCACGACGAGGCCGGAGCGGGATGCGATCACGAGCGCCTCGATTGTGTCTCCGAGGTATTCGGCGGGGTAGTGCTGGGCGAAGAGACGGATGGCTCGGGGGCCCGATGCGCGGAATCCCGAGGTGGTGTCGGTGAGCTTCGTGCGTGAGGTCCGGCTGAGTACGAGGGCGAGCACCTTCATCGCCCACTGGCGGGGACCACGCACGCGATAGTCGCCTTCGCCCGCGAACCGGGCGCCCAGGACGAGGTCGGCGTGCTGGAGTTCACGCAGAAGCGCGGGCACTCCGTCTGGGTCGTGCTGGCCATCCGAGTCCACCTGCACGACGGCGTCAAAGCCGCGCTCGAGGGCGTAGCGGAATCCGACGCGCATAGCGCCCCCGACGCCGAGGTTGTAGGGAAGCGTGGCCACGAGCGCGCCGGCCTCGCGGGCGACGGTGCTCGTCGCATCCCGCGATCCGTCGTCCACGACGAGGACGGTGGCTCCGGGCAGCTTCGCCTGCACCTCGCGTACGACGTCGCCGACGGACTCCTCCTCGTTGAAGGCGGGCATCACGATGAGCGTGCGCGGGTGATCTGGGGACACGCCCACGATTCTATCGACGCGCCGGTGGTCGGCTTTGCGCTACGCCGTTCGCCGTCAGTAGGGAAGCCCGAGCACGTGCCGGGTGAGCGTGCGGATGCCCGTCTTGTTCTGCTTGGCGACCGCGCCTGGCAGTTCGGTGAGCGCGTGCAGGCGTGAGGTCAGGTGATTGCGTGCCGCCCGCGCCGCCCTCGGCCAGCCGAGAGACTTGGCCGTCTCCTCAGCCTCGCGGAACAGCGTGCGCTCCTGTCGGAACTTGGAACCATCCGGGCCGGTCACGGCCGAGACGCTCGCTGAGTGCCGACGGTAGGCGAAGACGACCTCATCATCGAGCACGAGCGAGCCACCCTGAGCAGCGATCTGGAACATCATGGCGAGATCCTGCGTCACGTCGAGGTCCGTGCGGAATCCGGATGCCACGCGAGAGACCCGCCAGGTGACGCTCGGAAAGTACGGCCAGAAGCCCCGCAGCAGACTGGTCGCCAGCTCTTCGCCCCGGTACTGCCGTGCTCCCGTGCCACGGAAACGGTAGAGCGCCTTGACGCGGTCGGCGAGCGGCTCGACCGGCTTGCCGTTCTCGTCGATGACGGTAACCCCCGGTTGGATGATGTCGGCATCCGGGAACTCGGCGATGAGTTGCCGGATGCGACCCACGTATCCGGGAAGCATGACGTCGTCGCAGCCCATGATCGTCACGAACTCGCTCTCGGCCAGCCCCACGCTCTTGTTGTAGTTGCGGCTGGGGCGCAGGTTCTCCTCGTTTCGAATGTAGGAGACTCGGGGGTCATCGATCGACTTCGCCCACTCGCCGGCCGACAGGTCCGGATAGACGTCGTCGACGATTGTCAAGCGCCAGTTGGGGTCCTCTTGGCGCAGCACGCTCTCGACGGCGATCATGAAGTGGTCGACGCTGCCCCAGAAGGGCATCATGATGTCGAGTGGCTCACCGGCTGCTGGACTCTGCTGGGCTGCGTTCACGGTCACCCAGCCTACCCAGCCATCAGGTCTGGCGACGCTGCTCGACTAAGCTCAGTGGCATGTGTGTTGGCGCTCCAGACCTCCGCGTGCTCCGCCCGATCGGGCGGGCCCACTGATGCGCGTCGTCGTCACGGGCGCGGCAGGCATGCTCGGTTCGAGCATCGTGCAGCAGTGGCCGAGCCTGCGCCCCGATGACGAGTTGGTCGCACTCACACGGGCCGAGGTCGACCTTCGCGATGCTTCCGCGACCGCCGAGGTGATCGCACAGCTCCGGCCCGACGCCATCATCCACGCTGCTGCAAGGGTGGCGGGCATCGCCGACAAGCTCGAGCGACCGGCAACGTTCCTGCAGGAGAACATCCAGCTCGACAGCAGCATCATCTCGGCGGCGATCGCCGCTGAGGTGCCCGAGTTCCTCTACGTTTCAAGCGGAGCAATTTATCCGGCGGATGTGCGCCAGCCCATCGTTGAGGATGACCTCCTGGGCGGGCCCCTCGAGGGGGCGAACGAGGGCTATGCGCTCGCGAAGATCACCGGCACGAAACTCTGCGAGTACGCGAGTCGACAGTACGGCTGGGCGTATCGCGCTGCTGTTCCCAGCAACCTCTACGGGCCCGGTGACGACTTCCGCCCTGGTCGTTCGCACCTTGTTGCCTCTACGATCGCGAAGGCCTATGACGCAGTGCGCGCCGGCGACAAGTCACTACCGGTGTGGGGCGACGGCACGGCGCGGCGGGAGTTCACCTACGCTCCGGACCTGGCGGCGTGGCTCGTCACCGAAGTGGGCGAGCTGGAAGCATGGCCCGCCATGCTCAATCTCGGCGTCGGCGTCGACCACTCGATTCGTGATTACTATGAGGCAGCCGCACGGGCGGTCGGGTTCACGGGCGAGTTCGACTACGACACTTCCAAGCCGTCTGGCGTCATGCAGCGGCTCCTCGATTCGAGCAGGGCGCGAGCCCTCGGCTGGAACCCGACGACCACTCTCGACGAGGGCTATGCCGCGACGACCGCGGCATACCTCGCGTCGCACAACCCCGAGCAAGGATCCACGCAATGACCGAAGCATCCCAGGGTTTCCCCCTCGCTACCTCCAGCTGGGACGAGGCGGAATATGCCGCCATCCAGCGCGTCGTTGACAGCGGCCGCTTCACGATGGGCCCGCTGGTCAAGCAATTCGAGGCAGAGTTCGCCGCACACTTCGGCGCGGGTTTCGGCGTCATGGTCAACTCCGGAAGCAGCGCAAACCTCTTGGCGGTGGCAGCAGCCGTGCTCGACCCTCGGATCGACCTGAACGCTGGAGACGAGGTGCTCGTGCCGGCTGTGTCGTGGGCGACGACGTACTACCCGCTCCACCAGTACGGCTTGATCCCGCGTTTCGTTGACATCGACATCGACACCCTCAATATGGACCTCGACCTCGCCGAGGCAGCGGTTGGGCCGAAGACCAAGGCGATCTTCGCGGTCAACCTCCTTGGCAACCCGAACGACTTCACGCGCTTGACGGCTCTCGCCGAGAACCGCGGCCTCGTTCTGCTCGAAGACAACTGCGAGTCCCTCGGCGCGCGCCACGAGGGCACATGGGCGGGCGCGGCGGGGCTCATGGGCACGTTCAGCGCCTTCTTCTCGCACCACATCTCCACCATGGAGGGCGGCGTCATCCTCACCGATGATGAGCAGCTATACCAGGAGCTCACGTCGCTCCGCGCTCACGGCTGGACCCGCGAACTGCCCGAAAAGAACTTCGTGCACGACAAGACGGGCGACCGCTTCGACGACCTCTTCCGCTTCGTGTTGCCCGGCTACAACGTGCGGCCGCTCGAGATGTCTGGGGCGATCGGCATCGAGCAGCTGAAAAAGGTTCCGTCCTTGGTCGAAGGCCGCCGACGCAACGCAGAATACTTCGTCTCCAAGTTCGCCGGCCTCGACACGGTGCGCCTGCAGCGTGAGACCGGCGAGAGCAGCTGGTTCGGATTCTCCCTCGTGCTTGAAGGCGCTCTCGCGGGACGTCGGGCCGATGTGGCGCGCGCCCTTGAAGCTGCCGGTGTTGAGGCGCGGCCGATTGTGGCCGGCAACTTCGCGAGGAACCCAGTGATGCGCTACCTTGACGCGGTCGTGCCCGAGGAGCTACCCGCTGCAGACAAGGTGCACGTGGACGGGCTGTTCGTCGGCAATCATCACTACCCGGTCGAGCCGGGCATCGACCTCGTGTTCGAGACCCTCTCCGCCCTCTCCTGAGCGCCTTCAGGAGTCGGATGCTGCGGCTCAGCCGCGCTGAAGGGCCTTCCTGAACGACTCAAGGGTCTGCTCTGCGACCTTCTCCCACGAGAACTGCGCTGACCGCTCGAGACCGAGCCTCGTCAGTTCCCGCTGACGCTCG
This sequence comes from Salinibacterium sp. GXW1014, assembly GCF_044769865.1. NCBI lineage: Bacteria > Bacillati > Actinomycetota > Actinomycetes > Micrococcales > Microbacteriaceae > Salinibacterium > Salinibacterium sp. GXW1014. The sequence continues at coordinate 1,834,058 of NZ_JBIZWA010000001.1, forward strand.
GGGCGAGAGGCGAGGCTCCGTACTGCCCGCGCCAGGTCGGCGGGATCTCCCGCGGCGAAGTAGTCGGCCGCATCCGCCCCCACCTCGCGGAAGACCTCGGTGTCGGCGAGGATCACGGGCAGGCCGATTCCCATGGCCTCGAGGGTCGGGAGCGAGAAGCCTGTCGCGAGTGTCGAGTCGATCAGCGCCGTTGCGGTGGCGAACAGTTCAGTGAGCTCCTCGGTCGGCACCCACGACTTGAGTTCGACCCAGCGCTCTAGGCCGAGTTCGCGCACGAGCGGAATGAGTGGGTCGTCTCCGTGGCTTCCGGTGATGACGAGGCGAGGTCGCTCGTTCTCGGGAATCTGTGCCCACGCCCGCACCACGGTCCCGAAGTCCTTATAGGGGCTGCGCTGGCCGATCGCAAGGAAGAGGTCTGACGCCCGGGTGAGACCGACGCCCACGGAGGGGTCCGGTGCGCGCCCCGCGAGAGGGATGACATCGATCCGGTCGTCATCGAATCGGAGGTATCGGCGGATGGCGCTCGCCGAGTACTCGCTGATCGTGATGAGCCGCGAGGCTGCCGCGGCACCCCGCTTCTCCATCCACTTGACGGGCTCGGTGAAGAGCTTCGTCTGCATGAGTTCCGGGTGCGAGAAATACAGCAGGTCATGCACGGAGATGACGAGCGGCGCGGGCGGACGAAGCGGCCCGAACATCGCGGGGCCGTGGATGAGGTCGGCGCCCGCCCGCTTGGCTGCCCGCGCGACGCTGAACAGTTCGCCGAAGGCCCAAGTGACTCGGTTCTCGCCGCTGATGCCAGAGTCGATGACCTCGCCGGGGAACCACGAGTGATCGCGCTCCATGAGTTCGGTGCTCGCGTATCCCACGAACGTGAACTCGCCCGGCTGTTCGCCGAGCCTGCGGTAGAGCTCACGAGCATAGATCTCAATACCGCCCTTCGTGCCGGTCGACTGCAGGAGGTTCACGAACACGAGAGGCATGCGCCCATGCTAGCGAGCGTGCTGGCGCCGCTAGGCTCGACGGCGTGACGACCATCTCCGTGGCTCTTGCGACCTACAACGGCGAGCGTTTCGTCGCTGAGCAGGTGGAAAGCATCCTTGCCCAGTCGCGGCGCCCCGACGAGCTGGTCGTTGCTGACGACGGGTCGACGGATGCGACGCTCGACATCATCCGCGCCACCCACGAGGCCGCGCGAAGCGGGGTGAGCCTCCGAGTTCTCGACCCCGGAGGGCGCCGCGGCGTGACGAAGAACTTCGAGCGCGCCGTCAGCGCCTGCGAGGGCGAGCTCATCGTGCTCAGCGATCAAGATGACAGGTGGCATCCCGATCGGCTCGAGCGGGCCGCAGCATCCTTCGAGGCCCGACCAGGTCTCCTGCTGCAGCACTCGGATGCCCGACTCGTCGACGCCGCCGGCCGACCACTCGACGTGGGACTGTTCGAAGCGCTCTGGGTGTCGCCTGCTGAACGTCAGGCGATCCATGGGGGAGAGGCGTTCTCGGCGTATCTCCGCCGCAATCTGGTGACGGGGGCGACAGTCGCGTTCCGCGCAACGCTGCTGGAGTACGCCATGCCGTTTCCCTCGACATGGGTGCATGATGAGTGGCTCGCGGCGATCGCCGCCGCTATTGGCGAGGTTGAGCTCGTCGAGGAACCGCTCATCGATTACCGACAGCACGGGGCCAACCAGATCGGGGCCACCAAACCCACGCTCCGTTACCGCATCTCGCGCATGCTGGAGGAGCGTGGCGATCGCTACGAGATACTCGCGGTGCGTGCTGAGGCGCTCGCCGACCGGCTTGCTCAACTTCCCGTGCCCGAGGCGATCCTCGCGGCGGCGCGCGACCGTGCGCGCTTCGACCGCGTGCGGGCGGGACTGCCGCGGCGGCGCCTCGCCCGGCTCGGCACCGTGCTGGACGAGCACAGGGCGGGTTCCTATCGGCGCCTGTCGAGCCAGGGCGCCCTCGACGTGTTCCGGGACATCCTGCAGCCCGCCCGTGATGGAATGAAGCCATGAACGTCACGATCCGGGAGTGTGCGGCATGACGGTACTGGTCACCGGTGGAGCCGGCTACATCGGATCGCACGTCGTGCGCCTCCTGCGTGAACGAGGCACTTCGGTGGTGATCGCCGACGACGTCAGCAACGGCGTCCGCGCGCGCACAGAGGGAATCCCCACGCTCGAGATCGATCTCGCGACGGATGTGACGCCCAAGGTCCTGCGCGACTTCGTCACCGAACACTCGGTCGACTCCGTCATCCATTTCGCCGCCCGCAAGCAGGTCGGCGAGTCCGTGCAGCGCCCGGCCTGGTACTACTCGCAGAACGTCGGCTCCCTCGCAAACGTGCTGATGGCGATTGAACAAACCTCCGTCGAGCGCGTCGTTTTCTCCTCGTCCGCTGCCGTCTACGGCGAACCCGACACGGGGGCGGTTGCAGAAGACGCTCCCACGAGGCCCATCAACCCCTACGGTGAGACCAAGCTTGCCGGTGAGCAACTCCTTGCCGATTCGGTCACGGCACTTGGCATTTCCGTCACGTCCCTGCGGTACTTCAACGTCGCGGGCGCTGGATGGCCGGACCTCGGTGACACAGCGGTGCAGAACCTCGTGCCCATGGTCTTCGAGCGTCTGGATGCGGGCGACCAGCCGAAGATCTTCGGCGACGACTACCCGACGCCGGACGGCACCTGCATTCGCGACTACATCCATGTGCTCGACCTCGCCGAAGCGCATCTCGCCGCCTTGGACCACCTGGATGCCCGTCGGGGCGCGGGCGAGCGGCCTGCAGCATCCGCGTTCAATGTCGGAACCGGGGAGGGCAGCAGTGTGCGTGAGGTTGTCGACGCGATTGCCCGTGCCTCGGGTATGGCCCTTGAGCCCGAGGTGCTGCCTCGGCGCGCGGGCGACCCGCCCAAGCTCATTGCGGACCCCACACGGATCCGGGAGGTGCTCGGCTGGCAGGCGCGTCACGGGCTCGATGAGATCGTCGCCTCCGCCTGGCGAGCACACATCGCGGGCTAAATTTTCGCTTAGGCGACCGTGCTGGCGTCCCTCGGGAGTCGCGTGCGCCAACTGAGGTTTCGTGATGCCATGACGCAGCAGATCACCAGCGTGAGCCAGCCGAAGCCGACCAACAGGGAGCTCTCTGCGAGCGAGGTCACGGCCAGCACCAGGAGCACCAGCGCGGGCCAGACATAGATGATGGTGCGGCGACGGGTCGCGAGCAGCCACGACCTGACGAGCGCGAGACCCAGGAGGGCAACGAAAGCAGCGAGGCCCACGAGCCCGAGCTGGAGCGCGGCGTCGACGAATCCGTTGAGTGCCGAGGCGTGTCCGCGCCCGGCCACGAGGAACCACGAATACGGCGGCACATCGCGAGGCCAGATCCCGACCCATCCGAAACCCTCGATCGGGTGCAGGCGACTCAGCCCCAGCACCTGCATCCAAAGCGTGTACCGCAGCTCGAACTCGCTCCCCGCGTTGAGCAGGTCGATGATGCGCTGGCGTGCGACCCATACGATCACGAGTGTCGCGCCCACCACGACGACGAGCGCGATGTTGAGCGCCTGCCGCAGCGGCACGCTCGCACGACGGATGCCGAAGAGCACGGCGGTCGCGACCGCCAGGACGGCGAGCACTCCAATGGTGACAGGGGACTGTGTCAGCACGACGACGAGGAGCGCTCCCGCGAGGGAGGTCGCCGAGACCCAACGGCTCACCGAGCGGGTGGCCACCTCGACGAAGAAGGTCATGACGGCGATCGCGGCCACGACTCCGAACTGGTTGCGGGTCTCCATGAGCCCCTCGAGCGGACCCCCGAGGGGCAGATTGCCCGAGATGCCCAGGAACGGGATCGGCATGTCGATGAGGAGTCCGGAGAAGACCTCCATCGCCAGCGAGAGGATGAGCACCACTCTCAAGACGTCGCCCACGGCTCGCACGAGCTGGAGGAGGTCACGACTCAGCGCGATATAGACGCCGAGGAACGCGACGGCCACCTGGTAGGCGACTCCGCCGAGGGACGCCCAGTTGTACTGGCTCCACACGACCGAGGCCGCGCTCCAACCGACGAACACGAGCAGTGAGATCGGCAGCATCCCCTGCCACTCGATCTCACCCCGTCTTCCGTAGAGCGAGACGCCGCAGAACATGGCGAGGGTGGCGAGCATGGCTCCGTAGCCCCACCATCCGATGATTGCCGTGATCGGGTGCGCGAGAAAGACGATGCCGAGAGCGGTGAGCGTCGCCGTCTTTGTGAAGGCCGCCGATGCAAAGAAGGCCCACCCCGCATCGGGGATCAGTCGCGTGCCTGGGGTTGCCATGGGGCCTTCAGGCTACGGCATGGCGGTCGGCCTCGCGTGTAGAGTTAGGCGACCCAATCCAGCCCCTCACCCTTTTATCCCGTGGAGGAAACACCGATGAAGCGCGCACTCATCACAGGAATCACGGGCCAGGACGGCCTCTACCTGGGTGAGTTGCTCATCTCGAAGGGCTACGAGGTCTACGGCCTGGTGCGGGGGCAGAACAACCCCAAGCTCGACACGGTGCGTCGCATCCTTCCCGAGGTCAAGCTCATCTTTGGTGATCTCACCGATCTTCCGAGCCTTCTCCGTGCCCTCGAGACAGCGCGGCCCCATGAGGTCTACAACCTTGGCGCGATCTCCTTCGTCGCCTACTCGTGGGAGAACGCCTCCATGACATCGGATGTCACAGGCAAGGGCGCCTTCAACATGCTCGAGGCCACGCGCCTATGGGCTGGCTCAAAGCTCGACGATGTCCGCTTCTACCAGGCGTCGAGCTCCGAGATGTTCGGCAAGGTGCAGGAGGTTCCCCAGCGGGAGTCGACCCTCCTGTGGCCGCGCTCGCCGTATGGCGTCGCGAAGGTCTTCGCGCACTACATGACGATCAACTACCGCGAGTCCTATGGCATGCACGCGTCGTCGGGCATCCTCTTCAACCATGAGTCGCCGCGACGCGGCCCGGAGTTCGTGACCCGCAAGATCACGCAGGCTGTCGCGCGCATCTCGCTAGGGCTGCAAGAGACGGTCGCGCTCGGCAACCTGGACGCGAGCCGCGACTGGGGCTTCGCTGGTGACTACGTCGAGGCGATGTGGCTCATGCTGCAGCAGGAGCAGGCCGATGACTATGTGATTGCCACGGGGGAGACCCAGACTATCCGGGAGCTGCTCGAGGTTGCCTTCGGGCACGTGGGCATCACCGACTGGGAACGCCACGTCACGCAGGATCCGCGCTTCATGCGCCCTGCCGAGGTCGACCTGCTGGTCGGTGACCCGGCGAAGGCCCGCGAGACCCTCGGCTGGAAGCCCAAGGTCGATTTCCGTGAGCTCGTGCAGATGATGGTCGACTCCGATATCGAGGACCAGCGGCAGACGAGCCGCTGAAGGCTACCGCCGCACGGGCATCCAGCGCACCGGCGCATCCGGGCTGACGTGCACGCGCCGCGTGGCGAAGGCGAGGTAGGCGAGTAGAAGCCATCCGTACTCCAACAGGAGACGGCTCTCGACGAGGCTCTGCACGAGCAGGGCGGTCAACAGCAGGATCGGCAGGAGCGAGAGTGCGCGGTCGCCGCGGTGGGTCGCGGATGCGCCATCCAGCGCGATGAACCAGGTGCGTGTCGCGACCGACAGCACGAGGGCGCCGAAGACCATGAGCCCGATGATGCCGAGCTGCAGCCAGACATCGAGCCAGGCGTTGTGGGCGTGGAGTTGTTCCGTGTCGTTGCGGATGACGAGCCCGTCAAAGGGCTCCACCCACGGCACCCAGTAGCTGACCCAGCCCCAGCCCGCGACGGGGCGTTCGGATGCGAGGCCGGTGACGATGCGCCAGTTGTCGAGGCGGCCCGTCAAGTCGCCGCTCTTGCCGAGTAGGCCGAGCAGGCTGTCGCGGAAGAGGATCGCCACGGTCACGATCGCTCCGGCGACGAGGAACGCGGCAGCGCCCGCCGCGAGGCGTGGCGGCCCCGAGGGGATGCGGTGCATGAGGCGCACGAGCGCGAGCACGAGCAGGCACGCCACGATCGCGACCGTGATGGTGGCGGATGCCGTCAGCACGACCGTCACGGCGGCGACGACGAACCACACGGTCGTGTCGAGGCTGCGACGCTTCGGCGTGGTGGCGTCGGCGGCCCGGGCATCCGCATAGGTGACGGTGTCGCGGTCGACGAACCAGCCGATGCCGAAGACGATGAGCCCGAGCAGGGCGATGAAGCCGAGCGTGCTGGAGTTGCCGACGATGCCCTGGATCGGCCCGCCCGTAAAGAGCTCGGCGCGCGACCACGCGTACATGATCGGCACCTCGCCGACCTTCCAGTCGGTGAAGAACGCGAACACGGGCTGCCGCACGAAGATCGCGACGACCAGTTCGAAGAGGAGGGAGAACGCCAGGATCGCCGCGACCGCCCTGCGCAGCACTCGAAGGAGCGCTCGCCAGTCGAGCGCGAGCGCGAGGAGCCCAGCGCCCGCCGTCGTGACCCATTGCGCGGTGGCGCCGAGTGCGGTCCACTGCGGGTAGGCCGACCAGGCGATTGAGGCGGTCGCGAGCACGAGGAACGCGAGCAGGGGGTAGGGGAAACTGTCCGGACGAATGTCCCTCCAGCGACGCACGAGCATGACGGCGCCGATGACGCCGAGCACGGCGATGAGGATGCCCCAGCCGAGCCAGCTGATCGAGTTGCGCCAGGCATCGCCGGCAAGGAGGGTGAAGAGCACGAGCGTGGCGTATGCCTCGACGCCGCGCTGCGGTGAGGAAACGGTCCGGGGCATGCCCATGATCCTACGGCCCCTCCGTAACACGTCGGGGGCGAGCCAGGCACGGTACTTTGGTAAGTCCCGACCCGTCGTGCAAGTCCCCTTGGAGTGTGCCGTTGTTCCGCATCACGAATGACCCCCGGCCTTATGCGTGGGGGTCTCGCACGGCGATCGCCGAGCTTCGAGGTGTCGAACCCTCGGGTGAGCCTGAGGCGGAGTTGTGGCTTGGCACGCATCCGGGGAGCCCGGCGCGGGTCGTGGGGGCGGATGCCACGCTCACCGAGGCCATCGCGGCCGAGGGTGGCGAGAACCTCCCGTATCTTCTCAAGCTGCTTGCAGCCGCCAGCCCGCTCTCGCTGCAGGCACACCCGACGGCGGAACAGGCTCAGCGGGGGTTCGAGCGGGAGGAGGCGGCAGGCATCCCCGTCGATGCCCCGCACCGCAACTACCGCGACCGTTCGCCGAAACCCGAGGTCATCCTCGCCGTCAGCGAGCGCTTCGAGGCGCTGTGCGGCTTCCGCGACCCGGTCGAGTCGTCGGCGGCGATCCGCGAGCTCGCCGATGGCGACCCGTCGCTTGAAGACCTGGCCGCTCGTGTCGAACGCGGTCCGCTCCGTGATGTCTTCGAGTGGCTCATCACGAGGGGCGATGGCGTGCAGGAGCTTGTCGCCACGGCGCAGCGACTCGCCGAGGCAGGGGATGGTGCTGCGGCCGACACGGTACGCCTGCTCGCAGCCAAGTATCCGGGGGATCCCGGCGTTGTGATCGCCCTACTGCTGAACAGGGTGGCGCTGCGGCGAGGCGAGGCGCTCTTCCTACCCGCCGGCAACATCCATGCCTACCTGAACGGCCTGGGCATCGAGTTGATGACGGCATCGGACAACGTGCTGCGCGGTGGGCTCACGCCCAAGCACGTGGATGTCGCCGAGCTCCTGGGTGTGCTCGACTTCACGCCGGGCCCGCCCCCGCGCATCGTCCCCGAGCAGGTCGACACAGGGGTCGATGCGTTCCGACCCGATGGCGTCGAGTTCGAGCTCGTGCGGGCGCGCGAGGGAGGGACGTTCGTCGCCCCAGGTGGCTCGGTAGCGCTGTGCATCGCTGGGAACGCCGAAGTGCGAACGGATGCCACGGAGCTCACACTCTCCCAGGGAGAAGCGGTCTACCTCTCCCGCGGTGAGTCGGCGCGGGTGCATGCTGCGCCACACGGGGAGGTTGTGGTCGCCTCGAAGAGGTGACCGGCCCGCTCAGCCCGCTTCGCGTGGCGCGAACATCTTGCGGTAGGCGGTCGGGGTCGTCTTCAGTGTCTTCGCGAAGTGGTGGCGCATGACGGATGCTGCGCCGAAGCCGCACTCTGCCGCGATCGTCTCGAGGCTCTCCTCGCTTGCCTCGAGCAACTGTTGGGCCCGCAGGAGCCGTTGCCTGTTGAGCCAGGCCGCCGGGGTTGCGCCCATCTCGGCGCGGAAGCGTCGTGCGAAGGTGCGGGGGGACATGAGGGCCCGCCGTGCCAGGTCGGCGATGGAGAGCTCCTCGCTCAAATTCTCGAGCATCCAGTCGGCGATCGGGGCGAAGGAGTCGCTCGCGCACTCGGGCACCGGGTTGCCGATGAACTGCGCCTGGCCGCCGTCACGCTGGGGCGGCACGACCATGCGTCGCGCCACGACGTTGGCTTTGGCGGCGCCGAGCTCCGTGCGAACGATGTGCAGGGCAGCATCGATGCCAGCGGCGGTGCCTGCGCCCGTGACGACCTTGCCGTCGGAGACGAAGAGCACATCGCGGTCGACCGTGGTGGAGGGGAAGTCCCGCGCTAGCCGTTCCGTGTACATCCAGTGGGTCGTGCTGCGGCGACCGTCGAGGATGCCCGCCTCGGCCAACATGAACGCGCCGGAGCAGACGCTGAGCACCCAGGCGCCCCGTTGCTCGGCCGCGCGCAGCACGTCGAGGTAGGCGGGGTCGTAGTCGCCGAAGGCGTGGGCGGGAACCGCGATCAGGTCGGCCTCGGCGGCGACGGAGAGGTCCTGCTCGATGAGCATCTCGAAGCCGAGGCTCGTACGCACGGGGCCCGGCCGCGCGGTCGCGATGGCGAAGTCGAAACTGGGGCCGCCCGTCTCACTGCGATCGATGCCGAAGACCTCGCAGATGACCCCGAACTCAAAGGGGGTTGTGCCGGGCGGGACGAGGAGGACGACCTTCTTCAACATGGCGGTTCCTGACGCTTGGCGTGATTTCGATGATCATTGGCATTCTGCCGCTCGTGGCGGAATTTGTCCATACATAGCGTTACTGCCATGGAGATTGTGATGGCAGGATTGGGTGTCATAGTCGCAGCCAGCATTGCTGCGACCGTACGAGCGCTCGGGAGCGATGGTTACCACCGCATTCCGCCCCGGCGATGGGGCGCGAGACGGGGGAGCGAGCACATCCGGTGACGGATCGTGACAATCCCGTGGCGCGCCGTAAACTCTCTAGGAGCACTTGAGGCTTTACGATTTGCGACTTGACTCACGCGAACTACACGGGTGTAATTACTGCAGTGCGTTTTTCGCGCACGTCGCACGCAGGGCCGAGGGGAGAGTGTGATATGGCGCCGGACCTACAGCGGAGGGGAGTCCCCGACGACTGGTTCGTGGACCCGGTGTCACTCGGGGTCCCCGGAGTGCGTCGTCCCACGGCGGATGACGAAGACAACGCGCTCGCCTGGCAGGCAGACTCGCTCTGCGCCCAGACCGACCCCGAAGCCTTCTTCCCGGAGAAGGGCGGCTCGACCCGCGACGCCAAGAAGATCTGCACGTCGTGCGAGGTTCGCGTGCAGTGCCTCGAATACGCGCTCGCCAACGACGAGCGCTTCGGTATCTGGGGCGGTCTCTCCGAGCGTGAGCGGCGCAAGCTCCGCAAGCGTGCGGTCTGACGAACTGACGCGCCCCGCCGCTCCTGCGTGTCTTGACGCCGGGTTCCCGGTCAACACGTAGTCTCGAACAGATGCGCCAGAGAGTCACCGCCGTGCTTGTCGCCCGTGATGGGAGCGACACCCTCGAGCGAACCCTCGCCGCACTCAAGGCGCAGACTCGCGCCCCCGACGTGGTCGTCGCGGTCGATGCGGGGTCGCAGGACTCGAGCGAAGCCATGCTCGCCGCCTTCGGGCCGACCAGACTCACGGCGCTTCCGCTGAAGGCGCCGACCACCTTCGGTGCAGCGGTGGGACACGCCGTGGGGGCAGAGCAGTCCGAAGACCCCGAGGCCGAGTGGCTCTGGCTACTCGCCCACGACAGTGCGCCGCGCCCGGAGACGCTCGAGCGACTCCTCGCCGCAGTCGAGATCGCCCCCTCCGTCGCGGTGGCCGGCCCCAAGGTCATGGATTGGTCACGACCGGATGTCATCGCCGACTTCGGCCAGTCGATGACCTCGCTCGGCGCATCCGTCTCCCTCGTGCAGGGCGAGCTCGACCAGGCGCAGCATGACGTGTCGGAGGACGTGCTCGGTGTTGCCGCGACCGGCATGCTCGTGCGTCGTAGCGTCTTCGAACAGCTGGGCGGCTTCGACCCGGGACTCCCCGGGATCGACTCCGGCCTCGATCTGTGCGTGCGCGCGAGACTGGCCGGGCATCGCGTCATTGTCGTGCCGGCCGCCAAGGTCTCGTCGATCGGCGCTCCCGAGATCCTCGGGAACGAGGTGCTCTCGCCCGCCCGACGCGCTCGCCTGGCGCGGGTCGCGCAGCTGCATCGCCGGCTGGTGTACGCCCCCGCTCCCGCGATACCGATCCACTGGCTGAGTCTGCTGCCCCTCGCGCTGCTGCGCAGCGTCTGGCACCTGCTCGCCAAGCGGCCGGGGCGCATCCCGGGAGAATTCGCGGCCGCGTTCACGGCGGCCTTCGACGGCAGGGTCGCGGGTGCTCGTCGCAACCTGGCACGCGGCAAGCGTCTCGGCTGGTCGGCGATCGCACCCCTGCGCGTGACGGTGGCCGAGGTGCGCGAACGCCGTGGGCAGGCGCGCGAGGCCTTCTCGGCCTCGGGCGCCACCGTGGATGACCCCCGCATCGGCTATCTCGGCGGGGGAGGCCTCTGGGTGGCCGTGTTCGCGGCGATCGCGGGCGTCATCATGTTCATGCCGCTCCTCGGCGCGCAGGCGGTCATGGGTGGCGGGCTCCTGCCGCTCAGCCCGACCATCGGCGACCTCTGGTCGAACGTCGGGGTGGGCTGGCGCGACATCGGCACGGGCTTCTTCGGCCCTGCTGACCCCTTCGCCGCCGTGCTCACGGTAATCGCGTCCCTCACCTTCTGGAACCCCTCCCTCAGCATCCTTGCGCTGCACGTGCTGGCGCTGCCTCTGGCCTCCGCGACGGCCTGGTTCGCCGCGCGACGTCTCACCCGCTCGCCCTGGATCCCCCTCGTCGCCTCCGTGCTGTGGGCGATCGCGCCGCCATTCGTCGCATCGCTCATGAGCGGCCACCTCGGCGCCGTGATCTCCCACATCCTCCTGCCCTGGTTCGTGCTCGCGCTGCTTAAAGGCGCGCGCTCGATCTCGGCGTCGGCCACCGCGACACTGCTCTTCGCCGTCATCGCCGCGTGCACGCCCGTGCTGGCACCGGGTCTCCTGCTCGGCTGGATCGCCTGGATGGTCGGCAACCCCCGCAGCATCCCGCGGCTCATCGGCGTGCCGGTGCTCGCCGTCGTGCTCTTCGCACCGCTCGCGATCGAGCAGTTCCTGCGCGGCACCCCGCTGGCACTGTTCGCCGACCCCGGTGCGCCGACGATTGCCGGCGCCACCTCGGGTTGGCACCTGGCCCTCTTCAGCCCGAGCGAGGGACTCGGCGGCTGGGCCGACGCAGTGTCGAGGCTTTCGCTTCCCGGCACGGCGGCCCACATCACCGTCGCCGCGCTCCTGGCCCCCATCGCGGTGCTCGCGCTGCTCTCGCTCATGCTGCCCGGAACGCGCCGTTCGGTGCCGGCCCTCGCGGTCGCGCTCCTCGGCCTCGTCACGGCCGTCGCGGGGTCTCGCGTCATGGTCACGGGTCTCGGCGACACCGCCGTGCCGATCTGGCCCGGAAGCGGGCTGTCCCTCTTCTGGTTGGGCCTGCTCGGAGCCGTCGTAGTGGCACTCGAGGGGCTGGCGGTGGCCGAGCGCAGGGGTCGCCTCGCGGGGGTCGCCGGCGTGGTGGCATCCGTCGCCGTGCTCGCCGTGGCGATGCCGCAACTGCTCGCGATGCATCTCGGCACGGCGCGCATCCACGCGAGTGACGGTCGTCTCGTGCCCGCCGTCGTCGACGCCGAGGCGCGCACGTCCCCCCAGATCGGCACGCTCGTGCTGACGCCCACGGCTGAGGGAGCCCTGCTGGCGAACCTCCAGCGCGGCACGGGCGCGACACTCGACGCGCAGTCGACACTCGCATCCACGGCACAGGAGGTCACGAGCGACGAGGAGACCCTCGCCGAGCTCGCGGGCAACCTTGCCTCCCGCGGTGACTACGAGCCGCAGTCAGACTTCGAGCGCCTCTTCATCGGCTTCGTCGTGCTCGCCGCGGGGGAGTCGAGTGAGCATGCGGCCACGGCGGTCGCGCAGCGCACGAGTGATTCCCTCGACGGACGAGCGGACGTCACGGCGGTCGGCCAGACCGATGTGGGCCTGCTCTGGCGAGTCACCGAACGGCCCTCCGCCGAGCCGGAGACGCGTGTCGGCAACCTCGACACGCTTGAGGGGCGCGTCGTGCTCGGCGTGCAGGGCGGCGTCGCGCTCATCGTGTTGCTGCTCGCCGTGCCGACGCGGCGACACGCGAAGCCGCGGATGCAAACGCTCGACGAGGGCCCGGCCACGACCTTCGATGAGGATCTCGATGACTGAGCGACACGACGAGACGACACCGGGCACAGGCGCTGACGACAGCGGCGACATCGACCTCAGCGCAAGCCCGCGAGGCGACTGGCGGATGCCCGTGCACGAGGACCTCGACGAGCCGACCCCGACGGCGCCCACTCCGCGCGCCCCTCGCACGGTCAAGGGTGCCGCGATCGCCTCGGCGCGCATCGCGACGGGCGTGATCGGCATCGCGGCGGCCGCCGTCGTGCTTACCGCGACCGTCGCGCTGCCCCTCCCGGCCCTCACGGCGGAGCCACGTTCGCTCCTCGTCACCCCCGTCGCGGCGCATCAGGAGCGGGTCTGCGCTGGCCCCCTGCTGCGGCTCGGTGACGACACGGGAGCCCAGGCGACCACGGCGTCGGCGCTCGGCGAGCCCGTCGTCACAAGCGGCACCACGGGCGGCGACGCCGACGAGCTCTTCTCGCGGGATGCGCTCGGCCAGGGTGCCGGGTCAAGCATCGTCTCGCTCGAGACGGGCGAGGGCGAGCAGGAGCTCCTTGCCGCGAGCCAGTCCCAGTCCGTCGCGCGCGGCGACTTCGTGGGCGCGGCGGCGGCCGAATGCCTCGAGCCGAGTGATGACATCTGGCTCGTCGGCGGCGCGACGACGACGGGCCGCACGACCCTGCTCACGATCGTCAACCCCGGCGAGGTGGCGGCGACCGTCGAGATCACGGTCCACTCGGATGCCGGCATCGTGACGGCTCCCGGCACCGCCGGCATCGCGATCGCGCCGGGGGAGCACCGCGTCTACTCGCTCGCAGGCCTCACGCCCGGCCTGTCATCTCCTGTTGTGCGAGTGCAGAGCGAGGGCGCGCTCGTCTCGGCCAGCCTGCAGCAGTCCACCGTGCGCACCCTCGAGCCGGGCGGCCTCGACTTCATCACGGCCTCGGCGGCGCCATCCACCGAACTCGCCATCCCCGGCATCGTGTTCCCCGACCACGAGGAACTCGAGGAAGCCATCGCGGGCGAGGACTACCTCGATCTCAACGCGGCCCTGCGGATGTTCGTGCCCGGCGATGAGCAGGCGCACGCCGTCGTGACCATGGTCCCCGTCGGCCGGGACGGCGCTGCGAGCAAGGAGGATCCGGTCGACGTGACCGTGACCCTTGACCCCGGACGCGTCACCGAGCTTCCCATGAGCGAGTTCGAGGCGGGCCGCTTCGTCGCCGTCATCACCTCCGACGTGCCGCTGGTCGCGGGCGTACGGGTCGCGACGGTGGATGAGGACGGCGCGAACGACTTCTCCTGGCTGTCCAGCGTCGAGGCCCTCGAGGAACGCGCCCTGGTCGCGGTCGCTCGCGGCGTCAATCCCGTCATGAGCCTGTACAACCCGAGCGATGAGGAGGTGGAGGTGCTGCTCAAGCGGGGTGACAACGAGCGCACCATCACGGTTGCCGCCCGGTCGGCGACCTCAGTGCCGGTCGCCCAGCAGGCGACCTACGCGCTCGAGGGATTTGAGCAACTGCAGGTCGGCATCGACTACAGCGGTTCCGGCACGATCACTGCGCAGACCGTGAGCCCGAGGGCCCCAGGGTCGACACCCATCGTCGTCTACCCCTAGCCACGGGGCATCCGCCCGCCTCTCCCGCTTCAGAAGTGGCGGAAGCGGTCGGGGGCGAGGTCCCACGGATCCTTGCCCAGCAGCTCCGCGACGGCGCGGAAGACGCAGCTCTCGATCGCCATGCGGCGGTGGGCCTCGTCGTCGCGGTGCAGCCGCGCCATCCGCTCGATCGGCAGCCGGTAGAGCACGATGCGCTGCTGAGAGGGAAAGACCGACCAGCGGGCCACCGCGTCGCCGCTCGCCTCGCCAGGCACGGAGGCCACCTCGAAGCGGGTGTGTGCCAGCTCCTCGGGCCAGAGCTCGCGAAGGTAGCCAGCCGCGGATGCGACGGTCATGTCGAAGACATCGATGCGCGTGTGCAGCGGCGGCAGGTATGGGCCGGCAACCGATGAGCGCATGCCGCGGCCGTGGCGATCGCGCCACCCTCCGCGCTTCGATGCGCGTGTGCTGCGGGTCCTGGCCATGACGCCAGTCTAGGCTGGTGCCAAATGAATGGACGGCCCTGCAGCAAGGTCGCGTGCACGAGCGCGGCGATCTCCACGCTCACCTATGACTATCGCGACTCGATGGCGGTGCTCGGGCCCCTCAGCCAGAAGTCGGAACCGCACACCTACGACCTCTGCGAGAAGCACTCCGAGCGGCTCTCTGCGCCGCAGGGGTGGCAGGTCATCCGTCATGTAGCTTTGGGAGCATGAGCGCCGCACAGCCCGTTGACCTCTCCCCGTTCATCAAGGCCTACGACGTTCGCGGCCTGGTGGGCAGCCAGTTGACGGATGAGGTTGTCGAGGCGCTCGGTGCTGCGTTCGTCGACGAGGTGGATGCCGCGGGTGGCGACGTCATCGTCGGCCACGACATGCGCGACTCCTCGCCCCGCTTCGCGGCGGCCTTCTCGGCGGGTGCGCGCGCCCGCGGCGGCAACGTCGTGCTGATCGGACTCTGCTCGACCGACCAGACCTACTTCGCCTCCGGTGCCCTCGATGCGCCCGCCGCGATGTTCACAGCGAGCCACAACCCGGCGACCTACAACGGCATCAAGTTCAGCCGGGCTGGCGCGCAGGGCATCAGCTTCGACACGGGCCTGCGTGGCATCCGTGACCGGGCGACGGCCTACCTCGAGTCGGGCATCACCCCAGTCTCGCAGCCGGGATCGCAGCGGGAGCAGGACGTGCTCGCCGACTATGCCGCCTACCTCCGTTCGCTCGTCGACCTCTCATCGACCCGGCCCCTGCGCGTCGTCGTCGACGCTGGCAACGGCATGGGCGGCCTCACGGTGCCGGCCGTGCTGGGCACTGCCGCCGGGCTTCCTGAACTGCCAATCGAGGTCATCCCGCTCTACTTCGAGCTCGATGGCACGTTCCCCAACCACGAGGCGAACCCGCTCGAGCCCGCCAACCTCGTTGACCTCCAGGCGGCCGTCGTCGCGGAGCAGGCCGACCTCGGCCTCGCCTTCGACGGCGACGCCGACCGCTGCTTCGTCGTCGACGAGAAGGGCGCGCCCGTCACGCCCTCGGCGGTGGCCGCGGTCGTCGCGCTCCGCGAGATCGACCGCGTGCGGGCGGCGAACCCAGACGAGCACGTCACGGTCATCCACAACCTCATCACCTCGCGCTTCGTGAAGGAAACGATCGAGGATGCCGGTGCCACGGCCGTGCGCACGCGCGTCGGCCACTCGCTCATCAAGGACGAGATGGCCGCGACGGGCGCCGTCTTCGGCGGCGAGCACTCGGCGCACTACTACTTCAGGGACTTCTGGGGCGCCGACAACGGCATGCTCGCGGCGATGCACCTCCTCGCGGAGTTCGGGGCGCAGGACGCCCCGCTGTCGCAGTTCGCCCGCCGCTTCAACCCCTACTTCCAGAGCGGCGAGATCAACTCGACCGTCACCGACGTGCCGGGCGCATACACGCGCGTCGTCGACGCCTTCACCAACGTGGGCGACTTCGACGAACTCGACGGGCTCACCGTCAGTGGGGCATCCGACGCTGGCTTCTGGTGGTTCAACGTGCGTCCCTCCAACACGGAGCCGCTCCTGCGCCTCAACGTCGAAGCCGAGACGGAGCCCGAGATGGAGCGCATCCGCGACCAGGTGCTCGCGCTCATTCGCCAGTAGAATCGGCGGATGCCTTCTTTCGACTTCAAGGTCGCCGACCTGAGCCTCGCCGAGGCCGGCCGACACCAGCTCCGCCTCGCCGAGAACGAGATGCCCGGCCTCATGGCCCTCCGCGAGGAGTTCGGAGAGAGCAAGCCGCTCGCGGGCGCGCGCATCGCCGGCAGCCTCCACATGACGGTGCAGACCGCGGTGCTGATCGAGACGCTCGTGGCCCTCGGTGCCCAGGTGCGGTGGGCGAGTTGCAACATCTTCTCGACGCAGGATGAGGCGGCCGCCGCGATCGTCGTCGGCGACGGCACTGTCGAGTCGCCGAACGGGGTCCCCGTCTTCGCGTGGAAGGGCGAGACGCTTGAGGAGTACTGGGCGTGCACGGAGCGCATCTTCGACTGGTCGGCCGAGGCATCCGCCGCGGGCGCCGACTGGATCGGCCCCAACATGATCCTCGACGACGGGGGTGACGCCACCCTCCTCGTGCACAAGGGCCGCGAGTTCGAGCTCGCGGGCGCGGTTCCGGATGCCGCGGCGGGCGACCCCCACGAGTGGACCGTCATCCTCGACACCCTGCGCCGCTCCCTCGCGTCGAGCGGCGACCGCTGGACCCGCATCGCGGCCGAGATCCAGGGCGTGACGGAGGAGACGACGACGGGCGTGCACCGCCTCTACGAGCTCGCCCGTGACGGCGAGCTGCAGTTCGCGGCCATCAACGTCAACGACTCCGTCACAAAGTCGAAGTTCGACAACAAGTACGGCATCCGCCACTCCCTGCCCGACGGCCTCAACCGGGCGACGGATGTGCTGATCGGCGGCAAGGTCGCCTTCGTCTGCGGCTATGGCGACGTCGGCAAGGGTGCCGCCGAGGCGCTCCGCGGCCAGGGGGCCCGCGTCATCGTGAGTGAGGTCGACCCCATCTGCGCGCTCCAGGCCGCGATGGACGGCTACCAGGTCACGACGCTTGACTCGGTCATCGACCAGGTCGACATCGTCGTGACGGGCACCGGCAACAAGGATGTCGTGACGGTCGAGCACCTGCAGGGGCTCAAGCACCTTGCGATCGTCGCCAATGTCGGCCACTTCGACAACGAGATCGACATGGCGGGCCTCGAGCGACTCGACGGCGCCGAGCGGGTCGAGATCAAGCCGCAGGTGCACGAGTGGCGCATGCCGAGCGGGCGCAGCATCCTGATCCTCAGCGAGGGGCGACTCATGAACCTCGGCAACGCCACGGGGCATCCGTCGTTCGTCATGAGCAACTCCTTCACCAACCAGGTGCTGGCGCAGATCGAGCTCTTCGCGCACGCGGAGCGCTACGAGAAGCAGGTGTATGTGCTGCCCAAGCACCTCGACGAGAAGGTCGCGCGGCTGCACCTCGACGCGCTCGGGGTGAAGCTCACGGCGCTGACGCCCGAACAGGCGGCGTACATCGGCGTGAGCGTCGAGGGCCCCTACAAGGTCGACCACTACCGCTACTAGCGGTCGGGGAATCCGTTCGGGAGCCCCTTCAGTACGGGGTCGAGCGCGGCCATGCGCTCGCGCTCGGCCTGCAGCGCACGGTACTCGCGATCGCGACGCACGGCCGCCACCCCCGCGAGGAAGACCTCCGCGTCGCACTCCGGCATCGGTGAGACGAAGCGGCTCGCTTCGCGCGCAAGGTCGGCGGCGATGCGGCGGCGCGACTGCTCGGAGTGCCCGGCCGCCTGGCGCAGGAACTGGGCGATGCGTCGGGAGAGTCCTCCTGGCATCCGCGCGACGTCCGCGGTACGTGCCCAGTCGGCGAGCTCGAGCGGCACGCCGTAGACGGGAGGCGTCTCCTTCGACACGCGTTCGTGCTGGCTGTAGGTGCCCGCGAGCAGGTCGCCGAGCCGCTTGGATCGCGGGTGCAGGATGGCGACAATCGTGGCGATGCCGCCGAAGGTGAGGAACAGTTCGACGACGCCAACGAGCGAGCGGGTGAGGGCGTGGCGAAAGCTGATCGATCCGCCATCGTCACGCACGATGCGCGCGCCGACCGCGAGCTTGCCGAGGGAGCGCCCCTGCGTGAGCGTCTCGACCGTCGTCGGAATCCCGACGACGCACACGACGAGCAGCACGATCGAGATCGCGGTGCGCGTGGCCTCGTCGAGGAGATCGCCGACGACGGGCATCGACACGACGAGGGTGACCCCGAGGAAGACGAGGAGGTAGGTGACCCAGTCGATGATCGCGCCGGCAGCGCGCAGGATGAAGTCGGCGGGGCGCAGGTCAAGCGCGACGGCTTCGCCCGTGATGAGTTCCTCGTCGAGGTGGGGTTCCACGACCGTGGTGGCGGATGCTGCAGCGGGCTCCGTCGACATGCCAGTATCTAAGCAGATGGATATCGACGCCTATGCCGCAGCGCACCGCGACGAGTGGGACGAGCTCACCCGCCTCGGTGCGAAACGTCGATTCTCGGGGCCCGAGGCGGATGCGCTCATCGAGGGTTACCAGTCGGGCGCAACCCACCTCTCGGCCATGCGCACTTCCGCAGGGTCGTCCGTGCAGGCGGATCGACTGTCGGTGGCGCTGTCGCGGGCGCGCCTGCGTTTCACGGGGGCGAGCAACAATGTGCTCCGCCAGCTGCCCACCTTCTTCGGCGCGCAGTTGCCGGCGGCGCTCTACCGCATCCGCTGGCTCTCGCTCGCGGTGACGGCCGCGACCGTGCTGATCGGCGTGTTCTTCGCATGGTGGGCGCTCGAGACGCCCGGCGTGCTGCCGGCCTTCGGTACGGAGGAGTTCCGCCGGCGGTATGCCGAGGAGGACTTCGTCGACTACTACTCCGAGTACGCGTCGTCGTCGTTCGCCGGCCTCGTCTGGACGAACAATGCGTGGATCGCGGTGCAGTGCATCGCCTTTGGCATCCTCGGCGTCTATGTGCCCTACCTCATCATCGCGAATGCGCAGAGCCTCGGCTTCGCGGCGGCGGTCATGGCGGAGCAGGGCGAGCTCGACACCTTCTTCCTCTACATCGCGCCGCACGGCCAGCTTGAGTTGTACGCGATCTTCCTCGCGGCGGCGGCGGGACTGAAGATCTTCTGGTCGTGGGTCGCCCCCGGCGCCCGCACGCGCGGGGCGGCGCTCGCGCAGGAGGGGAGGGCCCTCATGACGGCGGCGGTCGGCGTCACCATTGCGCTGCTGCTCTCGGGAATCGTCGAGGGCTACATCACCCGTCTGGATTGGCCGTGGGCCATCAAGATCGGCATCGGCACCCTCGTGCTCGCCGTCGTGCTCGGCTACCAATGGATCGTGGGCGGGCGTGCCCACCGTGCGGGGCAGACGGGCGACCTCGACGAGTTCGAGGCGGGAGCCCGCCAACTCGTCGCGGGCTGAACACCCCGCTCAAAGATGAGAGTTCTCTCATCTGGCGACGCTGTAGTTCTCATTCGCGGCCGCGAGCATGGAACGCCACGCACACCCGACCCGACGCGACGGCGCGAGAGGAACCCCTGTGCAGTCCCAGGACAAGACCCTGACCATCGTCGGCGGCGCGATGCTGAGCACCTGCCTCATCGTCGGCGGCGTCGCGGCGGTCTCGGGGAACACGCCCACGAGGCCCTCGGAGGTCGTGGGGATCGACGGCGTGCGCGGGGCGTCGGAGGAGATCGCCCGCGTCGACAAGACCAAGCGATTCCCGCACCCCGCCGTCGCCTCGGACGAGCAGGAGGCCCCGTCGACAACCCCGCTCCCGGCGCCCGGCCCTGCACCGGCACCGCCCACTTCAGACAATGGGCCGGTGCGGGTTCCTCCTGCGGCACCGACCCCGACGGATGCCCGGCAACAGGCCCTTCCGCAGCCCGCAGATGGCGGCGATGCCCGACGGGCTCCCGCGCCGCCGCCCGCGTCCCCGTCTATTGAGCTACGCGAGTCGCGCGGCAAGCACGAGCAAGCGCCCTGGCATGGTGACCGACGGGATGGGGGCCACGGCGACGGCGACCGTCGCGGTCACGAAGATCGTGGGGACGATCGCCGGGGAGGCCCGCACGGGGGGCGATGGCCGGGACCGGCACGGGCCCGGCGGGCATGGACACGGCGGGCACGATCGTGGCGGAGGCCGCTGGTAGCCGCCGCCATGGCGCGGCATCCCACGGGGTGGCTGCTGCGTCCGGGGCCGGTGGTTCGGGATCACCGGCCCCGATTCTCATAAGCCCCTGACGAGGGCGTTCTAGCCGGGCTGGCGGCTCGTCAGCCGGTAGCCCATGCCGCGCACCGTCTCAAGGCGATGGCGACCGATCTTCTGCCGCAGGTAGCGAACGTAGACATCCACGACGTTCGACCCCGGGTCGAAGTCGAAACCCCACACGCGACTGAGCAGTTGCTCCCGGCTCAGCACCTGCTCGGGGTGCAGCATGAACTCCTCAAGAAGCGCGAACTCCCGGGCAGAGAGGTCGACCTCGACGCCGCCGGAGCGCACTCGCCGTGTCTTGAGGTCGAGTTCGAGGTCGACGAAGCTCAGGTTGTCCTTGCGGGGCGCATCCGTCTGGGTGTCCTGCAGCCGCACGCGCACGCGGGCGAGCAGCTCGTCGAAGCGGAAGGGTTTGGAGACGTAGTCGTTGGCGCCGCCCTCGAAGCCGGCGACGGCATCCTGCGCTGAGTCCCGTGCCGTGAGGATGATGACGGCCATCGAGTTGCCCTCGGCGCGCAGCTGCTGCAGCACGTCGAAGCCGTCGTAGCCCGGCAGGCCGATGTCGAGCACCATGAGGTCGAACTGTCCCGTGCGTGCGGCCGTGAGGGCCCCGGGCCCGTCGCGTTCGATCGAGACACCGAACCCGGCCGCGCGCAGCCCCTTCTCGACGAAGGACGAGATGCGGTCCTCATCTTCGGCCACGAGGATGCGTGCCATTCAGTTCTTCCTTCCCCTGGGACGCCGCGAGTCACGCGGCAAACGGATGACGACGCGGGTGCCCACCCCGCCGCTGACGGCGAATGCCGTTCCTCCGTGGGCCTCGGAGATGGCCGCGACGATCGAGAGGCCGAGCCCCGAGCCTTCGACACCGCGCCCCTCGTCGACACGAGTGAAGCGCTCGAACACCCGGTCGAGCTGTTCCGGGTCGATTCCGGGGCCGTAGTCGCGCACCCAGAGGTCGACGGTCGCGCGGCCCTCGTCGTCGGCGGATGTCGCGCTTCCGATCTCGATGGCGGTGCCCGCGGGTGAGTACTTGGCGGCGTTCTCGGCGAGCTGCAGCCACGCCTGGGTCACGCGGCGGCTGTCGAGTTCCGCCCTCGCGTCGGCGCGGGCGGTGAGCGCCCATTCGTGCGCTCCCGACAGCATCCGTGCCTTCGCGAACACCGTGGCGGTCAGCTCGGCGACCGCCACCTCGTCGGCGTTGACGAAGCCGGGCACGCGGCTCTTCGCGAGCAGCGCGATGTCGCCCACGAGCGTCGTGAGGCGGTCGAGTTCTTCGATCGCGATTGCCCGCGTGGCCCCGAGGCCTTCCGGATGCTCTGGGTCGAGCAGTTCGAGGTGCCCCCGCATGATCGTGAGCGGCGTCTTGAGCTCGTGGCCGACATCGTCGAGCAGGCGGCGCTGGCTGAGGAAGCCGGCCTCAAGTCGCTCGAGCATGCCGTTGACGGTGCGGGCGAGATCACTCACATCGTCGCGGCCGACCACCGTGATGCGCCGCGAGAGATCGGTGTCGGTGATGCTGTTGGCGGTCTCGCGGAGCGAGCGGATGGGGCGCAGGAGCCGGCCGGCGACCATCCAGCCGACGAGGCCGACGAGGAGGAGCATGGTCGCGGCGACGACCGCGTAGGTGCGGAACGCCTGTGTGATGGGGCGCAGCTCAGCATCGAGATTGTAGGCACTGACGTAGAGCCCGGAGGTGGCGTCGCCGTCGATCGTGATGGGGATGATCGCGTAGCGGAGCGTGCCCGGTTCTGAGCGCACTGTTCCAAGCACGACCCGCTCGGGGTGTGACTCGGCGACGACACGCTCGATGAACTCCTCATCCCGGTCGAGCCTGAACGACAGGTCCGACGACGGCACGAGCGCGGCCCGGCCGTCGACGATGCCGACGGTGCTCTCGTTGTGGGCGGGGAGCACGCGCTGCATTGCCTGCGTCAGGAAGTCGATGACGGTGGTGGGGCTGTCCTGCCCCGCCTCGCCGCCGTCAGCGATGAACTGGAGCCCCTCGACTGTCTGCGTGAGCCGGTCGTCGATGCTCGAGACGACCCGCTCCCGCTGGAGCAGGTAGGCGGTGCTGCCCGCGACCGTCATGCCGAGGGCCGTCACGAGCAGGATCGAGGTCAGGATGCGGGAGCGCACGGATCGCAGTGCGTCGACAACCCGATGCAAGCTCACGTGCCCATTATGGGGGGCATACGTGGTGTTCTGCAGGGCTCCTTGCGGTTACAGTCGGCCAGCCGCCTTGAGCGCGAGATAGCGGTCGGCGACGGCTGGAGGCAGTTCCTGCGGTGTGCCCGTGACGACGTCGCCGCCCAGCCTGCGGATTGCCGCCGAGACCCGTGCCGTGTCGAGCATTGCCCGCTCAGCCGCGGCCGCCCTGAAGACGCTGTCGCGATCCTGGCGCTCGCGCGAGGCCTCCTTCACCGTCGGGTCGGTCACGGAGCACACGAGCACCCGGTGGCGTTGGGTGAGCTGGGGGAGCACGCCCAGGAGGGCCCGCGAGTTGCCGGGTGAGTCGATCGACGTCATGAGCACGACGAGCGCCTGTCGGTTCGTCACGGAGGTGACGAGCGCGGGCACCGCGGTCCAGTCCATCTCGATGAGCTCCGGATCGACGGGCGCCATCGCGGTGACCATGCGCGCGAGGAGCTCGCTGCCCGTCGTTCCCTGCACTCGGGCGCGCACCCTCCGGTCATAGATGACGGTGTCGATGCGGTCGCCCGCGCGCGAGGCGAGGGCCGCGAGCAGCAGCGACGACTCGAAGGCCGTGTCGATGCGGAGCTCATTGTCGATGCGCGCAGCGGATGTGCGGCCGCTGTCGATCACGATGACGATGCGACGGTCACGT
Source organism: Salinibacterium sp. GXW1014 (assembly GCF_044769865.1). Classification (NCBI taxonomy): domain Bacteria; kingdom Bacillati; phylum Actinomycetota; class Actinomycetes; order Micrococcales; family Microbacteriaceae; genus Salinibacterium; species Salinibacterium sp. GXW1014. The sequence goes on from NZ_JBIZWA010000001.1 coordinate 1,857,328, forward strand.
TCCGGTCGCCAGGTGCGCACGACGACGCGCTGTCCCGTGCCGGTCGCTGGGTCCCGCCGGCGTGCCGTGGCACGCCAGTCGATCGAGCGCACATCGTCGCCGCGCACGTAGTCGCGCAGCGAGTCGAACTCGGAGCCCTGGCCGCGGATCATGATGCTCGTGCGCCCGTCGAGTTCGCGCAGGCGGGCGAGGCGCGAGGGCAGGTGCCGGCGCGAAGCGAAGGGCGGGAGCACGCGGATGGCGGCAGGCTCGGCCAGGGTGGCCTGTCGTGCCGCGATCCCGAGCGGCCCGAAGGAGCGCACCGTCACGTGGTGGCTGCGCCGCTCACCGCGCCTGAAGGGTGTGAGGGTCATCGTGACCGCGCGGCGTTCACCCGCGGGCACGACGAGCCGGTGGCGACTCGGCTGTGCGCCCGCCGAGGGCTCCCAGCCGTCACGCACGAGGGCACGGATGCTGCGGCTCCCGTGATTCGTCAGCAGCAGTGTCGCGGTGGCGGGCTCCCCGAGTCGCACGCGGTCGGGCAGCTCGCGTTTGATGCGCACGGCTCGGGGCGAGCCAGCGACTGCGATGTCCAGTGCGGCGAGCGAGAGCACGAGGGCGATCCAGGCGAGCATTGTCGCCGTCGGGCTCACGGCACCGCCGGTGACGATCGGCACCATGATGACGGGGAGAGCACCGAGGGCGAGGAGGGCGGCGAGACGCCAGGAGATCGCCATCAGGGTGCCGCCCCCGCCTGCGAAGCCGTGCGCATCAGATGGGCACCCGCACCTGCTGCAGCACGGCACGGAGGATCGAGTCTGCTGTCACGCCCTCGAGCTCCGCCTCGGGACGCAGCTGGAGGCGGTGTCGCCAGACGGGCAGCACCATGGCCTGCACGTGGTCGGGCGTGATGGCGTCGAAACCGCTCAGCCAGGCCCACGCCTTGGCGGCGCCGAGGAGTGCCGTCGTGCCTCGCGGGCTCACGCCGAGCTTGACTGAGGGGCTCTCGCGCGTGCCCCGCGCAAGGTCGACGATGTAGGAGATCACATCGCTCGTGGCGCCGACGGTTGCCACCTCCCGCTGCGCGGCGATGAGCCGTTCCGGCGTCAGCACTGCCGTGACACCCGCGGAGGAGAGGTCGCGGGGGCTGAAGCCGGCGGCACTGCGCGCGAGCACCTCGATCTCGTTGTCCCGTTCGGGCACGTCGAGCACGAGCTTGAGCAGGAAGCGGTCGAGTTGCGCCTCCGGCAGCGTGTACGTGCCCTCGTACTCGACGGGGTTCATGGTCGCGGCGACGAGGAAGGGCGAGGGCAGGGGGAGGGTCCGGCCGTCGACGCTGACCTGCCGTTCCTCCATCGCCTCGAGGAGTGCCGACTGCGTCTTGGGAGGGGTGCGGTTGATCTCGTCCGCGAGCAGGAGGTTCGTGAAGACGGGCCCCTCCCTGAAGTCGAAGTCCCCCGACTTGGCGTCGTAGATGAGTGAGCCCGTCACGTCGCCAGGCATGAGGTCGGGCGTGAACTGGATGCGCTTCGTGTCGAGCGCGAGGGTGCGGCTGAGGGTGCGCACGAGGAGGGTCTTGGCAACGCCCGGCACGCCCTCGAGCAGCACGTGCCCGCCCGCGAGCAGCGCGATGATGAGTCCTGTGACGGCGCCGTCTTGCCCGACGACCGCCTTGCCGACCTCGGAGCGCACACGCGCGAAGTCGTCACGCGGGCTGGCGGGTGCTGCTGCGTGCGCGGCCGGGGCTGCACTGGTCTCGTTGGTCATCTGGCGATGCTCCTTCTCGGATGGTCGTGGTCAGGTCAGGGTCTCGTGGCTTCCGCCACGGCGCGCTCAAGTTCGAGCAGGCGGTCGGAGAGTTCGATCAGTTCCCGGTCGCTGTGGGGGATCGTGCCGACGAGCAGCGCTCTCACGTTCTGGGGTGCCTGGCCCACGAGTGCCGCCACGAGGTCGGCGACCTGCTCGACGGGGGCCGAGGCGGGCAGTTTCACCATGCCCGCGAGCCGCTGCACTGTGCCGACGCGGAGCGCATCGAGCGCGCGCAGGCGGGCGGATGATCGCTGGTAGAGCCGGGCGCGACCCTCCATCGTCTCGGTCGCCCGCACGGTGACGGGCAGCCGTTCGACCACGAGCGGCCCGAGTCGCCGACCCTGGGCAACCCCCGCGGCCACGACGACGAGGATGAGCAGCACGGCAACGGGCGTGATCCACGGCGGCGTGAGCTCCGCGATGTCTGGCGCATCCCCTGAGATGTCACCCAGCCCGGGCACATACCAGACGAGGTTCGGATGCTCGCCGAGCAGTCCGAGCGCGAGGGCCGCATTTCCGTGCTCGGCGATGCGCTCGTTGGAGAAGGCCGCCGTCGTGCCGATGACACTCACGGTGCGGCCGCCCTCGCGCACTTGAACGAGCGATGCGATCGAGTCGCCGCTGTCGAGGCACGTGGTCACGTCCTGCGAGTCCCCGATGTGCCGGTAGCCCTGCCCGTCGCCGAGGACGCGCTCGGCGCGCTGCACAGGGGCGAGCGAGCAGTCCGCATCGAGCACGCCCTCGACGGCGCCCGCATGGGCGACCTCCGGGGCAAGGCCAGACAGCACGTCGTAGGTGGGGTCGATCACGACGAGGTGTTCGGCGAGGCGAGCAACGGATGCCGCTGCATCCGCATCGAGGATTCCGGCGCGGTCATGCAGCACGAGGGTGGTGGCATCCGCCTCCGCGGCCTCGCGGGTGTCGGCCATCGACTCCGTGAGGGTCACGGTGACGCCGCGGTCGCGCAGCACCTCGACGAGCGCCTTCGCCCCTGCCGGCCCCGGGCCCTGTGGGTCGAGCGGCACGCCGAGGGGACGGCCGGCACCCGCGCCGATGAACGCGACCAGTGCGAGCGTGATCGCGGCCACCGCGAAAATGACCCAGTAGACCCAGCGGCGGGCGGTCGCCCGCACCGTCGGCGTGGCAACGCTCGAGGGGGAGGCCGTCACGAGCGGCTCCCTTCGGAGCCTGCGCCGACCGCGTCCAGCCTGGGGCGCGCGGTTCGGAGTGCCGATTCGAGGGCTGCGACGCGCTCATACTCCGAGCGCGTGGCATCCCTCTCCAGATATCTGACCGAGTCGAAGTCGTCGGCCGAGGCGGTGAGGGCCGTGCGGTGCTCGGGGAACGCGCGGCTCGCCCGCTCCGCGAAGTCCTGCGCGGTCGTGCCAGGCAGGGTCGTCACGACGGTGCGCTCCGCGAGGCCTCGGGCGATCGCGCGGAACATGTCGGTCACCGCGTCATTCCACAGGCCCGCGCTCGCGCTGCGCTCCGCGGCGCGACGCATTGCGGCTGCGTCACGCGCGTCGTCGTCGCCGAAGAGCTCGCCCGTGACCCGGCTGCGCCGCGAGAGCGCGGGCCGCCCGAAGATGAAGAAGGCCGCGACGAGGAGCGCGACGAGCAGCAGCACGACGAGCAGCACGCCGAGGCCCTGCCCGCCGGCGCCCGGCTCGAAGCGAAGGGAACTCAGCCACTCCCAGAGCGCCGAGGCGAGCCGATCGAACCAGTTCGGTTGTGCCTCCGCGTATTCACGCTTCGAGAGCTCGCGAATCAGCCACTCCCTGGCCTCCGGCGCGTCCGGGTCGACGGGCACCGTCATTGCCAGGGAGACCCTGTCGGCGTCGCGCTCCACGCCGCGCCCTGCGGCGCCGCCCGCTGCGGCAGGTATGGGTCGTCGAGGCTGGTCGCCCCCGCCTCGCGCTCCTCGACGAAGCGCGAGAGATCGAGTTCGAGGCCCTCCTTGCGCATCCGGAGGTCAATGTAGATGAGCCCGTTCGTCGCCGACTGCACGACCGTCGCGAAGGCAGTGAGCACGGTCGTGAGGGCCATGATGACGACATAGCTGCCGAGGAACACGCTCAACACGAGGTCTTCGTTGGTGCCGTTGGGGTCGATGATGAAGACGAGCATCGGCAACAGGAACGAGATGGGCGTCATGACGATCTGCATCGCGACGCTGAGGATGACGGCGACGAGTGCCTGCACGCCGAAGGTGCGCCAGAAGTAGCGGTCGGTGAGCCGCCACGAGCGGGCGATCGCAGCTCTCAGTCGCAGCCGTTCGACCATGAGGGCGCTGGGGACGAGCGAGAGCTTGGTGCCGAGCCAGACGGCGACCACGAGCAGTCCGAGCCCGCAGAGCACGGCGACAGCGACCGCGAGGGCAACACCGACTGCTCCCATCGTGACGGCGAAGAGCACGGCGATCGCTGCGATGACCGTGAGCACGACGCTGACCGCGCCGAAGATCAGCAGCGTCCAGCCGATGAGCGCCCAGAACCGCCCGCGCCCGCGCCGCCAGAGCCGCCGAAGGGTGAGCTTCTCACCGAGCACCGCGCGCGACACGTCGAGCACGACGACGCCCTGCAGGAAGGCCACGACCGCGACGCCCACGAGGCCCGGCACGAAGGTGGAGAGCACGAGGGCGAGGATCGTGCCGGCCTCGATCTCGGCGGCGTTTTCGGCGCTGACCGTCTCGAGGCGCATGGCGGAGAGGAAGAGTGAGGCGACCAACACGCCGGCGGAGAGCAGCACGACGAGGAACTGGGTGCTGAGCGCGAGGCCGAGGAGCGGGCGCGGGTTGCGCCGCACCGCCCGGAAGGAGGCGCTGAGCAGCGTGCCCAATGTCATGGGACGGAGGGGCACAAGGCCCGGCTGGGAGGGCTTCGTCCAGGCCGTGTTCGACGCGGCCGGCGCGGAAGGTTGCCCATACTGCGGCTGAGCCTGCCCGAGCGGCTCGACGGGCGGCTGCCAGGAGGTCGTCGCGTGCCCACCGGCGTCGCCGCTGTCTCCGCTCACCATGACCCCCTCGAATGTGTGCCGCAGCCTTCCGCAATCATGCTGGCATACTCGACTACTCTTGTGCGAAAGCCTCACCATCCCGTGAAATATGGGGTGCCGACACTGAGACGGGACGATGAACGCTCGCATCCTGGTGGTTGACGATGACACCGCGCTCGCAGAGATGATCGGCATCGTCCTGCAGTCCGAGGGCTTCACGCCGACCTTCTGCGCCGATGGTGCCGGTGCCCTCGAGGCCTTCCGCTCCTCCCGACCCGACCTCGTGCTCCTCGACCTCATGTTGCCCGGCAAGGACGGCATCGAGGTGTGCGCCGAGATTCGCGCCGAGTCGGGCACGCCCATCATCATGCTGACCGCCAAGTCGGATACGACGGATGTCGTGCGCGGGCTCGAGAGCGGAGCCGACGACTACGTCGTCAAGCCCTTCAACCCGAAGGAACTCGTGGCGCGCATCCGCACGCGCCTGCGACCCTCGCCGGAGTCGACGAGCGACGTGCTGCGCATCGGCGACCTGACGATCGATGTCGCCGGGCACGAGGTGCGCCGGGGCGACACCGCCATCAACCTGACCCCCCTCGAGTTCGAACTGCTCCTCGCCCTCGCGCTCAAGCCGCAGCAGGTCTTCACGCGCGAGATGCTGCTCGAGCAGGTCTGGGGCTACCACTACAAGGCCGACACGCGCCTCGTGAACGTACACGTGCAGCGCCTCCGCGCGAAGGTGGAACTCGACCCAGACAACCCGTCGATCGTGACGACAGTGCGAGGGGTCGGATACCGGGCCGGTGCCGGCCGCTGAGACCTCCGCGTCACTGCCGGCAATGCAGTGGCGGATGCTGCGGGGCGCCGTCCTGAGCACGTGGCGGTCATCTCTGCAGTTCCGCACCGTCGCGATCACGGTCGTGCTCTCGGGGCTCGCCGTCATGGTCATCGGCACCTATATGTCCACCGTGATCGCGGGCAACCTCTTCAACTCCCGCAAGGATCAGGTCGAGGCGGAGCACGCACGGGCCACCCTGCTCGCGCAGGACTACTTCGCGAGCGCGCTCGCGGCCGACGAGGCCGGGCGCGTGGACTTCGATGAACTCAGTCGCGACGTGCGCAACCGCATCCTCTCGTCCACGACGAGCCCCGGCAGCACGGGCTTCGCGATGCTGCGGGCGCCGGGGCAGAGCACCCAGTTCACGATGCCGTCGACCGTCAGCCGGGGCTTCGAGTCGAGCATCCTGAGTCGCGACCTCCGCAGCGTCGTGCGGCAGGACACGGGCAGGGTCTACCTCCAGTCGGTCGAGTTGCCGGAGGGTACCCCGGGGCTCATCGCCGGCTCCCTCGTGACCGTGCCCTCCGCGGGAGGCTACGAGTTCTACCTCATCTTCGACCTCGGCGAGACGCAGCGCACATTGGACTCGGTGCAGCAGACCCTCGTGATCGGCCTCGCCTCGCTCGTGCTGCTGATCGGGGGAGTCACCTGGATCGTCGTACGGCTCGTGGTCGCTCCCGTGCGACTCGCCGCGGCAGCGAGTGAACGCCTCGCGGCAGGCCAGCTCGAGGAGCGCATCCCCGAGCGGGGCGAAGACGTCATCGCGACCCTCGCGAGGTCGTTCAACGGCATGGCAGACAGCCTCCAGCAGAAGATCACGCGGCTCGCCGAGGTGTCCCGGATGCAGCAGCGATTCGTCTCCGACGTCTCCCACGAGTTGCGCACCCCCCTCACGACCATCCGCCTCGCGGGCGACGTGCTCTACGACCAGCGGGCCGATTTCAGCCCCACGACCGCGCGCACGGCGGAACTGCTCCACACGCAGGTCCAGCGCTTCGAGCTCCTTCTCGCCGACCTCCTCGAGATCAGTCGCTATGACGCTGGCGCGGTCGAAATCGAACTCGAGCCCACCAACCTCGTGCGCCTCGCGGAGGAGGTCGCCGAAACCATGAGCCCCATCGCGGAGGAGCATGGTTCCGACATCACGGTCGTCGCACCGGGCGGGCATGTCGAGGCGGAGCTCGACCCCCGTCGCATCCGTCGCATCCTGCGCAACCTGCTCGGCAACGCGGTGGAGCACGGCGAGGGGCGGCCCATCGTGGTCACGGTCGACAGCAACGAGACGGCGATTGGCCTCACGGTCCGCGACCACGGCGTCGGGATGTCGGAGGCGCAGCTCGCGCGTGTCTTCGACCGATTCTGGCGGGCAGACCCGTCGCGCAAGCGCACGATCGGCGGCACGGGGCTGGGCCTCGCGATCGCCCAGGAGGACGCGGCACTCCACGGCGGGCAGCTCGACGCCTGGTCACGACCCGGCGAGGGAACCTGCTTCCGGCTCACGCTCCCGCGCCACCAGGGTGAGCCGCTCGGCGAGTCGCCGGTCGAGCTTCCCGAAGACATCGACCTTCCCGAGGGCGGTGAGACGGATGCGTGAGCGCGGCTCCCGGCGTCGGCTCGCGGCGGCCCTCGCCCTCCTCGGCATGGTCATCCCGCTCGCGGCCTGCAGCGGCATCCCGTCGAGTGGCGACGTCGTGACGGGCTCCGAGGTGAGCCAGCAGGATCCCGGCGGTGCCGAGTACATCGTCGAGGGCCCGGCAGAGGGCGACAACATGGAGCAAATCCTGCGCGGCTTCATCAGTGCGTTCAGGGGCTCAGGCAACTACGACATCGCGCGACAATTCCTCTCTTCCGGCTTCGTCAACGAGTGGGAGCCACGCGAGAGCGTGCTCGTGCACTCCGGCAGCCTCAACTATGTCGCGGCCTCTGAGGACACGATGGATGTCGTGGTCGGCTCGGCCACCGCATCCGTCGACGCGGCCGGCTCCTACCGACGGTTCGCCGCCGCCCCCTCGACGCTTCACTACGAGTTCGTGCGCGAGGCGGGGGAGTGGCGCATCAGCGCGGCCCCCAACGGCATCCTGCTCTCAGAGAGCCAGTTCGACATCGTCTTCAGCGAGCACGTGCTCTACTTCGTCGACCCTGGCGGCACCGCCCTCGTTCCCGACCTGCGCTGGTTCCCGGCCGGGCCGACGGCGGCAACGCGCGTCATGTCCGCCCTCCTCGCCGGCCCACCCGCGTGGCTCGAAGGGGCCGCGACGACGGCGTTCCCCGCCGGCACCCAGCTGACCTCACCGAAGCGCGTCGCGGTCGAGGGTTCCGTCGCATCCGTCGACCTCACGAGCGAGGCGCTCGCGGCGCCGGTTGGGCAGCGCCAACTCATGCGGTTGCAGGTCGAGTCGAGCCTCGACCTCGTCACGGCCGTCAACATCTCGGTCGAGGGCAGCTTTTTCGACATTCCAGACCCCTCGCCCGGGATGCCGCAACCCCGCTACCAGGTCGACAACCGGCCGCTCGTGCTCGACGACGGGAAATTCGGTTACTCGGCCAACGGGCAGATCTCGCCGATCGACGGGCTCAGCGAGCAGGTCGAAGCGCTGTCGCCGCGCGCCGTGACGCTCGCGCGAGGAGGCGGCACGGCCGCGGTGTTGCACCAGGATGGCGTCGCTGTGGTCCGCCGCAACTCAGCACCCGTGCTGCTCGACACCCGGCCCGGCCTCGTCGCGCCCGGCCTCGACGGCTATGGCTACGTGTGGAGCGTGCCCGCCGCCGCCCCCACAGCGCTCCGAGCGCTCGCCTTCGACGGCACCGTGCACGAGGTCACGAGCAATCTGCCGGCGGATGCCCGCGTCGCCGGCATGGAGGTCTCCCGCGACGGTGCCCGCATCGCGATCCTCCTTGCGACCCCGGCGGGTCCGCGCCTCCTCGTCTCGGCCATCGTGCGCGGCACGGGGGGTTCGAATGTGCCGACCGCTCTCGGGGTGCCGGTCATCGACACGACGGTGCCAGGCACGGATGCCCGCGACCTTGCCTGGATCGACGGCACGACGGTCGCCACACTGACCGCGACCGGTGCCGACGTCTCGGTCGTCGCACACCAGGTGGGCGGCAGCAGCGAATCGCTCGGTGCGCCCGATGATGCTGTGCAGATCGTCGGCGGCAACGGCGAGGCCGGACTGCGTGTGCTCGGCGCGGAGGGCTTGCTCTCCGCTCGCCGGCCGAGCGGCTGGCAGACGACGCAGATCACGGCAGACGTGCTCGCGGTGCAGCGCTGAGCGTCCCCTCACAGGGCGTGATCGTGGCCGCAGTCCCCACTGGCTGGGCCGGAAGTCTCGCACGGGTCGCGGTCGCGGCAGGCTGGCGCAGTGCCAGATCGAACGCTCGTCGACCTCGCGCGCATGGCTGCGCTGGACGCGCTCGCTGTGCTGCTGCCGGTCACGTGCGCCGGTTGCGGGGTGCCTGACCGCGCGCTGTGCCCGGAGTGTCGCACGACACTCGACGGGCCCCTCATTCGCGGGCGACTGGGGGCGTCCAGCAACGAGCATCCGTCGTCGCCTCCACCGTTCGACACCGTTGCGGCCGTGGCCTACGAGAGCACGGTGCGCAACGCGCTCCTCGCCTTCAAGGAGCAGGGTCGCACCGACGTTGCACGGGCGCTCGCCGTGCCGTTCGGTCGTGCCGCCGAGGTGGCCCTCGACGATCATCGCGATCGCGTCCCGAGCGCGAGCGGCATCGTGCTCTGCCCCGTGCCGCAGGGAACGGCGTCAGCGCGGGCACGCGGCTATGACCCCGTGCGGATGCTCGCGAGACGCTTCACGGGACATCACGTGCCGCCCCTCCTGCGTCGCGTCGGCCCTGCGAGAACGCAGAAGCTTCTGGGGGTCGAGGAGCGGCTGCGCAACGCACGCGGGACGCTCCAGGCGCGGCATCCGCTGCACGGGGTCGACGTGCTGCTCATCGACGATGTCGTGACCTCGGGAGCCACTCTGCTCGAGGCGGCCCGCGCCGTGCGGGAGGCGGGCGGTGCGGTCATCGGCGCCGCCGCGCTCGCCGCGACACCGCTGCGACATCCTGAGAATCGACCCCCGTCGTGATGTTCTCGTGACTTCCACAGCGCCCCGGGGCTACGGTGTGTGAAAGAGGCGCGCTTGATCGCCTGGTTCGCGGTCGGTGCGTCGCCACAGAACCGGGAGGATGCCATGGAAATTTCCATCAACGGACGCAATGTGGGGATCACGGATCGTTTCCGTGAATACGCGACGGAGAAGGCGGAGAAGGTTTCCACTCTGCTGCCCAAGGCGATGGACTTCGAGATCAAGGTCAGCCGCCACAGCGACAGGAATGGGCAGCCCGGCGACGACAGGGTCGAGCTCATGATCATCGGGCCTGGACCGCTCGTGCGGGCCGAGGCGTCAGGCTCGGACAAGTACGTTGCCTTCGATGTCGCGCTCGGCAAGATCCTCGAGCAGGTTCGCCGCGCGAAGGATCGCCGCAAGGTGCACCGCGGCCAGCACCGCCCCACCTCACTGCAGGAAGCGTCCGCTGCGGGATTCAATGTCATCGACATCACCCCCGCGAGTCCCGAGGTGATCGAGAAGGTCACGACGGGATCCGTGCCCGTGGCGGCCGAGCCGGAGCCGGGCGATGACGATTGGAGCCCCGTCGTCATCCGCCGCAAGGTGTTCCCCTCGGTCACCATGAAGGTCGACGAGGCGGTCGACCACATGGAGCTGGTCGGCCACGACTTCTACCTCTTCGTGGATGCGGAGACCGACCGGCCGAGCGTCGTGTACCGGCGCAAGGGCTGGGACTACGGCGTCATCTCCCTTGAGGAGGAGGCAGAGGCGACGGAGGTGCGGGGCAAGCGGCGCGCACGCGCCTGAGTGATGGACGGGCGGGCATCCGATACACGGATGCCCGCCCGTGTCGTCCCCAGAATCGTGACGACTAGGATTGCTACGGTTAACGGTGCTGTGCGTGCGCGCCATCAGCCGGCGAGGGAGCCGGCTCGGGGCCGCTGGCACAACCCGACACAATCCTGAGGAGCAGATCCGTGGCTAATGTTCTAGAGCGCGTCCTGCGCGTCGGCGAGGGACGCACGATGCGCAGGCTGCAGCGGTATGCCGCCGCGGTCAATGATCTTGAAGCCGACTTCAAGGAGCTCACCGACGACGAGCTCCGCAACGAGACGACCGAGCTACGCACCCGCTATGGCAATGGCGAGTCCCTCGATGACCTGCTGCCGGAGGCCTTCGCCGCGGTTCGTGAGGCGGCAGTGCGCACGCTCGGCATGCGTCACTTCGACGTGCAGCTCATGGGTGGTGCGGCGCTCCATCTCGGCAACATCGCCGAGATGAAGACCGGTGAGGGCAAGACCCTCGTGGCGACCCTCGCCGCCTACCTCAATGCCATCCCCTCGCGCGGCGTTCACGTCATCACGGTCAACGACTACCTGGCGAGCTACCAGTCGGAGCTCATGGGCCGCATCTTCCGCGCGCTCGGCATGACCACCGGATGCATCGTGTCCGGCCAGACTCCCGCCGTGCGGCGTGAGCAGTACGAGGCCGACATCACCTACGGCACCAACAACGAGTTCGGCTTCGACTACCTGCGCGACAACATGGCGTGGCAGGCATCCGACATGGTGCAGCGCGGCCACCACTTCGCGGTCGTCGACGAAGTCGACTCGATCCTGATCGACGAGGCCCGCACGCCGCTCATCATCTCCGGCCCCTCCTCGGGCGAGGCCAACCGCTGGTTCACGGAGTTCGCCGGCTTGGCCAAGCGACTCGTGCCCGGTGTCGACTACGAGGTCGACGAGAAGAAGCGCACCGTCGGCGTGCTCGAGCCCGGCATCGAGAAGGTCGAGGACTACCTCGGCATCGACAACCTCTACGAGTCGGCCAACACGCCCCTGATCTCGTTCCTCAACAACTCCATCAAGGCTGCCGCGCTCTTCAAGAAGGACAAGGACTACGTCGTCATGAACGGCGAGGTGCTCATCGTCGACGAGCACACGGGCCGCATCCTGATGGGCCGCCGCTACAACGAGGGCATCCACCAGGCGATCGAGGCCAAGGAGGGCGTCGCGGTCAAGGCCGAGAACCAGACCCTCGCCACGATCACGCTGCAGAACTACTTCCGCCTCTACAGCAAGCTCTCGGGCATGACCGGAACGGCCGAGACCGAGGCCGCCGAGTTCATGAGCACCTACAAGCTCGGCGTCGTCGCGATCCCGACCAACAAGCCCATGCTGCGCATCGACCAGCCCGACCTCGTCTACAAGAACGAGCAGGTCAAGTTCGAGCAGGTCGCTGAAGACATCGTCGAGCGGCACAAGAAGGGCCAGCCCGTGCTCGTCGGCACGACGAGCGTCGAGAAGAGCGAATACCTCTCCAAGCTGCTCGCCAAGCGCGGCGTCAAGCATGAGGTGCTCAACGCCAAGAACCACGCACGTGAGGCTGCGATCGTCGCGCAGGCGGGTCGGCTCGGATCGGTCACCGTCGCGACCAACATGGCCGGCCGAGGCACCGACATCATGCTCGGTGGCAACGCCGAGTTCCTCGCTGTCGCGGAGATGAACAAGCGCGGCCTCAGCCCCGTCGACACGCCGGAGGAGTACGAGGCGGCGTGGGATGAGGTCTACGAGCGGGTCAGCGCCGAGGTCAAGTCGGAGGCCGACAAGGTCATCGAGGTCGGCGGTCTCTACGTGCTCGGCACAGAGCGCCATGAGTCGCGTCGCATCGACAACCAGCTTCGCGGTCGTTCCGGCCGTCAGGGCGACCCCGGCGAGAGCCGCTTCTACCTGTCGCTGACCGACGACCTCATGCGCCTGTTCAACTCGCAGGCCGCCGAGTCGCTCATGGGGCGCGGCAATGTGCCCGACGACATCGCGATCGAGTCGAAGCTTGTCAGCAAGGCGATCCGCAGTGCGCAGGCGCAGGTCGAGGGGCGCAACGCCGAGATCCGCAAGAACGTGCTCAAGTATGACGACGTGCTCAACCGCCAGCGCGAGGCGATCTACAACGACCGCCGGCGCATCCTGGAGGGTGACGACCTGCATGAGCGCGCCCAGCGCTTCCTTGAAGACGTCATCACCGACATCGTCAATGTGCACACGGCCGAGGGCCACGCCGACGACTGGGACCTCGACGCGCTCTGGACTGAGCTGCGGCCGCTGTTCCCCATCTCGATCACGCCCGACGAGGTCATCGAGGAGGCGGGCACGCGCGGCAAGGTCACGCACGACCTCCTGCTCGGCGAGATCCTCTCGGATGCCAAGCTCGCCTACCAGAAGCGCGAGGAGTCGCTCGGTTCGCCCGCCATGCGGGAACTCGAGCGTCGCGTCGTGCTCTCCGTCATCGACCGCCGCTGGCGGGACCACCTCTATGAGATGGACTATCTCAAGGACGGCATCGGCCTGCGCGCGATGGCCCAGCGCGACCCGCTCGTCGAGTACCAGCGGGAGGGTTTCGCGCTCTTCCAGACGATGATGGACCAGATCCGCGAGGAATCCGTCGGGTTCCTCTTCAACCTCGAGGTCGAGGTCACGCAGTCGGGCGCGACCGCCTCGGCTCCCGTCGTCGCCGCCAAGGGGCTCAGCGCAGGCACACCGCCCGTGCAGGGACTCAAGTATTCGGCTCCCAGTGCCGACAGCTCGGGCGAGGTCGAGGTGCGCAACGAGCGCGGGCAGGTCGACGCCGCCTCGACGGCTCGCCAGCGTGCCCAGCAGTCGGTCGCGACCGCGCCGCGTGCCGCCGCAGCGGCCGGCACCCCTGCGCAGCCGGCGCAGCGCGGCGCCTTCGGGCAGACGCAGGCGTCGAGCACGCCTCCCGTCAACCGTGCTCAACGGCGCGCCCAGGGCAAGAAGAAGTAGAGGGCACCACGCTGCCCCGCCGTGCGGCCCCGTTCCGAGCACCAGCCTCGGGCGGGGCCGCACTCGTGTTGATCCTGCTATGTGCGTCGTGCAGTGCGGCTCCTGCCGCGCAGCCGCGCCCGGAGTCGCCGACGCCGTCGCCCACTCCGCAGGCGGCGTGTCCAATCGGCAAACCGTTGGGAAGCGCTGATGTCGTCGCGCGGGAGATCACCACTGACGCACTCGGTAGCTACTGCGCTGTATCCCCCTCGCCCGATTCGCCCGCGATGCAGCTCGATGAGGAGCGCTTCCGGCTGGATGCGCTCGAGACGTGGGCCTTCACGCGGCAGGAGGCACACGCAGCGCAGAAGACGGCCGTGACGTTCCTCATCGAGGAGGTGCTCGACTCACCGATCCTCGACACGCAGCAGAACGGCACGGTGGATGACTGGTATGCCGCGACGCCCTACCGCTTCGTTGACTTCACGCCGTCGGACGGCGTCGTGCTCCACGACCGCCTGCCTCCGCTCGTGCGGGATGGTGCGCCCCGAGCATCCGACATTCGTGTGACGGTCACAAGGGTCACGGCGCAGGGCGGCAAGGCGGGCCCGCGCTCGCTCCTCGTCGTACTGGAGGCGGATGCGAGCTACCGGGCGCAGGATGCGGCCTCAGCCGTCGAGGCGCACGTCGACTACCAGCTCTCGTTCACTCCCGAGGGCGGCATCATCGGCTACTCCTACCGCTACGACATCGCCGCCTGACGCGCCTCAGAGCACGTTGATCGCGGTGGCGCGCCAGCGTGAATCGAGCCCCTCCAGACGGATCGCGACCGCCCTGCTGCGCGCGCGTCCATGCACGATGACGGTCGCCTCGACGACGCCGTCTCGCGGTTCATCGGTCACGACGGTGCCGATCGTGAAGGTGGGACGGGTGACCTGCTGGCCGCGTGCCCTGCGTGCGCGGTCGGAGAGCACGACGCGCTTCAGGAGGTTGCGGTAGACGTCATCCGTCACCCAGCGGGCGATCTGCTGGAGGTCTCTCGCGCCGGCGAGGATCTCGACGACGCAGCGGGTGAGGTTTTCGAGCAGGGGCCGCGGGTCGGGGAGAGCGGCGGATGCCGTCGGCTGGTGGCCGAAGAAGCTCTCCGGCTCGAAGGGAGCCCTGATGACCTTGCTTGGCAGGCGCTCGGTCGTGGCGCGGAGTCTCGGCGTCGCCCGAGCGGCGGGTTCGTTCATCGCGGCTGCGTGCATGGCTTGCGTCATGGGGGGGGCTCCGTCGGGCTTCGTCGCCCGGCGGCGACTCATGGGGGTATGTCGGATGCGGTCTACCCCCGTTCGGGGGTACGGAGAGACTCAAGCAGACAAGTGAGAAATAGTCCACGCCCCCGATTCGGGGCTGTGGAAAACTCCGGCTCGGGGGCTCCGCCTGGCCCTAGCGTCACTGCATGCGCTGGGACAACCTCTTCGATGACTTGGAGAGCCAGCTGGAGGGTGGACTGAGGGCCGACGAAGCAGACCTCCTCGTCGAGGAGGAACGACTGCGGCTCGCGCGGCTCTCGCTTCGGGAGAGGCTCTCGGCCCTCGTCCATGAAGGCGCCGCCGTGCGACTTCTCCTCGTCTCCGGGCAGACGGCCGACCTGACGCCGGCGACCCTGGGCCGGGACTGGATCTCGGGCGAGCTCGCCACGGTTGGTGCCGCTCGTCACCACGCGATCGTGCCATTCACCGCGCTGCAGGGTGTCGCGCTCACGAGGGCACAGGTGTCGAACAGCATCGTGCCTTCCGCGCGCGCGGCCACGGCGGAAGGGGAAGGTCTCTCAGCGCGGCTCGGCCTCGGCTACGTGCTGCGAGACCTCTGTCGGCGCCGCTCGGCTGTCACAGTCTCATTCACCGCGGGAGGGACTGCGCACGGGACGGTCGACAGGGTGGGTCGCGACCACCTCGACCTCGCGGTGCACGATGCCGGCATCCCGCGCAGGGAGTCGTCGGTCTCGTACTACCGGGTCATCCCGCTCACGGTCGTCGAAATGGTGCGCACGGGCTAGCGCCGGATCAGCGCGGGCCGATCGAGAGTTCCGGGATATCGGCGAACTCGGACTGGTTCCAGAGCCCGTGCCTGCGGTTCTCCTCGTACTTCGCGTCGATGTATGACTCCAGCACAGTGCGTTCGACGCGCCAATGCCCTGCGGCCCCGACCTTGATGGCAGGAAGCTCCCCAGAACGCACCAGGCCGTACGCCTGGCTCGCCGAGATGTTGAGGGTCTCAGCGATGTCGGCGATCGTGAGGAACCGACCGAGCGGCGCTGCCTCGTGCGCTCCGGAGCCATTCATAGATCGATTATGCGCCCGCACCCCTGCGAGATGGGTCCTTGTGGATAACTTCACTCGTGCGCGGCGGTCCCGCCGCACGATGGGTTCGCACGTTGCTCAGAACAAAGGAGACGCATGAGTCCACTGAGTGCCAGCGACCAGGCCAGACGGCCGTCGCGGCCGCGCTGGTTCGATCCACGCCTGGCCGTCGGCATCGCGCTCGTCGTCGCATCCGTCGCCGGGGTCGTCATGTTGGTTGGCGCTGCCGATCGCACGGACACCGCGTATGCGGCGGGGTCTGCGCTCGCGATCGGAGACGTGGTCACGGTCGATGACCTGGTCGAGACCGAGGTGCGCCTGGGCGCCGCGATCGAGCACTACCTCACCCCGTCGCGCATGCCGGACGGCGAGATCGTCGTCACGCGCACGATCAGCGCTGGCGAACTGGTGCCCGCGAGCGCGGTCGGGCAGGCGAAGAGCACGGACTGGGCGTCCCTCGTCGTCTCGGTGAGCGGCGACCTGCCGCGATCCGTCGGTGCGGGCACGGCGGTGGATGTCTGGGCGACGGGCGAGGAGAGCGAGACGCCCGGCATCGTCGCCTCTGAGGCCACCGTCGTGGCGATCTTGAGCGAGGAGAGCATGGTTGCCGGTGCAGCCGTGTCGAGCGTCGAACTCGTCGTACCGCGAGACCGCGTCGCGCGGCTCCTGCAGGCGAAGGCGGCGGGGGACTTCCTCTCGCTCGTGCCAGCCGTCATTCCCTTGGAGCGCTGACATGGCCCGGCTTGCCTTCGCGCTCCCACACAACCTCGAGAGCGTGCTCGTGGATGACGCGCGAGACCATGGGCACGACGTCGTCGCGCGATGTGCGAGCGCGGGTGAACTTGCCTCCATGCTCGATCCGTCCTCGGCGGAGTTCGTCGTCGTGTCGTCGGCCGAGCGCTACCTCACCGCGCGCCTGCTCACCGAGGCAGACCGCGCCGGTGTGCGCGTTGTCGCGATCAACGACACGGATGCCGGCCGCAGGAATGCCATCACGGTTGGCCTGCACGAGGTCGTCGAAGACGGAGCGACCTGGCCCGTGATCGAAGCGGTGTTGCTTGCGAACCCGCTCAAGGCATCCGCGCCGCTCGCACCTGCTGGCGACCGCGGCAGGGTCATTGCCGTGTGGGGTCCTGCGGGGTCGCCGGGCCGCACGAGTCTCGCGATCAATATCGCCGCAGAGCTCGCCTCGGCCGGTCACACGGTCGCGCTGGCGGATGTCGACACCTACAGCGGTTCGGTTGCGCCCACGCTGGGGCTGCTCGACGAGGCGCCCGGTTTCGCCGCCGCATGCCGGCTCGCGGGCACGGGTTCGCTCACGCAGCTCGAACTTGAGCGCATCGCCCAGCGCTACGTCTCTTCGCACGGCAGCTTCTGGGTGCTGACGGGCATTGGCAGGCCGAGCCGGTGGCCCGAACTCTCGGCTAGCCGCGTCGAGGGCGCCCTCGAGTTGTGCCGCGAATGGGTCGACTACACAGTCGTCGACACGGGCTTCAACCTCGAGAATGACGAGGAGATCAGCAGCGACATGTTCGCGCCACGACGGAATGCCGCGACGATCGAGGCGCTTCGGGCCGCGGACCAGGTGGTCGCCGTCGGCTCGGCAGATCCCGTCGGGCTCTCGCGTTTCCTGCGCGCACACGTCGATCTGCTGGAGACGATCGTCACCGAGCGCGTGGTCGTCGTCATGAACCGATTGCGGGCCGCAGTCGTGGGAGCGTCGCCGGCCCGCCAGGTGGCGCAGTCCCTCGAACGCTTCGGCGGTATCGTCGCCCCCGTCATGATCCCCCATGACCAGGCGGCCTTCGACGCCGCCGTCCTGGAGGGGGCCACGCTCTATGACGTCGCGGTCAAGTCCCCGGCGCGCGCGGCCATCACGACGCTCGTGAACGAGCGCATCCTTCCGCCGGGTGCCGCGAAGCGGGCACGGCGCGGTCGTCCCCGACGAGCGAAAGCACAGCCGACGCCGATCTAGTCGGCCAGTTCACTCCGCCAGGGGGATCGTCTCGACTCCTTCGGCACGCGCGATGACCAGGACATGTGACGCGGTCTCGTCCTGTAGCGCGCGCACGATCGCCGTGACATCCGGTGCTGGTCGCGCATCGTGCGTTGGCCACACGGTCACGCTGGCACCCGCCTGGTCCCGAAGCGTCGCGACGAGGGCATCCGTCACGCCAGATGCGACGAGGGTGACCCGGGTGACGGGATGTCGCGGGTCGGTCGACGGGGTCGCGGGCGTTCGCCGCCACACGAGGTAGTGGTAGATCGCCACGAGCGCCGTCGCCGTGAGGAGGCCGAGGGGTGCGCGGATCGACTCGACGATACTGCCGGACCACGGCACCCCGAGGATCGACTCAAGCACCCCGTAGGCGATCACGAGGAGGGTAACGACGGCAGTGACGGCGCTCGCGCCGAAGATGACGACGAGGTACGCGCGCCGGCCAGCGAAGCTGTTCCACCCCGCTCCCGGTTCGGCAGGAATGGCGTCCTGCGGCCGCCAGAGCACGACCCAGGCGACAGCGCCCACGACAAGGGTCGAGAGACCGCCGACAAGGAGCGAGCGGCTGTCGCCCGCCACGGTGTCGACGGTGCTCGCGAGGAGGGCGTTGACGACGACGCCGAGACCGGATGCCGCGGCGATGAGCGCGACCCCCGATGCGACCAGGCGCACCGACCAGCCGACGCGCTCGGGCTGCTCGCGCACGGGTGCGCGGTGCGCCGCCCACACGAGAGCGCCGATGCTGGCTGCACCGAGCGAGGTGGCGAGTTGGTCGAGCAGGACGCCGACGCTGTCGAGGTGCAGCACGAGTGCCGTCCCGCTGTAGATGGCGCTCGCACACCCGCCGATGGTGACGCCGACGGCGATCAGCCCGGCGATGACGACGAGCACGAAGCGCACAAACGGCGCGCTCGAACGGTCGACGCCCCGCTGGCGCCAGTGCCACCACCACACCGAAGCACCGGCGAGCGCCCACGTGAGTTGTTGCAGAAGCGGGATCCACCAGCGGTCCGCGCCGACAAGGGCTGATTCCGGGGAGGCGAGCGCCGTGGAAAAGAGCACCGAAAGCACGCCGATGCCGCCCGCGATCGCGACACCGATGCCGACGAGCACTCCCAGGGCGGGGGCGACGTCGGCCAGCCGGCGCGGCGCGTGCGAGGGGGTCTGCCACATCCACGCGTGCCAGGCCCAGATGGCGGTCCAGACGAGGCCGAGTGCGAGCGAGGAGGGCGACCAGCGTCCCGCGATGCCGTCAGCCGCGGCGGAGATGAGTGCGAAGATGCCGATGAGGAGTGCGGTCGTGCCGAACGCGGCAAGGTAGACGGGCCACAGCACCGAGCCCCGATCGTTGAAGGTCGCCAGCCATCGGCGTGTCAGCCAGTAGACGATCGCACCGAGCGGCCCGGCGACGACGACGGATGCGACGGACTGCGCGAGACGCGAGCCCGTGTCGTCGATCACCCGTCCGCTTTCGAGTACGAGGTGGAGCAGGCCTGTGATTCCCGATGCCGCGACGCTGACGAGGATCGCAAGGAGCGCCAACATGATCACGCGACGCAGCGTGTGGATGCCTCCCGGTGCGCGCCCTCGCGCCGTTACACTCACCGCACACCCCGCAGGCCGCACGGGTCGAACTGCCACGGCGCACCCGTGACGAGCCACTCGCCATCGGCCCGATCGAGGGTGAACTCGTCGTGGCTCACGTAGCTGTTGCCGAAGACGCCGCCGTCGTAGCCGGTTGAGATGCCGACGCGCACGACCGCGGAGGAACCGCTCACAGTGCTGCCCTCGAGCGTCACCCGCGTCTCGCGCTCGCGCTGGTAGTCGCTGTAGTAGTCGCAGCGTTCGAATGCCGAGTCCGCGACGAGCTCGCGGGCTGATTCGAGGTCCGCATCGATCATGGCGCCCGTGTACTGCTGCACGACGCCTTCTGGCGACGCTGGGTCGAGATCGGCGCGGTGGTCTCGCGTCAGCACGGCAATGAGCGCGACAACGACGAGCACGACGACGATCGCGGCGATGACGATGAGTGCGCGGTCTGGCCTGCGCGAGGTCGGGTCCATGCTGTCATCTTGGCGCAGCGGTGCCGTCGTGTCACTGTCTGGCCCCATGTCGTTCACGTGCCGTCAACGATGCGGATGCTCGCGCTGCATAGCGTCCGATGAACGAGACGAGGAGGCGACCTGTGGCCGTTGTCGCAGTGGTACCGGCGCGCGGTGGTTCCAAGGGGATCCCCGGCAAGAACCTGCGGAAGGTCGGCGGTGTTCCTCTTGTGGCGCGCGCAGTGCTCGCTGCGCTCTCAGCGGAGCGGATCGACCGCGTCATCGTGACGACGGACGACGACGAGATCGACCGCGTGGCATCCGCCGCTGGCGCCGAGGTCATCGACCGGCCAGCCGATCTTGCGGGAGACACCGCGAGCTCCGAGTCGGCGGTGCTCCACGCCATACACGAACTGGGTGAGGTGCCGGAGGTCGTGATCCTGGTGCAGCCGACCTCGCCGTTCATCGACCCCGGTGACCTGGATGCGGCCGTGGCGGAGGTCGCCGGCGGGGTGCGCGACGCCGTGTTCTCGGCGGTCGAGACGCACGAGTTCCTCTGGACACTCGGCCCGGACGGCGCCCGCGGTGTCAATCACGACCCGGCGGTGCGGCTCCCTCGGCAACAGCGGCAACCCCAGTACCGCGAGACGGGTGCCTTCTACGTCATGCGGGGGAGTGGTTTCGTGACCCACCGCCACCGCTTCTTCGGCCGGATCGGCATCGTGCCCGTCGACGAGCGCGGCGCGATCGAGATCGACACGGTGGAGGAACTTGAACTCGCCTGCGCGATCGCGCCCATGTGGGAGCACCACCCCCTCCCGCCCGTTGATGTCGATGCGGTCGTCACCGACTTCGATGGGGTGCACACCGACGACAGCGTGCTCATCTCGGCAGACGGGGTCGAACGGGTATCCGTGACCCGCACCGACGGCATGGGAGTCGACCTGTTGCGCCGTGCTGGCGTGCCCATGCTCATCCTGTCGACCGAGCGAAACCCCGTTGTCTCGGCTCGTGCCCGCAAGCTCGACGTTGACGTCGTTCAGGGTGCGCAGGACAAGGCGGTGGCCCTATGGGAGTGGATCACCGCCAAGGGGCTCGATCCCGACCGCGTCGCCTACCTCGGCAACGACGTCAACGATCTCGGATGCCTCGAATCCGTCGGTTGGCCCATTGCGGTCGCCGATTCCCACCCCGATGTGCTCGCGGCTGCACGACTCGTGCTCACCACCAGGGGCGGCGAGGGCGCCGTGCGCGAACTCGCCGACCTCGTGCTGCTCGCGGCGGAGCGCCGCGCGGCGGCCACCCCGCCGGCCACCCCGCCGGCAGGGATCCGGCATGCAACATCCGATCACCTTCTGGAGGCACTGTGACTGTCAGCATCGCCCACACACCGATCGGTGCACCCGCGCCGGTCTACGTGATCGCCGAGATCGGCCTCAACCACAACGGCGACGTAGAGATCGCGAAGCGGCTCATCGACGTCGCAGCGGATGCGGGAGCGCAGGCCGTCAAGTTTCAGAAGCGCACTCCTGAGATCTCGACACCCGAGCACATGAAGGATGTGGCGCGGGATACGCCGTGGGGCACCATGAGCTACCTCGAGTATCGCCACCGAGTCGAATTCGATCGCGAACAGTACATCGAGATCGGTGACTATGCGACGATGCGGGGACTCCAGTGGTTCGCGTCTCCGTGGGATGTGCCTTCGGTCGCGTTCCTCGAGGACCTCGGTGTCGTTGCGCACAAGGTCGCGTCAGCATCCGTGACCGACCATGAGCTGCTGCAGGCGCTCGCCGCGACGGGCAAGCCGATCATCCTCTCGACTGGCATGTCGACGATCGATGAGATCGACGACGCCGTCTCGCACTTCGACCGCGAGCGGCTCGTGCTGTTGCATGCGACCTCGACCTACCCGATGCCCCCAGAGGAGGCGAACCTGCACGTCATCGCGACGTTGCGCCGCCGGTACCCCGGCGTGCCCGTTGGATACTCGGGCCACGAGCGCGGGCTGCAGATCTCCCTTGCGGCCGTCGCCTTGGGCGCGGCTGTCGTCGAACGACACATCACGCTGGACCGCACGATGTGGGGTTCCGACCACGCCGCCTCCCTCGAGCCGAAAGGCTTCGAACACCTCGTGCGCGACATCCGCATCATCGAGCAGGCCATGGGCGACGGCATCAAGCGCGTCTTCCCGGGTGAACTGGCGCCGCTCGCCAAGTTGCGCCGCGTGATGGGGAGCCCGGATGCGAGGGTCGCCGCCCTCGCGTCGGCTCCCGCGGTGACGGGCTGACTCCTGTGCGGATGCTCGTCATCGGCGACTCCGATTCGTACATCAAGTGGGGAGCTGCCCTCGCGTCACGGCTGCCTCCCCACTGGCGACGCAGCCTCATCGTGTTGCGCTCGCCCGTGCAGCCGAGTGCCCGACAGCTTGAGGCAGCGCTGGCCGACACCGACTTCGCGCCTGACGACGTCACGGTCGCCGAGCTCGACGAGCTGCCAAGCCTGATCGACACGCACGGGCCAGATGCGGTGCTCGCGGCCGTGCGCGGCCCCGTCGTGCGGGTCGTTGCGCGGGCGGCACGCAGGGCGCAGTGGCGTCCCGTGTTCGTGACTGGACTTCCCGGCATCACCATCCCTGCCGTGCGCAAGGCCATCGTCTATCGGGCGCACGCCGACCTCATCGTGTTGCACAGTCGGCGCGAGGTGCGCGACTTCACCGCACTCACCTGCGACATGGGGCACGAGCAACGCTTCGCCCTCGCCACCCTGCCGTTCGTGCCCGATGACCCGACGCCCGGTGACCCCGACGGCGACATCATCTTCGCGGCCCAGGCGATCGTGCCGCGCGAACGGGAAGAGCGGATGCTGCTGCTCGGGTGGCTCGCCGAGTGCGCTCGTCGACACCCCGGGCGCCGCGTCGTCATCAAGGTGCGCGCGGCACAGGGGGAGCCGCAGACCCATGCGGAGCTGCACGACTTCGCGTCGCTGATGCCCGAACTCGACCCGCCTGCCCCCGCCAACCTCGTGGTCGAGGACGGACCGATGTCGTCACACCTTGCACGGGCGAGCGCCCTCGTCACGGTGAGCTCCACAGCGGCGGTCGAGGCGGTCGCAGCGGGAATCCCTGCACTCCTCATCGACGACTTCGGGGTCTCGCCCGCGCTCATCAACACCGTCTTTGAGGGCAGCGGCCTCTTCGGTAGCAGCGACGACCTCATCGCGGGTCGCTTTGCTCTCGCCGACCCCGCGTGGGTGCACGACAACTACCTGCACGGCCGCGAGCACAACGACTGGGTCGAACAGCTCGAGGGCCTCGTTGACCTGCGTGACCGAGGGCAACTGCCTCTGCGCATCCCGAGTGACAGGGTCGTCGGCGGTTCCCTCCGTCTCGCCTGGGACCGCCGCCGGGCCCTCGGGGAATATGACCGCTCACTGTCGGGGGCCGTCGCGGCTGCCGTCGGCACTCCCGCGCGCTGGGCGGTGCGACGCGGGCGCAGGCTCGCGCGCCGACTACCCTAGAGGGGTGTCGACGCTCTCCGATCTCGTCAGTGCCCAGGGACGCTTCAGCGAAGCGGACATCGAGTGGCTCCATCTGCTGATCGGCGACTGGCAGCTGCTCGCAGATCTCGCCTTCGCCGACATCGTGTTGTGGGTGCCCTCGGCCGACGGCAGTTTCATCGCTGTCTCGCACGCGCGCCCGTCGAGCTCGGCGACCCTCTTCTACCGCGACTTCGTGGGCCAGCCGATCAAGCCTGAGTGGAAGAAGCAGGTGACGGATGCCTTCGAGAGCGGGCAGATCGTCGACTCCTCCGCCCCGGACTGGTTTGAGGAGACCCCGACTCGGGTGCGCGCCGTGCCCGTGTTCCGAAGGCTCGCTGCCAACGCGCCTGAGACCACCGAGCATCCGATCGCCGTGATCACCAAGCACACGAACCTCAGCGAGGCGCGCACGCCGAGCCGACAGGAACTTACCTTCAACGAGTGTGCGAACGAACTGTTCCGGATGATCGCGAGCGGCGACTTTCCGGACCTCGCGGCACCCGCGGGTCCGCGGCGCGGCGCCCCACGAGCATCCGATGGTCTCGTTCGTCTCGACGTCGATGGCACCGTGACCTTCGCGAGCCCCAATGGCCTCTCGGCCTTCAACCGCATGGGCTTCTCGGGCGAGCTCGAGGGGGAGTCGCTGGCCGAGGTCACGACGCAGCTGCTCGCGGGCAAGCTCATCGTCGACGAGTCGCTGCCGCTGGTGGTGACGGGGCGCGCCCCGTGGCGCACCGACATTGAGGCGCGCGGCGTGACAGTCACCCTCCGCGCCATCCCCATCAGGGAGCGGGGGGAGCGGGTCGGGGCGATCGTGCTCTGCCGTGACGTGACCGAGCTGCGACACCAGGAGCGCGAGCTGATCACGAAGGATGCCACGATCCGCGAGATCCACCACCGGGTCAAGAACAACCTGCAGACCGTGGCATCCCTGCTGCGCATCCAGGCGCGCCGCTCGCACAGCGAGGAGGCACGCGAATCCCTCAGTCAGGCAATGCGCCGTGTCGAGGCGATCGCCGTCGTGCACGACACCCTCAGCGAGGGCCTCACGCAGAGCGTCAACTTCGACACCGTCTTCGACCGCGTGCTGCGGCTCATTGCCGAGGTCGCCTCGAATCACGGCACGAAGGCCACCGCGAAGTTCACGGGAAGCTTCGGCGAGCTGCCCAGCGCCTACGCGACGCCGCTCGCCCTCGCGCTCACCGAGCTCGTCACGAATGCCGTTGAGCACGGCCTCGCCGATCGGGAGGGCCAGGTCGAGATCGAGGTCGAACGCACGACGGATGCGCTGAGAGTGCAGGTGCGCGACAACGGCAGCGGACTCCCCGAGGGGCGAGTGGGGGCGGGCCTCGGCACGCAGATTGTGCGCACCCTCATCCAGGGGGAGCTGAGCGGCACGATCGACTGGCACACACTCATGGGCAGCGGCACCGAGGTGACGATCGAGATCCCGCTCGGCTGGATCAACCGGGACTGAGCCGCGCTCGCAGCAACGAGAAAGCACCGGCGCCCTTGCGGGGCCGGTGCTTTCGACGTGTTCGGCTAGGAGGCGCGGCGGGCGCGAGCGGCGCGGCGCTTGAGGGCGCGACGCTCGTCTTCGCTCAGGCCTCCCCAGACGCCCGAGTCCTGGTTGGTCTCGAGGGCGTACTGAAGGCACATCTCGGTGACGCTGCAGCGAGCGCACACCGCCTTTGCCTTCTCGATCTGGTCAACCGCGGGGCCTGTATTGCCGACGGGGAAGAAGAGTTCCGGGTCAGCCGTGAGACATGCGGCGTTATCGCGCCAATCCATTGAGTAGTGCTCCTTAGGTGAGCGCGACCCATTCACAAGGTCGCGCAGGGATACAGAAAAACCTCGGTGAAAGGATTCGTTGGGTTTCTCGGCAACTGCTCACGGCTTTGTGAGGGCTGAATTTGCCTCCAATAGACTCTCATACCGCGTGTCGAAGATCAACGATTTTTTCCCTAAGGAAACACTGTGAACACGGAGCGAAATATGGATGTGCTAGGCGATGAACGCCAGATGAACGCTCCGCGACGCAGCCCGGCCCTCCTGCTCCTGGCCTTCATCCTGTCCCTCGAGTTCTTGCTCCTCGCGGCCGCCTCGGTCTTCCTCATGATCGAACTGATCGTCGAGGTGCCCGTCTCATACCCCTCCGCGATCGCGCTCCTCGTGCTCGCGCTCGTCGCGACCGCGTGGCTCGCCGCCCTGACCGTGAACCTGCTGCGCGGCGCACCGTGGTCCCGCGCAGGCATTGTTGTCTGGCAGTTGATGCAGATCGCCGTCGCCGTCGGTCTCTTCCAGGGAGAGACGGCGCGGCCCGACCTCGGCTGGGCACTCCTCGTGCCCTCGCTCATCGCAATCCTGCTGACGTTCACCAAATCGGTGATCGAGGCGACGGCGCGCAGGGACTGAGCCCCGCGGCATCCGTCGACTCTTCGCTCCTAGACGCCGAGGAGCTTGCGCACGCGCTGCACGTGCCCCGTCGCCTTGACGTTGCGCAGGGCGTGCTCGATCTCCCCGACCTCGCCGATCACGAAGGTCGAGCGGATCGTGCCCTGGATGGTCTTGCCGTAGTTCTGCTTGTCGCCCCAGGCGCCATAGGCCTTGTGCACCTCGAGCTCTGGGTCACTCAGCAGTGGGAAGGTGAGCCCTTCCGCATCCTTGAACTTGCGCAGCTTCTCCGGCTGGTCCTTCGAGACGCCGAGCACGACATACCCGCCGGATGCCAGCGGCTCGAGGCTGTCGCGGAAGTCGCACGCCTGCGTGGTGCAGCCGGGGGTGCTCGCCGCGGGGTAGAAGTACAGGATGACCTTGCGGCCGGCGAAGTCGGAGAGCGAAACCTGGGTGCCGTCCTGGTCGGGGAGGGTGAACGCGGGGGCGGTGTCGCCGACGGCGAGCAGGGTCTCAGGCATGGTTCTCCTAGGAAGATCAACGGGGTTGAGGGCCGGTTTCAGATGCGCCCCAAACCCATGCTAATCTTGTTCCTCGGCGCCGAAGTCAGCTTCGACACCGAGCACCTCTAGCTCAATTGGCAGAGCAACTGACTCTTAATCAGTGGGTTCCGGGTTCAAGTCCCGGGGGGTGTACCAAGAAAAGCCCCGCACTCTCAGAGTGCGGGGCTTCTTCGTTTGAGTGGGCGTCAGATCGTCGTCTGTTCTCCAAGCGCGTGCCACGTGCGGTTGTGGTAGACGAGGGGCGCCGACGGCTCCTCGGCCGCGTAGGACTGCAGCGCGTGCACCGCGATGACGGTCGAGTTGCCGGCCTCCATGCGCTCGACCACGCGGCCGCGGATCCAGCTGTCGGTGCCCACGTAGTAGGGCTCGCCCGTGATGAGGCGACTCCAGCGGCTCGGGTCGGCGAAGCGGTCGATTCCGCTCGTGGAGCAAAGCGTTGCGAGGCCAAGCTGCTCGGCACCGAGGAGGTGCACGACGAGCGTTTCGGCCTTGAGGATCGTGGGCGTTGCCGACGAGAGCGATGACACCGAGAAGACGAGGAGGGGCGGCTCGACGCTGACGGAGAAGACGGATGTCGCGGTCAGCCCGACCGGCCCGTCACCGGCATCCGCCGTGATGACGGCAACGCCCGCGGGGTGGTTGCGGAAGACGGCCTTGAACTCCTCAGCGCTGAGGCCGTCGGCGGCAGAATTCTCGTGCCGTGCGTCGCTGATGCGTGCGACAGCGTGCTGCGAGGGCGTCGCGTGGGTTCTGGTCGCGTGGTGCGTCATGAAGCGTTCTCCAGTCGAGGTGTCTGCCCCCAGTCTGTCGCGGGCACCTGGATGTGATGAACGGTGTTGCGCTGTGTGACATTCCCGCGCTGGCGTCAGAGGAGGCCCTCGCGCCCGCCTGACACCCAGGACGGAGTGGCCGTGCGCGCTCCAGCGACCCGGGCAGCGATGCCATCGAGGACTGCCAGGTCGTCGGCGCTGAGTTCGAGGCTTCCTGCGCCGAGGTTGCTGCGCAGGTGTTCGATGCTCCGTGTGCCCGGAATGACCGAGACGGATGCCCCGAACTCCCGTGCCTTCGCGAGCAGCCAGGCGATCGCGACCTGCTCCGTCGCGGCACCGAGTCGCCGTGCGACAGCCCGCACCTCCTCGGCGAGCGCCCGGTTGTGCGGCAGGTTCTCGGGACGGAACCGCGGGAACGCCTTGCGCATGTCGTGCGCCGCGACATCCGCATCGAAGGCGTCGGTGAGGAGGCCGCGCGAGACGGGGGAGTAGGGCACGACCGTGATGCCAAGTTCGGCGGCGGTCGGCACGACGTGCACCTCGACGTCGCGGCTGAGGATGCTCCACTCGGACTGCACGGCGGCGATGGGGTGCACCGCGTGCGCTCGCCGCAATTCATCCCCCGTGGCCTCCGACAGGCCGATGTGATGAATCTTGCCAGCGGCCACCAGCTCCGCGAAGGCGCCGACGGTCTCCTCAACCGGCACCCCCGGATCGATGCGGTGCTGGTAGTAGAGGTCGAGGTGGTCGACGCCGAGGCGGCTCAGCGATTCGTCGATGTTGGCTCGGATCGTCTCGGGGCGCCCGCTGATGCTGCGCGTGCCGACGCCCGCCCCCATTGAGAGCCCGGTCTTCGATGCGAGGAAGACCGCATCGCGCGGGCGTCCGTGCAGGAATCGCCCGATGATCTCCTCGCTGGAGCCATCGCCGTAGATGTTGGCCGTGTCGAGGTGGCGCACACCGGCATCCACGACCGCGGCGAGCAGGCGCTGGGCGGATGCCTCGTCGATCGGGCCGTAGGAACCCCCGAGCGACATCGCACCATAGCCGACGGGGTTCAGGTGGAGCGCCGGGCTCACCGCTCGAGCTCGTGGGTCTCCGTGTTCTTGATCACCGTGCCAACGGCGATCCCGACGGCGCACGCCCAACTGACCCACATGAGGATGAGGCGCCAGTCGCGCGGTCCATTGAGGGTCGTGCGCACCGCGCCCATTCCGCCGAAGACGGCGGAGAGCACGCTGCCGCTGAAGATGAATTTGCGCATTGAGACTCCCGTTCTCGTCGCTGCCCACGCTACCCCGGCGTGGGGGAGACGCCCAGTCCTCTGCCCCGCGCTTGGGGGTAATCTGGCCTCTGGGATCCCCTTCCCACCATCCCGGCTCCCGTTTCGAGGGGCCAGCTACAGACACGGAGCACGCCTTCATGACTGCCCCAGATGCCGCCGAGACCGAACTGCATTCCTTCGTCGTCGTTTCGAACCGTCTCCCCGTCGACCGGGTCGTCGAGCCCGACGGCTCCGCCTACTGGAGCCATTCTCCCGGCGGCCTCGTGACGGCGCTCGAGCCCGTCATGCGCCGCAACGACGGGGCCTGGGTCGGGTGGGCCGGCCTGCCGGACCTCGACATCGAGCCCTTCGACAGTGACGGCATCCACATCGTGCCGGTGCCGCTCTCTGTCGAGGAGGTGAGGGACTACTACGAGGGCTTCTCGAACGACACGCTGTGGCCGCTCTACCATGACGTGATCTCGCATCCGCAGTACCACCGGGAGTGGTGGGACGCCTACGTGCGGGTCAACCAGCGGTTCGCGGATGCCGCTGCCGCCGCGAGCGCGCAGGACGCGGTGGTGTGGGTGCAGGACTACCAGTTGCAGCTCGTGCCGAAGATGCTTCGCGAGACGAGGCCCGACCTGACGATCGGATTCTTCAACCACATCCCGTTCCCGCCCTACGGCATCTACTCGCAGCTCCCGTGGCGCACGCAGATCATCGAAGGCCTCCTGGGTGCCGACGTCATCGGGTTCCAGAGGCTCGCCGACGCCAACAACTTCTCTCGCGCGGTGCGCCGGCTGAAGGGTTTCCCGACCCGCGGCACGACGATCGATGTGCCGCTCATCGACGAGTCGCAGGGGGTGCGCGCGCACGGCCCGATCAAGGGCGGTAAGCCGTTCCGCACGGTCATCGCGCGGCAGTTCCCGATCTCGATCGACGCGAGTGACTTCGAGGAGCTGGCTCGCAGGCCAGAGATTCAGGAGCGTGCGCGAGAGATCCGTGAGGAACTCGGCAATCCGAAGACGGTCATCCTCGGCGTCGACCGCCTCGACTACACGAAGGGCATCGGCCACCGACTCAAGGCATTCGGCGAGCTCGTGGCGGAGGGCAAGGTGCCCGTCGAGGAGGTGACGCTCGTGCAGGTCGCGAGCCCGAGCCGCGAGCGGGTCGATGCCTACCGGCAGCTTCGCGACGAGATCGAACTCATGGTGGGTCGCATCAACGGCGACCATGGCACGATCGGCCACGCGCCCATCAGCTACCACCACACGAGTTACCCGCGCGAGGAGATGATCGCGCTCTACCTTGCGGCCGACGTCATGCTCGTGACGGCCCTGCGCGATGGCATGAACCTCGTTGCGAAGGAGTATGCGGCGACCCGCTTCGACGAAGACGGGGTGCTCGTGCTGAGCGAGTTCGCTGGCGCCTCGGATGAGCTCAAGCGCGCGCTGCTCATCAATCCGCACGATATCGACGGCCTGAAGGACTCGATCATGCGAGCGGTGCAGATGCCCCGCTCGGAACGCCGCACGCGCATGCGTGCCATGCGCAGGCGCGTGTTCGACAACGACGTGGCGAAATGGTCGTCGGCATTCCTCGAGGTGCTCACGGCGAACGGACGCAAGGCCTCCTCGTGACGCAGGACATCGCGCCGGAACTGGATGCCGCGCTGCACGAGATCGCCGCGACCCCGCGGCTGCTGGTCGCCCTCGACTTCGATGGCACGCTGGCCCCGCTTGTCGACCGGCCGGAGGATGCCAGGGCGCTCCCCGAAGCGGCACGTGCCGTCGCCCAGCTCGTCGAGCTGCCCGACACGCGCGTCGCCTACATCTCGGGTCGCGCGCTTGAGAGCCTGATCGAGGTCGCGTCCCCGCCCGAGGCGGCGCTGCTGAGCGGCTCGCACGGGGTCGAGACTCGTCTCGATGCGGCGCCCGGCGTCGAGCTGACGGAGGAGGAGCGCGCGGCGGTCATCGAATTGCGGCGACTGCTCGAGGGCGTCTCGGAGCAGCATCCGGGCACCTGGGTCGAGGTGAAACCGGCTGGGTTCGCGCTACACAGCCGGGCTGCGTCGGCGGATGTCGCGGCGTCCGCCCAGGCGCAGGCACACGAGCTCGTCGTGGCCGAGTTGCCGGCCATCACGGAACGACACGGCAACAACGTGCTCGAGTTCTCGGTGCGCTCCACCACGAAGGGCGATGCCGTGCGCATGTTGCGCGAGTTCAGCCACGCCACGGCGGTGGTCTTCGTGGGCGACGATGTCACCGACGAAGACGGCTTCCGGGCCCTCGGCGAGGCAGACCTCTCCCTCAAATGCGGAGACGGTGAGACCTCCGCCCGTCACAGGGTGCCGGCGCCGCAGGATGTCGCCCGCGTGCTGCAGCGACTCGCGCAGATTCGCTCCGCAAAATATGCCTGAATCGGAATTCTCAGCGTTGGCGGCCGTTAGAATGTGATGGTTCCGCCGCATCTCACGACTCCCGTGTACGCGCGCCACCCGCCCACCGAGACGGAGGTCACGTGCTGATTTCGCTGGGCTTCTTCGCGCTTGCGGCGATCCTCGCCCCCGCGCTCACGAAGATGCTCGGCCCGCGGGTCTTCTACGTCTTGGCGCTGGTTCCGCTTGGCGCCCTCGCGGTGTCTCTGGCGGTCGCGCAACGCATCCTCAACGGCGAGATCGTCACGGAGTTCCTGCCGTGGATTCCCGAGATCGACCTCGGCCTCTCGCTGCGACTCGACACTCTCTCCTGGGTGCTCACGCTCGTCGTGCTGGGGGTCGGCGCCCTCGTGCTCGTGTACTGCGAGCGCTACTTCCCGGCGGATGAGCCCGGCCTCGGTCGCTTCGCCGGGTTCTTCATTGCCTTCAGCGGCAGCATGTACGGCCTCGTCGTGGCTGACGACATCTTCCTGCTCTTCATGTTCTGGGAGGCGACGACCGTCTTCTCCTACCTCCTGATCGGCCATTACACCGATCGTAAGGCGAGCCGAGGAGCCGCGCTGCAGGCGCTCCTCGTGACGACGGCCGGCGGGCTCACGATGCTGGTGGGTCTCGTCATCCTTGCGGCCGAGACGGGCACGACGAGCCTCACGGCGATCGTGGCGGAGCCGCCACCCGAGGGTGCCGCTGTCATCACGGCCGTCTATCTGCTGCTCGTGGGAGCCGTCTCCAAGTCTGCGCTCGTGCCCTTCCACTTCTGGCTGCCCGCCGCCATGGCTGCCCCGACGCCGGTCAGCGCCTACCTGCACGCGGCCGCCATGGTGAAGGCCGGTATCTACCTCATCGCGGCGCTCGCGCCCGCGTTCTCGACAGTTCCGGGATGGCGCGAGGTGCTCGTGATCCTCGGTGTCGCGACCATGCTGGTCGGGGGATGGCGGGCCCTCCGCCAGACCGACATCAAGCTGCTGCTCGCCTACGGCACCGTGAGCCAACTCGGCTTCCTCACGGTCATCGCGGGCTTCGGCTCCCGCACGGCGGCCCTCGCGGCACTCGCACTGCTGCTCGCCCACGCCCTCTTCAAGTCGTCGCTCTTCCTCGTCGTCGGCCTCATCGACCACTCGACAGGCACACGCGACCTTCGCAAGCTCAGCGGTCTCGGCCGGTCGCGCCCCGTGCTCGCCGTCATCGCGATCGTGGCGACGGCATCCATGGTGGGCCTGCCTCCGACATTCGGCTTCGTGGCCAAGGAAGCCGTCTTCACTGCGCTGCTCGACGGTTCGGCCATCGGCCTCGTTGGCCTCGTCGGTGTCGCGCTCGGCTCCGTGCTCACGGTCGCCTATGGGGCTCGGTTCCTCTGGGGAGCCTTCGGGCGCAAGCGCGACGTCGACGACATTCCCGTGCATGCGGAGCGAGCGGATGCCCTCGCATCCCCGCTCATCCTGTCGCTCGCCGGCATCGTCCTCGGCTTTGCTGCTTCCGCCCTCGACCCTTGGCTCGCGGGCTACTCGATCGTGTTCCCGGCAGGGGACGAGGAGTACCACATCGCGCTCTGGCACGGGCTCGAGCCCGCCCTCGGTATCTCAGCCGTATCGCTGCTCCTCGGAATCCTCCTGTTCTGGAAGCGGACGGGGGTCGCGCGGGCACAGGCGGCGGTCCCGGCACTCGTCAACGCAGCTGACGGTTACTGGAAGGTGCTTCGCTTCGTCGATCGCACCGCAGCCCGCGTGACCTCGACGACGCAGCGTGGTTCGCTGCCGTTCTACCTCGGCGTCATCCTGCTCGTTTTCGTGCTGGCCACAGGCACCTCGCTCGCGCTCAACTCGACGTGGCCGACAACGTGGAAGCTCTGGGACTACCCGGCGCAGGCCGCGATCGGCATCATCATGATCATCGCGGCGCTCGCCGCAGTGCGCGCCGACAAGCGCTTCACCGCCGTCGTGCTGGTCGGTGTTACGGGTTACGGACTCGCGACGCTCTTCGCGCTGCAGGGGGCGCCCGACCTCGCGTTCACCCAGCTCCTCGTCGAGACCGTGACGCTCGTTGCATTCGTGCTCGTGCTGCGCCGGCTCCCCGGCCGGATCGGCGTCGCGCACGGCCGACCACAGCACCGCCTGCTGCGCGCGATCCTTGCGATCGCGGTGGGCCTCACGATGGCCGTCGTCGCCGTCACCGCGCTTGCCGCCCGCTCCACCGAACCGATCTTCCACGAGTTCGCACAGCTCGCCAAGGACATCGGACACGGCGCCAACGTCGTCAATGTCGCGCTGGTCGACGTCCGAGCCTGGGACACCATGGGCGAGCTCTCGGTCGTCATCGTTGCCGCGACCGGTGTCGCGAGCCTGATCTTCCTCGACCGTCGCACCGATGACCTTGCGCGGCCGAAGCTCGCGCGGGGTCGCCGGGGCTTCCTCCTTCGCCAGCGTCCCATCACCGAACCGGCCCGGCCTGTCGCGCGGATGCGCACCGATCGCGAACCTGAGCCCGACGAAAAGCGGCTCGCCTGGTTGCTGGCCGGGCGCACGCTCGCCCCCGAGAACCGCTCGATCCTGCTCGAGATCGCCGTGCGCCTCGTCTTCCACTCGATCATGGTGGTCTCGCTCTTCGTGCTGTTCAGCGGCCACAACGCGCCTGGTGGCGGCTTCGCGGCTGGCCTCGTCGCGGGTATGGCCCTGGTGGCCCGCTATCTCGCGGGCGGCCGCTACGAGTTGGGTGCCGCCGTCACGATCGATGCCGGCCGACTCCTCGGCACGGGCATGCTCCTCGCGGCGGGCACGGCGGCGGCCTCCCTCCTCTTCGGTGCGAATGCCCTCACCTCGGCGTTCTTCGAGACGACGCTCCCCGTCTTCGGCCACGTCGAGTTCATCACCTCGACGATCTTCGATGTCGGCGTCTACCTCGTCGTGATCGGGCTCGTGCTCGACGTGCTCAGGAGCCTCGGTGGCGAGGTTGACCGGCAGCAGGAGGAAGAGGATCCCCGCACCCCCAACGAGCGGCTTGAAGAGAGGAGAGGCGCATGACAGCATCCCTCACTCTCATCGCCGTCATGACGGTGCTCTATGCCACGGGCGTGTACCTCATGCTTGAGCGCAGCCTCACGCGCGTGCTGCTTGGCTTCCTGCTCGTCGCGAACGCCACGAGCCTGCTGCTCCTCACGATGGCCGGGCCAAACGGGGTCGCGCCGATCCTCAATGACGGCACGACGACCGACGACATCGCCGACCCGCTGCCGCAGGCGTTCGTGCTCACAGCGATCGTCATCACCTTCGGTGTCTCGGCATTCCTCATGGCGCTCATCTACCGCTCGTGGCGCCTTTCGAAGGCGGATGAGGTCATCGATGACGCCGAAGACC
Organism: Salinibacterium sp. GXW1014; assembly: GCF_044769865.1. Classification (NCBI taxonomy): domain Bacteria; kingdom Bacillati; phylum Actinomycetota; class Actinomycetes; order Micrococcales; family Microbacteriaceae; genus Salinibacterium; species Salinibacterium sp. GXW1014. Next base: position 1,891,510 of record NZ_JBIZWA010000001.1, read on the forward strand.
TGGCGATCGCACAGCGCGACGCCGAGGTCGAGGCCGAACTCGCAGACCCCGACCACATTGACCAGGAGGTCGACCACCTGGACGAGCTGACCGCCGCCCACGATCTCGCCGAGACAGGGGAGGAGCAGCCGTGACCGCGCTCGTGCCCCTCGTCGTGATCCTGCCCCTGCTGGGTGCTGCCGGCGCACTCATCGCGGGTCGCCGACGCCGCCTCCAGGTCATGGTGACGATCGCCGCGCTCGTCGCCGTGCTGGTCGTGAGCGTCTTCCTCCTCATCGAGGTCGACGCCCAGGGGGCACTCGTGATGGCCGTCGGAGGCTGGGACGCGCCCTTCGGTATCTCGCTCGTCGTCGACCGGCTGTCAGCCCTCATGCTGATCGTCTCGGCCGCCGTGCTCCTCGCCGTCCTCATCTTCTCGGTCGGCCAGGGCATGGCCGATGGTGACGATGAGACCCCGGTCTCGATCTACCACCCGACGTACATGGTGCTCGCGGCCGGCGTCTTCAACGCCTTCATCGCCGGCGACCTCTTCAATCTCTACGTCGGCTTCGAGATTCTCCTCGTCGCGAGCTACGTGCTCCTCACGCTGGGTGGCACGGGAGCCCGCATCCGGGCCGGCGTCACCTACATCGTCGTGAGCCTCGTCTCATCGCTCCTGTTCCTTGCGGCGATCGCGGTCATCTACGGGGCGCTCGGCACCGTCAACATCGCGCACATCTCACTGCGGATGGCCGAGCTCTCGCCGGATATCCAGATGATCCTGCACATCATGCTGCTCATCGCGTTCGGCATCAAGGCAGCCGTCTTCCCGCTCTCCTTCTGGCTGCCGGACTCCTACCCGACGGCCCCCGCGCCTGTCACAGCCGTCTTCGCCGGCCTCCTCACGAAAGTCGGTGTCTACGCGATCATCCGCACCGAAACGGTGCTCTTCGCCGAGAGTGACATCAATACCGCGCTCATGGTCGTCGCCCTTCTCACGATGGTCGTCGGAATCCTCGGCGCCGTAGCACAGGCCGATATCAAGCGACTCCTGTCGTTCACACTCGTGAGCCACATCGGCTACATGATCTTCGGCATCGCGATGGGCACGGTCGCGGGCCTCGGCGCCACGATCTTCTACATCGTGCACCACATCATCGTGCAGACGACCCTGTTCCTCGCGACGGGGCTCATCGAGCGCCACGGTGGCTCGACGTCGATCAACCGCCTGGGTGGCCTCCTCAAGAGTGCTCCCATCATCGCGGTGCTGTTCTTCATCCCCGCACTCAATCTCGGCGGCATCCCGCCCTTCTCTGGTTTCATCGGCAAGCTCGCCCTCTTCACTGCGGGTGCACAGGAGCCGAACCCGCTCATCTGGGTGCTGATCGGCGCCGGCGTGCTCACCTCGCTGTTGACCCTCTACGCGCTCGCCCGGGTGTGGAACATGGCGTTTTGGCGGCCGCAGTCTGAGGTCGAGACCTACGAGTCGTCGCTCCTCACGGAACTGACAGAGGCACCCGGAGGCTCCGCGCCCCAGCAGGAGTCGCGCAACTCGCCGCGGCTCATGACCGGCTCGACGGCGGCGCTCGTGGCGCTATCGGTCGCCCTTACGGTCTTCGCTGGACCGCTCTACGCGATCTCGTCCCGAGCGGGTGAGAACCTCGGCAACCCGCTCACCTACACGAACCTCGTCTTCCCCGACGTCGAAGACGAATCAGAGGTCGATGTCAGGGGTGAGGACCGCTGATGCCTGAGTACACACCAAGTCGTCTGCGACGAAACTTCTTCAACCAGCTGCCGCTCCTCGTCTGGCTCGTCGTGCTGTGGATGCTCCTGTGGGGTTCGCTGTCATGGCTCAACCTGGTCACGGGCATCCTCGTCGCCCTCATCGTCATGCGGGTCTTCTACCTGCCGCCCGTCGAACTCTCTGGACGCTTCAACCTGCTGTGGGCGGTCGTCTTCGTCGTGGTCTTCCTGTGGGATGTCATCCGCGGTTCCTTCCACGTCGCCTGGATCGCCATCAGCCCCCGCCGCCGTGCCGCCAGTTCCGTGATGGCGGTGCACCTCAACAGCCGCTCCGACCTTGTGATGTTGCTCGTGTCGCTCTACATCTCGCTCGTGCCGGGATCGCTCGTGGTCGAGGCCGACCGTTATCGCTCAGTGCTCTACATCCATGCACTCGACGTGCACGACGATGCCTCGCTCGAGAGGATGCGAGCGACCGTCCTCGTGGCTGAGCGGCGTATCGTGCGGGTCATCGGTTCGCGCGACGACCAACGGCGGAGTGAGAATGCGGGGAAGGAATCATGATTGACGTGGTGTTTCTCGGCATCGGCGTCCTGTTCGCCGCGGCGTCACTCGCGGCCCTCTACCGCATCGTGCGGGGGCCAGCGATCCTCGACCGCATGATCGCATCCGACATGCTGGTCACGACGATCATCTGCGTGCTCGGCGTCGAGATGGTCTACAACGGCCACACCCGCACGGTGCCGATCATGGTGGTGCTGGCGGTCGTCGCGGTGTTCGCGAGCATGACGGTCGCGCGTTACGTCTCGAAGCAGTCGGCCGAGCGCAGGCCCCCCGACCGCAGCCCGATCGCCCGGGAGAGGAAGCCGTGACCCTCGATTCCTTCCTCGACCAGCTCGCCGCGATCTTCCTCGTGGGGAGTGGCCTCTTCTCGCTTGCCGCGGGCATCGGCCTTTTGCGCTTTCCCGACGTGCTCGCCCGCATGCACGCCGCGACGAAGCCCCAGGTTGTGGGCCTCATGCTCGTGCTCGGCGCGATTGCCCTGGCTGAGCGCAGCTGGACTGTGCTGCTCACCCTCCTGCCGGTGTTGCTCTTCCAGATGTTGACCGCGCCCATCTCTGCCCACATGATCGGCCGGGCGGGCTACCGGGCTGGCAACATCGACGACGACCACCTCTATGTCGACGAACTCGACGAGGCCATCGATGAGGCACAGGAGGAGCGGGCCCGGCACGAGCGCGAGAGCGGCGGCTGACGAGCGGATGTCGCGGGGCCACCGTTGCGCTGGCACTAAACTTGGCGCATGCCAGAGTTCGACATGAAACCTCGTAGCCGTGTTGTCACCGATGGGATCGAGGCGACGACGTCGCGCGGAATGCTCCGTGCGGTCGGTATGGGCGACGCCGACTGGGAGAAGCCTCAGATCGGCATCGCAAGCTCCTGGAACGAGATCACTCCCTGCAACCTGAGCCTCGGGCGCCTCGCGCAGGCCGCCAAGGAGGGTGTGCATTCGGGCGGCGGGTACCCGCTGCAGTTCGGCACGGTCTCCGTCTCCGACGGCATCTCGATGGGTCACGAGGGCATGCACTTCTCGCTCGTCTCCCGTGAGGTCATCGCCGACTCGGTCGAGACGGTCATGATGGCGGAGCGCCTCGACGGCTCGGTCGTGCTGGCGGGCTGTGACAAGTCGATCCCAGGCATGCTCATGGCGGCCGCCCGTCTCGACCTCGCATCCGTCTTCCTCTACGCCGGCTCGATCGCGCCCGGATGGGTCAGGCTGAGCGACGGCACCGAGAAGGACATCACGATCATCGACTCCTTCGAGGCGGTCGGCGCCGTCAAGGCGGGCAAGATGTCCGAGGCGGATGCCAAGCGCATCGAGTGCGCCTTCGCCCCGGGCGAGGGCGCCTGCGGCGGTATGTACACCGCCAACACGATGGCGAGCGTGGCGGAGGCGCTCGGCATGAGCCTTCCGGGTTCGGCGTCTCCCGCATCCGCTGACCGTCGCCGTGACTACTACGCGCACCGCAGCGGCGAGGCGGTCGTCAACATGCTGCGCCTCGGCATCACGACGGGCGACATCCTCACGAAGAAGGCCTTCGAGAACGCCATCGCGGTCGGCATGGCGCTCGGCGGCTCGACCAACATCATCCTGCACCTCCTGGCGATCGCGAATGAGGCCGGCGTCGACCTCACGCTCGACGACTTCAACCGCATCGGCGACAAGGTGCCCCACGTCGGTGACCTCAAGCCCTTCGGCAAGTACGTCATGAACGACGTCGACCGGCACGGCGGCCTGCCCGTGCTCATGAAGGCGCTGCTCGACGCTGGCCTCATGCACGGTGATGCACTCACCGTGACGGGCAAGACCCTCGCCGAGAACCTGGCCGAGATGGACATCGACCCGCTCGACGGGGAGGTGCTTCGCACGCTCGACAACCCGATCCACGCGACGGGCGGGCTCGCCGTGCTGAAGGGTTCGCTCGCACCCGAGGGTGCCGTCGTGAAGACGGCCGGTTTTGACGCCGCGGTCTTCGAGGGGCCCGCACGCGTGTTCGAGCGCGAGCGCGCCGCGATGGATGCCCTCACCGAGGGGTCGATCAAGGCGGGCGACATTGTCGTGATCCGCTACGAGGGCCCCAAGGGTGGCCCTGGGATGCGCGAGATGCTCGCGATCACGGCCGCCATCAAGGGCGCGGGGCTCGGAAAAGATGTACTACTCTTGACGGACGGACGATTCTCAGGCGGCACAACCGGCCTGTGCATCGGCCACATAGCACCCGAAGCGGTCGACGCAGGTCCGATTGCCTTCGTGCGCGATGGTGATCTGATTCGGGTCGATATCGCAGCCCGCTCTCTCGACCTACTCGTCGACGAGTCCGAGCTGGCAGCCCGCCGTGAAGGCTGGGCTCCACTTCCCCCGCGCTATACCCGTGGCGTTCTCGCAAAGTACTCCAAGCTCGTCCACTCCGCCTCGGAGGGTGCGATCACGGGGTAGTCGCCCACCAGACCGTGCGGACTCGCAGTCCCGCACGACCATTCGTGTACACGATGCAAGGAACTCAGTGATGTCAGCGGATGCACCGCCCACTCCCAGTAGCGCCCTCAATGTTCCTGAGGTGCTGACCGGTTCGGGGGCGATCCTTCGTTCCCTCGAACACCTCGGCGTCAAAGACGTCTTCGGCTTGCCCGGCGGCGCGATCATGCCGTTCTATGACGAGCTCATGTCGTCGGAGAAGATCCGGCACATCCTCGTGCGCCACGAGCAGGGGGCGGGCCACGCCGCCGAAGGCTACGCCTCGTCGAGCGGCAAGGTCGGGGTCGCCATCGCGACATCCGGCCCCGGCGCCACCAACCTGGTGACGGCGATCGCCGACGCCTACATGGACTCGGTGCCGCTGCTCGCGATCACCGGCCAGGTGTTCTCGACCTCGATGGGCACGGACGCCTTCCAGGAGATCGACATCGTGGGCATCACGATGCCCATCACCAAGCACTCCTTCCTCGTGACGAAGGCGGAGGACATCCCCAAGACACTCGCTGCCGCGTACCAGATCGCGTCGACCGGCCGGCCTGGCCCGGTGCTCGTCGATGTGACGAAGGATGCGCAGCAGGGCTCGGCGCCCTTCGTGTGGCCGAGCTCGGTCGACCTCCCGGGTTACCGTCCCGTCGTGAAGGCGCATGGCAAGCAGATCCAGGCGGCGGCGCAGCTGCTCGCCGAGGCGAAGCGGCCCGTGCTCTACGTCGGCGGCGGCGTCGTGCGTGCTGGCGCATCGGCCGAACTGCTCGCGCTGGCCGAGGCAGTGGGCGCACCAGTTGTCACGACACTCATGGCTCGCGGCGCCTTCCCTGACTCGCACGAGCAGCACCTCGGGATGCCCGGCATGCACGGCACCGTTCCAGCCGTGCTCGCGATCCAGGAGTCTGACCTCCTCGTCTCCCTGGGCGCTCGTTTTGACGACCGCGTCACGGGCAAAGCGAGCGAGTTCGCCCCCCACGCCAAGGTCATTCACGTCGACATCGACCCCGCTGAGATCTCCAAGATCCGCACGGCAGATGTCCCCATCGTCGGCGATGCCAAGGACGTCATCGCCGATCTGTCCTCCGCCTTCGCCACGGCGAGCGCGGGTGCCAAGCCCGACCTCAGCGAATGGTGGGCGCGTCTCAACAACCTGCGCAAGCAGTACCCGCTCGGCTACGACGAGCCTGACGACGGCCTTCTCTCGCCGCAGTACGTGATCGAGCGCATCGGCAAGATCACCGGTCCAGAGGGGGTCTACGCTGCCGGCGTCGGGCAGCACCAGATGTGGGCGGCCCAGTTCATCCAGTACGAGCGCCCAGGCGCCTGGCTCAACTCGGGCGGCGCAGGCACGATGGGCTACAGCGTGCCCGCAGCCATGGGGGCGAAGGTTGCGAACCCCGAGCGCACCGTGTGGGCGATCGACGGCGACGGATGCTTCCAGATGACCAACCAGGAACTCGCGACCTGCACGATCAACGAGATTCCGATCAAGGTCGCCGTCATCAACAACTCCTCGCTCGGCATGGTGCGGCAGTGGCAGACGCTCGTCTACAACGGCCGCTACTCCTTCACCGACCTGAACACGGGGCACGACACCGCCATGATCCCCGACTTCGTCAAGCTCGCGGAGGCCTACGGCGCCCTCGCGATCCGCGTGACGAAGAAGGAGGAGGTTGACGACGCCATCCGGCTCGCGAACGAGACCAATGATCGACCCGTCGTGATCGACTTCGTCGTGAGCCGCGACGCCATGGTGTGGCCGATGGTGCAACAGGGCCTCGGCAACTCGTCGGTGCAGTACGCGCGTGACCACGCGCCCGCTTGGGAAGAGGAGTAGGTCGATGAGCCACGTTCTTTCGCTCCTCGTTGAGGACAAGCCGGGTCTGCTGACCCGGGTCGCCGGACTCTTTGCACGTCGCGGCTTCAACATCGAGAGCCTCGCGGTCGGCAAGAGTGAGATCGCCGGCCTGTCGCGCATCACGGTCGTCGTCGATGTCGAGGAACTGCCGCTCGAGCAGGTCACGAAACAGCTCAACAAGCTCGTCAACGTCATCAAGGTCGTCGAACTCGACCCGGCGCAGACGGTGCAACGCGAGCACATGCTCATCAAGGTGCGGGTCGACAACACGACGCGCAGCCAGATCCTCGAGGCAGCCACCCTCTTCCGCGCCCGCATCGTCGATGTGTCGACGGATGCCGTCGTGATCGAGGTCACGGGCGACACCGCGAAGACGCAGGCGCTCCTGCGGGTGCTCGAGCCCTACGGCGTGAAGGAGATCGCGCAGTCGGGTCTCCTCGCCATCGGCCGTGGATCCAAGAGCATCACGGAACGAATCTTCAAGAACTAACCCCGCGGGTTGAGTAAGCCCGCCTGGGCTGTATCGAAACCTCAAAGAACACAAGGAGAAACACAGTGACCGAGATCTTCTACGACAAGGACGCCGACCTGTCGATCATCCAGGGCAAGAAGGTTGCCATCGTCGGCTACGGCTCGCAGGGCCACGCGCACGCGCAGAACCTTCGCGACTCCGGCGTCGAGGTTGCCATCGCGCTCAAGGACGGCTCGAAGTCGGCGCCCAAGGCGACCGAGGCGGGCTTCGACGTCAAGAACGTCGCTGACGCGACCGAGTGGGCCGACGTCATCATGATCCTCGCGCCTGACCAGCACCAGCGCTCGATCTACAACGACCACATCAAGGGCAAGCTTGCCGCGGGCAAGACGCTCGCCTTCGCGCACGGCTTCAACATCCGCTTCGGCTACATCGAGGCGCCCGAGGGTGTCGACGTGATCCTGGTCGCACCGAAGGCCCCCGGCCACACGGTTCGTCGCGAGTTCGTCGCGGGCCGTGGCATCCCCGACATCATCGCGGTCGAGAACGACGCCTCGGGCCAGGCCTGGGACCTCGCGCTCTCCTACGCGAAGGCCATCGGTGGCACGCGCGCCGGCGTCATCAAGACGACCTTCACCGAGGAGACCGAGACCGACCTCTTCGGCGAGCAGGCCGTGCTCTGTGGCGGTATGTCGCACCTCGTGCAGTACGGCTTCGAGACCCTCACCGAGGCCGGTTACCAGCCGCAGATCGCCTACTTCGAGGTGCTCCACGAGCTCAAGCTCATTGTCGACCTCATGTGGGAGGGCGGCATCGCCAAGCAGCGCTGGTCGATCTCCGACACGGCCGAGTACGGCGACTACGTCTCTGGCCCCCGCGTCATCACCCCCGAGGTCAAGGAGAACATGAAGGCCGTGCTCGCGGACATCCAGTCGGGTGCCTTCGCGAAGCGCTTCATCGACGACCAGGACAACGGTGGCCAGGAGTTCCTCTCGCTGCGCGCCAAGGAGCAGGAGCACCCCATCGAGGCGACGGGCAAGGAGCTCCGCGCCCTCTTCGCCTGGAAGCAGCAGGACGAGGACTACGTCGACGGCAGCGCCGCGCGCTGACGTCTGAGCTAGACCCGCCGCGCACATACGGCGAGCACGGGCCGGTACCTCACAAGGGTGCCGGCCCTTCGCCGTTGAATAGACTCGAAGATGTCCGTGTGTGAGAGGAGACAATGTGGTTGAGCAGGCACCGTTCCAGAACGTGACGTTCCCGTCGGGTGGGGGAGAGGCGCACGGGTATCTCGCGCTTCCAGAGTCTGGCTCCGGCCCGGCCCTGATCGTCATCCAGGAGTGGTGGGGTCTCGTCGACCACATCAAGGACATGGCTGACCGCTTTGCGGCCCAGGGTTTCGTTGTGCTCGCCCCTGACCTCTACGGCGGGCGTGTTGCGCACGACGGCAAGGAGGCTGCGCAACTCATGTCGGAGCTGCCGGAGGAGAAGGGCGCCGAGATGCTTTCGGGCGCTGTCGACTACCTGCTCGAGCAGGAGGCTGTCTCCAGTTCGACCGTCGGCGCGATCGGCTTCTGCATGGGCGGCGGATTCGTCTTGGCGCTCGCCGCTCAGCAGGGGGAGCGCGTCAGCGCTGCGGTGCCGTTCTACGGTGTCGGGCAGGCCCTTCCTGAGTCATACGCGGGCATCCGTGCGGCGGTGCAGGGCCACTATGGGGAGCAGGACTCGCTGTATCCGGCCGATAAGGCTCGCGAGCAGGAGCAGCAGATCCGCGACGAGTCCGGGGCCGACGTCGAGTACTTCTACTACGACGCCCCGCACGCCTTCGCGAACGACTCGAACCCCTCGGGCAACTACCGGCCGGATGCCGCGAAGCTGGCGCTCTCGCGCGCGACCGAGTTCCTTCAGGCGCGGGTCCGCTGAGTTCCTCGGCCGCCCGTCAGCGTTAGAGTCAGAGCATGCGCGTGGATCCCGACGACGATGCCCTCAGCTGGGGTGATGACGACCCGAGCCATGTGGCAGGACCGTCGACGAGGGCCGCCCCTCGGCAGGCATCCGACGAGCCCGTTCGGGCCAGCTCGGCGATCCTCGTCGCATACGGCGTCATCGCCGGCATCTTCCTGATCTACAGCGTCGCTTGGTTCATCGCGGTGCAGCGTGACGACTTCACGCAGCCGGGCCTTTTCGCCGAGATCATGTTCCAGCTCGGCGAGTTCCTCGCGATCGCTTCGCCGCTGATCTGGATGGCCGCCGTGCTCGCGCTCGTCGCACGACCGAGCCATCGGCTCGCGTGGCTTGGACTCGGGGTGCTCGTGCTGGTGCCATGGCCCTTCGTGATGGGAGCCTGACATGACGACGGATGCTGCAGCCACGACCCCAGAGGCCGCCCGGCCCGGGCCCAGGTGGCTCTCGCTCGCGGTGGCGATCGGCTTCGGCCTGTTCTTCGCCTTCGACCTCTTCGAGGCGCTCACGAACCTGTTCGGCGCGCTCGAGCTCAACGAGGCGCGCAACCAGTTCCGTGCCTCGCAGGAGCTTGCCCCCATCGGTGCGCCGTGGGCCGTGCTGCTGGCCAACGTCGCGGCCCCCGTGCTGGGCTTCGGCGTGGCCTGGTGGCTCGGTCGGCGCCGTAGGGCGGGAGCGCAGGCGGTCATCTACCTCGTTGCGCTCGCCGTGGTGGCGGCCTGCAGCCTCACGCTCATCGCGGTCGCCCGCGGCCTCCTCTGACGGCTCCGCGCGCACCCGGGACGCCGGGCACGGGGCGAAGAGGCTGCTCATCCGTGCACTAAACTGACCGAGCCGCCGCCCCCGAAAGCGTCGTGGCACACCCCACCCCACACGAGGAATGGAAACAGCTACGTGTCAAAGCCGGTCGTGCTGATCGCAGAAGAACTCTCTCCCGCCACAGTTGAGGCCCTGGGCCCCGACTTCGAGATCCGCAATGTCGACGGCACTGACCGTCCGGCGCTCCTTGCGGCCCTCGCCGACGCATCCGCCGTGCTGATCCGTTCCGCCACCAAGATGGACGCCGAGGCGATCGCCGCGGGCAAGCAGCTCAAGGTCATCGCCCGTGCGGGCGTGGGCCTCGACAACGTCGACATCAAGGCCGCGACCACGGCGGGCGTCATGGTCGTCAACGCGCCGACCTCCAACGTCATCTCGGCGGCCGAACTCGCGGTGGGGCACATCCTCTCGCTCGCCCGTTTTATTCCCGAGGCGAACCAGTCGATGAAGGCGGGGGAGTGGAAGCGCTCCAAGTACACCGGCATCGAACTCTTCGAGAAGACGATCGGCATCGTCGGCCTCGGTCGCATCGGCACGCTCGTGGCGCAGCGCCTGGCGGGCTTCGGCGCCAACCTCATCGCCTATGACCCCTACGTCACCCCGACTCGCGCCCAGCAGCTTGGCGTGCAGGTCGTGAGCCTCGACGAGCTGATCGAGCAGTCCGACTTCATCACGATCCACATCCCGAAGACCCCTGAGACGACGGGCCTCTTCGGTGCGGCGGAATTCGCCAAGGCGAAGCCCGAGCTGCGCATCGTCAACTGCAGCCGCGGCGGCATCATCGACGAAGACGCCCTCTACGAGGCGCTGTCGACCAAGCGCATCGCGGCGGCCGGCCTCGATGTCTTCGTGAGCGAGCCGCCCAAGGATTCCCCGCTGGCGACGCTCGACAACATCGTCTTGACTCCCCACCTGGGCGCGTCGACTGATGAGGCGCAGGAGAAGGCGGGCGTCTCGGTTGCCAAGTCGGTGCGTCTCGCGCTCGGCGGCGAGCTTGTTCCCGACGCGGTCAACGTCGCCGGCGGTGTCATCGATGAGGTCGTGCGGCCGGGCATCCCGCTGATGGAGAAGTTGGGCCAGATCTTCAGCGCCATCGCGAGCGGCCCCGTGTCGAGCGTCGATGTCGAGGTGCGGGGCGAGATCGCCGAGCTCGACGTCAAGGTGCTCAAGCTGGCCGCGCTCAAGGGCATCTTCACCAACGTCGTGAGCGAGACGGTGTCGTACGTCAACGCGCCCCTCCTGGCGGAGCAGCGCGGCATCGAGGTGCGCCTGATCACGGATGCTGTGAGCGATGAATACCGCAACCTTCTGACGATCCGCGGCGGGCTTACCGACGGCACCCAGGTCTCGGTGTCGGGCACCCTCACCGGCACGAAGCAGATCGAGAAGCTCGTCGAGGTCAACGGACATGACGTCGAGGTGCCGATCGAGCAGCACCACATCGTGATGCTCTACACCGACCGCCCCGGCATCGTGGCCGTCTACGGCAAGGAGTTCGGCGACGCCGGCATCAACATTGCTGGGATGCAGATCAGCCGCCGCGAGGCGGGTGGCCAGGCCCTCAGCGTCCTGACGATCGACTCGCCCGCCCCCGAGGAACTCCTCGAGTCGGTTCGGGTTGCGATCGACGCGGACATCATGCGCGAGATCGACATCACCGAGGCATAGTCCCAACAACGAAGAACGCCCCGCCGGTGCTGTCCGGCGGGGCGTTCCTGTGTGTGGGGTGAGGTCTAGCTCATGCCCGGGACGACCACCGCGACAATGACGTTGACGAGCGTGAGCGTTCCGATGATTCCGAGGACTGCGCTCGAGACGGGCTTCTTCTTGCGGTTGACGAGGGCGATGACGTAGATCGCGAGGGCGACGGCGAGCTTGATGCCGATCTTCATGTGGTTGACGTCGCCCTCTCCCATCTCCGCGACGGTCACCAAGAGGAGACCCGTGACGAGCTGGGTCAGTGCGCCGTGCAGGATCGCCGGGTTGATGACGACCGACTTGGTCTTGAAGGCGGACATCTGGGTGAGGAACCCGCCGAGCAGTGAGGCGAGGCCGATGAAGTGCAGGATGACGAGGATGTTGCGTGCGAGGTCAAGGAATTCCATGGTCTGAGTCTAGTCCGACACGGTGTCGGCATGGTGCTAACCTTGGTCTGACCGACACCGTGTCGGCAAGATTGGGTCGTAATGTTCCTAGCACTACGCGAGCTGCGTTTCGCTCGCGGTCGCTTCCTCCTCATGGGTGCGGTGGTCGCGCTCATGGCCGCACTCTCTGTCATCCTCTCGGGCCTGTCCTCCGGCCTCGTCGATCACGGTGTCTCAGGACTGCGTGATATGAAAGCTGACTCCTTCGCCTTCGATGAAGCAGTCACGAGTGACCAGTTCTCCCGTTCGACCGTGGATGTCTCCGCAGCCGGTGACTGGAGGGCGATTGACGGGGTGACCGACGCCACTCCCGTCGGCAGCGCACTCGTCCACGCTGAGAGCGATGCAGGGGTGCAGTTCAGCGCGGCGCTCTTCGGCATCGCAGAGGGGGGCTTCCTCGCCCCTGAACTCCTCGACGGTGACCCTGTCGCCTCCGCTGAGAACGGGGTCGTGATCTCCGAGGGCATCGCAAACGAAGGCCTCGCGATCGGCGATGTCATCACGATCGATCGCATCGGCACCGAGCTGACGGTCGTCGGGACAACAGGCAGCGCGTCATACGGGCACGTCGCCATCGTCTACCTGCCGCTGGCGACTTGGCAGGAGGTCGCATACGGCATTCCGGGCGAGGTGCCGAGCAGCGCCTATGAGATCGCGACGGCGATCGCCCTGCAGCACGACGGTGAGCTGGCGGACACGGAGGTTGCCGGCACGGCGGCCATCTCGAAGCAGGAGTCGTTCAATGCCTCGCCCGGCTATGAGGCGGAGACCTCAACGATGCTCCTCATCCAGGTCTTCCTCTACGTGATCTCGGCACTCGTGGTCGGGGCATTCTTCACCGTCTGGACGGTGCAGCGCCAGCCCGAGATCGCCCTGCTCAAGGCCATGGGCGCATCCAGCGGCTATGTCGTGAGGGATGCGCTCGCGCAGGTGCTCGTCGTGCTCCTGGGCGCAACCGCCCTGGGAGGCGCCGCCGGATGGGCGCTCGGCGCCGCCATGCCGGAGGGGATGCCCTTCGTGCTCGAGACGATTCCCGTGCTCACGGGCTTCGCCCTCATCATCGTCCTCGGCGCTGCCGGGGCACTCGTCGCCATCCGCCAGATCACGAGGGTCGACCCCCTCACCGCGCTGGGAGGCGCACGATGACCGCTGCACTCACACTCACCAACGTCACGCTCACCTTGCCCGCGGGCGACGAGACCGTCACGGCCCTCGACCACGTCTCGCTTGAGGTCGCGAAGGGCGAGCTCCTCGCTATCGTGGGCCCGTCCGGCTCGGGCAAGTCGAGCCTCCTGGCCGTCGCGGGGGCGCTCATGCCGCCCACCTCCGGGTCTGTCGTCGTCGGAGGCCAGGAGCTCACGGGTGCATCGCGCACGCGGCTCTCCCGCATCCGTCGCGACCTCATCGGCTTCGTCTTCCAGTCGACCAACCTGCTGCCGTCGCTGACCGCGCGGGACCAGCTGCTGATGGTGCCCCACATGGCGAGCGGCATCCGAGCCGAACACCGCGCGAAGGCTGACGAGCTCCTCGCCTCCGTGGGCATGTCGCATCGTGCCGACCGGCGTCCCGCGCAGCTCTCAGGCGGCGAACGCCAGCGGGTCGGAATCGCCCGCGCCCTCATGGGTGACCCGCAGGTGCTGCTGGTCGACGAGCCCACGAGTGCGCTCGACCACGCGCGCGCCGACGAGGTCGTCGCCCTGCTCGCCGAGCGCGCCCACGCGACCGGCACGGCCTGCGTCATGGTGACCCACGATCTCGAGGTGCTCACGCACACGGATCGCGTGCTCCGCATGCACGACGGCGTGCTTGGGGCGCTTCCGGCGGCAGTGCTTGGATAATGGGCGAATGCCGAAGATCACTGCGCCCTCGGTTGCGGAGCACCGCAACCAGCAGCGCGAAGCCCTCATCAGGGAGGCCACGCGCATCCTGCTGAGCGAGGGTCCCACGGCGATCACACCGCGAGCGGTCGGTTCGGCCGTCGGCCTCGCGCGCAGCAGCGTGTACGAGTACTTCCCGTCGTCAGGCGACCTGCTGGCGGAGGTCGCGATCCGCGCCATCCTCGAGTGGTCGACCGAGCTGAGCTCGGCGATCGAGCCCGCCGCGCCGGGTTGGCCACGACTCGAGGCCTACGTGCGCTCGACGCTCCTCATGGTCAAGGAGGGCAAGCACGAGATCGCCGACCGACTGGAGGGCGTGAGCTTCAGCGAAGAGCAGGTTCAGCGTTTCATGGGGCACCACGACGCGCTCAGCTCGCCGCTCCCCGACATCATGGCCGAGCTCGAGGTGCAGCGTCCCGAGCTCGCGGGGGCACTCGCGCAGGGCATGGTGGATGCCGCCGTCAAGCGCATCGCGCAGGGGGAGGACGTCGAGGTTGTGACGGACGCCGTGCTCGACTCCCTGCGACACGGCTTCGCCTGAGACAGCGAAAGGGGCTGGCATCCGAGTGGATGCCAGCCCCTCCTTGACTGTTGCGAGCCGCGCGCGCCGTATCAGGCGACCGGGTCGATGGGGTCGCTGCGGGTCTCGCGCTGCGTGACGCGCTCGCCGGTGCCATCCACCTGGCGCACGGTGGACGTGGAGGAGCGCTTGCGCATCATCAACACGAGGGAGATGAGGAACACGACGACTCCGGCACCCATGAGGAGGTAGCCGATGAGGTCGAGGTTGACGACACCGCCGAGGTCGACGTTGACGGCGAAGGCCAGGATGGCCCCGATGACGAAGAGTGCAATTCCTGAACCGATACCCATGAGCTGAGTCCTTTCGTTCACGTGTGTGACATCGGACGGCCGGGTGACCTGAGTCGATGTCTCGTTTGACGGTAGTCCCGGTCCAGCCGTAGCGGGGGAAAAACTTCGGGGAGCCCGGCCGGTACGCTGGAACCTGACAATGTTCTGTGCCGAACCAGGAGTGCCGAATGCCCCGTGATCTCAAGCTCGCCGTCATCGCAGGAGACGGGATTGGCCCCGAAGTCACGGCAGAGGCTGTCAAGGTGCTGAAGGCGGCGGTGGGCGATTCGGCTGTCGTCGGCACGACTGACTTTCCCTTCGGCGCGACGCACTACCTGGAGACCGGTCGCATCCTGGAACAGGAAGACCTCGACGCGCTCGCACAGCACGACGCGATCCTGCTCGGCGCCGTCGGGGGAGACCCGCGCGACCCGCGACTGGCGGGCGGCATCATCGAGCGCGGCATGCTGCTGAAGCTCCGCTTCGCCTTCGACCACTACGTCAACCTGAGGCCGACCAAGCTCTACCCCTCGGTCACGTCGCCGCTCGCGAACCCCGGCGAGGTCGACTTCGTCGTCGTCCGTGAGGGCACCGAGGGGCCCTACGTGGGCAACGGTGGCAGCATTCGCAAGGGCACGCCGCACGAGATCGCCAACGAGGTGAGCGTCAACACGGCATTCGGCGTGGAGCGGCTCGTGCGATTCGGATTCGAGACGGCGCAGTCCCGCCCGGCGAAGAAGCTCACGCTCGTGCACAAGACCAACGTGCTCGTGCACGCGGGCGGCCTCTGGCAGCGCACAGTCGACGCGCTCTCGGCCGAGTACCCCGACGTGTCGGTCGATTACCAGCACATCGACGCGGCGACGATTCACATGGTCGCGAACCCGAGTCGCTTCGATACGATCGTCACAGACAACCTCTTCGGTGACATCATCACCGACCTGGCCGCCGCGATCAGCGGCGGAATCGGGTTGGCGGCCTCGGGCAACATCAATCCGGACGGCACCTTCCCCAGCATGTTCGAGCCCGTTCACGGTTCGGCACCGGACATCGCAGGCCAGCAGCTCGCTGACCCGACCGCCGCGATCCTCTCGGCGGCGCTCCTCCTCCAGCATGTGGGGCTCACGGATGCCTCGGCTCGGGTCATCTCGGCGGTCGAGTCCGACCTCGCATCCCGCGGCGATGCCCGCCGCAGCACGAGCGAGGTGGGCGACGCGATTGCCGCGGCGGCTACGCAGGCGCAGAATTAGACACGACCAAAGGACTCCCAATGAAGAATCTCCTCGCTCCCGCGACACTCGACTTCGCTGTCACGCGCAATGACGTTCCCCGCAGCGTCGAGGAGCGAGAGCAGATTTTGGCCAACCCGGGCTTCGGCAAGCACTTCACCGACCACATGGTCGACATCTGCTGGTCGGAGCAGGGCGGATGGCATCGGCCGCGCGTGCAGCCGTATGGCCCCATCAGCCTCGACCCTGCCGCCGCCGTGCTGCACTACGGGCAGGAGATCTTCGAGGGCATGAAGGCCTACCGGCACGCGGATGGCTCCATCTGGACGTTCCGCCCCGAGGCGAACGCAGAGCGGATGCAGCGTTCCGCCCGTCGGCTCGCCCTGCCGGAGCTGCCCACCGAGTACTTCATCGAGTCGCTCCGCCAGCTCATCGCGGTCGACGGGGACTGGGTTCCCGCGGCAGACGAGACGTGCCTCTACCTGCGCCCCTTCATGTTCGCCAAGGAGGCCTTCCTCGGTGTTCGCCCGGCTCACAAGGTGGCCTACTACGTGATCGCGAGCCCGGCGGGCTCCTACTTCGCCGGGGGAGTGTCTCCCGTCAGCATCTGGCTCTCGACCGAGTACACGCGCGCGGCGCACGGCGGCACGGGCGCAGCGAAGACGGGCGGCAACTACGCTGCATCCCTTCTGGCCCAGGCCCAGGCCTACGAGAACGGCTGCGACCAGGTGCTCTTCCTTGACTCATCTGAGGGCAAGTATGTCGAGGAGCTTGGTGGCATGAACGTCGTGCTCGTCTACAAGGACGGCACCCTTGTCACCCCCGACTCGGAGAGCATCCTCGAGGGCATCACGCGCGACAGCGTGCTGCAGCTCGCCGAAGATCGCGGGCACCGGGTGGAGCGGCGCCGCGTCGCGATCGACGAGTGGCGTGAGGGTGTGGCATCCGGCGACATCGTCGAGGTGTTCGCGTGCGGTACCGCTGCGGTCATCACCCCGATCGGCCTCGTCAAGGGCAAGGACTTCGAGATCGGCTCGGCGGATGCCGTCGCGGGCGAACTCACGATGTCACTTCGCAAGGAGCTCACCGACATCCAGTACGGCCGCGGCGAGGACCGCCACGGCTGGCTCACGCGCCTCGACGCCTGAGACTCAGTCGTTGCGGCGATCCACCCGCGCGGTCGGCACCGGTCCCGTCATGGCGATCGCCTCGTCGTACTCGCGCTCGATGTCGTCGTTGCGCTTGTAGGTCGCGAGGCTCACGACGATGGCGGCAATGAGTGCGAGCACGAAGCCCGGGATGATCTCGTAGAGCACATCGCCGATGGGCAGGTTGCCCCACACGAAGACCGTGATGGCACCGACCGCCATGCCCGCGATGGCGCCCCAGTTGGTGAGCTTGCGCCAGAAGAGCGACAGCAGGATGACGGGGCCGAAGGATGCGCCGAAGCCGGCCCACGCGAAGCCGACGAGGTCGAGGATCGTCGACGTGCGGTCGAGGGCGATGAGGATCGCGACGATTGCGACGACGAGCACGCCGGTTCGGCCGAGGAGCACTAGGCGCCTGTCTGAGGCGTCCTTCTTCGTCACCATCTTGTAGAGGTCTTCAACGAGCGCAGAGGAGGTCACGATGAGCTGCGAGGAGATGGTGCTCATGATCGCGGCGAGCACGGCCGCGAGCACGAGGCCCGCGATGAAGGGGTGGAAGAGAATCTGTGAGAGCCGCAGGAACACCGTCTCGGGGTCGGCCAGCTCTTCGCCGCTGCGGGCGAAGTACCCGATGCCGATAAGGCCGGTCGCGATGGCGCCGAGTGAGGTGAGCACCATCCAGCTGATGCCGATGCGCCGGGCGGCCTTCGCCTCCTGTGGCGTGCGCAGGGCCATGAACCGCACGATGATGTGCGGCTGCCCGAAGTAGCCGAGGCCCCACGCGGCGGCCGAGATGATGCCGACGACCGTGCCGCCCGTCAGGAGGTTGAGCCGCGCCGGGTCGACCTCCTCGATCGCCGTGATGGTCTCACCGAGACCGCCCATCGTGACGACCGCGACGATGGGAACGAAGATGAGCGCCGCGAACATCAGGAGGCCCTGCGCGACGTCGGTGAGGGAGGCGCCGAGGAATCCGCCGAAGAGCGTGTAGAGCACCGTGATGCCGCCGACGAGGAGCATGCCGAGCAGGTAGGGGGCTCCGAAGGACGACTCGAAGAAGACGCCGGCGGCAACCATGCCCGATGAGACGTAGAAGGTGAAGAACGCGAGGATGATCACGCCGCCGACGACCCGCAGCACGCGCGTCTTATCGCGCACTCGCCGCTCGATGAAGCTCGGGATCGTGATGGAGTTGCCCGCAACCTCGGTGTAGGCGCGAAGCTTGGGCGCCACGAACTTCCAGTTGAGCCAGGCGCCGATCGTGAGTCCAATCGCGATCCATGCCTCGACGAGGCCCGCGACGTAGATGGCGCCGGGGAGGCCCATGAGCAGCCAGCCCGACATGTCGGATGCTCCCGCGCTGAGGGCGGCGACGCCGGGCTTGAGCCCGCGCCCGGCCAGCATGTAGTCGTTGAGGTTCTTGGTGCGCCGGAAGGCGAACCATCCGATCATCAGCATCAACGCGAAGTAGAGAGCAATCGCGATGATCTCGAACACCCGGTCGTCCATGTCTCGCTCCATTCCGCGCCATTGCTTGTGAAGTCGTGGTCACAGCATGGCAAAGACCGCAGGGATGCGCCAGTACCTGCACCGGATCCGGGTCTGCAAGCGTTTGCAGAGGGTTAGACTCGATAGGTGAAAATCGCGCGTTTCAGCTCTGCAGACAATGACCCCCGCTACGGAATCGTCGATGACGGAGAACTCGTCGTACTGGCGGGCGACCCCATGTTCGCAGGCTACGAGACGACGGGGGAGCGCGTTCCGCTCGCCGATGTGCGCCTGCTCGCACCCGTGATCCCGCGCTCGAAGGTCGTCTGTGTCGGCCTCAACTATGCGGAGCACAAGGCTGAGATGGACACGATCTCCGCCCCGAGCAACCCGCTCATCTTCCTCAAGCCCAACACCTCCATCATCGGCCCGGGTGAGACGATCCAGATCCCGCCCGTCGAGGGTCGCATCGTGCACGAGGGCGAGCTGGCGGTCGTGATCGGCCGCATCGCCAAGCAGGTCAAGGCAGAGAACGCCAAGGACTACATCTTCGGGTACACGATCGCGAACGACATCTCCGCGCGCGACCAGATGTTCGCCGACGGCCAGTGGGCCCGCGCGAAGGGCTACGACACCTTCTGCCCCATCGGCCCGGTCATCGAGACCGAGATCGACCCCTCGAACCTCCAGATCGAGACCTTCGTCGACGGTGAGCCGCGCCGCAACGGCAACACCCGCGACCTGCTGCACGGCATCCCGGAACTGATCGAATACATCTCGGATGTCTGGACCCTGCTGCCAGGCGACCTCATCCTCACGGGCACCCCGGCTGGTCTCGGCGGCTTCGTCGACGGTCAGACGGTCGACATCACGATCGAGGGCATCGGCACCCTCAGCAACCCGGCGCGCAACCGCGCCTAGCGGTCTCGAGTCGCCCGCAGCCGCAGCACGGTCAGCGGGAGGGTCAGGAGCGAAAAGCCTGCCGCGACCACGAGTGCGACGCTGAAGGATGCGCCCGCAGCGATCATGCCGATGAGCACGGACCCCACGCCGGTGCCGAGATCGAAGCCGATGTTCCAGACGGCACTCGCGGACCCATAGTGGGGGCGGCTCACGGCCTGGAACGAGAGCACGAGCGTGAGGTTCTGCAGCCCGCCGTAGCTGATGCCGACGAGCGCCGCACCGAGGAGCAGGGCGGCGGCGTGCGTCGCGTTCGCGTCACGCACCGACCAGGCGATCACGAGGAGTCCGGCGATCGTCACCAGCACGAATGGGCTGAGGAAGCGAGCTGCTCCGAATCGGTCGGAGAGCGCGCCGACGCGCCAGCGGGAGACCGCGGCGGCGAGGGTCAGCACGAGGAGCGCGACGGCGCTCAAGGCCGCACTGTCACTCATCTGCGCCATGAAGGTGATGAGTGCGCCGCCGGCGAGGGTGACCGCGAGCAGGAGTGCCATGGGGCGAAGGAGGAGATGGTAAGGGGCGCGCTCCGTCGCATCCGGAACGTGGTCGAGGCGCCGCCCGAGGAGCACGGCGGGGAGCGCGCTGAGCACGGGGACGAGCCCGAGCGCGAAGATCGGTGCGAAGCCGAACTGCTCCACTATCCACGGGCCGGCGGAGACGAAGAGCACCTGCGGCCCGGCGATCGCGAGGCCGTAGGCGCCGATGGCTGCGCCGCGACGGGCCGGTTCGACCAGCTCGGCGACGAGGGCGCTGCCCGTCACGGTCGCGACCCCGAAGCCCACACCGCGCAGTGCGGAGACGGCGAGGATGGGCAGCAGTTGGTCGCTCAGGAGGAAGGCGGCGGTGGGCAGTCCGAGGAAGAGTGCGCCGGTGACGAGCACGGGCGTCCAGCCGAATCGCCGGAGCGCTCGCGGAACGAGCAGCTGTGTGAGCACGGTGAAGAGCATCAGCACGCCGTTGACGAGACCGGCCCCCACGGAGTCCGCGCCGCCGTGGGTCGCCCACAGTGGGGCGACGGGGAGCAATGCGGCGAAGCCCGTGAAGCTGAACACCGTCATCGCCAGGAGGAGCAGCATCCCTGGGACGCGCAAGACGGATTCGGAGTTCGAGCGTGGCCTGCGTCGATTGGCGCCGGAGCGGCCGATTGGGAGGAGCATCCAAGGAAGGCTAGCGCTTCCGCTCGCGGCTCCTGGCAGTCGGAGGTTTCGTATTGCCCGCGGTGGCCGACCTGTTCCTCGGCATCTGGCTCTTGATGCGAGCGCATCGTCGGGACTACGCCCGCCAGCCCCGTGGAGGCGCAAGGTCATAGGTGGATCAGGCGGCCGGGATGATGATCTCCAGCCCGTCGAAGCGACGGAAGTCGCGATCGAAACTCGCGACCGGTGCGGCATGGCTGGTGGCCAACGCTGCGATGTAGGCATCTGGAATCAGGTTGCCCCAGGAGTCTGACTCCAGCACGGTCTGGCGGAAGACACTGAGGTCGCCGTCCATGCCTGCGACGGGCGTGTAGGACGGAGCGGAACACAGCGCGTCGATGAACTCGAACGCCTCAGCGGGCGTGGATGGAACCTCGAAGATGTGGGTGTTGGTGACAAGCCTGACGAAGCCGACCCACACCAGGTCGGGGACCACAAGAGTGGTCCCTGCAGAGAGTTCTTTCTCGAGCCATGGGCGGGCGGCGTCGTGGTGCGGGTGGTCGGCACGGAATGCCGCGAGCACAACGTTGACGTCGAGGACGATCACGCGGTGTCGCCGCTCGCGTCGAGCGCGTCATAGAGCGCACGGTTCGAGGACGGGTTGAGCCCCCGGCGAAGGCCAGTGCCCCGGGTGAAGGTCGGCAGTGTGGGCGCGGGAGAGGGCTGCTCCACCGACACAAGGTCTCGACGTACCGCCTCTTCGACATACTGCCCAAGGGTCTGGCCCCGCTGGGCAGCGCGCCGTTTGGCTCTCGTGAGGAGAGCGTCGTCGATTGAGAGCGTGGTGCGCATGATGTCAATTCTAGCGCATCACCTGCATCACCCCGGAGTGGGCCTAGAATTGCCGCAATGTCTGCTCTCTTCTCCACCGCATCCGGCGCCGATGTGCGCGTTCGCTTCTGCCCGTCCCCGACGGGCACGCCCCACGTCGGCCTGATTCGCACGGCGCTCTTCAACTGGGCATTCGCGCGGCACCACGGCGGCAAGCTGATCTTCCGCATCGAAGACACGGATGCCTCGCGCGACAGCGAGGAGAGCTACCTGCAGCTCCTTGACGCCCTGAGGTGGCTCAAGATCGACTGGGACGAGGGCATCGACGTCGGCGGGCCGCACGAGCCGTACCGCCAGTCCCAGCGCAGTGAGATCTACCAGGGGATCATCGAGAAGCTGAAGGAGTCGGGCCACCTCTACGAGTCCTTTGCGACGGGGGAGGAGATCGAGGCGCGCAACATCGCGAACGGCCGCGACCCCAAGCAGGGCTACGACAACTTCGAGCGCGACCTGACGGAGGAGCAGCGTGCGGCCTACCGCGCGGAGGGCCGCCAGCCCGCCCTGCGCCTGCGCGTGCCCGACCACGACCTCGGCTTCCACGACCTGGTGCGCGGCGACATCCTCTTCCCGGCGGGCAGCTTCACCGACTTCGTCGTGGTGCGGCCCAACGGAATCCCGCTCTACACCTTCGTCAACCCGGTCGATGACGCCCTCATGGGCATCACGCACGTGCTGCGCGGTGAAGACCTGCTGAGCAGCACGCCGCGACAGATCGCCCTCTACTCGGCGCTGATCGAGATCGGCGTGACAGACGCGATCCCGCAGTTCGGCCACCTGCCCTTCGTCATGGGGGAGGGCAACAAGAAGCTCTCGAAGCGCGACCCGGAGTCGAACCTGTTCCACCACCGCGACCGCGGCTTCATCCCCGAGGGTCTGCTCAACTACCTCGCCCTCCTCGGCTGGTCGCTGTCGCACGACCGCGATGTGTTCACGATCGACGAGATGGTGGCGGCGTTCGACGTGACCCAGGTGAACCCCAACCCGGCCCGCTTCGACCAGAAGAAGGCCGAGTCGATCAACGGCGACCACATCCGGATGCTCGAGCCGCACGATTTCGCGGAGCGACTGCTGCCCTACCTCACCGACCTCGTCAACAGCGGCGAGGACCGCGTCATGCTCTCCAAGGCGGCCCCGCTCGTGCAGGAGCGGATGCAGCTGCTGGGCGAGGCTCGCGGACTGCTCGCGTTTCTCTTCACGGCGGACGACGCGATCGAGTACGACGCGAACGCGATGCCCGGCGATGAGGGCGCGGCCGTGCTCGCGGCATCCATCGAGGCGCTCACTGCCCTCGGGACCTGGACGCACGAGCCGATCGAGGCCGCCCTGCGCGCAGCCTTGATCGACGGCATGGGCCTCAAGCCCCGCAACGCCTTCGGCGCCCTGCGCACGGCGATCTCGGGTCGCCGCATCAGTCCGCCGCTCTTCGAGTCGATGGAACTGCTCGGCAAGCAGAGCACGCTGGCGCGCCTGCAGAGGCTCGCCGCACGGCTGTGAACGCCGTGCTGGAGCGCCAGCCCGACGACTACGACGTCGTCGTTATCGGCGCGGGCCCTGCGGGGCTCAGCGCAGCACTCAACCTCATCCGGGCGCGTCGGCGCGTGCTCGTGCTCGACGGCAACCGTCCCCGGCACTCGGCGACCCTCATCTCGCACGGCTTCCTCACCCGCGACAACACGCCCCCGCACGAGCTGCGCCGCATGGGGCGCGAGGAGTACCTGTCGTACCCGGAGGCGGAGCACCAGCTCGCGCGCGTGACATCCGTGACCGCCCTCGCCGAGCCGGGGGAGCACGTCTTCAGTACCGAGACCCACACGACGGGGTCGACCGGCCTCTTCGAAGTCACGGCGAAGGGCATCAATGGCGCACCGGATCGCCAGGTGCGCACCGCGACCGTGCTGATTGCGACGGGGCTGCGCGAGGAGTTGCCGGCGCTGCCGAGCATCCGTTCCTTCTATGGCATGGGCCTCTTCAGCTGCGTCGCGTGCGATGGCTACGAATACAGCGATCGGCCCATCGCGCTCATCGGCGAGACCTCGGATGTCGCGTGGCGGGCCATGCTCATCGCGCAATGGAGCGACCACCTCACGGTCTTCACGAACGGTTCCGACGCGATCACGCCCGGGCAGGAGGCGGCGCTCTCCGAGCGGGGCGTGCGCATCGATCGTCGCCCCATCGCGGATGTCGAGGGGGGCCGCGACGGCGTGACGGGCGTGAGGCTGCAGGATGGTGAGGTCGTGCCGGTCTCGGGCGGCTTCGTGCGGCCCAAGTGGCACGCACAGCTTGAGTTCGCGGCGTCCCTCGACCTCGCGGCCGACGGGTGGGGCCTGCTCGAGGTGGATCGCGGCGGACGCACGAGCCACGCGGGCGTGTACGCCGCCGGTGACATCACGTCGCCGGGGCCCCAGCAGCTCATCGTGGCGGCGGGGGCCGGGGGCCGGGTTGCGGCAACCATCAACCGCGACCTCATCGGCATCCCGACCGCGCACCGTCGCTGAGTCCCGCTCGGTTCGTGCCACGGCCCGGAGTAGGGTAAAGTGGTCCCTCGGTGCCGGCTTCGGTTGGAACCATTGGGGTATGGTGTAATTGGCAACACGACGGTTTCTGGTACCGTTGTTCTTGGTTCGAGTCCAGGTACCCCAGCCATACGAAACCCGCGGAGTTCCGCGGGTTTTTTGTTTTCCCGACGACTCCTGGGCCGGGGCGCACCTGCCTCGCGATGCTGGAAGTTTCGACGCCCCCTGTGCGAGACTGTCGGAGCCCTGCGGGCCCATCCGCACGTGAGAGGGGCATGACGAGAAGGATCACGCGATGAGGAACCGGGTCTCCACCCACCCCCGCTGACCTCGTCGCGCGTGCGCGCCTGTGTCAGCGATCCCACTGACACCGGAGACCCGCATGCCCTCACCAATTCCTTCCGTCGCGCTGCACGAACTGAGCTTCGCGTGGCCCGACGGCACACGCATCCTTGACGCCCTGAATGGTGCCTTCGGCAGTGGCCGCACGGGCCTGACCGGCCTCAATGGCGCCGGCAAGTCCACGCTCCTGCGGCTCATCGCCGGCGAGCTCGCGCCGACGGGCGGCAGCATCAGCACCGTCGGCGATGTCGCCTACCTCCCACAGCGGATCACGGATGCCGCGGGCACGACGGTCGCGCAACTCCTCGGCGTCGATCGTCCGCTGGCAGCGCTGCGTGCCCTCGAGGGCGGTGACGCGAGCGCCGAGGTGTTCGAGGCGATCGGCGACGACTGGGACATCGAGGAGCGCGCACTCGCGGAGCTCTCGGCCCGCGGCCTCGGCATCCGCTCGTTGGATCGCTCCGCCGACACACTCTCGGGAGGGGAGGCGGTCGCGGCCGCGCTTGCCGGCGTGACCCTCCGGCGCGCCGCCATCACCCTGCTCGACGAGCCCACGAACAACCTCGACGAGGCGGCCCGCGAGATCGTCTATGACGCGGTCACTGGCTGGCGAGGCGCGCTCATTGTCGTGAGCCACGATGTCGGGCTGCTCGAGCTCATGGATGCGACGGCCGAGCTTCGGGCGGGCACCATCACGACGTTCGGCGGGCCGTGGTCCGCCTACCGCGCCCACGTCGAGGCCGAACAGCTCGCCGCCCAGCGTGCCCTCGCGAGTGCCGAACAGGACTTGCGCCGAGAGAGGCTGCAGCGCATCCGCGTGGAGGAGCGCATCGCCCACAGCGAGCGACAGGGGCGCAAGGACAAGCGCGACCGTAAGTTCGTCGGGGCCGTCATCAACGATCGACGGAACTCCGCCGAGAAGTCGCAGGGTGCCCGGCGCAACCTCCACGCGGCGAAGGTCGCCGAGGCGCGGGGTGGAGTCGAGGCGGCGGGGCGACTCGTGCGCGACGACGACCGCATCCGCATCGAGCTGCCAGACCCCGGCGTCGCGAACGGCCGTCAACTCGCGACCCTCCGCAGCAGCGATGGCCGGGAGTTCATCGTGCAAGGCCCGGAACGCATCGCACTCACGGGAGCAAACGGCGTGGGCAAGTCGACGCTCGCGCGTGCGCTGCTCACGGGCGATGCGGATGCCGCGCTCGCGCACACTCAGCGCATCGCGCTCCTGGGGCAGGGCCTTGACGATCTCAAGGAAGACGCCTCCGTGCTTCAGGCCGTCGCTGCCGCGGCTCCCAGCGTGCCAGAGGCAGAGCTGCGCAACCGCCTCGCCCGCCTGCTGCTCCGCGGCGACACGGTCGACCGGCCCGTCGCCACGCTGTCGGGTGGTGAGCGCTTCAGGGCGGCGATCGCGCGCATCCTGCTCGCCGAACCGCCGCCGCAGCTGATCGTGCTGGATGAGCCGAGCAACAATCTCGACCTGCACAGCGTGGGTCAACTCGTGGACGCGCTCGCCGCCTATCGGGGCGCGCTCCTGGTGATCAGCCACGACCGGGACTTCCTCGGTCGTGCCGCGGTGCAGCGAGAACTGCGGCTCGAACACGGGGGAGTGCTGAGGGAAATCGCGCTATAAGCACACCGTGCTGGCCGTTCCGTGTGAATCCCCGGGTTGTTTCCTGAGGTCGGCGTGCCTCGGTGGACCGCCATTCGGCGAGTTGGTGGGCGTGCGGCGGCACTCGGGGGGTGGACCGGTCGGGGAACCCGAGGTGGACTCACGGGGAACACCCAGCCTCGTTTCCGACGGTAGATCGTCCGTATGCGCCCATCTGACGGCGCCACCCGATCTCTCGAACGCCCCGCGTTCCCACCCGAAAGAACTATGCCTCTCAACACTGCGCAGATCTCTGACCGCGTTCCCTCCCGCACCCGCCCCGGCCTGATCATCACGGGCGCCGTCCTCGCGCTCGGCGCCATGCTCGGCACGGGCGCGACCATCCAGGCCTCGGCAGCCGAGTTCGAGGAGCGCATCGCCGCAGGTGAGAAGGCGGCTAACGAGCTCAAGGCCTCACTCCGCGATGAGAAGATCGACGCCGTCGTTGAACAGCGCCTGGCTGAGGAGGCGCAGCAGGCGATCGAATCGGCCACTCCCGTGATCGCCGCCGCCGATGGAAAGGCGGATGCCTCGGCGCTCGCCGCATCCGTCGCCTCCCTCGCCCAGCACGAGGTGCTCGAGACCGTCGAGGTCGTGAGCCTCGTCGGTTCGGTCGAAGCCACGATTCCCGCAGTGCAGGCTGCCGTCGCCGAGGCGGACCGCCTCGCGGCCGAGCGGGCAGCGCAGGCTGCTGCGGCGCTTGCGACCCCCGCTGGCGCCCAGGCGCACGCACGCGAGGTCATGGCGCAGCGCTACGGCTGGGGCGCCGACCAGGCGAGCTGCCTCGTGAACCTCTGGCAGAAGGAGTCGGGCTGGCGCTGGGACGCGCTCAACCCCTCGAGCGGGGCCACGGGCATCCCGCAGTCGCTTCCTGGCTCGAAGATGGCGACGCACGGCGCCGACTGGCAGACCAACCCGGCGACGCAGATCAGCTGGGGCCTCGACTACATCAAGCGCGCGTACGGAACACCGTGCGGGGCCTGGGGCAAGTCGCAGGCGGTCGGCTGGTACTGATCCGCTTTTCTTTGGCCGGAGGGCTACCCGTTTCGCAGTTTCGTGCCTAACTTCATCAGTACGGGCACCGGTCCAGCCCGTCCGTCGAGAAAGGCAGACTGATGAACTCGATCCACACCCTCACGGGCGTCCTCTCGGCCATCGATTTCCCGGCAACTCGCGACGACATCGTGCGCCTCGCGCGCACCGACTTCGTTGACCGTCGCCTCGGCCGCTGGCTTGAGAACCTGCCCGACGGCTCATACGACGGTGCGTGGCAGGTGTGCCAGGCGCTCGCATCCGCTTCGGGGCATTCGACCGCGAAGGATCGCGTGCCCGTCACCGCCTGAGCCAGGTTGCGGCCGACGGGATTCGCGAAGAATTTCGTCGGCCGAAACTATCGCTGCCGTGCCGTGAGGCGGATAATCGCTCGCATGGATTCCGCGCAGGAGGGCACGACCTCCCAGGCACAGCACGACGACATACCGGCTGAACGGCCGGGATGGAAGCGCGACGTCGCGATCTTCCTCTCGGGGCAGACGATCTCGCTGCTCGGCTCGATGCTCGTCATGTACGCGGTCATGTGGCATCTCACGATCCTCACCGGGTCGGGCACGGTGCTCATGCTGAGCCTCGTGTTCGGGATGCTGCCGCAGGCGGTCGTGTCGATCTTTGGCGGCGTGTGGGCCGACCGGCACAATCGCAAACTGCTCATCATGGGCGCGGATACGGCCATCGCGGTCGCGACGCTCGGCCTTGCATTCCTCATGGTGAGCGGCGTGGACTCGCTGTGGGTCATCTACACGGCCCTCGCGGTGCGCTCGTTCTTCGCTGGCATCCAGACGCCGGCCGTGACCGCGATGATTCCGCAGATCACTCCCACCTCGCAGCTCATGCGGGTCAATGGCATGTTCCAGACGGTGCAGGCGGGGATGATGCTGCTCGCGCCCGCGATGGCCGCCGTCATCTACGCGAGCATGGACATCGTCGCCGTCTTCTTCATCGACGCGACGACGGCGCTCATCGGGGTCGGCCTGCTGGCGTTCATCCGCGTTCCGACGATCACGCGCAGCGAGGAGGAGAAGGTCAGCTACTTGGGCGACCTGGTCGCGGGTGTGCGCTACATCGCCTCGAACCCCTCGGTGAAGTGGCTCACGGCCCTGTTCGCGCTCGTCATGCTCCTGACGGGCGCCCCCGGCTACCTCACGCCCCTGCTCGTCGTGCGGGAGTTTGGTGATGAGGTGTGGAAGCTCACGGTGAACGAGCTCGCCTGGGGAGTCGGCTTCCTGGCCGCGGGCGCATTGGTGTCGGTGCTCGGGCCGCGCATCCGTCGCCGTGTGCTCTTCGTCGTGCTCTCCCTGCTTGCATCAGCAGTACTGACGGCAGCACTCGGCATCGCGCCGAACCTCCTGCTGCTCTGCATCGTCGGTGCCCTCGTCGCAGCCACCTACAGCCTCATGAACGCGCCCACCATGACGATCCTGCAGGAGCGCGTCGAACCCGAGATGCAGGGTCGCGTCTTCGGCTTCGTCGGCATCGTCATGGCGACGGCGATGCCCCTGTCCATGGTGATTTTCGGCCCCCTCGCCGACGTCTGGTCGGAGCGGGTCGTCATCGTGTTCGCAGGGCTGCTGCTCGTGGCGACGCTGCTCGCGATCTTCTCGATCCCGTCATCGAGGCGCTCGCTGGCGGCGGTCGACGCTCCCGTGGAGGCGTGAGTCAGGCGTCGAGCGTGTCGCCCGGCTCCAGCACGTGGTAGGTGCCGCCGCCCTCTTCTGTGACGCCAGACAGCCGCTGGTTCGCCATGTTCTGGCCGATCGTCGAGAGCGGCACTTGGTGTGTCGGGAATGCGTGCTTGGGTGCGACCTCCGCGAGGTAGTCCATCGCCTCGCCGATCTTCAGCCAGGGCGCGCCCGCCGGTGCCGCGAGCACCTCGACGGGCTTGGGCGGCACCGTGTACGAGTCCCCGCCGTAGTAAAGGGTGTCGTTGACGAAGACGCCGACGTTGTCGACGATCGGCAGCGAGCGATGGATGACGGCGTGCTCCTTGCCGTGAAAGCTCAGGGTGAAGTTGCCGACCGTGACCTCGTCGCCGTCGGCGACGACCTGCACGTCGAAGCCCTCCGCCGCGGCAGCCACGCCGGCGGGCCCGTAGATCGGCACATCGGCTCTCATGGAGCGAAGGCGTTCGAGGTGTTCGGGCGTCCAGTGGTCTGGATGCTCGTGCGTGACAACGACCGCGACGAGCGAGTCGAGTCCCTCGAGTGGGGCAGTGAAGCTGCCCGGGTCGATGACGAGCTGTTCACCCTGATCCTCGACGACGAGGCATGCGTGTTCGCGTTTCGTGATGCGCATGCTGCGAGCCTAAGGCGTTGCATGCGTGCACGGGAGTGCCGTTCCGCTATCGTCAGTAAAATGACGACGCCTCGTCGACGCGTGGTCGTCGCCATCAATCCAAGCGCAGACTATGGTGCTGCGGCCAGCGCGGCCCCAGGCATTGTCGCAGCACTCTTCGCGGCGGGTCATGACGTGTTCCCGCTCATCGCGGAGTCCTTCGAGGCCCTGCGCTTGGCCGCGGGTGCGGAACTCGCCGCCGGTGCCGACGCGCTCGTAGTGGTGGGCGGCGATGGGATGGTGAGTCTCGGTGCCAACCTGGTCGCGGGGACGGGCATCCCGATGGCTGTCATCCCTGCAGGCACCGGCAACGACACCGCGCGCGGACTCGGCATCCCGGTCGACGACAGCGACGCGGCGGTGCGGATGCTCGTGGACGCCCTTGATCGCGATCCGCGCACGATCGACGCTGGTCGTGTCACGCGGGCCGACGGTTCCGAGCGCTGGTTCGTCGGGGTGCTGTCTGCCGGCTTCGATGCGATCGTGAATGAGCGCGCAAATCGCATGCGTTGGCCGCGAGGCCCCCGCCGCTACACGCTCGCGATCGCGTGGGAGCTGCTGCGGTTCAGGCCGATCGCCTACCGGTTGGTGGTCGACGGGGTGGTGCTGTCTCGAAGGGCGATGTTGGCAGCAGTCGCCAACGGCACCTCGTTCGGCGGCGGGATGAAGATCACACCGCAGGCGGAGCTCGATGACGGAATGCTTGACCTCTTCCTCGTCGCTCCGATGACGAAAGCGCGTTTCGTGCGGCTGTTTCCGCGGGTGTTCGCGGGGAACCATGTGACGAACGACGCCGTGACCATAGTGCGCGCCAAGCGGCTACGACTCGATGCCGAGGCGGGGCCCGGCGCGGTCATTGCCTACGCGGACGGCGAACGGCTAGGGCATCTGCCCCTCGACGTGGAGGTGGTGCCGGGCGCGCTTCGGGTCTTCGCCCCGCATCCCGCAAAGTGATGCGATCTCGGTTTGGCGACGGCCCCGCCGTATGCCATACTCTTTGAGGCCCGGACAGGAATGCCCGAGCTGACACGGCCCCATCGTATAGCGGCCTAGTACGCCGCCCTCTCACGGCGGTAACGCGGGTTCGAATCCCGCTGGGGTCACAGGCAAGAAACCCCCGGTCTCAAGCCGGGGGTTTCTTCTTGTTAAGGCGGCCGGTGTCAGCCTGCTCCAGGCGGCGCGATGCCATGTCTTGTGCCCGTCAGCCGCGCAGCTCCGCGCTGAACCACCGGGCGTACAGGGTCCATGGCTCGCCTTCCGTGCGCAGCCGGTCGATGTGCGCGGCGAGCTCCGGCGTCAGCGTGAACCACTCGCCACCTTCGCGGCATCCGGCGAACTCGCGGTGCCGCTGCTGCTCGAGTCGGCGGTCTCCTCGCTCAAAGGCGAGCAGTTCCTCATGGCGGATGGCGGCGAGGCGTCGCCGCGGATGCGCGCTGGTGCCGATCTTCACCCTGCGGTCGAAGCGCAGGTAATAGACGACATCGATGCGGGGGAGCGGGAGCTCAGGGTCCGGAGCGTCTCCGTAGCGCCACCCGCACACCAGGCAGAACCAGGCGCCGTCCGCCTGTTCCCCGCTGTCGGCGCCGCAGAGGTTGCACGGGCCGGGCATCGTCCCTCGGGTCATCACCGGGCGAGCCTACGCTCAGCTGGCGACACCGATGCGCGGCGAGCGCTTGCTCAGCTCTGTCGCAGTTCTCGCGCCAGTTCCTCGTAGCGACGGGCCTGGGCTTCGCGCTCCTCGACCATGGTCGGGCCGACCGGTTCCAGCGTGCCAGGGCGCTGCTGCGACGACGGGGTCAGGTGCCCGTGCGAGATCTTGTCGATCCACGCGAGGGCGACGGCCGACACGATGAACACCATGTGGATGACGACCTGCCACAGCACGCCTGACTCCGTGTAGACGTTGCCCGTGACGCTCTCGGTGTCGCTGCCGAGGTCGGCGACCTCGATGAAGGTCTTGAGGAGGTGGATCGACGAGATGCCGATGATGGCCATGGCGAGCTTGACCTTGAGCACGTTCGCGTTGACGTGCGAGAGCCACTCCGGCTGGTCGGGGTGCCCGTCGAGCTTGATCTTTGAGACGAAGGTCTCGTAGCCGCCGATGATCACCATGATGAGCAGGTTCGCGATCATGACCACGTCGATCAGGCCCAGCACGCCGAGCATGATGATGGCCTCATCGATGTGCGCCATGTCGCTGAGTACGTGGTCGGCGAGATGCCACAGCTCGACCATGAACACGATCACGTAGACGACCTGGGCGATGATGAGCCCGAGGTAGAGCGGGGCCTGCAGCCAACGGCTGAAGAAGATGAGGTACCCGACTCCCGAAACCCATGGACTCTGCGGGCGGAAGTTTCGGGGTTCTGTCATGCGACGATTCTAAATGTGCAACAACTCTCTCCCGCGCGCCGTAGGCTCGCGCTCCTCTCCCTTGCGCTCGGCGGTTTCGGCATCGGCGCGACCGAATTCGTGGCCATGGGCCTGCTGCCGAACCTCGCAGCAGATCTGCTCCCCGAGCTCTATGCGGCCTCGCCTGAGGAGGGAATCGCGCAGGCGGGGTGGCTCATCAGCGCCTACGCCCTCGGCGTCGTCGTCGGGGCTCCCACGATCGCGGCCTCGACAGCGCACCTGCCGCGCAAACGGCTGTTGCTGTTCCTGCTGGCCGCATTCACCATCGGCACCGTCGCATCCGCCCTCCTCTCGAGCTTCGGGCTCGTGCTCGTGGCACGCTTCGTCGCCGCGCTGCCCCACGGCGCCTACTTCGGCATCGCCTCGATCGTTGCCGCCGACATCATGGGGCCGGGCAACAGGGGCAAGGGTGTCGCACTCGTGCTGAGCGGTCTCACGATCGCGAACGTCGTGGGCGTGCCCTCGATCACCTGGCTCGGGCAGGTCGCTGGCTGGCGCAGCGCCTACCTCGTGGTCGCGCTCATCTTCGCGGCGACGTTCCTCGCCGTCGCGGCGACCGTGCCGCTGCAGCCGGGCGACGAGCAGGCATCGTTCCGGCGCGAACTCGGCGCGTTCCGGCGCCCGCAATTGTGGATGACGATCGCGCTCGCGGCGATCGGCTTCGGCGGTTTCTTCGCCGTCTATTCCTACATTGCGCCGGTCGTGACGGATGTCGCTGGCCTCGACGCCGGGGTAGTCCCCTGGGTGCTCGTGGGCGTCGGCATCGGCATGACGGTCGGCAACATGCTGGGAGGCTGGCTCGCCGACATCGACCTGCGCAAGACGCTCTATGCGGGTTTCGCGCTCCTGATCGTGTCGCTCCTTGGCTTCGCTCTCACGGCGGGCAGTGTGATCGGCTTGGTGGTGTTCTCGCTTCTCGTCGGGCTGGCGTCATCCGCGATCTCTCCTGCCGTGCAATCACGACTCATGGATGTCGCGGGGGAGGCGAAATCCCTCGCCGCCGCCCTCAACCATTCGGCCCTCAACATCGGAAACAGCCTCGGGGCATTCATCGGCGGCGCGACGATCGCGGCCGGGTTCGGCTACCTCTCGCCCGCGTGGGCCGGGCTCGTGCTCGCGCTCATCGGCGTTGCGATCGCGGCGGTGAGCTTCGGGCGGGAACGGCGCAGGCTGCGGCGGTGACATCCGTCACTTGCTCACTGCTGTGATCAAGTAGCATTGACGCCGCGAAGGGGAGTATCCCTGGGGGGCCATCGCCCCTGTATCGCGCTCGTCAATACGGTCACCACTTACGCTGGCCCGGGCGCGGTGGCACGGTATGAGTGCGGGAGAGACTTTCGGGCTTTGTCGTACCCTCCCCACGAATGGAACTCCATGGAAACCGCCCTGCCTGTCTGGTTCGAAGTCGGCTCGCTCGTCGTGCTCTCGGCGATCATCGTCTTCGACCTGATCCTCGCCTACAAGCGCCCCCACGTGCCCTCCGTCAAGGAGTCATCGCTCTGGGTCGGCTTCTACGTGAGCCTCGCGCTCATCTTCGCGGCGCTCATGTTCATGCTGGGTGACGCCGAGCACGGTGGGCAGTTCATCGCCGGTTGGCTCACGGAATACAGCCTGAGCATCGACAACCTCTTCGTCTTCCTCATCATCATGTCTCGCTTCAAGGTGCCGAGGAAGTACCAGCAGGAGGTGCTCATGGTGGGCATCATCATTGCGCTCGTGCTGCGCGCGATCTTCATCCTCATCGGCGCTGCGCTGATCGAGAACTTCAGCTGGATCTTCTACATCTTCGGCATCTTCCTGCTCTACACGGCCTGGCAGCAGGCCTTCACCGGGCACGAAGAAGAGGAGGAGTCTGAGAACAAGATCATCGCCTTCCTTCGCAAGCGCATCCGCATCACGGAGGAGTTCGACGGCGGCAAGGTGCGCACGGTCGTCGACGGCAAGAAGGTCTTCACGCCGATCATCATCGTCTTCCTCGCCCTCGGAACGACCGACCTGGTCTTCGCGATCGACTCGATCCCCGCGATCTTCGGCATCACCCAGAGCCCATTCATCGTCTTCGCGGCCAACGTCTTCGCGCTCATGGGCCTGCGCCAGCTGTACTTCCTCCTCGGCGACCTGATCGACCGCCTCGTCTACCTCAAGTACGGCATCGCGTTCATCCTCGCGTTCATCGGCGTCAAGCTGGTCTTCCACGCGCTCCACGAGAACGAGGTGCCGTTCATCAACGGCGGTGAGCACATCGAGTGGATCCCCGTGATCAACACGTGGATGTCGCTTGGCGTGATCGTCGGCGCTATGGCGATCGCGACGATCGCGAGCCTCATCAAGCTGCGCCGCAGCCCACTTGCAATGCCGATCGGCGCGCCGAACTTCCACGGCGACGACGAGGACGACAGCGACGATCGACGCGGATAGGCGTGCGCGCGCGAACGTTGCTACCGTATGGTGACCGGTCGCGGGAGGTGTGGGAGCAGGGTGGATGACGACGTGACGCTCCCCGAGGGTGAGCTCGCCCTGGACTTCAGCTTTGCGAGCGACGTCGGCAACGTTCGTCGCCTCAACGAAGACAGCCTGCTCGCTGCTCCGCCCGTCTTTCTTGTGGCAGACGGCATGGGAGGGCACTCCTTCGGTGACCGTGCCAGTCAGTCCGTCGTCGCGACCTTCCGTTCGACACTCGGCACGGTCGACGCCCCAAGCCCCGAGAGCGTCGTGGCCACGATCGCCTCGGCCAACGAAGCGCTCATGGCCATGCGGGAGCCCGGGAACGACAGCGTCTCCGGCACGACCCTGACGGGGCTCGCCCTTGTGTCGACCGTGTCGGGCTATCGCTGGATGGTATTCAACGTTGGTGACAGCCGCGTCTACCGCTGGGATGGCCGCGCGCTCGAACAGGTGACCGTCGACCACTCGGCCGTGCAGGAACTCCTGGATGCGGGGCAGATCACGGCCCTCGAAGCCCTCAACCACCCACACCGCAATGTCGTCACGCGCGCGATCGGCGTGCACGACGAGGTCGACGCCGACGTGTGGCTCCTGCCCGTCACGGGCAAACAGACGTTTCTGGTGTGCTCCGACGGGCTCAGCCGCGAACTCGCCGACGACCAGATCGCCCAGATTCTCGCGGGCCATGATCCGGAAGGGTCCGGCAGCACCATCGCGGAGCGCCTCGTGGAGGCGGCACTTGCCGCGGGCGGACGCGACAATGTGTCGGTCATCGTCGTGGACTCGCAGATGCTTGCGGCGGTGTCGACAGACCACGACGACACGAACGAGAGCGGGCTCGCCCAGCACCTCGAAGATACGCGGCCCAGAAAGTAGGAGCGACGAGTGAGAGAGCACTGGTACCGACCGGGAGGCGATGGGTGGATCACCCTCGCCGCGTCTGGCACCCTTCTCGCTGTCGAGCCGAGCGAGCACTTCCCCGTGGCCGCTCTCTGGCGTGCGCTCGAGGGCGGGTTTCAGAGCACCCTCGATAGCCTGACGCAGCGGGGTTTCTCGGCCACGCCGTCCTTCGCGCTTCTCGCATGGTCGGATGCCAGCGAACTGCGCGCGATCGTGCGTGGCCCGGCGAAGCTGCGGGTGGCCTCGCAGGAGGGCGAACGCTCGCTCGACGGCACGGGCGTCTCGACCTGGAGCGAGATGCTTTTCGGGCGCGACACTCGGTTCGAACTTGAGCTGCCCGGCGCCCCCGAGGGGGACGCGCTTCCCCTCGTCGCGGGCGCAGTGACGGCGGTTCGGGTCAGTTCCGATGCTCAGGACGACGCCGAACGCGCCTCCGCGAACGCCTCAGCGGCGCCGGCACCCGCACCGACGTCCGCCCCGCCGCCACCCGCGGCGCTCCCCGAGACCACGGTCGCCGATGTGTGGGACGACGAGAGCGACAATATGCTCGGCGACGCCTCGGAGCCGCAGGATCTCGATCAACTGCTCGGGGCGACGATCCACCGCAGCGACGCCGCGGAGCATTCGGCGGTTGCGGGCGAGGTGCAGGCGGCGGGCGATCACGACGGAATGACGATCGTGGCGGGAGACCTGCGGCGCCTGCGCGCGGAACGCCGCGCCTCAGCATCCGCGACCCCGCCGGAGGCACCGCCGCAGCAGGTGACGCTGCAGCTCGAACTCTCCAACGGCACGGTCGAGACGCTCGACCAGACCGTCATCGTTGGGCGCTCGCCGAGCGCCAACAAGGTGTCGGGCGGTGCACTGCCGCGACTCGTCACGATTCCGGGCGACAAGGACATCTCGCGCAACCACGTGCAGTTCGCGGTCGAGGGTGACACGGTCGTCGTGACCGACCTGCACTCGCGCAACGGCACCCAGGTCATCCTGCCGGGCCGCGCCCCCCAGCAGCTTCGGCAGGGCGAACCGACGACCATCATCGTCGGCACGGTCGTCGATCTCGGGGGAGGCGTCACCCTGACCCTGCGTGAGGGAGCCTGATGCGGCGCGCCCCATCGACGCCCCCCGAGCTGCCCGGATACACCTTCGTCAAGCTGCTCGGTTCGGGCGGCTTCAGCGACGTGTTCCTGTATGAACAGCACCTGCCGAAGCGCCGCGTCGCCGTCAAGGTATTGCTGACCGAGGAGCTGACCGCCGCCAACCGTGCCGCATTCGTCGCCGAGGCGAACCTCATGGCGCAGCTCTCGGCGCATCCGTACATCGTGTCGATCTTCCACGCGGATGTCGCGTCTGATGACCGTCCCTACTTTGTCATGGAGTACTGCTCGGGCCCGAGCCTCGCGGAACGCTACAAGCGCGAACCGCTCTCCGTCGTCGACGTGCTGCGCACCGGCATCCGCGTGTCGGGTGCCGTCGCGACGGCCCACGGCGCGGGCATCCTGCACCGCGACATCAAGCCGGCGAACATCCTGACGAACGACTTCGGCTGGCCCGCCCTCACCGACTTCGGCATCTCCTCGGCCCTCGACGACGGGCTGCCGCTCAGCACGGCGACGCTCGACTCGCTCACGGGTGACACCTCGGGCACGACCGGCAGCGCCTCCGTCGGCATGTCAGTGCCGTGGTCGCCAGCCGAGATGTTCGAGGACGACCCGGAGCCGGATGTCAGGGCCGACGTCTTCTCGCTCGCCGCGACGCTCTACACGCTTCTCGCGGGGCACACCCCCTTCGAGATCCGCGGGCGCTCCAACGGCGCCCTCGACCTCATCGGCCGGATCGAACGCGGTGCCGTGACGCCGCTGGCCCGAGATGACGTGCCGCGCTCCCTCGTCGCCGTGCTCATGAAGGGCATGGCAACGCGCAGGGAGGACCGCTTCGCGAGCGCGATCGAGTTCGCCCGCGCCCTCCAGCGCGTCGAACTCGAGCTCGGCTATACGCCGACCACGATCGACGTGCCCAACCTCCACCTCGAGGAGGCGGTGCGCGAGGTCGACGACGATGCGGATGCGACCCGGGCGCGGGGCGTGGCGACGATCGAGGCGCAGCCGGTCGCTCCCATCGAGCCTCCGTTCGTCGACGACGATGCCACCGTCGCGAGGGGGGCGACGACTGTCCACGCCCAGGCGCCGACGGCCCATGTGCCGGCCGCACCGGCGCCGGTCGCCGAGGACGCGCCGCTCGAGACCGTTGTGCGGCGTCCCCAGCAGGCGACGCCCCAGGCCGCGCCGCCTGCGGCTCAAACGACGGCGACGGCATCCGAGGTGCCACCACAGCCGAAGGCGTCGAAGGCCAACCGCATCGCGCTCTGGGCAGGGGCCGCCGCCCTCGTACTCGTCGCGGCCGCCGTGACGGCGGGGATCGTGCTCGGAGGGCCGCCCGCTCCCGTCGAGCCGACGACGTCGCCGAGCCCGGGCGGAGGGTCCGCGATCGTCGTCGATCGTGTGCCGACCCCCGAGCTCGTGTCGGCGCAGGCGACCGATGGTGCCGTCGTCTTCACGGTCAAGAACCCAGACGAGGAAGACGGCGACAGGATGATCTGGCGTCGCACCGACCGAGGTGACGATGTGCCGATGCGCCAGGTGCAGGGGGAGACGTTCACCGTCGAGCGGACGTCGGATGCGCCCGTCTGCGTCGAGGTCAGCGTCGTGCGCGCTGGCAAGGGTTCGCCCAACCCGCTGGCGGGGTGTTACCCCTCATGACGGTCTCGCTCCTCCGCGTCGAGTTCTGCGGCGAGTGGTACGACATCGCCCCCGGCTCCGACTTTCACGTCGGCCGCGAGTCCGATCTCGTCATTGACGACAACCCCTACCTGCACCGTCGCTTCCTGCGCATCCACGAGGACTTCGGCCTGTGGTGGCTCTCGAACGTCGGCACGCTGCTCTCTGCGACGGTGACGGATGCCTCGGGGCAGGTGCAGGCCTGGCTCGCGCCCGGGGCGCGGCTCCCGATCGTGTTTCCGCAGCTCTCGGTGCTCTTCAGCGCCGGCTCGACGACCTACGAGTTCTCGGTCCACGGGCCGTCGGACTACTTCGACACCTCCTCGGCCATCGCTGGCTCGGGCGGTTCCACGACGATCGCGCCGGTTCCCCTGACGAGTTCGCAGCGCCTCCTGGTCGTCGCGCTCGCCGAGCAGGTGCTGCGGCAGTCCTCGCCCGGGCGGGGCGAGATCCCATCGTCGGCGGAAGCCGCGGCGCGCCTCCACTGGTCGATCACGACCTTCAACCGCAAGCTCGACAACGTCTGCGAGAAGCTTGACAAGGTCGGCGTCGCGGGGCTCCGGGGCGGGCGAGGCAAGCTCGCAACCAACCGCAGGCAGCGCCTCGTGGAGTACGCGGTGGCCACACGGCTCGTGAGCGCCGACGACCTCTACCTCCTCGATCGCAACGACCAGGAGCACACGGCGAGCCAGTAGGGGAGAGGTACCCATCGCTCTGCCCCACTTCGGGGGTGCATCTGCTGTACATTGTTTCTCGGACTCAGGTCAGGATTCAGCGCATCGGCTGGCGTGATCACAGTGGGGATGGTTACTTGGTTCGGCCACGACTCGCGACTCGTACCCGAAAGACGGTCGCATCAACGCTCGTCTTTGCGATCATCGCGGGCGTTCCCCTTGCCGTCGCGGCATTGCATCCTGGTTTCCCTGTCTCCGACGTTGAACTCGCGTCGCGTGACGTCTGGGTCACGAACGGCGAGCAGCTCATGGGCGGCCGTCTCAACCGGCAGATCGATGAGCTCAACGGCTCGGTCGTCGCGTCGACCTCCGACTTCGACGTCATGCAGCACGGCGACACCCTCTTCATGCACGACCCTGTCGCGGGCCGCGTCGAGTCGGTCGACCCCGCCTCCACCCAGGTGACCTCGGCGATCGAGGTGCCGAAGGGTGCCGAGGTGGCATTCGGTGGCGAGGTACTCGCGATCCTTGCGCCCTCCGGTGAGCTCTGGGCAATCCCCGCGATCGGCGACCTGCAGTTCAACCAGGTCTCGCAGCCGCCCATCGCAGAACTGGGCGAGGACTCCCACGTCACGGTCAGCCGTGAAGGAGTCGTGCTCGCGGTCTCATCGTCGCAGAAGACGCTGTATCGACTCGAGTCGATCGCCGAGCTGCCCGTCGAGAGCGAGTTCCCCCAGATGGGCGAGTTCCAGCTCACGGCCGTGGGCGACCGAGCCATCGCGTTCGACCAGACCACGAATGAACTCGTGACGGATGACGGCAAGGTCTTCGACCTCGGGGAGGAGGACGGGCTTCGCCTTCAGCAGGTGAGTGCGGCATCCGATCACGCGCTCGTCGCGACGGGAAAGTCACTCCTGCGGGTCAACCTCGGCTCGGGCGAGGTCGAGGAGATCGCGGCGGACGTTGAGAGCACCGTGACCTCGCCAGAGCAGGTCGCCGCGCCCGTTTCGCTCGACGGATGCGCCCACGGCGCGTGGGCGGGACCCGGACGCTACCTTCTGGCCTGCGATGGCGAGGAACCCGCTCCCGCGCAGATCGATGAGCCGACGAGCGGCAGCCGGCTCGAGTTCCGGGTCAACAAGAGCGTCATCGCGCTCAACGACCTCGACAACGGCAACGTGTGGCTCGTCGACGAGAACATGCGCCTCGTCAACAACTGGGACGACGTGACGCCTCCCGAGGAGGAGGAGACGGAGGAGATCGGCGACGAGAAGTCGGCCATTCAATCCTTCGAAGACACGCTCGCGGAGCGGACGGAGAACAACCGGCCGCCGACGGCGAATGATGACGACTTCGGCATCCGGCCAGGGCGCACGACCATCCTTCCCCTTCTCGACAACGACACCGACCCCGATGGCGACGTGCTCGTCATCTCGCAGTACGACCAGATCTCGGAGTCAACGGGGCGCATTGACCCGATCGATGGCTCCAGGGCGCTCCAGTTCACGCCGGCCGCTGGCTTCGTGGGCAGCGTCGCCATCAACTACACGGTGGATGACGGTCGGCAAGGCACCGATACCGCCCGCGTGACCCTTCGGGTTGTTCCCGACGAGTCGAACGAGGTGCCGATCGAGGTGCGCCGCGGCGGCGTGAGCGTCGAAGCCAACCAGGATGTCGAATACAACGTCCTGACCAACTGGCGTGACCCTGACGGTGACGACCTCTTCCTCATCGGGGCGTCGCCGAAATCGGGCGACCTTGTGCGCTTCACGCCCGACGGCATCATCACCTTCACGCACCAGACCTCCGAGCTGGGCGAGAAGGAAATTGTCTTCCAGGTCACCGATGGCCGGGATGCCGCTGTCACCGGCACGCTCGTCGTCACGGTTGAACCTCCCGGCACACTGAACCCGGTCGGCACCCCGGACTTCGCCGAGACATTCGTGGGCGAGACGGTCGAGGTGAAGCCGACCGACAACGACATCTCTCCCTCCGGGGCTCCGCTCACGCTCGTCGCGATCGAAGAACCGGGCGGTTCGACCACGGCCAGCTTCTCCTCCGACACCGGGACCCTGTCGTTCTCAGCGTCGAACCCGGGCATCCACTATGTGAAGTACACGGTCGCAGCAGGCAGCACCACGAGCGTCGGCATCGTGCGTTTCAACGTGATCGAGCGGCCAGCCGACGACAAGCTGCCGCCGATCGCGGTCAAGGACGTCGCCTACCTGCGCGGCGAGGAGCCGACGACCGTGTCAGTGCTCTCCAACGATGTCTCGCCGTCGGGTCGGGTGCTCGCGGTGCAGAGCGTCAACGTTCCTGCCGAGTACCGGGCGAAGGGTCTCGTCGTGGAGCTCCTCGCATCCACGAGCATCAGGGTGACCTCGCCGGCAGCGCTCACGACCCAGGCCTCCTTCACCTACACCGTCTCCGACGGGGTCTCGACCGCCTCCGCGGGAGTCTCGGTCGTCCCCGTGCCGGCCCTGACCAAGCATCAGCCACCCGTGGCAGTCAATGACACGGCACGCGTGCGGGTCGGCGACATCGTGACCGTCGACGTGCTTGGCAACGACAGGCATCCGGACGACTCGTCGATGTTCCTCGCGAAGGACCTCATCTCGCAGCCTGAGGCTGGCATCGCCTTCGTGAGCCAGGACACTGTTCGGTTCCAGGCGCCGCGCGAGCCGGGGGAGTACCGCGCTGACTATCGGGTACTCGACCCCTTCGGCGAGACGGCCGCCGCAACCGTCATCTTCACGGTCGTTGCCGAAGACGAGGCCAACAACCAAGACCCCGAACCGCGCCCGCTCGTGGCGCGGGTGCTGGCAGGCAACGCCGTCCGCGTCGATATTCCGCTCAGCCACATCGACCCGGATGGCGATTCGACGCAGCTGTTGAACTTCCCCCGCAGTCCTCAGCTTGGTGCCGTGACTGAGACCGGTGCCGACTACTTCTATTACGAGGCGTCGTCGGCAGCGGCGGGCACGGATGTCTTCAGCTACGAGGTCTACGACGCCTTCGGTGCGACCGGGGTGGCGGAGATCAAGATCGGCGTGATTCCGCAGCCCGATGCGTTGCAGGATCCGACGGCGGTGCCCGATAGTGTCTCGATCCGACCGGGACGCCTCGCCCAGGTCGACCTGATGGCCAACGACTCCGACCCCCAGGGTGCCCCGATCAAGGTGTCTGAGGAACTCACGGATGTGCCGGAGGGTATCGAAGCCGAGGTGCTGCAGGAGCGCTACCTCGTCGTCAAGGCGCCCGAGGAGGAACAGTCCTTCACCATTCGCTATGAGCTGAGCAATGACCGCGGCGGGTCTGTCATGAGTTACGTGCTCGTGCAGGTCACGCCTGACGCGCCGCTGCTCCCGCCGACCGCGCTCGATGTGCCACTCCTCACCAAGGACATTGCGGGTGAGGCGAGCATCACGGTCGATGTTCTCGACGGTTTCGCATTCAATCCCGCAGGGCCGAACGCTGACCTTGTCGTGTCGGTCGAGGGCCCCAACGCTGCTTCGGCGGAGCTCCTCGAGCGGAACGGCCAGATCAGGGTCACCCCGGGCGAAAAGCGGCAGGCCATCGCCTACCGCGTGACCAATGAGACCGACGAGCTCAGCGCGCTCGCGTTCATCCTCGTGCCGGCCGCGGTCGACGAGGGCTATGACGACCCGCCCTACATCGACCCCAATCTGCCGGTGCAGTATGTCTCGATGAACGAGACGGGAGAGTGGGATCTCGCCGACATCGTCAAGGTGCCCTCGGGGCGCGACGCCTGGATTCCGGATGCTGGCACGGTGACTTCGATCCAGTCGAACGGCCAGTCGAGCTTTGTCGACAAGGACACACTGCGCTTCACGCCTGCACTCGACTATCGCGGGCCCGCATCCATCAACTTCACCGTCACAGACGGGGCATCCGTCAATGACCCCAAGGGCAATACTGCGAACCTGACGCTGCCCATTGTGGTCGGCGACCCGGAGTTCCGTGACATGCCGCCGGAGTTCACGACGCCGAGCCCGCAGGTTGAGGTTGGCGAGGTGACCACGATCGATCTTCGTGCATCGACTGGGCACCCCAACCCGCAGATCGTGCAGGAGGTCACGTACTCCGGCATCGCGGGTGAGCGCGCGGGTCTCGAGGCGACACTGCGGGGCAGCGAGTTAAGCCTCACGGTGCCGAGAAACACGCCAAAGGGCACGACGATGACGCTCGACGTGACCCTGCGGTGGGACAAGTTCGAGGTCCCGGGCACCATCAACGTGACGGTTGTCGGCTCGTCGAAGCCGCTGGCTGTCGCGGTCAGCGACGTGCTCGAGATGAGGCGCGGCGGCGGTGACGGGGGAGGGTCCATCACCTCCCAGCCGCTCGCGAATGACGCCAACCCATTCGCATCGACCGATGAGCCGCTCACGATCGTCGATGCCCGGGTGTCGAACACTGGTGAGCCCGCGACCATCTCGCCCACCCGCAACGCAGTGAAGATCACTCCGTCCCCGTCGCTCAAGAGCGGCGTCGTCGAGGTCATCTACACGGTCGAGGATGCGACAGAGGACAGTGATCGCCGAGTCAACGGCACTATCACCCTCACGGTGAGCGATGTGCCCGACGCGGTGCAGAAGCCGACCGTGCCGACGCAGGGAGATGAGGGAACCGTGACAATCGGCTTCACGGCGCCTGCGTCGAACGGCAAGCCGATCACGGGTTACGAGGTCTCGTCGTCGCCGGCGGTATCGACGCCGAGCACCTGCGCGCCGCCCTCGTGCACCATCTCGGGCCTCAACAACGGCACGAGCTACACCTTCTCAGTTCGCGCGATCAACGAGCACGGTCCGGGCGCGTGGTCTGCGCCGAGTAACCCGGTCATCCCCTACGGCACCCCCTCGACGCCGAGCGTGACGATGGCGGTTGGTGAGCGGTGGGCTCCTGGCGGATCGGTTTCCGCATCCTGGGGCAACGTGACGCCGAACGGCGGCAGCGTGAACTACAACTGGCAGCTGTTGCGCAATGGCAGCGCAGAGGGTCGGCCGTGGAACAACACGCTCGGTACCTCGACTGGCACGATCACGGGGCTCCCCGCGGGGAACTACACCGTGCAGGTCTTCGCGACCAACTCGGGCGGCAAGACGGGCCAGACCGGCACCTCGGCGCCCGTGACGCTCGAGGCCCAGGGAAAGCCGCCTGCTCCCGGCGGGCTGGGTGCACGCGTCTCTGACAGTGTCGCTCCGGGCAGTATCACCTGGTACTGGAACGCTGTGAGCGCGAGCCCCGGTGGGCAAGCCCATCTCACCTACGAAGTGAACTTCAACAACACGGGGTGGACGGGCGTCGGCGCTCGCACGGAGTACACGAGGAACAACCTCAACGAGGGCAACTACAACCTGCGGGTCCGCGCCGTGAACAAGGCGGGTGCTGGTGACGTCGCGGGTCCGGTCGGCGGTCGGATCGACTCACCGCCGCCCCCGCCTGCACCTGACGTCACCCTGAGGAAGGGGGCGAACGTGCGTTGTCAGGACAGTGGGTCGATGAACTGCTGGCAGCTCCACATCACGCTGAAGCACTTCACCAACAACAGCCACCGTGTCGAGTACTGGTGCAACAACTCCAAGTCGAGCATCACCGCGAGCTTCACTGGCAACACTTTTGAGGGAGGGTTCCACTGTGGTTGGCCCAATACGTGGGTTGAGGTCGATGGTGTCAAGAGCAAC
Organism: Salinibacterium sp. GXW1014; assembly: GCF_044769865.1. Taxonomy (NCBI): domain Bacteria; kingdom Bacillati; phylum Actinomycetota; class Actinomycetes; order Micrococcales; family Microbacteriaceae; genus Salinibacterium; species Salinibacterium sp. GXW1014. The sequence goes on from NZ_JBIZWA010000001.1 coordinate 1,935,890, forward strand.
GTGGTCGACTTCAGACGATGAGCTGACGGCCGCCGGGAACCAGTGAGAGAAGAGAGAGAATGCCAGTAACCCAGGAGCAGGCGACGTGGTTCGCGGATGCCTTCGACAAGCTGATCGCCAATGTCGACAAGGCGATCATGGGCAAGGATCACGTGATCCGTCTCGTCTTGACGGCGCTGGTCAGTGACGGCCACGTGCTGCTCGAGGACTACCCGGGCACGGGCAAGACGGTCCTGGCGAAGGCGCTCGCGAACACGCTTGACGGCACGACGTCGCGTATCCAGTTCACGCCAGACCTCCTGCCCTCTGACGTGAGCGGCGTGCAGATCTTCGACCAGTCGAAGGGACGCTTCGAGTTCCACAAGGGCCCGATCTTCGCGTCGATTGTGCTTGCCGACGAGATCAACCGGGCGAGTCCCAAGACCCAGAGTGCGCTCCTCGAGGTCATGGAGGAGGGGATCGTCACGATCGACGGCGAGGGGCATCCTGTCGGCGCGCCGTTCCTGGTGATCGCAACGCAGAACCCTGTGGAGCAGGCGGGCACCTACAAGCTGCCCGAGGCGCAGCTTGACCGCTTTCTCATCAAGACGACGCTCGGCTACCCCGACCGGGCGACCTCGGTTGCCCTGCTGATGGATTCCGCGACGAGGGCGCGCGCATCCCTCGTGTCACCCATCATCAAGCCCGAGTCGATCGTCGCGATGACGGCGCTCGCCAATGAGGTGCACGTCGATGAGTCGGTCATGGCCTACCTGAGCGACATCGTCGAGGCGACCCGCGCCGACCGTGACGTGATCCTCGGCGTCAGCATGCGTGGGGCGATGGCCCTCGCGCGGGCCATCAAGACCTGGGCGATCAGCAACGGCCGCACCTACGCGACGCCGGATGACGTGCGTGATCTCGCGGTTCCCGTGCTCGCGCACCGCGTCATCCTCGACCCGGAGTCGGAGTTCGCGGGCGTCAAGGCCGAGGCGGTCATCGAGCGGATCCTCGTGGGCATCGAGCCGCCCGCCTATCGCGCAGCGTGAACCCAGTGCTCCTGAAGGTCCGGCGCTTCTGGCGCGCGGTGGTCGCCGTCATGGCGCCCGTCGTGCGCGCCGTTTGGCGGTTCCTCGGGCCCATCCTCAGGGTCGTGACCTCCGCGGGGTGGATCGTGCTGGGGCTCGCCATCCTCGCCCTCGTGCTGAGTGCGACGTTCGGATGGCAGGAGTTCACCTTCCTCGGCACCGTCCTGCTCGCAGCGCTGCTCGTGAGCACCGTCTTCCTCTTTGGACGAGCCTCCTACGGCGTGCACATTGAGCTCAACCCCCGCCGCGTGGTCGTGGGGCAGCGGGCGATGGGGCGGATGCTCGTCACCAACACGGGCGCGAAGAACCTCCCGGCGACGCGCATGGAGCTTCCGGTCGGTCGCGGTGTTGCGGAGTTCCAACTGCCGGCCATGCAGCCGCGCGAGGAGCACGAGGAGCTGTTCGCCGTGCCGACCCACAAGCGCGCCGTGATCGTTGCGGGGCCTGCCGAATCGGTCAAGGGTGACCAGCTCGGACTCATGCGTCGCGCGCTGCGCTGGGCCGACCCTGTCGACCTCTTCGTGCATCCGAGGACCGTGCGGCTCGCCCCCACGGCGGCGGGCCTCGTGCGCGACCTTGAGGGCCAGGTCTCCAAGAAGATCACGAGCAACGACATCGCGTTCCACGCGCTGCGTCCCTATGTGCCTGGGGATGATCGCCGCTACGTGCACTGGCGCACCTCCGCGCGCATCGGCCAGCTCATGGTGCGCCAGTTCGAGGAGACCAGGCGCTCGCAGCTGACCATGATCCACGCGACCCGGCGTGACCTCTTCGCCTCAGAGGAGGAGTTCGAGCTCGCCGTGTCGGTCACGGCGTCGATCGCCTCGCAGGTGATCGCGGATGGCACGCAGATGAATGTCGTGAGCGAGTCCGGCGTCTGGCGCACGCAGACCGTCACGAGCATGCTCGACGCCTCGAGTCGCATCGAACCGGTCGGCGACGCGTTCGAGACCATGCGCGAGTTCGCACGGGAGATGACCAAGCGGCTCCCCGCACCCAGTGTCGTCATGGTCATCGCAGGGTCGCGCATGACGACGGCGGACTTCCGCAGCATCCAGTCGCTCTTCGGCAGTGACACGAGCCAAGTCGCCTTCCGCGTGGAGGTGGGCGCAGAACCGAAGTTCGCGGCCGTCGCGGGCCTCACCCTCATCACGATCGGTGACCTCGACGACCTGCCCAAGATCGTGAGGGGGATGACGCCATGACGACGCCGACCCCAAACGACAGCAAGGGGCTGCGGATGCCGAGCCCCCGCACGTGGTTCGACATCGCCGTGCTCGTCGTGCTCATGGCGCTGGGGCTCATGGGCTTCGAGCCGTCATTCGGCAGCTACAACTTCCTCCTGCCGGCCATCGGTGGGCTCGTGCTGGGCGCGGCGACCGCGATCGGCACCTCACTCTTCCGGCTCGGACTCATCCCGACGACGCTCGTCGCGCTCGCGGCCTACTTCCTCATCGCCTCGCCGCTCGCGGTGCCGCAGCAGGCGATCATCGGGGTGCTACCAAGCCTCCAGTCGCTCGGCAGCGTCGCGGTCGGCTCCGTCTATGGCTGGGCAGACATCCTGACCCTCGCCACCCCGGTCGGCGCACCGCAGTACATCGCGGTGGTGCCCTACGCGGCCACGTGGATCGTGTCGATCGTGTCGGTGACCCTCGCCTGCCGGTGGCTCTCGACACGTCCTCGCGCGCCATGGCGCTTCGCGGTCGCCCTCATCGGCCCGCTCGCGCTCTATCTCGCGAGCATCCTGATCGGCACCGAGCAGCCCTTCCAGGCCGGCGCGCGCGGTGTCGTCTTCGCGGCGCTCGCCCTCATCTGGCTCGGCTGGCGGCGCGAGGGGAGCGCGAGCGTCGCGGCCGAGGGAGCGGCGCGGCTGCGCAAGCGAAAGCTCGCCGGCACGGCGATCGTCGTCGGGGCCGCGATCCTGCTGGGCGGCGGTGCGGGGTTCTGGATCGCGCCGCCCAACGACCAGCGCTTCGTGCTCCGCGAGGAGATCGAACCGCCCTTTGACCCGCTCGAATACCCGAGCCCCCTCTCCGGCTACCGGCACTACACCAAGCAGGTCACCGACGATGTGATGTTCACGGTCGAGGGCCTGCAGCAGGGTGACCGCATCCGCTTGGCCACCATGGATTCCTTCACGGGCAAGCTCTGGAACGTCACAGGGCCCGACACGGCGGCCGACGGCTCGGGCGCCTTCCAGCTGGTGGGTCGCACGCTTCCGCAACAGCGGTTCGTGACCCCCGACGCGCGCAACGACGTCGTCTTCACGATCGCCGGCTACGACGACGTCTGGATGCCCAGCCTTGGCTACGCAGAGGACCTCGAGTTCCTCGGCGGCGACGCTGTCGAGGAGCGCGACAACCTGCGCTACAACGCGGCGACCGGCACGGCGGTCCTGACCTCGGGTCTCGACGCGGGGGACTCCTACCGCATCGACGCGACCGTGCAGCAGCCCCTGTCGGCGGAGGAGTTGCGCGACGTGGGCGCGGCCTCCGTGGAGCTGCCGCCCGTGCTGGGCGTGCCCGATGTCGTCACGACCAAGGCGCAGGAGTTCGCCGCATCGGCGGCGACGCCCGCCCAACAACTCGAGGCCATCCGCTCGGCCCTCGCCCTGCAGGGTTTCCTGAGCCACGGTCGTGCTTCGGATACGGTCCCGTCGCGCGCCGGGCATGGTGCCGACCGCATCACCGACCTGCTGGAGCGCAACCAGATGGTGGGCGATGAGGAGCAGTACGCCTCCGCCTTCGCGCTCATGGCGCGCAGTTTCGGTTACCCCGCCCGCGTTGTCATGGGCTTCGCGCCGGAGATCACGGGTGATGAGGAGCTCGTCGAGGTGACGGGCGATGACGTGACGGCGTGGGTCGAGGTGGCGTTCGATGGCGTCGGCTGGGTGTCGTTCGACCCCACGCCCGAGGAGACCGACATCCCGCAGGACCAGACGCCGAAGCCGCGCAGCGAGCCGCAGCCGCAGGTGCGCCAGCCTCCCCGCATGGACAACGACGATGAAGACCTGCTCTCGCCCGTCGAGCTGGAGGAGAACGACGAGGAAGACGACGAGCTTCCCTTCGAGCTGCCCGGCTGGGTCTACGTGCTCGCGGTGAGCCTGCTCGTCCCCGCCCTGATCGTCTTCGTGCCAATGCTGATCGTCGCGCTCATCAAGGCGCGACGGATGCGACGTCGACGCTCCGCTGCAGCGCCGCATGATGCCGTGGCGGGCGCGTGGGACGAGATGATCGACCGCTTCTCGGAGCTCGGTTTCTCGGTGCCGCGGGCGAGCACGCGCCTGCGGATGGCGGAGGCGCTCGAACGACAGGCCCCGACAGAGGAACCGCTCAAGCTCAGGCAGCTCGCCGTCGCGACTGACGCCGCCGTGTTCTCCGGCGACGAGGTCGAGCCCGAACGCTCCGAGCGCTCGTGGAGCGAGGCAGAAGCCGCCGTCGCAGCTGTGCGGGCCGGGGTCTCGCGGATGCGTCGCTTCCTCAGCCGATACCGCGTCCGGTCAGCACGTGACTGGGCCAAGAAGATGGCGGATGGCGGCACCGAGCGCCGGTGAGCGCTCGGCAGTCGGCCCCCTGCTGTTGCATTAGCATGGCTCCGTTACCCGGAGGGAGTTGCTGTGGCGAGCGAGCACGATGACCCGGCCGTCGCGCCCCCGCCACCGGGGACGCCGCGGCGTCCCGAGCCCGTGGAGGCGCCGTCCGTGACCGACGAGTCCGGGTTCATCAGCCTTCCCCCGGGCATGGCGAACTTCGACTCGGGCACCTACCGCATGGAGGCGCGCAGGCCCGAGCCCGCCGTCGCCGAACGGCCTCCCGTCTTCATGCCGACCGCCGTGCCAGGGCTTCCCGTGACTCCACCAGCAGCCGCCGCTGCGGCGCCGGTCGACGAAGCGACCCGCGTGACGGGTGCCCCCGTCGATGATGCGACCCGTGTCGTGCCGAGTCGCCGGGCCGCGTGGACCTTGACGCTCCCGGCAGGCGAGAGCAGGGCACTCCGGGCGGGGGTGGTGTTGCTCGGGCGGGGCCCCGCAGCATCCGAAGCCTGGCCCGGTGCCGAACTGCTGCCGCTCGACGACCCGCGAAAGTCGGTCTCCAAGACCCACGCGGCGCTCGAACTCGATGGCGCGGGCACGCTCAGGGTGCACGACCTCGATTCCACGAATGGCGTGTGGCTCAGCTACGCCAATGGCGATGAGGTGGATGTGGTTCCGGGTTCCCCGGGAATTGTCGAGGATGGCGCGGTGCTGCATCTCGGTGAGTTCGGGATTCGCCTGCAGCGAGGCTGATTCCGCACGCTCGGAGCATGGCCGACGTAGAATGTCGAGATTGGGCGCGTGCGATCTCGCGCGCTCGCGTAACGGAGAAGGAAGGCACCACTGTGGGCAGGACGCTGGCAGAGAAAGTCTGGGATGACCACATTGTGGTCAAGGGCGAAGACGGCAATCCGGATCTCCTCTACATCGACCTCCACCTCGTGCATGAGGTGACGAGCCCTCAGGCCTTCGACGGCCTGCGCCTGGCCGACCGCCCCGTGCGCCGCCCCGACCTCACGATCGCGACCGAGGACCACAACACCCCGACGCTCAACATCGACAAGCAGATCGAAGACGTCACGAGCCGCACGCAGATCGAGACCCTCCGTCGCAACTGTGAGGAGTTCGGTGTGCGCCTGCACCCGCTCGGCGATGTCGAGCAGGGCATCGTGCACGTGGTGGGTCCCCAGCTCGGCCTCACGATGCCGGGCATCACGGTCGTCTGCGGCGACAGCCACACATCGACGCACGGCGCCTTCGGTGCGATGGCCTTCGGCATCGGCACGAGCGAGGTCGAGCATGTGCTCGCGACCCAGACGCTGCCGCTCAAGCCCTTCAAGACGATGGCGATCACGGTCGAGGGCGAGCTGCGCCCCGGCGTGACCGCGAAGGACATCATCCTCGCCGTCATCGCCAAGATCGGCACGGGTGGTGGCCAGGGCTACGTGCTCGAGTACCGTGGCAGCGCCATCCGCTCGCTCTCGATGGAGGGCCGCATGACGATCTGCAACATGTCGATCGAGGCGGGCGCCCGCGCCGGCATGGTCGCCCCCGACCAGACGACCTACGACTACCTCAAGGGCCGCCCGCACGCGCCGGAGGGCGAAGCCTGGGATGAGGCCGTCGCCTACTGGGAGACCCTCACGACTGACGACGACGCCGTATTCGACGCCGAGGTCTTCCTCGACGCCAACGAGCTCGAGCCCTTCGTCACGTGGGGCACGAACCCCGGCCAGGGTGTCTCGCTGAGCGAGTCGGTGCCCGACCCCTCCACGATCGTCGACGTCAACGAGCGTGCCGCCGCGGAGCGCGCCCTCGAGTACATGGCGCTCGAAGCGGGCACGCCCATGAAGCAGATCCCTGTCGACGCCGTGTTCATGGGCTCGTGCACCAACAGCCGCATCGAAGACCTTCGTGCCTTCGCCTCCGTCATCAAGGGCCGCAAGAAGGCCGACAACGTTCGCGTCATGGTCGTTCCCGGTTCCGCGCGCGTGCGCCTGGAGGCCGAGGCCGAGGGCATCGACAAGATCGTGACGGAGTTCGGCGCCGAATGGCGCTTCGCCGGATGCTCGATGTGCCTCGGCATGAACCCCGACCAGCTCGCTCCAGGCGAGCGGTGCGCCTCGACCTCGAACCGCAACTTCGAGGGTCGCCAGGGCAAGGGCGGCCGCACGCACCTCGTGTCGCCGCTTGTCGCCGCAGCGACGGCGGTGCGCGGCACTCTCGCGAGCCCGTGGGACCTTGAGGGCGACGACACGGATGCCGCGGCATCCGATAGCGCTTCCGACCCCGTCTCGTCCGCCGCTGGCGACACCCCGATCTACGACGCGATCGCGCGCCAGTTTCCTTCCGCTATGAGTGAGGTCAACGCCTGATGGACAAAGTCACGACGATCACGGGAGTTGCAGCGCCCCTCAAGCGTTCCAACGTCGACACCGACCAGATCATCCCCGCCGTGTTCCTCAAGCGGGTCACCAAGACCGGCTTCGAGGATGCGCTCTTCCACGGTTGGCGGCAGGACGAAGACTTCGTGCTCAACCGCCCCGAGTTCCAGGGTGCCCGCGTGCTCATCGCGGGTTCGGACTTCGGCACGGGTTCGAGCCGCGAGCATGCCGTCTGGGCGCTGCGCGACTTCGGTTTCGCCGCCGTGCTGAGCCCCCGCTTCGGTGACATCTTCCGTGGAAATGCGGGCAAGCAGGGCCTGCTCGCCGGGCAGATCTCCGAGGAGGACGCCGAGACGATCTGGGCGCGCATCGACGAGGAGCCCGGCATAGAGGCCACCGTTGACCTGGAAGCGCGCACCGTGACGGTGGGGGACTTCACGACGTCGTTCCAGATCGACGACTACACGCGGTGGCGTCTCTTGGAAGGGTTCGATGACATCGGACTGACCCTTCGCGATGAGCCAGCCATCACGGACTTCGAGTCTCGCCGCGCAGGGTGGCGCCCCACAACGTTGCCCGCACGCACGGCGGCGGTTGCGGAGTGAACGCGCTCACGAAGGACTCACAGAAGGCCGCAGCGCGGGTGGGGCTCACGGCTGACGAGATCATCGTCAATGGCGGTAAGCCACTCACCGGCCGAATCCAGGTGCGCGGAGCCAAGAATCTTGTGACCAAGGCCATGGTCGCCGCCCTCCTGGGGGAGACGCCCAGCGTGCTGCGCGGTGTCCCCGACATCAGCGATGTGCAGGTCGTGCGCGGGCTCCTCGAGGTCTACGGGGTCGGCGTCACGAGCCCGACCGCTGGCGAGCTGCACTTCGACACCGCGAGCGTTGAGAAGGCGCACTTCGCCGAGATCGACGCGCACGCGGGTGCGAGCCGCATCCCTATCCTGTTCTGTGGACCTCTCCTGCACCGCCTGGGCGAGGCCCGCATCCCCGACCTCGGGGGTTGCCGCATCGGTGACCGGCCCATCAACTATCACCTGGATGCGCTCCGCGCCTTCGGGGCGGTCGTCGACAAGAGCTACGAGGGCATCGTGCTGACGGCGCCCGACGGTCTGCACGGCGCCGACATCGAGCTGCCCTACCCGAGTGTGGGCGCGACCGAGCAGGTGCTGCTCACGGCCGTGCGCGCCAAGGGCATCACCGAGCTCAAGAACGCGGCGATCGAGCCCGAGATCATGGACCTCATCGCGATCCTGCAGAAGATGGGCGCGATCATCTCGGTCGAGCCCAACCGTGTCATCCTCATCGAGGGTGTCGACCGTCTGGATGGCTACAAGCACAGCGCGCTGTTCGACCGCAACGAGGTCGCCAGCTGGGCGTGCGCGGCCCTCGTCACCAAGGGCGACATCTTCGTCGAGGGTGCCCGCCAGTCCGAGATGATGACCTTCCTCAACGTCTTCCGCAAGGTGGGCGGCGCATTCGATGTGCAGGAAGACGGCATCCGGTTCTGGCACCCCGGTGGAGCGCTCAAGCCCGTCACGATCGAGACGGATGTGCACCCCGGCTTCATGACCGACTGGCAGCAGCCGCTCATCGTCGCGCTGACGCAGGCGGAGGGCACCTCGATCGTGCACGAGACCGTGTATGAGAACCGCTTCGGCTTCACGGAGGCGCTCGGCAAGATGGGCGCCAACATCGTGGTGCACGAGCAGGGCCTGCCCGACCACCCGCGCAGGGTCGCCCGCCGCGACTTCGAACAGGCGGCGACGATTGTCGGGCCGACGCCGTTGCACGGAGCCGACCTGCACGTGCCAGACCTGCGCGGTGGCTTCAGTCACCTCATCGCCGCGCTCAGCGCCGAGGGACGGTCGACCATCAGCAACATCGGCATCATCAGCCGCGGTTATGAGCACATCATCGAGAAGCTCGGTGCCCTCGGCGCCGACTTCGTCTACGAAGGGTGAGCGGGCAACCGTGAGCGATATTTCCCAGCCGGCAGCGTCGCCGGGAACGCCGGCGCGGTCGGAGAAGACGCCCGTCTTCCGCCTCCTCGCCTTCCTGCTGCTGCCGCCCATGCACATGCTGGCGCGGTATCGCATCATCGACGGTGACAAGATGCCCAAGCAGGGCTCCTTCGTCTTCGCTCCGAACCACTACAGCGAGATCGACCCCGTCGTGATCGGCGTCATCATGTGGAAGCTCGGGCGCATGCCCCGCTTCCTCGCGAAGGCCTCGGTGTTCAAGAACCCCATCGTCGCGAAGCTCCTGCACGCCTCTGGGCAGATCCCCGTCGAGCGTTCGAGCAACGCGCGCGGCTCTGAGCCGCTCAAGGCGGCGGGCACGCTCGTCGAGAAGGGCCTCGCGGTCGTCATCTACCCGGAGGGTTCGCTCACGCGCGATCCCGCGCTCTGGCCCATGCGCGGCAAGACGGGGGCAGTGCGGATGGCGCTCGAGGCGGGCGTTCCCCTCATCCCGGCGGCGCACTGGGGCACCCAGAAGGTCATGCCGCGGTACGGGCGCAAGATCAGCCTCTTCCCGCGCAAGACCATCAAGGTCAAGATCGGCGACCCCGTCGACCTCTCGGCTTACCGCGGCAAGCCGATCACCTCGACCGTGCTGAGCGAGGCGACCGAGCTGCTCATGGACGCCATCACGGAGCTCCTGGCCGACCTCCGCGACGAGCAGCCGCCCGCCGAACGCTGGGATCCGGCCAAGAAGAACCAGAAGGAGACCGGGCGCTTTTGACGAGCACACGACCCATCCGTATTCCCGTGCCGGGGGCGACTCGCGTCGCCGTGCTCGGGGCGGGCAGCTGGGGCACGACCTTCGCCAAGATCCTCGCTGACGGAGGTGCCGACGTGGCGTTGTGGGCGCGCCGGCCCGAACTCGCTCGCGAGATCGCGGAGAGCAAGCGCAACAGCGACTACCTGCCGGGCATCAACCTGCCCCGCAGCCTCTGGGCCACTCACGTCATCGAGGAGGCCCTCGAAGGTGCCGAGGTCGTCTTCCTCTCGGTCCCAAGCCAGACCCTGCGCGGCAACCTCCGCGAGTTCGGCTCGATGATCCCGCGGGATGCCGTCGTTGTGAGCCTCATGAAGGGTGTCGAGAAGGGCACCCGCTCACGCATGAGCGAGGTGATCACGGAAGAGCTCGACATCGACGTGAACCGGATCGCCGTGGCATCCGGCCCCAACCTCGCCCTCGAGATCGCGAAGGAGCAGCCGACGGCCGCGGTCGTCGCCTCCGCCAGCCTCGACACAGCCACCAAGGTCGCGCTCCTGGCCACAACGCCGTACTTTCGCGCCTTCGTTAACAGGGACATCATCGGCACCGAGTTCGGCGGCGTGCTCAAGAACCTCATCGCCGTCGCGATCGGCATCGTCGACGGCGTCGGCTACGGCGAGAACACCAAGGCCTCGATCATCACGCGCGGGCTTGTCGAGATGACCGACTTCGCGGTCGCCTACGGCGGCAAGGCCTCGACGCTCTCGGGGCTCGCGGGCCTCGGCGACCTCATCGCGACGTGCGAGTCCTCGCTCTCGCGCAACAACACGGCCGGACGGCTGCTCGGGCAGGGCTTCGCGCTGCCTGACGTGCTCAAGCAGATGAACCAGACCGCGGAGGGCCTTGCATCGGTTGCCCCGATCCTCGAGCTCGCACAGGCCAAGGACATCGTCATGCCGATCGTCTCGCAGGTCGCGGAGGTGCTCGCCGGCACGATGGACCCGCGCGACATCGCGCCTCACCTCACGACCGACTCGGGCCTGCCGCAGGGGGAGTAGGGCGACTCAGCCTGCGAAGGTGCGAGCGGGCATGCCGACCACCCCGGCGTCGACGACGAAGAGGGCGCCGGCGAGCGGATCGTCCCCTGGCTCGAGGTTCTCCCGCGAGGTCGTGATGAACAGCCGGTCGAGCTTCGCGCCGCCGAAGGTGCAGGCGGTCGTCTGGCGCGCGTCGACGGTGATGACCTCGTCGAGTGCGCCATTCGGTGTGTAGCGGCGCACCTCGCCCGCGCCGTGCATCGCGACCCAGATGCCGCCATCCGCGTCGACCGTGAGGCCGTCGGGGTTCTCCTCGTCTGACATGACGACGAAGGGGCGCCGCCCGGTGAGCCCCGTGTCGGGGTCGTGGTCGAAGACCGAGATGGTGTGGGTGTCAGTGTCGTTGTAGTAGGCGAGGGAACCGTCGGGGCTCCACTCGAGGCCATTCGAGATCGTCGCCCCCTCCAGCACGGTGTGCACGCTGAGGTCGGGGTCGATGCGGTAGAGCTTCGCCGCACCGGGGCTCGCGTCGTAGGCCATCGTGCCGCAGTAGAAGCGGCCCTGCGGGTCGCATCCGCCGTCGTTCATGCGGATGCCGGCATCCGACCACACCTCGGGCAGCTGGGTGAGGGCGCCGTCGGGCGCTTCGAGGCAGAACCCGCGTTCGACGGCAATGATCGCCCCACCGTCCGCGCGCGGGCGCAGCGCCGCGGCCACCAAGCCGACGTGGCGGCGTGAGGTCGCGCCAGCCTCATCAGTCAAGAGCACGTCGCCCGCCAGCATGTCGACCCAGCGCAGGCCACCCCACGACTCAGCCCAGACGGGCCCTTCGCCGTGATACGCGAGGGGGTCGGTGAACTGCTCTGCCTGCATGGCGAGGCTCCTTTGCGGTGTCGGTGTCGTCCCAGCGTTGCACAGTGCTCTGCGGGGTGAGAAAGTTCGGCGAGCGAGCCTACAGTGACGCCTGAGGCCGACCTCACCGGCCACCGAGGAGGGAACGTGGCAGAGCCGAACGAGGCAGAGTCGAGCGCAGCGGATGCCACGGGCATCCGTACCCTGATCATCCTGGGCGCGACGGGCGACCTGGCGGGCCGCCTGCTCCTGCCGGGGCTCGCGAGCCTCGTCGCACGCGACCACCTCGACGCCCTGACGGTCGTGGGGGTCGGGTCGAGCGACTGGTCGGACGAGCAGTGGCAGCAGCGAGTGGAGGAATCCTTCGCGGAGACCGCGGGGGAGAGCGACGAGGAGACCCGGGGCCTGCTGCAGGCGATCGTGGAGCGCGCGAGATTCCATCGGGCGGATGTCACGGCATCCGGTGCGCTCGCCGAGGTGATCGCCGCCACAGAGGCGCCGGTCGCCGTGTACTTCGCCCTGCCGCCCTCCGTCACGATCGAGGCCTGCGCGGGGCTCACCCCCGACGACCTTCCGGAGGGCACGAGACTCGTGCTTGAGAAGCCCTTCGGACATGACCACGAGTCCGCTCGCGCCCTCAACCGCACCCTGGCTGCGCTCGTGCCGGAGGAGCAGATCTTTCGGGTCGACCACTGGCTCGCCGCGCCCACCGCCGTGAACCTCCTCGGACTGCGCTTCGCCAACCTGATGCTCGAACCCGTGTGGAACAGCCGCTACATCGACCGCGTCGACATCATCTTCGATGAGGACCTCACCCTTGAGGGTCGTGCCGGGTACTACGACGCGACCGGCGCGCTCGGCGACATGATCCAGAGCCACCTCCTGCTCGTGATGGGCCTCGTCGCCCTTGAGCCACCGGCGAGCCTCGGCGAGCGGGATGTTCGGGAGGCGATCGCGACCGTGCTGCGGGCGAGCGCGATCGACAGCGACTTCGCGAGCAGCACGAGGCGTGCCCGCTACACGGCCGGCGACATCGAGGGCCGCGAGGTGCCGAACTATGTGGACGAACCGGGAGTCGACCCCGAGCGCGGCACCGAGACCCTCGCGGAGGTGCGCGTCTCTATCAACAACTGGCGTTGGTCGGGAGTGCCCTTCGTGCTGCGCTCGGGCAAGTCGCTGGCCAGTCGGCGCCGCGAGATCATCGTGACCTTCAAGCCCGTGCCCCACCTTCCCAAGGGCTTCGGCGGTCGCGAGTCGCCGACTCGTGTGCGCATTGGGCTGTCGCCCGAGACGCTCGAGATCGAGTTCGACGTCAACAGTCCGGGCGACGTCTTCACGCTCGACCGCGCGGTGCTGGGGACCAAGCTTCCCGAGTCGGAACTTCGACCCTACGGGCAGGTGCTCGAGGGTGTCTTCGCGGGCGATCCGCTCCTGTTCGTTCGCGATGACGCGGCCGTCGAGTGCTGGCGCATCGTCGAACCGGCGCTCGACGCCTGGGAGCGCGACGAGGTGCCCCTCGAGGAGTACCCCGCCGGGTCGCTCGGTCCGGAGCGCTGGGCGACGAAGTAGCCACCTGTCCGGGCCGCACCCCCGGTGTACTGTGGCTAGGTGATCACGGCGTTGGCGGATGGGCGGCTCCTCGCCGAGAAGACGGGCGGCACCCCCGTACAGGTCGTCGCCCTCCATGGGTGGGGCCGCACGGGCGCCGATTTCGGCGCCATCGTCGCGGGCCTCAACGCCCTCGCGATCCACCTTCCCGGCTTCGGCATCACCCCGGAACCCTCGGATGCCTGGGGCAGCGAGCACTATGCGGATGACCTCGTCGAGGCCCTCCGCGAGCTCGGGCCGACCGTCATCGTCGCCCACTCCTTCGGCGGTCGCGTCGCCGTGCGACTTGCGGCGAAGCATCCGGAACTCGTCAAGGGCCTCGTGCTCACAGGCGTGCCGCTCCTGCGCCTTCAGGCGGCGCCCAAGGCCGCCCTCGGCTATCGCATCATCAGGGCCCTCGCGAAGCGTGGCCTCGTCTCGCAGAAGACGTTTGAGGCCCAGCGCCGCAAGCACGGCTCGGCCGACTATCGCAACGCGCAGGGGGTCATGCGCGACGTCATGGTGCGGGTCGTCGGCGAGGACTACCGCGATGACCTCGCGCGCATCACGGTGCCCGTGCGCATGGTGTGGGGCGAGAACGACACCGCCGCCCCGGCCGACGCGGGCAGGGCGGCGAGCGAACTGCTCGCGGATGCCCGGTTCCGCCTGGTGCCGGGCAGCGGGCACCTGCTGGAAGGCGGCCTCGTGCCCGCCGTACGCGAAGAACTCATGACACTGTTGGAGGACGTGGCGCAGTGACTGCCCTCATCATCGTGACCCTCATCGCGGGACTCGCCGCAGGCGCGCTCGCCGTGTTGCGCTGGCTGCGTGTCGCACAGCGCGAGCACTACATCGCCGGCTGGGTCTCCCGCATCGGTGCGCTCTGGGTCGTGCGCCGCCCCGTCAACGCGGTAATCGCGAGCCTCGTGGTGCTCCTGGTCGCTGCCGCCGTGTTGCTCGCTCTCACGGGCGCCGGGCTTGCAAGCGGCATCACGAGCATCCTTGCCGTCATCGCTGCCGCTCTCCTTCCGGTCGGGCTCGGCGTGCGCGGCAGAAGTACCCCCCTCAACTGGACCCAGCGAGCCCGCCGTCTCGCGGCCGCCTATGCCGTCGCACTCCTCGCGGTCGGCGCCCTGCTCTGGTGGCTCGTCGGGCTGCCGGGCGTCGCACTCACGGTGCTCCTCGCGCCGGTGATCATGGACGGCGTGCTCGTGCCCATGAACGCCCTCGAGAAGCGCCTCTCGCACAAATATCTGGTCAGCGCGCGCAAGCGTCTCGGCCAGGTTCGCCCGACGGTCGTGGCGATCACCGGCTCCTACGGCAAGACCTCGACCAAGGGCTACGTCGCGCACGTGCTCGCGGGTGCCTTCTCGGTCGTCGCGAGCCCCGCGAGCTTCAACAACCTCATGGGACTCTCGCGCGCCGTCAACGACCGTGTCGTGCCGGGCACGGAGGTCTTCGTGGCCGAGATGGGTGTCTATGGCCCCGGTGAGATCCGCGAGCTGAGCGAGAGCTTCCCGCCGGATGTCGCGGCCATCACGACGATCGGCGAGGCACACCTCGCACGCATGAAGACCAAGGAGACGATCGCTCGCGCGAAGGGCGAGATCACGGAGCGGGCCAAGACGGTCGTGCTGCCCGTCGATGAGCCGGAACTGCGCGCGCTCGTGGAGCGCTGCCGCACGGAGGGCAAGCGGGTCGTCACGGTCTCGACCGTGCCGGGAACGGATGCCGACGTGGTCGTGGATGCCGCGGCATCCGTTGTCACGATGCGCACCGCCGAGGGCGCGACGACCGTCCCCGTCGAGATCCCCGGCACGGGCCACGCCGTCAACATCGCCGTCACGGTCGGCGTCGCCCTCGCGCTCGACGTCGACGCCGCGGCGATCGCGCCGCGCCTCACGGCGCTTCCCGGCTCGCAGCACCGCGCCGAGGTGCAGAAGGCGCCGAACGGCACCCTCATCATCGACGACACCTACAACTCCAACCCCGTCGGCTCCGAGCGTGCGCTCGAGGGTGCCGCCGCCCTCGCGGGGGAGCGGGGCGGGCAGCTCGTCGTCGTGACGCCCGGCATGGTCGAGCTGGGGCCGGTGCAGTTCGAGCGCAACCGCGCCTTCGCGGCATCCGTGACGGCTCGCGGCGGCAGGCTCCTTATCGTCGGGCGCACGAACCGCGCGGCGCTCCTTGCAGGATCGGCCGGCGCCGAGCATCCGTCGCTCGTCTTCGACCGCCGCGAAGACGCGGTGCAGGTGGCGCTCGATCAGGCCGCAGACAGAGGCGTTATCCTCTATGAGAACGACCTGCCAGACCACTACCCCTGATCGCTGAGCGTGACGGGACGCATCGGGACTGGCGGGTGACGCGGCCGGATGCGGGCCACACGGCCATGCGCACAGCGCCTGGGCAAGCGAGCACCGGAGGATCATGAGCAGCACGTGGGCGGTCGTTTTCGGAGGCCCCTCTCCCGAGCACGAGATCTCGATCCTGACTGGGCTCCAGTCGGAGCGGGTGCTGCTCGACGCGGGTGACACCGTGCTGCCGCTGTACTGGGCGCCCGCGGGCGGCTGGTTCCTCGTGCCGAACAAGACCGAGGCGAAGGACTACCTCGAGGGCGTGCCGAAGGGCTCCAAGCCCGTTGACCTGCGCCTCGGTGAGAACGCCGGGCTGTTCATCAAGAAGCGCTTCGGCGAAGACGAACTCTCGCCGGAGGCGGCGCTGCTCTGCCTCCACGGCGGCGTGGGCGAGGGCGGCGGCGCGGCCGCGCTCTTCAGCCTGCTCGGCATCCCCGCGACGGGGTCGAGCCTCTTCGCCGGCGCCGTCGGCATGGACAAGCTGGCCTTCGGCGGGCTCATGACCTCTGCCGGCATCGCCTCGCTGCCGCGCGAGCCGCTCTCCGCGCTGCGCGAGCCCGGCTTCGCGGGGCCCTACATCGTCAAGCCGCGCTTCGGTGGCTCCTCGATCGGCATCGAGATCGTGGATGACATCGCGGCGGCCCGCGCGATCGGCAAGGCCTCCAGCCACCTGCGCGCTGGCGCCGTGCTCGAGCCCTACCGGCCCGAGTTGATCGACCTCAACATCAGTTTCCGCACCGCGCCAAAGCTCGAGCTGACGCAGCTCGAGAAGCCGTTGCGCGGCGGCGGCGAGTCTGGCCTCTACTCCTACGCCGAGAAGTACCTCGCGGGCGGTGCGGGTCAGGATGCCGGACTCACGAGCGCACCTAGAGAGTTCCCGGCGGTCGTCCCCGAGGGCGTCGCCGAGAAGGCCGCTGAACTCGCAACCCTCGTCGCAGAGACGACGGGACTCACGGGCATCGTGCGCGTCGACCTGCTCCTCGACGAGACGACCGGTGAGCTCTTCGTCAACGAGGTCAACTCGATCCCCGGTGCCATGTCGCTCTACCTGTGGGCGCCGCAGCAGCCGGCCGCGGTCGTGCTCCGCGACGCCCTCGCGGAGGCGCGCGACAAGCCGTTCACCCTTCCTGCGGGCGGCTTCGGCTCGGGTGCGGCACTCCGCGCGGCCGGCGGCATCGCGGGCAAGCTCGTGGGGCTCGACGGCCCGCGCGCCTGATCCTCCGCACCTGATCCTCCGGGCCTGTTCGTCGGGCTGAGGCTCGGCGAATGGCGCTGCGGCTACTCCTCGGTGCCCAGCACGTCTTCCGCGGCCGTGCAGAAGCGGTCGGCGGGGATCGTGCCGACGGCATTCGCGACCGCGACAAGTGCTGCCGTGCCCGAGGATGCCGTGCTGTCGACCGTGACACGCACGGCGGGCTCGCGGCCGTAGGTCGTGAAGACGAAGGTTGGGGCATCCGCGTCGTCGCGCAGCCAGTCGATGCCGCGCACGGTGAAGCAGGGGAGCGTCGAGGGCCCCGTCTGCTCGACCCCGCAGTGGAGGAAGACGGATGCCGGTGAACCCCACGCGCCCGTCGCCTGCGCGTCGGTGTCGCGGCGTTCGAGCTCGTCGATCGCGGCGGGAAGGCGCACGGTGACGTCGGCGCATTCGACGGCCGCGGCATCCGGTGCTGCCGTCATGGGGACGGCCGCGCTGCAGCCCGTGAGAGCGAGGAGGAGGGCTGTCGCAGCGATCGCTGCGCGTGCCGGTCGAGTCGTGGTGCCCATCACTGTCAGGCTACCGTGTCAAGCATGAGCGCCCCCGACACCCTCGCGTCGGTGGGGGAGTCCGCGGCACTGCAGCGCATCTTTCCCCGCCTCCCGCACGCCAACGCGACCCTGCTCGGTCCGGGCGACGACGCCGCCGTCATCGCGGCCCCTGACGGTCGCTTCGTCGTCACGACCGACATGATGATCCACGGCCCGGATTTTCGTCTCGCATGGTCGAGCCCCTTCGACCTCGGCTGGAAGGCGGCCGCCTCGAACCTCTCGGATGTCGCCGCCATGGGTGCCGTGCCGAGCGCGCTCGTTGTCGCCCTTGCCCTCCCAGACGACACGCGCATCGCCGTGCTGGAGGAGATTGCCGACGGTCTCCGCGAGGCGTGTGAGGCACTCGCGCCTGGTTGCGGGGTTGTCGGTGGTGACATGTCGGTGTCGCCGACCATGACCTTCGCGGTGACGGCATTCGGTGATCTCGAGGGTCGCGCGCCCGTGACCCGCTCGGGTGCAAGGGTTGGCGACACGGTGGCCGTTTCTGGCGCACTCGGTGCGGCCGCCCGCGGACTCGCGGTGCTGTTCACCGAGGCGGTCAACGCCGACGGCGCTCCGGATGCCGCACTCGCCGCCGCGGTCGGTGACAGAACGCTCGCCCAACGTCGCCCCTCTCCGCCGATCGCCGACGGAAAGCTCGCGTCACTCGCCGGCGCCACGGCCATGCTCGACCTCAGCGACGGTCTCGCGAAGGATGCGGCGCGCATCGCCTCGGCGAGTGATGTCGCCATCGACTTCGACTCGGCGGCGCTGGGACCGGACGTCGCGCTCGCCCTCGGCGGCGGCGAGGACCACTCCCTGCTCGCCAGCTTCCCGGCTGGCGCGACGCTCCCCGGTGGTTTCCGCGCTGTCGGTGCGGTTCGCGCTGGCTCGGGCGTGTTGCTTGACGGCGCTCCGCTCACGGCTGCGGGGTGGGACCCGTACCGCGGTTGGGACGGGCTCGCAGGCTGAGCCGCAGCCGGCGTTACTCGGCGTGCTCGGCGACCACCTCGGCGATGTCCCGGATGACGAGGAGTGGATGCCCCACGAGCGCCGGCATTGCCACGACCAGGTCGCTGCCAACGGCAGCGACCACGGACGTGGTGCCTGCCGTGCGGCTCGGAACTGCGAGCGGGCTCCACGAGCCGCCGTCCTTGGAGACCCAGACGACGGGGCCAGAGCGTTCCGAGTTCGACCAGCCGCCCGCGGCCGCGAATCCGCCCTCGACCGCGACGGGCGAATGCAGTGAGACCCCGTCTTCGGCCTCGAACACGGTCTCCCATGCGCTGCCGTTCTCGGTTCGGAGGAGGAGGTCGCGACCGCCGATGGTGGCGGACGCCACGAGCCCCTCGGGGCTGTCCGCGCAGCTTGAGAACCACCCCCGTCGCTGGTCGAGATCGCCGACATCGAGACGCGTCCAGCTGGTCCAGTCGTAGCTCCAGGCGACCGCGCGGGAGTTGCCGTTCTGCGCCTCAGCGCTGCCGAGTGCGATCGGGGTGCCGTCCGGAAGTTGGCATACGTCGCTGATGCTGGTCTCGAGCTCCCCGCTGCCGAAGTATCCCAGGGCGGGCGCCCAGCTGATGCCGTCGGCCGAAGTCCAGATGGCGCCGTGGTTCGGCGAACTCACGAGAGTATCGACGCGGTGCTCACCGACCGCGATCCAGCCGCTCTCGGTATGGGTGAGGCCCGTAATCCAGGTTGAGCCGTCGGCGGGGAAGC
Source organism: Salinibacterium sp. GXW1014 (assembly GCF_044769865.1). Lineage (NCBI taxonomy): Bacteria > Bacillati > Actinomycetota > Actinomycetes > Micrococcales > Microbacteriaceae > Salinibacterium > Salinibacterium sp. GXW1014. The sequence goes on from NZ_JBIZWA010000001.1 coordinate 1,954,933, forward strand.
CGCTCATCGGCACCCATTCGGCGTCGGACGAGGGTCTGAAATACCCCTCGAGGAGGATGGCGTCGGCGTCTGCCGGGAAGGATGAGCCGATGACGAGTTCTCCGGCGTCAGGGTCGCTCGAGCGCACGATGCTCGAGAGCTCGTCGAGTCGCGCGGGGTCGGCCGGGACGGTTTCGACTGTGTCGCCGAGGTCGTAGCGCGCGGTGGATGACGTCGACCAGTTGCGCCACAGGCCACCAGCCTGGATGGCGAAGTGCGACAGGCCCAGGCTCACGAGCGCCCCGTCGGACTGATCGAGCACCTCACGCACCCAGAGCAGATCTTCGCGCTCGCTGAGCACGGCGGAGTCGGTCCAGTTGCCCCCAGCCAGCGTGCCGGCGCGGACGGCGCCGGCGCTTCCGACGAGTCCGATCGTCGAGCCGTCGCCCACCGACACGGATCGTCCATCGTCCCCGTTCCGGGAGTGGAGCGAGGTGTAGCCGGTGACGCTCCATTGTCCGTTCGCGCTGCGTTCGTAGGCGGCGCTGTATGCCTGGTTGTCGTTGCCGCCGATCGTGCTGACCACCCCGTTTGCGACGCTCGGCTCGCCCAGCCACACGTCATCGTTCGACGTGTAGTACTCCTCGGGCTCGGGCACCGTCTCTGCCGTCCAGGTGGCTCCGTCGGGGGATGACCAGGCGGCCGGCGCGGACTGTGCTGCGGGGGTGCTGTTGGCGGGGGTGTAGCCGGTTGCGACGAAGTGCTGGCCGGTCCACACGACGTTGTATACGCCGGACCTCTCGGGGGCGACCTCGTTCGCTGCCTGCCAGGTCGCGCCCTCGTCGGCCGAGCGGTAGGCGACGAGGGGCGCGATCTCCCCCTCGGCTGCGGGCATTGCGATCATCACGGCGCTCTCGCCGCCCGCAGCGATGCTGCCGGGGTTGAGGTGTTCCTCGCCGGTTTCGGGCAGCTCCATCTCGGTGACGTCGCCGTCGTCGATGACGATGCCGCGGGGCTTGTGCTGGTAGTCGGTGCCGACGAGCAGGATTCGGCCGCTGGCATCCACCGTCACACCGGTGACGCGGATGCTCGCGGCGAAGTCCTTGGGCAGCTCGACCCGCTCCCAGTTCTCTCGATCCTCAGAGGTCCAGAGGACTGTGGTCAGCGTGCCCTCATGCCAGAGCGTGCCGACAAGTGCGGCGAGGGTGTCGGTGCCTGCGAGTGAACCGCTGAAGGCGCCTTGGGCGTCGGGGTCGACCTCGACCGCGTCCCAGTCCTGCCCATCACGTGAGAGCCACACGGTGGCAGTGCCGCCGGCTCCCGGCTCGGCCGCGGCTCCTCCGGCGGCGTAGGGGAGCGCATCGGTCGCCGGGAGAATGCCTCCCGAGAGCTGGACCCAGCTCTTTGACGCGAGCATGTCCTCCGGTACGGCCAACTCCTCGACGGTCACCGTCGGAAGAGGGGCTGTCGCCGGGTCATCGGCGGTGCACGCGGCGAGCGTGAGCGCCGAGGTGGCGGCGATGAGGAAGGCGAGTCGACGCGGGAGTAGCGATCGTGTCATGAGGGAGGAATCCAATCACCACCCCCGTTCAGGGGTGAACATTCCCCACCTTATTGCAGTGCGGATGCCCACCACAGGGTTGTGTCGCCGTAGACCTTGCTGCGGTCCAGGGTGAGGCCCGCTGGCCAGGTCGGCTCCGGTGAGCGGCTGGACCGCTCCACCAGTACGACCGCGTTGGGCGCGAGATGGAGGGCCGCCAGGTCTGCCGCGAGCTCGTCATCGCCAAGCTCGTACGGCGGGTCGATGAAGACGAGGTCAACCGTGCCGACAGCGCCCGCGAGGAACGACCGCACCGACACGGGCGCAACCGTGATGCGGGCGCCCTTGGGCAGCTTCGATTGCACGAGCGCGGCGTTGCGGCGGCAGACCGCGGCGGCGGGCGGATTCCGTTCGACGAGCGTCACGCTCACGGCACCCCGGCTTGCGGCTTCGAGCCCCAATGCGCCGGAACCCGCGTAGAGGTCGAACACGGTCGCGCCTCGGATCGCATCCCGTGCCTCCAGCGCGGAGAAGATCGCCTCGCGGACGCGATCGCTCGTGGGACGCGTGCCCTTGGGCGGCACGGCGATCGAGAGCGATCCGGCAATCCCGGCGATGATGCGCGTCATCCTTCGAGGGTAGCGGCGCGCATGGCTGCCAGGACGCGGTGTTGACGGGGGTCGACGGTACGCTCGTTGCGTGGGATCGCCGCTCGACGCCAAGCTCTCGTCCGCGCTGGGTGGACGCACAGCGCAGTCGTTCGCGCGCAACCTGGGGCTCGAGACCGTCGGTGACCTGCTTGCGCACTACCCGAGGCGCTACGCCCTCCGCGGCGAGCTCACCGAGCTTGGTGCCCTTCCCGTCGACGAGAACGTCACGATCGTCGCCGAGGTGCTCGACGCCCGGGAGCGCTCGATGCGCAACCGTCGCGGCTCGATCCTCGAGGTGCGCATCAGCGATGGCAAGGGCATCCTCTCGCTGACGTTCTTCAACCAGGCGTGGCGGGCCAAAGACCTGCGGCCCGGCGTGCGTGGCATCTTCACGGGCAAGGTCGGCGACTATCGGGGCAGCCTGCAGCTCGCGCATCCCGACTATGAACTCTTCGACGCGGATGCCCCGGGTGGCGACACGGAGGCATATCGCGCGTGGGCGGAACAGCCCGTGCCGATCTACCCGGCGACCGCGACCGTGCCGTCGTGGCAGATCGGCAAGGCGGTCGGCGTCGTGCTCGACACGTTGCCGCCCATTGCCGACCCGGTGCCGGCATCCGTGCGCAAGGAGCGCACGTTGATGGACTACCGTCGGGCGCTCGAACTCATCCATCGCCCCACGAAGGACATCGAGTGGCGGGCCGCGCGCAAGGCGCTCCGCTTCCAAGAGGCGTTCGTGCTGCAGGCCGCGCTGCTCGAGCAGCGGGCGGCCCTGCGCTCACGGCAGGCGACAGCCCGCAGTGCCGAGCCGGGCGGCCTCCTCGAGCGTTTCGACGCCGCGCTGCCCTTCCAGCGCACGGATGACCAGGTGACGGTGGGCGAGGCGATCTCAGCAGACCTTGCGCAGCCCGTTCCCATGAACCGTCTCGTGCAGGGTGAGGTCGGCTCCGGCAAGACCCTGGTGGCCCTGCGGGCCATGCTCGCCGTCGCCGAATCCGGCGGGCAGTCGGCCCTTCTGGCGCCAACCGAGGTGCTTGCGGCCCAGCACCTGCGCTCGATCGTCGCATCCCTCGGCCCGGACCTCGCCGCGAAGCTTCGGCCGACGCTCATCACGGGGCAGATGCCCGCGGCCGACCGTCGCCGGGCCACGCTCGCGGCCGTCTCGGGGAGCGCCCACATCATCGTGGGCACACACGCCCTCATGAGCGGTTCGGTCGAGTTCTTCGACCTCGGCCTCGTCGTGGTCGACGAGCAGCACCGCTTCGGGGTCGCCCAGCGCGAGGCCCTGCGTCGCAAGGGCGCCGTGCCGCCGCACGTGCTCGTGCTCACCGCAACGCCGATCCCGCGCACGGTCGCGATGACGGTCTTCGGCGACCTCGACGTGTCGACGATCGCGCAGCTGCCCTCGGGTCGCGTGCCGATCGAGTCACACGTCGTTCCCGTCGCGGAGAAGCCGGGATGGATGGCACGCGTCTGGCAGCGCGTGGCAGAGGAGCTCGCGCAGGGCCGGCAGGCCTTCGTCGTGTGCCCGGCCATCGATGCGGCATCGCGCGAGGAATCCGAGGAGGAACCCGAGGCCCAGGAAGGGCCGGCGTCGAAGCCGGCAACGGTCGCGGGAGTCTCGGAGGAGCTCAGCGCCAACCCCGTCCTCGCCTCGGCCCGCATCGCGGCGCTGCACGGCAGGATGCCAGGGGAGGAGAAGGACTCCATCATGCGCGCCTTCGCCGCGGGTGACATCGACGTGCTGGTCGCGACGACCGTCATCGAGGTCGGCGTGGATGTGCCGAATGCCTCCACCATGGTCATCCTCGACGCCGACCGCTTCGGCGTCTCCCAGCTCCACCAGCTGCGCGGGCGGGTCGGCCGCGGCGGCCTGCCCGGCCTCTGCCTCATGGTCACCTCGGCGGAGACGGGCTCGCTCGCTCGCGACCGGGTCGAGGCCGTCGCATCCACCCTCGACGGCTTCGAGCTTGCCGAGAAGGACCTCGAGCTGCGCCAGGAGGGCGATGTGCTCGGTAGTGTGCAGTCGGGCGGGCGTTCGAGCCTGCGGCTCCTGCGCGTGGCGAAGGATGCCGGCCTCATCACGGAGGCGCGCGCGGTGGCCGAGCAGACGCTGGCGCAGGATCCGACCCTGGTCGGGCATCCGGCGCTGAGAGAGGCGCTCGATCGCCGACTCGACGAGAGCGCACGGGAGTTCATGTCTCAGGGCTGAGGCATCGTGCCCACTAGGCTTGTTCGTATGCCCAGGATCGCCGTCGTCCCCGGATCATTCGACCCCGTCACGAGGGGGCACCTCGATGTCATCGAGCGTGCCGCGGGTCTCTTTGACGAGATACACGTGCTTGTCGTGCACAACCCCGACAAGACGGCGCTGCTGCCCGTCGCGCAGCGCGTCAGCCTGATAGAGAAGTCGATCGCCGATGCCGGACTGCCGAGCAACATCCGGGTTACCTCCTGGATGGTCGGCCTCCTCGTCGACTACTGCACGGATGTCGGTGCGAGCGTGCTCGTCAAGGGCGTGCGCTCGAGCGTCGATGTCTCCTACGAGACCCCCATGGCGATCGTCAACCGCAATCTCGCGGGCGTCGAGACGGTCTTCCTGCTGCCCGACCCGGCGCACGCGCACGTGTCGAGCTCGCTCGTGCGGCAGGTCGCCGCCCTCGGTGGCGACGTTGCCCCCTACGTGCCGAAGGCCGTCGCCGAGTTCCTGCAGACTCCGCGCTCGCAGTAGGCCGCGAAAAAACCTCTCGCGTCGAGGAGTTAGGCATGCCATACTTAGGTAATGCTTACCTTGCCTCTCGCGGTCGAGAAGGATGCGCGTCCCGCCTACCGCCCCTATGTGGTCGCGGTGTCCGCGCTCGAGCGACTCAGCCCGCACTTCGTGCGAGTCACGTTCTCAGGTGAGGCGCTCAGTGACTTCGGCACTGACGGGCTTGACCAACGCATCAAGCTGCTCTTCCCCCTCGAAGCTGGCCCTGCCAGCGGCGAGCACTGCGACGTCGGCGCCCAAGACCCCTCGGTCATCGCCGATGGCAGCTGGTATTCCCGGTGGCGCGAGCTTCCGGATGAGGTGCGCGCACCCTTCCGCACCTACACGATCCGCGCATCCCGGCCCGAGCTGCGCGAGATCGACGTCGACATGGTGCTTCACCCCGACGGCGGTCCCGCATCCAGGTGGCTCTCGCGCGCATCCGTGGGCGACTCCCTCATCATCGTGGGGCCCGACCGTTTCAGCATCGACTCGGCAGTCGGCATCGACTGGCACCCCGGCGATGCGAGCGAGTACCTGCTGATCGGTGACGAGACAGCCACACCCGCCATCTGCAGCATCCTGGAGTCCCTGCCCGTCGGCGCGCGCGCTCGTGCCTTCATCGAGGTGCCGGATGCGGCCGACATGCTTCCCATCGACGCCCACGACGGCGTCACAGTCACCTGGCTGCCCCGAGACGGGCGTGCACACGGCAGCCTTCTCGACCCGGCCGTGCGCGCCTGGGTGGCCGAGAACCCACTCGTCATCGAGCGTGCCCGCGCGGCGGTCGCGCAGGCGGTCAACGAGGTCGACGTCGACTCCGAGCTGCTGTGGGAGTCTCCCGAGCGCGCCGAGGCGGGATTCTACGGCTGGCTCGCCGGTGAATCATCCGTCATCAAGTCCCTGCGGCGCTTCCTCGTGAGCGAGACGGGCATCGACCGCAAGCGCATCGCATTCATGGGGTACTGGCGCCTCGGTCTCTCCGAGCGGCAGTAGCGTGACCACGACGGCCAGGACGCCCGCCGCGGGGGCGTCCGACGCGATGGAGCCCGTTCGCGGGCGCTCACGCGGGCCGCGGCGCATCGTCGGTCTCGCGGCGAGCCTCGTCGCGCTGCTCCTCGTGATCGTGGCGAGCCTTGCCCTCGGCACGCGGGGGACTCCGCTCGTCGAGGTGTTCGCAGCGCTCACGCAGCCAGACCCCACGAATCCCCTCCACACGGTCGTGCGCGAACTTCGCGTGCCCCGCACCGTGATCGGTGCGCTCGTCGGGCTGGCCCTCGCGGTGGCCGGATGCCTCATGCAAGGGGTGACCCGCAACCCCCTCGCCGACCCGGGGCTCCTCGGCATCAATGCGGGCGCCTCGCTCTTCGTCGTCATCGCGATCGCGCTCTTCGGCGTGACCTCGCCCTTCGGCTTCATCTGGTTCGCGTTCGCGGGGGCGGCGGCGACGGCAGCGCTCGTGTACTTCATCGGCACGCTCGCGCGCGACGGCGCGACTCCCGTGACGCTCGCGCTGGCCGGCATGGCGATCGCGGCCGTCTCGACGTCGATCGTGACCCTGCTCATCATCACCGATGTGCAGACCCTGAACACCTTCCGCTTCTGGCAGGTCGGTTCGCTCGCGGGGCGCGGCATCGACATGCTCGGGATGCTGTGGCCCTTCATTCTCATCGGGCTCCTGCTCGCCCTGTTCGTGGGTCGGGACCTCACGCTCCTCGCCTTCGGCGACGACGTCGCGAAGGGACTTGGCCACAACGCGGCGCTCACGCGTGGGCTTTCCGCCGTCGCGATCGTGCTCCTGTGCGGCACCGCGACGGCGCTTGCCGGGCCGCTCGTCTTTGTGGGACTCGTCGTGCCGCACATCGCACGCGCGATCGTCGGCACCGACTACCGGTGGATGCTGGCCTACGCGGTCGTCTTGGGGCCACTCCTCGTGCTGCTCGCCGATGTCGTCGGACGTCTCATCGTGCAACCCTCCGAGCTTGAGGTCGGGCTCGTGATCGCCGTCATCGGGGTGCCCGTCCTGGTCGCGCTCGTGCGCCGAGTGAAGGGACGCGCACTGTGACAACCGCGCTCGCCCGTCCGATCGCTCCCACGCTGCCGGCGGGCCGCCGCCGGCTCGCGCGCAGGGTGGCCCTCGTGAGCGGCGTGCTCGCGGTGCTGTTGGCCGTGATCGTCGCGATCTCGCTCGGCACGGGCGCCTACCCGATCGGCCCGGAGCGCGTCCTGCCGACGCTGTTGGGCGCAGGAGAGTCGAAGGATGCCTTCGTGCTCTTCCGCCTCCGGCTGCCGCGCATCGTGCTGGGCGTGCTCGCGGGGGTCGCGTTCGGCATCGCGGGCGCCCTCTTCCAGACGCTGTTGCGAAACCCGCTCGCGAGCCCCGACATCATCGGCATCAGTGGCGGGGCGAGCGCCGCCGCTGCGTTCGGCATCCTCATCCTCGGCGTGAGCGGGGCGATGGTCTCGCTGCTGGCCTTCGGCGGCGCCGTCGCGGTTGCGCTCGCGATCACGCTGCTCGCCTCGAGGGAGGGGCTCTCCGGCTACCGCTTCGTGCTGGTCGGGGTCGGCTTCGCGTTCCTTGCGCAGTCCGTCATCGGCTATCTCCTCACGCGCGCCGACGAGCAGGAGGCTGTCGCGGCCCTCGCCTGGACGGTGGGCGGTGTCGCGGGGGCACGCTGGGACGGCATCGGGGTCATCGCCGTGACGCTCCTGCCGCTGCTGGTGTTCCTCGCGCCGCTCGTGCCGCGCATCCGCACCCTCCAGCTCGGTGACGACACGGCGACGGGCCTCGGGCTCCGGGTCGCCTCCGCCCGTTACAGCGTGCTCGCTGTTGCCGTCGCCCTCACGGCGGTCGCCACCGCCTACGCCGGCCCCCTCGCATTTGTGGCCTTCGTCTCCGCCCCCATCGCGCGCAGGCTCGTGGGAGGTGCGCACCTCGCCATCATCCCGGCGGCGCTGATCGGCGCGATCGTCGTGACCTTCGCTGACTTCGCCGCGTCGACCCTCATCCCCGGCGTGGTGGTGCCCGCCGGCATCGTGACAGGCATCATCGGCGCCCCCTACCTCCTGTGGCTGCTCGCCACATCACACCGCGGAAGGCGAAACGCATGACCCGCACCCCCGACCACAGCTTCCGCGCGGAGGGGCTCCGCGTCGCCTACGACTCGCATGTCGTCATCGACGGGCTGGACATCGAGATCCCCGCTGGACAGGTGACGGTCATCGTCGGCGCGAATGCCAGCGGCAAGTCGACCCTGCTGCGCACGCTCGCGCGCATCCTCGCCCCGGCGCAAGGGCGGGTGCTGCTCGATGAGCGCGACATCCGCTCCTACTCGGGGCGTGAGTTTGCGAGGGTCGTCGGCATCCTCCCGCAGTCTCCGATCGCACCCGAGGGCATCACGGTCGCCGAGCTCGTCGCCCGCGGCCGCTATCCGCACCAGGGCTGGTTCGGCCGCCGCTCGAGCGACGACGACCGCATCGCGCTCGAGGCGCTCACGGCCACCGACTGCATCGAGCTCGCCGATCGTCCCGTCGAGTCCCTCTCGGGTGGCCAGCGGCAGCGCGCCTGGATCGCCATGGCCCTCGCGCAGGACCCCGACATCCTGCTGCTCGACGAACCCACGACCTACCTCGACGTCACGCACCAGCTCGAAGTGCTCGACCTGTTGCACTCGCTCAACCGGACGAAGGGCACGACGGTCGTCATGGTGCTCCACGACCTCAACATGGCGGCACGCTACGCCGACCACGTCGTCGTCATGGCGGGCGGTGCAGTCGTCGCCTCCGGTGTGCCCCCGGAGGTCATCACAGCCGAGACCGTGCGCCTCGCGTTCGCGCTCGACGCGCACATCATGGTTGACCCCGTCGCGGGCTCGCCCATGGTCGTGCCGCTGAGCCGCGCGCATCCGCTCACCGAGGCCTCCGTGCCGCAGGCCCACTGAACCATTGGCCAGCACTGAACCATCCATCCACCACCACCCCCACCACCCAGGAGACCCCCACGTGAAGAGAACGACTCTCGCCCTGCTCACCGTCGCAGCGCTCACCCTCACCGGCTGCGCCACGGGTGGGGGCGACAATGGCGGCGATGCTGCCGACGGCAACACCATCACGCACGCCTTCGGCGAGACGACGGTTCCCGAGGGTGTCGAGCGCATCGTGACGATCGGATGGGGCAGCACCGAGGCGGTGCTCTCCCTGGGCCTCGTGCCCGTCGGCATCGAGGAACAGGTCTACGGCGGCAATGAGGATCGCGTCGTGCCGTGGGTCGCCGAGGAGATCGAGCGGATGGGCGCCGAGATGCCGACCGTCTTCCCGACAAGCGCGGAGGAGCCCGCCTACGAGGAGATCCTCGAGCTCGAGCCCGAGGTCATCCTCGCGCCCTACTCCGGCATCACCCAGGAACAGTACGAGCTCCTCTCCGACATCGCGCCGACCGTCGTATACCCCGAGGAGGCGTGGACCACCCCGTGGCGCGACGTCGTGCGCATCGTCGGCGAGTCGCTCGGCCTCGCCGAGGAGGCGGAGGAGGTCATCGCTGACGCCGAGAAGGCTGTCGCGGAGCAGGCCGCCGCGCATCCGGAACTCAAGGGCCGCACCGTGGCCGCCATCTGGGACGGCGCCGGAGTCTTCTACGTCTACCGCGCCGCCGACCCGCGCGTTGAGTTCCTCTTCGACCTGGGCCTCGAGAACGCCCCGGCGGTCGACGAACTCGCGAACGGCGAATCGACCTTCTACTACACACTCAGCTACGAACAGCTCGACCTGCTCGAGGCCGACATCGTCGTGAACTACGCGACGACGCAAGAGGAGGCCGATGCCTTCCTCGCCCAGCCCTACGCCCAGTCGATTCCCGCCGTCGCGCGCGGTTCCGTCGCGACCATCGTCGGGGAATCCCTCATCTCCTCGGTGTCGCCGCCGAGCCCGCTCTCGCTCGCCTGGGGCGTCGAGGACTACGTCACCCTGATCTCGGAAGCCGCCTCGAACCTCGAGTAACAATCCCCAGGAATGGGACCGTGCGCGGCGTCGGCAGCGTGTGCGAGACTCACCTGAGAAGAGGTGATGCTCGATGCTGAACGACGCCGCGCCGGTTCCCGCCATCATGCCCGCTGGCCGATTCGAAGAACTTGGTGAGCAGATCCTGTCGAGTATCGAGCGGGTCATCGACGGCAAGCGCAGCGCGGTGGAGTTGGCACTCGCGACGCTGCTCGCGGAGGGGCACCTCCTGATCGAGGATGTGCCGGGCGTCGGCAAGACGATGCTGGCGCGAGCGCTCGCCCGCTCGGTCGACTGCTCGGTCAGTCGCATCCAGTTCACGCCAGACCTGCTGCCCTCAGACATCACCGGCGTCTCCGTCTACAACCAGACTGACCACAGTTTTGAGTTCACGCCCGGGCCCATCTTCGCCAACATCGTGATCGGCGATGAGATCAACCGCGCGAGCCCCAAGACCCAGTCGGCGATGCTCGAGAGCATGGAGGAGCGCCAGGTCACGGTCGATGGCCACTCGCATCCGCTTCGGCAACCGTTCACCGTCGTCGCCACCCAGAACCCGATCGAGATGGATGGCACCTACCCGCTTCCCGAGGCGCAGCGCGACCGCTTCATGGTGCGCATCTCGATGGGTTACCCGGATGAGGCGGCCGAGCAGGCGATGCTGCGCACGCGGGAGACCTCGAGCCCGCTCGACCTCCTCGCGCCCGTCGTCTCGCTTGACGACTTGCTGCAGATGATCGCGACCGTGCGGGCCGTCTACGTCGCGCCCGCCGTGGAGCGTTACACCGTCGCGATCGCCCAGGCGACGCGGCTCGACTCCGAACTCCGCCTCGGGGCGAGCCCGCGCGGCACCCTTCACCTCGTGCGCGCAGCGAAGTCAAGAGCCGCACTCGACGGCCGGGACTTCGTGCTTCCCGACGACATCGACGCACTCGCGGTGCCGGTGCTGGCCCACAGGGTCATCCCCTCCGGGCAGGCCTCGGGCTCCTCCTCGGTCTCCGTCTCTGAGGCGATCGTTCGCCGCATTGTCAGCGCGACGCCGGTGCCCATCGCATCCGACACTCGGCTCTAAGGGAGCCCCATGCGCCGTCGACCGCCGAGAGAGGGAGTGTCGCTGACCTGGCGGGGAAGGGCCCTGCTCGCTGCCGGAGTCGTGGGGCTTGTGGTGGCGTACTCGGTCGGCATCGACGCCCTGTTCCTCGTGTCGATCCTGCTCCTCGCCGCGGTCGTGGCATCCGCCCTCGCCGCACGGCACCGTCGGCCGTCACTTGCCGTGCACCGCTCCTTCGGCGCCGAGCGGGCCATGCCGGGGCATCCCGTGCCGGTGCAGATCGACGTCGCCAATCGTGCGCTGCAGGCGGTGGGGCAGGCCACCTGGACAGACGAATGGTCGTGGCACTCGCCCGCGGGGATGCTCGCCCGACGGGTTGCAGGTGCCAGCTCGCCGGCCGAGTTGCCCCTGCTCCGAGGCCGCTGGGGTGACGTGCACCGCAGCGTCACGGTCACGTGGGACTTCGTGCCGCCGCGCAGGGGCGATTTCGAGATCGGACCCGCCCGCGTCACGGTCATGGATCCCTTCGGTCTCGCATCGGCGACGGTCGTCGCGGGCGACTCGACCGCGCTCACGGTGTTCCCTCGCGTCGCGGAGCTGGAGGAGTCGCTGTCGACACCACGACGCGCCGACGGGCAGGCACACCGAGCCGACCACCGGGCGACGGGCGGCGAGCACGAACTCACGACCCGCGTCTACCGGGTCGGCGACCCCCTGCGGCGCGTGCACTGGAGGGCCTCGGCACGGCACGGCGAGCTCATGGTGCGCCAGGAGGAGCAGCGCAGCGCCGCCGAGGTGACAGTGCTGCTCGAAACGCGGCGTAGCGGGCATCCGGATGTCGACTCGGGCGATTCCGACCGCAGCGAATCCTTTGAATGGTGCGTGTCGATGGCAGCCTCGCTCGCCGTGCACCTCGATGCCCAGGGCTTCCGCGTGCACCTCCTGGAGACGGGGGTGCCGCAGCTGCCGGTGGCTGCCGGCCCTTCGCTCGCCGGCCTCGCGCGCGTCGCCCTGACGCCCTTCGCGCGCACGACGGGAGTGACCCTCGTGCCGTCCGGCCGCCAGGCGAGCGCGCGTCTCGGCTCGGCCTTCGCTGTGCTCGGCGACCTCGACGACGACACGATTGCCGACCTCATCGCCGCCCGCTCGGCGTACGACGAGGCGATCGCCTGGCTGCCGACATCCGTCCCCGGCTTCGCCCTCGAGCGCCTGGCCGCAGCGGGGTGGCTGTGCATCCCAGTATCGGCGCGCACCCCGGTCGAGGAGGCGTGGCGGCTCGCCCAGAACCAGAGGATGCATCGTGACGCGGGCTGAGCGCCCGGGGCGACACGCGCCACCATGGCGGGTGTCCTCCGCGCTTGCGCTCGCGATTCCGCTCGCATTCGCGTCGTACAACGCGGTGTTGCGCGGCAACGACTGGTGGTTGGCGATCGCCCTCACCTCGACGATCGTGCTGGGTGCCGCGGCTGCGACCCGTGGGCTGCTCGAGACCACCCCGCGCGTCCGTCTGATTCGCGCGCTCCCGACCGCCGCCGCGGCGTTCGCCGCTCTCGTAACGGTGTCGATCGGCTCCGTGGCGGGGACGACCTTCTTCGGCCTGCCGACATTCGACACCTTCCGTGCCCTGTTCGACCTCGGTGCCGAGGGGGTCGGCTCCCTCGCCGCGCAGGAGGCGCCGGCGCTCGCTGATCCCGGAGTGATCCTCCTCTTCAGCGCCGGCAGTGCCGTCGCCGCGCTGCTGTGCGATCTCGTGGCAGTGGCACTGAGACGCCCCGCGCTGACCGGCCTACTCCTCGTGCCAGTCGCCGTCGTACCGGCGTTCATCGTTCCACTCGACGACGTCTCCTGGGTCATCGTGGCGGCCATCTCGTGGCTGCTCGTGTTGGCGGCATCGCGGCCTGGGCGAGGCAGGCGGGGCTGGGATGTCGTTGCTGTGCTCGCCGCGAGCATCGCTGCCGCGCTTGTCGCCGCGGTCGTCCTGCCGCTGCCATCGGCCCGCGAGATCACCGGCTCCGGGCCGGGCAACTCGATCCGCTCTGGAGTCAATCCGGTCGTGACGCTGGGTGAGGACCTTCGACGCGAGGAGACCATCACGGCCCTGCGCTACTCGTCCCGCTCCGGCAAGGGGCACTACTTCCGCCTCACCGCGCTCGACAGTCTCACGGAGGATGGGTGGTCGGTTGCCGACCCGCCCGAGTTGGGCGACGGCCCAGACGAGGCGCCCGCCCCACCCGGGCTGAGCCCTGACGTCCTGCGTGAGCGCGAGGTCACGACCGTGAGCGTGGATTCTCTCGGTGGCGGCTGGGTGCCGGTGCCCTATCCTGCGGTGTCGGTCGACGGCCTCAGGGCGAACGCGGTCTGGGACACGCGCGCCCAGGCGCTCCGTACGGAGGGTCGCAGCGTGAGGGGCGAGCAGTACGAGGTCGAGTCGATGCTCCTGCGGCCGACGCCGCAGCAACTGCAAGACGCCGGCACGGTGGTGCCCGAGGAGATCGCCGCACTGGCCATTCCGGATGCCTCGTGGCCCTCGCTCATCACCGAGACCGCGGTATCCGTCACGGCGGGCACCGCGACCAACTACGAGCGCGCGCTCGCGCTGCAGGAGTTCCTGCGCGAGGAAGGCGACTTCGAGTACTCGGAGTTCGCGCCCCAGCGGGAGGGCTACGACGACACGAGCGCGGGCGCGGTCGCCGCGTTCCTCGAGGTGCGGAGCGGCTACTGCGTGCAGTTCGCTTCGGCGATGGCGTTCATGGCCCGCACCCTTGGCATCCCGTCACGCATCGCACTCGGCTTCCTCCCGGGGGAGGAGACCGGCCAGAGGGTCTCGGATGCCTCGCGCCAGTGGGTCGTGACCTCAGACGAGTTGCATGCGTGGCCTGAACTCTATTTCGAGGGCATCGGCTGGGTTCCCTTCGAGCCGACGACGACCCGCGGTGAGCCCGCCGACTATGCCGAGCCCGCTGCGCTCGAGGAGCTCGACGATGCCCCCGATGAGGCGCCGGATGTCGCGGCGCCGATCCCGAGCGCGAGTGCACCGGCCGCGCCCGACCGTGGCGACGTGGGCGGTCTCGGCGCCGGCCCAGAGGAGACCCGCATCTCCATCCCGCCGGTCGTCTACGTGCTGGCGGCGCTGCTGGTGCTCGCACTCGTCCCGGCGATTGTGCGCGCCTTGCAACGCTCCCGTCGCCTTGCGCGGGTGCGTCGCGGCGGCAGTGCCGCCGTCGCCTGGCGGGAGGTCATGGAGTTCTCGCGCGACCTCGGGCTCGAGGTCGCCTCGACGTCGACACCTCGCGAGAATGCCGCGGTCCTCGGGTCGAGCGCGGGCGCTCCGCGCGCGCTCTCGGCCCTGCTCGACGCGCTCGAGCGGGAGAGCTACGCGCCCGCTGGCGCTCGTGCCGAGGCATCCGTGTCATCCGAGGCGCAGAGCGTCGTGTCGGCGCTCTGGCGCTCGGCGCCGCCCGCCCAGCGTCTTGCCGCGGTGCTGTGGCCGCGCACGCTCGTGGAGCGGATCATCGGCGCCATCTCCTGAGTGACGGATGCGCCTCGTCCCGCGCTCGGCCGCGTGCCGATAGCGTGGCGTCATGAGCGCCCGTACGAATTCCCAGGTTGTCGGTCTTGACCGAGCGCACGTGTTCCACTCGTGGAGCACCCAAGGCTCGCTGGCCCCGCTCGCGATCGCGGGCGGCGAGGGCAGCACGGTGTGGGACTACGAGGGTCGTCGCTATCTCGACTTCTCGAGCCAGCTCGTCAACACCAACATCGGACACCAGCATCCGGCCGTCGTCGAGGCGATCACCCGCCAGGCCCAGGAACTCGCGACCGTCGCGCCACAGCACGCGACCCTTGCGAGAGGCGAGGCGGCAAAGCGCATCCTCGACGTTGCGGGTGGCGCGTTCAGCAAGGTCTTCTTCACGAACGCTGGCGCGGATGCCGTCGAGAATGCGATCCGCCTCGCCCGCCTCACGACGGGTCGCGACAAGGTCCTGTCGGCGTATCGCTCCTACCATGGCAATACGGGCGCCGCGATCGCCGCAACGGGGGACTGGCGGCGCCTCCCCAACGAGTACTCACGCGGCCACGTGCACTTCTTCGGCCCGTACCTCTATCGCAGTGAGTTCTGGGCGTCGAGCCCCGAGGAGGAGTCGGAGCGTGCGCTCCAACACCTGCGGCGCGTCATCGAGAGCGAGGGGCCCGGCACGATCGCGGCCGTGCTGCTCGAGACCGTCCCCGGCGGGGCGGGTGTGCTCGTGCCGCCTCCCGGCTACCTGCGCGGCGTGCGCGAACTGACTGAGAAGCACGGAATCGCCCTCATCCTCGATGAGGTCATGTGTGGCTTCGGACGCGCGGGCGAGTGGCTCGCCTTCCGCGGCGATTTCGGTGACGGGCGCGACTCGGTCGTGCCAGACCTCGTGACCTTCGCCAAGGGAGTGAACTCCGGCTACGTTCCCGCGGGCGGCGTCATGATGACGGATGCCATCGCCTCAGCCTTCGACGAGCGGGTATTCCCCGGCGGGCTCACCTACTCGGGGCATCCGCTCGCCATGGGCGCGATCGTCGCGACGATCGACGCCATGAAGGCCGAGCGGATCGTCGAGCACGCTCGGGAGGTCGGGGATGAGCACCTGCGCCCGGGCCTGCAGGCCCTGCAGGACGCGCACCCCATGATCGGGGAGGTGCGCGGTCGCGGCGTGTTCTGGGCGATCGAGCTCGTGCGTGACCGCGGCACACGGGAGCCCGTCTCGCCACAGGTCATGGCGTCGCTCAAGTCGACGCTCCTCGATCGCGGCCTGCTGCCGTTCACGGTCGACAATCGCATCCACGTCGTGCCACCGTGCATCGTGACCCCCGCCGAGGTGGCACGAGGCCTGGCGCTGCTCGATGAGGCGCTCACCGCCGTGGGGCAGGCCGCAGACTGAGCCCCTGCTCAGGGGCCATGCCGCCCCGGGCGGTAGACTCTTCGGGTGATACACCACAACCGTTCCCCCCTGAGCATCAGCGTGCTCGACCTGGCGCGCCGTCCCGGCGAGATGCGCGAGGTCTCGCGTGAGGCGCCCGTCACCGAGCGCCTCGGCAATGCCGTCATCGCTGTCGAACCGGGGGAGACCATCCACGCCGAGGCGCGACTCGAGTCGCTCCACGACGGCATCCTCGTCACGGCCGAGGTCGACTCGGTGGCCAAGGGCGAGTGCGTGCGGTGCCTCACGGAGGTGTCCCTCCCGGTCGAAGTCGAAATCCAAGAGGTTTTCGCCTACGATGAAGATGAAGCTTTCGAGTACCAGGTTCAAGATGATCACGTGGATCTTGAACCGGTCGTCAGGGACGCGGTGGTCTTGTCACTGCCGTTCCAACCGGTCTGTCAAGAAGATTGCCTCGGCCTGTGCCCCCAGTGTGGGGTGCGGCTCCTCGACAACCCGGGTCATGAGCATGAAGAACCCATCGATCCCCGGTGGGCGAAGCTTGCCGCGCTCGAAGGCCTGACCGAGGCCACCACCAATGACGCACTCAGCGACAGCCCGGATGGCGACGCTGACAGAGAGAAGAGATAGCCATGGCAGTACCCAAGCGGAAGATGTCCCGTGCGAGCACCCGTGCCCGCCGTGCCCAGTGGAAGGCCACCGCGCCTGCGCTCGTGAAGACGATCGAGGGTGGCAAGGTTGTCTACAGCCTCCCGCACCGCGCCAAGGTCGTTGAGGACTCCGCCGGCACCGCGCTCTACATGGAGTACAAGGGCCGCAAGGTCGCCGACGTCTGATCGCGTCGTGAGTGACGCGTCGTGAGTGACGGAGCATCGGCAACTCGCCGCGATCCGGCCGACCTCGCGCGAATCCTGGCGGTGGATGTCAGCAGCGAGCTTTTGGAGCTCGCGCTGACCCACCGCTCTTTCGCGTACGAGAACGGTGGCATCGCCCACAACGAGCGACTCGAGTTCCTCGGCGATTCAATTCTTGGGCAGGCCGTCACGGTCATGCTCTACACCTCGCATCCGGACCGCGACGAGGGTGACCTCGCGAAGCGACGGTCGAGCCTCGTCAGCAGCGCCGCGCTTGCGGAGATCGCGCGCGGCATCGGCCTCGGCGACTACCTCCGCCTGGGGCGGGGCGAGGAACTGACGGGCGGGCGCGACAAGTCGTCGATCCTCGCCGACACGGTCGAAGCGGTCATCGGTGCGGTCTACCTGAGCGCTGGCCACGATGATGCGACGGCGCTCGTGCTGCGCCTGATCGAGCCGCTGCTCGCTGACCCCGACCGTTTCGGGGCTGCCATGGATCCCAAGACGAGCCTGCAGGAGCTTGCCGCTCGGCTCGGCCGCGGTGCCCCCGCCTATCGGATCGTCGACAGCGGCCCAGACCACCTGAAGCGATTCCACGCGACCGTCACCCTCGATGACGAAGACGTTGCCACTGGTGAAGGCAGCAGCAAGAAGCAGGCCGAGATGGCCGCCGCACTCGAGGCGTGGACGCGCCTCCAGGCCTCGGCCGGCTGATTCCGCATGCCCGAACTGCCCGAGGTCGAGGTGGTGCGCGCGGGACTTGAACCCGCAGTGAACGGCGCCACAATCGAGTCTGTCGTCGTGCTCGACACTCGTTCGCTCCGCCGCCACGAGGGCCCGTCAGAGGACTTCATCTACCGGCTCACGGGCCAGCGTCTGCTCACACCGCAGCGACGGGGCAAGTTCCTCTGGATCCCACTCGAGGTACTCTCCTCTTCCGACTCACGCCCACCTGCCCCCATGGCACCCGCGATACGGCCAACTGGCGCGAGTGAGCAAGCCCTCATGGTGCATCTCGGTATGAGCGGCCAGGTGCTGCTGCGAGAGAGGGCGACGGATGACCGGCTCACGCGCATCCGTCTCGACATCGTCCACCCGGAGCACGGCCCGCTGCGACTCAATTTCGTTGACCAGCGCATCTTCGGTTCGATGGCGATCGACTCGCTTGTGCCCGCAGCCGACGGGCTCGGCGGCATCATCCCGTCGCAGGTCTCGCACATCGCCCGCGACCCGCTCGACGACCACTTCGACGACCGCCGCTTCCTGGCCCGGCTCGCGGCTCGCCGCACGGGCATCAAGCGCGCCCTGCTTGACCAGACGCTCATCAGCGGCATCGGCAACATCTACGCCGACGAGGCGCTGTGGGCGGCTCGCATCCATTATGACGAGCGGGCCGACACCCTCAGCCGGATGCGGGCGCGACGGCTGCTCGACGAGGTGCGGCTCGTGCTGCGCAAGGCCCTCGCGGAGGGTGGCACGAGCTTCGACACCCAGTACCTCAACGTGAACGGCGAGTCAGGCTACTTCGCGCACTCCCTCAACGCCTATGGCCAGCAGGGCAAGCCCTGCCCGCGCTGCGGCACGACCATCGTGCGCGAGCAGTTCATGAACCGCGGCAGCCACTTCTGCCCCCGCTGCCAGCGCCCCCGCTAGCGTCGGCCGCTGTGGACCGGCTCGGATCCACTCAACGACGAAGGGCCGCCCCAGCGGGACGGCCCTTCGTCGCGTACGCCTACGCGTAGAAGCGGTGGATGGCCTGCGCCGCAGCGGCGGGCTTCTCGGCGCCCTCGATCTCGACGGTCATGTCAACGGTGATCTGGTATCCGCCCTTGACTTCCTCGACCGACGCGATGGTCGCCTGCAGGCGGATGCGCGAGCCGACCTTGACGGGGGAGAGGAAGCGCACCTTGTTGAGGCCGTAGTTGACCTTGGTGGGGGCATCCGGAACGTCGAGGAGCTCGGTCCACATCGGGATGGTGAGCGAGAGCGTGAGGAAGCCGTGGGCGATCGCCGCACCGAACGGGCCGTCCTTGGCGCGCTCGGGGTCAACGTGGATCCACTGGTGGTCCTCGGTCGCATCGGCGAAGGTGTTGACGCGCTCCTGCGTGATCTCGATCCACGAGCTCGTGCCGAGGTCCTTGCCGACGAGGCTGGGCAGGTCGGCGATGTTGATGGTGGTGGCCATTGTGTGTCTCCTGACGGTGGGGGTTAGAGCCCGAGAAGGCGAATTGCGTTCTCGCGCATGATCTTGGGGCGCACGGTGTCCTTCAGCTCGAGCTGCTCGAAGTCCGACATCCACCGGTCGGGGTGGATCATGGGGAAATCGGATGCGAAGAGCACCTGGTTCTGCAGTCGCGAGTTCATCTGCTTCACCAGCTGGGCCGGGAAGTACTTCGGTGACCAGCCCGAGAGGTCGATCCAGGTGTTCGCCTTGTGGGTCGCGACCGAGATCGCCTCGTCCTGCCACGGCACCGAGGGATGCGCCATGACGATCTGCAGGTTGCGAAACTCCGCGGCGACGTCGTCGAGAAGGATTGGGTTCGACAGGCCAAGGCGCAGGCCCCGGCCGCCGGGCGTGCCCGCTCCGATCCCGGTCTGGCCCGTGTGGAACACCGCGGGCACGCCGAGCTCCTCGATGAGCGCAAAGAGGTCCCAGTGTGCCCGGTCGCTCGGGTCGAAGCCCTGCACGGTCGGGTGAAACTTGAACCCGCGGGCACCGCGCTCGGTCACGAGACGGCGTGCCTCGTCGATCGCGACCGCGCCGCGGTTGGGGTCGACGCTCACGAACGGGATGAGCACATCCGAGTGGCGCATGGCGCCGTCGATGACGTCATCGTTGCTGATGCCCTTGTGCTTGAGGTTGGCCTCGGCATCGACCGTGAAGACCACCGCTGCCATGCTGCGCTCGCGGTACATCTCCGCGATCGCGTCGACACCCGGGAACTCACCGTCGTTGCCGAAGTACTTGACGGCGGCGTTGTAGAGGTCGTCGGGAAGCGCGTGATCGTGGCCATGGGTCTCGACGTGCACGTGGGTGTCGATCGCGACGCGCGAGGCGGCGTCGATCTTCGGCTCGTAGCGACTCATCGGGGGCCTCAGTTGGCGGGGGGCTCGGGGAGCTTCTCGCCGACCTGCTGGAGGGAGGGTGCGAACTTCTCCTGCCACGCTGAGGCGATGTCCTCGGCGCTCCAACCGCCCTCCTTGACCTCCTTCACGATCATGCTCGGGTGTGAGTAGACCGCGAGGCGGTCGCCGCCGACGCTGATGGCCTGGCCCGTGACATCCGCCGCTTCCTTGGAGGCGAGGAAGGCGATGAGGCCCGCGACGTCCTGGGGCGTGCCGAAGCCGAGCTCCTGGCGCGCGAAGGGCGGCATCTCTTCGCCCGCGTGCATCGCGTCGGCGAACTGCTTGAAGAAGGGAACCGTCTCGGTCATGGCGGTCGCCGCGACGGGAACGACCGTGTTGGCGGTGATGCCGGCGCGCGCGAGCTCGAGTGCCCACGTGCGGGTCATGCCGACGATGCCGGCCTTGGCGGCGGCGTAGTTGGTCTGGCCGAAGTTGCCGACCTGGCCGGTGGGGGAGCCGATCGTGATGATGCGGCCGCCCTCGCCCTGTTCGCGCATCTTTGCCGCGGCGGCGCGCACGCAGGTGAAGGTGCCGCGCAGGTGCACGTTGATGACGAGGTCGAAGTCCTCGTCGCTCATCTTCCACAGCACGGTGTCACGAAGCACCCCCGCGTTGGTCACGAGGATGTCGAGGCGACCCCACGTGTCGACGGCCTTGGCGACGAGCGCCTCGGCGGTCTCGGTCGGGCCGACGGCGCCGACGAGCGCGACCGCTTCGCCGCCTGCCGAGGTGATCGTGTCCACTGCGGCCTGGGCGGTGTCTGCGTCGATATCGTTGACGACGACTTTCGCGCCACGGCGGGCGAGCTCCTGGGCGTAGGCAAGCCCAAGGCCCCGTCCGCTGCCGGTGACGATTGCAACATTTCCTTGAAGATCCATCGGTCCCTCTCCTCATCGAGTCTGCGACCGACTCTAAATGATCTTGTGAATAGTTGACAACGTCAATTAGTATCCCAATCAACCTTTCAGAAAGGTCCACCCAATGACGGATGCGACGGCCACCCGGCCTTCGATTGCAGGCGACCAGCGCATAGATGGTTCCGACCTGCTCGGAGACGTTGAGTTTCTCGTGGCCAGAGTGCGCGCGATTGGCTCGGGCAATGCGCGCGAGGCGCTCGCACCGTTTGGGCTCCGGGTGCGCGCGTACGCGGTCCTTTCACTCGCGTGCGGGTCGGTCAGCCCCACCCAGCGCGACATTGCCGACTTTCTGCAACTCGACCCGAGCCAGGTGGTCGCCGTGATCGACTCGCTCGAAGCATCCGGGTTCGTTCGCAGGGCCCAAGACCCGCGCGACCGCCGCGTCAACATCGTCGAGGCCACCGAGGAAGGGCTGGCGACGTATGCCAAGGCCCGCGACGCCGTCAGCAAGTCCCGCGAACGCTCGCTCAAGAGCCTCTCGTCCGAAGAGCGAGAGACACTGACGAACCTCCTCTTGAAAGTGGCCTTTTAGACCACAGCACAGACCCGAAATCCCACCACCCGAAATAACAGCACCAAGAGAAAGAGGAAACAATGAAGTTCTCCCTTAAGCGCGCGGGCAGCATTGCGGCGCTCGCGACCGTCACCGCTCTCGTCGCCACTGGCTGCGCGGGCGGCGGTGACACGACGACCGACCCCAGCGCGGCCGAAGAGCTCACCGAGATGACCAAGATCTCGGTGGCCGCGCTGCCGATTGCGCCTACCGCGGCACTCCTCCTCGGAATCGAGGAGGGCATCTTCGAGAAGCACAACCTCGAGGTCGACCTCACGACCGGTCAGGGTGGCGCCGCCATCCTCCCGGCCGTCGCGCAGGGTCAGGTCAACTTCGCGATCGGCCAGCCGCTGCCCATCATCCTCGCGGCAAGCAAGGGCATCGATGTAAAGATCATCGGCAACTACTCGGCGTCCTACGCCGAGGGTGACGACATCAACGGCGTCGCAGCCCTTGACCCCTCGATCGCCTCGCCCAAGGACCTCGAGGGCAAGCGCGTCGCGGTCAACACGCTCAAGGCTGCCGGTGACCTCACCATCATGGAGGCCATCGAGCAGGACGGTGGCGACCCCAGCAACGTTGAGTGGGTCGAGGTGCCGTTCCCCGAGATGCAGGCGCAGCTCGTCGCCGGCGAGCTCGACGCGGCATGGCTGCCCGAGCCGTTCCTCAGCAAGACGATCCGTGAGGGCGGCCAGCTGGTCACCTACAACAACCAGGACACGATCCCCGGCCTCACGACTCTCGTCGGCTTCACGAGCGGCGCCTACATGGATGAGAACCCCGCGGTCGTGAAGGCCTTCCAGGAGGCCCTCGCCGAGACGCGCGCCCTCGCGAATGACGACGTCGACGCGGCCCGCTCGGTGCTGCCCGAGTTCCTCGGTATGCCTGAGGAGGCCGCCGCGAACCTCCTGATGGAGGACTTCGGTCCCGAACTGAACGTCGACTCGATCCAGAAGCTCCAGGAGCTCATGGTCAAGTTCGAGTTCATGGAGGAGGAGATCAACCTCGACGACCTGATCGTCGAGTAGTTCGGCAGTGAGTCGACGGCCCCGGTGCGTGAGCGCCGGGGCCGTCGGTCATTTGCGCTGCGGCGCAGCGATCATCCGTCGCGGCGCCAGGAGCTCTCGTAGCCGAATGCGACGAATCCGACCGCTTCGTTGACGTCGAGCATGTGCCGGTTCTCCTCGGCGTTCCAGGTGTAGATGGCCGGACGCCCGGGCGCCAGTCGGTCGAGCGCATGCAGGTTGGCGAGCTTGAGCAGCATGCCGAGCCGGTGCCCCCGGTACTCAGCGGCGACGATCGTGTCCATCTGCATGGCGGGCCGGTCTGTCTCCGGCGGCACCGAGAGGTCGGTGAATCCGGCGAGGGCTCCGGATGCCACGTGGCGCACGGCGGCCGTCAGCCATAGCCTGCCGTCCCCGCCGCGGCGTGTGTCGTTCTCCCGCACGCGTTCGGCGTCCCACTCCTCCGGGTTCCAGTCGACCTCACCGAGTGGGGGGTCCGTGCTCATGCGGGCATGCAGGGTGGCCATCCCCTCGAGCAGATCCTCCGGGGTGGGCCCCTCCCACCGCAGCAGCTCGTAGCCGGGCGGGGGCGTGGGCTCTTCGGCGTCCGAGGGAAGCGCAAGTCGGCTCATCCGGTCGACCTGGGCGAGCCGGAAGCCGCGCTTGCTCAGGAATGTCGCTGCTGCGTCATCCGCCGGAACCGTGCCGAAACCCGTGGGGGAGTGCAGTTGCGGGCCGTCGTCGCTCCCGGTGAGGTGGTACGCGGATGCCTGCAGCACGGTGCGCCCCTCAGCCTCGGCCATCGCGGCGAGGGTGTCGAAGAGGGCAGTGCCCACGCCGCGACGGCGGGCCTGCGGAAGCACCTCGATCGTGAGCCAGGCAGACTCGGACTCGTCGCCCCCCTGCACCTCGTAGAGGCCGCGAGCGACGAGTTGCCCGTCGACCCGCGCGACGAGGCAGCGCCATGTCTCGTAGGGGTTGCGCGCGATCGCGAGCAACTCGGCCGGCGTGACGGCCAGGTCGAAGGAGCCGATGACGGCCCGCTCGATATCGTTGCGCACCCTCACCATCTCGCTGAAGGCATCCGCTTCGGGGCTTCCGTCGATGGTCTCGGGGAGGACGAGCTCTTCGATATCGATCTTGGCGCTCACGGGGGTTCCCTTCGAGAAGACGGCGGTTCCGGGGCGTAAAGCATAGGGCGCGGCGGTCGCGTCGCACCAGAGTTGGCGGCACCTCTAGCGGTACCGTTGTGCGAGAGTCTCGCGCGGCCGGCGCGCGTGCACTCACCCGGCAAGCAGGGAGGGGCTGGCGCGTGTACCTCAAGAGCCTCACGATCAAGGGCTTCAAATCATTCGCGCAGCCGACCACCTTCGCCTTCGAACCCGGCGTGACCTGCGTCGTCGGGCCCAATGGTTCGGGCAAGTCCAACGTCGTCGATGCACTCGCCTGGGTCATGGGTGAGCAGGGGGCGAAGACCCTCCGCGGCGGCAAGATGGAAGACGTCATCTTCGCGGGCACGGCGACGCGCGGGCCGCTCGGCCGCGCCGAGGTGACGCTCACGATCGACAACTCGGATGGCGCCCTGCCGATCGAGTACTCCGAGGTCACAATCCGCCGCACCCTTTTCCGCAACGGCGGCAGCGAGTATGCGATCAACGGCGAGAACTGCCGGTTGCTCGATGTGCAGGAACTCTTGAGCGACTCGGGGCTCGGCCGCGAGATGCACGTCATCGTCGGCCAGGGCCAGCTCGACGCGGTGCTCCACGCGAGTCCCGAGGACCGTCGCGGCTTCATCGAGGAGGCCGCGGGCATCCTGAAGCACCGTCGCCGCAAGGAGAAGACGCTTCGCAAGCTCGACGCGATGCAGGCGAACCTGACCCGCCTGAGCGACCTTGCGGGCGAGATCCGCCGCCAGCTCAAGCCGCTCGGTCGCCAGGCGGAGATCGCGCGTGAGGCACAGTCCATCGCAGCGATCGTGCGCGACGCCCGTGCCCGACTGCTCGCTGATGAGGTCGTCGAACTGCGCGAGGCCCTCTCGCTGCACAGCCGCAGCGAGTCGGAGCGCAAGACGGAACGCATCGTGCTGCAGGAGCAGCTCGACCAGGCGAAGCTTCGCGAGGCCCGCATCGAGCAGGAGCAGGTCGGCGACGCGGTCGACCAGGCACGCCAGGTGGCCTTCGGGCTCGAGTCGGTGCAGGAGCGGCTCCGCAGCCTCTACAGCCTCGCGAACCAGAAGCTCGCGCTGCTCAGCAGCCAGAACGAGGCGACGGATGTCACGCCCGGCGTCACCCCGCAGATGGTCGCGGACGCCCACGATGAGGCCGCACGCATCGCCGACACGATCGCCGAGGCCGAGGAGGCGTGGCGTGAGGCGCAGTCGCGCACGGCGGAGGCCCGTGCCGCGCTCGACGCCCTCGACGAGGAGATCGCCCTCCAGAGTTCGCTCGTCTCCAAGCACGACCTCGAGATCTCCAAGCTCACCGGCCAGGCAGACACTGCGGCGTCCCGCCTGGCCGCCGTGCGCGGCGAGGTGCTCCGGCAGCAGAACGCGCTTGATTCCGCCAGGGCTCGGCGCGACCAGGCCCGCGCAACACTGGAGCAGGTCGAGGGGGAGTCGACCCTCGACGACACGAGCGAGACGGACCTCGACCTCGCGTACCAGGCCGCGCAGGCCGAGGTTGTCTCCGCCGAGGCGGAGATCGACACACTCCGCGAACAACTCCACGACCTGGAGCGCGAGCGGGATGCCCTCGCCGCGAGGCAGAGTGCGCTGTCGAGTGCGCTCGACCAGAAGGACGGCTCGAGTGCCCTCGTCGCGGCCCAGCGCCGCGGCATCCGCGGTCTCGTCGCCGAGCATGTGCAGGTGCAGCCGGGATACGAGGCGGCCATTGCGGCGGCCCTCGGCTCCCTCGCTGATGCGGTGCTGGCCGACGATCGAGAGGCGGCCGTCGATGCTCTCGGGCACGCCCACGCTGAGCAGCTCGGCCGCGTCGAGCTCGTGCTTGCCGATGGGGGAGTCTCTGCATTCGCCAGCGGTTCCTTCGACGGCGGCGCGGTGCTGGCGCAGAGTGTCGTGACGGCGCCTTCCGGAGTCATGGGCCTGCTCGGCCGCACCATCATCGCCGACGACCTGACGGCTGCTCGCCGGGTGTGGGACGCACTCGGCGCTGAGGCCGCGGGCCCGAGCGACACCACGATCATCACCAAGGCGGGCGATGTCCTCAGCCGCTACGTGCTCCGCGGCGGGTCCGGTGCGAAACGTTCGCGTCTCGAGTTGGTCGCCGACCGTGACGCCGCGACGGAGCGCCTCGGCGAGGTCACGTCGCTCATCGAGCGCGCGCAGTTCGCGTTGGCAGAGCAGCGCGGCGTCGTGAAGGTCGCCAAGGAACAGTCGACCAGGGCGCTCACCGCGCTTCGCGAGTTCGACTCGCAGCTCGCGGCGCAGTCCGAGCGGCTCAACCGGGCGCGCGTGCAGGCCGAGGCGGCCGAGGCCGAGGCGCAGCGCATCGAGAAGGGCCTCGCGCTCGCGCAGGAGACGGTGGCGGATGCCGAGTCGGCGGCAGAGCGCGCGAAGTCCGAACTCGAGGCGGCCAAGTCGCGACCCCGCCCGATCCTCGACGTGAGTGCGCGCGATGAGCTCGCCGACGAATTGGACGCGTGCCGCGAGCGCGAGGTGGAGGCACGGCTCCAGGTCGAGACGGCCCGCGAGCGGGTGCGCGCGCAGGAGCAGCGGGCCCGCCAGCTCGAGCAGCAGCTCGAGGCCGAGCGGGCGGCCGCGGAGCTCGCGGCCCGCAGGGCCGTCATCCGTCGTCGCCAGATGGAGAGCGCCCAGCGCGTGCTCGACGCCCTGCCTGCCGTGCTTAATTCGGTCGACCGTTCCGTCTCGGAGGCTCGCGTCAAGCTCGCTGCCGCTGAGGCTGACCGCGCCCAGCAGAACGAGGAGCTCGCGGAGTTGCGGCGCACGGAGGCGTCGCTGCGTGAGCGCCTGCACGCCGTGAGCGAGACGGTGCACGGCCTCGAGATGCAGATCTACGAAAAGAAGCTGCACCTGTCGACCCTGCTTGAGCGCGCGGGCGAGGAGCTCGGCCTGGTCGAGGATGTCCTCATTGCGGAGTATGGCCCCGCCGTTCCCGTGCCGCCAGACGCCCTCCCGGCCGAGGGCGTCGCTTCGGAAACTCCGGAGGCGGCGGCGGTCGACCCGGAATCCGCTGATTATGAGGCGACGGATGCCGCGGCTCCTGAACCCCCGGCGGGCGTCCCCTTCGTCCGCGCCGAGCAGGAGGCGCGCCTTGCCCGTGCCGAGCGCAAGCTCGGCCAGTTGGGTCGAGTCAACCCCCTCGCGTTGGAAGAGTTCTCCGCCCTCGAGCAGCGACACAAGTTCCTCACGGAGCAGCTGACAGACCTCACGAACACCCGCAAGGACCTCCTCACGATCATCGAGGAGCTCGACGAGAAGATGCGCGACATCTTCTCGGCGGCATTCGAAGACACAAGGGCGGCCTTCGACGAGGTCTTCCCCGTGCTCTTCCCAGGCGGGGCGGGCAGCATCCGCCTCACCGACCCCGATGACCTGCTCACGACTGGCATCGAGGTGTCGGTCAAGCCCGCGGGCAAGAAGATCGAGCGGCTCTCGCTCCTGAGCGGCGGTGAGCGTTCCCTGGCCGCAGTGGCGCTCCTGATCGCGATTTTCAAGGCGCGGCCGAGCCCGTTTTACATCATGGACGAGGTCGAGGCGGCCCTCGACGATTCGAACCTCGGCCGGCTGCTCCAGATCTTCGAGGACCTCCGCGAGACGAGCCAGCTGATCGTCATCACGCACCAGAAGCGCACCATGGAGATCGCGGATGCCCTCTACGGCGTCTCGATGCGGCAGGACGGCGTGAGTGCGGTAGTCGGGCAGCGGGTGGTTGCCCCGGAGGAGCGCGCCAGCTGAGCTGTCGCCCCGCGGCTCCCTAGACTTGCCGCGTGACCACGACCGAACCCGCAGCGGATGCCCAGGCCCTCCAGCGACGGATCGTCTGGGTGCTCGTAGCCGCCCAGGTGGTGGGCGGCCTCGGCATCGGCGCAACGGTCTCGGTCGGGGCGCTGCTCGCGGCCGAGGTATCCGGCTCCGACTCGTGGTCGGGCATGGCGTCGACCATGTCGACCCTGGGCGCTGCCTTGCTCGCACTCCCGCTGGCCAGGTACGCGCGGGCGAGGGGACGCCGCGTCGCGCTGGCGACCGGCTCCGCGCTTGCCGCGTCGTCCGCCGTGCTGCTCATCGTGGCGGCGGCGCTCTCCTCGTTCCCGCTGCTCCTGCTCGCCTTCGCGCTCGCCGGGGCGGGTTCCGCCACCAACCTCCAGGCTCGGTTTGCGGCGACTGACCTTGCCTCGCCGCGCCACCGCGGTCGCGACCTCTCGCTCGTCGTGTGGTCGACGACGGTCGGCTCGGTGCTCGGCCCCAACCTCATCGAACCGGGCGAGGCGGTCGGGCGGATGCTCGGCCTGCCGAGCCTCACGGGCCCCTTCCTGTTCGCGCTCGCGGCCCAGGCCGTGACGGTGCTCGTCTACGCGATCTTCCTGCGTCCCGATCCGCTCCTGAAAGCGCGTGAGGCACTCGGGGTGACGCCGGGTGAGCCGCCGCGGCTCGGTTTCGCGACGCTGCGGGTCAATGCGCGTGCGCGCTTCGCCGTGGCATCCGTCGCCCTCAGCCACGCAACCATGGTCGCGCTCATGGCGATGACGCCCGTGCACCTCTACGGGCACGGGGCATCCCTCGCGATCGTCGGGCTCACGATCAGCCTCCACGTGGCCGGCATGTTCGCCCTCTCGCCCGTCTTTGGCTGGCTCTCCGACCGGCTCGGCCGTCTTCCCGTGCTCCTTGGCGGCCAGACGCTCCTGCTCGCGGCACTCGTCACGGCGTGGTTCGGCAGTGAGTCCCATGAGCTCGTCGCCGTGAGCCTCGTGCTGCTCGGCCTGGGCTGGTCGGCCTCGACCATCTCCGGCTCTGCAATGGTCGTCGATGCGGTGCCGGCGGGCGACCGGCCCGGGGTGCAGGGTGTCTCAGACCTGCTCATGAACCTCGCGGGTGCCGCGGGCGGGGCGCTCGCGGGCCCCGTGCTCACCGCGATCGGGTATCCCGGCCTCGGGCTCGCGACGACGACGCTCGTCGCCGTCGTGTTCGTCTGGGCAGCGCTCCGGATGGCGCGGCGACCGCGCTAACTCAGCCGATCCTCCGAGTGCCGGGGTCCGTGACGCGCAGCCAGCGGTAGCCGTAGGGCCCGAGCGTGAACTCGGCGGTGCCGCGAGCCGACACCTCGGTGATGCCGTTCTCGAGCAGGTCGACGAGGCGCGTGTCCTCGTTCCCACCCTCGACCGGGATCTCGATCGTGAGGGACTCACCCGCGAAGTTGTGCAGCGCGATCATGCTGCCGAGGGGCCCGCTCACGCGGTGGGCGAGCAGGCTGGTGTGTGGCTGTTCGATGATCGTGAGCTCGCCCCATCCGATCTCCGGCGACGTGCGGTAACGGCTGACCAGCAGCCGGATGAAGTGCACGAGCGAATCGGGGTTACGCACCTGGTCGTCGGCGTTCACGAACTCGGGCCCATAGGCGCCCTCGGTGACGGGTGCCGTGAGGGAACTCCGACGCGCGGTCGAGAAGCCGCCGTTCTTGCTGTTGTTCCACTGCATGGGGGTGCGCACGGCGTTGCGTCCCCCGGCATCCAGGTTCTCGCCCATGCCGATCTCCTCGCCGTAGAACAGCACGGGCGTGCCCGGCAGGGAGAAGAGCAGGCTGTAGGCCATGCGGATGCGACGGGGATCCCCGTCGAGCATGGGAGGCAGACGGCGCGTGATGCCCCGGCCGAAGGCGCGCATCCGTTCCTCGGGGCCGAATGCCGCGAAGACCTCCTCGCGTTCCTTGTCGCTCAGCTTGTCGAGGGTCAGCTCGTCGTGGTTGCGCAGGAAGTTCGCCCACTGCGAGCGCTGCGCGAGCGCCGGTCGCTTCGCGAGCATCTTGGCGAGGGGCCGGGCGTCGCGCCGGGCGAATGACAGGTAGGTGCGCTGCATCGCCTCGAAGTCGAACTGCATCGCGAGCTCGTCACCCTTGTCGCCGCCGAAGAATCGCACCTGTTCGCGGTAGGGGAGGTTGACCTCGCCGAGGAGCACGGCGTCACCTTTGCGTCGCTTGACCATCTCGGAGAGCTGGCGGAGGTATTCGTGCCCGTCCCCGTCGCCGTAATCGCTGTTGACCCCGCCGTCGTCGCCGTCGATGAAGAACGGCACGGCGTCGACGCGGAACCCGGAGAGGCCGAGCTCCAGCCAGAAGCCGATGACCTTGCCGATCTCCTCGCGCACGCGCGGGTTGGTGACGTTGAGGTCCGGCTGGTGACGGTAGAAGCGGTGGAGGTAGTACTGGCCCGTGCGCTCATCGAGCGTCCATACGCCGTCCTCCTTGTCGGGGAAGATCGGTTCGGGCGCATCCTTGGGCGGCTCGTCGCGCCACACGTAGTAGTCGCGGTAGGGCGAGCGGCGGCTCGACCGCGCCGCCACGAACCACGGATGCTTCTCCGAGGTGTGGTTGACGACGAGGTCCGCGATGACGCGCATGCCGCGGTCCCTCGCCGAGCGGATCACCTCGACGAGGTCGCCGTGCGTGCCGAAGCGCTTGTCGACACCGTAGAAGTCGGCGACATCGTAGCCATCGTCTTTGTCCGGGGTCGGGTAGAAGGGCATGAGCCAGATGCAGGTCACACCGAGCTCCGCCAGATAGTCGAGGCGATGCGCGAGCCCGTCGAAGTCGCCCGTGCCGTCCCCGTTCCAGTCCATGAAGGTCTCGACGTCGAGGCAGTAGACGACCGCGTTCTTCCACCAGAGGTCGCTCGTGTCGGTGATCCTCATGCCACGACCTCGCTCGCGGCATCCGTCTTGCTCGTCACGCCGAGCCTCGGCAGCACGCGCTCGCCGAAGGCCTCGATGAAGTCGCGCTGCTGCTGGCCGACGTGGTGCAGATACACCTCGTCGAACCCGATCTCGATCAACTCCCGCAGCCGCTCGACGTGCTCCTCCAGGTCGGCCGAGATGACAACCGAGCCGTGCACGTCCTCGGGACGCACATGAGCGGATGCCACGTCGAAGGCCTCCACCGTGTCGAGGTCCCAGCACAGCGGTGGCGAGAAGACGTTGCTGCGCCACTGGTCGTGGGCGATCGCGAGGGCTTGGTCAGCGGATGCCGCGTAGCTGACGTGCACCTGCAGCACGAGCGGTCCCGTGCCGCCCGCCCCGCGGTAGGCGTCCACGACCCGACGCAGTGCCTCGGGCGACTGGTTCACGGTAGCGAGCCCATCCGCCCACCCGGCCGCCCACTCGGCCGTCCTGGGTGTGACCGCGGCGGCGAGAAGGGGAGGCGGGGCATCCGGCCTCGTCCAGAGCTTCGCCTGGTCGACTCGCACGTGCCCATCGTGGCTGATGGTCTCACCCGCGAGCAGAGCGCGCATGACCTGCGCGCTCTCGAGCAGCCGTTCGTTGCGATGCTCCTTGCGGGGCCACGCATCACCCGTGATGTGCTCGTTCATGTTCTCGCCGCTGCCGAGGGCGGCCCAGAACCGGCCCGGGTACATCGCCTCGAGCGTTCCCACCGCCTGCGCGATGATCGCCGGGTGGTAGCGCTGGCCGGGGGCTGTCACGACCCCGATGGGCAGCTCGGTCACCTGCAGCGCCGCACCGAGCCACGCCCAGGCGAAGCCAGAGTGGCCCTGCCGTTCGCTCCACGGGGCGAAATGGTCGCTGCACATGGCCGCCGTGAAGCCGGCGCGCTCGGCGTGCTGCAGCGAGGCGAGGAGGTCCTTGGGGTGGATCTGTTCGTGCGAGGCGTGCCAGCCGATCACGGTCACGGTTGTCCCTTCCGTCGGAGTAGCTGTGACGTAAGCACGCGAGCCTGCGCGGTCCCTGTGCGCAGACAGGTCCTGCAATACCCTTGGAGCCATGGCTCAACGCACCCCCTGGTCTCTCTCCGGCACCCTTCGCGGGATGTTCGCGAAGCCCGCGATCGACGACGACACGTGGGACGACCTCGAGACGGCCCTCATCACGGCCGACTTCGGCCCCGACATCACGGATGCCGTGATCGACGAGCTCCGGGAACAGGTGCGGCGCTACAACACGACCGACCCGACGGACCTCAAACGGATGCTGCGCGAGAACCTCGAGGAACGTCTCGCGCGCCTCGACCCGACGCTGCGGCTCACGGCACGACCGGCGGTCGTGCTCGTGGTGGGCGTGAACGGTGTCGGCAAGACCACGACGATCGGCAAGTTCGCCAAGTTCCTCGGCAACTACGGCCGGAGTGTGGTGGTCGGTGCTGCCGACACCTTCCGCGCGGCGGCCGTCGAACAGTTGGCAACCTGGGCCGAACGAGGGGGAGCGCAGATCGTGCGCCCGCAGCAGCCGGGGCAGGACCCGGCTTCCGTCGCCTTCCAGACGGTCGAGAAGGCCGTGCGTGAGGGCATCGAGATCGCGATCATCGACACCGCCGGCCGCCTGCAGACCAAGAGCGGGCTCATGGACGAGCTCGCCAAGATCCGCCGTGTGATCGAGAAGCAGACCGAGATCGCCGAGGTGCTCCTTGTGCTCGATGCGACGACGGGCCAGAACGGTCTGGCGCAGGCCGAGGCATTCATTGAGCACGCGGGGGTGACGGGCCTTGTGCTCACGAAGCTCGACGGCTCAGCGAAGGGCGGCTTCGTACTCGCGGTGCAAGAGCGCACGGGCATCCCGATCAAGCTTGTCGGGCAGGGCGAGGGCATCGGCGACCTGACCGGATTCACGCCGCACGTCTTCGTGCAGAACCTCGTGGGCTGAGTCCCAG
Source organism: Salinibacterium sp. GXW1014 (assembly GCF_044769865.1). NCBI lineage: Bacteria > Bacillati > Actinomycetota > Actinomycetes > Micrococcales > Microbacteriaceae > Salinibacterium > Salinibacterium sp. GXW1014. The sequence goes on from NZ_JBIZWA010000001.1 coordinate 1,987,112, forward strand.
CGCGGGCTGCTCAGCGGGCGAGTTATCGTCCGCATGCGCACGACACGCCCGGGATGCAATCATGATTTGCCGCCGCCCCCGGCGCCACGTAAAGTATTCACTTGTCACCCCAAAGGTGCGGAAAGCCGCAGAGCTTCCCGGCCTCACGTGGGACCAACATCCTCCAGGCGAGAGCCGACCGCAACGCATCGCGTTGAGGCCGATGCTCCCAAGCAGGATGGTTATCACTCCAGCAAACCCTGACTCAGTCAGACTGGCCGGGTAAACACCGGCTGCAGGATGTGGTAACTTTGGGAAGTTGCCTCGGCAGCTGCCACCGGAAGGTGGGGCACCGGGAGCGTCCGTTCCTTGAGAACTCAACAGCGTGCACAATGTCAAATGCCAAAAACCTCG